>NZ_LPZN01000003.1 GCF_001646655.1 Rhodococcus gordoniae | reverse complement strand
CGCCACCGACTCCACCGAGCTCGACGAACTGCTGCCCTGACTCGCATCGTCGGTGGCGTCCAGGACATAATGTCCGGAGCCCGCACCGACGGAAGGCGAGTCGACGCAGCCCATGCAGCAGTCACCGGATACGCAGCGTTCATCCGATCCCTCGAGACGCCGAGCGCTCCTCGACCTGATCGACTCCGCGATCGACCGCTCCCGTAGCGCCGGGCGCAACGATCTCACCGACAGGCTCACGGCCGCCCGCACGAAGGTCTCCGACCCGCGACTGCGGGTGGTCGTCGTCGGGGGACTGAACCAGGGCAAGAGCCGTTTCGTGAACGCACTGCTCGGCCTCGAGGTGTGTTCCGTCGGCGACGACGAGACCACCGCGGTCGCCACGCTCGTGCAGCACGGACACGAACCGTCCGCCGAACTCGTCCCGTCGGGCTCGGCCCCGCGGATCCCTGTTCCCTTCGACGACCTGCAGCAGGTCGCGCCGCGCAGCGCCGGTCGGGACGTCGACCGGCTCGAGGTGAGTGTGCCGAGTCCGCTGCTCGCCGACGGACTCGTGTTCGTCGACACCCCGGGCGTGGGCGGGCACGGAAATCCGCACACCGCAGCTACATTGACGCTGCTCGCGACGGCGGACGCAGTCTTCGTCGTCTCGGACGCGAGCCAGGAGTTCACCGCGCCGGAGATGTCGTTCCTGCGGCAGGTGCAGACGCTGTGCCCGGCCTCGGCGGTGCTCGTCACCAAGACCGATGTGTATCCGCACTGGCGTGCGATCGTCGACGCCGACCGTGAACACCTGCAGCGAGCCGGGCTCGACCTGCCGCTGCTGCCCGTCTCGTCGCTGCTGCGCGAGTACGCATTGCGCACCGAAGATGCCTCGTTGCACCGGGAGTCGGGTTTCGATGCGATCTACGACTTCCTGCGCGAACAGGTGGTCGCGCGGAACGCCGATTCGGCGCGACTGTCCGTCGCACACGATGTGAAGACCGTCGTCGACCATCTCGCGCTCGGGTGCGAGAGCGAACTCGCAGCTCTGCGCGATCCCGAATCCGGCAATGCCGCGATCGAGGACCTGAACCGGGCGCGCGCCGCGACCGAAGCGTTGCGCACGCGGGCGGCGCGGTGGCAGATCACGTTGTCGGACGGCATCGCCGACCTCGCGGCCGACATCGACCACGATCTGCGCGACCGGTTGCGCACGGTCACCCGCGATGCTGAAGCGTCCGTGGACGAATGCGATCCGGGTAAGGAATGGCCGCGCCTCGGGCAGTGGCTGGCCGAGCAGGTCGCCGAATCCGTCGGCGACAACTTCGTGTGGGCGCACGAACGCGCCGAGGCGCTCGCAGGCAAGGTCGCCGAGCACTTCGCACTCGACGACGACTCCTTGCCGTCGTTGCATCTCGGCGACCTGTCGAGACTGCTCGAACCCGTCGAGAACCTGTCCGATCTCGAATCCGGCCGGATCGGGATCGGTCAGAAGGTGCTCGTCGGCATGAAGGGCTCCTACGGTGGGGTGCTCATGTTCGGTCTCGTCACCACCCTCATGGGCATGGCCCTCGTGAACCCGATCTCGGTGGGAGCCGGAGTCGTGCTGGGCACCAAGGCATACCGCGACGACAAGCAGGTACGGCTCACCAAGCGTCGCGCCGACGCGAAGAACGCGATCCGCAAGTTCACCGACGACGTGAGTTTCCAGGTCGGCAAGGAATCGAAGGACCGGCTGCGCCTCATCCAGCGTCAGCTCCGCGATCACTTCACCGAGATCGCCGAGCAGACACTGCGTTCGCTCGACGAGTCGCTCGACGCGGCCCGGCAGGCCGCGACCGTGCAGGAGCAGGAACGCCGGCGTCGGATCGGTGAACTCGACATGCAGGTCGCGGAACTGGGCCGACTGCGATCCCGCGCCGCGGAACTCGCGGGAGTGCAGGCGTGATCCCGGCTCTCGCCCGCGCCCGCGACCTGCTCGGCCGGGCCCGCGCGTCGTACGGTGGAAACCCGGCTGTCGCAGACCGACTCGACGAGTGTGCCGCGCGACTCGACCAGCCGCTGCGGGTCGCGCTCGCCGGATCCCTCAAGGCCGGCAAGTCGACCCTGCTCAACGCGCTCGTGGGACAGGACATCGCGCCCACCGACGCGACGGAATGCACGCGCGTCGTCACCTGGTACCGCAACGGACCCGTACCGTCGGTGAACGCCTGGTACGACGGGGATCGTCACATGCCGGTGCCCGTGCAGCGCCCCGACGGCCGTCTGACCTTCGACCTCGGTGATCTCACCGCCGACCGCGTCGACTTCATCGACGTCGAATGGCCGGCCAGCGCCCTGGCCCAGACCACCATCATCGACACTCCCGGCACGTCGTCGCTGTCGCGGGAGGTGTCGGCGCGGACCCTGGCCCTGCTCACCCCGGAGGAGTCGGCCTCGGGTGCCGACGCCGTCGTCTACCTGATGCGTTCGCTCGGTGCCGCCGACGTCGAGTTCCTCGAGCGGATCGGCCGGCATGTCGGCGGGGGAGCCGGGCCGCTCGGGATCGTCGGGGTGGTGTCGCGTGCCGACGAGGTCGGGGCCGGTCGCGCCGACGCGATGATGTCGGCGAAGCAGGTCGCGGCGAGGTTCACCGACGAACTCGAACGCACCGGCCTGTGTCAGGCGGTCGTGCCGGTCGCCGGATTGCTCGCGCTCGCCGCACGGACGCTGCGGCAGAACGAGTTCGCAGCGTTCGAGGCGCTCGCGCAGGTCCCGGCGGAGCAACTGCAGGTCGCGATGTTGTCGGCCGACCGCTTCGCGCGACCGGACGTCGACCTTCCCGTCGATCCCGGGATGCGCGCGCGTCTGGTGGACAGGTTCGGTCTGTTCGGCATCCGCACGGCGGTGCTGCTCGTGCAGCTCGGTGCCCGCGATTCACCTTCTCTCGCCGCCGAACTCGTCGCGCGCAGTGGGCTCGACGAGCTGCGTCAGGTGATCGACGTGCAGTTCGGTCAGCGTGCCGATCAGCTCAAGACCCACTCGGCGCTGCTGGCACTCGAACGGGTGCTGGACATGTGCGGCGACCGCGAACTGCTGGGAGTGGTGCGGCGCGAACTGGCCGACGACCACGGTTTCGCCGAGCTCCGACTGCTGGGCAGATTGCGGTCGTCGACGGTGTCGTTGCCCGGCGAAGAGGTTCTCGCGTTGCAGCGCGTGGTCGGTGGGTTCGGGATCGGCGCCACCCGTCGGCTCGGTCTCGTCGACGACGCCTCGCCCGCCGAGATCCGGGCGGCGGCCGTGGATGCGGTGCGGCACTGGCGGTCCCGTGCAGAGCACCCGCTGCTCGATCCGTTCACCGCGAAGGCCGCCTCGGTGGCGGCGCGCAGTGCGGAAGGGCTGGTCGCGGGGGTGCGGTAGCCCCGGGAGGGAGATCGGCGGTCCGTCGGGGGTCACTCGAGTCGACCGGGCACCGGATAGCTGCGCAGCGACAGGCCGATCTGGCCCGAGACGATCAGGTCGTCGATCGTCTGCTGCAACTTGTGGCAGGTGGGAACCCAGGCGCGACCGTCCCGGGTGGTGCGGGACCGTGCGAACTCGGGGCAGACGCGGTCGGCGTCGTCGAGCCATTGGATGCTGGTGTGCGCCTCGCTGTACTTCTCGACGAGGACGCGATTGCCACACGTGTTGCACCGGACGCTGTCCATGATCGGACCTCCTTGATCGTGACTGCGACGGTAGTCACCGGCGAGCGGCCCGGCTGCCCGTTCTCCCACGGACCGGGAGATCATGTTCCGGCCCGGGTACGGAATCCCGGCTGCCGCACCCGCATCTACCTGGGCTGTTAGGCTTCGAACATGCCCGAGATCGAGCCTGTCGCCGACGTGTCCGACGACAGTTATCCGTCGTTGCCCGCCACGAGCTGGGCTGTTCTGGGCATGCTCACCTTCGGTGAGGGACTCACCGGATACGACCTGAAGAAGTGGGCGGACTGGAGCATCGGCTTCTTCTACTGGAGTCCGTCCGTCAGCCAGATCTACGCCGAGTTGAAGAAACTCGAGTCGGCGGGACTGGCCGAGTCGGAAATGGTGTCCGAGCCCGGGGAGCGGGGCCGCAGGGTCTACCGCATCACCGAGCGTGGCACCCGCGCCGTGCGGAACTGGTCGCGGGACGCGCCCGTGGAGCAGCCGGTCCTCAAACACGGCCTCATGCTGCGGCTGTGGATGGGGCATCTCAACGAGCCCGAGGAACTGAAGAAACTCGTCCGGTCGCATATCGAGAACATGGAGGCGATGCGGGAGCGGGCCGGGTTGCACGGAGAGCACGCGACTCGCGAACCCGCCTGGGCGTTCTCCAGGATGAGCCTGCTGTGGGCCGAACGCTATTTCCAGGCGGAGATCGATCTGGCCAGACAGGTGCTGACCGACATCGACGAGGCGGCCGAGACGTTCTCGGGTGTCCGGGCGCGCGACGAGTTGGGCAATCCGGTTCCGAAGGCGTCGGGATCCTGGCGCGAGGTGGAGGATTTCGTGCTCGGTCTCGAACGGCGTGAGCGGAGCTAGTTCTCCCTTCCGCCGGTGGCGGGCACCGACGGCGCAGGATGTGGTGGTCAGGCGTATTGCAGGCGGGAGTGCGCTGTCGCGGCGGGCGGACCGGGGTGACGTGGGCGTGGCGCAGCCGGCGCGGTGCGGGGACGTCCGGTGAGGGATCGGTGGATCGCTTTCGCCGCCATACGGACCGGGGCCGCGTGACGATGATCGAATTCGAGGTGTCCGGTCGGTCCGCAGATGGACAGGGCGGCGACGACATCGCCCACGGGGCCGATCGGGACCGCGATGACGCCGATTCCCCCGGAGATCCGGCTCACCTCGTACGCCACGCCCATCTCCCGGACCTTGCGCAGTTCGGGAGTGAAGTCGGTGAGGTCGTGGGTGCCGTCCGGCGTGTAGGCGAGCAGGGTCTTGCCGATTGCGGAATCACGTGCGGGATAGCGGCTGCCCACGCGGGTGGGCAGCTCCGCAGCGAGCCGGCCACCGACCTTGTCGAGATAGAGCACATCGGATCCGTCGAGCACTCCGAGATGCACCACATAACCGGTGGCGCGGTGCAGGTCCTGCAGGATCGGAGCGGCCGCGCTGTGCAGGCGGTTCTGGTGCACGGCGATCGAGCCGAGTTCCATCAGGCGGGTGCCGAGCTCGTAGTCGCGGCCTTCGCGGCGTAGCCACCGTATCTCTACGAGGCGTTCGAGCATCCGATGAGCGGAGGAGCGGGGGAGCCCGGTCCGCCTGACGACCTGGGCGAGGGTGAGGCGCCCCGGGCCGTCGAAGGCGTCCAGGACGAGCGAGATTCGTTCGAGAATCGCGGTGGGGGTGGAGTCTGCAGTCGCGGGTGCGGTCACCGATATCTCCCTCGATCCGGGCGAAGATTGCCACGAAACACAGCTGACGTTGGTATTTCTATTAGGAATAGTGACATACTCTTGCCGCTTTGTGAAGTGGATCACCCGGATCGTATGCCGAGGAGAGGGAACCCGTTGTCCTGGCCGGATGGGGTTCCCCCTCCTCGGGGAGCGATCTGTGGTTGTACGGACAGGGCTGCGCAGCGTGTGGCGCTACATCGCTGCGAGAGGTTCGCTGCCGGACCAGTCGTGGCCCCAGTAACTGTCCGCGGTGATCTCCTCGGACGTGTAGAACGTCTCGTCCACCAACTGCCCGTCGGTGCCGAACTCGATATCCCAGCCACCGGGGGCCCGCACGTAGAACGACACCATCTTGTCGTTGGTGTGGCGGCCCAGCGTCGACGACACCGAGAAGCCGTCCTTCACGACACGGTCGAGCGCCTGCCCGACGGCGTCGAGCGTGTCGACCTCGACCATGATGTGCACCAGGCCGGGCGCACCGCCGTGCGGGGCCGGACACAGCGCGAGGCTGTGGTGACGCTGGTTGACACCCAGGAAACGCACCCGCAGCGGGCCGAACTCCGGCGGCGCCGGGATCCGGAAGGCGCCGCGCGGCAGGAAGCCGAGGACGTCGGTGTAGAAGTCGAACGTGCCGTTCGGATCCATCGTCGGCAGCACGACGTGACCCAGACCCTGTGCGCCGGTGACGAACTCGGCACCGAACGGGGTCACGACCGGGCTGTGGTCGAGGACCGCGCCGTGGAAGACCTCGAGTGTGGTGCCGGCGGGATCCTGGAAGGTGACGACCTCCTCGACGCGGCGGGCGTCCGCCTCCTCGAGCGACAGCGGCTTGACCGCGATGCCGGCGCGTTCGACGGCCTCGGTGACCCGGACCAGTGCGGCATGGTCACGGACCTCCCAGCCGACCGTGACGACCTCGTCGGTCTCACCCGGTACGACGACGATGCGCGCGGCGCGCTCGTCCATGCGCAGGTACAGGGCGTCGGGGTCCGGGCCGGAGCCCTTCGCGAAACCGAGCACGTCGAACGCGAAGGTGCGCCAGCGCTCGATGTTGTCGGTCTGGACCTTCACGTAGCCCAGGGCGCGGATGTCGGTGCCGAAGCCGCCGACATGGGGGTTCGTCATGGTATGTCTCCGTTGTGGATTCGAAGTAGTGGTGATCCAGCGGTCAGATCATGGAACGCAGCGGGCCCTGCGGGTCCACGCCGAGGCTGCTCAATGTCGCGGCGTGGTAGACGGTGCCGGGAACGTGGATCGCGTGGTGCAGCCCGGCGTGCGCGTCGCGCCAGAAGCGCTGCATGGGCTTGTCCATGCGCAGGGCGTTGCCGCCGCAGCGGGCGTAGACCTGGTCGATCGCGGTGACGGCCTGCCATGCCGCGTTCACCTGGGTCTCGCGGCCCAGAGCGCGCTGCTCGAACGTCGGGGTCCTGCCGGCGTCGACCAGATCCCACATGCGATCGACGTTGGCCAGCAGCGAATCCCGCGCCGACCGCAGCTTCGCGGTGGCCTCACCGATCGCGAACATCGTGTACGGATCGTCCTTGACCGCGGTGCCCTGCGGGTTGATGCGCTCGCGCTGGTACTCGTTGGCGTGGTGCAGGAGACCCTCGCAGATGCCGATGGTGGCCGACGTAATGCCCAGCGGGAACATGTTCGACCACGGCATCAGGTACAGCGTCTCGGTGCGGCCGTACTTGCGCACCGCGGTCCCGTCGATGACCTCGTCGCAGTCCATGACGCGGTAGTCGGGCACGAACGCGTCCTCGACCACGACGTCCTTGGAGCCGGTGCCGCGCAGACCCACGACGTCCCAGGAGTCCTCGATGATCTCGTAGTCCGAGCGCGGAATGATCACGTGCAGCATTCGCGGCGGCATCTGCATACTGCCGTCCGGGTTGCACGCGAAGGCACCGAGGAACGCCCAGTCACAGTGGTCGGTCCCGGAGGAGAACGACCACCTGCCGGAGAACGTGTAACCGCCGTCGACCGGCACGCACATGCCGCCCGGCATGTACGGCGACGCGAGCCACGTGTCCTGATCCTCGCCCCAGACCTCCTGCTGGACCCGGGGGTCGGCGAACGCGAGCTGCCAGGGGTGCACGCCCACGATGCCGTGGACCCAGCCCGCCGACGGGTTGATCGACGCCATCCGCATGACGGTCTCCGCGAACTCGCGCGGGTGGGCCTCGAGGCCGCCGTGTTCCTTGGGCTGCAGCATGCGGATGCAGCCGGCCTCCTTCATGCGCTTGGCGGTCGCGTCGGCGACCTTGCCGATCCGCTCGGCCTCGATGCCTTCGACGAAGATGTCGTCGGCGGCGGCCTCGATACAGGCCAGGACTTCGTAGCTCATGCTGACTTTCCTTCTGGTGGGTGTGGTTCTGCGCGGCGGGGGACTAGGACGCCGTGGCAGAACCCTCGGCCTGCTTCGCGATGTTCTCCGCGACCTCCTTCTGCCAGCTCGCGACCGCCCGGGTGGTGTCGATCTCGAACTCGAAGCGCTTGGTCATGTCCTCGGTGACGTCCTCGACGTCGACGTAGAACTGCTGGTACCAGCGGCGCAACTGGTACACCGGGCCGTCCTCCTCGGACAGCAGCGGGTTGTCGATGGGTGCCTTGTTCTTCCAGATCTCGACGTCCTGCTCGAAACCCAGCTGCACACCCTCGGCGAACTGTGCGGCCATTCCGGCCGACGCCTCGTCGGACAGACCCGGCAGCTTCTTGACGATCGCCCCGTACTGCAGCACGAACTCGTCGTTGCTCACCGGGTAGTGACAGTTGATGAGGACCGTCTCGATGGTCTGGCCGTTGGCATCGGATTCGAGCCAGTCGATCATGTACGACGGACCGAAGTACGAGGCCTCAGAACGCAGCTCGGCGTTGGGGTCGTCGTAGTTGGTGCCGGAGATGACGTCCTCCCGGCCGGTGGAGTGCATGTACTGCGTGGCGGTGTGGCCTTCGAAGACGTTCTTGAAGTAACGCGGGAACGAGTAGTGGATGTAGAAGAAGTGCGCCATGTCGACGACGTTGTCGACGATCTCGCGGCAGTGCGAGCCCTTGATGCGCAGAGTCTTCCAGCTCCAGTCCGTCCACTCGTCGGTGCCGTAGCCCGCGATCTCGGGGATCGTGACGTCGGCCGGCGGCGGGTTGCCCTGCGGGTCGTTCCACACGTAGAGCTGACCGTTGCGCTCGAGCGTCGTCCACGCGCGGGTCTTGGCGATCGGCGGCACGCGGCGGGCGTAGGGGATGTCGGTGCATCTGCCCTTACCGTTCCAGCGCCAGTCGTGGAACGGACACGCGATGGAGTCACCCTTGATCTCACCGCGGCTCAGGTCACCGCCCATGTGCCGGCAGTAGGCGTCGAGGACGTTGAGTTGTCCCTTGCTGTCGGCGAAGACGACGAGCTTGGTGCCGAAGGCCTCGATGGAGTGCGGCTTGCCGTCCTGGAAGTCGCGGAGGAGACCGAGACAGTGCCAGCCACGCGCGAAGCGGGTGGGGGCTGCCGCGGCTTCGATCTCGCGGACCTCGATGTCGTCGTCCGAGACTGCCGGGGTTGCGTCGAGAGACATGAATTCCTCCGTACCGTCATGGGGGAGAGATATGTGATCTGCCTCATAGAACTCATCGGCGTGTCGGAGGGAAACAGTTCCTCCCGCTGGATGGAACGCGAAGAACCGAAGGCTCGGACGCGTCCCTCCCGCCACGTGGGAGAAACCCTCCCGAACGCGAGTCCCCGCTGGTTAGCGTCACCTCACGGCAAGCCACGTCGGAAGGAAACACGGATCGTGCGGACGACAGCAGGTGCACCATGCGGATGACGGGGAAGACCGTATTGATCACGGGTGCGGGAGGTGGGCTCGGTCGCGCGTGCGCGACACGGCTGGCCGAGGAAGGCGCCGACATCGTCGCGCTGGATCTGCCGGGCGGTCGCACGGAGCCCGCATTGGCCGAAACTGCCCGCCTCGTGCGGGCCACGGGGCGCCGGATCGTCACCGGAACCGCGGACGTCCGCGACTTCGACGCGGTGGTCGCGGCGGTGCGGTCCGGAGTGTCCGAACTCGGGCCGCTCGACGTCGTGGTCGCCAACGCCGGCATCAGTGACAATCCGGGACCGTCCTGGGAGATCGACGACGAGATCTGGAACCGGTCGATCGACGTCAACCTCACCGGCACCTGGCACACCGTCAAGGCCGGTGTCGCCGAACTCGATCCCGCCGGGGGCTCGGTGATCATCGTCAGTTCCACCGCCGCGATCAAGGCCGTACCGGGGGCGTCGCACTACTCGGCGGCGAAGCACGCGGTCACGGGCCTGGCCAAGACCCTCGCCAACGAACTCGGGTCACGGACGATCCGCGTCAACACGGTCCACCCGGGTGCGGCGGCGACGCCGATGACGCTCAATCCCGCGACCTTCGCGCGGCTGCGCCCCGACCTCGACGCTCCCACCGCCGACGACGCCGCCGAGGTGCTGTCGAGGAAGACGGTCCTGCGCGTGCCGTGGATCGAACCGGTCGACGTGAGCAATGCGGTGTTGTTCCTGGCATCGGACGAATCCCGGTACGTCACCGGCCTGCAGATGATCGTCGACGGCGGTCTGACCCAGAAGGTGGCCTGATGAGTGGACGCCTGGAAGGGAAGGTCGCGCTGATCACCGGTGCGGCACGAGGTATGGGACGCGCCCAGGCCGTGCGGTTCGCGCAGGAGGGCGCCGACATCGTCGCCGTCGACGTGTGCGCACCGGTCGAACATGCGACCACTCCCGGTGCGTCACCCCACGATCTCGCCGAGACCGTGCGACTGGTGGAATCGCTCGGTCGGAAGATCTGTCCCTTCGAGGTGGACGTGCGCGATCAGCCGTCGCTCGACGATGCGGTGGCGCAGGCGGTCGCAACACTCGGCCGCCTGGACGTCGTGTGCGCGACGGCGGGGATCAGCTCCTCGGGCCGGGCGACCGAGATGGACACCGAACGCTGGCAGACCATGCTCGACGTCAACCTGACCGGCGTGTGGCGCACGTGCAAGGCGGCCATTCCCCACATCCTGGACGGCGGGCGCGGAGGTTCGATCGTGCTGATCAGCTCCATCGCCGGTCTTCGTGGGCTCGTGAGTGTCGGCCATTACACCGCCGCCAAACACGGTGTCGTGGGCCTGATGAAATCGCTCGCGAACGAGCTTGCGCCGCAACGGGTGCGGGTCAACACGATCCATCCCGCCAACACCCGGACCCCGATGGTCGAGAACCCGGCCACGATGCGCACCTTCTGCCCGGGTGCCGAGGACCCGACACGGGAACAATTCGAGGCGGCTCTGCAATCGATGCATCTGCTTCCGGTGCCGTTGATCGAGCCCGAGGACATCGCGAACGCGAGCCTGTTCCTCGCATCCGAGGAATCCCGCTACGTCACCGGTGTGACTTTGCCCGTCGACGCCGGCCACTGCGTGAAGTAGGAGGCACCGTGCGATTCGAGGATCTTGCGGGCGGCACCGCTGTCGTGACCGGAGCCGGCAGCGGCATCGGGGAGAGCGCGGCCCGCCGGGCCACCGAACTCGGCATGAACGTGGTGCTCGCGGACGTCTCCGCCCACCGTGCCGAGACGGTCGCGGCGAAGCTGCGAGCCGACGGGCACACGGCGCTGGTGATCCCGACCGACGTCCGTGATGCGGCCGCGGTGGATGCCCTCGCGGACGCGGTGTACTCCGAATTCGGTTCGGTGTCGGTGCTTCTCAACAATGCGGGGCTGGAATCTCTCGGTTTCACGTGGGAGGTTCCCGCCGACGAGTGGCGCCGGGTGATCGACGTCAATCTGCTGGGTGTCTTCCACGGTATCCGCTCGTTCGTCCCGCGGATGGGTGCCGACCCGCGTCGGTCGCACATCGTGAACACGTGCTCGGTGGGTGGCATCGCCATCACACCGCGGATGACGGCCTACGCGGCGTCGAAGCACGGCGTCCAGGCGCTCACCGAATGTCTCTATCTCGAATGCGCCGAGGTGTATCCGCAGATCGGTGTCTCGGTGTTCAGTCCGGGCCAGGTCGCCACGCGCATCTTCGAGGACGTCCCGGTCCGCGACGCGACCACTGACGACGCCGGTTTCTGGCGTGAACAGATCCGGGAAGGCATGGCGCCGGACGACGCCGCGCGGGTGTTGTTCGACGGCATCGTGCGCGACGACTTCTGGATCTCGAGCCACCCCGAGCAGTTCGAGCGCCTGGCATCCAAACGTGCGAGAACCTTGAACGAGAAGTTACGACCGGACGCGTTGTTCGACGGGCGCAACTGATTCCGATCACGCACACCGGGTCGTGCCGGCAGCGGAGCATTCGCGCTCGGCTGTCGGCGCGGCCCGCCGGGTACTCGCGTCGGTTGCAGAACCCGGACGCCGAGGCAGGGAACGGGCTCCGCCGTGTTCCGGCAGAGCCCGCCTCGTGACGTGCGTCGATCGCGGCGAATGTCAACCCTCGATGATCGTGAAGCCCTTGTAGCCGGATTCCGCTACCTCGGTGATGATGTCGCGGTAGGCACCGAAGCCGCCGAGGAAGGGCATGAACACGCGGGGTCGTCCGGGGATGTTCGCGCCGACGTACCAGGAGTTCGCGGAATTCAGCAACGACGCCTCGGCCCGGCTGCGACATTCCTCCACCCAGTCGGCAACGGCCTCCGGGGTGCCCTCGATGCCGGCCGCGCCGCGAGCGTCGAGATAGGCGATGACGTCGGCGACCCAGTCGACGTGAAGTTCGGAGTGCAGCACCATGTTCGCAAGGACCGACGGGCTGCCGGGGCCGGTGAGGTTGAAGAAGTTGGGGAAGCCGTCGATGCCGAGGCCGAGATAGGTCTGTGGTCCGGCGGCCCACTTGTCCTTCAGGCTACGTCCACCGCGCCCCACGATCTCGAGCTTGTCGAGTGATCCGGTCATGGCGTCGAAACCGGTGGCGAGGACGATCCCGTCGAGGTCGTAGTGGGCCCCGGTGGTGATGATGCCGGTCTCGTCCATCCCTACGATCGGGGTGCTGCGCAGGTCGACGAGTTCGACGTTGTCGCGGTTGTACGTCTCGTAGTAGCCGCTGTCGGTGACGATGCGCTTGGCCCCGATGGGATGGTCCTCGGGGACGAGCAGTTCGGCGATTGCGGGATCGTCGACGACCGCGCGGATCTTCTCCTCCCAGAACGCGCGGGCGGTGTCGTTGGCCGCCCGGTCGGTGAGCTGATCCGGGAAGGCTTTCGAGAAGAGGACACCACCGAGTTTCCAGCGTTCCTCGTAGACGGCGCGTCGTTCCTCCTCGGACACCTCGAGTGCCGGCTTCGGATGCGGCCGGTGCGGGGAACCGCCACCGGATTCCCGGGACAACCGCCGTCGTTCGGCGTAGTTCGCCTTCTGTTCGGCGCGGGCGGTGTCGTCGAGCGGCCTGTTGCCCGCCGGAATGCTGTAGTTGGCGGAGCGCTGGAAGACGAACAGCTTCTCGGCCTGCTCGGCGATGATCGGGACGGATTGGATGCCCGACGATCCGGTGCCGATCACGCCGACGCGCCGGCCGGTGAAATCGACACCGTCGTGGGGCCAGTGGGCGGTGTGGAAGACATCGCCGGTGAAACGTTCGAGGCCGTCGAAGGCAGGAATATTCGCATTCGAGAGCGGTCCGGCCGCTACGACGAAGAACCGCGCCGAGACCACGTCGCCGCCGTCGGTGCGTACGGTCCAGCGCAGAGTGTCCTCGTCGAGAACCGCCGACGTGACCCGGGTGTCGAACCGAATGTCGCGGCGCAGCTCGAAACGATCGGCGACGTGCTCGAGATAGGCCAGGATCTCGGGCTGAGTGGCGTACTTCTCGCTCCAGTTCCATTCCTGCTCGAGGTCGGGGGAGAACGAGTACGAGTAGTCGATGGACTCGACGTCGCAGCGCGCTCCGGGGTAGCGGTTCCAGTACCAGACACCGCCTACCCCGGATCCGGCCTCGAACGCCCGGACCGTCAGGCCGCGGCTGCGGAAACGATGGATCGCGTACAAACCGGCGATGCCGGCACCGACTACGACGACGTCGAAGTCGGTGATGATCTCGGGTTCCGAATGTCGTCCGTTCACTGGGGGAAGCCTTTCCGCGAGCACGAGCCGTCCGGTCCGTACAGGACCGGACCTGGGGTTCATGAAGTGAATTCACGCTATGACCGAGAGAAGCGGCACGGCACCGGCATATCCCGCCCAGCGGGTCGTTTCGGACGCGGCGGCAGACGAGCCGACAGGATTGGGCACATGAGTGACGCTCGTCACCTCCGGAACAAATTCCCACGACCTGCCGTTGGACGAGTCAGACAACTTGAGTGCAACAGGCTCAACTTCACTTGACGACGAGAGTCGCTCCGGTGCAGGCTTGAGTCGACCGCGCTCACCTGAGTCGAACAGGCTCAGGTCGGCATGGAACGTTTTCGCGGTGCACACGCGCCGCGGCAGGAACATTGGAGGAAAATTATGGCTCGTGCGGTCGGCATCGACCTCGGAACCACCAACTCGGTCGTTTCCGTTCTGGAAGGCGGCGAGCCCGTGGTGGTCGCCAACGCGGAGGGGTCCCGTACCACCCCGTCCGTCGTCGCATTCGCGAAGAACGGTGAGGTTCTGGTGGGGCAGCCCGCCAAGAACCAGGCGGTCACCAACGTCGACCGCACCATCCGTTCGGTCAAGCGCCACATCGGCTCCGACTGGACCGTGGCCATCGACGACAAGAAGTACACGCCGCAGGAGATCAGCGCCCGCACGCTGATGAAGCTCAAGCGCGACGCCGAGTCGTACCTCGGTGAAGACATCACCGACGCGGTCATCACCGTCCCGGCGTACTTCAACGACGCCCAGCGTCAGGCGACGAAGGAAGCCGGCACCATCGCCGGTCTCAACGTCCTGCGCATCGTCAACGAGCCCACCGCGGCCGCGCTCGCCTACGGCCTCGACAAGGGTGAGAAGGAACAGACCATCCTGGTCTTCGACCTCGGTGGCGGCACCTTCGACGTGTCCCTCCTCGAGATCGGCGACGGCGTCGTCGAGGTCCGCGCGACCTCCGGCGACAACCATCTCGGCGGCGACGACTGGGACGAGCGCATCGTCAACTGGCTCGTCGACAAGTTCAAGGCGCAGCACGGCGTCGACCTGACCAAGGACAAGATGGCCCTGCAGCGTCTGCGTGAGGCCGCGGAGAAGGCGAAGATCGAGCTGTCGTCCTCGCAGTCGACCTCGATCAACCTGCCGTACATCACCGTCGACGCCGACAAGAACCCGCTCTTCCTCGACGAGCAGCTGTCCCGCTCGGAGTTCCAGAAGATCACCGGCGACCTCCTCGAGCGCACCCGCGCTCCGTTCCAGCAGGTCGTCAAGGACGCCGGCATCTCCGTCGGCGACATCGACCACGTCGTCCTCGTGGGCGGCTCGACCCGTATGCCCGCCGTCACCGATCTGGTGCGCGAGCTCACCGGTGGCCGCGAGCCCAACAAGGGTGTGAACCCCGACGAGGTCGTCGCCGTGGGTGCTGCCCTGCAGGCCGGCGTCCTCAAGGGCGAGGTCAAGGACGTGCTCCTGCTCGACGTCACCCCGCTGTCGCTCGGTATCGAGACCAAGGGCGGCGTGATGACCAAGCTCATCGAGCGCAACACCACGATCCCCACCAAGCGGTCGGAGACCTTCACCACGGCCGACGACAACCAGCCGTCCGTGCAGATCCAGGTCTTCCAGGGTGAGCGTGAGATCGCGGCGCACAACAAGCTGCTCGGCTCCTTCGAGCTCGGCGGCATCGCACCGGCTCCGCGCGGTGTCCCGCAGATCGAGGTGACCTTCGACATCGACGCCAACGGCATCGTCCACGTCACCGCCCGCGACAAGGGCACCGGCAAGGAGAACACGATCAAGATCCAGGAAGGCTCCGGCCTGTCCCAGGAGGAGATCGACCGGATGGTCAAGGATGCCGAGGCCCACGCCGAGGAGGACCGCAAGCGTCGCGAGGAGGCCGAGGTCCGCAACCAGGCCGAGTCGCTCGTGCACCAGACCGAGAAGTTCATCAAGGAGAACGAGGACAAGGTGCCGGCCGACGTCAAGGAGAAGGTCGAGGCTGCCGTCAAGGAGGCCAACGACGCTCTCTCCGGCTCGGACATCAACGCGGTCAAGGCCGCCGTCGAGAAGCTCGCGACCGAGTCGCAGGCACTCGGCCAGGCCATCTACGAGGCGCAGGGCGCCGACGGTGCCGCTGCCGGTGACGGCGCGGCCGCAGGTGCCGACGACGTCGTCGACGCCGAGGTCGTCGACGAGCCCAACGATTCGGAGAAGAAGTGAGTGCCGACAAGCCCGAGCAGGAACCGGTGACCGTCACCGACAAGCGACGGATCGACCCCGAGACCTTCGAGGTGCGCGACCCGGCCGACGAGCCGCGCGCCGAGGAGGGTGAGGTGATCGAGTCGGTTCCTGCGGAGGGTGAGGCCGAGAAGGCCGAGAAGACCGAGGGGCAGTCGCAGGAGGCGAAGGAACTCGCCGAGCGCACCGCCGACCTGCAGCGGGTGAGCGCGGAGTTCGCGAACTACCGTCGCCGCGCCGAAGCGCAGCGCGCGGCGTCCGCGGAGGAGGCCAAGGCATCCGTCGCGGCGAAGTTCCTCGACGTCCTCGACGACCTCGACCGTGCCCGCGCGCACGGCGACCTCGAGTCGGGTCCGTTGAAAGCATTGTCGGACAAGCTCACCGGCGTGTTCGACTCCCTCGGACTGGCCGCATTCGGTGTCGAGGGCGATGCCTTCGATCCCGAACTGCACGAGGCCGTCCAGATGGAAGGCGACGGCAACCATCCGGTGCTCGGGGCGGTGCTCCGCAAGGGCTACCGCTTCGGCGACCGCATTCTGCGGCACGCGATGGTGACGGTGACCGACGGCGATCCGGTGGATACGCCGTCGGGTGAGTCCGGCACAGAGTAAGAACAAGAAAACGCGAGAGGAGGAGACGCCCGGTGAGCCAGCGGGAGTGGATCGAGAAGGACTTCTACAAGGACCTGGGCGTCTCCCCCGACGCGACGCAGGACGAGATCAAGAAGGCCTACCGGAAACTGGCACGGGATCTGCATCCCGACGCCAACCACGGTGACGCGAAGGCCGAAGAGCGCTTCAAGGCCGTCAGCGAGGCCAACGCCGTTCTGTCGGATCCCGCCAAGCGCAAGGAATACGACGAGACCCGGCGCATGTTCGCCTCCGGCGGTTTCCCCGGCGGTGGTGGCTTCCGTGCCGGCACCGGCGGATTCTCCGGTGGCACCGGGGCGACCTTCGACATCGGCGACCTGTTCGGCGGTGGTGGTGGCGGCGACGGTGGGCTCGGCGACCTGTTCGGCGGGCTGTTCAACCGCGCCGGTGGCGGCACCGCGCCCACCGCCGGTCGTTCGCGTCCGCGCCGCGGGTCCGATGTCGAGACCGAGACGACGCTCGACTTCCGCGACGCCGTTCAGGGCGTCACGATTCCCCTGCGGATGACCAGCCCGGCGCCGTGCACCACCTGCCACGGCAGCGGTGCCCAGCCGGGAACGAGTCCGCGGGTGTGCCCGAACTGCAACGGAAGCGGTGTGGTCTCCCGCAACCAGGGTGCGTTCGGTTTCTCCGAGCCCTGTGACGACTGCCGGGGCAGCGGATCGATCATCGACAATCCCTGCACCGACTGCCGCGGCACCGGTGTCCAGAACCGCACCCGCACCATCACCGTGCGTGTGCCCGCCGGTATCAAGGACGGCTCCCGTATCCGTCTCGCCGGCCAGGGCGAGGCCGGTCTGCGCGGTGCCCCGTCGGGCGACCTGTTCGTGACGGTGCACGTGCGACCCGACCGCGTGTTCGGCCGTGAGGGCGACGATCTCACCCTCGTGCTGCCCGTCAGTTACGGCGAACTCGTCCTGGGTGGCACCGTCTCGGTGCCGACCCTCGACGGCCGGGTGGGGCTCAAGATCCCGCCGGGAACCGCCGACGGGCGGGTCCTCCGGGTGCGTGGACGCGGCGTCCCCAAGCGCGGGGGCGGCGCCGGAGATCTGCTCGTGACCGTGAAGGTCGCGATCCCGCAGAATCTCGACGAGAAGGCGACGGAAGCACTTCACAACTATCTTCGTGCAGAAGAGGCAGGCGGTTTCGATCCTCGAGAGGGATGGGCAGGTGCGTGATGAGCGAGACGAGAATGCCGCGGGATCTGTCACCGGACCCCGATGCGCGCGTCTACGTCATCTCGGTGGCAGCAGAACTCGCCGGGATGCATGCGCAGACGCTGCGTAATTACGACCGACTCGGACTCGTCACCCCGCATCGCACCAGCGGCGGCGGCCGCCGGTATTCGCCGCGCGACGTCGAACTGCTGCGCGAGGTGCAGCGACTCTCCCAGGACGAAGGCGTCAACCTCGCCGGGATCAAGCGGATCATCGAATTGACCAACCAGGTCGAGGCGCTGCAGCATCGCGTCGCGGAACTCAACGCAGAGGTCGTGCAGTTGCGTTCGACGCGCGGCGATCTGGTGCCGGTGGCCCGCAGCAATGCCCTCGTGGTCTGGAAGCCGCGCAACCGACGGGACTGACCGCACCGCGGTCGAGCGGGACTGACCGCACCGCGGTCGAGCGGGACCGACCGCACCACGGTCGAGCGCGACCGATCGGACGTTTTTCTCCCGTACAGCGAGATGATCGTGTCGCGACTCTTCACCTTCTGCCTAGTGTGGCGTGTTCCACACGAACGGTCGACGGAAGGCAGCAGTCATGACGGAGTGGGCGGAAGAATGCGACGTCCTCGTGGTGGGGTCGGGAGCCGGAGGGTGTTGCGGTGCGTACACCGCTGCACGTGAAGGACTTTCGGTGATCCTCGTCGAGGCGTCCGAGTACTTCGGCGGTACCACGGCGTATTCCGGTGGTGGGGGTGTCTGGTTTCCCACCAACGCGGTCTTGCAGCGTGCCGGTGACGACGACACCATCGAGGACGCGCTGACCTACTACCACGCGGTCGTCGGCGACCGCACCCCGCGCGAGCTGCAGGAGGCCTACGTCCGCGGCGGCGCCCCCCTCGTCGACTACCTGGAATCCGACGACGACCTCGAATTCATGGTCTACCCGTGGCCCGACTATTTCGGCAAGGCCCCGAAGGCCCGCGCGCAGGGCCGTCACATCATCCCGTCGCCCCTGCCGGTCGCCGACGACCCCGAGCTCAACGAGTCGGTCCGTGGCCCCCTCGGCCGCGAACGCAACGGTGAGGCCCTGCCCGATGTGCTCATCGGTGGTCGCGCTCTCGTCGGCCGATTCCTCGTCGCCATGCGCAAGTACCCGAATGTGGAGCTGCACCGGAACACCCCGCTCGAGGAACTCATCGTCGAGGACGGTGTGGTGGTCGGCGCGGTCGTCGAGAACAACGGTGAGCGGCGGACGATCCGCGCGCGCAAGGGCATCGTCCTCGCAGCCGGCGGTTTCGATCAGAACGACGAGATGCGCAGCAAGTACGGTGTGCCGGGCGCTGCACGGGACTCCATGGGTCCGTGGTCGAATCTCGGCAAGGCGCACCAGGCGGGTATCGCCGTGGGCGCCGATGTGGATCTGATGGGCGAGGCCTGGTGGTCGCCGGGTCTGACCCATCCGGACGGACGCTCGGCGTTCGCGCTGTGCTTCACCGGCGGCATCTTCGTCGACCAGGAGGGCAAGCGGTTCACCAACGAGTACGCGCCCTACGACCGACTGGGCCGGGACGTCATCGCCCGCATGGAGCGTGGTGAGATGACCCTGCCGTTCTGGATGATCTACGACGACCGGCGCGGGGCGGTTCCGCCGGTCGGGGCGACGAATGTGCCTCTCGTCGAAACCGAGAAGTACGTCGAGGCGGGGTTGTGGAAGACCGCCGGCACCCTCGAGGAGCTCGCCGAGCAGATCGGCGTGCCTGCGGAGACCCTGCAGGCGACTGTCGCCCGGTGGAACGAGCTGGCTGCGAAGGGCGTCGACGAGGACTTCGATCGCGGTGGCGAGCCGTACGATCTGGCCTTCACCGGCGGCGGTTCCGCGCTGGTTCCGATCGAACAGGGACCCTTCCACGCGGCGCAGTTCGGCATCTCGGACCTCGGTACCAAGGGCGGGTTGCGGACCGACACCGTCGGTCGCGTGCTCGACGGCAACGGCGAACCGATCCCCGGGCTGTACGCGGCGGGCAACACGATGGCCGCACCCAGCGGCACCGTCTACCCCGGCGGCGGCAATCCGATCGGCACGAGCGCGTTGTTCGCGCACCTGTCGGTGATGGACGCGGCATCGCGCTGAGTATGTGACCCGACGAGTCCGGGCCCGGAAGGATACGCAGGTATCCTTCCGGGCCCGGTGCCGTGTCAGGGGCGGGTGACGGCGAAGTTCGCTGTCATGAACGGATATCCGTCCTCCACGGTCGTCGCGACCGCGAATCCGTGCCGGTTGACGCCTTCGATGTGGGTACCGTCGCCGTTCGCGACGCCCGTGCCGTAGTTGTTGGCCATGAGCGCTACCGTCGCGTCGCCGGGCATCGTGTAGCCGATCCGGATTCCGAATCCGCGGCGATCGGTGCTGCTCGCCGACACCGTCTCCGTCGACCGGGCCGGAACCACGGTGGCCGGCTCGTCCACCCACCTCCCGTAGGGATTGTCCTTCGACGTGAGCACCATCGGTGCGTCGGTGTCGTTGCGGATCGTCACCGAGATGGTGGGTCCGTCGGGGGATGGCGAATCGGCTGCGGCGGTGGCCGGCGCGGTGAGTGCTGCCGCGACGGTGAGAGCCGCGGCGGCGACAGCGCGGGTGCGGTACTTCATTCTGCTCCTGCGATTGACGACTCGGGTTCTGACCGGTCGCCGAAGTGTACCCGCCGGTAGCCTGACGCGTAAGCCCTCGTCGATCAGGCCGGGACCAGGTCGCTGACCTCGGCGACGAGCTCCAGCGAGCGCAGCCAGGCGTCGCGTCCGGGGGCCGAGGAGACGACGATCAGTTCGTCGGCCTGCGCGTGTTCGGTGAAGCGGTCGAGGTAGTCGCGCACCTGGCCGGGAGTGCCCACGGCCGTGTACCGCAGCATCTCGAGCACCTGCATCCCGGCGGGGGAGTCGAGCAGCATGTCGATCTCCTCGTCGGTGAAAGTGCGTCCGCGTCCGACCATCTGCACGACCCGTGCGCGCTTGGTCGCCTCGAACAACGACAGCGCTTCCTCGGTGCTGTCGGCGGCGATGACGCCGACGCCGGCGATGACGTAGGGCTCCGGATGCTCGGGGGAGGGCTGGAACTCGCGGCGGTACAGCTTCACCGCGTCCTCGAGCGCCTGCGGAGCGAAGTGCGATGCGAATGCGTACGGAAGCCCCAGCAACGCAGCGAGTTTCGCCCCGAACAGCGACGATCCGAGGATGTACAGCGGAACGTCGGTGCCCTTACCGGGAATCGCGTCGACCCCCGGTATCCGCGACTCGCCCTTCAGATACGCCTGCAGTTCGAGGACGTCCTGCGGGAAGCTGTCGGCCGAGGTCGGGTCGCGTCGCAGTGCCCGCATGGTCTTCTGGTCGCTGCCCGGCGCGCGCCCGAGACCGAGATCGATGCGGCCCGGATGCAGCGTGGCGAGGGTGCCGAACTGTTCGGCGATGGTCAGCGGCGAATGGTTGGGCAGCATGATGCCGCCCGAGCCGAGACGGATCGACGAGGTGTGCGCGGCGACGTGCGCGATGAGCACGCTCGTCGCCGACGAGGCGATCGTCGGCATGTTGTGATGCTCGGCGTACCAGATGCGCCGGTAGCCCCACTGCTCGGCGAGCCGGGCCATCTTCACGCTGGCGTCGAAGCTCTCGCGGGCGGTCTCACCCTTGCCGATGTGGGCGAGGTCGAGGATGGAGAGGGGAACGGTCACCGGTGATCCTTCGCGTCGGGGCCCGGTATCGGCCGCCGGGCACACCCCCGGAGCAACCTCTACCGGTGACCGTCTATTCCCGTCATCCGCGGTCGAAACCGCCGTAGGTGCCCTGGAAGAACAGCAGGGGGCCGTTGGTGTGCAGTGACGTCAGCCCGGTGACCCGTGCCAGCACGATCGTGTGGTCGCCGGCCTCGTACTCGGTCTCCACGGTCGCCTCGACCCGCGCGAGGGCTCCCTCGATGGCCGGAGCGCCGTTGTCGCCTCGTTCCCAGCGCACCCCGCGGAACTTGTTGCCGCCGCTCACCGCGAACGCACCGCACAGGGTGCGCTGGCTCTCGGACAGGACGTTGACGGCCAGGGTGCCCACCTCCCGGATCTTCGGCCACGTCTTCGAGGTGCGGGCGGGGCAGAACGAGATGAGCGGCGGATCCAGTGATACGGACACGAACGACTGGCACGCGAACCCGAGAGGCTCGTCGCCGTCGAGCGCGGTGATCACCGTGACGCCCGTGCAGAAATTGCTCATCACGTCGCGGATCCGTCGAGGATCGAGCACCGCGTGTTCCGCTGTCATCCAAAAACTCCAATCGATCGGCGTTCGTTCCAGTGTCCGTCACCCACGGCGCAGTGCGCGAACCGTGTCCCGTCGACCGGTCAGCGAACACGCATGTCGCTCGGCGCCCAGACCGCTCGCATGCTGGTGATTCGTCCCTCGTCGTCGAACGTCATGACGTCGATGGGCTCCACTTCGTAGGTCTGTTCACCCGCCGTCGTGACCACGCGGAAGTGGAAGGCGGCGGTCGCTCCGCTGATCCGGAGCGTGAGCAGCTCGGTGGTGTTCTCCGTGGCTTCGACAGCCTTGTAGAACTCGGTGATCGCTGCCTTGCCGACGCGGGGTTCGCTGCCGGCAGGATCCTCCAGGGTGGCGTCGTCGGCATACAGGGCGGCGATGTCGACCGCCACCCCCGCTGCCACGGCGTCGAGATAGGCGTGCACGGTGGCGCGGATGCGCTGCGTACGGGCGTCGGAAACGGTCACGGTCGCTCCTGTGATGGTGCGGGACGAAAGGTGTCGCGCCGACGCTAGCGACCTACCGGCACACGGCATCGACGTTCTCCCGGACAGCGGGAGATGTCGGGGTCACCGCTCGTCGAGATCACCGAATTCCTCGCCGAACAGTTCGGCGAGGGCGGAGAGCTGGTCGCAGTAGTGGTCGGCGGATCCGGCGTCCACACCGGCGCCGACGATCGTCGCGCCCGCTGCGATCGCCCGGTCGAGTCGCCTCCGCGTCGCATCGGGATCGCCGAGCGGGTCGAGCCGGGCGACCGACAGCACGATCTCGAACCCGGGCGGCGGCTGTCTCTTCGCGAGCATCGCCTTCATGTCGTCGAAGGCCAGACCGAAGGGCACCCAGCCGTCCCCGAACTCGCACGCGCGTCGTAGGGAACGCGGGGTGCGGCCGCCGATCCACATCGGCACCCGCGGTTGCACGGCACAGGGGTCGACGACCACCTCCGAGTACTCGAAATATTCTCCACGATAGGAGGGTTCGCGCTGTGAGAGGGAAGCGCGCAGTGCCGCGAGGGCGTCGTCCGCACGGGCGCCACGATCGGTGAACGGCGCATCGAGCAACGCGAACTCCTCCTCGAGCGAACCGACGCCGAGTCCCAGCGTCAGCCGTCCCGAGCTGACCGTGTCGAGAGTGCCGTAGCGCTTGGCGATCTCCAGAGGATGGTGGTAGCCGAGGACGAGAACCTGGGTGACCAACCGGATCCGATCGGTGCGGGCCGCCAGGAAGCCGAGGGTCGCCAGCGGATCCCAATAGGTCCCACCTCGCGTCTCGGCCACCGGCACCGGTACGGCGACATGTTCGCTGCAGGTGAGGTGGTGGAATCCCGCGCGATCGGCGGCGACCGCGATCTGCGACAGTTCCTCGATACCCGCGCCCGCTTCCCATCGGGCGGAGACCCCGGGGACCCGCGTGACGATCGGACTGGTGATTCCGATGCGCACCGCCGAACTGCGGTTCGATCCGTCGGTCATACGCTCTCCTTCGTCGATCGGTCCGACAGGGAGTGTGCGCCGAGACGGGACGTGGGGCACGTCCGGTCCCGCTTGCCGATACACGACCCGATGGACGGGATATCGCCTTCCGGTGCGTCCCGGGGCGGACCTAGCGTGGCCCGCACGTATCGACTGCGGAGGAGACCGACATGCCGTTGCATCCCGAGGTGGAGTCCATGCTGAAGACCCTGGAGGCGGGTTTTCCGGACGTCACGACGATTCCGCCGACGGAACTCCGGGAGATCATCCGCAGTCGTCGCGGTCCGCTCCGGAACCTCCCCGCCATGCGTGAGGTGCACGATCTCGTCGTCGACGGGCCCGGAGGCGACCTCGCGTTGCGCCTCTACCGTCCGGAGTCCCCCGAGACCGCCCTCCCGGTCGTCGTGTTCGCGCACGGAGGTGGGTTCGTCTTCTGCGATCTCGACAGTCACGACGAGTTCTGCCGGTCGATGGCGGACGGCGTCGGGGCCGTCGTCGTATCCGTCGACTACCGGCTGGCCCCGGAACATCCTGCGCCGGCCGCGCACGACGACATGTACGCCGCGCTCGGTTGGGCGGCCGCAGCCATCGCGTCGTACGGAGGAGACCCGGCGCGCATAGTGGTCGCCGGCGACAGTGCCGGTGGAAACCTCGCCGCCACCGTCGCCCTCGCCGCGCGCGACAAGGGCGGACCGGCGGTGCTCGGTCAGGCATTGTTCTATCCGGTGATCGACGACGACTTCGACACCGAGTCGTACCGGAAGTACGGGACCGGCTACTACAACTCCGCGGCGGCGATGCGGTGGTACTGGGAGCAGTACGCACCGGACGGCACCGACGATCCCCGCCTGATCCCGACCCGCGCCGAAACGTTCGCCGGACTGCCCTCGGCGGTCGTCGTCACCGCCGAACTCGATCCGCCGTGCTCGTCCGGCGACGACTACGCCGCACGCCTCGCCGCAGCCGAAGTGTCCGTGCAGCACCGCAGATTCGACGGCCTGTTCCACGGATTCCTGACCTTCCCTGCGCTCTCGCTCACCGAGCCGGCGCGGCAGGAGGTGTGGAAGATGATGCGTAGCCTGGTCGACGGGCGGATCTCCCGGTGACCGGGACGACCGGGCTCGTGTCCTGAGCAACTGCCCTAGCGTCCCGCAGACAACGACGAGAAGGAGACTGTCGATGGCCCCGACATCCGTACCGCCCGTGGTACCCGCCCAGGACACCACCGTCGACCTGCTCGTGATCGGGTCGGGTACAGGTATGGCCGCCGCGATCGCCGCGCACGAAGCGGGACTGTCGGCGCTCATCGTCGAGAAATCCGAATATGTCGGCGGTTCCACCGCCCGCTCCGGTGGTGCCTTCTGGGTGCCGGCCAATCCCGTGCTGAAGGAGTCGGGCTCGGGAGACACCGTCGAGCGTGGTCACACCTACGTCCGGTCGGTCGTCGACGGTACCGCCCCCGTCGAGCGAGGCGAAGCGTTCGTCGACTACGGGACCGAGACGGTCGAGATGCTCCGCCGCACCACTCCCATGAAGCTGTTCTGGGCCGAGGGCTACTCCGATTACCACCCCGAACTTCCGGGTGGTTCGGCGGTGGGCCGCAGCTGTGAATGCCTGCCGTTCGACCTGTCGGTGCTCGGAGAGGAACGGTCGCGGCTGCGTCCGGGACTCATGGAGGCGAGCCTGCCGATGCCCACCACGGGCGCCGACTACAAGTGGATGAACCTCATGCTGCGCGTGCCGCACAAGGGTTTCCCGCGCATCTTCAAGCGGCTGGCACAGGGCGTCGCCGGACTCGCCGTCAAGCGTGAATACGTCGCCGGTGGACAGGCCATCGCCGCGGGCCTGTTCGCGGGTGTGCTGAAGGCGGGGGTGCCGGTGTGGACCGAGACCTCGCTGGTGCGTCTGGTCACCGAGGGTGACCGGGTGACCGGTGCGGTCGTGGCGCAGAACGGGCGGGAGGTCACCGTGACCGCGCGTCGCGGTGTGGTGCTCGCCGCGGGCGGTTTCGATCACGACATGGCGATGCGGCGCAAGTACCAGTCCGAGAACCTGCTCGATCACGAGAGCCTCGGCGCGGAGACCAACACGGGCGACGCGATCAAGGCGGCCCAGGAGGTCGGCGCCGATCTCGACCTCATGGATCAGGCATGGTGGTTCCCCGCCGTTGCACCGACCCGCCCGGGTAGGCCGCCGATGGTCATGCTCGCCGAGCGTTCCCTGCCCGGTTCCTTCATCGTCGATCAGACCGGACGACGGTTCGCGAACGAGTCGTCGGACTACATGTCCTTCGGACAGCTGGTGCTCGAACGCGAACGTACCGGTGATCCGGTCGAGTCGATGTGGATCGTGTTCGACCAGAAGTACCGCAACAGCTATGTCTTCGCGGCCGGGGTGTTCCCGCGTCAGCCGCTCCCGGAAGCCTGGTACAAGGCGGGCATCGCCCACCGCGCATCCACGGCCGAAGAGCTCGCCGCATCGATGGGGGTGCCGGTGGAGACCTTCGCGGCGACCTTCGGCAAGTTCAACGACGACGCCGCAGCCGGAACGGATTCCGAGTTCGGGCGTGGACGCAGCGCCTACGACCGTTACTACGGCGACCCCACGGTCCAGCCGAATCCGAACCTGCGTCCCCTGACCCGCGGGCCGCTCTACGCGGTGAAGATGACCTTGAGCGATCTCGGTACCTGCGGTGGCCTGCGCGCCGACGAGCGGGCGCGGGTTCTCCGGGAGGACGGCAGCCCGATCACCGGTCTCTACGCGATCGGCAACACCGCAGCCAACGCGTTCGGGCACAGCTATCCCGGCGCGGGTGCCACGATCGGACAGGGCCTGGTGTTCGGGTACATCGCTGCCCGCGACGCCGCTCAGTACGGGTCGTAGCGGATGTTCTCGGCCGGGGTGCCCGTCTCGATCAGTCGCTGAGCGGTGGTGCGCACCATGGCTGCCGGCCCGCACACGAGCACCTGGTGGTCGCCGAACGCGCCGTAGGACGTGACGACCTCGTCGATACTGCCCTCGAGCAGTTCGTCGGGGTCGGGTCCGAACTCGTCGATGCGCGGCGCGATGCGGTCGAACCAGGGGTCGGGGACGTCGGGGATCTCGAGGGTCTCCACGACCGGCACCACCGTCAGCCACGGCAGCGCCTCCGACAGGAGGGTGAGCATGTCGGCGGCGTACAGGTCGCACGGGTTGCGGGCGCCCGTGAACAGGAAGGTGCGGGGGGGTTCCGGCCGGCGCGCCGCGTCGAGGATCAACGACCGCAGCGGCGCGAGGCCCGTTCCGCCGGCCACCATGATGACGATGCGCCCGGTGTCGTCGATGTGGAGGTCGCCGCCGCGGCCCGCGCCGATCTGCCATACGTCGCCCGGTCGGGTGTCGGCGACGATCGCCCCGCTCACCCAGCCGCCCGGAACCGTGCGCACGTGGAACTCGAGTTTGCCGTCCAACGAGGGCGGCAGAGCGGGGGAGAGGCGACGCGGCAGCGTGGGGCGCTGCGGCACAGCGACGTCGACGTACTGGCCGGGGCGGAAATCGACGATGGCGTCGTCGCATTCGAGGCGGACGACGGCGAGGTCGTGCCGGAGACGATGATGTTCGACGACGGTTGCGGTGACTGCCGTCTCGGTCTTGCTCGGTGACGACGTGGCCGACTGCATGCGCGATCCCCCGGGTGGTGTGCTGTGGCAACGAATCGGCGTCGTCGCCGAGGTGAGCGTCCGAATCGGGCGTCGTCGCCGGATGTGCCCAAGACTCTAGGCGAGAAATCACCGAAAAGGCAGGGTGGAACGTGTTTCAGTTTTAGGCTCGGAGCGGTTATCGTGACCATCGGCAGGTGATGGTCACCACAACGCGGAACGCCGACCGGTGACGTCACACAACGGACCGTCACAGCACACCGGAAGGACGACCATGCCCGAGGAGTACGCCGACCTCTACCGTCCCGCATTCACGCCCGATCTCCTCATCACCGCGCTCGATCGCAGCGCCGACCGCCCCGCCCTGCACCTCGGTGACGTCGTCCTCACCGGAGCGGAGATGCGCGCCGCCATCAGCCGGTTCCAGCAGGCGCTCGCATCCGTGGAGGTCGGGCAGGGATCGGCCGTGGCGATGCTCTCCAAGAACCGGCCCGAGGTGCTCATCTCGATGGGCGCCACGATGGTCGCCGGCTGCCGCAACACCGCGCTGAACCCCATGGGGTCGCTCTCCGACCACCTGTACATCTCGACCGATGCGGGGATCGAGACCCTGATCTTCGATCCCGGCCACTTCGAGGAGCGCGCCGCCGAGCTGCGCGAGCAGGTGCCGACCCTGAAGAACTTGTTCTCTCTCGGCCCGTCCTCGGTCGGAACCGACATTCTCGCCCTGTCGGAGCAGTTCACCGAGCAGCGGCTCGTCTCCGCGCCCGTCGACATCGAGGACACCTCGTCCATCGTCTACACCGGCGGCACCACCGGGAAGCCGAAGGGCGTGATGGGCTCGTTCCGTTCGGGCGCGGCCCTCAACCAGATCCAGATGTCCGAGTGGCAGTGGCCCGAGCAGCCTCGCTTCCTCGTGTGCACCCCACTCTCGCACGCCGGTGCGGCGTTCTTCGTCCCCACGCTCCTGCGCGGTGGATGCCTCTACGTGCTGCCCCACTTCGACCCCGCGCTCGTGCTCGAAACGATCGAGAAGCACCGCATCAACGCGACCATGCTCGTGCCGACGATGATCTACATGCTGCTCGACCACCCGGATGTCGACAGCCGCGACCTGTCGAGCCTCGAGACCCTGTTCTACGGCGCCTCGGCCATGTCGCCGTCCCGCCTGCGCGAGGGGATCGAGCGGCTCGGTCCTGTCTTCTTCCAGTTCTACGGCCAGTCCGAATGCGGCATGACGATCTCGGTACTGCGCAAGGAAGAGCACCTGGCCGACGATCCGGGGCGCCTCGCGTCGTGCGGCCGGCCCGTGCCGTGGCTCGACGTCCGTCTGCTCGACGACGACCTGAACGAGGTGCCGCAGGGCGAACTCGGCGAGATCTGCGTGCGCGGTCCGCTGGTGATGAAGGGCTATCTGAACAAGCCGGAAGAGACCGCCGACGCTCTGCGAGGCGGATGGCTGCACACCGGCGACGTCGCGCGCGCCGACAAGAACGGCTTCATGACGATCGTCGATCGCAAGAAGGACATGATCGTCACCGGCGGGTTCAACGTCTTCCCCCGCGAGATCGAGGACGCCATCTCGTCGCACCCGGCGGTCGCGTCCGTGGCCGTCGTCGGTGTGCCCGACGCCAAGTGGGGCGAGGCCGTCAAAGCGTGCGTCGTGTTGCGCGAGGGGCAGTCGGTACCGGCCGAGGAACTGATCGAGAAGGTGCGCGCGGCAAAGGGTTCGGTGCACGCACCCAAGTCGGTCGACTTCCTCGACTCGCTGCCGCTGACACCACTGGGCAAGCTCGACAAGAAGACGCTGCGGGCGTCCTACCGCTGACGGTCTTCACTGCGCTGTGCAGTCCGGTTTCCTGCAACAGGTCTCGGCGGCCGCCCGCGGCCGCCGAGAGTTGCTGCCACCCTTGTTCTCTGTCTCACCACTGGTGCGCGACGTCCAGCACCACCCGTGAACCGCTGCCGGGGCCGTCGAGGGTGAACACCCGGAACGGCAGCCGGGCGCGCACGCCGACTCCGAGAGTGGTCTGTCCTTCGAAACTGTTGGCCCATGCCACCTGCCGCAGGGTTCGGTAGCCGGCGACATCGACCACTTCGCGTCGGTCGGCCGGCACGTAGTAGGCGGGAGCGAGGATCACCACCTGGAGATAGGCGCCACCGCGCAGCGGCACCTCGAATCCGGAACCGTCCTCGTAGACGGTGGGGACGTAGCCGACGCGGTAGCCCGCGGCCGGCCCGGCGAGGTCGACGACGATCCGGTCGAAACACTCGTGCCGTCCCGATCGCACGGCGGTGAACGGTGAGGTGACCATCGTCGGGTTCGATGTGTCGAGCGAACCCCAGGTGATGCCGCAATAGGGCGTTGCGGCGGACGCGGTCGGGCCGATCAGTCCGATCCCCGCGATGGCGACGACCATCGCGAGCCACACGTGAATCCTGCTCATGTCCGTTCCTCTGTGTGTGGCTGATGATGGGGCATCGCACAAAATGTGATCCGCGTTACATCACGCTTCTCTGTTCCGCTGCTGCAGGCGCTCGTCGTGGGGCGTATCTTCCCGTGCGCCGGGCACCGGCGCCGCGAGGGTGCCGAGCATCGACGCGGGTGTCGCGACCGCCCGTTACACTTTTCGTCCATGGGATTCAGGGGGATCACGAAAGGTACTCGCGCGCAAGTACGTCTGGAACCGAAGCGCCGCGACGAAGCGAAGCCGAGCCGGAAGGGGGAGTGGACGCCTTCCTCACCGTGCGCGACCCGCTCCCGCCGGTCTGTGCGCTGCACGGTGAGCCCGCGGTCCGGATTCTGAACACCTGGGTCACGACGAGACGGAAGACCCGCCACACCCGCGGACAGATCCGCATCCTCGGCGCGGTCGGTGCAGCGCGCGAGAACATGGCGCTGTTCACGATGGCGTTCTTCGGGGGCCTGTGGTCTCCCGCTCTCGGACTCGGAGTCCGGTACATCCGTCAGGGCCGGCTGGGACTCGAAGCCCCGATCGACGCCTCCGTGCTGGTCGTCGCCGACGCCCATCCGAACTTCGTGCGCGCTGTCGAGGACGGACGTGCGGGGGGGCTTCCTGCCTCCGCACAACCGTACGAGCACTGATCGTCGCGGGCGGTCTTTCACTGCCGGGGGCGTGCTGACATACTCCCTCGCATGGTGAACGGGGACGCCCAGCGGGTCGAGGTGCGGTTGGCGGTCGAGTATCCGGGTTCCGGGGCGACGAACACGCTCGGAGACGGTTCGATACGACCGGTCGATCCCATTCCGCCGATCTGCCCGCGGCACGGCGAACCCGAGACCGGTCGTGTCCGGGTGACGGTCGCGGCCGATGCGTCGGAGCCCCGCGGGGGGTCGAGCCGGATCGGCTCGGCACTCGAAGCCGCCTACGCCGTGCAGGTCGCCGCGGTCGATTGGCCCGTGTGCGCCCGGTGCGTCGCCGTCCGCACGCGCTGGCAGATCGCTGCCGCCGCGACATGCACGGTTCTCGGTGTCATCTTCCTCGCGCTGGTGTTCGCGCTCGTGCAGGGCGCCCCGAAGATCTACGGCCTGGCGCTGCTCAGCGTCTTCGGCCTGTCGTTCCTGCCGATCTACGTCGCTCTGCGGGTGCTCGAACCGAAACGGGCGACTCTGGGAATGTCGGTGGCGGAGGACGGTTCGGAACTCGTCGTGTCGCAGGCGCATCCGGAATTCGCGCGGGCGGTCGCGGCGCAGCGGATGTAGCCGCCGAATCCGGTGTCCCCGGTGCGGAACATCCTCGCAGCACGGAAACTGCGCACGCGGATCAGAGCGGGTCGAAGCTGATGTTCTGACGCGGGGTGCCCGCCGCCGACAGCGCGTACAGCGTGGTCCGGATCATCGACGGCGACCCGGCGATCTGGATCTGACGATCGGCCCACGTACCGAACTGCCCGGCGACCCTACCGAGCTTCCCGTACACCGGCCGGTTGAGGCCGGTGGGGGGTTCCTTCACGGGAGCCGGGTGCCACCAAGGGTTTTCCTTCTCCTCGAGCACGGGCACGATGGTCAGCCACGGGTTGGTCATGGCGATCTGCCACAGGGTCTCGAGGTCGTACAGGTCGCACGGGTACTTGCCGCCGTAGAACAGATGGACGCGCGGGTTGTCGCCGCGCATCGCCATCTCCATGATCTGCGCGCGCATGGGTGCGAGACCGGTGCCGGAGGCGATCATCAGCACGTCCCGGCCGCTCTCGCGGTCGACGTGCAGGCCGCCGAGCGGCGGGCCGATCGTCCACCGGTCGCCCACGGCGGTCTCGCCGACGAGCGCGGGGCTCACCCATCCGGTGGAGACCCGTCGCACATGGAATTCGATCTGCCCGTGCGGGTTCGGTGGAATGGCCGCGGACAGGTACCGCCACATGTGCGGACGCTGCGGGATCTGCACGCTCATGTACTGCCCGGCGTGATAGGGAATGGGGCCGTCGGTCTCGAGGCGGATGATCGCCAGGTCGGGGAGTACGCGTTCGTGGCCGACGACGGTGGCGCCCCACGAGGCGGGCAGGTCGTCGGTGGCGGCGGCGGTCGCCATGGTCTCGACGAGCCGGTCGATCACCTCGGCCCACGTCCGTTCGAGCGCCGCGGTCCACAGGATCAGGGGGGTGCATTCGCGGATGGCGACGAGCAGGGCGCTGCCGGCGACGCGGTAGTGCACGGGTTCGACGCCGTACTTGCGGTGGTCGCGGGCGAGCTGTGCCAGGAAGTTGTCGACGGTGTCGGGTTCGTGGAGACGTCCGACGACCCAGCCGACCGCGGTCGAGAACCGGCGGCGCATGCTCTCCATCCCGGCGGGGAACAGTTCGCGGATGCCGGTGGATTCGGCCCACATGGCCGTGTAGAACGCCGTCGCGAAGCGTTCGGCTCCGGTGGGAGTGGCGATGATCGATGCGAAGCTGAGCTGAACCCGGGCGATGGCGAAAGCCTCCACGCCATCCTCCCTGTATCCGTGCTGCGCGAACGCCGCCACTGTAGTCGTTCGGAGGGCGGCGGGCCACTGACCACCAGGTCGTCACAACCTGCGAACGGGTTGTGGCGAGAGTCACCGAACTCAGGAAAGTTGAGTGGAACAAACTCAACTTATGATCGGTTGGACAGTTCGACACCGCCGAGACCTGTCCACGAGAGGGGATCGGCTGCAGAATCGACATGGGGCACTCGCCGCGCGTGGGTGCACCGAGAAAGAAAGGGGCGCGCAGTGGATTCGTTCAATCCGACGACCAAGACCCAGGCCGCACTCACCGCTGCACTTCAGTCGGCGTCCGCTGCGGGCAACCCGGAGATCCGTCCGGCCCACCTGCTCGTGGCGCTGCTCGACCAGGCCGACGGCATCGCCGGCCCGCTGCTCGAAGCAGTGGGCGTCGACCCCGCCGCGGTCCGCAGGGAAGCCGAGGACCTCGTCCGTCGTCTTCCGCAGACCAGCGGAGCCACCACCACACCACAACTCGGCCGTGAAGCGATCGCGGCCATGACGACGGCGCAGAAACTCGCCACCGAACTCACCGACGAATTCGTCTCCACCGAGCACGTGCTCGTCGGCCTCGCGAGCGGCGACTCGGACGTCGCGAAACTCCTCGCCGGGCACGGCGCGACGCCGACCGCCCTTCGCGACGCGTTCACCACCGTCCGGGGCAACCGCCGCGTGACCAGCGCCGATCCCGAGGCCAGCTACCAGGCGCTCGAAAAGTACTCCACCGATCTGACCGCGCGGGCGCGCGAAGGCAAGCTCGATCCGGTCATCGGCCGCGACAACGAGATCCGTCGCGTCGTGCAGGTGCTGTCGCGGCGTACCAAGAACAACCCGGTTCTCATCGGTGAACCGGGCGTCGGCAAGACGGCGATCGTCGAGGGCCTTGCGCAGCGCGTGGTCGCCGGCGACGTCCCCGAGTCGCTGCGTGGCAAGACCGTCATCTCCCTCGATCTCGGCTCGATGGTCGCGGGCGCGAAGTACCGCGGCGAGTTCGAGGAACGACTCAAGGCCGTGCTCGACGAGATCAAGGAATCCGCCGGGCAGATCATCACGTTCATCGACGAGCTGCACACCATCGTCGGTGCCGGCGCGACCGGCGAGTCGGCGATGGACGCCGGCAACATGATCAAGCCGATGCTCGCTCGCGGTGAGCTGCGGCTCGTCGGTGCCACGACTCTCGACGAGTACCGCAAGTACATCGAGAAGGACGCTGCCCTCGAGCGTCGCTTCCAGCAGGTCCTCGTCGGGGAGCCGAGCGTCGAGGACACCGTCGGCATCCTGCGCGGACTCAAGGAGCGCTACGAGGTGCACCACGGGGTGCGGATCACCGACTCCGCGCTGGTCGCCGCGGCCACCCTGTCCGACCGCTACATCACGTCGAGGTTCCTGCCCGACAAGGCCATCGACCTCGTCGACGAGGCGGCGTCGCGTCTGCGCATGGAGATCGACTCGCGTCCCGAGGAGATCGACACCGTCGAACGCATCGTCCGGCGTCTCGAGATCGAGGAGATGGCGCTGGAGAAGGAGACCGACGAGGCATCGAAGGACCGCCTCGACAAGCTCCGTTCCGAACTCGCCGACGAACGCGAGAAGCTCAGCCAGCTCACCACGCGCTGGCAGAACGAGAAGACCGCGATCGACTCCGTCCGGGAGATCAAGGAACAACTCGAAACTCTGCGCGGTGAGGAGGAACGCGCCGAACGCGACGGTGATCTCGGCAAGGTCGCCGAACTCCGCTACGGCCGCATCCCCGAACTGCAGAAGAGGCTCGATGCTGCCGCCGAGGCGACCGGTGCGTCGGCCGACGGCGACGTGATGCTCAAGGAGGAAGTCGGGCCCGACGACGTCGCCGATGTCGTCGCCGCATGGACGGGCATCCCTGCCGGTCGCATGCTCGAAGGTGAGACGGCGAAGCTGCTGCGGATGGAAGACGAGCTGCGTCGGCGGGTCGTCGGCCAGGACGTCGCCGTGCAGGCAGTTTCCGACGCGGTGCGCCGTGCGCGTGCCGGTGTCGCCGACCCGAACCGCCCGACCGGCTCGTTCCTGTTCCTCGGCCCGACCGGTGTGGGCAAGACGGAGCTGGCCAAGGCCCTCGCGGACTTCCTGTTCGACGACGAACGCGCCATGGTGCGCATCGACATGTCCGAGTACAGCGAGAAGCACTCGGTGGCCCGGCTCGTCGGTGCCCCTCCGGGCTACGTCGGTTACGAGTCCGGCGGGCAGCTCACCGAAGCCGTGCGGCGCCGCCCGTACACGGTGGTGCTGTTCGACGAGGTCGAGAAGGCGCATCCCGACGTCTTCGACACGCTGCTGCAGGTGCTCGACGACGGTCGCCTCACCGACGGTCAGGGCCGCACGGTCGACTTCCGCAACACCATCCTGATCCTCACGTCGAACCTCGGCGCGGGTGGCGATCGGGAGCACATCATGGCGGCGGTGCGGGCGGCGTTCAAGCCGGAGTTCATCAACCGGCTCGACGACGTCGTGATCTTCGACCCGCTCTCGGAGGAGCAGCTCGAGAAGATCGTCGACATCCAGCTCGATCAGTTCGCCGCACGCATGTCGGCACGACGACTGACGCTGGACGTCTCGAGCACCGCGCGGTTCTGGCTGGCGGTGCGCGGTTACGACCCGCAGTACGGTGCGCGTCCGCTGCGCCGCCTCATCCAGCAGTCGGTCGGCGACCAGCTCGCCAAGAAGCTGCTGGCCGGTGAGATCAAGGACGGCGACACCGTTCACGTGGGCGTGAGCGAGGACGGCGATCACCTCGTGATCAGCGCCTGACGGCATCCGTGCGCGGTCCCGGCAGCTCCGGTTGCCGGGCCCGCGCACGGCCTACTCTGGAAGACGTTATGACGAATCCCCAGGATCCGCGCACCCCACAAGAACGGGCCTACGCACTCGACGAGTCGTCGAACGGGACGGACGACGCCGCGACCCGAGTGCTGCACACCGACGATCCGGCCGAGGCGTACGGGCGGCCGGTGACCAACCCGACGGTGGCGTACACCCGCTACGAGCAGTGGGGCACACCGGGGAGCGAATACCGGCCCACGCAGGCCTACCCCTCGGCGCAGCCTCATCCGTCGCAACAGCCTTCTCCGTCCCTGCAGGGTTACCCGCCTCCGCACGGTCATCAGCCCACCCAGGTGTTCCCCGCCCAGGACCGGCCGCCCACGGGCCCGGTACCCGGCGCGGATCCCGGGAAGCCGCCGCGCGGGCCGCGCCGGGGACTGCTCGCGCTCGCCGCGGTGGTCCTCGTCGCACTCGGCGGCACCATCGGCTTCCTGCTCAGCCGGCCCGACGACTCCACCTCGCGGGTCGCGTCGGATCGCGCCCCGGCGACCGTCGCACCCCCGCCCACGACGACCCTTCCGCCGCCGGCCGAACCGACCACACCGGGACTGCCCCTGGACCGGCTCCCGGGCGGACTCGGCGAGGTCATGGGTGATGCGGGTGCGGTCGTGGGCACGATCACCGCGAACGACGGCGGCAGCATCACGCTCGGCGTCATCGGCGGTTCGACCGTCACCGTCGTCCTCACACCCGACACCGAGATCATCACCCTGACCGGCAGCACGGCCCGGAGTCTCGAGGTCGGAGCGACCGCCGTGGCGACCGGCAGCGCCGTCGAACAGGGGCGGATGACCGCCGAGACCGTCGTCAGCGCGTCCCTCCCATCCTTCGGTGGTTCGGGCCGCTGACCCGCTAGGCTGACTCGACGATGACTGTCATGTGGTTCTCTCTGGCCGCGGTCGCACTGCTGGGTGCGGTCGCGCTGCTCTACGTCGACCGGACACGGCGGGAGCAGTCGGGTCGCATCCGGGAGATCTGGGCCAAGGCGCAGGGCTACAAGTACACCTCCGCCGAGGACCACCTGCCGTCCACCTGGCACCGCGCGGCGCTCGCCAAGCAGGAGTATCTGGGCGCGATCGACATCGTCCGCGGGGTTCGCCGCGGCGAGGAATTCATCCTGTTCGACATCGAGGAGACCGCGACGATCGTCGCGGTCCGGCGCAAGGTCGGCTCCGACGTCGACATCGACCTCCGGCTGAAGTCGACGCCGCCGCCGAAGGACCCGGACATGAACCTGCTCGGCTCCATCGGGCCGCGCATCGTCTTCGCCACCGACCTCGAGATCGCGCGCCGCGTGTGCGATCAGCGGATGGTCGCGTTCACCGAATCCATCCCCGACCACGTGCAGATGCTGTGGAGCGAAGGCGAATGGACCCTCGGATCGATCCCTGTCGGCAGCACCGGCCGCGAGTGGGACTCGGCCATCGAGACGGTGGCCCGGCTTTCCGGCATCCTCCACGTGCTGCCACCTCTCGTCGAACCCGACGAACTCGATCGCGGCACGCAGGATCCGGGACGTCCGTCCGCGCATCGTTGACAGGTGGTCGGAAGGGGCCGGCGTCACTAGTGTGACGGCCATGACTTCCGCCCGACCTGTTGCGCTCGTGACCGGACCTACTTCGGGAATCGGTGCGGGTTTCGCCCGCACCCTCGCCGGTCGCGGTTACGACCTCGTACTCGTCGCCCGTACCCGTCCCGCTCTCGACGAACTCGCCACCGAACTGAAGCACAAGTTCGGGGCGTCGTCGGAGATCATCGTCGCCGATCTGGCGACCGCCGAGGGCCGCGACCAGGTCGTCGCGCGACTCGGCCGCGGCGTCGACATGCTCGTCAACAACGCCGGCTTCGGTACGACCGGCGAGTTCTGGACCGCCGATCCGGCCCTGCTGCAGGCGCAGCTCGACGTCAACGTCACCTCGGTCGTCGCGTTCACCCGTGCCGCGCTGCCGTCGATGATCGAGGCGGGCAAGGGCGACATCGTCAACGTCGCCAGTGTGGCCGGTCTGCTCCCCGGCCGCGGCTCGACCTACTCGGGCAGCAAGGCCTACGTCGTGTCGTTCACCGAAGGGCTGGCCGGTGGACTCGCCGGCACGGGCGTGCGCGTGCAGGCGCTGTGTCCCGGCTTCGTGCGCACCGAGTTCCACCAGCGCGCCGGGATCGACATGTCGTCCACCCCGAAGCCGATGTGGCTCGACGTCGATCAGGTGGTGCGTACCTCGCTCGCCGACCTCGACAAGGGCAAGGTCCGCAGCATCCCGGGGCTGCAGTACAAGGTGCTCGCGACGGCCGGACGACTGGTGCCGCAGAACCTCGTGCGGAAGCTGACCAACACCGTCGGCAACGGCCGCGGCCGCACCTGATCGGCTCGGACGAACTGACGGCGAGCGTTCCCAGATCACAGTACGGATACACAGCGCCGGACACGCCGGGTGCGGTATTCGGCGCGATTCGTGCGCTGGGTACATTTCTGCGCGTGACGTCTGTGGCTGTGGTGCTCTGTGTTGCTGTCGTGGTTGCGGTGGTGCTGTGGTTGCGCGCAGGCGTGCGCCGTCTACGGACGTTGCAGCAACGCCACCGGGAGAGCCTTCGTCTGCTCCTCCACGAACTCGACGACCGCTACGATCTGGTGCCCGCGCTCATCGCGGCGTCGGCCGGAGCCGGCGTCGAACGCGAACGTATCCGGCCGATCGTCGGCGCCCGCTCGCTGGCCATCGGCGTGCGAGACCGGCGTCTGGGCCTGACCGAACGCGCCGGCGCCGAGAACGCACTGTCCGCGACGCTGCACGAACTCATCAGTGGACTCGAGGGTGTCAACCACTGGCCGTTCATCCGGGTCGCCCGGGAACTGCAGACCCGCGAGCAACGCATCGCCGGAGCCGTCCGCGTGCACAACGACCTCGGCAGTGCGCTCGACACCGCGATCGGCCGCTTTCCCACCTCGCTGTTCGCGAAACTCGCGGCCGTCGGCCCCGTCGCGCTGTTCGAGGCGCCCGCGCCCGTCCCCGCACCGGGCCGCACCACCGACACCTCCGCGGCGACCGGGACCGAGGTCCGGCAGCCCGAGCCGGTATCCGGCACCGTCGCTGCCTGACCGGCAGGTCGCAGCGACTAGGCTCGTTCCCCGACACGAGCGCGACCGCACCGGCGTCGCGCGCACGAACGACGGGTGAGAACGCAATGAGTGACCGCGACGAACTGGCAGCACTGGTACGCGAGCTGGCGGTGGTGCACGGCCGCGTGACCCTGTCGTCCGGGAAGGAAGCCGACTACTACGTCGACCTGCGCCGCGCGACCCTGCATCACAAGGCCGGACCGCTCATCGGCACGCTCCTGCGCGAACTCGTCTCCGACTGGGATTTCGACGCCGTCGGCGGCCTCACCATGGGTGCCGACCCGGTCGCCCTCGCCGTCATGCACGCCGCCGGCCGCCCCATCGACGCCTTCGTCGTCCGCAAGGCCGCCAAGGCCCACGGCATGCAGCGGCAGATCGAGGGACCGGACGTGACCGGCAAGCGGGTGCTCGTCGTCGAGGACACCACCACCACCGGCAATTCGCCGCTCACCGCCGTCAAGGCGCTGCGTGAGGCCGGCGCGATCGTCGTGGGTGTCGCGACCGTCGTCGACCGCGCGACCGGCGCCGATGCGGTCATCGCCGCGGAGGGCGTCGAGTACCGCTCCCTGCTCGGCCTGGCCGACCTGGGTCTGGACGACGAGTAGCCGCGTGGGGGCGCGGGTCCGGCAGACCGTCACGCGTCTCGCGGACGGCCGGGAACTGATCTACTTCGACGACACCGAGCCGTTCGTCTCCGGTGCCGCGACCCGCGACCTCCACGACGGCCGCGACCTGCCGCCGGTCGCGGCGACCTCCGAGATGCGCCGCGACCCGCTGACGGGGGAGTGGGTGACCTTCGCGGCGCATCGCATGGACCGCACCTTCCTGCCGTCGGCCGTCGACTGCCCGCTGTGCCCGAGCAGGGCGGGGGTGCGCAGCGAGATCCCGGCCGGCGACTACGACGTCGTGGTGTTCGAGAACCGTTTCCCCTCGCTCGGGGCACCGCCGGCCGGTGAGGATCTCGTCGACGGCGACGGGCTGTGGCCGCGGCGACCGGCGACCGGCCGCTGCGAGGTCGTCGCGTTCACCCCCGACCACGACGTCCGGTTCGCGGACCTCGCCCTGCCCCGGGCGCGCACCGTCATCGATGCGCTCGCCGCCCGCACTGCCGCGCTCTCGCGTCTGCCGGACGTGCAGCAGGTCTTCTGCTTCGAGAACCGCGGTGTGGAAATCGGTGTGACACTGCAACATCCGCACGGTCAGATCTACGCCTACCCGTTCGTCCCGCCGCGCTCGCAGACTCTGCTGGACCGTGCCCGCGAGCATCGCCGGCGGACCGGCAGGTCGCTGCAGAGCGACATCCTCGACGCCGAACGCCGGGCAGGGACCCGACTCGTGTGGTCCGGCGACACGTGGTCGGCCTACGTCCCCGCCGCGGCCCGCTGGCCCGTCGAGGTGCATCTCGTCCCGCACCGCGACGTCCCGGACCTCGCGGCCCTGGGCGAGCCCGAACGCGACGAACTCGCCCGGGCCTACCGCGACCTCCTCGGCCGCGTCGACCGGTTCTTCCCCGGCGTCGACCGCACCCCCTACATCGCCGCCTGGCATCAGGCACCGATCGGTGCGGGTCGCGAGGAGGTGCGGCTGTTCTGCCAGATCTTCTCGTTGCGACGGGCCCCGGACAAGCTGAAATATCTCGCGGGATCCGAATCGGCGATGGGGGCGTGGATCAGCGACACCACCCCCGAACGGATCGCCACCCGGCTACGTGAGGTGGCGACATGACACTCGCAGAGACCGTCCGCGCGGCGTTCACGGCGGAGTTCGGCACCGAACCCGAGGGCTGCTGGTGTGCCCCCGGGCGCGTCAACCTCATCGGCGAGCACGTCGACTACGCCGGTGGTCTGTGCCTGCCGATGGCTCTCCCACAGGTCACCACCGTGGCGATGCGTCGCCGCTCCGATCATCTGCTGCGCGTGCGCAGCGCCGGATTCGACCCCGTCGACCTCGATCTGCGCGACCGGCACGTCGACGGCTGGGCCGCCTACGTCGCCGGAGTGATCTGGACGCTCGATCCGCCGGGATTCACCGGCGCCGACATCGCGGTCGCCTCGGACGTGCCCGTCGGAGCGGGACTCTCGTCGTCCGCCGCGCTCGGGACGTCGATCGCGGTGGCACTCGCCGACCTGTGCGGGCTGCCCCTCGACGAGGACGGCCGTGATCGGCTCGCCACGGCGTGCGTGCGCGCGGAGAACGACTACGCCGGTGCACGCACCGGCGGACTCGACCAGCGGATCGCGTTGCACGCACGCCCCGGACACGCGCTGCTGCTCGACTTCGCCGACGGCAGCAGCGAACACATCCCGTTCGACGCGGAGGCGCAGGGACTGACCGTGCTGGTCGTCGACACCGGAACCGGGCACCGGCTCGCCGACGGGCAGTACGGACAGCGCCGCGGTGAGGTCGAGGACGCCACCCGGCTCCTCGGCGTCGGCACCCTGCGGAACGCCGCATCCGCAGACCCGCTCGACGATCGCGTCCTCCGTCGCCGCGCCCGGCACGTGATCGACGAGATCGCCCGGGTCCGTGAGGCCGCGGAATTGTTGCGGGCAGGGCGGATCCGGGATCTCGGCCCGCTGCTCGACGCGTCGCACCGCTCGTTGCGCGACGACTTCGAGGTCAGCTGCCCCGAACTCGACACCGCCGTCGGCGCGGCTGTCGCAGCGGGTGCTCTGGGTGCCCGGATGGTGGGCGGCGGCTTCGGCGGGTCGGCGATCGCATTGTGCGAGAACGGTCACGTCGACCCGGTGCGGCAGGCGGTCGCCGACGCCGCCGCACGTCGCGACTTCGCGGCACCGACCTTCCTGCGCGCCACAGCGTCCGGCGGTGCGCGCCGCTGCTGATCATCTCCGGGTACTGTGCGCGCATGGGTCGGTTCGATCGAAAGAAGTGGGGCGTCGAGCACGCGGTGTTCGCCGCGGCGTCGGTTGCCACCGTCATCGGTGGGGTGTCCGGGAACGAGAAACTGCAGAAGATCGCCAAACCGCTCATCGCACCCGCGCTCGCGGTGCGGGTGCTGCGCCGATCCCACGACACCGACCGCGCCGACACCGCCCTGCTGGTCGCGGGTCTCGCCGCGGCCACCCTCGGCGACATCGCCATGATCCGATCCGACGAGGACCGTAGGATCCTGAGCGGTGCAGCCTGTTTCGGTGCCATGCAGACGGCCTACTCGACGATCCTCGCCCGGCACGGTGCGCGCGTGTCGACGCCGGTCGCGGTGCAGCGCGCCGGTGCGCTGGCCGGCGCGGCCGGTCTGCTCGCCGTCCGCAACCGATCCGTGGCCGCGCCGCTGACCGGATACGGTGCGCTGCTCGCCACCACCGCCACCCTCGCGGGCGATCCCGCCCTCGCCCCCGGTGCGCGAGTGCGCGCGGGGCTGCCCGTGCCGGGCTCGGATCGGCGGAGCCGGCTCGGTCTCGGCGGGCTGATCTTCACGCTCTCCGACGGCTCGATCATCGTTCGTCGCACCCTGCTGAAGGACGAGAAGGCCCGCGCGGCGGCGGAAGGATTCGTCCTGGCCACCTACGCAGCGGCCCAGCTGCTGCTCGTCGAGGGGCTGCTCGCACTCACACGCCGGGAGCTTCAGGGATAGAGCACGATCCGGTCGCGGTCGAGCGGATCCACCCAGATGCTCACGACCTCGCCGGGTGCGTAGCGGTGCAGGTTACGGCGGTCGACCTCGTAGACGACGGTGCCGCGATAGGACTCCGAACCCGGCACCGTGAGTTCGAGATCGAGCCGGGTCAACTGACCGGTCGCGGTGAGATCCAGCGGCGTTGCCGAACGGATGATCGCCCACCCTTCGTAACCCTCGCGTTCGATCCTGCGCAGAGCCTTCGGACTCCGACCCGCGAGCGCCAAGGACAGGCCGAGCACGGTGCCGTACAGACAGACGAGGAAGACCACCTGGAAGCCCTCGGTGCCCGGTTCGGAGATCGGCAGGAACAGGTTCAGCCACAACGCGAGAACGACGACATATCCCGCGGTGACGAATGCGACAGTAGCGACGATACGACGATTCACAGCTCCTCCGATCCCAGCCTATCCCCGCTCGGTCCTGTCGGCTCCCGCCCGCGATTAGGGTGATGCCATGTCCGCTCCCACCGTGGTCGTCACCGGAGCCGCCGCCGGAATCGGCCGCTCCACCGCCCTGCTCTTCGCCCGCCACGGCCACCGCGTCGGTGCTTTCGACGTCGATACCGCAGGGCTCGCGAGCCTCGCCGACGAAGCTGCCTCGATCCCCTCGGGGCAGGTGGTCACCGGTGTCCTGGACGTCACCGACACCTCCGCGTGGACCCGCGCACTCGAAGAGTTCTGCACCGACGGCCGGCTCGACATCCTCGTCAACAATGCGGGCCTGCTGTCGTCCGGCCCGTTCGAGGACACCCCGGCGAGCCGTCACCGGCAGATCGTCGACGTCAACGTCACCGGTGTCGTCCTCGGCTGCCACGCCGCCTTCCCGTACCTGCGCGACACCCCCGGCGCGCAGATCGTGAACATGTGCTCGGCGTCGGCGCTCTACGGACAACCCGACCTCGCCACCTACAGCGCCACCAAGTTCGCGGTGCGGGGCCTGACCGAAGCCCTCGAACTCGAGTGGGCGCGCCACGACATCAAGGTGCAGGCACTGTGGCCGCTGTTCGTCGACACCAACATGGTCGACGGGATGGACATCGGCTCGCGACGCTCCCTGGGCGTGAACCTCGGGGCCGACGACGTCGCCCGCGCGGTGTTCGACGCGACCCGCCCCACGCGGCGCTCGGGACGGGTGCATCGGCCCGTGGGCCGGCAGGCGACCGTGCTCGCCACGCTCGCCCAGGTGTCGCCCGGATGGATGAATCGCCTGGTCAACCGGCGCCTGACCGGCCACTGACGCCGCTCGATAGAGTGACACCCGCACGTCGTCGGGAAGGGTGTTGCGTGAGAATTCGGATGTGGCCGGTCGCAGTCGTCACGGGTGCGGCACTGTTCGTCGCAGGATGCGGAGGCTCCGCGGACGGGCCGGAGGCCGACTCCGGAGCGACGTCGACGACGACCTCGGCGGCTGCCTCGACGACCTCGTCCACGACGGTCGCTCCGAGCACCACCGAGGAGACGACCCCGTCGACGACCGAACCGGCTCCCGAGCCGGAGACCTCCCCGGAGGAACCGGCACCGCTTGCGCAGGTCGAATACCAGCGCAACGAGTCGTACTACTTCAGCAGCCCCGACGGCACCTTCGAATGCGGCATCGTCCGGCTGCCCACCCGCACCGAGGCGGGCTGCGAAGGCCCCACCGATCCGATCCCGCCGCGCCCGGAGGACTGCATGGTCAACTGGGGACTCGGCATCCGCGTGCAGGACTCCGGCGAAGGGGAGTTCGTGTGCTCCGGTGGGCCGGTCTACCTCTCGCCCGACGGTGCGAGCCCCACCTTGCCTCCGGGATCGTCGCTCTCGCAGCTCGGCTACACGTGTGCCGCCACCGCAGCCGACGTGACCTGCACCAACGACGCCACCGGTCACGGTTTCCGCGTCGCAGCGGGTTCGAACGAAACGTTCTGACGGTGACCGACACGCATTCCGGGCCGGCCGTCGAGGACGTGGCGGGACCCACCGAATGGGGTGAGCACCCGCACGGCGTCGGACCGTGGATCGAGGAGTTCGGCACCGAGCCGCCCACCGACCCGCGATACGACCCCGAGCTGCTCGCCCACGGCGACCGGCGCAACGTCGTCGACGCCTACCGCTACTGGACCCGTGAGGCGATCGTGGCGGACATCGACGGTCGTCGCCACCCGCTGCACGTCGCCATCGAGAACTTCGCTCACGACGCGAACATCGGCACGGTCGTCCGCACCGCCAACGCATTCGCCGTGGGCACCGTGCACATCGTCGGACGACGCCGATGGAACCGGCGCGGAGCGATGGTCACCGACCGCTACCAGCATCTGCTCCACCACTCCGATGTCGACGCCCTCGTCGCGTGGGCGGCCGAGCAGAACCTCGAGATCGTGGCCGTGGACAACACTCCGGGTTCGGTGCGGCTGGAGACCGCGACCCTGCCGCGCCGCTGCCTGCTGCTGTTCGGCCAGGAAGGCCCCGGTGTCACCGAGCAGGCCCGCGACGTGGCGTCGATGACCGTCTCGATCGCCCAGTTCGGCTCCACACGGTCGATCAACGCGGGTGTCGCCGCGGGCATCGCGATGCACGCGTGGATCCGGCAGCACGCCGATTTCTCGGACGCCTGGTAACACCCGGCCCGCATTCCGGGATGAAAGTCGCGCGGACCGTCGTCGGGACGGCCGCAGGTCGGGCAGTGTGGAGGGTGATGAACACCGCAGCAGCAGTCTGGTCGGAACGGGCCGATGCCGCCGAGGGAGCGATCGTGTCGCGGCATGTCCGTCGGCTCTGGGCGTTGCCCGGCACCGCTCTCGGCGTGGTCGGATGGCCGGCCGTTCGTCGCGAGCGACTGTTCTTGTCCTGGCACTACTGGTGGCAGGCGCACCTGATCGATACCGCCGTCGACGCTGCCGAGCGCGACGCCACCCCGCGCCGGCGTCGCCGCGTCGTGCGGCTCGCGCGCACCCACCGCTTCCGCAACATCACCGGCTGGACCAACAACTACTACGACGACATGGCGTGGCTCGGCCTGTCGCTCGAACGTGCCGAACGGCACCTCTACGTCGACCATCGCGGCGCGATCGCGACCCTCGTCGACGAGCTCGTCGACGCCTGGCAACCGGAGTGCGGCGGCGGCATCCCGTGGCGTCGGCGTGACAACTTCTTCAATGCCCCCGCGAACGGTCCGGCGGCGCTGCTGCTCGCCCGCACCGGCAGGGTCTACCGCGCGGAGGAGATGGCCGACTGGCTCCACGACGTCCTGCTCGACCCCGAGACCGGTCTGGTCCTGGACGGCATCCGCGACGGCGTGCACGAACGCGCGATCTACAGCTACTGCCAGGGCGTGACGCTCGGCCTCGAGACCGAGCTGGCCCTGCAACTCGACGATCCCTGCCATCGGCGGAGGGTCCACGCGCTCGTCGCCGCGGTCGACGACCACCTCACCGAACGCAGCGTCGTCACCGGCGGGGGAGGCGGTGACGGGGGATTGTTCAACGGGATCCTGGCCCGCTACCTGGCGATGGTCGCCACCACGCTGCCTGTCGTCGACGGCGACGACGTCCGTGCCCGCACTGTCGCGGCACGGATCGTGCTGGCGTCGGCGGAGGCTGCCTGGGAGAACCGGCTGCAGGTCGAGGAACTGCCGGTCTTCGGACGTGACTGGTCGCAGCAGGCGCGGCTGCCCGGCCTCGGCACCTCGGTGGCGCGGTTCGCGGGCGGCACCGTCCGGGAGTCGGCCGTACCCGAGCGCGACATGTCCGTGCAGCTCGGTGGGTGGATGCTCATGGAAGCCGCCTACGCCGTCGCGGCGTCCCGGTCCCGATAGGGAAGAAGGTGGATTCCGGCCCGTTCGTTCGACGGGCGGGAATCCACCTTCCGAGGTGTGCGGACCGTTCCTACCCGGACCGTTCCTGGTCGGACTCGTCCTACTTGGACTCGAGCCGGTTGATCGGCATGGTCGCGTCGTCGACCTCGGCGACCGGCGCCCGGCCGTTCTTGGCCCGACGCGAGCTGAGCATGCGCTTGCCGACCTCGGTGATGATCGGGATGACCGAGACGAACACGATGCCCAGGAAGATGATGTCGATGTTGTCGGCGATGAAGCTGATCTGTCCCAGCAGGTAGCCGAGCAGCGTCACGCCGGCGCCCCACACGATGCCGCCGATGACGTTGTAGGTGATGAACACGCGGTAGGGCATCTTCGCGGCGCCCGCGACGAGCGGGGCATAGGTACGCACGATCGGCACGAAACGTGCCAGGAAGATCATCGCGGGTCCGTGGCGCAGGAAGAAGCGGTGCGCCTCGTCGATGTAGTCCTGCTTGAAGAGCTTCGCATCCGGCTTGAACAGCCTGGTTCCGCCCTTCGCGCCGATGAGATAGCCGACCTGGTCGCCGAGGACCGCCGCGATCGGGATCGTCACCATGAGCACCCACAGTGGGGCGAACGGTTCGACCTCCGCCGACTTGGCCGCTGCGATCAGGCCCGCGGTGAACAGCAGCGAGTCGCCGGGCAGCAGCGGGAACAGCAGGCCGGATTCGATGAACACCACGAGCAGCAGCCCGATGAGCATCCAGGTCCCGAACGAATTGAGCAGATTGACAGGATCCAGAAACCCCGGTAGCAGGGCCAGATTGGTCACGGACTCCGAGGCTTCGAGCACAGTCACGCGGTCCAGGGTACCGGCGGCGTCCACCTCTCCCCGAATCCCGACACCCCCCGGGACGGCCCGAGTATCGAGCGGGCGTCTCACTTGACATACTGCAAGGACAACCCGGGCACCCACCCTATCCCGGTGGGATGCCCATCGACTCTCATCTGGAGGACAGCCGCTGTGCCTATCGCGACTCCCGAGGTCTACGCCGAGATGCTGGCCCGCGCCAAGGAGCACTCCTTCGCGTTCCCGGCGATCAACTGCACCTCGTCCGAAACGATCAACGCCGCCATCAAGGGCTTCGCGGACGCCGGCAGCGACGGCATCATCCAGTTCTCGACCGGTGGCGCCGAGTTCGGCTCGGGCCTGGGTGTGAAGGACATGGTCACCGGTGCCGTCGCGCTTGCCGAGTTCGCGCACGTCGTCGCCGAGAAGTACGACGTGACCATCGCCCTCCATACCGACCACTGTCCGAAGGACAAGCTCGACGGCTTCGTCCGCCCGCTCATGGCGATCTCCCAGGAGCGCGTGAACAACGGACAGAACCCGCTGTTCCAGTCGCACATGTGGGACGGCTCGGCCGTTCCGATCGACGAGAACCTCGAGATCGCCCAGGAGCTCCTCGCTGCCGCCAAGGCCGCGAAGATCATCCTCGAGATCGAGATCGGTGTCGTCGGCGGTGAAGAGGACGGCGTCGAGAACGCCATCAACGACAAGCTCTACACCACGGTCGAGGACTTCGAGAAGACCGTCGACGCGCTCGGCGCCGGCGACAAGGGCCAGTACCTGCTCGCCGCGACCTTCGGCAACGTCCACGGCGTCTACAAGCCGGGCAACGTCAAGCTCAAGCCGTCCGTCCTCGCCGAGGGCCAGGCCGTCGCGTCGAAGAAGCTGGGTCTGCCGGCGGGCTCGAAGCCGTTCGACCTCGTCTTCCACGGCGGCTCGGGCTCACTGAAGTCGGAGATCGACGAGGCGCTGAGTTACGGCGTCGTGAAGATGAACGTCGACACCGACACGCAGTACGCGTTCACCCGCCCGATCGCGGCACACATGTTCAGCAACTACGACGGTGTGCTCAAGATCGACGGCGAGGTCGGCAACAAGAAGACCTACGACCCGCGCAGCTACCTGAAGAAGGCCGAGGCGTCCATGACGCAGCGTGTCATCGAAGCCTGCAACGACCTCAAGTCGGCGGGACGCTCGGTCTCGGCCAAGTAGGAAACCACCGCTGCACGCAGGGCGCCGACGTTCTCGTCGGCGCCCTGCGTCGTCCGGTCGGTGCGCAGGCGCCGTCGCGACACGCCGAGTGCATCGACGACTTCTGCGCGTTCGGCGCCGCCGTCGGTCGGGGCTGCCGTTATTCGCTGCAGACCTTCCATTGCTCGCCGTCGAGGGCGAGATCGAAGGTGCGGTCGGTGACATCGGACGGATTGTTCGCGGTGTGCGCGGTGACCTGGGCGATCGCGGTGCTGTCGGTGATCTGGATGCGATCGACGCTCGTCACCACCGGAATCTCACCCTGCTCGACGGCGAGTCGATGGATGTCGCGGAAGTTCTGCGGTTCGACCGTCGCGTAGAAGTCGGAGAGCGCTCCGCAGGTCGACTCCTGCAGGGTCGCGAGGTCGCCCGATTCGAGTGCTCCGACGAAGGTGTCGATGCTCGAGCGGATGCGGCTCTCGGGGGAGTTGTCGGCGCGTTGCTGCACGAACACCACCACCGCGGCCACGGCGATCGCCACCACCACCAGCGCGGCTACCGCCCCTGCGGCTCCCAGCCACCGTCGGCGTCCCTTGTCGCGTGCGGGCGGGATGCGCGTGGGTGTGGGCTGGACCGCCACCCGGACAGGCTCGGGCTGCGCCGGCGGTTCCTCACCGCGCGGCGCGATGCGCTGCGGTGGCGCTTTGGGCACATGGTTGCGAACGGGGATCTGCACCGTCGGCATATCGGCGACGTCGGGCGCGGGTTCGGGCTCGGGAGCCGGGCGGGACTCGACGGCCTTCCGCTCGACGACGGGCATCGCCACGGTCTCGTCCGTGGCGATGCTCTCGTTCGTGTCGCTCTCGTTCGTGTCTGCTGTCTCGTCCGCATCCGCATCCGGGGGCGTGGCGTCGGCATCCGGCTTCCCGGTTTCGTCGGAGACGGGGGTTTCCGGCTCGTCGGCGGCTGCACGCCGATCTGCCGTGCCCACCACGACGGACTCGGTCTGCCCGAGGGTCGCCACCTCCCGCTCCCCGGGGGAAATCACCTTGTCGGCAGGCTCGTTCTCCGTATCCCCGTCCGGTGTTCCCACATCCGGGGTCGTCGAAGTCTTCTCGGGTGTCTCTTCGTTCTTCGGGTCCGACAACGTGCTGCACCTCGCTCGACGGCCTGCGGTTACCCGGGGACTCTATCGAGCCTTTGCGGCGGGAGGGCAGAATGACCCCATGACGTCTTTCGGTGACCTTCTCGGACCTCAGCCCACCCTGCTCCCCGGCGACGACGACGCGGAGTCGGCCCTGCTGAACAACGAGGACCCGGCGAAGGTCGCAGCCGACCATCCCACCGCCTCGATCGCATGGGCGTACCTCGCCGAGGCCGCACTCGACGGTGGCGAGACGATCGCCGCCTACGCCTACGCACGCACCGGATACCACCGCGGTCTCGACCAGCTGCGTCGCAACGGCTGGAAGGGCTTCGGTCCCGTGCCCTACAGCCACGAACCCAACCGCGGCTTCCTCCGTTGCGTCGCCGTGCTCGCCCGGGCCGCGAAGACGATCGGCGAGACGGACGAACACGCCCGCTGCCTGGACCTGCTCGAGGACTGCGACCCGCGGGCAGCGGAAGCTCTGGGCGTCGAATAGACGCCGCCGTACATGTCTGTGGCCAACAGACTGTCCGTCGCGGCCAGACGCCGTCCCACCCGCCGAGGAGCCCGTAGGCGCCTGACCGACTCGTTCGAACGGCTGCGTTCGTCGGCGCTGCCGATCATCCAGTGCGCGCTGGCGGCGGGTCTGGCGTGGTGGGTGGCGAAGGATCTGGTCGGTCACGCCCAGCCCTTCTTCGCGCCCATCGCGGCAGTCGTCTCCCTCGGGCTCGGTCTCGGCGCCCGGTTGCGGCGTTCCGTCGAACTGGTCTGCGGTGTGACCGTCGGGATCGGCGTGGGCGACCTGCTCGTCTCGCTGATCGGCAGCGGACCGTGGCAGATCGCGCTCGTCGTGACGATCGCGATGAGTACGGCGGTCGCGTTGAACAGCGGCCCGATCTTCGCGATGCAGGCCGGGAACTCCGCGGTGCTCGTGGCGACGCTGTTGCCGCCCGGTGGCACAGGGGGGCCCGATCGCATGGTCGACGCCCTGGTCGGGGGTCTCACGGGGATCGCGGTCGTCGCCATGATCCCCACCCATCCGGTGCGGCGTGCCCGGCGCAACGCCGCCGAGGTCCTCGCGACGGCGAGCGAAGTCCTGAGGAAGGTCGAGGCCGGGCTCGTCGAGAACAATCCGAAACCGATCGAGGACGCACTCAAGCAGGCGCGGGCCACCCAGCCCGCGATCGACACGATGCGCACCCACCTCACGGGCGGACGGGAGATCAGCCGGATCTCGCCCCTCTACTGGAACAGTCGGGGCAGACTCGCGGTGCTCGCCGCCGCAGCCGATCCCATCGACCACGCGATGCGCAACATCCGGGTGCTCGCGCGCCGGTCGCTGACCCTCGTCCGCGACGACGAGATCCTCGATCCGCGGCTCGTGCAGCGTTTCGTCGAGGTGGCCGATGCGGTGGACGTGCTCCGCGGGATGGTTCTGGCGGAGCCGGGGGAGCAGCCCGATCAGGCCGAGGCCGCGCGTGTGCTGCGCAGCATCGCCAAGAAGATGGATCCCGACCTCATCGCCGGGGCGGGGGTGTCGGCGACGGTGGTGTTCGCGCAGATGAGGTCGTTGATCGTGGACTTGCTGCAGACCGCCGGACTCAAGCGGATCTCCGCGATCGCGACCCTTCCGCCCACCGTCGAACACCCGGCCTACGACCCGGACGAATAGGGCCTCGGACAGGTCCTCCACCCACGCCGGGCACCTGGCGTTGAAACATATGCGCATTCATGCATACGATGGCCCGAGGTTTCGGAGAGGGAGATCGATGGGTTCGGGTCACGGGCACTCACACGGCGTCGGCAATGGTCACGGTCGCGGGGCCGGTCCCACGCGCGGCGTCATCCGGCGCATGGGCTTCGCGCTGGGCATCCTCGGCGCGTTCTTCGTGCTCGAGGCGTTCGTCGGTCTCCTGATCGGATCCCTCGCACTCCTCGCCGACGCGGGGCACATGCTCACCGACGTCGTCGGGGTGTCCATGGGCATGGTCGCCCTCGTTCTGGCCCGGCGTGGAAGTGCCGCCGCTTCGCGTACTTTCGGCTGGCACCGCGCCGAGGTCCTCACCGCGATGGTCAACGCAGTGCTGCTGCTCGGCGTCGCGGGATGGGTCTTCTACGAGGCGATCGACCGCATCGGGGACGCCCCCGAACTCCCCGGTTTCCCCATGATCGTCACCGCCCTCGCGGGACTCGCCGCAAACATCGTCGTGATGCTCATGCTCCGGGCCGACGCGAAGGACAGCATCGCGGTGCGCGGCGCCTACATGGAGGTGCTCGCCGACGCCGTCGGATCGGTCGGCGTCCTCATCGCAGGCGCACTCGTCATGATCTTCGGCTGGAGCCTCGCCGACGTCGTCGTCGGTGTGCTCATCTCCCTGTGGGTCGTGCCGCGCGCACTGCGACTGGCTGCCGAGTCGCTCCGGATTCTCACCCAGACCTCGCCCGCGCACCTCGACGTCGACCTCCTGCGCACCGACCTGCTCGCGCTGCCCGGCGTGTGCGGCGTGCACGACCTGCACGTGTGGACGCTGACCACCGGCATGGACGTCGCCACCGTGCATCTCGTCAGCGACCACGACCCGCAGTGGATCCTCGACTCGGCGCGCACCGCGCTGTCGTCGCACGGGCTCGAGCACGCAACCGTCCAGGTGGAATCGACGGTCGACGGGAAGCAGTGCGAGAAGGACGTGACGTGGTAGCTCACCGCGGGAATCGGTTCGGCCGCAACGTCCACCGGCCCGGTCGGCCGTGCAACCGGACGACGTCCAGAGGCCGCACGTCGACCCGCCAGAACGCGGCCGCCGGAGCGTCGAGAGCGCACACCGTCGCGGCCCGGACGACCGCGGGGTGGGTCACCGCTGCGACACGTTCGTAGCCGTCGCCCTGTGCCGCCAGCCAGGTGTAGACCCGGCCGAGCAGGTCTTCCACGGATTCGCCGCCGTGCGGTGCTGCCGCCGGATCGGTCAGCCACTCCTCCAACTCGCTCTCGGGTACGTCGTCCATCGCAGATCCGGCCCACGTGCCGTAGTCGAGCTCGCGTAGGGCAGGGTCGATCTCGGCGGGGAACCCGAAGGCGTGGACGGTGTCGACCGTGCGTCGCTCCGGTGCACACACCCACCGGTCGACGACCGGTGCGGAGGCGCGCTCGAGTTCGCGTCGGCCTCTGTCCGAGAGCGGCTCGTCGCAGGGGAATCGGGCCTGTTCCGTCGCACAGGTGGATGCATGTGCGACGAGAAACAATCGGGGCACGGCAGGTATGTCCTTTCCGCTTGACATCGCCGACCGAGCGGTGCGAAGGTTCGTCGGTAACGATGTGCCGAGGTGTAGGCAATCCGGTGGGAAACCGGAGCGGTCGCGCCACTGTAACCGGAGAACGCGAGATCTTCGGAAGCCAGAAAACTCCCGCGGCACATGACGGAATCGAATGGGACGCGAAATCCCTGGAGGATTGTCATGGCTGTTGTCCATACACCCGGCGAGTCGCTCGGCTCTGCCGCACTCGCAGTGGCTCTCGCCGCAGTGATCGTGGCGGCATTTCTCGTTCTCTATCTGGTCGGATTCGATCAGGGCGCGATCTCGCGCACCGGCATGTTCATGCACGAACTGATGCACGACGGCCGGCACCTGCTCGGTCTTCCGTGCCATTGAGAACGGGAATCACGATGCCCGGAACCTACACCCGGTTGTTACTGAGGGGCCTGCTCGCCGGACTCGTCGCGGGTCTGCTCGCGGGCGGTGTCGCCTTCGTCGTCGGCGAACCTCACATCGAATCGGCGATCGCGCTCGAAGAGGCTGCAGGCGAATCGCATTCGCACGATCACGATCATGCGACGGCCGCGGGCGAATCCCACGGTCACAGTCACGGCGACGATGCTCTCGTCGGCCGTACCGGCCAGAAGGTGGGGTTGTTCCTCGCGACCGGCCTGGCGGGTCTCGCGCTCGGTGCCCTCTACGCGTCGGTGCTGCACTTCGCGCGCCGTCTCACCGATATGCCGGGCTGGAAGCTCGGGCTGGTCGGTGCGGCCGGGGCGTGGCTGGCGATCGAAGCGGTTCCGTTCCTGAAGTATCCGGCCAACCCGCCGGCCGTCGGCGATCCCGCCACGATCGATCAGCGCACTCTGCTGTGGCTCGCCTCGGTGGTCCTCGGACTCGTCGCGATCGCCGTTGCCGTGGCGGTGGCCAAGGCGCTCGCCACCCAGGATCTGCACACCGTCCGCATCGCCGGTCCCGCAGTCGCATTCCTCGTCGTGGTGGGCCTGGGATATCTCGCGTTGCCGAGCGTCGACGAGGTCGGGGAAGGCTTCCCCGCAACGCTGCTGTGGGAGTTCCGGGTGGCGTCGTTCACCGTGCAGCTCACTCTGTGGACGACGCTGGGCGTGGTCTTCGCCTACCTCACCGAACGCGCCTCCCGTCGCGTGCCGATTCCGGCCTGACCGCATGGGTTCGGGCCTGCTCGTCGCCGGAACGACTTCGGATGCAGGGAAATCCGTTGTCGTCACCGGGATCTGCCGATCCTTGTTGCGGCGCGGCCTGAAGGTCGCGCCGTTCAAGGCGCAGAACATGTCGAACAACTCGATGGTGACGAACGAGGGCGCGGAGATCGGTCGCGCTCAGTGGATCCAGGCGGTGGCCGCACGCGCGATCCCGGAGGCCGCGATGAACCCGGTACTGCTCAAACCCGGTAGCGACCGGCGCAGCCACGTCGTCGTCCTCGGCCGGCCGGCCGGTGTGCTGGAAGCGGGCGAATTCGCCGGTGGTCGACGGCATCTCGCCGAGGCGGCGTTCGGCGCGTTCGACGATCTCCGCGACCGGTTCGACGTGGTGGTGTGCGAAGGTGCCGGTAGCGCGGCGGAGATCAACCTGCGTGCCCACGACTACGTGAACATGGGACTGGCACGGCATGGTTCGATGCCCACCGTCGTCGTCGGCGATATCGACCGCGGTGGCGTTTTCGCATCGATGTACGGCACGCTGGCTCTGCTCGACGCCGCGGATCAACAGTTGGTCCGCGGCTTCGTGATCAACAAGTTCCGTGGCGACGTCTCGCTCCTGAAGCCCGGGCTGGATTCGCTCGAACAGCTCACCGGCCGCCCGGTAGTGGGTGTGCTGCCGTGGCAGCGCGACCTGTGGCTCGACTCCGAGGACTCGCTCGCCCTCACCTCCCGTCCCGCGCACGACGGCGACGGCGCCGTGACCATCGGTGTCGTGATGCTGCCGCGCGTCAGCAATTTCACGGACGTCGACGCGTTGTGCCTGGAGCCGGATGTGCGGGTTCGTTTCGTCGACGATCCCCGGGCGCTCGCCGGAACCGATGTGGTGATCGTGCCCGGAACCCGCGCGACCCTGGCGGATCTCGCGTGGCTTCGTTCGCGGGGTCTCGACACCGCCATCGTGGAACACGCGAACCGGGGTTACCCGGTCCTCGGTATCTGCGGGGGATTCCAGATGCTCGGTACGCACATCGACGATCCGCACGGTGTCGAAGGTGTGCCCGGCGCGCACGCGGCGGGCCTCGGACTGCTCCCGGTGCGCACCACGTTCGGCCCGGCCAAGGTTCTGCGGTTACCCCGGGGTTCGGCCTTGGACGCCGCTGCCTCCGGATACGAGATCCATCACGGACGCATCACCGTCGACGGCGGCACGGACTTCCTCGGTGGCGTACGGGTGGATTCGGTGTTCGGCACCATGTGGCACGGTGCCCTCGAAGGGGATGCTCTGCGGTGGGCGTGGCTGCACGAGGTCGCCGCGGCGGTGGGTCGTGAGATCCGTACCGGCGAGGTGAGTTTCCCGGCTGCACGCGAGTCCCGCATCGAGGCACTCGCCGACCTCGTCGACGAACACCTCGACATGGATGCCCTGCTCGACATGCTGTCCGACGAGCGGACCCTGCCGGTGCTGACGGGGACTCTGCGGTGACGGTCCTGATCCTGGGTGGAACCGGTGAAGCACGCGCGCTCGCCGCTGCTCTGGACGACGACGCGATCGAGTTCGAGTCCTCACTCGCGGGCCGGGTCCGCAACCCGCGCCTGCCCGTCGGCCCGGTACGCATCGGAGGGTTCGGTGGCGCCGAGGGCCTCGCCCGGTACCTGAGCGAGCGCGGTATCCGAGCCGTCGTCGACGCCACCCATCCGTTCGCAGCCGGCATCAGTGCGAACGCCGCTGCGGCATGCACCGTGGCACACGTGCCGTTGCTGCGTCTGCAGAGGCCCGGCTGGCACGACCGGCACGGTCGGTGGACGTGGGTCGACGACCACCACGCCGCGGCCCGTAACGCCGCGACCGGCCGGCGGATCTTCCTCAGTACGGGACGGCAGACGCTCGACCGCTTCGTCGGGCCGCTCGCTGCACACGACGTGCTCGTCCGCGTCGTCGACCCCGTGACGACCGACGTGCCGCCGAGTTGGTCGGTGCTGCTCGGGCGCGGCCCCTACACCAGGGACGACGAACGGAAGCTTCTGCTCGACAACAGGATCGACACGCTCGTCACGAAAGACTCCGGTGGTTCGTTCACCCGCGGCAAACTCGACGCGGCGGACGAGCTGGGCGTGCGCGTGATCGTCGTGCGCCGGCCTGCCGCGCCCCACGGGGTCGCCACGGTGGATTCCGTGACGACGGCGCGGGACTGGGTTCTCCGAGTCTCGGAGGTCAGACCTGCGGACCTTCGGAACGCAGATCGTCGACCTTTTTCATCGCTTCCCGCAGTTCCTGGAGCCACTGCTCCGAGTGCCGGCCTACGAGCCTGACGGTCCACTTCAGTGCGTCGGAACGGGACCGTGCGACCCCCGCGTCGACGAGAGTGTCGAGTACCTTCCGCTCGGGTTGGCGCAGCCGTGTCATGACCGGGACGGCGAGGTGGGTGAACAGGGCGGTGCGGTCGCCGATCTTCACCCCCCAGGCCACCTTGCGGCCGTAGCGGGCCTCGGCCTCGTCGGCGATGCGCATCCGGTCGGCGCGTGTGGTCTCGCGGAACCGAGCGATGCGTCCGTCGATCTCGGTGTCGCTCGCGCCGTCGGGTACCCCGAGGGGGCCGACGACGAAGATTTCCTCCCTGTCGATCTCGATGTCGGGCTGTCCGGTGAACCAGTCGTCGGGGAGCCTGCCGGCGAACCACTCGGCGGCATCGCTCGCGTCGGGGACGTCGGCCTGCTGCCAACCGCCCGTTCGTCCGAATCCGTGGATGTGTGAATGTCGCATGATGTCCTCCCGGGGACGCGACCGGGGTGCGTGTTGCACTGATTACAGTGTTGCACCGAAGGTGTGATGCGCGCCACTGTGAAGTTGCTGGACGCGAGATCAGCGGTCGTGCCGGGGTGTCAGAACTCCGGCCGTGATCGGAGGATCGCTGCGCAGGGGAGCGGTGGAGAGTACGACAGGCAGCCACACCGCAGTGGAGGCGATCACGGCGCCCCAGCACAGGTACAGGCCCACATGCGGTGCGTGTGGGGTGTGGGCGACCATCCCGGCCTGCGACCAGACGGCGAACAGCCCCACCATCGACGCCGCGCCCGAACCGAGCATCGCGATCGCTGCGGCACCCCAGCGACGACGGAGCAACGCGACGAGCGGTACGAGGATGCCGAACACCACCACGAAAGCGTCGAAGATCCGCACCGGCAGGGCGACGGAGTCGGAATCCCAGCGCACGAGGGTCGTCAGAGACGTCACGGACGTGGCCTGCGGAAGCAGCAGACCTACCACCAGCAGCGCGACACATCCCGCCAGGATCCGGACGCGTGAGCGGCCGACGGTCACCTCACCGGCGACGCGGTGTTCGATGCGATCGAGATCGTGACGGAATTCGGCCAGGTCGTCCATGGTGTACCCCCGAAGGCGCGACGCTTCGGTCCCAGTATGCGACGCGGGTCACACCGGCGTGGGGTCTTCGGCGGGCTCGTTTCGGGAGGACGTGACCGGGCATGCTCCGGAGCGTGAGCCGATACGACGCGTACATCTTCGACGTGCAGGGCACCCTGATGGACTTCTACACCCCGGTCACCCGCGCGGTGGCCGATGCCCTCGGACCGGATGCCGATCCGGCGACCGTGGGCGACCTGGTCCGGGCCTGGAGGAAGGACTACTACGAGCGCATCCTCCGTCTCGACCAGTCGGTGGAGAACTGGTATCGCGTGCAGGACTCCTACGTCGACGGACTCGGCGACGTGTGTGAGCAGTTCGGGATCGAGCTTCCGGACGATGTGCGCATCGAGACGGCGCGGGCATGGCAACGCCTCGAAGCGTGGCCGGACGTGCGACCCGGACTGAAGGAACTCCGTTCGCAGGCCGTCGTGGCGACCCTGTCGAACACCGATATGGCCACGATGGTGACACTCTTCCGCGACCGGCAACTCGAGGCCGACGTCATCCTCACGGCCGAACTGTTCGGCGCCTTCAAACCCGAGCACTTCCTCTACGAACGCACCTGCCGTTATCTCGGAGTCGATCCGTCCCGCGCGGCGATGGTCGCCTCGCATCCCTACGACCTCCGCGCCGCCCGCGAGGTCGGTCTGAACACCGTCTTCGTGTACCGGCCGCTCGAGAACGGACGCCTCGAGGACGCGGTCGACGACACCGACGGCGAATTCGACCATCGCATCGACGACCTGCGCCACATGCCGTGACACCTGTGTCCTCGGGCGGGAAACCACCGACAAGACCGGGGGCGAAGGGTCGGGAAGGAGCTATCGACGGCACGCGAGCGCGACGGCGACTGCCGTCACCAGGGCGCCGATTTCCACCTTCGAGGCGAGCCGAGCGGTCCGTCCGATATCGCTCGGCGACGGCGCAGGCCCGTCGCCGAGCGTGCCGCGGTCCTCGACCACTCCGTGATAGACGTTCGCGCCGCCGAGCCTGATGCCGAGAGCGCCGGCGAACGCCGCCTCGACCGGTCCGGCGTTCGGACTCGGATGCTGGTGCGCGTCCCGCCGCCACGCACCCATCGCACCCCGAGAGTCGTCCCCCAGCGCCGCGGCCAGCAGAGCCGTCAGCCGCGCCGGGGCAAGGTTGAGCAGGTCGTCGAACCGCGCCGAGGCCCATCCGAACCGTTCGAGACGCGGCGTGCGGTGGCCGACACGCGCGTCGAGGGTGTTCGCGGCCCGGTAGCCGAGCAGGCCGGCGGGACCGAGGATCGCGCCCCACCACAGCGGCGCGACGACGGCGTCGGAGGTGTTCTCGGCAACCGACTCGATCGTGGCGCGGGCGATCCCGTTCTCGTCGAGCCGGGACGGGTCGCGACCCACCAGGTGGGTCACCTGCCGCCGCGCCGCGGCGAGATCACCCTCGCGCAGCTGGGCATCGATCGTCCGGGCCTCGTGCCCGAGCGAACGGCCCCCGAGCACGATCCAGGTCGCGAGCGCGGTGACCGCGATCGACAGCACCGGGCGACGGCGGGTCGCGCGGTCGGCGACGTACCCCACCGCTCCGACGGAACCCACCAGCACCGAGGTGAAGACCACCCCGGAGGCACGGTTGTCGGCATAGAGCCGGCTCTCGGTGGCGCGCGCCAACGTCCCGAAGCCGCTCACGGGATGCCACCGCTGCGGATCGCCGAAGACCTGGTCGGCGGCGTAACCGAGCACCAGCCCGAGGGCCCTGTGTTTCACAGGATCGTTCTCCACGCCTCGACGAGCGCCCCCGTGGTGGCGGCATCACGCACCGCGATGCGCACCCACTCGTCTCCGAGACCGGGGAAGGTATCGCCGCGACGCAGCGCGAAGCCCCTCTCCCGAAGCTTCTCCCGAGTCCCCTCGGATACCTCCGCCAACACGAACGGGGCCGTAGCGGCCGGGACCACGCGGATCCCGAGACCGGAGAGCGCGTCGACGAGAACCGCCCTGTCGGCGACGATCTCCCGGGCGATGACGGCGGTCTCGCGTGCCGCCTCGTCGGACGCGCACGCGATCATCGCGGCCGCGGCGGGACTCGACACCGACCAGGGTGGTTGCTGCACAGCGAGATCCGCGACCACCTCGCGGTCGCCGACGACATATCCGGCGCGCAGGCCCGGGATCGCCCAGGTCTTGGTGAGCGACCGCAACACCACGAGCCCCGGAACGGGCCGGTCCGTCAGCGAGTCCGTCTCGCCCGGAACGGCGTCCATGAACGCCTCGTCGACGACGACGACCCGTCCCGGTCGCACCAGTGCCAGGAGCGTGCCGGACGGATGCAGCACCGAGGTGGGATTGGTGGGATTGCCGACGACGACCAGGTCGGCGTCCTCCGGAACCGCAGCCGGATCGAGGACGAACCCGTCCTCGCGGCGCAGCACGACCCGCGTGACGCGATGCCCGGCCACCCGCAGCGCCGCTTCCGGTTCGGTGAACTGCGGGTGCACCACCACCGGTCTCCGCCATGCTCGCGCCCTGGCGATCAGCGTGAACGCCTCGGCGCCTCCGGCCGTCGGGAGAACCTCGTCGAGGCTGCGGCCGTGGCGGACGGAAAGGGCGGCGCGGGCGTCGCTCGGGTCGGGATAACGATCGAGACGGTCGAGCGAGGAACGCAGGGCGTCGTCGAGCCAGGCCGGTCGTGGCCGGCGCGAGACGTTGACGGCCAGGTCGACCAGGCCTTCGGTCGCGTCGCGGTCGCCGTGATGGTGCAGGTCGGGTTCGTGTGTTCGACGACGTGCCGGTGTGGAGACGGGTTCGGGCGCGGGTTCCGCTGCCTGTGCGGCGTCTGCAAATCGTCGTGCGAGCTCGGGATGGCCGGCCCAGTGCGTGTGCAGATACGAGGCGTGCACGGTCGCGGTCGCGACGCCGTCCGGCCGGCCGTCGAGCAGCCACGCCGGGGACGCGCCGGAATCGACCACGGTGCGGTGGAATTCGTGGCCGGTGACGCGGCTGCCGGCAGGAGCGAGAAGAGTGTCCTGCGGGGCGATCGCCGTGCGGTAGCCGAGTGTCAGGCGCGGTGTCATCCGCGCCGAGGCGTCGAGCGCGCCCACCATCTCGTGCCCGTCGACGTCACGACCGAGATAGAGCAGACCGGCACATTCGGCGACGGTCGGAACCCCCGCCGCGATCGCGTCGCGCAGGTGCGCGCGTAGAGGCGCGTTCGCGGCGAGGTCGGCGGCATGTACCTCGGGGAAGCCCCCACCGAGGTAGATGCCTGCGGTGCCGGCGGGAAGCCGTTCGTCACGGAGCGGGTCGAATGCCACGGGCCGGCATCCGTGGGCTCGCAGCAGTTCCTCGGTCTCGGTGTACCGGAAGGTGAAGGCCCGGCCACCGGCGACGGCGATCACCGGTCCGTTCTCCGCGGAGGATCCCGGATCCCAGGCCGTGGCGGAAAGGTCCGGTGCCATCGAGGCGATACCGACGATCTCACCGAGGTCGATGTGCTCGGCGATCTGCGCCGCGAGCCGATCGACCTGCGCTGTCGCCTCACCGCGTTCCTCGGCCGGCACGAGTCCGAGATGCCGTGAAGGGACGGTGATGCCGTCGTCGCGGCCGAGGACTCCGAGGACCGGGATGCCGGTCGGTTCGAGAGCGCGGATCACCTCGTCCGAATGTCGCCGGGATCCGGCCTTGTTCAGGATCACACCGGCGATCCGGGTGCCGCGATCGTAGGACGCCATGCCGTGCACGATCGCCGCGATCGACCGGGAGGCGTGCGAGACGTCGACGACGAGGATCACCGGCGCGGACAGCAGGGCCGCGGTATGGGCGGTGGACGCGTACCCGTCGGTGCCGATCATCCCGTCGTACAACCCCATGACGCCTTCGATCACGGCGATGTCCGCGCCGGCGGCGCCGTGCAGGAAGAGGGGGGCGACGAGGTCTTCGCCGACGAGGTGCGGGTCGAGATTGCGACCGGGCCGCCCGGTGGCGAGCGAGTGGTAACCGGGATCGATGTAGTCGGGACCGATCTTGTGGCCCGACACGATGTGTCCGGCCCGTCGCAGAGCGGCCATGAGACCGGTGGCGACAGTCGTCTTGCCGTGCCCGGACGCGGGTGCGGCGACGACCACACGTGGAACTCTCACCACTCGATCCCTCGCTGGCCCTTCTGCCCCGCGTCCATCGGATGCTTCACCTTCGTCATCTCCGTCACGAGGTCGGCGACCTCGACGAGCTTCGGATGGGCCCGGCGACCCGTGATCATCACGTGCTGGCGCCCCGGTCGCGAGGTCAACGTCTCGACGACCTCGTCGATATCGATCCAGCCCCAGTCGATCGGATACGTGAACTCGTCCAGCACGTACAACCCGTGCTGTTCCACGGCGAGACGTCGCTGGATCTCGCGCCACCCGGCGAGCGCATCGGCGGCGTGATCCTCCTCGGTGCCCTCCTTACGCGACCACGACCAGCCCGACCCCATCTTGTGCCACTCGATGGGACCACCGGTACCCCGCTCGTCGTGCAGGCCGGCGAGAGTCTCGAAGGCAGTCTGCTCGCCGAGTCGCCACTTGGCGGACTTGACGAACTGGAAGACGGCGACCGACCATCCCTGGTTCCATCCCCGCAGAGCGAGACCGAAAGCCGCTGTCGACTTTCCTTTTCCGTCACCGGTGTTGACCATCAGCAGAGGCCGGTTGCGACGCTGGCGGGTGGTGAGACCGTCGTCGGGCACGACGGTGGGTTGTCCCTGGGGCATCAGGCGGCCCTTTCCCTGACGATTCCGGCAAGTGCGTCGGCGTCCACCTCACCGACGGGTACATACTCGGCACCGAGGCGCTCGGCCAGACGCATCGCGAGCCCCATCCGGAACCGGCCGGTCTCGGAGTCCACGACGACCGACGAGATTCCCTGAGCGGCAATCACGTCCGCGGCCTCGAGCGAACGACGGACGGCGTCGGGGCCGGCGGTGGCGCGACCGTCGGTGACCACGACGAGAAGCGTGCGGCGATCGGGATCGCGCAGCGAATGGCGCCGCACGGTTTCGGCCGCCTCGATCAGGCCCTCGGCCAGCGGCGTGCGTCCGCCGGCGGGGAGTTCCTGCAGGCGCGCGGCGGCCACGTCCACCGAATTCGTCGGCGGCAGCACGACCGTCGCTCCGGTGCCGCGGAAGGTCACGAGACCGACGGTGTCGCGGCGACGGTAGGCATCGAGCAGCAACGACAGGACTGCCGTCTTGACCTGGACCATGCGATTGCGTGCCGCCATCGAGCCGGAGGCATCGACGCACAGCAGCACCAGATTGGCCTCGCGGCCTTCGACGATCTTCCGGCGAAGCTGCCAACCGTCCTTGTCGGCGAACGCCGTGGTGCGAATCGTCGCAGGCAGGTGGACGGGACCGGAATCGCCGCGGCGGCTGCCCACGGTACGGCCGATCGTGGTGACCGCCCGCGACCGGCGACCGGCCGCACCGTGTCCGACCCGGTCGACGGAGAACACCCTGGTGCGATACGGATCCGATGCCGACGACAGCGTGGAGGACGATCGGCCGGCCGAGTCGGAGGACACATCGCCCGCAGTCTCGCCGGGTGCGCTCTCACCGCCACCGGGATCGTCGGGGCCCGGATCGGGATCCGGGTCGGTGTCGTCCTCGCCCAGCAGTTCGTCGAGTAGATCCTCGCTGCTCGTGGGTGCATCGAAGGGATTGCGCCGCCGCCGATGCGGCAATGCCAGCCGCGCCGCTGCCGCGATGTCCTCGCGCGTCACTTCGGTACGCCCGTGCCACGCCGCGTGTGCGATCGCGGTGCGAGCGGTGACGAGGTCGGCGCGCATGCCGTCCACGTCGAAGGCCGCGCACACCTCGGCGATCGAGACCAGCGCGTCGTCGCTCAGCACGACCTGCGGGACGAGTTCGCGCGCGGCGACGATGCCTCGTGACCATTCGGCGTCCCGATCCGCCCACCGGGCGGTGAATCCGGCGGGATCGGCGTCGAAGGCCATCCGCCGCCGCACGATCTCGGCACGCACCTGCGGGTCGCGGGGCGCGGCCACGTCGACGGCGAGCCCGAAACGGTCGAGGAGTTGCGGACGCAGTTCGCCTTCTTCGGGATTCATCGTTCCGACCAGCACGAACCGGGAAGCGTGTTCGACGGACACACCGTCACGTTCGACGGTGGAGCGGCCCATCGCGGCGGCGTCGAGCAGCAGGTCCACCAGGTGGTCGTGCAGGAGGTTGACCTCGTCGACGTACAGCACACCCCGATGGGCGAGGGCCAGGAGACCGGGTTCGTACTCGGCCCTGCGTTCGGACAGCGCCTTGCCGAGATGCAGCGAGCCGGTGACGCGATCCTCCGCCGCCCCGACGGGTAGTTCCACGAGCCGCACCGGCCGGAGATGCGCGGCCGCATCGGCAGGGTGAGGGCCGTCCGGACAGGACGGATCGGGTGCGGTCGGATCGCACGAGAACCGACATCCCTCGACGACGGTGACCGGCGGCAACAGTGCGGCGTGCGCACGCACCGTCGTCGATTTCGCGGTGCCCTTCTCGCCGCGTACCAGCACACCGCCGATCGACGGCGACACCGCACACAGGGTCAGGGCCAGCGCGAGGTCGTCGGAACCGACCACCGCACCGAACGGATACACGTGCACTTCGACCTCCACAGGCTCCCGCTGGGATGTTCTCCACGGCAAGCTGTTCGAAGGCCGGTATTCGGACTTCCCGGTCGGACGCCGTGCGATCGCCTTCCCGGACGTGTGGTCCAGTGGCTGCGCGTACGCGCATGATCGACGACTCCCGGGTCACCGCAGCGGGCCTGTGCCGGATTCTCACCGGCTTCCCGATTATCCCCGTGAGGGGCACCTTCGATTGTCTTGCCGCGGCCGAGTGTAGCCGCAGGCCGTCGGTTAGGGTTCACCGCCATGGGTTCACGCATCACCGTCGTCGGTATCGGGGCGGAGGGGTGGCCGGGCGTGCCCTCGGCCGTCCGGGAACGAATACTCGCCGCCGACGTTCTGCTCGGCGGCCGGCGGCACCTCGACCTGGTCCCCGCCGGGCGTGCGATGCGCGAGCAGTGGCCGTCGCCGCTGCTGCCGGGCCTCGACGATCTCCTCGAGCGGCACGCAGGCAGGGATGTCGTCGCCCTCGCGTCGGGCGATCCGCTGGTCTCCGGGATCGGCACCACCCTGATCCGTCGACTGGGCCGCGACGCCGTGCGGGTGATCCCCGCCGTGTCCTCGGTGGCGCTCGCCCGCGCCCGCATGGGCTGGTCTGCGGAGGAATGTGAGACGGTCACCGTGGTGGGACGCGAGATCGACTCACTGCGAAGGTTTCTCACCCGCGGCCGGCGGCTCGTGGTTCTCGTCGACGGAGCGCGGGTGCCGGACGTCGCGGCGCTGCTGTCCGACGGCGGGTTCGGCAACTCCCGTGTCTCGGTGCTGTCGAATCTCGGAGCGGATGCAGAATCCCGGATCGATTCGACAGCAGACGATCTCGTGAACGCATCGGTTCCGTCGTTGAGTCTGCTGTGCATCGAGGCCGACGGTTCCGCAGGGCTGTCGGCAGCGCCCGGTCTCGCCGACGAGCTGTTCGAACACGACGGCCAGCTCAGCAAGCGGACCGTGCGTCTCGCCGCCGTGTGTGCTCTCGCGCCGCGTCCGGGGGAGCTGCTGTGGGACGTCGGTGCCGGTGCCGGTTCCGTCGGAATCGAATGGGCACGCACCGATCCCCGTTGCCACACGATCTCGGTGGAGAGCAATGCGGGTCGCGCCGACGCGATCGAACGCAATGCCGCCGCGTTGGGTGTGCCGTCCGCCGTCCGCGTCGTCCGCGGGCCCGCCCCTGCTGCGCTCGCCGGTCTCGAAGCACCCGACGCGATCTTCGTCGGCGGGGGAGGAAGCCGCGACGGCGTGCTCGACGCGTGCTGGGACGCACTGACTCCCGGCGGACGGCTCGTCGCGCACGCGGTGACCCTGGAGACCGAGGCCGTCCTGGTGCGGTGGTGGAAGGTGCACGGCGGTGAACTCGTGCGCCTGTCCGTCGAACACGCCGATCCGATCGGAACATTCACCGGCTGGCGCGCGCAACGGCCCGTGGTGCAATGGAGTGCAGTGAAAGGTGAACGATGACAGTCCATTTCGTAGGCTCCGGACCGGGAGCGGCAGACCTGCTCACGCTACGAGCGGTGAACCTGCTCCGCGAGGTCCCGGTCGTTCTGTACGCCGGTACCTATCTCGATGCCGAGACCCTCTCGCACTGCCGTGACGACGCCGAACTGATCGACACGCAACATCTGGACCTCGACGAGATCACCGCCCACCTCGTCGACGCACACCGGCGCGGGCTCGATGCGGTGCGGCTGTGCTCCGGCGACCCGTCACTGTACTCCGCGCTCACCGAACAGACGCGACGACTCGACGCCGCAGGTGTGCCCTGGAACGTCACGCCCGGTGTTCCGGCCTACGCCGCGGCGGCCGCGGCGCTCGGTACCGAACTGACCGTCCCCGAACTCGTACAGACGGTCGTGCTGACCCGCACCCAGGCCCGCTCCACCGCCATGCCCGACACCGAGGCGCTCGCGCGGGTCGCCGGGCTCCGGGCAAGTCTCGTCCTGCACCTGGCGATCACGCGCATCCGCGTCCTAGCCGAGGAACTCACGGTGGAGTACGGTGCCGACTGCCCCGTCGCGGTGGTCGCGTTCGCATCACGCCCGAACCAGATCGTGCTGCGCGGCACCCTCGCGGACATCGCCGACAGCGTCGAGGCAGCGGGGCTGAAGCACACCGCGGTGATCGTCGTCGGACGGGCACTCGGGGTACGGGAGCAACCCGACGTCGCCTGCTCGCACCTCTACGACCCCGCCCGCGAACGCCACGGACTCGGATAGCGTTTCATCCGCGCGCACCGAAGCGGGGTTCGCCACGGTCGCAGCAGGGGCGAACCCCGTTTCGGAGAGCGAACCTGTCGACGATCCGGGGTGGACACCGCACGTCACGCGGTGGTGGACGATTCCGGAATCCGAACGTCGACCGACCGTTTCGTCCACACGGCACCGGTCGACGTCACCGACGTACCCGCCGCGCCGACGATGAGCAGGCACTTCATGTCGACGCTCGCCGGATCCAGTTTCTCGAGCGTCGTGACCTCGAGCGACTCGCCGGGCCGTCCCACATCGCACCCGATCACGACGACGGTATCGGCCGGACGATGTTTCAGCAGTACCGCTTTCGCATCGGCGACCTGCGTGGTGCGCGAGCGCGACGCCGGGTTGTAGATACCCAGGACGAGATCGGCCTCGGCGACCGCCGCCAGTCGTTTCTCGATCACGTTCCACGGCTTGAGGCGATCCGACAGGCTCATCACCGCGAAGTCACCACCGATCGGGGCGCCGGCGCGCGCTGCCACGGCCTGCACCGCGGAGACACCCGGCAGGACGCGAATCGGTACGGACGCGTACTTCTCGTCCTGCGCGGCCTCGAAGACCGCCGACGCCATGCCGAAGACCCCGGCGTCACCACCGGAGACCACGGCGACCTTCTCGCCGGACAGGGCGAGATCGAGCGCGAATCGCGCGCGGTCCACCTCCACGGTGTTGCCACTCGAATGACGGTGCAGCCCGGTGCGAACCGGAACGCGGTCGACGTACGGTCCGTAACCGACGACGTGATCGACCTGCGCGAGCGCGTCCGCCGCTTCGGGTGTCAGCCACTTCTCGTCGGCCGGTCCCAGCCCGACGACGAGCAACTCGTTCGTCACATCCGCTTCCGGCGACTCCACGGCGACCGGCCGGGACCGGTCGCCGATCTCGCGGTTCTTCGGCGCACGGTCACCGGCGGTGAGGATCACCGAGAAGTACGGCACCGCGTCCGCGTCGACCTCGGCGACCGGCAGGATGCGTTGCCGGTCCATCGATGCGCGTTCGATGTAGACCGCGTCGTCGAGTCGACCGGACTGGGCGAGCGCCTCCCGGACGGCGGGGAACGTCCTGCCCAGCTTCATGATCGCCGCACCGTCGGTGTCGGCGAGCCGACGTGCCAGCTCCGGAGTGGGAAGCGTGCCCGGCAGGATGGTGAGCACGTCGGTGCGGCGGACCATCGGCTCGGCTGCGGCAGCCGCAGCAGCGGACACCGACGTCACACCCGGTACCACCTCCGTCGGGTATCGCGGCGCGAGGCGGTCGTGCAGATACATGTACGAGCCGTAGAACAACGGGTCGCCCTCGCACAGCACCACCACGGTGCGTCCCGCGTCGAGATGGGCGGCCAGCCGGGCGGCGGACTCGTCGTAGAAATCGGCGATCGCGCCGTCGTACCCGCCCGGGTGATCGGTGGTGCCCGTCGTCACCGGGTACACCAGCAGTTCCTCGATCATCCCGTCCGGGATGAGGTCGGCGGCGATCGACCGGGCGATGGACCGGCCGTGCGTGCCGGAATAGTAGGCGAGGACGTCCGCCTCGGCGATCAACCGCGCGGCCTTACGCGTGATGAGTTCGGGATCGCCGGGGCCGAGGCCCACTCCGTAGAACCTGCCGGACACCGTGTCGTTCATTCCTTCTCCTGCGCGAGTGCATTGATCGCGGACGACGCCATCGCCGACCCGCCGCGGCGGCCCCGCACCACCAGATGGGGTATCTGCAGCCGATGGTCGAGCAGCGCTTCCTTGGATTCGGCGGCGCCGATGAACCCGACGGGCACCCCGACGATCGCGGCCGGCCGGGGGGCGCCGGCGTCGAGCATCTCGAGGAGATGGAACAAGGCCGTCGGGGCATTACCGATCGCGACGACTGCACCCTCGAGGCGGTCGGCCCACAGGGACACCGCCGCAGCGGAGCGGGTCGTGCCCCAGCGCTCGGCGAGTTCGGGGACACGCGGATCGGCGAGCAGACACACCACGTCGTTGCCGGCGGGCAGTCGTGTGCGGGTGACTCCCGACGCCACCATGTTCGCGTCGGTGAGGATCGGAGCGCCCGCGTTCAGCGCAGCGCGTGCGGCCGGAACAAGATCGGGATGGATCACGAGATCCCGTGCCAGATCGGTCTGTCCGCTCGCGTGGATCATCCGGACCGCGACCTTCTCCGCCGTCGCGGGGATCGCGGTCAGATCCGATTCGGCGCGGATCGTCGCGAACGACCGGACGTAGATCTCGGCACCGTCGGTGATGTAGTCGTACCGGCGAGGCGGCGCGGACGCGTGGGCAGGGTGCGGCGGTGGAAGAGTCACGGTGTGCTCCTGGCGAAGGCAAGGCGATGAGGCGAGTGCGGCGCGCCGCAGGCGCGTTCGCAGCCGACGACATGAATTCGGGAATCGATTGTGTTTCCGGCGACGAGCCGGCGAGCCAGCGCTCGGGTGTCACCCTCGGCGAGGCTACACCCGGGTGCTCCCGTGCATGCGGTCACCCGCTGCCACGACGATTCGGCAGCGGTCTCGAAGCCGGCTTCCCGTAGCGCAACAGGATTCGATTCCGCCGGAAGAACCAGTCCTCGCCAGGGTGTGACGACGACACCCCGATCCGGCAGGGCGGCCACCATGCCCGGGGTGAGAATTCCGAGCGGGACCAGCACCGATACCGCGCCGCCGAGTGTGCCGTACGGCATCGTGCAGGCCGGTGGACGGGGCGCTGGATCCCGGCCCCCGATCTCGGCTCCGGCACGCGGGAGTTGGCGCACATGCCACACCGAATCCCGGATCCCGGCGAAGTGCCGGGCCAGCCGGATCAGTGTCGCCGGCACCTGCGCGAGCGGCACCGTCGGTCCTCGGAGGTCGCCGATCACGATCGTCGACACGGCGGGGTCGCGGAGGATTGCGGTCAGATCGCAGCGCATCGCGGCGATATCCCCGCGACCGTCGTCGATGCCGAACAGGAACCGTCCCGGCAGGTCGGCGAGCGCCGGATCGGCACACAACCCGGCATCGAGTTCACGGACGAGCGGACGTACATCCGCGAGTCCTCCGCAGAGCCCCGTGAGGGGAGACGCGACGATGTTGCGCACCCGTTCGTGACTCGCCGAGGGCAACAGACCCGTCGCGGTCACAGCCTCGGACAGGGCCGACGGCACGCCTCCGCACTCGTCGAGTTCGATACCTCTGATCTGCAGGTTTCCACGCGACGTCAGGTGCACGTCGCCGTCCGCACAGGCAACCGAGACCGCGGACAATGCCCGAAGCGCGCCGTCGGGGAGTTGTCCTCCGGGCACACGCAGGCGCACCAGCGCCCCGTCCGCAGCGACGTGCGGGCGGAGGATTCCGGGACACCGATCGGGAGGAAGAGAGGGTGGGAGAGCATCCACGGACGCACATGCTTGCACACCTTCCCGGCAACGTGCGCTACTCTCGGTTTGCCGTGGTGCTCGGGAAGCCGGTGAGAAACCGGCGCGGCCCTCGCCACTGTGAGCGGATAGTTGCTCGCCCTCGTCCGTACCGGTCCGCCGGTACGGAGGCCACTGGATCTCGGTCCGGGAAGGTCGGCGCAGCAGCGACGACCCGTCAGCCAGGAGACCGGCCACGGCACGTGAGGTCCACGAGGGTTTTGGAGACTGAACATGGCTGTACGCCTGTGTTTTCGGGTTGCGTCGTGACGCGCCTGACTTTGTTGTCGACGTCCGACACCGACCTGCTGTCGGCCCGGTCGAGCGGTGCCGACTGGGTGCTCGGCAACCCGTCGCGCCTCGACGTGCCCACCGAACTTCCCGCGCTGCTCGACGGTTCGGGCCTGGTCGTCGTGCGGATACTGGGTTCCGCACGCAGCTGGCGGGACGGACTCGACACCGTGCTGGCAACCGGGGTGCCGGTCGTCGTCCTGGGCGGTGAACAAACACCCGACGCCGAACTCATGGAGTATTCGACGGTTCCGATCGGCGTTGCGGCCGAGGCACATCGCTATCTCGCGCACGGCGGACCCACCAATCTCGATCAGTTGCACGCCTTCCTGACCGACACCGTGCTGCTCGGCGGTGAAGGCTTCGAACCGCCTGCCGAACTGCCCGAATGGGGCGTGCTCGACCGGCCTGCGAGGCCGGCGGGCGAAGAGTTGCCCCGCGTGGGCGTGTTGTTCTACCGCGCCCACCACACCAGCGGAAACGTCCAGTTCGCGCACGATCTCGCCGACGCCATCGACGCCACCGGCACGGCCCGCGGCGTCGTGATCCACTGCGCGTCGCTGCGCGGAGCACCCACCGATCTCCTCGCCGAACTCGGTACCCTCGACGCGCTCGTCGTGACGGTGCTGGCAGCCGGTGGAACCAAACCCGCCACGGTGAGTGCCGGCGGTGAGGACGAGGCATGGGACGTCGGGGCGCTCGCCGCGCTCGACATCCCGATCCTGCAGGCCCTGTGCCTGACCTGGAGTCGCGAGGATTGGGCGGAGTCGGACGACGGTGTGTCGCCGCTGGATTCGGCCACGCAGATCGCGGTCCCCGAGTTCGACGGCCGCATCATCACGGTGCCGTTCTCGTTCAAGGAACTCGACGCCGACGGACTGCCCCGCTACGTCACCGACCCGGAACGGTGCCGTCGCGTCGCCGGTATCGCGGTGGCGCACGCACGACTGCGACACGTACCGCCGCCGCAGCGCCGGATAGCCATCATGCTGTCCGCCTACCCGACCAAACATTCCCGGGTCGGCAACGCCGTCGGTCTCGACACCCCGGTGTCGGCGATCCACATGCTGCGCGCTCTACGCGATGCCGGATACGACCTCGGCGACGGATTTCCCGGCATGGACCTCGAGGACGACACCGAGGCCGGCAACACCCTCATCCACGCCCTGATCGATGCCGGTGGACAGGACGAGGAATGGCTCACCGCCGACCAGCTGGCCGGAAACCCGGTGCGCGTGACCACGTCCGACTATCTCGCGTGGACCGGCGATCTTCCGGCCGAGCTCACCGACGCCATCGCCGAGACGTGGGGGCCGGCCCCCGGGTCGCTGTTCGTCGACGGCAGCGGTGACGACCAGGCAATCGTGCTGGCGACCCTGCAGGCCGGCAACGTGGTGCTGATGATCCAGCCGCCGCGCGGTTTCGGCGAGAACCCGGTGGCGATCTACCACGATCCCGACATGGCGCCGTCGCATCATTACCTCGCCGCGTACAAGTGGGTCGAGCACGGCTTCGGTGCCGATGCCGTGGTTCACCTGGGCAAACACGGTTCGATGGAATGGTTGCCCGGGAAGAACGCGGGCCTGTCCGCGGCGTGCGCGACCGACGCGGCCATCGGCAATCTGCCGCTGATCTATCCGTTCCTCGTCAACGATCCCGGCGAAGGCGCACAGGCGAAGCGCCGTGCCCACGCGATCATCGTCGATCACCTGATCCCGCCGATGGCGCGCGCCGAATCGTACGGTGACATCGCGCGTTTGGAGCAACTGCTCGACGAGTACTCCAATATCGCGGCGATGGACCCGGCCAAGCTGCCCGCGATCCGGGCTCAGATCTGGACGCTGATCCAGGCCGCGAAACTCGATCACGATCTCGGGCTCGACGACCGCCCGCACGACGCCGAGTTCGACGACTTCCTGCTGCACGTCGACGGCTGGCTGTGCGAGGTCAAGGACGCCCAGATCCGCGACGGCCTGCACGTCCTGGGCGCCGCGCCGGTCGGGGAGGCGCGGGTGAATCTGGTGCTGTCGATCCTGCGTGCCGCGCAGGTATGGGGCGGTAAGAGCAACGCCGTGCCCGGTCTGCGCACGGCACTCGGACTGAAGCCCGAGGCCCCACTGGCCGAGGTCGACGGAATCGAAGGCGTTGCGCGGTCGCTCGTGCAGGCCATGGAGGACGACGACTGGCGTACCGAGTCCGCTTCGCGCATCGTCGAATCCGTCCTCGGCCATCCTGATACCGAGGTCGCTCGCGTACTCGCCTTCGCCACCGAGGAGGTGGTGCCTCGCCTCGCGGGCACGACCGCCGAACTCGACGCCGTCCTGCACGCCCTCGACGGCGGGTACGTCCCTGCCGGACCGTCCGGCTCGCCGCTCCGTGGCCTGGTCAACGTGCTGCCGACGGGCCGCAACTTCTACACCGTCGACCCGAAGGCCGTGCCGAGCCGGCTCGCGTACGACACCGGCGTCGCACTCGCGAACAACCTGATCGAGCGGTATCTCGCCGATACGGGGGAGTACCCGCAGTCGGTGGGCCTGTCGGTGTGGGGGACATCCGCGATGCGCACCGCCGGCGACGACATCGCCGAGGTGCTCGCACTGATCGGAGTGCGTCCCGAATGGGACGCCGAGTCGCGCCGGGTCCGTGAACTGACCGTGATTCCGCTCGAGGAACTCGACCGGCCGCGCATCGACGTGACCGTCCGTATCTCCGGTTTCTTCCGCGATGCGTTCCCGCACGTCATCGGCATGCTCGACGACGCGATCCGCATGGTCGCCGCCCTCGACGAACCCGACGAACAGAACTATGTGCGAGCGCATGCCCGGCGCGACGAAGCCGAGCACGGCGACGCCGATCGTGCGGTGCGCCGCATCTTCGGGTCGAAGCCCGGCTCGTACGGTGCGGGCATCCTGCAGCTCATCGACTCCGGCAACTGGCGCACCGACGCCGATCTCGCCGAGGTCTACACGGCGTGGGGCGGATTCGCCTACGGGCGCGGTGTGCACGGAGTTGCGGCCGCCGACGACATGCGCACGAACTACCGCCGGATCGCGGTGGCGGCCAAGAACACCGATACCCGTGAACACGACATCGCCGACTCGGACGATTACTTCCAGTACCACGGCGGCATGGTCGCGACGGTGCGGGCACTGACGGGCACCGACCCGAAGGCGTACATCGGCGACTCCACCACACCCGACGCGGTGCGGACACGCTCACTGGCGGAGGAGACCGCGCGGGTCTTCCGGGCGCGGGTCGTCAACCCGAGGTGGATCGGCGCGATGCGCCGGCACGGCTACAAGGGCGCGTTCGAACTCGCCGCCACCGTCGACTACCTGTTCGGTTACGACGCCACCGCCGGCGTGGTCGAGGACTGGATGTACGAATCGCTCGCACAGAACTATGCACTCGACCCGGAGAACCAGGAGTTCCTCCGCGAAGCGAATCCGTGGGCGTTGCGCGGCATCATCGAACGCCTCACCGAGGCAGCCGATCGAGGGTTGTGGGCCGAACCGGACCCCGAGACGGTGAACAGCCTGCAGCAGGCCTATCTCGACGTCGAAGGTGATCTCGAGGACCGCGCTTGAGAGTTCGGCTCATCGGTATCGGACCCGGAGGACCGGACGATCTCACGGTGGCGGCGGTGCGCGCCCTCGAAAGCGTCGACGTCTTCCTGGTGGCCGACAAGAACCGGGGCGTGGACGATCTCGTCGAGGTACGCGAGGACATCCTGCGCCGCCACACCTCCGGTGCGCATCGGGTGATCGTGGTGGCCGACCCGCCCCGCGACCGGAATCCGGACCGGTACGGCGACGAGGTGCGCGACTGGCACGCCGCCCGCGCCGCAGCCTACGAATCCGTTCTGCTCGAACAGGTTCGGGACGACGAAACCGTCGGATTCCTCGTATGGGGAGACCCGAGCCTGTACGACAGCACGATTCGTGTCGTCGACCGCATCCTCGGGCGAGGGAACGTGCGGTTCGATTACGACGTCGTTCCCGGAGTCAGCAGTGTGCAACTGCTGGCGGCCCGGCATCGTCTGGTGCTCAACACCATCGGCGGGCCGATCACCGTCACCACCGGACGCAGGCTGATGCGGGATGTCGCAGGGGGTGCCGCGAACGTCGTGGTGATGCTCGACGGCGGCCTTGCCTGTGCAGACCTCGAAGGCCGGTGGAACATCTGGTGGGGTGCGAATCTCGGGACGAGCGACGAAGAACTCGTCGACGGTCCGCTCGCCGAGACACTCCCCGTCATTCGTGAGGCCCGCATCCGCGCGAAACGGGCGCGCGGATGGGTGATGGACACCTACCTGCTGCGCCGGGATTGAGCGGTCCACGCCAGGACCGCACTGCTTCCCACCACTCCGAACAGGGTGCCCAGCAGGAACCCTCCGAAATTGGCCGCGGGTAGCGCCACGAGCGCGACCAGCATCGCGATGACGCCTGCGGGAACACGGAGGCCCGGCCGCACCAGCACTCCCACGCCGCACAACGCCATGAGCGCTCCGAGGAACAGGGTGGAGACGCCCGAGATGGTGCTGATCGACACCAGGACGTCTCCGACGCGGAAGGTGGTGTAGGCGGGCAACAGCAGGAGCACCGCCGAGACACACAGCAGCGTCGCGCCGGTGAAGGGGCGTTCGTGTCGCCACTCGCGGAACCGTTCCCGCCGAGTGCCGGTAGCGGTCGTCAGCACTCGTGGGCTCCGGTCCGGACGTCCATCTGCAGGCCCTGCACGCTCATGGAGGTCGCGGTCATGGATACCGCGCGGACTCGCGCCTCGGTCATCACCGAGCCGCCCATCGCCATGCCCGGCGTCAGGGAGGTCTCCACCTCGGCGAGATTCGAGACGTCGACACCCAGACGGACGTCGGCGGCATCTATCGACCCGCCGACGGAGACGGCGTCGAGCACCACGCTCCTCGCGGTGGTGTTGGGTCCCGGAACGCGGATCGTCATCGTCACGTCACCCAGGACCGGCACGCCGTGAGCGATGGTGGCCAGGCAGACGTCGGACAGCACCGACGACTCGACCCGGAGCGCAGCTGTGGGAAGGTCGCCTGCCGAACTGCTGACGCGACGGGGAAACACCTGGATCCCTTCGGCTTCGACCAGTCCGATGGTCCCGGAGATGTCCTGACCGGAGATGGCCAGATTCATCGGCAGGTCGCCGCGTGCGATGCCCGCACCGAGCAGAGTCGTAGGAACGAGACCGACCAGTGTGAGTGCTGCGAACCGGCGTTTCCGGATGCGTCCCATGCACTTCCTCTCGTGGTGGCCGTCGGCTCGCCCGAACGGACGGGATCAGACCGCAGTAGAAGGGCTTTCCGGGACCGTGGCCCGTGCATACCAGGCTCGGGCGTCGAGCGAGAAGGAGCCGGAAGGAAGGGCTGCCCGGCACGCGTCACGGACCGCGAGGCGTTGCCGGTCGGGAAGCGTCGCCAGATATCGGCCTGCCGGTCCGATGCCGAACGTGAACGGCTCCCAGAAGTCGTCGAAGTCGGCGTACTCGGCGCGTGCAGAGAGCGCGCCGTCGACCGTCTCGGTCAGGCCTGCCCGGCGAAATCGCTCGGCTATGTCGCCCTCGGCAGTTCCGGCCATCGTCGTCTCACCGGGAGCGTGGGGATCGACCGTTCCCACCGCGGTCCAGAAGATACGAAGCATCGTCATTCCGCCCGCCGTGGTGTCCCACATACATGCGGCCACGGTGCCCCCGGGGCGTGTCACCCGCGCCATCTCCCGCACACCTTCCTCGGGATCGCTCATGAACCCGAGGACCAGACAGGCCATCGTGGAGTCGAACTCTCCTTCCGTCCAGGGAAGGTGTTCGGCCACACCGACACGTACGTCGATCTCCGGTGCGATGTCCCGGCATGCGGCCGCGAACTGAGGTGCAGGGTCGATCGCTGCGACGTTCGCGGCACCGACCCGCGCGACGAGTTCCCGGGCGAGTCCACCCGGCCCGCAGCCCACATCGCAGACCCGCCGTCCCGCCGTCACCCCGGCGGCATCCGCCAACGCCGGCGCGAGCGTCGGGGCGTACCTGCCCATGAATCGGTCGTACTGATCTGCAGGTGCGGCGAACTGCATGTACCCAACCTATCGGTCCGAACGGCGTCCTCGTGGCCGTTCACGTCGTATCGGGTGTCGGGCGGTCGTCCTTCTCGTCCGAGCGTTCCACCACATCCGGAGCGTTCTCCCGGGTCGCCATGCCGCCGTCGCGGCCGTGATCGACCGGACCCGGCGGGTCCTCGAGCACCTCGTCGTCCTTCTTCTTCGACGTCGTCATTTCCACCTCCGTACGCTGGGCAGACTCGTGTCCGAAGGGGTACCCGCAGATATCGGCCCGCACACCTCGGGTGGCGACGGTGCGACGGGCCGGATCGACTGGATCCAACGACACGAGGAGGCAGCATGCAGATCCGTGACAAGGTTTTCGTCGTCACCGGGGGAGGCAACGGGATCGGACGCGACGTCGTCCTCGAACTACTCGTGCGTGGTGCGCGGGTCGCGGCGGTCGATCTCCGCACCGAGGCGCTCGACGGCACCCGTGCATTGGCGGTTGCGTACGACGACCGTCTCACCACCCATACGGTCGACGTCTCCGACCGCGCTGCCGTCGAAGCGCTGGTGACCGAGGTGACCACTGCGCACGGACGGGTCGACGGCGTCGCCAACGTCGCCGGCATCATCCAGAAGTTCGTCCCGTTCGCGGAGCTGCCGTACGACGAGATGAACAAGGTCCTCGACGTCAACTACTGGGGTGTCGTGCACATGTGCAAGGCGTTCCTGCCCGCACTGCTCACCCGGCCCGAAGCGAGCCTGCTCAATGTCTCGAGCATGGGAGCCTTCGTGCCCGTGCCGGGCCAGTCGGTCTACGGCGCGAGCAAGGCCGCCGTCAAACTTCTCACCGAAGGTCTCTACGCCGAACTCCGCACCACGAAGGTCGCGGTGACGCTCGTGTTCCCCGGAGCCGTCCGCACGGGGATCGCCGAGAACTCCGGCGCCGCGATCCCGGGACGCAGCACCGATGCGTCCGTCAAGATCACGTCGTCCGCCGAAGCCGCCCGCCGGATCGCCGATGCGATCGAGAAGGGCGCTTTCCGCGTGTGTATCGGCAAGGACGCGACGATGCTCGACCTGCTTGCCAGATTCATGCCGCGCCGCAGCATCGAGTTCCTGGCGAAGAAGATGGGTTCGCTCGTCGACCGCTGACCTACCGCCGACCGGCCTGGAGTGGATGCGGTCGCGGCGGCACGTCCGTGGGCGACCGGCTCAGCACGACCGGCAGCCACTGGCACGTCATCACGATCATCACCAGCCATTCGGCGATCAACGCGACGGTCGGATGATGCGGTGCGTTCGTGATCATCCCTGCCTGCGACCAGTAGGCGAGCAACCCGAAGAACGACGACAGGCCGGAGCCGAGCATCGCGAGCGACGCCAGCTTCCACCGCCGCAACCACAACGCCAGCGTGGAGATCACCACACCGAACACCAGGGCCAGTACCGCGAAGATCCGCAGCGGCACAGCCACGGGGGCGGTGTCGCCGAACCAGCTGCCGAAGACCGTCCACGACCACGCCGACGACGTCTGCGGCAGCAACAGGCACACCGTCAGGACGACGACGCAGCCCGCCAGGACCCGGCCATGGCGACCGGCGTCGAACTCACCGGCGACCTTGTTCTCGATTCGGGCGAAGTCGTTCCGATAAGCCGACAGGTCCGCGCTCATGCCTCAGCCTCTCCGTTCCGACACATGAGTGGCCATTATGCGCCGGACGCCGATGTGACCTCGCTCATGCCGTTCACCTGCAATCGGATCCCGACGCACCCCGTCGGGGCCGGCTCCGGTGTGATGCCGTCGAGGACCGGGTATTGCCGTTCACGAACTCGATCGAGGGAGGGCGAGAATGCCGGAGAAGGACCAATACAGCATGCAGCACCCGGGAGAGCAGCATCCCGTCCCACCGCTCGAGGAACAACCGGAGATCGCCTACCCCGGGGCGACCGCCGATCTCGTCTCCGCTCCCGACCACGGTGAGGAGACGTACCGGGGGAGCAAACGACTCGAAGGTCGGCGCGCACTGATCACCGGAGGCGATTCCGGTATCGGTCGGGCGGTCGCGATCGCCTTCGCCCGGGAGGGCGCCGACGTCGTGCTGGCCTACCTCGACGACGAGGACGCGGACGGGCGGCGGACCGCCGAACTCGTCGAGCGCGCCGGCCGACGGGCGGTGCGTATGCCCGGGGACATCCGGGAGGAGGAATTCTGCCGGCGGCTCGTGGACACGACGGTGTCCGAACTCGGCGGCATCGACATCCTCGTCAACAACGCGGCCTACCAGCATCTCGAACCCGGCGGCATCGGCGACATCTCCACCGAGCAGTTCGACCGCGTGATGAAGACGAACCTCTACGCTCTGTTCTGGTTGTCGAAGTTCGCGGTCGCCGCGATGCAGCCGGGTTCGACGATCGTCAACACCACGTCCATCCAGGCGGTGAGCCCGTCGCCCGGACTGCTCGACTACGCGACCACGAAGGCCGGCATCGTCGACTTCACCAAGGGCCTCGCCTCGGACGTGGCGAGCAAGGGCATCCGTGTCAATGCCGTTGCACCCGGACCGATCTGGACCCCCCTCATCCCTGCGACGATGCCGAAGGACGCCTACGGGCAGTTCGGCAAGGACACCCCGCTCGGACGTCCCGGCCAGCCCGCCGAACTCGCGCCCGCCTACGTCTTCCTCGCCTCCCAGGAGTCGAGTTACATCACCGGCGAGACCGTCGCCGTCACCGGGGGTGTTCCGTTCACCTGAGGGTCGGAGCGCGAAACGGTCATCGGAGCGCGTAACAGCGCGCACCGATGACCATTTCGCGCTTCCGAGTTCACAAGGACTGCATGTCGAGCAGTTCGGGCGACGACGAGCACCGCGATCACAACGGAGGCTCGGCGGCACGTTCACGACAGCTGCGGACCGTGGTCGTTCGTGGTCATGTCATCCGCAGTGTGTACCCGCCAGTTCTGCTCCCTGGTCAAGGGATTCGAGTGTGCGATGGGCGGACATCGTCGAGGACCTCCTTCTGGTGCGGTAGCTATCTGTTCAGCTCGGCACGCACGGTGGCGGCAGCGGCGACGAGATTCGCCAGTGAGGCCGTGACCTCCGTCGTACCGCGGGTCTTGAGCCCACAGTCCGGGTTGACCCACAGTCGGTCGGCGGGCACTGCCTGCAGAGCCGTGCGCAGCAGTGCTGTGATCTCGTCCTCGCTCGGTACCCGCGGCGAATGGATGTCGTACACGCCGGGGCCCACACCGAGGTCGAACCCGGCGGCGTCGAGATCGTCGAGGACCTCCATGTGCGAGCGGGCCGCCTCGATGGACGTGACATCGGCGTCGAGTCCGGCGATCGCCTCGATCACCTCTCCGAACTCCGAATAGCACAGGTGGGTGTGGATCTGCGTGGAGTCGGCGACACCGGATGTCGCCAACCGGAATGCACCGACCGCCCACTTCAGGTAGTCGGGCTGTTCCGACGCGCGCAGCGGCAGGAGTTCACGAAGTGCAGGTTCGTCGACCTGGATGATGCGCACCCCGGCGGCCTGCAGGTCCACGGTCTCGTCGCGGATGGCGAGCGCGATCTGGTCGGCGGTCTCGGCGAGCGGCTGATCGTCGCGGACGAACGACCACGCCAGGATCGTGACGGGGCCCGTGAGCATGCCTTTGACCGGCTTGTCGGTGAGGGATTGGGCGTAGACGATCCACTCGACGGTCATCGGCGCGCGGCGTGCGACGTCACCGTAGAGGATCGGCGGCCGCACACACCGCGTGCCGTAGGACTGCACCCAGCCGTTGGCGGTGGCGAAGAACCCGTCGAGCTGCTCGGCGAAGTACTGCACCATGTCGTTGCGCTCCGGTTCGCCGTGCACCACAACGTCGAGTCCCAGTTCCTCCTGCAGCGCAACCACTTCGGAAATCTCGTCCCGCATCCGCCGCACATACTCGCCGTGGTCGATCTCGCCTGCGCGCAGCGCTGCGCGGGTCACCCGGATGCGGGTCGTCTGCGGGTACGAGCCGATCGTGGTCGTCGGCAACAACGGCAGATCGAGATGGCGACGCTGGATCTCGCGCCGACGGTCGGCGGGTGTGCGGGTGCGATCGGTGGAGATCGATGCGAGGACACCGCGCACCCGATCGTTGCGCAGGCGCGGATCCGAGGCCCGCACCTGTGCGGCGGTACGGGCAGCGTCGAGTTCGTCGGTGACGGCGTCGCGTCCCGTACGCAGAGCGGTGGCGAGAGTGACGATCTCCGAGACCTTCTCGTTGCCGAAGGCCAACCACGTGCGCAGCGACTCGTCGAGATCCGGTTCCGTATCGATCGTGTACGGCACGTGCAGTAGTGAGCACGACGACGACACCGCAACGGCCGCTGCGGAACCGAGCAGTGTGGCCAGCGTCGACAAGGCCTGTTCGAGGTCGGTGCGCCATACGTTCCTGCCGTCGACGACACCGGCGACCACGAGCTTGTCGGCGAGCTCGGGCAGACCTGCGATTCCGGTGGTGGTACCGGCGACCAGGTCGACGGCGAGGCCTTCGACTCCGGTGTGTGCGAGTCGCTCCAGCGCCGGACCGAGGCTGCCGAAGTACGACGCGACGAGAATCGCCGGCCGCTTCTGTGCTTGCGCCAGGGCGTCGTACACCCGTCCGATCGCATCGAGAGCGGGTCTGTCGAGGTCGCGGACCAACGCCGGTTCGTCGAGCTGCACCCAGTCGACCCCTGTGTCGGCGATCTGCGCCAACAGGTCCAGATAGTGGGGAACGAGCTCGTCGACCCGATCGAGCAGCGGTCCTTGCCCGTCGACGGGCTTCGACAACAGCAGGAAGGTCAGTGGGCCCAGGACGACGGGGCGGGCCGGCACACCGAGCTCGCGTGCCTCCGCAATCTCACCCAGGATCTTTGTGGCGTCGAGTTCGAAGACTGTGCCGGGTCCGATCTCGGGGACGAGGTAGTGGTAGTTGGTGTCGAACCACTTGGTCATCTCGAGCGGGGCGATATCGTCGGTCCCGCGCGCTGCGGCGAAACAGCGGTCGAGGTCGTCGGCGATACCCGCGACCCGGGGAGGCAACGCCCCGAGCATGATTGCTGTGTCGAGGACGTGGTCGTAGTACGAGAACGTCCCGACCGGGATCGAGTCCAGCCCGGCCGTGTGCTGACGGGACCACGTATCGGCGCGGAGTTGCGCGGCAACCGATTCCAGGCCGCCGCGGTCGAGGCGCCCGGCCCAGTAGGCCTCGGTGGCCTTCTTCAGTTCGCGGTTCGGTCCGATTCGCGCGGATCCGAGCACGGTGGCGGTGAACGGGGATGCTGTCGGAGCAGACATCAGGTTTTCTCCGGTGTTCGTCGTTGGTGGTCTACCGCCCGACGTACGCGCATCCCGAAACGAGCCCCGTGATCTCGACCCGTGGTCGAGGTGTTGCCGATCGGTGCACGCGCCCATTCCACGAGGCGGCATACCGCCGGGCACGGCGTGCCCGACACGATCGGCAGGTCTTCGGACTTGCAGGCACCCATCCCGATTCCGTCGAGATGGACCTAGTGGCCGTCGCTTCCCGGACTCGGTGTCCAGTGCTGGGTGACGGCGGTCGTTCCTGCATACCGCTGCGGGACAGTCCCGGATTCCCACCGGGTTCCCTCTCACACCCGGTACCTGTCGGCATCGGGTGCTTCGGCGCGCACACGAGGTCTTCGGGGCTCCTCACGACGACATGCGGCGAACCGATCGCAGCGCCGACTATACAAGGATCGTCCCCACTGTCGGGACGTGTGGACTCGACGACGACCTCCGAGACCGGAATGCAGTCTTCCGTGAACGAATTCGGAAGAGTCGGACCGCCGGGTCGGCTCGGACCCCGTGGCAGGGTCCGAGCCGACGAGCCGGGACGACGAGACTCAGCCGGTCGCGGAGGTCGCCTCGTGGGAGGACTCGGGCGAGCGTCGGCGCTGCAGGAGGCCGACGACGACGTCGACGACGAGGAAGGCGAGCAGGCTCAGACCGAGCAGCGGGACGAACCAGCCGACGACTACTGTCGCAGCCACCACTGCGATTGCCGCGGCCGGAGGGACACGCCTCCACGCACCGCGCAGCGGGGGACGGGGGATCCGGCGCGATCCGCGCGCAGGGCGGCGCTCCCACCACATCAGGTAGCCGTACACGATGACCGTGGCCAAGGCGATCGCGAGACCGAGCAGCACCACCTGATTGAGCAGGCCGAACAGAATGCCCATGTGCAGTCCGATACCCCAGGCGGTGAGTTTGGCCGCCAGGGGCCAGTCGGCGAACCGGTTCACGTCGGTCACCGCGCCGGTGGCGGGGTCCACGGCAACGGCATCGGTGACGAACTGCCAGGGCTGGCGTGTCTCGGTGACGGTGACGGCGGTGTGCTCATCGGCCGGGATGCTCATCTCGACTCGGCCGCCGAATTCGTTCTCGGCCGCGAGAATGAGCGCCGCGTCGAGGAAGTCGATGGTGCGGTCGAGTGTCCGAGGGTCGGCGGACGCGACGCCGTGTCCACCATGATCGTCGTGTCCCCCCGACCCGGCGGCAGCGGAGGCACCGAGTGCGGCATCTGTGGACGGGGTGGTCCAACTCAACGTGGTGCGCAGCTCACCGATGTTCTCACCGGCGTACTTCGACCAGGTCAACCCGGTGGCGGAGAGGAAGATCAATCCGATGACGATCCACATGCCGGTAGCACCGTGCCGACCGAGAGTGCGCTTCCGTCCTTGCGCGTTGCGGTCGACGGTCAGCAGACGGGCAGATTCCATGTCCCGCATGCGCTGTGTCCGATAGCGCTGCACCCACAGATACATCCCGCCGAGGGCAACCACCCAGAGCCAGGATGCGGCGAGTTCGCTGTAGAGCCGGCCGGGCTCTCCCAGATGGAGATGCCGGTGCAGCTGGGAGATCCAGGTGCGTACCGGCAGTGCACTGCTGCTGCCGTAGACCACCGATTCGCCCGTCGACGATGCGGTCACCGGATCGATGAACACCGCGGTGCGTTCGGATTCCCCCAACGACGGGTCGGTGAACAGCACCCGGGTGGTCTCACCGGCTTCGGAGGCCGGGCGCACCGCCGAGACGGTCAGATCCGGCCGTAGTTGTCGAGCTGCCCGTACCTGATCGGCGACCGGCAATGCCGGACCGGAGGTGTCCGCGTGCAGAAGGTCGCGGTAGAGCACCTGTTCGAGAGTCGGAGCGATCGCATAGAGGCCACCGCTGATCGTCGCGATGAGCAGGAACGGGGCGATCAGAACCCCGGCATAGAAGTGGAGTCGCATGATCAGCGGCCGCATGCTGCGAAGCGGCGGAGGGTTCTTCGTTGTAGGCCGGGCGTGTGCCGCGGCGGTGTCGTCCGCGGCGTCTGTACCGCGGTCGAGTTCGGGAACGGACATGAGTGTGTCTCGATTCGGTTGTCGTAGGGCGGTCGCCGTCTGCGCGTTTCCCGTGTGGGTTCACGTGGAAGTACGTGTGCCACGGGAGATGCGGTCGACGAAGCCGCCGTCAGGAAAGCGGGCATCAGGGGACTCGGGCAGATCGAATCCGGTCGATGCCGCTGAGGGCACGCACGCCCTGCGTTCGACCCTCCGGTGGAGGGCGGAGGCGGGACGGCGGAAAGAGAGGGAGGTCGGCCCTGCCGCCGGCGATCGCGTGTTCTCCCGCGCCGGTGACGGGCGCAGCAGAGTGATCGGGAGGGAAACCGACTACGCCGCGGTCGGCGGTCCGCGCGTACCGGCGGCGGTGCCGGCCGACAACCACAGCGACAGCGTCGCCCGATGGATCGGCGTCGCCGACCACACGACGGTCTGCACCGGCGGGACAGAAACGAGCACCAGCAGCACGCGGGTGAAGGCCGCCAGTACGTGCAGGCACGCACCTTCGACGGCGCGCACCAGAGCCGCGGAAACCGCAACAGCGGCAAGGTGGGTGGCGAACATCGCGGACGACAGTCCCAGATCGTGCGCGTGGTCGTCGACCACCGTGAGGGTGGTGTGCCCGACCACCTGTCCGGCGGTCAGCGCCGCGAGGAGAAACGTCCGGTTCCGGTCGCGCACGTCGAAGGCGGCGACCGCGGCACCGACACCCGCGCACGCGGCCAGCAGCAGCACCACTGCTGATTGGCTCGGCGGCATGCCGCCACCGGCCATGCCGTGGGCAGCGATACTCACCGCTCCCGACACCGACGCCACGGCAGCACCGCGCACCTGCGCAAGCACCGGCATCCGTGAGTCCACCCCGCGAGGATAACGGTGATGCCCCTCGGGTCTGTTCTCCGGTTCCGGACAGGGCATGGCGATGATGTCGGTCTCCCGCACCGCGGTGGTACCGACGACGAACAGGACACGACCGCTACGCCGTTCGAGTGGCGTTGCACCACCACCGACCTGCGCCGCGCCCGGCTCCCGCTTCGGACGAGCCGGAAGATCGGGCATGGCCGGCTCCTGCTAGCCTCGGTGCGTCCATCGCAATGGGATTCGAGGAAGCCGGTGTGAATCCGGCGCGGTACCGCCACTGTGAGCGGCGCTTCGACAAGCGTCTGCGAGCCAGATACTCACCCCATTCGTACCTTTCGGCATCGGGGCGGCATACCCCGAGAAAGGCTGCGCGAAGCCGTGCACCCATCTCTCTCTCATTCTGTCTCCGCTGTGCCTCCTCGGCGTCCGGCTCCTCCCGGAGGGCGCGCTATCGCTATCGCTATCGCCCACGCACCGGAAATCAGTGATCGGGTCGCTGCGACCCGCGCCCTCCCTGCCTCGATGCTGCCCGAGTGCCGAATCCCCCAGCACATCGAGAGGGAGGCCGTCGCGTGACTTCGCTGAACTGTCGGACACTGACCGTCGCCGCCGCATGTCTGACACTGATCAGCGTGAGCGCATGTAGCGCAGACGAGAAGGAGATCGCCGCGTCGGCCGACTCCAGGACCGTCGAGAACTGCGGGATCGACGTCACCGTGGAAGCGCCACCGGAGCGCGTGTATGCCGCCTACCAGCCGGCCATCGAGATCGCGCATGCGCTGGGGATCAGCGATCGTCTGATCGAGACCGCCTTCCTCGACGCTCAGGTGCTGCCCGAGTACGCAGATGCCCAGGAGCAGGTGCCGTACGTCGAGAAGCTCCCCAGCCGTGAGGCGCTTCTGGCCACCGGGCCCGACTTCGTCCTGTCGGGCTACAACAACGTGTTCACCGAGGACGGCGCCGGCGACGAGAGCTTCGGCACGCGGGCAAGTCTGGCCCGGCTCGGCATTCGGAGCTGGATCCTCAGCCCGCTGTGCCCCAGCGCGGACGGACTGTCCGACGAGGCGATCGACCCCGCCACCGTGAGCGTCGAGACGATCTATGACGACCTGCGCGACCTCGGGGCCCTGTTCGACGTCGAGGAGCGCGCCGAGGAGGTCATTGCCGACCAACAGCAGCGCATCGCGGCGGTCGACCAGGTGCTGGCGGGGGCGGACCGCCCGAGCGTCGCGATCGTCCTGCTCGACGAGGGCGGTGGCATCCGCGTCGCCGGTGGCATCGACTTCGGTAACCGGATCATCGCGCAGGCCGGGGGTGTGAACGCCTTTGCCGACCTTGTCGAGCGACGCCACGTCGCGATCGACCTCGAAGAGCTGATCCGTCGCGACCCCGATGTCATCGTGACCAGCACCTGCTGCGATGCCTCCTATACCCGCCAGGACGGCGCCGAGGAGGCGCAGACGATCATGCAGAACCCGGCGCTCGCGGGCCTGTCGGCCGTGCGGAACGGTGCCGTGCATCCGTTCCTGTTCGCGGACCGCGCCGCCGGAGTCCGGATCGCCCATGCAATCGAGCTGCTGGCCTCGCTGCTGCACCCCGACCTGTTCCCGGCCGTCCCGGACGAGACCGGACAAGACGGGGGCGAGTGAGGTAGGCGGTGACGACGGCGGCAACCACCCCAGAGCGATCTGCGGACGGTCCGGCCACGGCTGCCGGCGCGCCTGTCGTGCGTTCCGGCCTGCTGAGCGGCAACCGTACTCGTCTGCTCGGCCTCGCGGTGGCCACGATTGTCCTGGTGGCCGCGACCCTCGGCTCGGTCCTGTTCGGCACCCTGCCGGTCGGTCTCTCCGACGTGGCCGGGGCCGTGACAGGATCAGCGGACAGTGACGTCGAGCGTGTGGTGCGATATATCCGCATCCCGCGGACCGTGACCGGGCTGCTGGCCGGGATGGCGCTCGGTGTCGCCGGCGCGGTGATGCAAGGTCTGACCCGCAACCCCTTGGCGGGTCCCGGCCTGTTGGGCATCAACGCCGGTGCGGCACTGGCGGTGGTCTCGGCGATGGTCGGTCTCGGCATCATGAGCGCTGCCGGTTACGTGTGGTTCGCCTTCGCAGGAGCCGCGGTGGCCGCCGTTTTCGTCTACCTGCTCGGCTCGCTCGGGCCGGGTGGTGCCACACCGGTGAAGCTCGCGCTGGCCGGGTCGGCGTTCACCGCGCTCCTGGGCGCGGTCACCACGATGATCACGCTCCAGGACGCCTCCACGATGGAGGACTTCCGTTATTGGGTCGTGGGATCGTTGACCCGTTCGGACAGTGAAACTCTGGCCGCGGTGGCGCCGTTCATCGCTGCCGGCGTCGTCCTTGCCGTGGGCCTGACCCGCGCGCTGAATGCTCTGGCTCTGGGTGACGATCTCGCCCGCAGCCTCGGTGCCCGTATGTGGATCGACCGCACCGCAGGTGCTCTCGCCGTAGTCCTGCTTGCGGGCGGCGCCACCGCTATCGCGGGTCCGGTCGGGTTCATCGGGCTCGTGGTACCCCACATCGCACGGATGATCACGGGCCCGGACTACCGCTGGGTGCTCGCCTGGACCATCGTGCTCGCGCCCATGCTGCTGCTGATCGCCGACATCCTCGGACGTGTCCTGGTCCGGCCCGAACAGCTGCAGGTCGGAATCATCACCGGCCTGGTCGGCGCCCCGTTCTTCCTCTACCTGGTCCGCAACCGCAAGGTGGTCGGCACATGAGTTCGCTGGTGCGCCGCGGTCCGACCCGCGACACGCTCTCGGTGACCCCGCGAGGTACCTCGGTCTCCTTTCGGGTCAGCCGCTCCTCGGTGCTGCTCACCGTCCTCGCCGGCGTGGCTGCCGTTGCGGTCGCCACGGCTTCCTTGGTCCTCGGCGTGTACCCGATCTCGGTTTCCGACGCCATCACCATCGTGGGCGGCGGAGGCACCCTCATCGAGCGCGATGTCGTGCTGGGCGACCGCCTGCCCCGGGCATCGACCGGGCTCGGTGTCGGCGCGGCTTTTGCGCTCTCGGGGGCCATATTGCAGCGCATTGCCGCCAATCCGCTCGTCAGCCCCGACATCATCGGCATCAACTCCGGGGCCGCGATGGGCGCACTGACCGTGCTGCTCGTCGTGGGAGGCAGCGGTCTGCAGCTCGTGTTCGGTGCGCTGGCCGGCGCGCTTCTGGCTGCGTTGATGATCGTGCTCATCGCCTACCGTCGCGGTCTGCACGGCTTCCGGCTGGTGCTGGTCGGCATCGGTGTCGCAGCGATGCTCTCCTCGGCTGTCTCCTATCTGCTCACCCGTTCCGACATCCACCGAGCCATGAGTGCCGCCGCCTGGCTGACCGGCAGCCTGGCCGATCGCAGCGGGCTGCACGTGACCATCATCGTCATCGCGCTGGCGGCGACGGTCCCGGCCCTGATCGTGGGGTCGCGGCACCTGCGGCTGCTCGAGCTCGGCGACGACCTCACCCGTACCCTGAGCGGAGCAGGTCGAGGCCGCAAGGTGCTGTTGCTGCTGATTGCAGTAGTTCTCGCCGCGATGGCGACCGCAGCTGCCGGCCCCATCGGATTCGTCGCCCTGGTGGCGCCGCAGATCACCCGCCGCATCCTCGCCGAGCGGCAGGTCGGCCTTGCGCCCTCTGCTGCCGTCGGCGCCCTCCTGGTGGTCGGCGCCGATCTGGCCGGCCGCTCGATCTTCGCGCCGTCGGAGATGCCCGTCGGAGTCCTCACGGCGATCCTCGGAGCGCCGGTCCTGCTCTACCTCCTCGCCCGCGCCCACCGCATCGGAGCCGCCGGATGACACCGCAGCCGGCACACACGACCCGGTCGGTCTCGTTGACGACCGAGCAGCTCAGCCTTGGCTACGGCTCCTCGCTGATCGTCGACCAGGTGACCACGAGCCTGCCTGCCGGCCGTATCACAGCGATCGTCGGACCCAACGGGTGCGGCAAATCGACGCTGTTGCGGGGCCTGGCCCGTCTGCTGTCGCCGCAGCACGGCAGAGTCCTTCTGGACGGTACCGAGCTCACCGAGATGCCGGCGCGCACGCTGGCCCGCACCCTCGGTCTGCTGCCGCAGCAGCCCCTCGCCCCGGACGGCATCACCGTCGCCGATCTCGTCGGCCGGGGCCGGCATCCCCATCAACGGTGGTTCCGTCAGTGGAGTGCCGAAGACGACCGGGCGGTGGCTGTCGCACTGGCGGCGACCGGCGTCGACCATCTGGCCGAGAGCCCGATCGACGAATTGTCGGGTGGCCAACGCCAGCGCGTGTGGATCGCGCTGGCGTTGGCCCAGGATCCCGAGATCATGCTGCTCGACGAGCCCACGACCTTCCTCGACCTGGCCCATCAGATCGAGGTGCTCGACCTGCTCGCTTCCCTGAACCACCGCCTCGGGCGCACCATCGTGCTGGTGTTGCACGACCTCAACATGGCCAGTCGCTACGCCCATCACCTTGTGGCGATGCGAGCGGGGACGCTGGTGACCGCCGGACCTCCCAGCGACGTCATCACTCCCGAGATGGTGCGCGAGGTCTTCGGTGTGGAGGCCACCGTGATCACCGATCCCGTCGCAGGCACTCCGCTGGTCCTGCCCCACCGCTCGGTCGGCATCGAGGCCGCCCGGTGACCGGGTGTGTTCCGGCCGGCATGTATCCGCGAGGTCGATGCCTGCGGGGAGCTGGAGGCCGCCGCAGCAGGAGCGGGCGTGCCTCTCATGTGTGCCGGAACCCCCTGCCTGTGCGGTCGCGCGGATCGGGGTCCAATCCCAGAAACTCCGCGCGGATGCGGTCCCACGCCTCGAGGTGCTCCCAGACCGGTTCCTCCGTCAGTTGCTGGGTGTTGGTGAGAAACGGGGTGGGCAGCATGATCGTGAGCATCTGCTCGTCCCGGCCGTTGAACATGCGCAGACCCCAGGAGGTGACGGTGTCGTCTTTGCCGATCCTGCGGTACAGCTCGGCGCGGCCGCAGCGGCGGATCCGGCCGAGTTCCGGCCCACTCGCGGTGTGTTCGCCGATGCACAGATGGAAATGCCACCGGCCGAAATCGACGGTGACGTACCCGTCGTACATGCCGATCTTCTTCGGCGCGTCGGGGGCCGCGACCTCCAGTGCCGAACCTTCGATGAGCAGACCGAACCACATGTCGTTCCAGTAGTTCTCGAACAACAGCCGGATCAGGCGCAGCAGGCTGTCCTCGTCGGTCGGCAGGGGCCAGCGCTGTTCGCGCCCGCCGTCCTCGGTATCGATGATCTCGGGATCGAAAACGACTGTCACGGAATCTCCTTCGAGCGGTCCTTCGGCGGGGTGGGAAAGACGCAGTCGCCACACACCCCGCCGGTGGGTGTGCGGTAGTACAGGCAGCAGCTGCGACGTCGGCCGGTCGCCGGGTCGAGGGCTTCGGCGAGACGCGGATCGGACAGTGCAGCACCGACGAGAGGTTGTGCAGCCGAACCGATCATCCGCCCGGCGCCGATCAGGGCGGATGCCGTGTTGCCCCACAACAGGCCGCCTGCCACCACGTCGCGCCACGCATGGACGAGGGGTTCGATCTGGCGGTCGAGGACTTCCGTCACGACGTCGTCGCCGAATCCGGGTTCTGTGATGTGCAGGTGCAGTCCGGCGTCGTTGCGCCACAGGAGTTGCCCGGGATCGAGCCGGATGCATCGTCCGGAGTCGACGACGGAACCGATCGCCACCGACCACACGCGTGCGACGTATCCGAAGAAGAGGGTCGATGCCGCCACGCGCGGTTCGTCGGTGCCCATCCGCGCGGCAGTATCGGCCACCAGAGCGTCGCGGGTCGCGGGGTCGGCCAGATCTGCGGTGGGACGCCATCTGTCGTCGGCAGGTCCGGTACTCACGCGGAAGTACGGGCTCCATACGGCGATTCGCTCGAGAACCCCGATCGCATCAGACACGGCTGTCCTCCGCTTCCAGGTCGAACACCATCCTACGAGGATCGAACCGCATGCGTCCGCGATCGAACGCCGCTCCGATACGGCCGGATTCGGCCAGGGCAACGGGGGTGCCGCATGTCAGTGTGCGGTCTGCGTCGAGCAGCCACATCCGGTCGGACACCCGTAGTGCGAGTTCGAGTTCGTGGGTGGACATCACGACCGCCAGATTCTGCTCGCGCGCCAGGCGTCCCAGCACGTCGACGAGCTCGACCCGGGACGGAACGTCGAGGAACGAGGTGGGTTCGTCGAGCACCAGCAACGACGGATCCTGGGCGAGCGCCCGGGCGGTGAGACTCCGCTGGCGCTGGCCGTCGGACAATTCGCCGAACTGCCGGGACGCCAGCAACGCAGCTCCCACAGCGTCGAGGGCCCGGTCCACCGCAGCCCGGTCCTCGGAGGACAACCGGGCGCCGGTCGGCAGGTGGGGAGTCCGGCCCAGGGCGACGAGTTCGCGCACGGTCAGCAGGCCCGGGTCGATGCGGTCGGTGAGGACCACGGAGATGCGGGTCGCGAGATCGGCGGGGCGTACCGTGGCGAGGTCCTCACCGTCGACGAGTACCCGGCCGTGCAACGGGGGTTGCAGTCCGCACAGTGTGCGCAACAGAGTCGATTTGCCCGCGCCGTTCGGTCCGACGAGCGCGGTCAGTTCACCCCGTCGAGCAACGGCGTTCACCTTCGCCGCGATCTCCGTGACCGTCCTCTTACGGAAGGCACGGCGATGGGTGTAGCCGACGGTCAGATCACGCAGTTCTACGCCGGGGGTCACAGCGCCGCCCCCAGTGCTCCACGACGTGAGCGGATCAGCACGGCGATGACCACGGGCGCGCCCACGATCGCCGTGACGGCGTTGAGTGGGAGGACGGTATCGGTGCCCGGCATCTGGCTCACTATCCCGCAGATCAGTGCCAGTACCCCGCCGAGCAGCGCCACACCCGGCAGAAGAACCCGGTGGTCCGAGGTGCCGAACGCCATGCGCGCCAGGTGGGGAACGATGAGGCCGAGAAACCCGATGGGGCCGCAGAAGGCCGTGGTGGCTCCGGCCAGCAATGCTGCCGAGACCACCGTCGTCAACCGGACGGTGCGGATGTCGATGCCCATCGAACGGGCATAACCCTCGCCGAGGAGCAGAGCGTTCAAGGCACGCACCGTCACCAGGGCGACGGCGATTCCCCCGAGTACCACGGGTACGAGCAATTTCAGGTCGGACCAGGTCGTCGCCGTGAAACTGCCCAGCCCCCACACCAGGAACTGCTGGCTCCGTTGCGGATCCGCGTAGACCAGGAGGACGGAAACCACCGCGGTGGTCGCCGACCCCAGCATCACCCCGATCAGCAGCAGCGTCACCGCGGATGTCACCCATCGCGCCAGCACCACGATCAGTAGGAGCACTGCGGCCGCCCCGAGCGCCGCGGCGACCACCACACCGGCACGGCCGAGGCCGGCCAGCCCCGCGGTGAACCCGCCGGCGCCGCCACCCCCGGCCACCACCACGACGGCGACACCGAGACCGGCGCCGGAACTCGCACCGAGAACGAACGGGTCGGCGAGAGCGTTGCGGAACAACGTCTGCATCTGCAGACCCGCGATGCCCAGGGCGGCGCCGACCGCGATCGCGGTGACGGTGCGCGGCAGACGCAGGTCGCGAACCACCATGTCCCAGCGGTCATCCGTCGCGGAACCGCCGACCAACACCCGCACGGTCTCGTCGAGCGGTACCGTCACCGACCCCAGGGTCACCGACAGCACCGTCGCGACGGCGACTGCGACCGCGAGAGTCACGAACACGACGGTGACACGACCTACCCGAGGGGGTACTTCCAGCCGTCGACCGACCGTCGGCTCGGGTGTCCTCAGCACTGCGGTCATGCCGGCAGTTGCCGATAGAACGTGAACTCGTGGTCGGGTAGAAGATCGGGATGCAGGATCGCGACGAGATCCGCCAGGATCAGATCGGGACGCAGTACGCCGCGCTCGTAGAAGTCGTTGCCGCCGTTCGGTCCGAGTGCCTTGTTCGCGTTCCAGACCCGGCCGGTGTCGACCGCGGCGAGCGATCCGTAGCGCTCGTCATCGGCGAGGGCATCACCGATGGAGGTCCAGTTGTTGTCGACCACGAGCCAGGTCGGAGCGTCGGCGGCCTGCGCGACCACGGCTTCGAAGTCGAGGGGAAGCGAGCCGGTGGTCGTTACGTCCTGCCACGGCCAGCGGGCACCGGCATCGCTGAACAACCGGCCCATGTAACTGCCGCCGGAGGACATGTACCAGGTGCCCTGCGACATCCCGCCGGGCAGCACGGGCACGGTCTCGACGCCCGCGGCCTTCGCCGCGACGTCGAGATACCGGTCGCGGATGCCGTCGTAGACCTCGGCGGCCCGGGCCTCCTTGCCGGTGAGTGCAGCCACGACCTTGATCCACTCGGCCCGCCCCAACGGCGATGCCTCGAGCCATTCGGCGTTGGCGACCACGCCGATCCCGGCCTCGCGCAGCTGCGTGTAGGCGGGGTCGTCGGTGCCACCGGTCATCACCACGTCGGGCATGGCCAGCACGACGGCTTCGGTGTCGATCGTGCCGCCCGCTGCGTATTCGGCGATGTCACCGGACTCGATGCGTTCGATCACGGTGGTGTCGGAGACATACGAACCGTTCGAGACGCCGGTGAGCACATCGAGCTCGTCGAGTTCGGTCACCAGTGGTAGGTGGGTGGTCGAGCCGGAGTACAGGCTCGTGATCGGCACCTGGATCTGCTGGGCCGTGGCCAGATCGCCCGACAGCTCCGGGGCAGGTGCACCGCACTTGACCAGCACGTACGACTCCGGCTGTGCACCCGTGAACGGCTCGTCGACGGTAAGCACCTGGTAGCTCTTCTCGTAGGTGATCGAGAAGTTCTCGGCGTCGACGATCTCGGACTTGTCGGGAAAATAGTCGACCGAGGGGTCGAAGTCGGTGATACACCCGTCCGGGGCAGCGTTCTCGGCATCGGACGGCGCCGTCGAACATCCGGCGAGCAGAAGACTTGCGGAGGTCAGCGCGACAAGGAGCGTCGGAAAGGCTGCGCGTACACGCATGGCGATGACACCCTCTCTCGGGGAAGTCCGCCCCGGGCAAGGAGGTACGGCGACGTGAGTATCTGGCTCCCGGAGATCGCTCTACCGGTCACAGTGGCGGGACCGCGCCGGAATCACACCGGCTTCCTCGTGCGTCGTCGCAATGACGGTGCCGAAATTAGCACACGGCACGAGAAGTCTTCACGGGCCGGTCGTCCGCACCTTCGTCCACCGCTGCGTGTCGGGGTCGAAGGAGACGAGTCCCGTCCGCTCGAATTCGTCGAGCCAGCCCCGCATCGGCCACCAGCCCCAACGCTGCTGGAACAGTGTGGCATTGACGAGAATGTCGTCGAGATGTTCGACCGGCGGATTCGACACCGGGTGGTACTGGTGGAAGGCGTGGGCGCCCCCGACCCATGCCATGGGGACTCCGGCGCGCGCGGCCTTCTGACCGAAATCGGTGTCCTCCCCGCCGTACCCCCGGTACGCGGTGCAGAAGCCGCCGATACGGTCCCATACGAGTGGCCGGGCTGCGAACGAGAGCGACCAGAACATCTCGTGTGCGTCGTTCAGCACGATCTCGTCGTCGGGTGGAAACGGGCGGGCCGGGTGCGGATCGACGGAGTCACCGAGTCGGGCGAGGTCGTAGCCGCCGGGTCCCGGCTCGGGCAGGTAGGTGACGGGACCGCAGTGAAGCGCGGCGGGATGGCGCACGGCTGCGTCGATGTACCGTTCGAGCAGCTCGGGGGACGGGATGCAGTCGACGTCGAGAAAGACCAGCAGGTCGGACGACGCCGCACGGGCTCCGAGATTCCGCGCTTCCGCGACCGGTAGGCGCCCGGAACCGACATCCATCGGCACCACCCGCGCCGGCGATTTCGCAGCAGCGACCACATCGGCGACCTCCGGATCACCCATCGCGACGACGATGTGCTCGTCGGGTGTTCGGGTGCTGCGCGCGAGGCCGTCGAGTTGCCGCCGCAGATGCGTGCTGCGACCGGCGGCGACGGTGACGACCGAGACGGTCACGGCGCCCCCGCGAGCTCGTCCAGGATTGCGGCGGCCCGCGCCGCAGCGCCATCGACCTGCCAGCGTTTCCACTCGATCGGGTCGAGACCGCGTGCCCATTCGATCAGTTCGGGCCAACGTCCGGGCTCGGGCCAGCCGTCGAGTCCCACTGCCAGGCCGGACTTCTCGAGAGCCTTTGCGGTGGAGTGCTGTTCGTCGAACGGACGGGGTTCGGCGATGACGACTGCAGGTCGTGCGGCGGCCGCGATGTCGGCGACGGTGTTCTGTCCCGCGTGCCCGATCACGACATCGGCTCCCGCGAGGACGGGCCACGGGTCGTCGACCCACGGACCCCCGGCGACCCCGAGACCTTCCCACGTGTACTCCGGGAAGCGGGCCGAGAAGCGGAGCAGATCGTCGACCGTGATCGACGACCCGCCGCTGCCGCTCATCACGAGCACCCGCGGCTTCTCGGCGGACGGCCGGGTGGGTGCCGGACGACCGTCGAACCGGCTGATGCCCCCGACATACGATGTCCTGTCCATATACGGGCGCAGCCAGTGCGGGTCGTAGATCTCCTGTGCCCACGGCGCGACGATGTGGTCGGCGATGCGGTACGCGAGTGTGTGCGCGGTATCGGTGCGTTCGCCCGGCATCGCCAGCACCACCACGGGGATGCCGTACAGCCGGGCGAGGAGCGTCACTTCCACCGATACGTCCACCACCAGCAGGCTCGGCCGCGTCGCGGCGATCCACGAACCCAGCGCGTGCATGCGTTCGCGGAGACCGTCGTCATGGCTGGGAACCCAGTGCAGGACGTCGTGGGCCGTCGGGTCCGACGGCGAGGTCGTCGCGGGGGAGCAGCACCACGTCGTCGAAGGCATCCGACGCGCTGCCGAGCGGTGCCGACGACAACGCCGTCACCGGCGCCTGCAGATGCGCGCAGATGCTGCTCGCGCGGGTACGGTGCCCGTGCCCGTGATGATGGATGTAGTAGCCGATCATGCCGCTCCTGCGAGCTCCCGATACAGCGAGACGTACGCGTCGACCATCGTGCGTTCCGAACAGCGCTCCTCCGCGCAGGCCCGGGCGGAGGAACGGGAGAGGCCGACCGCGCAGGGCACCGCCGCAGCGAGGCCGTCGATGTCGTCCGGCGCGACGAGGCATCCGCTGCTCTCGTCCACCACCTCCGGGATCCCGCCGCGAGCGAAGGCCACCACGGGTGTCCCGCACGCGAGGGACTCGGCGACGACGAGCCCGTACGGCTCGTCCCACTGCGGGGTGATGAGAGATGCCGCCGAATTGCCGACCGCTGCAGCGAGATCGGGTTGGGACAGGTGACCGAGGTAGGTCACGTCGGGGCCGAGGAACGGTTCGACGTGTCGGGAGAAGTACTCGCGGTTGCTGATCGGCCCGGCGATCCGCACTCGGTAGCCGGCTCGCCGCGCGGCCTCGATCGCAAGGTGTGCACCCTTCTCCGGTACGAGGCGGCCGAACCAGATCAGGTCGTCACCCCCCGGGCCGACGGGCCATGCCCCGAGGTCGACGCCGTTGGGCACGACCGCGACCGGACCGGGGGTGGCGTGTTCCCACGCCGCCGCGGTGTGGCGGCTGACCGCGACGAATGTGCCCGGACATCCACCCGGTGTGGCCATCGCCGACTCGAGCCAGGGCGTCGGCGGCGTGTGCAGGGTGCACAGCAGCGGGGTACGCAGTGTCCGGGCCATCGCGATCGGCAGGTAGTGCAGGCTGTGGTTGTGCACGACGTCGAAGGCATCGGCGGACGGTCCGGCGAGATCGAGCATCAGCGACAGGTAGGCGTGGTGGTCGCCGAGGAAACCGTCTGCCGGCGGCATCGACACGTCGCTTCGCGCGAGTTCGCCGACCTCGAACGAGGGCACTTCGAGGAACTCGGCCGGAAGTGTGGGGTCGGAGCCCGGTGCGGCGAAGAGCGTCACCTCGTGCCCGTCCTTGCCGAGCGCGTGCGCGAGGTGCCACACGTGTGCTTCGAGTCCGCCCGCGAAGGGCTGGCGAATCGGATACCTGTTGGACGCGATGAGGGCTACACGCAACGAGGGCGACGTCATCCGTTCCGCCCTCCCGTCGCGCGTAGGTAGATGTCGCGGTGCGCACGGGCGAGTGCACGACGCTCATCCATGCGTTGCGGCCAGGCGGCTCGCGGAAAATCCCTGGTCTCGTACAAGTCACGCACGCAACGGTCGAGGGAGTCGGCGTCGAAGGTGTTCTCGTCGAAGGTGTACACGCCGCACCGGCGCTGCTCACCGTAGAAGCCGCAGCTCGGGGCGATCACCGCGGTGCCGAGGTCGTAGCACGCCTCGAGCCAGCCCGAGTGAGTGCCGAAGCGGTAGGGCAGCACCGACACCGACAGGTCCGAGAGGTACTGCCACAGTTCGTCGTCGGAGAAGTACGGATGGACACGCACGTCCACGTGGGGTTGCTCGCCGTACCGCAGGATGCGCGACCCGGCTTCCGGGTTGTACCAGTACGCGTTGTCGGGATCGAAGACCTCGTCGTGCACGTCGATCTGCAGTACGGCGCCCGGCAGGGATCGCATCGTCTCGGCGAGCGTGTCGAGTACGGGGAACAGATCCATGTTCGCCCGCAGGCTCTTCGCGTGGACCCCGACGACGAACGGTCCGTCGTTACGGCGCGGTCGCTCGAGCCAGGGCTGCTCGACGACGTGCGGGTGCGGCAGGACCGTCGCCTTCCGCCCCCAGCGCAGACGGATCTGCTCGGCGGCGCCCGGTGTGAGGGTGATCAGTTCGTCCGCAGCGGGAATCAGCACGTCGAGCTGCTTGTGGTGCTCGCCCGGCTCCGGGTGGTGCGGATTGCGCAGATCGTGGACTGTGTACACGAGTGGCTTGTGATGCTCGGCGAGTTCGGCGACGACGTCCTGCAATTGTTCCGCGCCGATCGCGTCGAAGCCGAAATGGACGTGGAAGACGTCGAATTCCTCGTGGTGGTCGCTCACCCAGCCCGGTTCGAGCATCAACGGCGGCCACCAGCCACCGGGCACCTTGCGGCCGTCGGCCGGAATCGGGTCCGCCAACCGGATCACGTCGTCACCCTCCGGGCACGCGAGATGCCGGACGTAGACGTGTGATGCAGGAACCGACGCGACCCGAATCACCACAGCCGACCCTCTTCTCACTCGCGCGACATCCGCTGTACACACCGAATGGCCGGGAACGCCGTCCCCGGCCGTCGTCCGGTGCTCGGCGCATACCCGGGGGCGGCGGCCTTCACACGTCGCTGCCCGACTCGTCCGATCTTCACTAGGGTGGCGGCAGAAGGACCATCGAGCGAAAGGATTCGGTATGGGTGTCAGCTTGGCCAAGGGCGGCAACGTCTCGCTGTCGAAGGAGGCGCCGAACCTGACGGCGGTGACGGTGGGTCTCGGCTGGGATGTGCGGGCGACGACCGGCGTGGATTTCGACCTCGACGCCAGCGCGTTGCTGACGAGTGAGAACGGCAAGGTCCTGTCCGACCAGCATTTCGTCTTCTACAACAACCTGCGTTCGCCCGACGGCTCGGTCGAGCACACCGGCGACAACCTCACCGGGGAGGGTGAGGGCGACGACGAGAGCGTGAACGTCGACCTCGTCGCCGTTCCGGCGGAGGTCAAGTCGATCGTCTTCCCGGTGTCGATCCACGATGCCGACGCGCGCGGCCAGTCGTTCGGCCAGGTGCGCAACGCGTTCATCCGCGTCGTCGACCGTGCCGACAACCGGGAGCTCGCCCGCTACGACCTCACCGAGGACGCGTCCACCGAGACCGCGATGGTCTTCGGCGAGCTGTACCGCCACGGTGGGGAGTGGAAGTTCCGCGCCATCGGCCAGGGCTACGCGTCGGGCCTGGCGGGCATCGCGCGGGATTACGGCGTGAACGTCGGCTGAGAAGGGTTCAGCGGACGAGCTTCCACTTCTTGTCGTGCCGGTAGAAGGTCGACCGCTTGAGGGCCCTGGGGTTCGCTACCCCGTCGCGGGTGACGACCGTGGCGGGGGAACCCAGCTGCATCGCCCGGCCCGTCAGCCACTTGTATCCGCCGAACCAGCGAGGCCGGTCGATCGCGGCCCGAAGACCGGGCATCGCCGGGGTGGGTTCGACGCGGATGCCGGGCACGGTGCCGGAGAACAGGCGGGTGTCGTCGACGTAGGCCTCTCCGACGAGCGCCTCGTCCTCGTCACCGCACAGCAACGCGCGGCCGACGAGGGCGATGCCGGCGTCGTCGCGGATGAGCGGCAGCGGTTTCGCGACGCCCTGGAGGGCGACGGTGGCGGCCTTGGACCCCGTCCGCAGTCCGTACGCCTCGGTGGCGGGGGTGCGCTTCTCCGGGACGTACGCGATCTCCAGGTCGAGACGTTCGGTGCGCATCAGGCGGGTGACGGTCGCGGCGAAGGCCGCATCGTCGCCCACGAGGACCAGACGGGGGTCCTCCACCGACTCGAGGTGGGCGAAGACGTCCTCGAAGTCGTCCTTCTCGGGGAGGGCAGGCGCAGAAAGTGCGGTCACGGGGGTCAGCGCCAACGGCAATGGCACGTCACCGCATCTGAGCACTACCGGGGTCAACGGGTCTCCTCGAGGGGTCGGGTTCGTCGGGCTCTCGGCTGCGTCCACTGTAATGGGAAGCCGGTGGCCGGGTGGGTCGGCGACCCGCCGCCGCGCGCCGCAGCTCCGGGCGGTTCTGCCGGACCGTCATCCGCGCTCGTCCGAGGGTGGACTACACTGTGGTCCCGGCTGCTGCCCGGTTGGGCAGGACCCTGCAGGCGAGACCGCCCGCACGTAGACACCTGCCTGAGGAGAGCGCGACATGCCGGCAATCGTCCTGATCGGAGCCCAGTGGGGCGACGAGGGCAAGGGCAAAGCTACCGATCTACTCGGCGGACGTCTGCAGTGGGTCGTGCGCTACCAGGGCGGCAACAACGCCGGTCACACGGTGGTGCTGCCCAACGGCGACAAGTTCGCCCTGCACCTGATCCCGTCGGGCATCCTGACGCCCGGCGTCAACAACGTCATCGGCAACGGTGTCGTGGTGGATCCGGGTGTGCTGCTCACCGAACTCGAAGGTCTCGAGAAGCGCGACGTGGACACCAGCCGTCTGCTGCTCTCGGCCGACGCGCACCTGATCATGCCGTACCACGTGGCCATCGACAAGGTCACCGAACGCTTCCTCGGCAAGAAGAAGATCGGCACCACCGGCCGCGGTATCGGCCCCTGCTACCAGGACAAGATCGCCCGTGTGGGCGTGCGGGTCGCCGACGTGCTCGACGAGAAGATCCTCACCCAGAAGGTCGAGGCCGCACTGGAATTCAAGAACCAGGTGCTCGTCAAGATCTACAACCGCAAGGCACTCGACTCGCAGCAGGTCGTCGACGAGGTGCTCGCGCAGGCGGAGAGCTTCACGCACCGCATCACCGACACCCGCCTCGAACTGAACAAGGCCCTCGATCGCGGCGACACGATCCTCCTCGAGGGTTCGCAGGGCACGCTCCTCGACGTCGACCACGGCACCTATCCGTACGTGACGTCGTCCAACCCCACCGCCGGCGGCGCCGCAGTCGGTTCGGGTATCGGCCCCGCCAGGATCACGACGGTGCTGGGCATCCTCAAGGCCTACACCACCCGCGTCGGTTCGGGCCCGTTCCCGACCGAACTGTTCGACGACCACGGCGCCTACCTCGCGAAGCAGGGCGGAGAGGTCGGTGTCACCACCGGCCGCGCACGCCGCACGGGATGGTTCGACGCCGTCATCGCCCGCTACGCGACCCGCGTCAACGGCATCACCGACTACTTCCTCACCAAGCTCGACGTGCTGTCGGGTCTCGACACCGTGCCGATCTGCGTCGGGTACGAGGTCGACGGTGTGCGTATCGACGAGATGCCGATGACGCAGACCGACGTGCACCACGCCAAGCCGATCTACGAGGAGATGCCGGGCTGGTGGGAGGACATCTCCCATGCCCGCACCTTCGAGGAGCTGCCGCAGAACGCGCAGAACTACGTGCTGCGTCTCGAGGAGCTCTCCGGCGCCTACATCTCCTGCATCGGTGTGGGGCCGGGTCGCGACGAGACCATCGTCCGGCGCGACGTCATCCGCTGACGGGGTAGCTTCACGCCCGTTCCGATTTCGTCGTCGGACGGGCGCCCGGCCCTCACTGGCCGTTCACCGACGGTTCGTACGGATTGTGCACGCTCGTCCCGCACAATCCGTCGGACCCTGGAGAAGAAGCATGTACGTGTCCCGTCGAACCCTGTTGCGCACCGTCGCGCTCGGAGCCCTCGCGACTCCGGCGGTGGCATGCTCGTCGGGAAATTCCGGTGCGACGCCGAGCCTGGTCCGTGAGCGGCCGATCCTCACCCACGGTGTGGCCACCGGCGACGTGCGGGCCGACGGGGCGCTCGTGTGGGCGCGTTCGGATCGGCCTGCGCGGCTCGTCGTGGAGACTGCAGCCACCGAATCCTTCACCGACCCCGTGCGGCACGTGGGTGGTCTGCTGACCCCCGAGACGGACGGAACCGGCCGGCTGCGGCTGACGGGACTGCCGGCGGGCGAACAGGTGCATTACCGTGTCGTCCTCGAAGGTGAGGACGGTGCCACGTCCGAACCGGTGACGGGTCTGTTCCGCACCGCGCCGGCCGCCCCGGGCGACATCAGGCTGCAGTGGTCCGGCGACACCGCCGGTCAGGGCTTCGGCATCAATCCCGACCTCGGCGGGATGACGATCTTCGACACGATGGCCCGTCGCGACCCGCACCTGTTCGTACATTCCGGTGACGTCGTGTATGCCGACAATCCGCTGAAGGAGACCGTCGAACTATCGGACGGCCGGATCTGGCGCAACATCGTCACCGACGCCAAGAGTGCCGTGGCGCAGACCCTCGACGAGTACCGCGGCCAGTACGCCTACAACCTCATGGACGAGAACTACCGGCGGTTCAACTCCTCCGTCGCGCAGATCGTGCAGTGGGACGACCACGAGACCGTCAACAACTGGTACGCGGGAGAGATCCTGGATCTCGAGCAGTACACCGAGAAGAACGTGGACATCCTGGCGAAGCGGGCTTTCCGTGCGTTCCACGAGTGGCTTCCGCTCGACCCGGCGGAGGCCGTCGACGGGCGTATCCACCGGGTCGTGCGGTACGGACCGCTGCTCGACGTCTTCGTACTCGACATGCGGACCTACAAGGACGCCAACGGCACCAACGTCGGCGCGGCAGGGCAGGTACTCGGCAGCGCGCAGACGCAGTGGCTCATCGACGAACTCACCCGCTCGACCGCCACCTGGAAGATCATCGCCGCCGACCTCCCGATCGGCCTGGTCGTGCCTGACGGCGACACGGCCTTCGAAGGAATCGCGAACGGGGACAACGGCACTCCGTCGGGCCGGGAATCGGAGATCGCGCAGATCCTGTCGGCGGTCAAGGCGCGCAGCATCACCGGAACCGTGTGGTTGACCGCCGACGTGCACTACACGGCCGCGCATCACTATTCGCCGGAACGCGCATCGTTCACCGACTTCGACGAGTTCTGGGAGTTCGTCTCGGGACCGCTCAACGCGGGTGCTTTCGGACCCGACGAACTGGACGGGACGTTCGGGCCCGAGGCCGTCTTCGTGCACGCGCCTCCGGCGGCGAACACCTCACCGATGGACGGATATCAGCACTTCGGGGAGGTGTTCATCGACGGAGGGACGAGGCAGATGCGGGTCGAGTTGCTCGACTCGCGAGGGACGGTCCTGTTCCGTCAGGTGCTCGATCCACCGGCCTGATCCCGCCCGCGCGGCGCGGGGCATACTGGATCGATGATCACTCGAGCGATCGGAGCCGGTTCGCTCGTCCGCGACCTCGGCAACTGGCAGGATTCGGGGCAGTCGCATTCCCGTCGCTCCTCTCGCCCCGATCCTCGTCCTGCCTACCGGGCGCTCGCGGACAGCATCCGCCTGCTCGTGCACGACGGTCGTGTCCCGCTCGGGGTCGCCCTGCCCAGCGAGCGGGAGCTCGCCGCAGCCCTGTCGCTGAGCCGCACCACCGTCGCGTCCGCCTACGCGGCGCTACGGGAAGAGGGTTATCTGCGCAGTCGGCAGGGTGCCCGCAGCACCGTCGCGGTGCCCGCCCGCCGGGGACCCGAGAACACGGGGTCCCGGATGCCGGTCGGTCCGGCGATCGATCTGAGCAATGCCTCGCTACCCGCGCCGGCAACGGAGATCGAGGCGGCGTATGCGGCGGCGCTGCGGTCGATGTCGACCTATCTCGACTCGCACGGCATGGAACCGATCGGGGTGTCGGTGCTGCGCGAGGTCATCGCCCGTCGCTACCGCGAGCGTGGACTGCCCACCTCGCCCGATCAGATCATGGTCACCTCCGGGGCGCAGCACGCGATGCGCCTGCTGCTCGGTGTGTTCGACGATCCCGGCGACCGGGTGGTCGTCGACCACCCCACCTATCCCAATGCGCTCGAAGCGATCCGCCGATACGGTGCCCGTCCGGTGCCGGTTCCGGTGCGCCCGGAGAACGGCCCGCACGGCGGTTGGGATCTCGACGGTATCGCCAGCGCCGTCCGGCAGACCGCCGCCCGCACCGCCTTCCTCGTCCCCGACTTCCACAACCCCACGGGCCTGTGCCTCGACGAGGACGGCCGTGCCGAACTGGCCCGCATCATGCGCGACACGCGGACCACGCTCGTCGTCGACGAGTCGATGGTCGATCTGTGGCTCGACGCCCCGCCGCCGCCGCCGGTCGCGGCGATGCCCGCCGGAGCGTCGGTGGTGACGGTGGGCTCGACGGCGAAGTCGCTGTGGGGCGGCCTGCGGGTGGGGTGGATCCGCGCCGACCGCGACACGATCGTCCGGCTGGCCGGAGCCCGGACTGCCGTCGACCTGGGCACCCCGGTGATGGAACAGCTCGCGGCCGCACATCTGCTCTCGGATGTCGACGAGCTGCTCGAACGCCGACGCGCCGGCTTGCGGGAGCGACGTCGTGCGCTGTGCGACGCCCTGGACCGGCGGTTACCCGACTGGGAGTACACACCGGGCCAGGGCGGGATGTCGCTGTGGGCGCGGATGCCCGAGCCGGTGTCGACCTCGCTGGCGGCGGCCGCACCGTCTCACGGCGTGCTGCTCTCGGCCGGCCCGCGTTTCGGCGTGCAGGGCGCGTTCGAGCACTTCGTACGCCTGCCGCATACGCAGGACGCGGAGGTCCTCGACGACGCCGTCGAGGCCATGGCCGCTGCCTACGACCAGGTGGCCTCCGGACGCACGCCCGACGAGGCGCGGCTCGTCGTCTGATCCTGTGCGCCAGGACGATCGTCGGAGCGTCGGCGGGCCCGGGCTGCCGGATCAGACCCAGAGGGTGTCGATGTCGGTGGCCTCGGCCGCCGGTGCCCCCGGCTCGCCGGCGGGTGTGCGGGAGAAGCGCGGCGCCGGTGCGTGCTGCACGGTGCCGTCGACCTCGATCAGTGATCCGCGGGCGACGAGATGCTCGTTCTTCTCCGCCTCGGCCCAGGTGAGGACCGGGGAGACGCAGGCATCGGTGCCGAGGAAGATCTCGGTCCACTCGTCGCGCGTCTTCGACAGGAACTTCTCGGTGAAGATCTTCTTCATCTCCGCCCAGCGGGAGGTGTCGAGCTGGTGCGGCAGGTCGGCCGGATCGAGCTCGAGGCCCTGCAGCAGCAGTGCGTAGAACTGCGGTTCGATGGAGCCGACGGCCATGTACTTGCCGTCCTTGGTCTCGTAGACGTCGTAGAACGGTGCGCCGGTGTCGAGCAGGTTGACGCCGCGCTCGTCCGACCACACACCGCGGCCGCGGAACGCCCACATCATGTGCGAGAGCGCGAGGGCACCGTCGACCATCGCCGCGTCGACGACCTGGCCCTTGCCGGAGGTCTGCCGCTCGACGAGGGCGGAGAGGATGCCGAAGACGAGGAACATCGAACCGCCGCCGAAGTCGCCCACCATGTTCAGCGGCGGCACCGGACGCTCGCCCTTACGGCCGATCGCGTGCAGCACACCGGTGAGCGAGATGTAGTTGATGTCGTGGCCGGCCGCGTTCGCGAGCGGGCCCTCCTGGCCCCAACCGGTCATGCGGCCGTAGACGATGCGCGGGTTGCGCTCGAGGACCACATCCGGTCCGAGGCCGAGCCGTTCGGTGACGCCGGGACGGAAACCCTCGATGAGGACGTCGGCGCGCTCGAGCAGACCCAGGACCTTCTCGATGTCGGCGGGATCCTTGAGGTCGGCCTCCACGACACGACGGTTGCGCTGAATCGGGTCGCGCTGTCCCGCCGGCGGGATCTCACCGGGGCGCTGCACGATGACGACATCGGCGCCGAGATCGGCGAGCAGGGTCGCGGCGTGCGGGCCGGGACCGAGCCCCTTGAACTCGACGACGCGGACACCCGCGAGCGGACCCTTCTTCTCAACAGCTTCAGCGGACACTCGACGAACCTCGCTCCGATGTGTAGGGACTGTCGCAACGGAGAGTACCTTAGCGAGCGTTCAGAATATGGTTCCGGTCACTGGGGTTCCGGTCGTCGGGAGTGGCTCACTCCTCGTAGAGGTCGGCCTCGCTCAGTCCGGTCGCCTCGAAGGCCTCGCCGAGATCGGCGTGGCGGACGACGGTGACCACCTGGTCGTCGACCACCCGGAAGGCGATCGCCTCCTCACGAGGCCCCGGATCGGACGCCCAGGTCGCCGTCTCCTCGACCACCACGATTCCGTGGTGGACGAACAGGCGGCCCGGTTGCAGCGTGACCCCTGCCGTCGTCGCCCACTCGCGCAGTTCGTCGAGTCCTTGGTCGGGATCGTCGTCGGGGGTGGGGAGCACGATGTCGTCGCTCGACAACTGCACGAGCGTGTCGATGTCGTTGCTGTTCACAGCGTCGTGCCAGGCCAGGACCGTAGCGATCTCCGAGGTACTCATGATCGAGAGCCTAGTCGCCGGATCGCCGAGGTGGGGGCGTGAATCCGCCGAATCCGCTGTCGCACTCGGGCGCTCCGGAGCACAGTGGACGTATGACGATCACCGGCCAACTCGTGAGCTTCGTCCCGAGCACCGACCTCGACGTCTCGGAGATGTTCTACGTCGACACCCTGCGCTTCCGGAAGCTCTCCCGCGACCCCTTCGCGCTCGTCCTCGACGGAGGCGACGGCGCACCGGTCCGGGTGACCCTCGTGCAGTCGCGCGAGGAGACCGGCTACACCGTGCTGGGCTGGCGGGTATCCGATCTGGACGGCACCGTCGAACGACTGCGCGAGCACGGCGTGGAGTTCATCCGGTACAACGGCATGGATCAGGACGACCACGACGCGTGGACCGCACCCGACGGTATGCGGGTCGCGTGGTTCCGCGACCCGCACGGCAACGTCCTGTCGTTGCTCGAACACCGCACCTGACGCGGCCTCAGCTTGCGAAGGCACCCCACAGGAAGCCGGCGAACAGCACCGCGAAGCCACCCATCTCACCGACGATCAGCGCGGCCATCGCCGGACCCGTCCCGCGCACCGGATGCGCGAACTGATTCGTGGTGTCGCGCAGCGCACCGTGCACGACATAGCTCGCGATCGCACCGACGAAGAACACCACGATCACCGCGGCCGCGGCGAGGTTCACTGCGGTGGGCCACGCGCTGAGCTCGACGAACACCGCGACCAGCAGCGTCGCGAAGGAGTACATCAGGGCCGATCGGTGGGCGATGTCGACGTACGGGTGCGCGAGGTGGTCGTCGGACGTCGCCATCTGCCGGTACTTCCACACGCCGAGAGCGAGCGCGAGGAGGAAGACCGCACCTGCGGCCGTCAATGTCAGTTCGGTGTCGACTCCCAGGACCATCGCGCCAGTATGGACGCAGCACCTCAGCTGCAGCCGCTGGTGTTCCCACAGGACGGGCAGGCGTGGCACGATCCGGCCCGTTGCATCTTCACCCCGCACTGCATGCAGTACGGCGCGTCCGGATTCGACGGTGACGGCGCGGCGAACCCACCCGGGGAGTCCGCATGCGTGCTGCGCCGTGCGGTCGCCGGCGGATCGGGCTCACGCACCGGCGGCGTGCTCGTGTACGGCGTGAGCGTGGGGGTGTCGGGCACCGAACGCTCGGCGACGGTCAGGATGCCCAGTTCGGCGCGCTCGTCGGGTTCGAGATAGTCGACCGCCAGTCGCCGGAAGATGTAGTCGAGGATCGACGTGGCGATCCGCAGATCCGGATCGTCGGTGATCCCGGCCGGCTCGAAACGCGTACTCGTGAAGGCCCGGACGAAGGTGCGCAACGGAACCCCGTACTGCAGACCGTAACTGACCGACATCGAGAAGGCGTCCATGATGCCGGCGAGCGTCGAGCCCTGTTTGGACACGCGCAGGAACATCTCGCCGGGACGCCCGTCGTCGTACTCACCGATCGTGACGAAGCCCTTGCAGTCCGCCACCCGGAACTCGAACGTCCGCGAAGTGCGGGTGCGCGGGAGCCGCTCGCGGCGAGGCGCCGCGGACGAAGCCGCCGCTTCTGCGACAGCAGGGCGCGACGACGTCGACAACGGTTGTCCCAGTTTGCAGTTGTCGCGGTAGATCGCGAGGGCCTTCACGCCCAGCCGCCACGCGTCGACATACATGTCGGCGATGTCGTCGACGGTCGCGGACTCGGGCAGGTTCACCGTCTTCGAGATCGCACCCGACAGGAAGGGCTGCACCGCGGCCATCATCGCGACGTGGCCGCGCGGCGAGATGACGTTGTCGCCCATGGAGGTCGCGAACACCGGTGCGTGCTCGCCGCGAACGTGCGGCGCGCCGGCGAGATCGTGATGCAGATCGAGATGCGCGACGATGTCGGCGACCTCCGACGGGCCGTAACCCAGACGCGACAATGCGCGTGGCACACTGCGATTGACGATCGTGAGGCTACCACCCCCGACGAGTTTCTTGGTCTTCACCAACGCCAGATCCGGTTCGATACCGGTGGTGTCGCAGTCCATCGCGAGTCCGATGGTGCCGGTGGGGGCGAGAACGCTGACCTGGCTGTTGCGCACGCCGTGGGCGGTGCCGTCGGTCACCGCGCGATCCCACGCCTGCCGCGCGGCTTCGAGCACGTCGGCCGGGGCGAGATCGGCGTCGATGTCGTCGAGTGCCCCTCGATGCTTGCCCAGCACGTCGAGCATCGGCGCGCGGTTCTCGTCGAACCCGTCGAACGGGCCGAGGCGCCGCGCCAGATCGGCCGAGACGGCGTAGGCGTGCCCGGTCATCAGCGCGGTGATCGCCGCCGCGGTCGCGCGGCCTCCCTCGCTGTCGTAGGGCAGGCCCGAAGCCATGAGCAGCGCACCGAGATTGGCGTAACCGAGTCCGAGCTGCCGGAACCGACGCGACGTCTCACCGATGCGCTCGGTGGGGTAGTCGGCGCGGCCGACGAGGATCTCCTGCGCGGTGAGCATCACCGCCACGGCGTGACGGAAACCGTCGACGTCGAAGGTGCCGTCCTCGCGGAGGAAGGTGAGCAGATTCAGGCTCGCGAGATTGCAGGCCGAATCGTCGAGATGCATGTACTCCGAGCAGGGATTCGACGCGTTGATCCGTCCGGTCGCGGAGGCGGTGTGCCAGGCATTGATCGTCGTGTCGTACTGGATGCCGGGGTCGGCGCATTCCCAGGTGGCGGATGCTATGCGTTCCAACAACTCTCGCGCGCGCACCGTCCGGACGGTTTCACCGGTCGTCACGGCGCGCAGGGGCCACTCGGCGTCGGCCACCACCGCGTGCATGAACTCGTCGGTCACGCGCACCGAATTGTTCGCGTTCTGGTACTGCACCGAATGGGTGTCGGCGCCGTCGAGGTCCATGTCGAAACCGGCCTCGGCGAGCACCCGCGCCTTGCGTTCCTCGACCGCCTTGCAGTCGACGAACTCCTCGACGTCGGGATGGCCGACGTCGAGGATCACCATCTTGGCGGCCCGCCGGGTCTTGCCGCCGGACTTGATCGTGCCGGCCGACGCGTCGGCGCCGCGCATGAAGCTGACCGGACCGGATGCGCTTCCACCGCCGGTCAGCGGTTCGGCCGACGAGCGGATCCGGGAGAGGTTCACCCCGGCTCCCGACCCGCCCTTGAAGATCACCGCTTCCTGGCGGTACCACTCGAGGATCGAATCGATACTGTCGTCGACCGACAGGATGAAACACGCACTGGCCTGCTGCGGAGTGTTCGGCACCCCGATGTTGAACCAGACGGGACTGTTGAACGAGGCCCGCTGGTGGATCAGCAGACAGGTCAGTTCGGCGGCGAACGCCTCCGGGTCGTCGAGATGGCCGTCGGTGTGCCCCCAGGCGGTGATCGTGTCGACGATGCGCGCGATCACGTCGCGCAGCGAGTGTTCACGATCGGGGTGCCCGAGCTGCCCGCGGAAGTACTTCTGCGTGACGATATCGGTGGCGTTCTGCGACCAGAAGGCAGGGAACTCCACATCCGTCTGCTCGAAGACGACGCGCCCGGTGCCGTGGTGCACGATCCGCGCGTCGCGTCGCTGCCACTCGACCGTCTCGGCGGGATCGACAGCGGGGGTCGTGAAGTACCGGACGTCGCCGCGCATCGCGGCGGAGCCGGCGTCCGATGCACTCTTCGGGCTGTGAGGCCTGGTACTGCTCATCGCGTCCTCCCGGGGGGCGTGGACCGGTGGCACATATAGTCCCACCATGCTGCCACCGCGTCCCGGTACTCCGCTGTCTTCCGCCCGCTCGGCCCACCCGGTGGCGCCGTGAGTGCCGGGGGCGAACTGCTCGTCGGGCTGGCGATCCTCGTCGGCCTGCTCGGGATCGTGCTGCCGATCCTGCCCGGCGTCCTGCTGATCTTCGGGGCGATCGCAGTGTGGGCGTTCGTCACGGGAGGCACCACCGCGTGGGTCGTGCTCGGCGTGGCGACGGCGGCGATGCTGGTCACCGGCATCGTGAAGTACACCTGGCCCGGGAAGCGACTGCAGCAGGCGGGCGTGCCGAACCGGTCGCTGATCCTCGCCGGGCTGCTCGGTATCGTCGGGTTCTTCGTCGTCCCCGTCGTCGGCCTGTTCCTGGGCTTCCTGCTCGGTATGTACCTGTCGGAGGTGCAGCGGCACCGCACTCATCGCGACGCGTGGGTCTCGACCGTGGCGGCCACCAAGGCCGTCGCGTTGTCGATCCTCGTCGAGTTGTTCGGCGGACTCGTCGCGGCCTCGGTGTGGCTGGGAGCGGTCCTGTTCACCTGAGCCCGGAATGCGAGGAGGGACCCGTCCGCACGGACGGGTCCCTCCTCGGTCGTCGGGCTCAGGCGCAGATCACGACTTGTGCGGCTCGCTCGCGCGGAACATGTCCTCGCGCTCGACGACCTTGACCCGCTCGCGACCCTCGGCCTCACCGAGGCTGCGCTCGTGCGCGTCGAGGCGGTACCAGCCCTGCCAGGTGGTGTACGGCAGCTGCTTGTCCTCGAGGAACTTCACGATCGCGTCCTCGGACGGATCCTCCGGGTCGTTCAGACGACCGGCGGCACGATCCTCGAGCAGGTTCGCGACGGTCTCGTTCGCGTCGCCCTTGGTGTGGCCGATCAGGCCCACGGGGCCGCGCTTGATCCAACCGGTGACGTAGGTGTACGGCAGGAACCGGTCCGGGCCCTCGGTCGCCTCGTCGGCGAGCACACGACCGGCCTCGTTGGGCACGGTGCCGGCCTGCTCGTCGAAGGGCAGCTTGGCGATGTTCTGCGACAGGTAGCCGACCGCGCGGTAGACGGCCTGGACGTCCCAATCGCGGAATTTTCCGGTGCCGCGGACGTTGCCGGTGCCGTCGAGTTCGGTGCGCTCGGTGCGCAGCCCGACGACCTTGCCGTCCTCACCGAGGATCTCGTGCGGGGACTCGAAGAAGTGCAGGAACAGTTTGTGCGGGCGGTCGCCCACGTCGCGGATCGCCCAGTCCTGCAGGGTGTTGGCGACCATGTCGACCTGCTTGGAGTTGCGGCGGGCCTGTTCGGAGGCCTCGTCGTAGTCGATGTCCTCGGGGTCGACGATGACCTCGATGGTCGGGGAGTGGTCGAGTTCGCGCAGCTCGAGCGGCGTGAACTTGGCCTGTGCCGGGCCACGGCGACCGAAGACGTGCACCTCGACGGCCTTGTTGTTCTTCAGGCCCTCGTAGACGTTCGGCGGGATCTCCGTCGGCAGCAGCTCGTCGCCGGTCTTGGCGAGCACGCGGGCGACGTCGAGAGCGACGTTGCCGACACCGAGGACGGCGACCTTCTCTGCCTCGAGCGGCCAGGTGCGCGGCACGTCGGGGTGACCGTCGTACCAGGACACGAAGTCGGCGGCGCCGTAGCTGCCGTCGAGGTCGATGCCGGGGATGTTCAGCGCGCGGTCCGCGTTCGCGCCGGTGGAGAAGATCACCGCATCGTAGAAACGCTGGAGGTCGTCGAGGGTGAAGTCGGTGCCGTAGTCGAGGTTGCCGAGCAACCGGATCTGCGGCTTGTCGAGCACTTTGTGCAGGGCGGTGATGATGCCCTTGATGCGCGGATGATCGGGAGCGACACCGTAACGGATCAGACCGAACGGTGCCGGCATGCGCTCGAACAGGTCGATGCTGACCCCGGGATCCTGCGCAGTGTCGGACTTCATGAGCGCATCGGCGGCGTAGATACCGGCGGGACCGGCACCGACGATCGCGACGCGAAGGGGACGAGTCTGATCGGTCATCAGGGGATCAACTACCTCTTCGGTGTGCGGACGGACATATCCAGCTTAAATTAAGGCTGCCCTCAGTGGGCCGGGCGCAGGTCGCGCGGGGATGACGGCGAAAGAGGATGAATCGAGCCGTCGAACGAATCGCTTCAGCGACAACACATGTGGGCACCCATACGACACAGGTCGACGGCGAGGCGTCGAACGAGCTGCGTGGTGGCCATGCCCCAATTCCTACCTCGAGAGGGTTTTCAGGGCAAATGTGGTCGTGACAGGCGGCGACCTCGTTCCCACTAGGATCGAGCGCATGGCCAAGCGCGGAGCCCCCGAACCCGATCCCGATCCCGGTCCGGATCCCGACGGTCCCACCAGTAGCAGCACAGGGCCCTTCCTGGGAGCCCTCGCGGTCCTGGTGGTGCTCGTCCTCGTCGTCTTCGGTGCCCAGATGTTCTCCCCGCCGGGCGCCGACCTCACGGAGGACGAGATGGTGCGCCGCGCCGTCACCGACTACGTCTCCGCTCACAACGAGAACGACGGACCGATCCTCGACCGGCTGCGGTGCAGCGAACTGTCCCCCGACGATGCGCCGCTCGCGGACGTCGAGGGGCGTGTCGAGCTGCAGGCCGCGCAGAACATCTCCGTGGACGGCGATCGGGCCACCGTGGACGTCCGGACCGGCCTCGACGGGCAGACGCAGACCGAGACGTGGCAGGTCGTCCGCATCGACGACGTGTGGAGGATCTGCCGATTCTGAATCGGTGCCCGTGCGTATACGAAGCGATGCCCGCGTGTACGTCCCAGCGCGAACTGTGAAAACATGTCCGGGTGAGCTACGCAGGTGATATAACGCCGCGGCAGGCATGGGACCTGCTGCACGGTGATCCGGATGCCGTGCTCGTCGATGTGCGGACCGAAGCCGAGTGGAAATACGTCGGGGTCCCCGAAACCTCGTCGCTCGGTCGCCGGACCGTGTTCGTCGAGTGGGTTCGTTACCCCGACGGCGCCCCGAATCCGACCTTCGTCGAGGATCTGCGGGCAGCGGGTATCGGCGGCGGGCCGGTGATCTTCCTGTGTCGCTCGGGTCAGCGCTCGATCGGTGCGGCCGAAGCCGCCACCGCCGCGGGCCTGACCCCCGCCTACAACGTTCTCGAAGGATTCGAAGGCGCTCTCGACGGCGAAGGCCATCGAGGTGCCGAGGGCTGGCGGGCCGCGGGCCTGCCGTGGAGGCAGTCGTGAGTTCCATCCCCCAGGGCGGCGCGTTCAGCAAATCGCTGCCCGACACCGTTCGTCCCGCCACGCTCGGCGTGCGCGGCGGCACCCTCCGATCCGGTTTCGAGGAGACCTCCGAGGCCCTTTACCTCAACTCCGGGTTCGTCTACGAGTCGGCCGAGGCCGCCGAGGCCGCTTTCACCGGCGACGTCGACCATTTCGTCTACTCCCGCTACGGCAACCCCACGGTGAAGATGTTCGAGGAGCGCCTGCGCCTGCTCGACGGTGCCGAGGGGGCGTACGCCACCGCGTCCGGCATGTCCGCGGTGTTCACCGCGCTCGCCGCGTTGCTCGGCAAGGGCGACCGCCTCGTCGCGGCACGCAGCCTCTTCGGTTCGTGCTTCGTCGTGTGCAACGAGATCCTGCCCCGCTGGGGCGTCGAGACGGTGTTCGTCGACGGCGAGGATCTCGACCAGTGGGAGAAGGCACTGTCGGTGCCCACCACCGCGGTCTTCTTCGAGACCCCCTCGAACCCCATGCAGACCCTCGTCGACGTGCGTCGCGTCTCCGAGATGGCGCATGCGGCGGGCGCGAAGGTGGTGCTGGACAACGTCTTCGCCACCCCGCTGCTGCAGCGCAGCCTCGATCTCGGTGCCGACGTCGTCGTGTACTCCGGCACCAAGCACATCGACGGCCAGGGCCGTGTGCTCGGCGGTGCGATCCTCGGACCCGCCGACTACATCGACGGGCCGGTGCAGAAGCTCATCCGCCACACCGGGCCGTCGCTGAGCCCGTTCAACGCGTGGACGCTGCTCAAGGGTCTCGAGACCATGCCGGTGCGGTTGCGGGCCTCGGTCGATTCGACGCTGCGCATCGCGCAGTTCCTCGAATCGCAGGAGGCAGTGCGGTGGGTCAAGTACCCCTATCTCGAATCGCACCCGCAGTACGAACTCGCGAAGTCGCAGATGAGCGGCGGCGGCACGATCATCACGTTCGAACTCGACGCCCCGGAGGGCGAGGGCAAGAAACGCGCCTTCGAGCTGCTGAACAAACTGCGCATCGTCGACATCTCGAACAATCTCGGCGACGCCAAGTCGCTCGTCACCCACCCGGCGACCACCACCCACCGGGCGATGGGACCCGAGGGCCGGGCCGCGATCGGCCTGTCCGACGGTGTGGTGCGACTGTCCGTCGGCCTCGAGGATCCCGAGGATCTTCTCGAAGATCTCCAGCAGGCGCTGTCCTGACCTGCGAAGCCGTGAGCTACGCTGCGGGTGTCCTGCCGATCCGGTAGGGCACCCGCTGCGTTTTCGGTGAAGCCGGTGAGAATCCGGCGCTGTCCCGCAACTGTGAGTCCCGATACGGGGTGAGCCAGGTCGGCCGGCGCGGAGGGTCCGTACGTACTGGTCCTCGGACGAAGGACGGTGGCGTGCCGCAACCGCCTGTTGCAGCCGTGCTGTTTTCGTCCTCCGAACAACGGAGGATGGCTGTGCCCCTCGACAACTCCCGACGGCTGTTCGCCGCCGGACTGACCGCCTTCGCTCTCCTCGCCGCGGGGTGCTCGAACAGCGACGACTCGTCGCCGGCCGGTGACACCGGCACCGCTTCCGCCGATGCTCCGCAGGCCATCGTCTCCCTGAGCCCCACCAGCACCGAGATGCTCTACGCCATCGGTGCCGGTGACCAGGTGGTCGCGGTCGACGACCGATCCGACTACCCGGCCGACGCGCCCGTCACCGACTTGTCGGGCTACACCCCGAACGTCGAGGCGATCCTCGGTTACGAACCCGACCTGGTCGTCGCCAACGCCGACACCGCCGATCTCGTCGCGGGACTCGAACAGGCCGGTGTCGAGACGTTGATCCTTCCCGCCGCCGGGAAGCTGGACGACACCTATGCCCAGATCGAGCAGCTGGGAGCCGCCACCGGACACGTCGGTGACGCCGCCGAGCTCGTCGCGCAGATGAAGACGGACATCGACGGGATTCTCGCGGGCCTCCCGGAGCGTGAGACCCCGCTGACCTACTACCACGAGCTCGACAACACCTTCTACACCGTCACCGACGACACCTATATCGGCGATATCTACTCGATGCTGGGTCTGACCTCGATCGCGACCGGCGGCAACGGTTACCCGCAGCTGTCCGCCGAGTACGTCCTCGAACAGAACCCCGACGTGATCTTCCTGGCCGACGGACAGTGCTGCGGCGTCACGCCCGAGGTCGTCGCACAGCGTGCGGGTTGGAACGAGCTCAGCGCCGTCCGTGACGGTCACGTCTACGTCCTCGACGAGGACATCGCGAGTCGCTGGGGTCCGCGCGTCGTGGACCTGATGCGCGAGATCGCCCGGATCGTCGGCGCCATCCCCGCGGCCCAGCCCACGCCTTGATCTCTCTGTCGCGCCGCAGTACCCGCACCCTGCCACCCGGTGGTGCGCGGGTACTGCCGCGCACCGTGCTCGTGCTGACCGGCGCGGTGCTCGTCCTGTTCGCCGCGATGCTGGTCGGGATCCTCGTCGGACCGGCCGGTCTCACCCCGGGAGGGGTGCTGCTCGACATCGCCGACCGCCTGCCGTTCGTCGACGTCGATTCGGGACTGAGCACGCGTCAGCAGGCCATTCTGTGGAACATCCGGATGCCGCGTGTGGTGCTCGGCGTGCTGGTCGGTGCGATGCTGGCCATCGCCGGCGCGGCCTACCAGGGTGTCTTCCGCAACCCGCTCGCCGATCCCTACCTGCTCGGGGTGTCCAGTGGCGCCGGTCTCGGCGCAACCCTCGCCATCGTCGTGGGCGGCGCGGCCGGGTTCGCCGGGGTCCCCGTCGCAGCGTTCGCGGGTGGATTGCTCGCCGTCGGCGCAACCTACTCGCTGGGCCGCACCGTCGGCGGAAGCCGCTCGGAAGTCGTCATCATCCTCGCCGGGGTCGCCGTCGCAGCCTTCGCCAACGCGATCCAGACGTTCTTCATGCAGCTGCACGACGACACGCTGCGGCAGGTGTACTCGTGGATGCTCGGCCGCCTGTCCACCGACGGATGGTCCGATGTCGTCGTGGTCCTGCCGTACGTCGTGGTCACCGTCGCGATCATCGTGCTGCACCGGCGCACACTCGATGTCATGGCGGTCGGCGACGTCGAAGCCGCGAGCCTCGGGATCGACCCGGCGCGCGTGCGGCTGTTGCTCGTGTGCGTCGCGACGCTCGGAACTGCGGCCGTCGTCTCGGCGAGCGGTCTCATCGGCTTCGTCGGCATCGTCGTGCCCCACGCGGTACGGCTGCTCGCCGGACCCGGCCACCGACTCCTGCTGCCGCTGTCCCTACTGGTGGGCGCATCCTTCCTCGTCCTCGCGGACGTCCTGGCCCGTACCGTCATGTCGCCCGCCGAACTGCCGATCGGTGTCGTGACCGCGGCGATCGGGGCGCCCTTCTTCCTCGTCGTGCTCAGACGTAGCCGAGGTGTCCGATGAAGAGCGATGTTCTCCCCACCGGGACCGTGACGGTGTCGTGCCGGCAGCTCGGCGCCGAACGCGGCGGCATCGAGGTGCTTCACCGCGTCGACCTGAACGTCACCGCCGGCTCCTGGGTATCGCTGGTCGGACCCAACGGGTCGGGCAAGACCACCCTGCTGCACGTCCTCGCCGGGCTCGTGCCGGCCACCGGTCACCTGCAGGTCGCCGACATCGTGCCGGGGCGCGCCGGACGCCGGGACATGGCACGCGCGGTCGCGCTGATGCCGCAACGCCCCGTGGTGCCGGAAGGTGTCACCGTCAGGGAACTGATCCACCTCGGCCGCACCCCGCACATCCCGCGCTTCGGATCCGAGACCGCGCACGACCGCGAGGTGGTGGACCGGGTCGTCGAACGGCTCGAGCTCGAAGCGTTCGCACCGCGACTCGCGACCGAACTGTCCGGTGGGGAGCTGCAGCGGGTCGTGCTCGCGCGCGCTCTCGCCCAGCAACCCCGGGTGCTGCTCCTCGACGAACCCACCAGCGCCCTCGACATCGGGCACCAACAGCAGGTGCTCGAACTCGTCGACTCGATGCGCACCGAGGGCGACCTCACCGTCATCGCCGCGATGCACGACCTGACCTCCGCCGCCCAGTACGGGGAACGGCTCGTGCTGCTCGATCGCGGGCACGTCGTCGCCGACGGAGTGCCCGACGACGTGCTCACCGCCGAACGCATCGCGCAGGTCTACGGCGCCCGCGTCGAGATCCTCGACCGCCCGGCGGGTCGTGCCGTTCTCCCGCTCCGCGACACCTCGAAGGACTGCTGATGGAGGTCGTACTCCTGGGGACCGGTGCGGCGGACGGATGGCCGAATCCGTTCTGCACGTGTGAATCCTGTGCGGACGCCGCACGTCGCGGCGAGATACGCGGGCAGACCGCGGCGCTCGTCGACGACGTGCTGCTGCTCGACTGCGGTCCGGAGGCGCCCGGTGCGGCGGTGCGGCACGGCAGGTCGCTGGCGACGGTGCGGCACATTCTCCTGACACACGCGCACGCCGATCATCTCGGGCCGCAGGCGTTGCTGTTCCGATCATGGGTCGCGGGCGGCGACGAGCTCGACGTGATCGGCCCCGCCGACGCCCTCGACACCTGCAGACCGTGGGTGGGCCCCGACGACCCGGTGCGCTTCGTGCCGGTCGAGGCCGGGGATTCGCTTGCCGTCGGTGAGTACGCGGTGCGTGTTCTCCCCGCGCGGCACACGGTGTTCCGTGACGGTGACGCAGTGCTGTACGACCTGTCGGGTCCCGGCGGGTCGCGGCTGCTGTGGGCATGCGACACCGGGATGTGGCCTACCGAGTGGTTCGAGGCCGTGCGCGACGCGCGGTTCGACGCGGTGTTTCTCGAGGAGACCTTCGGCGACCGCTCCGAACTGTCCGAGGGCCACCTCGGCCTTCCGGAATTCGGCACCCTGGTGGACGGCCTGCGCGGTGCCGGTGCCGTCACTCCGGACACCGATGTGGTCGCAGTGCATCTGGGCCACCACAATCCACCCGCCGACATACTTCGGAAACGTCTGCAGCAGGTGGATGCTCGTCCCGGTCGTGATGGTGAGGTGGTCCACGTGGGTGAAGGGACTCCGGTCGTGCCGCATCGGACGCTGGTTCTCGGGGGAGTGCGGTCGGGCAAGTCGCGGCACGCCGAGGAGTTGCTCGCGTCCTGCCCGTCCGTCACCTACGTCGCCACCGGCGGGACACGAGAGGGTGACGCGGAGTGGGCGGAACGTGTTGCACTGCACAGGGAAAGACGTCCCGGTTCATGGTCGACGGTGGAGACGGTCGATGTCGCCGAGGTGCTGTGCACCGCTACGGAACCGCTGCTGATCGATTGTCTCGGAACGTGGTTGACGGCACGGCTCGATATCCACGGTGTCTGGGATGGTGGCGACCTCGACCCTGTCCACTCCGATGTGGACGAGTTGATCGCGGCGTGGCGGAAATGTGCGGTGCCGGTGGTCGCCGTGAGCAACGAGGTCGGTAGCGGAGTGGTGCCCGCGACCTCTTCGGGCCGATTGTTCCGCGACATGCTGGGCCGGCTCAATGCGCGGGTCGCGGAGGCCAGTGAAGCAGCGACTCTCGTGGTGGCAGGAATTCCTGTTTCGTTGAAGCGGAATTGATTTCGAAGCATCAGCCTTCCGATCCGTCGTCGGCCGGCTCGCCCACAGGAGCATCGTCGCTCGGGGTCGGCGCAGGTTCGGGCGGCGTCTCCTCGGGGACCGGTGAAGGAGCAGGCTCGCCGGTCGGTGCAGGTTCAGGAGCAGGAGCAGGCGGGGGAGCCGGGAGCGGATCGACCACCGCGCTCCTCACCCACGAACCCGAAGCCCTACTGATCACCCATTCCCCCGAACTTCCGGTGATGCGTAGCTCGTCCGTCTCGGCGGCCCAGGCCAGTACATCACCCTCCGAGGCGCCGGTGCGGTACTCCTCGCTGCCCGTCGCAGCAGTGATGACGGCGTACGTTCCGGCCTCGGATCGGACGAGCCGAGCGGAGTACAGGCCGGACGGTGAGCGGAGCGCGGAGACAATTTCCGTTTCTGTCGGTGCAGACGGTGACCCGGACGTGCTGGGACTCCCCTCGGTGGTCGTCGGACCGAGGGAGGTCGATGTCCCCGGACTTGCGGTCGGGGAGGACGTCGTCGACGTCGTGGTGGTGGAAGCAGAGGATTGCGGCAGTGAGCGTGCTCCTGTCGCTGGTGCCGAGCAGGTGACGCCCGTCGTCGACGTCGTGTCGAGCCTGTACGCGACGAAACCTGTGGAATACGAATCTCCTTGGATCGAGCGGATCTCGGCGTCAGCGGTATTCGCGGTGATGAGAGCGGTGTCGAGGTTGGTCCGGGCGATCCTGGCGGTCACCGGTTGCCCCGCGGCCGTCGGGGTGGTGGTCACCGTGGTGACGTAAGCGAAATTTCCGTCCGACGGATTGCGAACGGTGACCTGGTAAGTCACACCCGTGCCGACGTGGGGCCACGTCAATGTCGCTGCGGTGGCACTTCCTGTGCCGGTCGTGGAGCATGCGACGGAAGCCGGGGGTGCCACATACGCCGGGGTCCCGTCACGTTCCCCGCTCGGGCTGCAGTTGAGGTCCTGGTTGTGGCTGATCAAGGACACGGGTTGGGAGACGAGGCGGCCCCTCCATGCTGCCGACACCGTGCCTCCCGGCAACATCGTGTGTATTTCCGCGTTGTACTGCCAGATGAGGCTGCGGCGAGGAAGACCTGTGCCGTACAGGTCGTACGAGATGGTGCCGCCCGTCGCGGCGGTGATGTCGGTGATGTCGACGGTCCGCCAGACACGACCGTCCATATCTCGCAGAATGATCCGGTATTGATACGGCGACCCCAGATGCGTCCAGTTCAACGTGACAGGATCGGGTTGGTCGAGAATGAGTTTGCTGTTGCAGCCGACCGTTCCTGCAATTCGTGGTACGTACTCGCTCTTCGAGGCGAACGCTCCGCTTCGCGCGGTCGCGTTGTCGACGAAGGTCGCATCGGTCCCCGGCGTGTGTGAGAGGCCGACCGCAGACACGACGACGAGGACTGCCAGAGGAGTCACGGGGGCCTGGGCGTTCCGGAGGGGCGATCCGTCGGGACGCACCGCGATCCGGATGAGGGCGGCGGCGAGTATCGCCAGCACGACGAGGCCGGGAACGGTCCGGAGCCAGGCGGCAAGGTAGCCGAGGCCGTCGACATGGAAGAGCACCCGTTCGGCCGAGCTCACTCCGTAACTGCGGGGATCGGGTTCCGGATTCGCATCTCCTTGCAGCCGGAGGAGGGCCGTGTTTCCGGCGAACGACTGGACTTCCACGATCCGATGGGTGATGCGACTGCCTTGATCGTTGATCACACTCACCACGTCACCGGACCGAAGGTCGGCTGCGGGGACGGTGTGCGCTATCGCGAGGGAGCCCGAAGGAATCGCGGGTGCCATGGAACCCGAGCGGAAGATCAACGGCGTCAGGCCGAACAGGGCCGATACCGCCGCGACGAGAATGCACAGGCTGCCGAGTACTGCACCGATCGTCAGGAGGGTGTCCCGCCCTCTGCGTGGGGGCCGTGCCTGGTGTGCGTGTTCGGTCATTGTCGCCTCACACCGTCGTCTGCGCCGTGAAGGTGAACACGAGGGCGGACACGCTCTGGTTCTGTGTGGGGAGCGGCGTCGACGTGGGCAACGTGACGACCATGCACAGTGTCTCCCTACCGGTCGTGGCCGCCAAGGGGCGAGCAGAAGTGACGATCGGCGCAGCGCCTCCCGCGATCAGGTTCGTCTGTCCGATCTGTGTTCCCGTGCATGTTCCCTTGCGGAGACCGCCGGCAGTGAGGTTCGCCGGGGTTCCGTTGCTGAAGACCCGGAGTTGCAGGTTGTTCGCGAGGGCCGGACTTCCGGCGGGTGTCGCGACATTCACCGTGTACGTGACGTCCATCGTCGAGCGTGTGTTCTGCACCTGCAGACTCGCCGCTCGACTCTCGCCCGGCATCATGGAGGACGAGGTCAGGTCGGAGAACGTATAGGACTTCACGTCGTTCGCTCGCAGATCGACCGTGCCGGTGCTGAACGTCCCCGTCGCTACCGCCGAATTCGCCCACGCGGCGAAGGTTCCCACCGCGCCGAGTGCGAGGACCGTTCCGAGCGACAGTAGTGCGCGCACCCGGACGGTGAAGAATGAAGGCGCTTTTCGTAGGTACTTGCGAAGGTGATCGAGGACTTCATCGCCGCGCATCGCTGCCTCCGCCGGTTCGTGCTGCGTCCCGCTCACGTCTGCCATCCCGGATACCGCTGGTGAACAGCACGGTGGCGTAGCCGAACAGTGCGATCGCGATGATCCCGACGGTCCACGAACGCTGTTGCCCCGTCAGCCAGTTGTTCACGTAGCCCAGGTAGGGGATCGAATACCAGACGCGTCCCCGAATCTGTTCGTAGAGAACCGGTTTCTCGTCGGGCACAGTGTTGGCGTCGCCCTGGGTGATGTACGTGCGTTGCCCCTTCGCGGATTGGGCGGACGCGATGATCCGATGCGTCACCACAGTGGGATCCCCCGAACGCAACTGGTACGTCACGGGCATTCCGATCGCGAGTTCGTCGGGTTCGACGGGTTCGACGACGATGAGGGTGCCGGGTGGGTAGGTGGGGTCCATCGATCCGGTGAGCACGGTGAAGCGTTCGCCGCCGGCCACGGCCGGGATCAGGATGGTGACTGCCAGCAGGGTGAGCATGGCGAACAGCAGGGCCCAGGTGAGCATCGAGCCCATCCACCAGAGCGGCCCTGTCCGGTCGTCTTCTTCCCGGGATTCGGTCATATCTGTTGCTCCACTCGAAATTCGAGCGCAAGGGTGGTCGACCTGCCTTGTTCTGCCGCGGCTCCGACGGTCGCCCGGAGACACCACACCTCCGTGGTGCCCGGAGCGGCCGACCGTCCTTCCCCTGGAGCCGGAAAGGCCGTCCAAGGACCGCCGATCGTCGACGTCGGTGTAGCCACTGCTGCACCGGATGACGTCGGGCATGCGTCGGCGGAACCGACGATCCACGCTGTCACCGCGATCGGCAGCCGGGTCGAGCTCTGACGTACCGCTTGCAATCGGTAACGTGCGTGGGCGTCACCCCGAATGCTGACCGTCAACGGCTGTTGCACCACGGATCCCTGCGCCAGGTTGGTACCGCCGAAGTTCGTCCATGTGTAGTCCTGGGAGCCCTGGGCCATGATGGTCAGGCTCCCCGAGATGATCGTGCCGCCCCTGAGTTGTGTGCTGTCGCGCCACAGTGCGCCGGTCTGCTGTGTGGACCAGAGGGTCACGAGCAGAACCGACGCGACTGCGGCGATCCAGGCCCATCTCCGCTTCATGTCCTCACGCGGGAGCGGGGTTCGTGTTCTGCTGCAGATTCAGGCTCAGATTGCCGAGATCGACGGTCTCGTTCTGTCCGGTCGTCCCCGATGTGGCCGGATCGAACGTGATGGTGATGTCGACCGAAATATCCTGAGGCGCACCGCCGTTTGCCACGACCTGAACACCGTCGGCTCCACCGGTGAACGACTGGCCGGCGTACTCGCCGTCGATGGTGGTGATCAGGGCGTTTCGCAAGTCGGTATTTCCCGTGACGCCATCCAGATTCGCGGTGAGTGTGGCTTCCAGATTGTCGCCCTGAGCGGTGAGTGTGGAGGCGCAGGTGTAGCGCACCGTGTCGCCCGGGACGATTCGGAACGATGAAATGTCGCCGATCGTCGCTCCACCATTGCCGACATCGGTCCACGTGCCGCCGCCGGCGCACTCCCCGAGCGTCAGCTGACCGGATGTGATGGTACCGGCGTCACCGTCAGTCTGATCGTTCCAGAACGCGAGACTGCCCAGCCCGCCCAGGAGCAGGATGGCTCCGGCCCCTGCGGCGATGGCCCCTTTGGTCTGTTTCTTCATACGATTGCTCCCCTCGAAGGTCGTGCTCCCGACCTTCGTCAGGTACCCGTTGTGATCGACTCCATACCAACCATCTGGTATTTCTGTGACGGGTGTTGCCCCTGGGGCGATAGGAGACGATTTCGTTACCGTCGGGAAGAAATGACCGGGTCAGAACAACAGTCGGTACAGCCCGATCAGGCCGACGACGACGATGACGATCCGCAACGCGACCGGCGACAGGCGCCGACCGTAGTGGGAACCGAGGTAACCGCCGATCAAGGAGCCCACGGCGATCAGTGCGGCCACGGTCCAATCGATCCGGTCGAACGCCACCAGGATGTACGCACAGGCGGCCACGACGTTCACGACCAGTGAGAGCAGGTTCTTCGCGGCGTTCTGCCGCTGGATGTGATCGTGCAGCAACGCGCCGAACAGACCCATCAGCAGAATGCCCTGCGCTGCTGTGAAGTAGCCGCCGTAGATACCGACGGCGAAGGTGCCGACGACGAGCAGCGTCATCCGTATCGGTCCGAGACGGCCGTCGGCGTCGCCACCCGTTCTACGAGCCACCCAGGACTGGATCTTCGGTTGCAGCACGACGAGCGTGAGTGCCAGGACGAGCAGGATCGGCACGACCGTCTCGAAGACGCTCTCCGGTAGGTGGAGCAGGAGCCATGCTCCGACCAGTGCCCCGCAGAACGACGCCGGGATCTGCCACCGCAACCGCTCCCACTGCCCACGCAGCTCGCGCCGATAGCCCCAGGTGCCCGATACGCCCCCGGCGACCAGACCGATCGCGTTGGACATCGTCGCGGTCACCGGCGGCACACCGAACGCGACGAGCGTCGGGAACGTGATGAGGGTGCCGGAGCCGACGAGAGAGTTGATCGCTCCGGCTCCGAGACCGGCAAGGGCGACGAGGAAGAGTTCGAGCGGGGTCACCGAGGCGAGTCTACGTCTCGTCGAAGCCGACATCGTTGTCGATGCCGGAGCTCCATGTCGACGACAACACCGGTCTCGACCCGGCTTCTGATCCGGGCCGGAACAGCCCCGATGCCCGGAATGTACAATTCACTCCTTATGGGTGGGGTAACCGAGCAATGCGGCATCTGGTCGATGCTGCCTACCGACCGAGTGGTGTCGGTCCGCGCTGCCCGGACGTTGTTGGAAGCACTCGATACCCGACCCGAGTCTGCTCCTGTCGTCTCGACCTGTCAGGTCGCAGGGAACTCGGTAGGCGAGATCGTCGACTCGGTTCTCGACGAACTGGAGGCGGCAGCACGGGGCCTGTTTCCCGCGTGGCTACCGGGCGCGGAAGTCCTGACCGGGCGCAGTGCCCTCGACATTCGGGCAGTGCGCGTTCTTTCCCGTAAGTTATCTTCCACTACAAGGCATTTCGGTCCGTTCGTTTCGGACCTGGCCGTCGCGGCGTTGCTCGGGAAGCGGATGACGGCGGGTCGCTTCGCACGGGAGACGCGGGCGGCCGGCTTGACGCGAATTCTTGCGGAGAGCTACCCGTGTCCGGGCATAGCGCTTCTCGTGGTGGGCCCCACGGACGCCGATCCGAACCGACAACGGATCCTCGCCTCGGCATGCGAGTGGCTGTCCGACCACACCCCGGCAGCCGTCTGGATAGCGGGTGAGGCAATCCCCGACATCGATCGATTCCCCGAGATCGTCCTGCCTCGACCGGAAGCCCCGCACACCACCGACGACCTGCTTTCCGACCGGACCCGCCTGCGATACCCGGCGCCGGTGGGACGGCCCCACCCGGGCAGCGCCGCGGAACAGAAGCTGGAAAGGGCTCTCGAAACGTGCGAGTGGGCCACCGGCCGTCGATGGAACATGCCGTACCGAACGTCGCCCCTCCGTCCCCCGATTCGGATGGATCTGATCTGGCCGGATGCTCGCTGTGTCGTCGAAGTCGACGGTGACGATCATCGCCTGCGCCACAAGTACGCCGCCGACCGCACCCGGGATGTGCAGTTGCAGCTCGACGGTTTCGGCGTCCTACGGTTCACCAACGAGCAAGTCCTCGATGACGTGGCGACGGTCCTCGTCGCCATCGAACAGTTTCTGACCGACCGACGTCGCGAGCAGAACACCCTCCTCGCGACGACAACGAAAGGCCTGGCCCAGTGAGTGCAGATGATCTGACCCCCTCCGAGATCCTGGTGCTCCTCGCTCTCATGGCCGAGTCACGTCCGGTCACCAACACCGAACTGAAGGCTCTCGGACCGGAGTTGCGCGCCGACAGCAGGAAGAAACTGAATCGTCTCAAGCTCGTCGAGACCGACACTCGGGCAAGGCCGTTCACGCACGAGCTGGCCGACGGCGGATGGGCTCGCTGCTATGAGGAATTGGCGGCCGACGTCCCACCGCGGTCGAACCCCGCCGCCCGCACCCTCTACACGATGCTCCGATCGCTACGCAGGCACTTCGACCGCCATGATCTGCGTCCCGCCGACGTGTTCCTCACCGCCGAGATATCCGAGGATCCGGCCGAGCCGGAACCGGCCCGGAGCGTATCCGAGGGATCGGATCTCGAAGACCGTATTCGCGCAGCCTACGCGCGGCACGTGGCACGCCCCGGAGCGTGGATCGGTCTTGCCGATCTCCGCTCGGCGCTGGCCGACGTTGCCAAGGACGAGATCGATCGTGCCCTCGTGCGTATGTACAAGCTTCCGGACATTCATCTCGTACCCGAGGAGAACCAGAAGATGCTCACCGACCGGGATCGCGCCGCAGCCGTGGTCATCGGCAATCAGGACAAGCACGCGCTCGCGATCGAGGCTCCATGACGCCGACCGAGAACCGGATGACCGACGTCGAGCGCCATGCGCTCTCGTCGGTTCGTCTGACCTGGGCACCCACCCCGCAGGACGTATGGGAACCACAAGACGATCTTCACGTGCGTGGGCTGCACGATTCGGCGATCGACACAGTGTGGGAAGCCTTCGACGATGCCCGTCGGAGTTCGGGCGCGAGTCCGCTCGGTGTCGTCGTCCGTGGACAGGCGGGTTCGGGCAAGACACACCTTCTCGGCCACGTCCGCGAGCGCGTACAAGCGGAGGACGGCTACTTTTTTCTCGTCGGTCTCACCGAACTCTCTGACTTCTGGCGTTCCATGCTCGTCCAGATGCTGGAGAACCTGGGGCGCCCCTCGCCCGAACACGGCACCCAGCTCGAGGGCTTGTTGTGGCGCCTCGCCACGATCGCGCACGTGCCGAGGGCACACCGGCGAGCGCTCGTCGGGGGCGCGCCCGTCGACCCCGAGAGTATCGACGCCTTCGTCCGGGCGTTGGCGAAGCGGCACCCGGCCGAGGTCAGACGGTGCCGACGCACACTGATCGCACTCGTTCTGTATGCGGCAACGGACATGGGCTTACAGGACGTCGGTGAAGCGTATCTCCAGTCGACGGACGAGGCGACCCCCGGTGAGCGGGCGGAATGGGGTCTCGGTGCTGTGGTGCCTTCTCCGCGGGAGATCGTGCAGGAGATCTCGTCCTTGCTTTCGCTGACAGGGCCCTCCGTGTTCGCAGTCGATCAGATCGATACGCTGATCGCGGCTACACGAACGAAGCTCGGCAACGGAAGCGCACTGGACGACGACTCCGGTATTGCGGAGATCGCGCACGGACTGATGGCACTGCGCGAAACACTCAGCCGGACTGTCTCCGTACTCTCGTGTACGCCCGGTGCATGGGTGACCATCGAGGAATGCGCAATCAGTACCGTGGTCGACCGGTTCCGGGTGTGCGCTCCGCTCGACGGGCTGCCGACGGCGGACATCGGACGTGCCATTCTCGCGAAGCGCTTTCTACCTCGTTACCGTGCTGCAGGTTTCGAACCGCCCTATCCCACTTGGCCGGTCACCGAAGAAGCACTCGCCGAGGCGCCGTATTTCACGCCGCGTGAGCTGCTCCAAGTGGTCGATGCGCACCTTCGTCGTTGTGTGCGGCTGGGGGCGGTCGAGGAGCTGACCATCCTCGACCAGCGCGGAGCACCGGACACGAGCAAGGATGCCGCTCCTCCGCGCGTCGATGCCCACTTCGCGCTCGATCAGCGCTTTGCAGAATCGAAAGCCCTTGCGACAGTCGACTCGGCGTTCGCGACCGCGACGGAAGACGAGGTGATACCGCGCCTTCTTGCTGCAGGGTTGGATGCGTGGATCCGTGAGACAGGTGCCCCCGACGGAGTCTTCCAACGGGATCCGCTGCCCGGATCGAAACCGGCACTGCATGCCCGCTTGCGTCGTATCCTCGATCCGAGAACCGAGTCGGAGATTCACTGGACTTTCCGGGCTGTGGGGTCGACGAACGCAACCGCTGCGCTCAATCGGCTTCAGAAGGCATCCACAGCAGCGGGGATCTCCGGAGGATTGCCCCACCGGTCGTTGTTCGTCCTTCGGAACAGCCCGTGGTCGAACGGGGCGAAGACTCGCGAGGTACTCACAGCATTCGAGGCTGTCGGCGGTTGCACACTGGCACTGCCCGAAAGTGACGTCCGAACGCTGATTGCCCTGAGAGCACTGTTCGACGAGCACCCGGAGCATCTCGACGAATGGCTCCTCACTCGGAAGCCCGCACACGACGTCACTGTGTTCCGAGCTGCTCTCGGCGGCGTCGACGATCCGGTACCGGTGCCGAATGAGCCCGACACTGTGCCCGCGCCGACTCCGGCGCTCGACAAGGACGAGGCGGTCTCCGGTATCGACGACCCCGTCACCGGGATTCCACTCGGGATGTCGGTGGAAGAAGAACGTCCGGTGTCCGTCGGTCTCGAAGCATTGCGGAAACACACCGCGATCTTCGCCGGATCCGGTTCCGGAAAGACCGTCCTGATCAGAAGGATCGTGGAAGAGTGCGCGCTGCAGGGTGTTTCCTCGATCGTCCTCGATCCGAACAACGATCTTGCACGGCTGGGGACAGCATGGCCGGAGGGGGCTCGGAGCTGGCCCGTCGGTGACGACCGCAAGGCTGCCGAGTATCTCGATCGGACGGATGTGGTGGTCTGGACTCCTCGCCGTTCCACCGGACGACCGCTGAGTTTCCAACCACTACCGGACTTCGCGAGCGTGCGCGACGACCGGGACGAATTCGAAGCCGCTGTGGACGCAGCGGTCGCAGCGCTGGTGCCGCGAGCTCTTGCGGAAGGCCGGACTGCCAAGGCGAAACACTCCCAGGCCGTTCTGCGGGAGGCGCTCGAGTATTTCGGACAGAGCATGCGGGGCGGCGTGGCGGAGTTCGTGAGCTTGTTGGAGGATTTTCCCGAGGACATCAGCGGCATGAAGAACGGGGTGAAGATCGCTGCGGATCTCGCGGAGAACCTGAAGGCGGCGATGGCCACCGATCCTATGTTCGGGGGTGAGGGAACTCCGGTCGATCCCGGTGTTCTGCTGACTCCCCGCCCCGGCTGTCGAGCGCGCGTTTCCGTAGTCAATCTGTCGGGTCTCCCGTCGGACTCGCAACGTCAGGCATTCGTCAACCAACTCCAGATGGCTCTGTTCGCATGGATCAAGAAGAACCCGGCCGGCGATCGGCCACTCGGGGGATTGTTCGTCATGGACGAAGCCCAGACCTTTGCGCCGTCGGATCAGAACACGGCATGCACCCAGAGCACGCTCGCTCTGGCGTCGCAGGCCCGCAAGTACGGTCTGGGGTTGGTTTTCGCGACCCAGGCGCCCAAGGGCCTTCACAACCGTATCCCGGGTAATGCGGCCACTCAGTTCTACGGTTTGTTGAACAGCCCCGCACAGATCGAGGCGGCCAAGGAGATGGCCCGTGTGAAGGGCGGTCGGGTTCCGGATGTAGGACGGCTGCCCGCCGGACAGTTCTACACGGCGATCGACGGTAGGGAATTCCAGAAGACCCGGACACCGTTGTGTCTGACCTTCCACCCGAAGAGCCCTCCGACGGAAGAGGAAGTGCTTGCCCTCGCTCGAGGATGAGTGTTCTTCGAGACCGGTCTGGTTGTCGATGGTCCACTCGAAATCGACAACCACACCGGTCTCGATCCGATGCGTCCGGGGATAACGCGGAAGTTGTCCACAGGCGGTGAATTCGGGGTACCGAAGAGGCCGGTCACCGGGCACGCTCGCGCTCATGGTCGACTTCCACGAACCGTTCGCTGCCACTGATGCGTTGGCGACTGGACTGGTGACGCGGTACCAACTTCGGCATCACGTCGTGAAGCTTCACCGCAATGTGTACGTGGCTCCGACGTCGACGCGACCGCACTGTTACGTGCGAAGGCCGTTCGGCTGTGGGCCGGAGGAACCGGAGTGTTGATCGGGCCGTCCGCAGCCGCTGTGCACGGGACCCGTCGGCTCGACCCGTCGTTGCCGGCGGAGATCGTGCGACCCGGAAAGCTGCACTCGACGGAGGGCCGCGTCGCCACCGGAGACGCACATTCGGCTGCTGATCGTCCGGCCGGGTCTACCCGTGCCGGAAACGCAGATGGAGATGTACGACGGTGGGCGGTTCGTGGTCCGCACGGACATGGGCTGCTGTATCGACGACCGCAGGTCGTCGTCGACAGGGTGCGACGCGTGTTGCACCGAGCGGGCGCACATCCCTGAGCTGGTGAGACCGAGGTGGTGTGCGGTATCTGCTCGAATGTCGCACACAATGTCGGTCTCGACCGACAACGAGCGTCCTGTGGGCATACTCGGGCACATCGGACGGAGCGAAGTTTGCCGTTAGGGTGGGATCCATGAGTGCTGCTGCAGGGTCCGTCTCGAGCATCTACATCGCAGCTCCGGAAGGGGACACGGGGAAATCGACCGTCGCTCTGGGCGTGTTGCAGACGCTGTGCGCGTCCACCGCCCGCGTCGGTGTCTTCCGGCCCATCGCGCGCTCCGACAGCGACACCGACTACATCCTCGAACTGCTGCTCGAACACACCACCGTCGACCTCGGTTACGAGGACTGTATCGGCGTCACCTACGACGACGTCCACGACGACCCCGACGCAGCGCTCAGCGACATCGTCGGCAAGTACCACGCGGTGGCCGACCGCTGTGACGCCGTCGTCATCGTCGGCAGTGACTACACCGAGATCGCCAATCCCAGCGAGTTGTCGTACAACGCTCGTATCGCGGCGAACCTCGACGCTCCGGTGCTGCTCGTCCTGCGTGGCGCCCGGCGCACGCCTGCCGAGGTGGCCCAGCTCGCGGGGGTCTGCGCGAACGAACTCGCCGGGCAGCACGCGCATCTCGGTGCGGTCGTGGTCAACCGCTGCGATCCCGACGCTCTCGACGACATCGCGAAGGCGCTCGGCGACCGCACCGAACCGGTGTGGACGCTCCCGGAGGTTCCCGCGCTGGTCGCGCCGACGATGGCGGAACTGCAGGCCGCGATCGACGGGGATCTCTACAGCGGCGACCCCGACCTGCTGCAGCGTGAAGCGCTGCGCATCATGGTCGGTGGTATGACCGCCGAGCGGATCCTCGAGCGGATCACCGACGGCATCGTCGTGATCGCACCCGCCGACCGCTCCGACGTCATTCTCGCACTCGTCAGTGCCAATGCCGCCGAAGGATTTCCGACGCTGGCAGGCATCATCATGAACGGTGGTCTGCTGCCGCACCCGATGATCGCGCAGCTCGTCGCCGCGCTGAAACCGTCGTTGCCGATCCTGACCACCGACCTCGGCACCTTCGACACCGCCTCGGCCGCCGACCGCACCCGCGGTCGCATGGCACTCGGTGCGCAACGCAAGATCGACACGGCGCTCGCGCTGATGGAACGGCACGTCGATTCCCGCGCCCTGCTCGACCGGCTGCGACTGCCGCGTCCGTCCGTGACCACCCCGCAGATGTTCGAATACCAGCTCATCGACCGGGCGCGGACGCAGCAGCGCCACATCGTGCTGCCCGAGGGCGAGGACGACCGTGTCCTCCGGGCGGCAGGACGTGTGCTCCAGCGCGGCATCGCAAAGCTGACGATCCTCGGCGACGAGGCGGCCGTGCGCCAGCGGGCCTCGGAACTCGGCGTGGACCTGTCGGACGCGCAGATCCTCGATCCGCGCACCTCCGAGCACGCCGACCGTTTCGCTGAGGAGTACGCGCGGTTGCGTGCCCACAAGGGGATGACCGTCGATCGCGCACGCGAGATCATGCGTGACATCTCGTATTTCGGCACGATGATGGTACATCTGGGTCTGGCCGACGGCATGGTGTCGGGTGCGGCGCACACCACCGCCCACACGATCCGCCCCGCACTCGAGATCATCAAGACCGAACCCGGCGTCTCGACGGTGTCGAGCATCTTCCTCATGTGCCTCGCCGACCGTGTGCTCGCCTACGGCGACTGCGCCGTCGTTCCCGACCCGACCGACGACCAGCTCGCCGACATCGCGATCTCGTCGGCCGCGACCGCGGCCCGGTTCGGGATCGATCCCCGGATCGCGATGTTGTCGTACTCCACCGGCGAATCGGGTTCGGGTGCCGATGTCGACAAGGTCCGCACCGCCACGGCATTCGTGCGGGAGCGGCGACCCGACCTGCTCGTCGAGGGACCGATCCAGTACGACGCGGCGATCGAACCGACGGTCGCGAGCGCGAAACTCCCCGGCTCCGACGTCGCCGGTCGCGCCACGGTGTTCATCTTCCCGGACCTGAACACCGGCAACAACACCTACAAGGCCGTGCAGCGCAGTGCCGGTGCCATCGCCGTCGGGCCCGTCCTGCAGGGCCTGAACAAACCGGTCAACGATCTGTCCCGAGGCGCCCTGATCCAGGACATCGTCAACACCATCGCCATCACCGCGATCCAGGCGCAGGAGGAAGACGCGTGAGCAGCCCGAACCCCGCGACCGCAGGGACCGTCCTGGTCCTCAATTCGGGATCCTCGTCGATCAAGTTCCGGCTGATCGAGCCGGAGAGCGGGAACTCACCGGCACACGGACTGATCGAGCGCATCGGAGAGCCGGAGGGCAGGATCGTCTTCCACCACACGACGGGTGTGGACGAACGTAACGACGCGATCCCGGATCACCGGACCGGACTGCGTGCGATGCTCGAGATGCTCGAAGGGCTCGGCCGGCCCCTGCACGAGGTGGGCATCGTCGCGGTCGGCCATCGGCTCGTACACGGCGGCAAGGTCTTCTACGAACCCACCCTCATCGACGACGACGTGGTGCGCGCCGTCGACGAACTGTCGGTCCTCGCGCCCCTCCACAATCCGGCGAACGTCGTGGGGATGGAGGTCGCCCGGGAGGAGCTTCCCGAGGTGCCCCATGTGGGTGTCTTCGACACCGCCTTCTTCCACGGTCTTCCGGCGCATGCGTCGACCTACGCGATCGACCGCGACGTCGCCCGCAAGTACGACATCCGGCGGTACGGATTCCACGGCACGTCGCACGAATACGTGTCGGGGCGTGCCGCGGAGTTCCTGGGACGCGACATCGCGAAGCTGAATCTGATCGTGCTCCACCTGGGCAACGGTGCGTCGGCATCGGCGATCGCGGGCGGGAACCCGATCGACACCTCGATGGGGCTGACCCCGCTCGAAGGTCTCGTCATGGGTACGCGCAGCGGCGACATCGACCCGGGCGTCGTCATGCACCTCAACCGGGCGGCCGGACTGAAGGTCGACGCCATCGACGACCTGCTCAACCGGCACTCGGGCCTGAAGGGACTGTCGGGTGTCAACGACTTCCGGGCCCTGTTGAAGCTCGTCGGCGAAGGCGACGAGGACGCGCGACTCGCGTACGACGTCTACGTGCACCGCATCCGGAAGTACCTGGGTGCCTACACCTTCGAGCTGGGAGGTGTCGACGCGATCGTCTTCACCGGTGGTGTGGGGGAGAACAACGTCGATGTCCGGCGCGACAGTCTCGCCGGTCTCGACCGCCTCGGCATCGTCGTCGACGACGCCCGCAACACTGCCGACGGGGACGGGGAACGCCGGATCTCGGCCGACTCGTCCCACGTGGAGGTGCTCGTGATCCCCACGAACGAGGAGCTCGCCATCGCCCGGGCCGCAGTGCAGTTCGCTCGACGCTGATCCTGGTCAGGTCAAGCTACGCGGCCGGATCGCATTCGCGAGATCGACGAGTGTGTAGCGGTGCGTGCGGGAGGGGGCGTTGCGCGCCAACTGCCGCAACGCCGCCTCGGCGCCCAGGCGGAGTCCCTTCTCGGTGAACGGCACGTCGAGGATGCGGTCGTATTCGCGACTCGACGCCCGCCCGCTGCGCACCCATTCGAGCGCCGCCCCGAGCACGAGTGCGCGCATCTGCAGGGCGCGGCCCTCGTCGGGTGGCAGCGACGCGATCCGGTGCGCGGCCTCGCGCAGATCGGCCTCCGAGATCTCCTCGACACGACCGCCCCGCAACAGGACCAGTGCGGCGGTCATCGTCGCGGCGCTGTGATGCCGGGAGGTCATCGGAACCTCGTCGAGAACGTCCACGGCGGCGCGGATCTCGTCGCGGGCGGTGAGTTGGCGTGCAAGTCCGAAGGCGGCGCTGACGACGGCGTGATCGGTGCGCCACACCACCCGATAGGACTCCTCGCAGAAACGTCGCCACGCGGCCGGATCGTCGCTCTCCCAATGCTGGAGCGTCAGTTCGGCGGTGGCCCCGAGCGCGATCTTCGGGGCGATCTCGCCCGGGAGGGCCTGCAACACCTTGTCGAACCGCGCGAACGCTGCCTCGTAGTCGTCCTGCAGCAGTTCGGCGATGCCGGCGTACCAGTCCATGCGCCAGTCGTCGCCGAATTCGCGTTCGAGGCGGGTGAGGATCTCGACGGCGCTGTCGACCTGCCCGAGATCGAGATACGCGCGGACTTCGGCCAATGTGATCTCCCTGGAGAACGACACGTCGGATGCTCCCACAACCCGTCCGACACCGTTCTCCCGCGCGTGCCGGAGGGAGTCGAGGGTCTGCTGCGGTTCGCTGTGCACCGCGGCGGCGAGGAGTGCAGCACTCGGATCGTTCGGATCGAGCAGGGGGACGGGCAGCGCGGCCGCGACATCCTGGCCCTGCAGTTTGGCGTCGCGTTCGATTCCGTCGGCGTACACATCGGTGGGCACGAGCGCCTCATCGGTACCGAAAGTGGTCCGGGGCGGACTGAACACACCGGACAGGCCGGGGTGTTCGGTGCCGAGCTTCTTCGACAGGATCTCGCGCAGCACGCCCGTGAGCTGTCCCTGCAGTTCGTCGGCCGACGAGAAACGCTGCCGGGGGTCGGGATTCGTGGCCCGCAGCAGCAGTCGGTGGAAGGAGTCGAACTCGGCGAGCAGGGGCGCCTGCTCGGGAGTGGGGAGACCGTCGCGGTAACGTCCCTTGTCCGACGGCATCTCGAGGGTGAGCACCGCGAGGGTGCGTCCGACCGTGTAGATGTCGCTCGCCACCGTCGGCCCGGTCCGGACGATCTCCGGTGCCTGATATCCCGGCGTCCCGTACAGATAGCCGTATCCCTCGATCGCGGAGACCGCGCCGAGGTCGATGAGTTCGATCTGCTCGTCGGTGACCATGATGTTCTCGGGTTTGAGGTCGTTGTAGACCAGCCCGATGTCGTGCAGATACTGCAGTGCCGGAAGCACTTCGAGCATGTATGCGATGGCCTGCTCGACGGGGATGCGGTTCGGTGGAGGATAGTTGTCGAGCACGGTACGCAGGGTGTGACCACCCAGGTACTCCATGACGATGTATCCCATCGGGGTGCCGTCCGGCGAGGGATGCTCGACGAAGTTGTAGATCTGCACGATGCTCGGATGGCTGACCTCGGCCAGGAACTGACGTTCGGCCACCGCGACCGCCTGGGCTTCGGCGTCGCCGCCCTGCAGCAGGCCCTTGAGGACCACCCAGCGGTCGCTCACGTTGCGGTCGATCGCCAGGTAGATCCACCCCAGTCCGCCGTGCGCGAGGCAGCCCTGGACCTCGTACTGCCCTGCGACGAGATCGCCGTGGTGCAGGGCCGGCGTGAACTCGAAATGGGTGCCGCACTTCGGGCAGTCACCCTCGGTGGGCCCCGGGCCCGAAGGGGTACTGCGGCCCACCGGCTGTCCGCACTTCGAGCAGAACCGTTTGCCCTCGGACACGTGGGGGTCGCGGAGCACTGCCTCGAGGGGGTCCTTCGCGGTGGGGACCGGTACGTCGACGAGGCCGGCGATGCGACGACGCTGGGTTCCGCGCGGGCGCACGCGACGGCTCGACGAGCGTTGCGAGGACGAACCGGACCAGATCGAGGACCGCTGGGTGGAGTCGGACCGCGTCACGGGGGCGAGGCTGCGTTCGGCTGCGGGACCGCGTTCGGTGGCGGGGCCGATATCCCCGGTCGCCGGTGCGGTGGCCGGTCCGGAGTCCGCAGCCCGTTCGGTGGCGGGCCCGGAATCGGCCGACGGGGTGCCGGCCGGTTCGGGTTCGTCGGACATGGCCGTCACTCCCGGTAGTTCGGTGTCGGGGGTGGCGGTGTCGGACCGAGCACCCGCAGGTACTTCTCGTACAGCGCCGTCCACGTACCGTCGGAACGGATCCGCTCGAGGGTCGCGTTGACGAACCGTACGAGATCGTCGCTCCCCAGCCGGATCCCGATACCGTACGGCTCGGATCCCAGGGAGGGACCGACGAGTTCGAGATAGGGGTCCTGCGAGGCGAGGCCGGCGAGGATGGTGTCGTCGGTGCTCACGGCGTCGACCTGCTGTTGCTGGAGGACGACGAGGCAGTCCGCCCACGACGGCACGGTGAGGATCGACGCCGACGGCTGCACCTCCCGCATCCGGAGCAGCGAGGTGGTGCCGTCCACGATGCACACGCGCCGTCCGGCGAGATCGGCGGCGGTGCGGATGTCGGAACCCTTGACGACGAGTACTCGTTGTTGCGCGCGGAAGTACTCCGTCGAGAAATCCACCTTCTCGCGTCGGGCACACGTGATGCTCATCGTCTTCGCGACGATGTCGACGGTCGAATCCTGCAGCGCCTTCTCGCGTTCTGCCGAGCTCAGGATGCGGTAGTCGACGAGGTCGGGGTCGCCCAGGAGGTCGCGGGCGATCTCGCGGGCGATGTCGACGTCGAAGCCCGTGATCCGTCCCGTCGCGGGATCGCGGTAGCTCATGAGATTGCTGCCCGTGTCGAGTCCGACGACCAGTCGGCCGCGCGCCCGGATCCGATCGATCGCAGGTCCGGTCACGCCCGGATCAGGTGGCAGGGATGCGGTGGGATCACCGCAGTCGGGAGCGGGCGGCGTGGCCACCGAGGACTCGAGCAGCCGCGCGTTCTCGGGAAGCGGGACGGACGTCGTCGACCCCTGGAGACCGGGCGCTCGCGGTGGGGGCTCGGTCGCGCACCCGGCGGCGAGTGCGGCGACGACGCACAGGCCCGCGACGAGAACGCGCTGTCTCACTGGTACTCCTTCAACCGTGGCCGGAGACCGACCCACACTCCGACGAGCGCCACCGTCAGCAGGATCACCGACATCGGTGTGAGGCCGGCGAGGGTCCGCGACGCGCGGAACTCGTTGTCGCGCAGTTCGGTGCGGGTGCCGTCGATCGCTTCCGTCAAGGCTTCGTCGAGGGCGACGAACCGGGCGGTGGATTCGCCGGGACCCGCCCCGACCGCGAGGACCGAGGCAGCCGCGTAGTCACCGCGCGCGAGTGCGTCGACCATGCGTGCGTGCGAGTTGATCCAGGCTTCGTGCGCCGACCGGGCCGCCGTGACCGCGTCGGCGCCCGCCTCCAGGGCGGACTCGCGTCCGTACACGTCGAGGATGTCGCCGAGTCGCGACATGTTGGTCCCGAAGGTGTCGTCGTACGCGCCGGTGGTGTCGCGCCGGGCGATCAGCAGGGTTTCGGCGGTGCGCGACTGCTGGGCGAGGATCCGTCCCTCGGTGAGATCGGCGAGCGGTGCCGCGCCCCGCTCGATGGCGCGTTCGGTGGCGCTCGACGACGCCAGACCGGCGACGAGCAGCCAGCCCAGCAGCGCCCCGGTCGCGCCGATCGCGACGATGAGCCCGGGATTCAAAGTGCGACGACTGCGGCGGCTCACTACGACGTGCGCCGCGCACAGCGCGGCGACCGTGACGAGGAGCAGTCCGATGGCGAGCCAGGGCGGTCGTACCGCGTCGCGCTGGGTGTCCTCGACGGCAGCGACACCGCGCGTGTGCAGTTCCTGTGCGGCCGGGAGCAGTTCGGTCTGCATCAGATGCGAGGCCTCACCCAGATAGGCGGAACCGACCGGATGTCCGGTGCGATTGTTGGTGCGGGCCGTCTCGATCAGCCCGGTGTAGACGGGCAACAAGCGCCCGATCTCGGTGAGGTTGTGCGCCGTCTCGCGGTCGGCGTCCGTCAGCCCCGTCGCAGCGATGACGAGATACTCCGCCGCCTCGTCGGTGGCCCTGATATAGCGACTTCGCACCGCCTCCGGTTCGAGCCCGCCCGAGATGAACCCCGTCACGGCGGCCGCGTCGGCCACCGAGAGCGCGCTGTAGAGATTCTGGGCCGCGCTCGCGAGCGGTTCGACGGACATGAGGAGACGGTCGTGGGTGGCCTGCCGGCCGGACACGGTGGTCGCGGACACCACGGCCGAGGCCACGAGCAACACGGTGAGCACCGCCCCGAGTATCAGCAACCGGACCGGGGTCGATCGCAGCAGGGCGCGGAAGCGATCGACACGGGCGTCCGGATCGTCCGTACCGGCAGTCTCGCGCACGTGGCTCCCGATGGGAGCGAAAGGAGGGGTGATCCGCACGTCCACCGGGCACTCCCTTCCTCGTGTCGAGCGGTCTGAGGGGAGCATATAAGCAGCCCGGCGGTATTGTTGCCGTCCACGGACGGCGGGATCCGGTACCGGGCACAGGCCCGGGCGAGGCGGATCGGAGAGGCGGACGCTATGCGTGGAGACGGCGACGGCTGGGCGGCCGGCCCGGACGGCGGGAAGCGCTGGGGACGGCACGGCGCCGCAGGCCTGCTGCTGCGCGCTCCGCTGGCGGACGGTCGGCCCGCGGTACTCCTGCAGCATCGGGCGGCATGGTCGCACCAAGGTGGGACCTGGGCCCTTCCCGGTGGTGCCCGCGACTCGCACGAGAGCACCGTCGACGCAGCCGTGCGGGAAGCGCACGAAGAGGCCGGTATCGACGTCGAGGCGGTGACGGTGCGTGCCGAACGCGTCACCTCCGGTCTCGCCGGTGGGTGGACCTACACCACCGTCGTCGCCGATGCCGCCGAGACGCTCGTGACCAGCCTCAACCAGGAGAGCACCGAACTGCGCTGGGTGCCGGAACCGGACGTCGAGACGATGCCGCTGCACAGCGGCTTCGCCGAGGCATGGCCGTCGCTGCGCACCGCGCCGGTGCGCATGCTGCTCGACACGGCGAACGTGCTGGGGGCCGGTGGCCCCACCGGGTGGTGGCGCGACCGCCCCGGTGCGACCGCCGCCCTGCTCGCCGACCTCGCCGCGGCGCTGCCCCGCACCGTCGAGTTTCCCGACGGGTCGTTCGGCTGGGTGCCCCGCGTCGAGGCGGTCCTCGAAGGCCACGCCCGCGCCGCGACGATCGACGACGTCCGGATCCCGGTGCACACCGCGGACGGCAGCGGCGACGACGAACTGGCCCGGCTCGCCGCGGCGACCGTCACTGCCATAGATCCCTACGTGACAGTCGTGGTCACCGCCGACCGAGGGCTGCGCAACCGACTGCCTAGTAGTGCCGTCGCGGTGTCCCCTTCGACGGTACTCGGGTGGTTATCCGACCAGGAGCCGAATAAGTCGATGCTTTTTGATGAAAGATAAACCATCCCTGACCAGGCTCAGTTATTGGGAGTGCAGCGCAAGCCTATCTAGGTTTAGAATTGGTGCCTGCCTTAGTTTGCCACGAAATTCGGTTCTCGTCAGATTCTTTGCCGTTCCAGCTTTTCCCGTCTTTTGCCATAGCCAATTACCATCCTCAATATCAAGAATATCGAGTCCGCGGTGAAGGCGAACATCAGTGTACTCACTAAGGGCGAGTACGTAAGCTTCGTGCTTGACTCCTGGCCGATGCGGGTCTGATATTGACGATTGAACCAGGTGGGCGAACCTCATATCGACAAGATTTGCGAGTACCTCATAACCGGGGTGGCCCTCCATTGAGAGATCCACTTTAAAGTAGGTCGACCCGTTATCTTTGATCTGATGTTTAAGTGTTTCAAGTGCAGAAAGAAGTTCCGCTGAATTTCTACCTGCAACATCCTGCTCAAGATCGCGCTTCTTGCTTTGGGAATATAGTCCAGCTGCGGCGGCAACGTCTTCTTTTCCAATTTCGGCCGCTTTGGAGCTCCGCTTTCGGGCAGCCAAAATCGATGCAGAGAATAGATTCAAGTAATCTCGAGGAACTCCGCCCGAAGCCAAGACGAGGCGTCCAAGGGCAGGGACCTTTGCAATTCTCCGAGCTGACCTAATTCCCGCTGTGGAAAGATAGGACTCCAGCACGGATTCCAGAAACTTCTGGGTCGATTCGGGATCCTCCAGCGTGACATCTAGATTGACGATGAGGGCATCATGGGGAGGCTCTATACCGACTCGTGTAGAGACCTCGAATGGACGGGTTAACCGTTCGATGCTTGCCACCTTGATCCAGCCATCACAGTCCCGCAATACTCCGGCGAGATGATCAAGTAGTCGAGGTTGGTGTTGGGAGTCTAAGAGGTAGAAGTCATCAAGGAATACGTACAGTCTCAGGAGGCCGGGGCGGAGAACGCGCCGCAACGTACGGTTTAAGTCAGGAATTAACTTGACCGCAGTGTCTTCTGACGTGTCGTCGACAAGTTTATGGCGTAGTTCATCGAGTGTGGATATAATTCCTGACGAGCTGGATCCAATTCTTAGAATTAGATTTTCAAGTACGCTGTCAATGACGACAGAAAAGGCGGCTTCGGCGCTGAGTCTCCGAAGGGTGTGAGTATTTATCCATACCGCAACATGTCCTTCTAGCTCCGCGATTCGTTTTACTTCTAGAAGGAGTGCTGTTTTTCCGACTCCGCGACGGCCATAGATCAAATGGTGTCTTGGTGACGCGATAGCATTCAAGCTCGCGCGTGGATCTTCCATGTAGCTCAAGCTGGGCACCGCGTCGGACGTTCTGGATCGTGCTTCAAGTAATTGAATGAGTCGATCAACCGAAGAGTCATGTAGACGACCGCTTGCTATCGAGACTGGTTCTTCGGCAGTTGTGGGAGGAGATCCTCGAAAAAGTACAGTAACCGTTGAACCGTCAGGTGCCTTTACGCGCGTCTCTAACTCTCCGGCTAGGCTTTGACCGACTGCAACCAAATCGGGATCTACGGTTACGATGACCCAAAATTCCCCAGGGAATTCCCGTTGCTGTATATCAAGAGCTGCAATGCCGGCCTGTTCAAGTGTGGGTTTAATTGCGGAGGCTGCGTCCATCGGCATGGTTATATCAGTCCTTCGTTCAGCGCGAAATCAGAGCAAGCTGCCACAAACAGGGGTGCAATAGCTGCCATGTCGCGAGCGTCCCCTTCCCAGTCTTTTATTGATACTGGATATAAATCATAGTCCGCCTGGTTTCGAATAAGTCGCGCTCGGGTCAGTTCGGTCTGCCATGGGCCTGATGAGTTCGATGGTGGTAATTTGGTCGGTAGGTTCTTTGGTAGGATGGAATGCTGCTGAAAATCGTCACCTTTATGGGTGGCGAATGCTATTGCTCGAGCAGCGTGGTACATAGCATAGTAATGGCGGCTTATGGATGTCCGGTATTCTCCATCCTGGAAGAATCGATCTCCTATCCGAAGGTGATATCCAGCGAGCTCGAGTCGATCTGATATAACTTGAGATATCAACCTAGAGGAGTCAAAATTCTTTCCTAATTGCGTAGGTAGCGCTCGAATTTTCGCGGCGTTGCTCAGGGCAATGCTGAGCAGAAGTTGCTCAGTAGTTGTCAATGTGGGCATTGCTAAGACGAATTCCCACCTTTCATGTACCTAGATGAAGCTACAAACATCTAAGTGATATAGGTTAAGGTAAAGGCCCTCAGACCGGCAGAGCTGCTTTCAGTGCAGCCGCGGCGGCCCGCGGATCGTCTGCCTTCGTGATCGCCCGGACCACCGCGACCCGCGTGGCACCGGCGTCGAGCACCTCGGGGAGCCGTTCGAGGTCGATGCCGCCGATCGCGAACCACGGTCGTGCCGGCTGCGACTGCGCGACCTCGCGCGTCACCTCCAGCCCCGCCGCGGTACGGCCCGGCTTGGTCGGGGTGTCCCACACCGGTCCGGACGCCAAGTAGTCGACGCCCTCCTCGATGTCGGCGAGCGCGGCCTGCGCCCGGCTCGACGTCGACCGGCCGATGACGATCTCGTCGCCGAGGATCTGCCGCGCGTGCCGCACCGGCAGGTCGCCCTGACCGAGATGCAGGATGTCGGCGCCCGCTGCGAGCGCGATGTCGGCGCGATCGTTGACGGCGAGGAGTGCTCCGTGGCGTGCACACGCCTCGCCGATGATCTCGAGGGCCGCGAGTTCGTCGCGTGCCTCGAGCCGTCCGAACTTCTTCTCACCGGCCGAGTCCTTGTCGCGCAACTGGACGATGTCGACCCCACCGGCGAGGGCCTCCTCGACGAACCGTGCGAGGTCGCCGGTGTCCCGGCGGGCGTCGGTGCACAGGTACAGCCGGGCGGTGGCGAGTCGGCCGCGCGGGTCGGGATGGTTGCCGCGATAGGTGGTCACGGACAAGACGGTAGCCTCTAGAGCGAAAGTGACGACACGGGAGTCCCGGGGATCGCGGGGCTGAGAGGGGGCCTGCCGGCCCCGACCGTTATGACCTGACCCGGATCATGCCGGCGCAGGGAGTGAGGTGGACCAATGGCAACTGTGGCCGTCGTGGGTGGCGGAGTGATCGGGCTGTCGATCGCATGGCGCGCGGCCCGCGCGGGACACATCGTGACCGTGCACGACCCGAATCCTGGTAGCGGAGCCTCGTGGGTGGCCGGAGGAATGCTGGCACCGCTGTCCGAGGGCTGGCCCGGTGAAGACCACGTCCTGTCCCTGGGAGCGGCCTCCCTCGACCGCTGGCCCGGCTTCGCGGAGGCGCTGCGCACGGAGACCGGCGTCGATGTGTTCACCGCCCAGGCGTCCCTGACCGTCGCGCTCGATGCGGCCGATGCGGCCGACCTGCGGACCGTCGCCGAATGGGTGGGGGAGCAGGGGCACGAGATGCGGCTGCTCTCCCGCGCCGAGATCCGGGAGTTCGAGCCGTCCCTCGGTCCGAAGGTCCGTCTCGGACTCCTCGCCCCCACCGAGTCGTCGGTCGACAACCGTGCGCTCGTCGACGCCCTGCGCGTCGCGGCGACCGGCGCCGGAGTGCGTTTCTCGGACGCCGCCGTGCACGACCCGGCCGACCTGCCGGACGACCAGGTGGTGCTCGCGGCCGGGGTGGCCTCAGCACGTCTGTGGCCGGACCTTCCGGTCCGCCCGGTCAAGGGCGAGATCCTGCGCCTGCGGGTGCGGCCGGGCGCGACCCCGCCGCCGCAACGCACCGTGCGCGCGAGTGTCCACGGGCGTCCCGCCTACCTGGTTCCGCGCCACGACGGTCTCGTGGTGGGGGCGACGCAGTACGAGGCGTCCGACACGCAGGTCACGGTGGCGGGTGTGCGCGATCTGATCGCCGATGCCGAGATCATCTTTCCGGCGCTCGGCGAGTACGAGCTGCTCGAGGCGAGCGCGGGCCTGCGCCCGATGACGCCCGACAACCTGCCGCTGATCGGCCGGGTCTCCGATCGTGTCGTCGCCGCGACCGGGCACGGTCGCAACGGTGTGCTGCTCACGCCCCTCACCGTCGACGCGGTGCTCGCCGAACTCGGCGGGCGGTCGCTGACCGATGCGAAATACGCCTGTCCCCGACGAATTACGGAAGCGAGTGTGGGATGACGAACGAGGTGTCCGTGGGCATCACCGTCAACGGTGAGGACAAGTACTACGACGCGGCGCCGACGGTGGCGCAGCTGCTGAACGAGCTCGGTCTGCCCGAGAAGGGAATCGCGGTCGCCGTCGACGGTGTCGTGTGCCCGCGAGGACGCTGGTCGGAGCCGGTGCCCCGGGGTGCGAGCATCGAGATCCTCACGGCGGTCCAAGGTGGCTGACACACGCGATCCCGGCGCAGATCTGCCGGAGCTGACCATCGCCGGCCGCACCTTCGGCTCGCGGCTGATCACCGGTACCGGTGGTGCGGCGAACCTGGCCGTGCTCGAGGAGGCGCTCGTCGCGTCGGGCACCGAGCTCACCACCGTCGCGATGCGCCGCGTCGACGCGGCCTCCGGAACGGGTGTCCTCGATCTGCTGCGTCGCCTCGGTATCGAACCGCTGCCGAACACCGCCGGTTGCCGTGGTGCGAAGGAAGCGGTGCTGACCGCGCAACTCGGCCGGGAGGCATTGGAGACCGACTGGGTGAAACTCGAGGTCATCGCCGACGAACGGACACTGCTGCCCGACGCCATCGAACTCGTCTCGGCGGCCGAGCAACTCGTCGACGACGGGTTCGTCGTCCTGCCGTACACGACCGACGACCCGGTCCTCGCCCGGCGCCTCGAGGATGTCGGATGCGCCGCGGTGATGCCGCTCGGCTCGCCGATCGGCACCGGCCTCGGTATCTCGAACCCGCACCACATCGAGATGATCGTCGAGGCCGCGGGCGTGCCGGTGATCCTCGACGCGGGCATCGGAACCGCCTCCGACGCCGCGCTCGCGATGGAACTCGGGTGCGACGCAGTCCTGCTCGCCACCGCCGTCACCCGCGCGAAGGATCCCGCGTTGATGGCCGCCGCGATGCGGCACGCCGTCGAAGCGGGATTCCGGGCGCGGCATGCCGGCCGCATCCCGAAACGCTTCTGGGCCCAGGCATCGTCACCGCTGGAGCCCTGACCGACACCGGAGCCGGGACGGACCCGGCCCCGGAACCCCGGAACCCCGGAACCCCGGAACCTCGGAAACAACGTGTTCCCCGATCTCACCGTGGTGCACAGCATGTCGACCCGGCGGGCGACTGACCTGCTCTGCCCGCCGGGCCCGCACGTAGGGTGGTGCGCATGATCGAAGTGACCGGCTTGACCAAGACCTTCGGGTCCACGACCGCGGTCGACGACCTGACGTTCACGGTCCGTCCCGGCATCGTCACCGGCTTCCTCGGCCCCAACGGGGCGGGGAAGTCCACCACGATGCGCATGATCCTGGGACTGGACCGGCCGACCTCGGGAACCGCACTGATCGAAGGGAAGCCGTACCAGGAGCTGACGCGGCCGCTCACGACCGTCGGGGCGCTGCTCGACGCGAAGTGGGTGCATCCCAACCGATCGGCGCGGTCCCATCTCGCCTGGCTGGCCGCGTCGAACGGCCTGCCCGCCTCCCGCGTCGACGAGGTGTTGCGCCAGGTGGGACTGACCGAGGTCGCGGGCAAGCGTGCCGGTGGTTTCTCGCTCGGGATGTCGCAGCGCCTCGGTCTCGCCGCCGCGCTGCTCGGCAACCCGCGCGTGCTGCTGTTCGACGAACCGGTCAACGGCCTCGACCCCGAGGGCATCGTATGGATCCGGCGGTTCATGCAGGCGCTCGCCGCAGAAGGCCGCACGGTGCTCGTGTCCAGCCACCTTCTCTCCGAGATGGCGCAGACCGCCGAACATCTCATCGTCATCGGCCGTGGCCGGCTCATCGCCGACACCTCGGTGAAGGAGTTCGTCGACCGGGCGTCCGACTCGTTCGTGGTGGTGCGCAGCCCGCAGCTCGGCGAGCTGCGCACCGCGCTCGCCGAACGCGGGCACACCGTCCGGGAGGACGACGGCGCCCTGCACGTCTCGGGAGCTCCGGCGGCGGAGATCGGCGAACTCGCCGCGGCCCGGTCGATCGTGCTGCACGAACTCGCGGGACGACACGCGTCCCTCGAGGAAGCGTTCATGAAACTCACCGGTGGCGAGGTCGAATACCACGGATCCGGAGTCGACGACGTCATGAAGGGTGGACTGTGATGAGTACGGCGCTCGATACACTGCGGGCCGAACGGATCAAGCTCACGTCGGTGCAGTCGCCGCTGTGGTGCACCGTCGTCATCGTCGCCCTCGGGCTGGGGCTCGCCGCGATCCTCGGTTCGGTCTCCCGCGCGTCGGTGGGGATGGACGACGAGATGGGGCAGTTCTATCCGACCGTGGATGTCGCGGTCAGCGGTGTCACCGGCTTCGGCGTGCTGGTACTCATGATCCTCGCGGCGCTGTCGGTCACGAGCGAGTACCGCTTCGGGGTCATCCGCACGACCTTCCAGGCCACCCCGAACCGCACTCTGCTCCTGACGATGAAGGCCCTGCTCATCGGGGTGCTGGGCGCACTGTTGACGGTCGCGGTCTCGTTCGGGGCCTTCTACTTCGCGAAGGTGCTGGCCGGTCCCGACGCGGGACGTGATCTCGTCCTGAGCGGCGACACCGCGTGGCGTGCGGTCTACGGCACCGCGATCTACGCTTTCCTCTGCGTCTTCCTCGCGGTCGGCGTGGGCACCCTGTTGCGGCAGTCGGCGGGCACGATCGCACTGCTCATGCTGTGGCCGCTGCTCCTCGAGTCGTTGTTCGCGCTGTTCGGTTCCGTGGGCCGCGAGATCCAGCCGTTCCTGCCGTTCGCCAACGCGAACAACTTCCTGGGTATCGGTCAGGGAATCGAATTCCATTGGGGTCCATGGGGATCGCTCGTATACTTCGCGGCCTTCGCATTCCTGGTATTCGCGCTGTCGCTCGTGGTGGTCAACCGCCGCGACGCCTGATACTCCCGCACCGCCGCACTGCGCCGCACGGATTCCCCGTGCGGCGCAGTGCTTTTTTGTACGCTCGGACGATGGCGCGGGCGCGGGCGAGATACGGCATACGGGGAGCGGCTCTGCTCGCCGCCGGAGTACTCCTGACGGCGGGATGTTCGGAAGGGGAGGTGGAGGCGCCGCCCGTGGATCCGGCGGTACTCGCCGACGCCGTGCAACTCGACGCCGTCACGACGCACCTGACGGAGCTCGAACGCATCGCCGGCGAGAACGACGGCAACCGTGCGCTCGGTACCGCCGGTTACGACGCGAGCGTCGATTATGTCGCCGGAGCTCTGCGCGACGCCGGATTCGACGTGCAGACACCGGAGTTCGATTCGACGCTGTTCGCGGTCGAGAACGAGCAGCTCGTCGTCGACGGGGACCCGACGGGGGTGAGCGCACTCGGCATGTCGCCGTCGACGGGACCGGACGGACTCACCGCGCGCGTCGTGCGGATCGCCCCCGACGGCACCCCCGGGTGCGAACCCACCGATTACGACGGGGTCGACGCGACCGGCGCGGTGGTGATCGTCGATCGCGGCGTGTGCACCTTCGCCGTGAAGGAGCAGGTCGCCGCCGACCGGGGAGCGGCCGCGCTGATCGTCGCCAACAACGAGGACGGCCCGCTCGACGCCGCCGGTCTCGGGGCGGAGTCGAACCCCCGTATCCCGGTCGGGGGTGTGGCCGGGGCCGACGCGGAGCGTCTCTCCGCCGCGACCACCGTGACGATGACGCTCGAGACCCGCACCGAGGATCAGAAGTCACGCAATGTGATCGCCCAGACCCGCACCGGCTCGACCGACGACGTGATCGTCGTCGGCGCGCACCTCGACAGTGTGCCCGAAGGGCCGGGGATCAACGACAACGGCACCGGCGTCGCCGCCGTCCTCGAAACCGCGCTGCAGCTCGGCAGCGAACCGGGAGTGACCAACGCCGTGCGGTTCGCGTTCTGGGGCGCCGAGGAGGTCGGGCTGGTGGGCTCCACCAGGTACGTCGAGTCGCTGTCCGAGGAGGAGCGACTCGACATCGCGCTGTACCTGAACTTCGACATGCTCGGCTCACCCAACGCCGGATATCTGGTGTTCGATGGCGACGACTCCGATGCCGTCGGCGAGGGACCCGGGCCGGAGGGCTCGGCGGGGATCGAACGGACCTTCGCGCAGTTCTTCGACGAACGCGGAATCGACGTCGGAGGAACGGATTTCGACGGTCGTTCCGATTACGGTCCGTTCGTCGCCTCCGGTATCCCCGCGGGCGGGGTGTTCACCGGTGCCGACGACGTCAAGACCCCCGAGCAGGCCGAGCTGTGGGGTGGCACCGCCGACCAGCCCTTCGACCCGAACTATCACACCCCCGAGGACACCCTGGCCGGCATCGACCGCGACGCGTTCGCGGCAGCGGCCGCCGCAGTCGCCTACGGCACGGCCGTCTACGCGAACTCGGTCGACGGACCCGACGGGGTCCCCACCGGCGACCGGCGAGCACAGGTGCGCGCCGAGTTCACCGAGTGAGGGTGGGCGTCGTCAGCGCTCGTTCAGGCGCCACAAGGGGTTGACCGGCCCGTGGCCGTGCCCGAGGTCGTAGGCCCACTCGAGGCACTTCGTGATCCATTCCTTCGCGAACTCGACGGCTTCGGGCACCGACCGGCCGTGGGCCAGGGCCGAGGTGATCGCGGCCGCGAGCGTATCGCCGCCGCCGTGATCGTTGCCGGTGTCGATGCGAGGCGTGCTGAACTCGAGGAAACGGTCGCCGTCGAACAGCAGATCGGTGCTCATCGCCGAGCTGCGCAGATGGCCGCCCTTGACGATCACCCACCGGGCGCCGAGTGCGTGCAGGGCTTCGGCGGCGCGGCGGGCCGAGGCGTCGTCGACGACGTCGATGCTGGTGATCAGCCGTACCTCGTCGAGGTTGGGGGTGACGACGGTGGCGAGGGGGACGAGCACACTGCGGATCGCGTCGAGCGCATCGGCGTGCAGCAGGGGATCGCCGTGCATGGACGCGCACACCGGGTCGACGACGAGCGGCACCGCCTGGTCGCGGCCGATGCCCACCTCGCAGCACACCTGGGCGACGGCCTCGATGATCTGCGTGGAGGCGAGCATGCCCGTCTTCGCCGCGGACACGCCGATGTCCTCGACCACGCAGCGCACCTGATCGGCGACGATCTCGGCGGGGATCTCGTGGAACCCGCGGACCCCGACCGAGTTCTGGACCGTGACGGCCGCGACCGCGACGCATGCGTGCACACCGCACATCGCCATCGTGCGCGAATCGGCCTGGATGCCGGCTCCACCTCCGGAGTCGGTGCCGGCGATGGTGAGGGCTCGAACCGGGGTCTCGCCTCGGGGCGACAAGGGCAGAAGTTCCACGCAGACACCCTACCGAGGGTGTGTTCGATCACGGCCGGGCGGCGCTGAGGCGGGCTCCCGTTGCGAAACACGACAGCGTTACCGGCGGTTCACCCCTCAGTGTTCTATAGTGGCACAGGTCACAGTTCGATTACGCAAGACGCTTTTGGAGGCGCTCATGAACACGAGTTCGCCGGACCTCGACGTGGTGGACAATGCCGACCAGAACCGGTTCGAACTGCGCCTCAACGGTGACCTCGTCGGCATCCTGGGGTACTACGACTTCGAACGCGCTCCGGCGCCGAACCCGCCGGTCGTCGACTTCATGCACACCGTGATCGTCGAAGACTTCGGTCATCGTGGTCTCGCGGCCGTCCTCGTCGGCGGGTCGCTCGATCTCGCGCGCCGGCGAGGGTGGCGGGTGCGGCCGGTGTGCACCTATGTGCAGCGGTTCCTCGCCTCGCACGAGAACTACCGCGACGTCGTCGTGCCCCTCGAGCCGCATCGCAAGGAACCGCAGCGTAACGATCGGCAGCGTAAGGTGCCCGCCCGCAAGGCCTGATCAGACCTCGAGGTCGACGATCACCGGGGCGTGGTCGCTCGCGCCCTTGCCCTTGCGCTCGTTGCGGTCGATCTCGGCGCCGGTCACGCGCGCCGTGAAGGCCGGCGACCCGAGGACGAAATCGATCCGCATGCCCTGCTTCTTGGGGAACCGCAGCTGGGTGTAATCCCAGTAGGTGTACACCCCGGGGCCGGGGGCGTACGGACGGACCACATCGGTGTAGCCGACCTCGGCGAACGCGTGGAAGGCGTCGCGTTCGGGCTGCGAGGTGTGCGTCTTGCCCTCGAAGAAGGCCGGATCCCACACGTCGTCGTCGGTGGGGGCGACGTTCCAGTCGCCGACCAGGGCGATGGGCTGCTCGGGAGCCGCAGTTGCCCAGCCGTGGGCGTCGGCGCGCAGCTTGGCGAGCCAGTCGAGCTTGTAGGTGTAGTGCGGGTCGTGCAGGTCGCGGCCGTTGGGGACGTACAGGCTCCACACGCGCACACCCGCGCACGTCGCGCCGATCGCCCGCGCCTCGAGTGCGGGTTCGGCCTCCGGGTCCTTGGAGAAACCGGGCTGGTCGTCGAATCCGATCTGCACGTCGTCGAGGCCCACCCGCGAGGCGATGGCCACACCGTTCCACTGGCTCAGCCCGACGTGCGCCACCCGGTAGCCGAGTTCCTCGAAACGCTCGTGGGGGAACTGCTCGTCCTTGCACTTGGTTTCCTGCATCGCGAGCACATCCGTGCCGGTTCGCTGCAGCCAGTCGAGGATGCGGTCGGTACGGGCACGGACGGAGTTCACATTCCAGGTAGCAAGGCGCACACGCCCACTGTAGGTGACCTATCCGACGGGTTCGGAGGCATACCGGTAGCGGTGGTGGTCGACGAAGCCGAGTTCGCGGTACAGGGCGCGGGCCGCTGTGTTCGACTCGTCGACCTGCAGGTATGCGTGGGTCGCGCCCTGCTCGCGGGCCCAGTGCAGGACGGCGCCGCACACGAGCGTGCCGAGTCCGCGGCGCCGGTGCTCGGGCGCGACCTCCACGGCCGACAGACCCACCCAGCGGCGTCCGTCCGGGGCGTCGGTGACCGCCGCGCGACAGATCGCCAGGGGCGGCTGCCCGGGCGCCCCGATACGGCCGAACCCGAGGATGCCCGCGGCCACCGCGCCGAGCACGTCCTGCGCGACCACCGGATCGTCACCGGTCCGGTGGAGCGACATCCAGTCGGCATCCGGCCGGTCGGTGATGGTGACCGGGGTGGGCTCCGGGGGCAGCGGCACGTTCGCGAGGTCGGCTCCCATCACGAGCACCGGCTCCGAGGTCGGCCAGCCCTCGGGGATCCGGCCGAGCCGATCGGGCACCGACAGCCGCAGCGGCAGTCCGCGTGCCGCGAACCATCCGCGCAGCCGGGCCCGCACGGCCGGATCGGCGGGATCGGCCACGGTCCCGCGTTCACCCAGCGGCGTCGCCGAGTTGGCGCGCCGGGTGAAGCCGTGCCCGGCCCGCACGAGCCACCCGTCCACCCAGTCCGACTCCAGACCGGGCCACCCCGCCGCGGCGGCGTGTTCGAGCGCACGGATCTCCGAGACGCGGATCGGCCGCGCCGCGATCGGTTTGAGAGCGACGACCGAGGCGGGGGACACCTGGACGACACGACCGTCGGCGCTGCGCACCGCGACCACCGGCTCGACGGAGACGAGTTCGCCGATGACGTCGGTCATCGGGTGGCTGTAGCCGGCGGGCAGGCGGTACCGCAGCACCACCCGGGTGCCGAGGGGGAGGGGTGCGGCCGGACGGTCGGTCGTCATCGACGGTTCGCCGGTCGTCTCGTCAGTCGTCCTCGTCGTGGCCGAACGGGTCCTCCACCGAGCCCGGCAGCCAGGTCAGGCCCGGAACACCCCATCCGGCCCGCTTGATGGTCTTCTTCGCGGCGCGGGCGTTACGCCCGATCAGCACGTCGACGTACAGGAAACCGTCGAGATGCCCGACCTCGTGCTGCAGCATGCGGGCGAAGAAACCGTGACCCTCGATCTCGACGGGCTCACCGTTCTCGTCGGTGCCGGTGACCTTCGCCCAGTCGGCGCGTCCGGTGGGGAAGTTCTCGCCGGGCACGGACAGGCAGCCCTCGAGATCGTCCTCGGGGTCGGGCATGGTCTCGGGGATCTCGGAGGTCTCGAGGACCGGGTTGACGACGACGCCGCGTCGCCGGACGACCGAGCCGGACCCGTCGCGGTCGGGGCAGTCGTAGACGAACAGTCGCTTGCCGACGCCGACCTGGTTGGCGGCGAGTCCGACGCCGTTGGCCGCGTCCATCGTCTCGAACATGTCGGCGATCAGCTCGGCGAGTTCGGCGGGTGATTCGGTCACCGGCCGGGTGGGATTGTGCAGGACGGGGTCGCCGACGATGACGATCGGAAGAATGGCCATGGTGACACAGGATAATGGGATGGACTCACGGCGTTCTCGGACCGGTATGTGTCCCTACCCCGTGGTTGAATGACTTCCGCCGAGACGCAAGGACTCTTCGTCACGGTGTGATCCAGTCAGTCGAGGAGGGAAATGGACGGCGCAGCAGCGCACGGCAACGACCGGTCCGATCTCGTGTCCCCGCAGGGCGACGGCGCACTCGCGCAGGAGCCCACCGGCGACGAGGCGAACGGCCTGAGCCGTCGCGATCTCGACATCCTGGCGTTCGAACGGCAGTGGTGGAAGTACGCGGGTGCCAAGGAGGACGCCATCAAGGAACTCTTCGGTCTCTCCGCCACCCGCTACTACCAGGTGCTCAACGCCCTGGTGGATCGTCCCGAGGCGCTCGCCGCCGATCCCATGCTGGTCAAGCGGCTGCGGCGGTTGCGTGCGAGCCGTCAGAAGGCCCGCGCGGCCCGCCGTCTCGGTTTCGACACCCGTTAGTCCGGGCACCTCGTAGGAGGACACGGCGAAGTCGACACGCGCGGCCGGTCGGCAGCGCTGTGTGTGCTCGGGCAACTATGGTCGAGGTCGTGAGCAGAACCCCCGAGATCCCCAGCCGCGCGCCCACACCCTCGGGACCGCCTCTGCGTGCGTTCGCGATGGTCCTGATCGCCCTGGGCATCCTGTTCGCCGGTCTGGGTTTCGCTTCACTGGGTGATTCGGACGACGAGCCTGCTCCCACGGCCGCACCCACGACCACTGCCGCACCGGCCGCGCCCTCTCCGCGCGCGGCCGCGGTGCCCTCCGCGCCTGCTGCCGGGAACGGGGCTACGTCCGCCCCGGCGCCGGCCGGCGCGATCACCTCCGCGCCGGCCGGCGCGACCACCTCTGCTGCCGTGTCCTCGGTTTCCTCCCTGCCCGCGGCGAGTGGAACCTCGCTCGCCGCCGGCACGTCTCCGGCCGCGACGGCTCCGATACGCGTGTTCAACAATTCGGAGGTCGCGGGCCTCGCCGCGCAGACCGCGGCCTACCTCGAGGACGAGGGATACACCATCAGTGAAACGGGTAACTACAGCGAGGGCCTGCTCCCGCAGACCTCGGTGTTCTACGGGTCGTCTCCCGGAGAGCAGCAGACCGCGACAGCCGTCGCCGAGTCGCTCGGTGTCACCGCGCAACCGCGCTTCGAGGGCATCCGCGACGCCGCTCCCGGAGTGATCGTCATCGTCACTTCGCGTTAGCGCCGGAACCGTGTCGGTCCGCCACCGGGTGGGCGCCGGAGACGCCCGGTTATGATCGGGTGACTTTTCGGCACTTCGAAGGAGCGGTTTGATGGTCTCCAGTTCCACCCGTCGCATGTCCTGGCGTGCTCTGGCCCCGATCGTCGCGATCGCCGCGGTGGGCCTGACTGCGTGCTCGAACAGCGAGGAGGCGAGCACCGAGCCGGGGACGACTCCGCCGGTGTGGACGGGATCCGCCGCGCCCGCTTCCGAGGCCCACGGCGACGACCAGGGCACCGAGGGCGGAAGCGAGTCGCCGGCCGGTGGTGCTGCTGCAGCTTCCGCCGCTGCGCTCACCGCTGAGCTGACCACGGTCGACGGTGCATCGGCCGGCACCGTGTCGTTCGCCGAGAACGGCGGCGACGTCGAGGTGACCATCGAGGTCGAGGGTCTCGAGCCCGGCTACCACGGTGTCCACATCCACGAGTTCGGCCGGTGCGAGCCCCAGTCCACCGCGCCGAACGGCGGCGAGCCCGGCGCCTTCCTGTCGGCCGGTGCCCACCTGCAGGCCGGTGGCAACACCTCCGTCCCCGAAAGCGGCGACCTGGTCTCGCTCGTCGTCCACGAGGACGGTACCGCCACCGCCACCGTCACCACCTCGGCCTTCGGCCTCGAGGACCTCGAAGGTGAGGACGGCGCCTCTGTGGTCGTCCACCAGGACAACCTCGGCGCCCGCCTCGCATGCGGCGTCATCGGGTGAGCAGGGTTCGAATCCCCTGAAGCTCGGCACCCGGGTAATTCCTGACACAGGGCCCCGCGACGGACATCCGTCGGCGGGGCCCTGTGGTTGGATCGAGACGTGGCAGTCGCGTTTCCGGGATCACCTCGTCCCACGATCGGCGTGGAATGGGAGATCGCTCTGGTGGACAAGACCACCCGGGATCTCTCGAACAGCGCGGCGGTCGTCTTCGACAGGGTGGAGGAGATCGCCGGGGAAACCCCGCGGCTGACCAAGGAGTTCCTGCGCAACACCGTCGAACTCGTCACCGGTGTACACGACACCGTCGCCGAGGCCGTCGACGATCTGTCCGAGTCGCTGTCGTTGCTGCGCCGCGCCGCCGATCCGCTCGGAGTGGACCTGATGTGTGCCGGCACCCATCCGTTCGCGCAGTGGACCGACCAGACCGTCACACCCTCCCCGGACTACGAGGAGATGATCAACCGCACCCGCTGGTGGGGACGGCAGATGCTCATCTGGGGAGTACACGTCCATGTGGGAGTCTCCTCCGCGGAGAAGATCATCCCGATCCTCAACGCCATGCTCGTGAAATACCCCCACATGCTCGCGTTGTCGGCCTCGTCGCCGATCTGGGCGGGCTACGACACCGGCTACGCGAGCAACCGTGCGCTGATGTTCCAGCAGTTGCCGACTGCCGGCCTGCCCTATCACTTCGCCGACTGGCCGCAGTACGCGGAATTCATCGCCGACCAGCTCGAGTCCGGTGTCATCAGCCATCCCGGAGGCATGCACTGGGACATCAGGCCCGCGCCGAAATGGGGCACCCTCGAGGTCCGGGTCTTCGACGGCATCACCAACCGCGCCGAACTGGCCGCCCTCGTCGCGTTCGTGCATTCACTCGTCGTCTACTTCGACGAACGTCTCGAGCGGGGTGAGGAACTTCCTGTACTGCAACCGTGGCACGTCAAGGAGAACAAGTGGCGTGCGGCACGGTACGGACTCGATGCCGAGGTCATCCTCGACCCGGTGTGTACCGAACGGCTCGTCACCGACGACCTGAACGATCTGCTCGAGCAGATCATGCCCACCGCGGTACGGCTCGGATGCGCCGACGAACTCGCGCGGGTCGCGGACATCCCGGTGCGGGGAGCGTCCTACCAGCGTCAGCGGCGGATCGCGGAGCAGACGGACGGCGATCTCGTCGCGGTGGTGGACTCGCTCGTGGAGGAACTCGAGCAGTGATCGGTCGAGAACCGGCCGATCGCCGTCAGCCTCCGCCGGGAGCGTCCTCGTCGAGCAGGCCGTCGCGACCGAGCTGCTCCCGATAGGCGACGCGACCGACGCGGTGCGCGATCACCGGTGCCGTGAGGACCATGAACATGCCCGCCAGCGCCATCATCCAGATGTCGACGGAACTGCGCAGGATGATCATCGCGCCACCCAGCACGAACAACAGACCCACCACCTGCGGCTTGGTGGCCGGATGCATGCGCGACAGGGTGTCGCGGAAACGGACCACGCCGATCGCGGCGGTCAGCGAGATCACCGCGCCGAGGATGATCAGGATGTGGGCGAAGGTGTCGAGGACGGTCGTCATTGTTCGTCACGCACCCGGAAGCGAGCCACGGACACCGAACCGATGAAGCCGACCAGCGACAGCGCCACCGTCGCCGGCAGCACCGTGGTGTCACGCGTGTACACCGCCCAGATCGCGATCCCGCAGATCCCCAGGGCGAGCAGCGCATCGAGGCCGACGAGCCGGTCGAGAGAGTTGGGACCTGCGATGACGCGGTAGGTGATCAGGAGCGCGGAGACGAACAACAGCGCCCCGGCGATCACGAGTGCCACGGTCATGTCAGCTCCTCCGTTCCGCTGCGCCAGGGGCTGGCCTGCCACTCCGACTCGCGTTCGAACGTCCGGATGAGCAGGTGTTCGATCAACCGGGCGGAACGGTAGAAGTCGGTCACGGCCTTGTCGGTACTCACGTCGAGGACGTGCACGTACATGATCCGCCGTACCTGGTCGATCTCGAGCACCATGGTGCCCGGGATGTTGTTCATGATGTCCGTCCACAAGGTCAGCACGAGGTCGGACTTGATGATGAGCCGGCAGCGCAGCACACCGGTGACCGGCGGCGGTGCGGGCCGGATCGCGAGCCACGCCACGTTGATCGTCGAGCGGATCGTCTCCACGAAGATCACCGCACCGAGGCGCAGGGCGGCCCCCACGTGCACACGACCTTCGACGGGCACGCGCGGCAGCGGCAGCACGAACATGACGACGAGCGAGACGACCATGCCACCGAGGACGTTGGCGATGCTGAAGGTGCCCCACAGCAGCACCCAGACCAGGGTCGTCCATCCCAGAACGAACAGCCGCAGGACATTGGCGCGTTTCATCATTCCTGCTCACCCCCCAGTACGGCCTCGATGTACACCGAGCGGTCGCGCAGGTTCTCGGCGGCACGGTTGCTGATGTCGAGCAGCGGACCGGCGAAGATCGTCAACGACACGCCGATCGCGACGAGCCCGATCGTGGGGACGAGCATCGCGGCCGGCATCCGACCGACGTCGGGGCGGTCCTCGAAGGAGATGTCGGTGGTGGATTCGTCGATCAGGGCCGACGGACCGATGTCGGCGAGGTCGCCCTCGGGTGCGTCGGCGCGGGCCCGCCAGAATGCCTTCGTCCAGATCCGGGCGACGACGTACAGCGTCAGCAGGCTGGTCAGCACACCGCCACCCACGAGGACCCAGGCGAGGACGGATCCGTTCTGCGCGCCGGCCTGCAACAGGGCCACTTTCCCGATGAACCCGGAGAACGGCGGGATACCGCCCAGGTTGAGCGCCGGGATGAGGAACAGGACCGCCAGCAGCGGACTCATGACCGCGAGACTGCCCAGGCGACGCAGGGACGCCGATCCGGCCTGGCGTTCGATGAGACCCACCACGAGGAACAGGGTGGTCTGCACGAGGATGTGGTGCCCCACATAGAAGACGGCTCCCGCGAGGCCGGTCTGCGACGACAGGGCGACACCGAAGACCATGTACCCGATATGGCTGACGAGAGTGAAGGACAGCAGACGCTTGGTGTCGTTCTGCGCGATCGCACCGAGAATGCCGACGATCATCGTGAGCAGCCCGGCGACGAGCAGGACGTCGTCGAGCTCGCCCCCCGGGAACAGCAGAGTGTGCGCCCGGATGATCGCGTAGACACCGACCTTCGTCAGCAGCCCGGCGAAGACCGCCGTGACCGGGGCCGGGGCGGTGGGATAGGAGTCGGGCAGCCACGACGACAGCGGGAACACCGCGGCCTTGATGCCGAAGGCCACGAGCAGCACGCCGAAGATCGCCGCCCGGGTGCCCGGTGTGATCTCGTCCATCCGCAGCGCCATCTGGGCGAGGTTCAGGGTGCCCGTGGCGGCGTAGGCGAAGGCGATGCCCAGCAGGAAGACCAGCGAGGACACCATCGAAACCATGACGTACGAGACGCCGGCTCGTACGCGGTCGGCGCTCGCACCCAGGGTCAGCAGGACGAACGATGCGGCGAGCAGCACTTCGAAGCCGACGAAGAGGTTGAACAGGTCGCCGGCGAGGAAGGCGATGTTGACGCCCGCGGTGAGCGCCAGATAGGTCGGCAGGAAGATCGAGACGGGCTGTTGCTCGTTGCCGTCGTGGATACCCTGACCGACGGCGAACAGCATCACCGCCAGCAGCACGATCGCCGAGACGACCAGCATCAACGCGGACAGACGGTCGACGACCAGCGAGATACCGATCGGCGCCTCCCACCCGCCGATCTGGAGTACAGCGATGCCGTCGGCGTCGGCGTAGTACAGCAGGGCCGCACACACCACGAGGGAGGCGACCAGCGCGACGACGGTGATCCACCGCTGGGCGCGGGGACGCCGGCCGACGATCAGTGTGGCAGCCGCAGCCAGCAGTGGGATGAGCACGGGAAGGGGAACGAGGTTCGCGACACCGAGGTTCATCGGCGCTCCCCCTTTCGGGTGCTCTCGTGGTTCCGGTCCGTCTCGTCGCGGTTCCGGGCGTAGGCCGAGTCGGTGGGATCGTCGAAATCCCCGTCGTGCAGATCCTCGTACGCCTCGAGATCCTCGATGTTCTTGAGCTGGTCGAGCGGGATGGGATTGCCCTCGGCGTCGAACGCGTCACCGCCCTTGCTCGGGATGCCGGTGAGGGGGTCGTCGGATCGGTCGCGCGAGGGCAGGTCGGCGATGCTGCGTCGCTTCGAGACGAGGGTGTCCTCGGGGTCGTTCTCGATCTCGTCACGTGCCCGGAAGGTGTAGGAGCGGTAGGTCAGTGCCAGGACGAAGGCTGCGATACCCATCGTGATCACGATCGCGGTGAGGATCATCGCCTGGGCGAGGGGGTCGGCCATGCCCTCGTTCAGGTCGCTCTCGACGCCCACGATCGGGGCATGGCCCGCGGGACCGCCGAGGGTGAGCAGCAGCAGGTTGATGCCGTTGCCGGCCAGCAACAGGCCCAGCAGCATCTTGATGATGCTGCGTTCGAGCAGCAGGTACACACCGGACGCGACGAGTACACCGACGACGGCGAGGAGCGTGATGTTCGCGGTCATCGGCTCTCACCCACGGTCTCGGCGTCGAGGCGCGCACCGAGGCTGCGCAACACGTCCAGGATCAGGCCGACCACGATGAGATACACCCCCAGGTCGAAGAACAACGCGGTCACGAGTTTGATGTCACCGAGCACCGGCAGGGTCAACTCGACCGTGGCGGACGACAGCGCCGGGGCGCCGAGGAACATCGACACCAGTGCCGTTCCGGCGGCGAAGGTGAGTCCGAGGCCGAGGATCTTGCCGGCGTCGATGGGAACCGCCTCTCCGAGCTCGTAGCGTCCGCCGGCCAGGTACCTCAGGACGAGCGCGAGACCGGCGACGAGACCGCCCGCGAAGCCGCCACCGGGAGCGTTGTGCCCGGAGAAGAAGAAGTACACCGACAGAATCATCAGGGTGGGGAAGACCAGCCGGGTGGTGACCTCGAGGACCAGCGAGCGGTAGCGCGGATCGATGAGATCGCCGCCGAGCAGCCAGGTCGTCTCGTTGCTGGCGGAAACCGCGTCGAGCTGCGCTGCGGGAGCATCCGCCACACGCGGGGCGGTGCCGAAGCGGCGGGTGCGGAACACCAGGCTGGCCACGCCGGTCGCGGCGACCAGCAGCACCGAGATCTCGCCCAGGGTGTCCCAGGCGCGGATGTCGACGAGCAGGACGTTGACGACGTTCTTGCCGTCGCCACCGTAGTAGGCGGCATCGGGCAGCAGCAGCGAGATCGGATCGGTGGTGCGTGCCGCGACCGCGTAGGCGCCGATGCCGACGACTACCGCACCGACCGCGATGCCGAGCAGGGCGCGGGCGAACTTGCTGCCCATCACCGCAGCCGGGTCGGTCTCGGCGGGCAGCTTGCGCAGGACCAGCACGAACATCACGAGGGTGACGGTCTCGACGAGGAACTGGGTGAGCGCGAGGTCGGGGGCGCCTTGGAGCGCGAACAGCACCCCGAGCCCGTAGCCGGTCACACCGACGACCAGCAGGGCGGCGAGGCGGTTGCGCAGTATCGTCGTCGTGATCGCGGCGACGATCATGAGCAGTCCCACGGCGAGCTGCCAGACCGAGTCCCATGCGCGTGTCGCGGGCATCACGCTCGTTCCGAAGAAGAACATCAGCACGGTCGGGAGTGCCACCAGGGTGACGAGGATCGTCGCCTGGGTCAGCGGCAGCGAACCGCGCTGCAGGAAGGCGGTCAGGCGCAGGGACAGGGTGTCCATGCCCTGCAGGGTCGCGTCGTACATCCGGTCGGCGTTGCCGAGCGGGGGATGCTCGAAGCGCAGGCGCGCGATGGTGCGGTGCGCGAGGAACAGCGCCGTGCCACCCGCGATCACCACGACGGTCAGGCCGAGCGGCAGAGTGAATCCGTGCCACAACGCAAGGTGGTACGGCTTCGCGAGGTCGGTGGGCAGTTCGTCGGCATAGGGGGCGATCAGGTGATCGATCCACGAGCTCGCGAAGCCCGCGGCGAGACCGGCGAACGCGAGGACGCTCGGCGCGGTGAGCAGCAGCGGTCCGGGGGCGTGCAGGTTCTGCACCGAGGGGCTCGGCCGTTTGAGCTGCTTGCGGCCGAAGGCGCCCCAGATGAACCGGATGCTGTACGCGAGGGTGAGGATCGAACCCACCACGATGCCCGCGGTCATGGCGATCCGTGCCCAGTCGGGCAGCACCTCGGCCACCAGAGCCGACTCCAGCGCGGCTTCCTTCGCCACGAAACCGATGAACGGCGGTAGTCCGGCCATGCTCGCCGCCGCGAGTATCGCGATCATCATCAGATAAGGGGCAGCGGAACCGAGATGCGCGAGTTTGCGAATGTCGCGAGTGCCGGTGGAGTGGTCGATGATGCCGACCACCATGAACAGGCACGCTTTGAACAGTGCATGAGCGATGACCATCGCCAGGCCGGCCAGCGCCGCTTCCCGGCTGCCCGTGCCCACCAGGGCCGTGAGGAAACCGAGCTGGCTGACGGTGCCGAATGCGAGGATGAGCTTGAGGTCGAAGGCGCGGAACGCCCGCCAGCCGGCGAGGATCATCGACGCGAGACCGAGACCGATGACGATGGGGCGCCAGGCCGCGCTGTCGGCGAAGCCGGGTGCGAGCCGGGCCACGAGATAGATGCCGGCCTTGACCATCGCAGCGGCGTGAAGATATCCGGAGACCGGGGTGGGGGCGGCCATCGCGCCGGGCAGCCAGAAGTGCAACGGGACGACGGCGGACTTCGACAGTGCGCCGACGAGAACGAGCACCACCGCTACGCCGGCGAGCCACCCGTGGGGTGCTGCGGCGACGACGTCGGAGAGGTTGTAGCTGCCGACCATCTCGCCGAGGATGATGATGCCGACCAGCATGGCCAGGCCACCGGCCGTGGTGACGAGCAGGGCCTGGGTGGCGGCGCGCCGACTCGACGCTCGCTCGGCGTAGTGGCCCACGAGCAGGAACGACAGGACGGTCGTCAGTTCCCAGAAGATGTAGAGCAGCAACATGTTGTCGCTGACGACCAGGCCGAACATCGCGCCCGCGAAGGCGACCATCTCAGCGGCGAAGATTCCCAGGCGGGGCTCGTCGTCCTCGAAATAACGCGAACAGTAGAGCAGGATCAGCGAGCCGATGCCCAGGACGAGCACGCACATGATCGCCGCGAGCGTGTCGAAGCGCAGATCGATGTTCATCGACAGAGTCGAAGCCCACGCGATCTGCAGTTTCTGCTCGGTTCCCCAATTGGTGACGACCCAGCCGAGACTCGCGAGGGGCACCAGCGCGAGCGGCAGGAATGCGTTTCTCCCCATGACTCTGACCAGAAGCGGCGCCAGAAGAGCAGCAACCGCATGGGCGACGAGTATGGCGATCAAAAGGCACTCCGTCGGGGTCGGGCCTGTCGGCGGGGTGAAACGGACTGCGGGCCGTAGGACTCGCGGTCGTCACAGCGGACGGCACACCGCCGAAACGGGGATCGCCCCGACATGCACGCCGCTCGCCGTCATCGGGCAAAACGGATTGTTCCTATCCTAATGGTTGTCTTCGCACGCTTGCGAATCGGGGAGGTGAGAGCATCTAACGCACCTGCCACGCACAGATCACGGCGGCGGCGAACAATGCGAGCGCCGACCACTGCGGCTCCGCCGGCAGCATCCACACCGCTCCCACGACGGCCGTCGCCGGCACCGGCAGCGCGAGCCCGAGCGCCGCGACGGAGGCCGAACCCGGCAACGACGCACCGAGCGCGAGACCGGTGCCCAGCGCGACGAGCGCGACCCGCACCGCGACCGGAATGCCCTCGCCGATCTCCTCCGGCCACCACACCGTCGCCGCCGAGATCGACGCGGCGAGCAGCAGCCCGGGAAGCGCGTACGGCAGGGAGGAGGCGAGCCGGACCCCGGCGACCACGGCGGCCACCGCGACGAGCAGCACCCACCACGGCACGCTCGCTGACCGCATGCCCGACCACAACTCCACGAGCACGGGGTACGCCGCGGCCACGGCGCCGGTGACCGCGAGGACGAACCGGTCGTCGCCGGGTGGGACGAGACGCGCGACGATCTCGGCGCCGACGACCGCCACGGCGAGCGCGCCACCGGCGATCAGCCACGGGAGCACACCCGTGCCGGTCGCGCGGGAGCCCACGAATTCACCCAGCAGGCGGTACCCGAGGGAGAGCACCACTGCGGCGGCCACCACGATCGCGAGCAGTCGCGGATCGGCCCGCTGCACGCGCAGCCCGGCGGGCACCGTCAGCGCGGCGGCGACCGTTGCGAGGAGTGCGAAGGCCAGTGCCCATTGCGGCACCGTCCAGCGCAGCGCGTGGACGGGAACCTCGGAGCCCACGGCCGCGGCGGTGAGGAAGGCCGCCCATCCACCGGCGATCAGGGCCCACTGACCGGTCGCCGAGCCCCACGAGCCCGCGGTCGCCGCCCCGAGCAGCACACCGGTGATCGCGGCGATCACCCATCCGACGACGGTCAGGCTGTCGGCCGAGATACCGGCGGGAACGAGATACCGGATCGAGCCGAGGACCACGACCGACGCAGCGGCCAGCATCCATGCGGTGCGCCGGGAACCGGTCCGCTGAAGCCCGGCCGCCGAGAGGACGGCCAGCGCGGCGGTGACCACGGGAGCCCACTCGCTGCGGGCACCTTCCGGCAGGACCGACTCACCCGCGGCCGGGACGAGGATCGCGACCGCAGCCGCGAGGAAGGCCGCGAGGACGGCTGCCGGACCGGCGACGCGGACCGCGGTGGAGACGGGCATCTCAACGGCCCTCCGCGTAGGCCTGCAGATGCGCGACCTGTTCGGGATCGAGTGAGGGCCGCACTTTCTCCCGGGCCGTCGCGACGTCCTTCGCGGTGACGACGGCGGCATCGACGTTGCGCCGCATCGCCGCGAGCGCGGCCTCGCGCAGCAGCGCCGAACAGTCCGCGGCCGAATAACCGTCGAGTCCGGCGGCGAGCTCGTCGAGGTCGACGTCGTCGTCGAGCGGCACCGAGCGGCCTGCGGTCTTCAGGATCGCGGCGCGGGCGTCGGCGTCCGGCGGCGGCACGAACACGAGCCGTTCGAGCCGGCCGGGACGCAGCAACGCCGGATCGATCAGGTCGGGCCGGTTGGTCGCTCCCACCACCACGACGTCGCGCAGCGGCTCCACACCGTCGAGTTCGGTGAGCAGCGATGCGACGACCCGGTCGGACACCCCGGAATCCGAGCTCTGTCCGCGGCGCGGCGCGAGCGCGTCGATCTCGTCAAGGAACACCAGGGCAGGTGCCGAGTTGCGGGCACGCTCGAACAGTTCGCGCACCGCCTTCTCGGAGGCACCCACCCATTTGTCCATCAGTTCGGCGCCCTTGACGGCGTGGACGCTCAGGCGCCCGGTGCCGGCGAGAGCGCGGACGAGATAGGTCTTGCCGCACCCGGGCGGGCCGTACAGCAGCACACCGCGCGGCGGATCGACACCGAGACGCTCGAACGAATCCGGGTGCTGGAGGGGCCACAGCACGGCTTCGGTCAGGGCCTGTTTCGTCTCGATCATGTCGCCGACGTCGTCGAGGCTCACGCTGCCGATCGCAAGTTCCTCCGTGCCCGAGCGCGACAGTGGGCGGATCACCTCGAGGGCGCCGATCAGGTCGTCCTGGACGAGCGACGGCTCGTCGTCGTCGCGGTTGGCCCGGGACGCCGCGCGGAGTGCGGCCTCGCGGCACAGCGCCGCGAGGTCGGCGACGACGAAGCCGGGGGTGCGACCCGCGACGGCGGTGAGGTCGAGGTCGGTGGAGGGCACCGACCGCAGCAGCACGTCGAGCAGGGCGCGGCGGGTCGCGCCGTCGGGCAACGGCAGGGACAGTTCGCGGTCGCAGATCTCGGGTGCCCGCAGCCGGGAGTCGACGTCGTCGGGATGTGCGGTGGTCGCGACGAGCACCGCACCCTCGGTGTCGACGACCCGCCGTAGTTCGTCGAGGATCAACGTCGCGACGGGTTCGGTGTCGGCCGGCAGCACGGCGTCGACGTCGGTCAGCAGCAGGACACCACCGCCGCGCACCGATTCGGCCGCGGCGGAGATCCGGCGGAGCCGTTCGTCGGCGGCGAGCGCACCGACGCCCGGTCCGTCGACCTCCACCAGACGCCGGCCCGAGACGACCGAACGTACGAAGGTCGCCTTGCCGACTCCGGCGGGACCGGTGACGAGCACGCCGAGATGCGGCGACGCACCGAGGGTGCGCAGCAGTTCGGGTTCGTCGAGCGAGAGGGTGAGCCATTCGGACAGCTTCGCGACCTGGGCCTGCACACCCACGAGGTCCTCGACCGGCGGTGCCGGTGGTGCCGGCGGCGGCGCGGCGGCCGGTTCGGGCCGGACGGTCGCGGAGGAGGAGGCGACGAATCCGGAGACGGACGGCACGGAGGTGGACGGCAGGGCACCCGGGGCGCCACCCCACACCACGGCGGTGTTCGGCTGCACGCTCACCGGCCCGGCCGGATCGACCGACGAGACGGTGAGCAGTTCGGTGGTCCATGCGATCGCGAACGTCCGTGAGAGCGCCCGCGTCGTCTCGGCGTTGCTCGTGCCCGGTCCCAGATCGCGCGGCAGCAACGACACCGCGTCGCCGACGGTGAGGACCTTGCCGAGCAGTGCCTGACGCAGTGTGGTCTCGGGGATCGACTGCCTGGCGAGGGCGGATCCGGTGACGGTCACCGTGCGCGCGCCGTACACCGTCACGGGCGCGACGACGACGGTCGCGTCCTCCTTCAGGCCCGTGTTCGACAGCACCACGTCGTCGAGCAGGATCGTGCCGGTGGGGGTGCCGGCCGGTGCGAGACCCGCCACGACCGCTGTGCGACGCGCCCCCACCAGCGCGATCGCGTCCCATTCCCGTAGGCCCAGCGCGGCCAGCGCTTCGGGGTGCAGACGCACGACACCGCGCCGCGCGTCGGCGGCGGAGGTGTTGAGCCGGACGGTGAGTGAGAGTTGTGGGGTGGTCACCCCGCCGAGCCTAGAACGTGACTAGCGTCCTCGCGGGTCGTGCATGTCATCGCCCTCGCGGACGGCGCAGCCCGAGTCGCGCCTGAGATCGTGCCGTCGTGGCGACGCGCCGGGCCGCGACGCGACGCGGACGTTCGGCGCGGTTACGCGCGCGCAGGGCCCGTCGTTCCGAGGGCTTGATGTCCCAGGTCTCGGGCCGGGCCGCAACCCAGCGCCGGGACCGCACCGCGAAGGGGATGTGCGCGAGGTAGACCGCGACCAGCACGAGCATGAGGATGAAGGGGTAGGTGACCAGCGCGGCCGCAGCCACCGCGACCAGCACGAGCAGCACGACTGCGAGTCGTGCGGGCACCGACGCCGACTTCATCGCGAAGGTCGGGAGCCGGCTGACCGCGAGGCCTGCCGTTGCGAGGGTCCACAGCGCGACCAGAGCGTAGGTGGTCCACCAGCCGTCGCCCCACTGGATGTAGGCCGCGACCGGCGCGAGTGCGACGAGGGCGGCCGCCGGGGCGGGCACGCCGACGAAGTACTCGCGGGCGTAGGCGGGGACGCTGTCGTCCTCGAGGAGGGTGTTGAAGCGCGCGAGCCGCAGGATCAGGCTCACCGCGTAGAGCAGGGCGACGATCCAGCCGAAGGGGCTGCCGTCGAGCATCGTCACGTACAGCACCAGCGCCGGTGCCACACCGAACGCGACGGCATCGGACAACGAGTCGAGTTCGGCGCCGATCTTGCTGGTCGCGTCGAGCATGCGGGCGATGCGGCCGTCCAGTGAGTCGAGGACCGCCGCGGCGCCGATCATGCCGAGAGCGGTACCGAGTTCCCCGTCGAGCGCGAACTTCACCGCCGACAGACCGGCGGAGAACGCGAGGATGGTGATGACGCTCGGCAACAGGCGGACGACGTTGGACCGATTGCGGGACCGTGCGGTCGCGGCCGCGCGCGCACCCTGCGTAGGCGGACTCACGACAGCGTGGGCAGCTGAGCGAGAACGGTCTCGGCGCCGATCGTGCGCTGACCGCGTTCGACCAGCACAGTGCTCCCGGCCGGCAGGTAGGTGTCGACCCGGGAACCGAAACGGATCAGGCCGTAGGTGTCGCCGATCGGCAGGGTGTCGCCGATCTGCGCGTCGTTGACGATGCGACGGGCCAGCAGCCCGGCGATCTGGACGACGGCGACCTCGGCGCCGTCGCGGGTCTCGATCAGCATGCTGGTGCGCTCGTTGACCTCGCTCGCGTCGGCGAGATCGGCGGAGAGGAACTTGCCCGGCGTGTGGACCACGGAGCGAACGGTGCCGCCGACGGGGCTGCGCTGTACGTGCACGTCGAGGACGGACAGGAAGATGCTGACCCGGGGGCGCTCCTCGCTGCCGAGCCCGAGTTCGGCGGGCGGCACGGCGTGGTCGACGAGAGCGATCTCGCCGTCGGCGGGCGCGACGACCACACCGGCGCGGTTCGGGGGCACACGGTGCGGATGCCGGAAGAAGGTGGCGCACGCCAGTGCCGATGCGAGACCGGCGCGGCGCAGCCAGGGCTTACGGCGGCCGAGGGTCGCCACGGCCAACGGAGCGGCGACGAAGGGGATGCCGCCCGGATGCATGGGCGGTACGACATGTCTGACCAGGTCGACCATGTGGGCTACCCCGCTGGTGGGGGGTGTTCCGGCGGGCGTCGGCTTACGTGCCACGGGCTCCTCTTATCGCTGGCGATCGGTGTGCTGTGGACCGCAGTGGACCCGCCCGTCGAACGGGCGGGTCCTGTCGGTCCACAGGCACTCCAGCGTACGTGAGCCGAGGGTGGAAGGTCAGACCCGCGCGGCCGTCTCGATCTCGCTCTTGAGACGCGCGAGGGTCGCGTTCATCCCCCTCGTCAGTTCGTCGTCGAACGCCTCGGTGCCGCCGAGAACATACTTCACCAGGGTCTGCGAGAGCGTGCTGGTCCCGGTGGGGGCTTCGCGCCGCTGGGTGACGCGGGTGCCGGTCGCGGTGGGTTCGAGGGTGAACGACCAGATCGTGCGGTTCTCGTTGATCCGGAAGCTCAGGCGGCGGCCGGGTTCGAAGGCGACGACCTTCGCGGTGGTGGGCCACACGAGCAGGCCCTTCTTGTTGATGTTGATCGTGGTGGTGCCGGCGGACACCGGCCCGCCGCGCACGATCATCCGGCGGCACTGCGGGCTCCATTCGCCCATCCGCTTCAGATCGGACACCACGCGCCACACCTGCTCGGGAGAGGCGGCGATCTCGATCGTGGCCTCGAGGGTCTTCGACACGTGTACTCCTGTTCTCGGGGGACCGGGTCCCGTGTATCCGCTACCTGAGGTAACAGGATCGCCGTCGATCCTAACGGACGATGTGAGTGCGGTCACGTCCCGGTGGGGCCGGGTTCGGTCAGGCGCAGGAACGCCCCGAGTTCGATCAGGTCGTCGGGAGTCGACGGGAGGTGATCGGTCAGCGCACAGGACCGGACGATCACTGCCGTCCATTCACCGCGCGAGAGTGCCACGTTCGACCGGTTGCGGGACAGCAGGAACGACATCCCCCGTGGCACGTCCTCGACGGCGGAGGCCGTCATCGACACGAACACCATCGCGGCCTGGCGCCCCTGGAACTTGTCGACCGTGCCCACCTGCACCCGGTGCAGACCCGCCGCGGCGAGATCCTGTCGCAGGCGGGTGACCTGAGCGTTGTACGGCGCGACCACCAGAACGTCCTCCTCGCCCAGGGGCCGGGGCGGCGAGTCGGCGTCGTCCGTCCACGCGGCGCCGAGCACGGACGCGATCGCGTGCACGATCTCGGCGCTCTCCTCGGGCGAGCAGGTCGCGTTGCCCTCGTGGGCCACCTCGATCAGGCGGATACCGGGTGGGACGCCGTCGAGCGCGCGACGCGCGGTGACCTCGGACTTCGAGTGCAGTCGTCCCTCGTAGGACAGGTCGGACACCCGCGCGCACAGATCCGGGTGCATCCGCCAGGTCACCGGCAGGAAATAGCCGAGATCGGCGGGCAGCGCACCGTGCCCTTCGGCGAGCCACCCGAGGGCGGATTCGTCGACCGGCTCGGGGTGGGTGCCCTGGGAGACCTGGGGAAGTTGCCGGGGGTCGCCGAGCAGCAGCAGATTCGACGCGGCCGTGGCCACGGCGATGGTGTCGGCGAGACAGAACTGTCCGGCCTCGTCGATCACCAGCAGGTCGAGGCTGCCGGGAGCGATGCAATTCGGATTCGTGAAGTCCCAGGCCGTTCCGCCCACCACGTAGCCGGCGGTGGATGTACCGATATGTGCCGCAAGGGTCTTCGCGTCCGGGAAGGCGGCCCACGTCGGTTCCGGGTTCTGGCATTTCGCCTTGGCGACCCGCTCACCCGGCACTCCCGCCGCAACGATGCCGGCCAGCATGTTCTCGACCACCGAGTGCGACTGCGCGACCACGCCGACCCGCCAACCGTGCTCGTTCACCAGCGACGCCACGACGCGGGCCCCGGTGTACGTCTTGCCGGTGCCGGGCGGACCCTGCACCGCCAGATACGAATCGTCGAGGGCGAGAACGGCCGTGACGATGGTGTCCGCCGTATCGTCACCGAGCGGCGGCAACGCGCCGCCGGAGCGCAGACGGGGAGGGATGCGGCGCAGCACGTCCACCGCCGCGGTCGACGGCAGCGACGGCAATCCGCTGCACATCGCCTCGGCGGCGGAGGCGATCGCTGCGTCGATGTTCTTCGCCGCGACGGGCGCACCGGGCGTGACGGCGACCGGCAGTGCGGAGTACTCCTCGTCCGTCCGCAACAGCTCGTCGACGACGAGCACGTCGGGATGCTCCGTCCCCGTGGTGCGTTCGACGACCTTGCCGCGCGACCACGCGCGCGTCCCGGCGCCGCCGTCGGGCAATCCGTCCGGCCCCGGCGCGTCGTACAGCAGGAAGACGTCCTGATCGGCCCGCAACGCGCTGCCCGGTTCGAGTTCGCCGGCGAGGCGCAACCGGCGCCGGAGCAGTCGCTGCCGGGAGGTGGCCTTGTGCCAGTCGGTCTCGACGGCGGCCGTCGCCGCGACCAGCGTGTCGCGGCCGTCCGCCCATTCGTCCGGCGCCGTGGACAGACGATCGAAGTGCGCCCACCAGAACGGTTTCCGCTCGCGCCGGTGATAGCCCACGGCCGCGGCCACGAGGGCGGCGGCCTGCTGCTCGGGGGTGCGGTGGCCCGCCAGCGCCCCACCGACGAATTCGAGCAGTTTCGTCTCCGCGGGGTGCGCTTCCGCGTCGGGGGCGGCCTCGTCGTGTGTCACCTCGCTCGGGAAGACGCCGTGGTCGCGGGCGTGGGTGAGCAGCCAGTCGCGCAGGCGCAGTGTCGAGACGCAGTCGTCCTCGTTGTAGGAGGCGATCGACGCGAGTTCGCGCTCCGCCTCCTCGTGGCGTCCGGCGTCGCGCAGTGCGCAGTAGTCCGCGTACGCGACGATCGAGGCGCCCGCATCGACGACCTCCCCCTCGCGCGCCTCGGCGTCGCCGGTGTAGAGCGGTTCGAGTTCCTTCAGCCCGTACGCCCGGGCACCCACGCGGATCGAGTTGCGCACCACGGGATACAGGTCGACGAGGACACCCTCGCGCAGCAGGTCGTCGACGATCTCCTCACCGACGCCGTACCGACCGGCCAGCCGCAGCAGAGCCGTCTTCTCGTAGGGGGCGTAGTGGTAGATGTGCATCTTCGGGTGCCGGCGCCGGCGGTCGGTGACGTAGTCGAGGAAATCCAGCAGCGCCTGTCGCTCCTGCCGGCGGTCGTGCGCCCAGAACGGCCGGAAGACCGGTGCGTCGGCGGTGCCCTCCACGACACCGAACAGGTACTCGAGTCCCCATTCGGAACTGCCGCCCTCGGACCACAGCGGGTCGCCTTCGAAGTCGAAGAAGATGTCGCCTTCGTCGGGGGCGGGCAGGACGCCGAGCGGGGTGGCATCGTAGACCTCGGCGTAGGGGGCGCCCTGCTTCTCCTCCTCGAGCTGGGCCCGTGCCTGCGCCCGCAGGGTGTCGAAGGTGCGGCGCGCCATCCCGCCGACGGGTGTCTCACGTGCGGCGAGATCGTCGATGGTCGACACGCCCGCGTCGATCAGCCGCAGCCGCTGGGTGCTGCGCATCCCGGCGACCAGCAGCAGGTCGCGGTTCCGCTCGATCTCCGGGGCGCACTCGTCGCAGCGACCGCACGCGGTGTGCCCGCCCGATCCCCACCGCGCCGGTCCGGTGGCAGCGCCGTGCGACGTGAGAAGGGTTTCGAGACAGTCGCGTCGGTACCGGTAGACCGGCAGGACCTCCGCGAGCGGGTAGGAGGCGATCGAACCGTTGCCCAGGACGAGATGTACGTGGGAGGACACCGGCGTCCCGGTGCGGGCGAGGGCGTCCGCGTAGGCGGCGAGCTGCAGGAGGGCCTCGACCTTCGCGTGCCGGGACAGTGTGCTGTCGTACACGGCGTAGCCGTCGTCCTCGCGGACGAGGAAGTCGGAGAAGCCGATCATGCCGGCCGGATCCGGGCCGGTCTCGAAGAACGCACCCTGACAGACGACGGGTGCGCCGGCGCGAACGGCCTCGAGGGTGGCCTGCGCGGCTTCCGCGAGGGCCTGCGCGGTGTGGGCGGGTCGGGGGATCTCGACGACCTCGTCCGTGCCCACCTGCGCGCGGAACCGGTCGAGGATGTGCTGTTCGTGGTGTCCGCCGAGTGCGGCGACGCGTTCGAGCATCGCGTCGGGTTCCGCCTCGGGGCGGGGGACGCGGCCCAGTACCGAGTCGAACGTGCGGAGCAGTGCGAATTCGCACGATGCGGCGCGGGTGAGATCTCCGGCGCCGAACATCAGCCTGTCGTCGAGCAGAAACATCGGCGGCTCCGTCTCCGGCGTGCGGGATGCCCGGGATGGGCACGGCTCGTCCCGACTATCGCAGACAGGTCGGACCCGCCGGACCGTTGTTTCCGCGCTTACCGGGCACACTGCGGCGGCCGGGCCCGCCCTCGATCCCGAGCGCGGTGCGCACCGCCAGCACGATGCCCCACGGAACGACGACCCAGATCGGCCAGAAATAGATCGGCGACATGGTGCCCAGCGACACCAGCGCCCACACCGCGAGATTGATCGATCCCACCGCCGCCCAGGCGCCCCACTCGATGCGTTGGTGGAGCGGCAGGCGCAGACGTGTGACTGTGTTCCCGGCGGGCCGGGGCGGGGTGGGAGCAGGCGTGGGCGGCAGGTCGGCGAGGACGGCGCCGGCGTCGTCCCGTGTCGTGGCGCGGTAGACCAGGGCGACGCGCTCGTCGAACTCGGTGATGGTCAACCGTCCGGCGGTGAGGTGGTGCCCCAGTCGCTCGACGATCGTCTCGCGCTCGGCGTCGGAGATGCGGAGCGGTGGGCCCACGGTGCCGGTACGGGTCGGGGCGGCGGGGGATGTGTGTTCCATGGTGCCCTCCGGGATCTTCCACAATGGAATGTCGCCTGGTTCCAGGGTGGATATGCCACAGTGGAATGTCAAGTGTTTTCGGTGCCCGGATCGAGAAAGGAACCGGCCATGACCGGACGACCCCTCAACGCCACCGCCGCGTCACTGCTCGGGTTCCTCCACGAAGGCCCCAAAACGGGCTGGGACCTGGTATCCACCGCGCAGACCCGCATCGGCAAGTTCTGGTCGCTGACGACGAGCCAGGTCTACCGGGAACTGGCCACGATGGAACGGCAGGGCCTGATCGAGGCGGGTGAGAAGGGGCCGCGCGACCGCAAGCCCTTCCTGTTGACCGACGCCGGGCGCCGGGCCTTCGCCGAATGGATCGACCGCGAGCCGGGCGACGAGAACATCAGGCACCCGCTGCTGCTGACCGTCGCCTTCGGCGATCACCTCCCGCCCGAGCGCCTCGCCGCGATGCTCGCCGACCATCGACGCAGACACGAGGAGCAACTCGCCGATTACGAACGGGAGGCGGCTGCGGACATCCTCCCGCCGCACGCCGCAGCGACACTCGATTTCGGCATCCTCTACGAACGGGCGGTCCTCGACTGGTTCGACCGCGTGCGCGACCGGCTCGGAACCGGTCCGGTCAGCGCAGCGGATCGAACGCCTTGAGCAAGGGATCCGGCTCACCGGTCATCGATCCGGCGAGCAGCCTGCCGGTGAGGGGGCCGAGCGCCACGCCCCACATCCCGTGCCCGCCGGCGACGTACACCCGATCCGAGCGGGTACGGCCGATCAGCGGGAGCCCGTCCGCCGTACACGGCCGCGAGCCCACCCACTCCTCGGTACGCCCGTCCCAGTCGACCTCGCGCAGCAGCGGACGTGTCGCGTCGACGATCGCCCGGATGCGCCGCGGGTCGAGTGGGGCGTCGGGGCTGCGGAACTCCATCATTCCCGCAACACGGAACCTGTCGTGGAGGGGTGTGCACGCCACCCGCTGCGCGGGGAAATAGACCGGGTTCTTCGGAATGCTCGGAGGTCGCACGCTGAAGCTGTAGCCGCGACCGGCCTGGACCTGTGTGCGCACACCGAACGACCGGGCGAGCGCTCCCAGCCACGCCCCGTTCGCGAGCACCACGGCATCCGCCGAACGCGGGTCCCCGCCGGCGACGACGACGTCCACCCCGCGACCGGTGTCGCGCACCTCCTCCACGTCGGCGCCCGTGACGATCTCCGCGCCCCGTGCGCGCACGGCGTGCGCCAGCGAGGCAACGAACCGAGGCGGGTCGATGAACCGTTGTCCCCGGATGCGGATACCCACCCGCACCGCGTCCCCGAGCAGCGGTTCGAGCGAATGCAGCGTGTCGGTGTCGAGCAGGTCGAAGTCGATCTCGCTGCCGGCGGTGCGCGCGTGTTCGAACTCCTCGACCAGCACGCGACGGTCGTCGTCCGAGGTGAACGCCGCCAGGAACGGATCGGCCACTCGCGTCGGCTCGGTGACGATCGTGCCCCCGGAACCGCGGGCGAGATCGTCGTAGGCACCCAGGGCGAGGCGATTGGCGCGCGCGAAGATCTCCATCGACGACGTCCAGCGCCGCGTCGTGCAGTGCCGGGCGAAGTCGGCGAGGAAACGCAACAGCCGCAGATCGGTCGTAGGCGGCACGTACACCGGCGACGACGGCCGGAACATCGACCGCAGCCCGTAGCGCAGCACCGCCGGCTCGGGCAGCGGCAAGGTCAGTGCCGGCGCGAGCCACCCGGCGTTGCCCCACGAGGAGTCGCCCGCCACCCCGACCCGGTCGAGCACCGTGACCTCGATGCCGCGCTCCTGCAGGAACCATGCGGTGGACAAGCCCACGATTCCCGCACCGACGACCACCGTCCGACGAACCGTCATCGCAACCTCCTGTGAACGACGAAGCCTGCACCTCCATCATGGACCCGGAAGCGCGAACGGGCCGGGCTCGCGAACGGCTTACTATTTCCGGGGAAGTTCTGCTTGTGGAAAGGGAACCCGGAATGAGTACGAACGTCGAACAGCGTGAATTCCAGGCCGAGACGCGACAGTTGCTGGATCTGATGATCCACTCGATCTACTCGAACAAGGACACCTTCCTGCGCGAGTTGATCTCCAACGCGTCGGACGCCCTGGACAAGCTCCGGCTGGAGTCGTTCCGCGACAAGGATCTCGAGGTCGACACCTCCGACCTGCACATCGAGCTCGAGGTCGACAAGGACGCGCGCACCCTGACCGTGCGCGACAACGGCATCGGCATGAACCGCGACGAGGTGGTCGATCTCATCGGCACCCTCGCGAAGTCCGGTACCGGCGAACTCCGTCAGAAGTTGCGCGAGGCCAAGGACGCCGCGGCCTCCGAGGAGCTGATCGGTCAGTTCGGTATCGGCTTCTACTCGTCGTTCATGGTCGCCGACAAGGTCACCCTGGTCACGCGCAAGGCGGGGGAGAAGACCGGTACACGCTGGGAGTCCAGCGGCGAATCCACCTACACCATCGCCGAGGTCGACGACGCTCCGCAGGGCACCTCGGTGATCCTGCATCTCAAGCCCGAGGACGCCGAGGACCACCTCTTCGACTACACCTCGCAGTGGAAGCTCGAGGAGATCGTCAAGAAGTACTCGGATTTCATCGCCTGGCCCATCCGCATGGAGGTCTCGCGCACCACGAAGACGGAGGACGGCACCGACGAGGTCACCTTCGAGACCAAGACCCTCAACTCGCAGAAGGCGCTGTGGGCACGCTCGAAGGACGAGGTCTCCGAGGAGGAGTACACGGACTTCTACAAGCACATCGCCCACGCCTGGGACGAGCCGCTCGAGGTCATCCCGCTCAAGGCCGAGGGCACCTTCGAGTACCAGGCGCTGCTGTTCATCCCGGAACACGCGCCCTTCGACCTGTTCGCGCGCGAACGGCGGACCGGGGTGCAGCTGTACGTCAAGCGCGTGTTCATCATGGACGACTGCGAGGATCTCGTCCCCGAGTACCTGCGTTTCGTCAAGGGTGTCGTCGACGCGCAGGACCTGTCGCTCAACGTCTCTCGTGAGATCCTGCAGCAGGACCGGCAGATCCGGGCCATCCGGCGCCGCCTGACGAAGAAGGTGCTCTCGACCGTCAAGGACATGGCTGCGAACGACCGGGACAAGTACCGGACGTTCTGGCGCGAGTTCGGCCGGGTCGTCAAGGAAGGCCTGATCTCCGACACCGACAACCGCGACACGCTGCTGGCGATCTCGTCCTTCGATTCCACCGCGAGCGAGGAGGAGCAGACCACGCTCGCCGAATATGTCGAGCGCATGAAGGACGGCCAGGACGAGATCTACTACCTGACCGGCGAGTCGCGGCACCTGCTCGAGAACTCCCCGCACATGGAGGCGTTCCGGGACAAGGGCATCGAGGTCCTGCTCCTGACCGACCCGGTGGACGAGATGTGGGTGACCTCCGTTCCGGAGTTCGAGGGCAAGCGCTTCCAGTCCATCGCCAAGGGCGACGTCGATCTCGGGACGGAGGACGAGAAGAAGATCGCCGAAGCCGAGCGCGAGGAGAAGGAGAAGGAGTTCGGCGACCTGCTGTCGTGGATGAAGGAGACCCTCGACGAGCACGTCAAGGACGTGCGCCTGTCGTCGCGCCTGACGACCTCCCCGGCGTGCATCGTCGGCGACACCTTCAGCATGTCGCCCGCCCTCGAGCGGATGTACAAGGCGTCGGGCCAGCCGGTGCCGCGGGTCAAGAGGATCCTCGAGCTCAACCCCGGCCATCCGCTCGTGTCGGGTCTGCGCACCGCCCGGGAGCAACGCCCGGACGACACCACCCTCGCCGACGTCGCCGAACTGCTCCACGGCATGGCGCTGATCGCCGAGGGTGGCGAGGTCGAGGACCCGGCACGCTTCACCCGCCTGCTCGCCGAGCGTCTCGCCGGCAGCGTGTAGGCCGAGCGTTTCTCCGCGAGTCACCGCGCGGATAGGCTCGACGCATGACGCATGTGGACGGGGTGTTGTTCGATATCGAGGGTGTGCTCGTCACCGAGTGGCAGCCCGTCCCGGGCGCGGCGGACGTCCTGGCACGCTTGCGTGCCGACGGCGTCCGCCGCGCCTTCCTCACCAACACCACCTCGCGTACGTGTGCCGAGATCGCGCAGCGGCTCACGGATCTGGGGATGGAAGTGGCGCCGGACGAGATCGTCACGGCGGTGTCCCTCACCGTCGACCATGTCCGGCAGACCTATCCGGGTCTGCGCTGCTGGGTCCTCAACGAGGGCGACATCGCAGCGGATCTCGACGGTCTCGTCCTGGACGCGGACGATCCGGAGGTGGTGATCCTCGGTGGAGCGGGAGATGCCTTCACGCATCGGGCGATGAGTCGCGTCGCCGAACTGATGCTCGAGGACGTCCCGGTGGTCGCGATGCACCGGGCGCTCGCCTGGCAGGCGGCCGACGGGCTGCGGATCGACACCGGTGTCTACCTGGCGGGACTCGAGGAACTCACCGGACGGTCGGTGGTGGCGGTGGGCAAGCCGTCGCTGCGCGGCTTCCTCGTGGCGTCGGAGCGGATGGGCGTCGAACCCGATCGGATGGTGGTCGTCGGGGACGATCTCGCCGGGGAGGTCGTGCCCGGTCAGCGCCTCGGGATGACGGGAATCCTGGTGCGCACCGGCAAGTTCCGGCAATCGGTTCTGGACCTGGCCGTCGATCGTCCCGACCACGTCGTCGACTCGGTCGCAGATCTTCCCGGACTTCTCGCCGGTCTGTGACACGTGGTGTCGCGTGAGACGGATGTGATCGGTACCCTACCGCCGGGGCGCTCGCCCCGTTCAGCGCAGACGCAGCCTTTCGCGTAGAGGCACTCCAGTGCAGAGGAGCCGTTCTTGTCCATTCGTTCCTTCCGTTCCGCTCTCACCGCGCGCCGTTCGTTCCGGGCAGGTGTACTCGTCGCCGTCGGTGTGGCCTCGGCCGCGCTCTTCGGTGGCGGTACCGCCACGGCCGCGCCGGTGACCTGCGTGTCGCCTCCGTCTGCCAACGACATCCTCGTGTCCGACACCGCCAGTTGCGGCGCGACGGCCGAGGGTGCGTTCGCTCGGGCGTATGCGGCCGACAGCGGCACCGCGGTGTCCGTGGCCGAGTCGGCCGGCGCCGCCGAAGCCCATGCGACGGGCTTCGGCACGGCGCTCAGCGCTGCCCGTGATGGCGGTCGTTCGTTCGCGTACGCGCTCGGCGGGGGATTGAGCCACTCGTGGGCCCAAGGTCCGGCGACGACCCTGTCGGTGGCCGGCTGGGGTTCGGGCGCGACGGCCGACACCACCGGCGTCACGTGCGTCGGCGCCCAGTCGTTCGCGGTCAACACGGCAACGGGGCAGTGGTGCGCCGTGGGTGTCGGTTCGACGCCGCGGTGAGTGAGGGCGTAGTAGCTCTTCCACGGATTTCGTGACGGGGGTGGCGGGTGCCGGTAATCTTGCACTCGCCACCCCCGAGTGCTAAGAATGCACTTAGCACTCGCAACACGTGAGTGCCAGGTCGGTAGGGTGAGACCGGGTTTTCGACACCCCTGGTCGTCCGTCGCGGGCACTGCTTCCGGCCGAAGGCGTACATGGAGCGATCCGACGAGCGATCGCTCCGGTGTCACCCCATACCCGGAGGATCACTTCGCAATGGCCAAGATCATCGCGTTCGACGAAGAGGCCCGTCGCGGCCTCGAGCGTGGCCTCAACAGCCTCGCCGACGCAGTCAAGGTGACGTTGGGCCCCAAGGGTCGCAACGTCGTTCTCGAGAAGAAGTGGGGCGCCCCCACGATCACCAACGACGGTGTCTCCATCGCCAAGGAGATCGAGCTCGAGGATCCGTACGAGAAGATCGGCGCCGAGCTGGTCAAGGAAGTTGCCAAGAAGACCGACGACGTCGCGGGTGACGGCACCACCACCGCTACCGTGCTCGCCCAGGCGCTCGTCCGCGAGGGTCTGCGCAACGTTGCCGCGGGTGCCAACCCCCTCGGCCTGAAGCGCGGCATCGAGAAGGCCGTCGAGGCCGTCACCGCCAAGCTGCTCGACACCGCCAAGGAGGTCGAGACCAAGGAGCAGATCGCTGCCACCGCGGGCATCTCCGCCGGCGATCCCGCGATCGGTGAGCTCATCGCCGAGGCCATCGACAAGGTGGGCAAGGAAGGTGTCATCACCGTCGAGGAGTCGAACACCTTCGGCCTCCAGCTCGAGCTGACCGAGGGTATGCGCTTCGACAAGGGCTACATCTCCCTCTACTTCGCCACCGACGCAGAGCGTCAGGAGGCCGTGCTCGAGGATCCCTACATCCTGCTCGTCAGCTCCAAGATCTCCACGGTCAAGGACCTGCTGCCGCTGCTCGAGAAGGTCATCCAGTCGGGCAAGCCGCTGCTGATCATCGCCGAGGACGTCGAGGGTGAGGCTCTGTCCACCCTGGTCCTCAACAAGATCCGCGGCACCTTCAAGTCGGTCGCCGTCAAGGCTCCGGGCTTCGGCGACCGCCGCAAGGCCCAGCTCGCCGACATCGCCATCCTCACCGGTGGCGAGGTCGTCAGCGAAGAGGTCGGCCTCTCCCTCGAGACCGCCGGCATCGAGCTGCTCGGCCAGGCCCGCAAGGTCGTCGTCACCAAGGACGAGACCACCATCGTCGAGGGCGCGGGCGATCCCGACGCCATCGCCGGTCGCGTCAACCAGATCCGCGCCGAGATCGAGGCGTCGGATTCGGACTACGACCGCGAGAAGCTGCAGGAGCGCCTCGCGAAGCTGGCCGGCGGCGTCGCCGTCATCAAGGCCGGTGCCGCGACCGAGGTCGAGCTCAAGGAGCGCAAGCACCGCATCGAGGACGCCGTCCGCAACGCGAAGGCTGCCGTCGAGGAGGGCATCGTCGCCGGTGGTGGCGTGGCTCTGCTGCAGGCCGCTCCGGTTCTCGACGACCTCAAGCTCGAGGGCGACGAGGCCACGGGTGCCAACATCGTCAAGGTCGCCCTCGAGGCGCCGCTGAAGCAGATCGCCTTCAACGCCGGCCTCGAGCCCGGCGTCGTCGCCGAGAAGGTCCGCAACCTCGAGGCCGGCCACGGCCTCAACGCTGCGACCGGCGACTACGAGGACCTGCTCGAAGCGGGCATCAACGACCCGGTCAAGGTCACCCGCTCGGCGCTGCAGAACGCTGCGTCGATCGCGGCCCTGTTCCTGACCACCGAGGCCGTCGTCGCCGACAAGCCGGAGAAGGCCGCCGCTCCCGCGGGCGACCCCACCGGCGGCATGGGCGGCATGGACTTCTGATCCGCCCCTCCGGGCGGCATGGACTTCTGATCCGCCCCTCCGGGCGGAAAGGACTTCCGATCTGCCCGTAGAGCCACGCGAGGCCCGATCCCACTCCGGTGGGGTCGGGCCTCGTGCTCTTCCCCAATCGTTCCGGCCGCTCGTACCGAACGATGACACATCCGTTACGAAACGGACTCGGCACACGATGAATGTCCCGACAGTGCCACTGCATCCGGTTCCCGGCGGTTCGTGCCGATCCGGCGCCGGACGGCAGTGTGCAGGCAGACGGATCCACGAGGGGAGAGAACATGCGGTCGTCCCGGTTGCGACGGGTACTGCTCACGATGGCGGTGGCAACGTCGATGGTGCTCGCGACTGCTGGAGGCGCCGTCGCGCGGCCGGGAGAGGCCGGCGAACAGCCGGTGGGGGAGTTGACCTCCGTCGAGCGCGAAAGCGACCGCACCGTGATCGCGAACGTCTACTCGCCGTCGATGGACAAGGTGATCCCGCTCCGGGTCCGGACACCCGCCGACGCGAGCGAACCCCGTCCCACGCTCTATCTGCTCAACGGCTCGGGAGGCGGTCAGGGGATCGCCACCTGGGAGAGGCAGACCGACATCGAGGACTTCTTCTCCGACAAGAACATCAACGTCGTCACGCCCCTCCTGGGTGGGTACAGCTACTACACCGACTGGCAGAACGACGATCCCGTGCTCGGCCGCAACAAGTGGACGACCTTCCTGACGCGCGAACTCCCGCCGGTCGTCGACGCGCAGTTCGGGACGTCGGGCCGCAACGCCATCGCAGGCGTGTCCATGTCGGGTACGTCGGTTCTCGGCCTCGCGACGGCAGCGCCCGAGTTGTACGAGGCGGTCGGGGCGTACAGCGGGTGCGCCGAGACGAGCACGCCGCTCGGGCAGTCGTACGTGCAGGCCGTCGTGCGGGTCAAGGGCGGCGATCCCGAGAACATGTGGGGCCCGGTGGGGGACGCGGGATGGATCGAGAACGATCCGTACCTCCACGCGGAGAAACTTCGCGGGATCGACGTGTACATCTCGTCGGGCTCGGGTCTGCCCGGTGAGTACGAGCGGCTCGGGGCCCGGTCGGTGAACAACGACCCGATCGGACTCGTCGGTCAGGTGGTCGTCGGCGGCAGCATCGAGGCAGCCGTCCATCACTGCACGCAGCGGATGGCACAGCGCCTCGGGGAACTGGACATTCCCGCCCACATCGACATCCGCCCGGCGGGCACGCATTCGTGGGACTACTGGGAGGACGATCTGCGCAACTCGTGGCCGGTGCTGTCCGAGGCGGTCGGACTGTAGGGGTCCTTCCGCGACTCGCCGAATGCCCGGTTCGACCTCTGTCGAGCCGGGCATTTCCGTTCGGTGGCATATTTCCGGTGGACCGGGCAACTCGCCCATAACTGTTCGGGAACGGGATGAAACGGGTCGATCGGAAATATCGAATCCGAAGCGAATCGATCGGTACGAACGTTCCATTTTCTTATGCGAGTACTCTGAACTGCTGATTTACGGGGACTCTTCGGGTGAATCTGCGAGTGTGAAAGTCATCACACCAGTTTTTTGCATTCTCGGGTCGCGAAAGCTCGACGAATGTGACCAGAATCTATTCGAGCCCGATGGAATCCGGTCGGATTTCCGGGTGGGCGTAAAGCGATCGGACGAAATCCGTTCGATATGCGATCGGACGAAGGAGATTCTCATGGAGATCATCGAACTCATCGGCTCCGCCCTCGAACTGCTCGGCGGCACCGAACTTCTGGGCACCCTGCTCGACAGCGGCAGCGCTCTGCTGGGCAGCGCCCAGTCGTAGTGGTTCGCGACTGCCGCTGCCACCTGCACAACATGCGACCCCCGATGGATGTCCATCGGGGGTCGCATGTTCTTCGGGCCGGGATGTCGATCAGTGTTCGGGGACGATCATCCACAATGCGAGGTAGAGCAGTACGGCGGTGCCACCCGTGACGAAGGCTGTGAGGAGTGCGCCTGCGCGCACGAGGTTGAGGTCGATGCCGAAGTACTCGGCCAGTCCTGCGCACACGCCACCGAGCATGCGCTGGGACGAGGAACGGGTGAAGGGGCGGGGGGTCCGGTTCTCGAAGTTCATGCATTCATCCTGTCGCCGAGACGATCCCGCCACATCCGGGAACGGCCCGGATCTTCACCCTGATCTTCGACTCGGGGTCGACCGGACTCTCGCCGGGGAGTGCTGGAATCATCCTGGACAACTCGTCGCCCGGCGTGCTCGGAAGCCGCGAGGATACTCGAGATGGTCTGCGGGAGAGTATTTTCGGGCTGGACCGACCTTCGAGGCGGGTCAGCGGCACACGACCGCCAGGCCTACCCCTCGCCACACCTGACGCTCGACACGGTCGAACTCGTTGTCGTCGCTGTCGTATTCGTACTCGACGACGGTCCGGTACCCCCGGTCTCGCTGAGCGGTCACCGTGCAGTCGCCGCCGACGGAACCGGACCGGTTGACGATCGTGTACGGCACATCGTTCGCGGCGAGCATCTCGACCGCGTCCTGCTCGCTCATGCCCACGACGCCGGGCGCGGGTTGTGCTGCGGCAGTGCTTGTTCCGAGAAGGAACGCGGCAGTGCCCATCGACAGGACGGCGGCGGTCGCGAGACGGGAGCGAGCGGAAGGGGTACGCATGGGATCCTCCGAAGGGGTGCTGGATCGGACATTTCGATCGTCCGCCGCGACCGGGCCCGAGCACATCCGGGCACGACCCCCATCCCCACCCTGAATTCCGGACTCGGGGTGGAGGAGGAAACCGGCAACCGCCGCGTCCGGATCGGCCTAGTCTGAGCCGGTGGAGACCGTACCGATCCAGCTTCCCGGCGGCACCACGGCGCCGGTGCGCCTCTTCGCGGGACCCGACCACGAACACGAGACACGCCGCGACGCCTCCCGCGCCGTCGTGGTCGTCGTCCCGGGCCTCGGTATCCCCGCCGGTTACTACGAGCCCTTCGCGCAGGCGATCACCGAGCACGGATTCGACGCGGCTGTCTGTGAGCTCGCCGGTCAGGGTGACAGCCGTCCGAGGCCGGGACCGGACAGCACGTACGGCTACCACGAGATCGTCGCGACGCATTTCCCCGCCGTCTTCGAGGTGGTGCGGGAACGTTTCCCCGACTCGACGCCCTACCTGCTCGGTCACTCCATGGGCGGGCAGCTCGGCGCGCTCTACGCCGCGCGCATCCGCGGACGGCTCGGCGGGCTGATCCTCGTCGCGTCGGGCACGCCCTACTACCGGCACCACGGCGGCGTCCGCGGCCCGGGGCTGTGGCTCGGATCGACGGCGATGTCGCTGACCGCCGCGGTCGCCGGGTTCTGGCCCGGCGACCGGATCGACGTCGCCGGCTTCGGCCGGCAGTCGCGCGCCCTGATCTCCGACTGGGCACGATTGGCCCGCACCGGCCGGTTCGAACCGGCCGGCGCGGACATCGACTACGAGGAACGGATCGGGCGGCTCACGCTCCCCGTCCTGTCGATCACGATCGACGGCGACGAACTCACCCCCGTCGCGTCCGCGCAGCACCTGCTCGAGAAGCTGCCGTCCACCGAGATCACCCGATGGCACAATCCGCGGCCCCTGGGCCACAACGGCTGGATCCGCGACAACGACGACACCGTCGCGACGATCGTGGCGTGGTTACGTGACCGCTGATCCCGCGCGGGCGGCCGCGGCGAGCCGGACGTGGGCGTTCGGGGAGCCGTATCCGGTGTAGGCGCCGCGCCGTTCGAGGAGTTCGACCTGGAATCCACCCTGCACCGGGAGCGTGTAGGCGTGCAGGAATTCACCTCCGTCGTCGTTGCGGTCGTAGAGCAGGCCGTTGCTCTGCAGGGCGGCGAGCAGCCCGGGGTCGAGCGCGAACCGCGCATCGAGGTCGGCGTAGTAGTTCGCGGGTGGTCGCAGGAACTCCACACCGCGCGCACGCGCGTGGCGCACCGAGTCGACGACGTCTGCCGTGGCGAAGGCCAGCTGGGTCACGCCGTGCGGCTGTGGCGCCGCACCGGTCTCGGAGACGTTCAACGCGACCCGCAGGTCCCCCTTCTCCGCACGCAGGGCGCGGATACGCAGGCGGCCCTGCGGCTGGATGTACTCCTCGGGGTCCTCCGGGCGCAGCCCGAACAGGGTGCGGAAGAACGACAGCTCCTGGTTCAGATCGTCCGCGGCCACCGTCACGTCGACGTGGTCGAGACCGAGCCATCCCTCGTCCGCCGGGGGAGTGACTGCGGCGTCGTCGGCCACGAAGTCGTTGTGCCAGTCGTCGGTCTGCCCTGCCTCGGCACTGACGAAGACGTGCAGGCCGGAGGGGGAGGTGATGCCCGGCAGGCCCGCCTCGCCCTCCCCGCGGGTGCGGTCGACCGCGGGCCACAACAGGCTGGCGGCGCGTTCGGCCACCGCGGCGACGTCGGGCGCGACGAGCCCCAGCGCGGTCGCGGCAGGGCCCGGCGCGGGCGCTTCGTTGAGGACGACGTTCGCGCCGCCGTTGCGCCACCACACGACGGGCTTGCTGCGGTGCCGGCCGGCGATGTGGAATCCGAGTCCGGTGAGCAGTGCCGGGTAGTCGGTGCGGTCGGGGTCGGCGAGTTCGACGAACGCCGCATCGGTGCGCGCCGGCACCGGCGGCGCGACCGTCACCTTCTCGCGTGCGGGGCCGGTGAGCCGCGCACCGAGCCGGTCCTCGAGGAACAGCAGCGACCGCATCGCGTCGCGCGCGGTCACATGCGGATCCGCTTCGCGCACCACGTCGCTGAAGACCTCGAGCGACAGCGGGCCGTCGTAGCCGGCGTCGAGCACGGCCGCGACGACCCCGGACACGTCGAGCATGCCCTGCCCCGGGAAGCAGCGGAAGTGGCGGCTCCATTCGAGGACGTTCATCTCGAGCACCGGGGCGTCGGCGACCTGCAGGAAACCGATGCGCTCGCCCGGGATTCCGGCCAGGGCGCGTCCGTCGTCGCCGCGCGCGAGCATGTGGAAGGTGTCCACGGCCAGCGTCACCGCCGGGTGGTCGGCGCGGTCGACGAGATTCCACGCCTGTCCGACCCGGTTGACGTGCCGTCCCCAGGCGAGGGCCTCGTAGGCGAAGGTGACCCCGTGCGAGGCGGCGAGCTCGCCGACGATACGCAGCTGCTCGGCGGACAGCTCCGGGTCGTCGATCGCGTTCGGGAGCGCGTTCGAGCACGCCAGGAAGGTCGTCGCGCCGAGTTCGTTCATCACCTCGAGCTTGCGGCGGACGCGATGCAGGACGTCGGGGAACCGCCGCGGGTCGACGCCCTCGATGTCGCGGATCGGCTGGAACAGATCGATCGACAGGCCGAGATCGGCGCAGCGGCGGGCCACCTCGGTGGGGGACAGCGGCGACGCGATCAGGTCGTTGTCGAAGATCTCGATTCCGTCGAATCCCGCGGCGGCGATCGCGTCGAGTTTGTCGGCGAGAACACCGGAGAGCGAGACGGTGGCGATTCCGCGGCGCATCAGCGGGTCAGCTCCTCGAAGTGTCGGACCATGCGTTCGGCGTCGGGTTCGACGCCCGTGAAGTACTCGAAGGCACCCACGGCCTGGAAGACGGCCATGCCACCACCGGGCACGACGCGGCAGCCGCGGGAGCGGGCGAGGTGGATCAGTTCGGTCTCGAGTGGGAAGTACACGACGTCGGAGACCCACAGGTCCTCGCGGACGAGTTCGGCGGGAACGGGAAGCCCGGGATGACCGGTCATGCCCGTGGGGGTCGCGTTGACCAGGCCCTGCGCCGAGGCCAGGGCCCCGGCGAGGTCGGTGGTCGCGGCGACCCGGTCGTCGCCGAACCGTTTGGCGAGGCGGGTCGCGCAGGCCTGCGCCTTCTCGACGTCGACGTCGACGATGGACACGTGCGCGGAGCCCTGTTCGAGCAGCGCGTACCCGACGGCCGAACCGGCACCACCGGCCCCGACCAGCACGGCGCGGTCGGAGACGGCGTCGGGTAGGCGCCGGCGGAAGGCGCGTCCCCAACCGGACCAGTCGGTGTTGCGGCCGATCGCGCGCCCGTCGCGGAAGACCACGGTGTTGACGGCCCCGAGATCGTGGGCGTCGTCGGACAACTCGTCGAGCAGCGGGATGACGACCTGCTTGAACGGATGCGTGATGTTGAGCCCGTCGAAACCGAATCGCTGTGCCCAGTCGAGCATCTCGGCCAGGTTGTCGACACCGTAGCCGAGACGCTCGGCGTCGACGAGGCGGTAGGTCAGGTTCACACCCGAGGCGAAGCCCTCTCGTTCCTGCATGGCCGGGGTGAGCGAACCGCCGATCCCGGCGCCGAACAGGCCCAGCAGGAAGGATGTGCGTGCGGGCGCGGCGGTGGTCATCGGGAACGGTCCTTCTGTTCGGTATCGAGTGCAAGCGCGGCCAGGTGACGGATGGCGAACGCGTATCCGTCGGGGCCGCATCCGGCGATCACGGCCTTCGCGACGGGAGCGACGAACGAGCGGTGCCGGAATTCTTCGCGGGCGTGGATGTTGGTCAGGTGCACTTCCACGATCGGTGCCGCGACGATGGCCAGCGCGTCGTGCAGCGCAACCGAGGTGTGCGTGTAGGCCGCGGCGTTGACGACGAAGCCTGCCGCCGATTCGCGTAGGTCGTGGATCGAATCGATCAGGACGCCCTCGTGGTTGGTCTGCCGGAAGTCGATGTCGAAGCCCAGGTCGTCGGCGGTGCGGCGACACGATTTCTCGATGTCCGCCAGTGTCGCGGTGCCGTAGAGACGGGGGTCGCGCGTGCCGAGCAGATCGAGATTGGGCCCGTTGAGCACGGCGATGGTGGGACGTGCACTCATGATGCGGCTCCGGCGGGAACCGGCGCGGTGTTCCGGTCGTGGGGGAGCAGGCCGATCTCACGGGTGGGGACCTTGTGGGTTCCGGACGGTCCGGTGGCCACCGCGACCAGCGAAATGACGACGGCGCCGACGCAGAACAGGGCCACGCGGTACCAGTTGTCGGCGTTGCCGTCCATGAGCGATCCGGCGATGGCCGGGGTGAAACCGGCGAGGGCGAAGCCGAACTGGGTGCCGATCGCCATGCCCGACAGGCGGACGCTGGTGGGGAAGTACTCGGCGTAGGTGGCGGGCCACACCGCGTTCGGCATGCTGTAGATCACGCCGGCGAGCAGGATGCCGGTGACGAGCACGAGCGGCACGTCGCCCCGCGAGATCGACCACAGGAAGGCCGTCACCATCACGGCGCTGCCGATCAGACCGGAGACGAAGACCGGTTTGCGGCCGATGCGGTCGGACAGCACGGCCCACAGGGGGATGGTGCCCACGGCGATGATGTTGGCGACGATCGCCAGCCACAGCATCGTGGTGTCGCTGATGCCGATGCCGTACTCGTCGGCCGTGGCGAAGTTGAGGGCGAAGACCTGGAAGGCCGTGTTCACCATGGCGATGAAGGCCGCGAAGAAGACCCGCAGGACGCTGGTCCAGTGATGGCGGAAGAGCACGGCCAGCGGTGCCTTGGGTGCCTCGTTGTGCGCCTTCTCGGCGTGGAACTCGGGGGTCTCGTCGAGGCTGCGCCGGATGAGGAAGCCGATCAGCACGATCACGGCGCTGATCCAGAAGGGCACGCGCCAGCCCCACGACTGCAACTGTTCCTCGGACAGCAGGGCGATCACCGGCAGGAACATGAGCGGTGCGAGCACCTGGCCGCCCTGCGTGCCGCTCAGCGTCCAGCTGGTGAAGAAGCCGCGCCTGTCGTCGGGGGCGTGTTCGAACGACATGGAGTTCGCGCCGGCCTGCTCGCCCGCGGCGGACAATCCCTGGAGCAGTCGCAGCACGACCAGCAGGATCGGTGCGATCATGCCGACCTGGCCGTAGGTCGGCAGGCAACCGATGAGGAATGTCGAGACACCCATCAGCAGCAGCGTGCCGACGAGGATCAGTTTGCGGCCGAAGCGGTCGCCGATGTGGCCCATCAGGACGGAACCGAAGGGGCGGGCGACGTAGGCGACGCCGAAGGTCGCGAGCGATGCGACGGTCGCGACCGCCTGGTTCCCCTCGGGGAAGAAGATCTCGGGGAAGACGAGCGCAGCGGCGGTGCCGTAGATCGCCAGGTCGTAGTACTCCAGTGCGCTGCCGCTCCAGGCGGCGAGTGCCGCCTTGCGGGGCGTGCGCTGCACGGTGGTGTTTTCGGTCATCGGGTGCCTCGGGGGGTGGGTCTTCAGTATCGGATACAGGGACGGTAGGGGTGTGGCGCAGCACACGGCAATCGTTTGCCATTTTTTGCCATACTGTCCGCATGTCGGCTGCCCCGCGTTCCCGGAAACGCGCCACCATCACCGATGTGGCCCGCGAGGCAGGGGTCGCGGCGTCCACGGTCTCCCGCGCCTTCACCGACCCGGGCCGGGTCAACGTCGTCACCCGCGATCACATCCTCGAGGTCGCCGACCGGCTCGGCTACGCCCCCAACCCCGCGGCCCGTGCCCTCGAATCGGGACGCACCAACACCCTGGCGCTGCTCGTCCCCGACATCACGAACCCCTTCTTCTCCGGCGTGATCAAGGGGGCCGAGCGCGCCGCCGTCGCCTCCGGCCGGACCCTCGTCCTCGCCGACACGCAGGAGAGCGCGGTCACCGAAGCGCACATCATCCGGCGGTTGGGGCCGGCGGTCGACGGCTTCGTCCTGGCGGCCGCGCGCATGCCCGACGACGAGCTCCGGCGCGTCGCGGAACTCGACGCCGTGACCCTGGTCAACCGCGCGATCCGCGGAATTTCCTGCGTCGTGGCCGATTACGAGACGGGAACACGTCAGATCGTCGACCATCTCGCGTCGCTCGGGCACCGCTCGCTGCTGTTCCTCGGCGGCCCGCCCGAGTCGTGGTCGGGAGCGCGACGGTGGGCCGGTCTGCAGGCGGCGGCACAAGCCCACGACATCGTGGTGCGTCGCTTCGGCCCGTACTCGCCGACGCTCGGAGGCGGTGCCGCCGCGGCCGACGCCGCCGTGGCGGCCGGCGTCACCGCGGTGGTGTGCCACAACGACATGCTCGCGATCGGGGTGCTGCGCCGGCTGCGCGAACGCGGGGTGTCCGTGCCCGGGCACGTGAGCGTGGTCGGTTTCGACAACATCTTCGGGTCCGACCTGTGTCAGCCGTCGCTCACGACGCTCGCCGAACGCACCGAGGACGCCGGGGCGCGAGCCATGGAGATGCTCGCCCGGCAGGCCTACGAGCGGGTCGCGGTGGCCGACGGACTCGTACTCCCGACCCAGCTCGTCGTCCGCGAGTCCACCGGCCCCGCGAGATGAGGGAGGTCGTGTGCGTCTTTTTCGACGAAAACGCACACGACCTCCCCGAAGGTCACCGGTTCGCGAGCTTGTCGGCCAGGAAGGTGAACGTCAGCGCCGACTTGAACGCCGCCTGGGCGTTGTCGGCCGCGCCGCCGTGACCACCTTCGATGTTCTCGTAGTACGAGACGTCGTGTCCCTGTTCCTCCAAACGCGCGACCATCTTGCGCGCGTGCCCGGGATGCACCCGGTCGTCCCGCGTCGACGTGGTGACGAGGATCGGCGGGTAGGCAGCGTCGGGATCGGTGTTCTGGTACGGCGAGTACTTCGACAGGAACTCCCACTCCGCGGGGTTGTCGGGGTCGCCGTACTCGGCCATCCACGATGCTCCGGCGAGCAGCAGGTGATAACGCTTCATGTCGAGCAGCGGCACCTGGCACACGATCGCCCCGAACAGTTCGGGATAGCGCGTGAGCATCACGCCCATGAGCAACCCGCCGTTGCTGCCGCCCTGGGTGCCGAGCTGCGCCGCTGTCGTGATCCCGCGCGCGACGAGATCCTTCGCGACCGCGGCGAAGTCCTCGAAGACCTTGTAACGGTTCTCCTTCAGTGCCTGGGTGTGCCAGGTGGGGCCGTACTCGCCACCGCCGCGGATGTTGGCGATGACGTAGGTGTAGCCCTTCTCGAGCCATGCCCGCCCCACGCCACCGCTGTAGGCCGGAACCATCGAGTTCTCGAACCCGCCGTATCCGTACAACAGTGTGGGCGAAGGGGTTCCGGTGTTGCTGCCGACCACGAAGTAGGGCACCTGTGTGCCGTCGTCGGACGTCGCGAAGTGCTGCTCGACCGTGATGCCCTCGGCGTCGAAGAACGACGGCGCCTGCTTGATCGCCTCCACCGCGCCGCCGACCGTCCCGGACAACAGGGTCGCCGGGATCGTGAATCCGCTGGAGTTGAGGAAGAAATCGTCGCCGGTGCGCGGATCGACGTCGATGATCGAGGTCGACGTGGCATCGGGGACACCGGGCAGTTCCTCGTCGGCCCAGCCGTCGTCACCGGGCGTGAGCACCCGCACGCGGGTCTGCACGTCGCGCAGTGTGACGACGAGCAGGTGATTCTTCGTCCACGCGTACTGCTCGAGCGAGGTGTGCTCGTCCGGGGCGAACAGCACCGTCATCTCGCGCGAACCGGCGAGGAACGCCGGATAGTCCGCCGCGAGCAGCGTGCCGGCGGGATATCCGAGCCAGTCGGACCGGGTACGCACGAGCAGGTGATCGCGGTAGACGCTCACCCGCGCGTCGTCGGGAACGTCGAGCCGGACGAGTCCGCCGTCCGCGGTGAGTTCGAACCGGTGCGCCCGGTAGAAGTCGATCGCGCGGTCGACGAGGGTGCGTTCGTATCCTGGCGTGTCGTCGTACCACGCGGAAACCGCGACATCGCTGCGCTCACCCTCGAAGACCGTCTCGGCTTGCTCGATCGGCGTGCCGCGTCGCCATCTCTTCGCGAGACGCGGGTATCCCGAGTCGGTGAGCGATCCGTCGCCGAAATCGCTTCCGACATAGACGGTGTCGGCGTCGATCCACCCGATGTCCGTCTTCGCCTCGGGCAGTTCGAAACTGTCCGGACCCGAGAGGAATCGCCGCTCGACGAGGTCGAACTCGCGGATCACGCTCGCATCGGCACCACCGCGCGACAGGCTGATGAGCGCGCGGGTCTGGTCGGGCCGCAGCACCTGGGCTCCCGACCACACCCAGTTCTCACCCTCCTCCTCGGCGACGGCGTCGAGGTCGACGAGGACGTCCCAGTCGGGTTCGTCGCGCAGGTACTGCTCCATCGTCGTACGACGCCACAGGCCGCGCACGTGCTCGGCGTCCCGCCAGTAGTTGTAGAGGTACTCACCCCGCCGACGGGCGTACGGAATGCGGGCGTCGGTGTCGAGTACCTCGCGGATGCGGGATTCGAGGTCCGTGAAGCCGTCGGTGCGGGTGTACGTCTCGACCGTTCGGTCGTTCCGGGCACGCACCCAGTCGAGTTGTTTCTCGCCGGTGACGTCCTCGAGCCACAGGTACGGATCGGTCGTGTCGTCGCTCATGACCCATTCATACCCGCCCCTCACCTGCCGCGGGCGGCAGGCAGACTGTGACCTCGTGCAGATGCATCCGTCGGACGCGCGCCGAGAATGGCTCGGCGACCGAATCCCGGGCGACCTGTTCGCCCTCTACTGTTTCGACGCCCCCGCGGTTCCGGTCGCCGAGGTGCTCGCCGAACTGCGGTCGCGGGTGGCGGCGATGGGGGAGTTGCAGGTGCGGATGGTCGAGGTGCCCGCGGGTCTCGACTATCCCTACTGGACAGCCTGCGGACCTGGCCCCGACCGGTTCGTCGTCCACGAATCCGGCAGCTACGGGCAGGTGCTCGACACGCTGTCCGGGCTCGTCGCGACCCGCGTCGACGTCACCGTCTCACCGTGGCGCTTGCACATCTTCCAGCAGGTCGCCGATGCTCCGCGCGGAAACGGTCCCGCGCTCGTCGTCGTCCTGCAGATGTCGCACGCCTTCGCCGACGGGGTGCGCACGTCCGCGCTGGCCCGGGACCTGTTGTCGGGCATCGCCACACCCACGACCCCGCCGCGTGCCCCCTCGCCGGCCGGGATGCTCGCGCGCGCCCTCCTGCGGTTGCCTCTGTCGATCCCGCAGGTGATCGCCGACGGGCGACGGGCGGTCGAAGCACAACGGCAACTCGCCGAACCGTCGGTCCCGCAACCCGCCCCGGGGAGGCCGCTGGTGGCCGTGAACACCGCGCCCGGACCGCGCCGGGCGGTGCGCACAGTCGTGGTCGACACCGCAGACCTGCGCCGCGTCGGCACCGTCACCGTCGGTGCGCTCACCGTGATCGGTGCCGCCCTGTCGGACTTCCTCGGTGTCGACGAACTGTCCGCGGAAGTGCCGGTCGCGGTGCCCACCGCGACCTCCCGCAACAGTTACCGCAACGTCGGAGTCGACCTGCACTGCACCATCCGCGACCCGCACGAGCGTGCCGTGGCGATCGCCGCCGACCTGGCGTCGCAGCGGATCCGCGCGCGCCACCCCGCAATGGCGGTACGCGCCCGCACCGACGATCACGTCCCGGCACCGCTGCTGCGCTTCGGCACCGACCGCCTCGACCTGTCCGTCGTCCCGCCCACCGTCACCGGCAACACCGTCGTCTCGAGTGTCGATCGCGGCCGGGCCGACCTGGAACTCGGTGGCGGCCGGGTGCGGTTCACCTCCGGCTTCCCCGGCTTGTCGCCGGTGCAGGCCCTCACACACGGCGTGCACGGGATCGGCGAGGCGGTGACCCTGTCGGTGACGACCTCCCCGGAGGTGGTCGATGCGGCCGGTCTCGCTCGGTACGTCGCCTTGCTGCGCGAGGCGGTCGCCGCGCTGTAGCGTGCCCCGAATCGAACGATGGAGGGGTACATGGCGGTATATGCGGTGACGGGTGCCGCGTCGGGAATGGGCAGGGCGAGTGCGGAACGGTTACGGGCTGCCGGGCACACGGTGATCGGCATCGACCTGAAGGACACCGAGGTCACGGCGGATCTGTCCACGCCCCAGGGCCGCTCCGATGCGGTCCGCACGACGCTCGAGCTGGCGGGCGGCCGTCTCGACGGCGCCGTACTCGCCGCCGGGTTGGGTCCCGCCCCGGGCAAGGAGAAGATCATCGCGCAGGTCAACGTGCGGGGCGTGATCGACCTGCTCGTCGGCTGGCGGCCGGCGCTGGTCGCCTCCGGCAACAGCAAGGTTGTGGTGTTCGGGTCCAACTCGACGACGACGACGCCCGGCGTGCCGAACTCGGCGGTGAAGGCGTTCCTCGCCGGCGACATGGACAAGGGCGTCGCCCGCGCCACGCGCATCCCGCAGACGGGTCCGCCGTTCACCTACGCGGCGTCGAAGATCGCCGTGACCCGATGGGCGCGCCGGGCTGCGGTAACCCCCGAGTGGGCAGGAGCGGGTATCCGCCTCAACGTCCTCGCACCGGGAGCGATCTCCACCCCGCTGCTCGACGCGCAGCTCGACAGCCCGCTCGGGAAGGCGGTCGAGAGCTTCCCCGTTCCGCTCGGCGGCTTCGGGAAGCCCGAGGAGATCGCGCAGTGGGTCGAGTTCATGCTGTCGCCGGCGGCGGACTTCCTGACGGGAAGCGTCGTGGTGGTCGACGGCGGCACCGAGGCGTACTTCCGCCCCGACGACTGGCCGGTGCGGGTTCCGCTCCGGTCGATCCCCCGGTACCTGCTCGCCATGCGGAGGTTCGGGCGCCGGAAGTGAGGGTCCGCGCGGCGCGGACCCTCACCGGGCTCTCACATCAGGCGAAACAGTCGCCGAATCCGTAGATCGCGTCGAACGCGCCGGTGGGCAACACGTCCACCGCGTTCACGCGGTAGGACGGGTACGAGGCATGCATCAGGTCGCGCACGAACCGCAGGGCGTGGATCGCGTCGACGGCGTCGACGGTGATGACGAGCTGGGCGCGGCCGTTGTCGCTGCGCCCCACCGCCCCGTGATGCGGGACGATCGGTTCGATGAGGTCGACGGTCTCGTCGTCGGTCAAGCGATCGAGGTCGGCGTCGATTTCGATCATCGCGTTGTATTCCATGTGTGTTCTCCCGTGTCGAACACCCGAGCGGCCTCGCGCCGCGCGGGTTGATCTCGACGGGGAACACGCACGACGACATCATGCCCGAACCGGACGACACGCGCCGTCATCCGATCGGTGGAGAGCGGATCGGGACGGTGGCTACCCGCGGGTAACCGGACCATCGGCAGACACCGGAATCGGGCGGGACTACCCTGTATATCCGTGACCTCACACTATGACGTCGTTGTCCTCGGAGCCGGTCCCGGTGGGTACGTCGCTGCTATCCGCGCGGCACAGCTGGGACTGAGCACCGCCATCATCGAGCAGAAGTACTGGGGTGGTGTCTGCCTGAACGTGGGCTGTATCCCCTCCAAGGCGCTTCTCCGCAATGCCGAGTTGGTGCATCTCTTCAACAAAGAGGCCAAGACCTTCGGCATCTCCGGTGACGTGTCCTTCGACTTCGGTGCCGCCTACGACCGCAGCCGCAAGGTCGCGGACGGCCGCACCAAGGGCGTGCACTTCCTCATGAAGAAGAACAAGATCACCGAATACGACGGTAAGGGCTCGTTCGTCGACGCCAAGACCATCGAGGTGGCCCTCACCAAGGGTGGCACCGAACAGGTGACCTTCGACAACGTCATCATCGCCACCGGCTCGGTCACCAAGCTGCTCCCGGGCACCGAGCTCAGCGACAACGTCGTCACCTACGAGGAGCAGATCCTCACCCGCGACCTCCCCGAGTCCATCGTCATCGTCGGTGCCGGCGCCATCGGCATGGAGTTCGGCTACGTCCTGAAGAACTACGGGGTCGACGTCACCATCGTCGAGTTCCTCGACCGCGCACTGCCCAACGAGGACGCCGACGTCTCCAAGGAGATCGCCAAGGCGTACAAGAAGCTCGGCATCACCATCAAGACCGGTGCCGCCGTGCAGAAGATCTCGGACGACGGCTCGAAGGTGACCGTCGAGATCAAGGACAACAAGTCCGGCAACGTCGAGACCGTCACGGTCGACAAGGTGCTGCAGTCGGTCGGCTTCGCGCCGCGCGTCGAGGGCTACGGCCTCGAGAACACCGGCGTCGAGCTCACCGACCGCGGTGCCATCGCGATCGACGAGCGCATGCGCACCAATGTCGAGGGCATCTACGCTATCGGCGACGTCACCGCGAAGCTTCAGCTCGCCCACGTCGCGGAGGCACAGGCCGTGGTCGCGGCCGAGACCATCGGCGGCGCCGAGACACTCGAGCTCGGCGACTACCGCATGATGCCGCGCGCGACCTTCTGCCAGCCGCAGGTCGCCTCCTTCGGTCTCACCGAGGAGCAGGCGAAGGCCGAGGGGTACGACGTGAAGGTCGCGACCTTCCCGTTCACCGCCAACGGCAAGGCACACGGTCTGGGCGATCCCACCGGCTTCGTCAAGCTCATCGCCGACAAGACCCACGGTGAGCTCATCGGCGGCCACCTCATCGGCCCCGACGTCTCGGAGCTGCTGCCCGAGCTGACCCTGGCCCAGAAGTGGGACCTCACGGTCAACGAGCTCGCGCGCAACGTCCACACGCACCCGACGCTCAGCGAGGCGCTGCAGGAGGCCATCCACGGTCTCGCAGGACACATGATCAATTTCTGAGGATGCGGGGCCGACCCGAGGCTCCGCGTTCACCCTTCTTCCGTGTGGGCGGATCCCCGCTCGGATGTACCGGCTCAGCCCGTGACGACTCGACCGTCGTCGCGGGCTGACGTCGTTCCGCCCTTCTCCGGACGCAGCACGAGCTGCACGAGACAGTTGCCGTCCTGCGGGTCGGGCCGGACGTCGACGGCGTAGCGGCTGCGCAGCAGGTCGGCGTGGTCGTCGAGGACGCGCTGGATCAATCCGCGTTGGATGCCGCGCACCACTTCGGGATTCGTGCGGGCGATCTCCGCGAGCGGGCACGTGCACAGCGTGAGACTGTGGGTGCCGAAGGCGTTCGTCGCGCTCTGCGTCTCGAAACCCAACTGCTGCAGGGCGTCGATGACGAGCGTGGCGGCGTCGACGGTCGGCGCGGGTGCGAGGGCGAGCATGCCCGCCCAGTCCGAGCCCACCTCGAACGCCTTGTCCTCGCGCTCGGTGGGGGTGCCCCCGATCCGCGCGGCGAGCAGCGCGACGAGATCGGTGTAGGACGGTTCCTTCACCGCGACGTAGCCGAGGCGCGGGCGCCCGACCCGCTCGGCCGGAAGTTGCCGGGTGCGGACGAGACCTTCCTCCTCGAGGCCTGCGAGATGGAAGCGGACGGTCGTGACGTGCAGGTCGAGCGTGGCGGCGAGGTGATGGGCGTCGACCGGGCCCGAGGATTCCCGCAACAGTCCGAGAATCCGCTCGTGTTGCTTCACCCGCCGTGCCAAGTCCGCTCTCCCGTCGCGCCCGGGGTGCCCCTTAGGTGAGGGTCACCTTATTAAAAGGAAGAAAATCCTCTATAGTCGGCGTCATGGAGGCGACGACCGGATCACCGTCCACGTTACGACCGGTCCGGAGAGTCTCGGAACTGTGGCTACTCTTGGCCTCGCGAGAAAGAGTGCAGAACATGACGAATGAGCGCGCATCGGAAGATGCTCTGCCCCTTGCGGGTAGGGACACCGCCCACCTGCCGGGACACTGGCTGCTCGCCCGCCTGGGCAAGCGTGTGCTGCGGCCCGGCGGCAAGGAACTGACGGCGCGCATGCTCGCCGACGCGCGGTTGCGCGGCGCGGACGTCGTCGAGTTCGCGCCCGGCCTCGGCCGGACCGCGCAGGAGATCCTCGCGTACTCGCCCGGCAGTTACACCGGCGTCGAATCCGACGAGACGGCAGCCGAACTGACGCGCAAGGCCATCGCCGGTGGCGGCAGGGTGGTCAGCGGCGAGGCGTCGAAGACCGGACTCGACGACGAGGTCGCCGACGTCGTGGTCGGCGAGGCGATGCTCACCATGCAGACCGACAGGCACAAGGCGGAGATCGTGCAGGAGGCACGGCGGGTGCTCCGGGCGGGCGGGCGGTACGCCATCCACGAACTCGCGATCGAACCCGACGCGGTCGACGACGAGGTCAAGACCGAGATCCGCAAGTCGCTCGCGCGCTCGATCAAGGTCAACGCCCGCCCGCTCACCGCGGCGGAATGGCGGACCCTGTTCGAGGAGAACGGATTCGAGGTCGAGAAGATTGGCTTCGCCCCCATGGCGCTGCTCGAACCCAAGCGCATCCTCGCCGACGAGGGCCTGCCCGGGACCCTGAAGTTCGTCGGCAACGTCCTTCGCGACTCCGACGCCCGCAGCCGGGTGCTCCGGATGCGGTCGACGTTCACGAAGTACAAGAAGCATCTGGTCGCGATCGAGATCGTCGCCACGAAGAAGGAAGCGTGATGAGTGCACAGCAGGTCGAGGGCAGGCTCACCCGTATCGAGGGGCTCGCGGAGCTCAACGCGGGAGAGGGGAGCGGGCCGCGCATCGAGAAGCTCGCGGCGGTCACCGGTGCCACCGTGGTACGTCTGTCCTTCACCGCCGGGCAGACGATGGACGACCACAAGGCCGGCGCCCCGATCCTCGTGCAGGCCGTCACCGGGGACATCGCGTTCAGCACCGCCGACGAGACCGTGTCGCTGCTGCCGGGCACCGCGGTCCACGTCGACGCGGGTATCGTGCACCGCCTCGTCGCGAACGCCGATTCGGTAGTGCAGTTGACGATCCTGCGCTGACGATTGTTCCCGCTTCCACACGGAAGCGAATCCGCACGTGCGGCGTGTATGCACGCGTAGTGTGTCGCCATGGCGGAACGCGGCGCTCGCCCACACGTGCACCCGGTTCGGAGATGGTTGCTGCGCACGGTGCGGCACCTGTTCACGCCCCTCCGTCCCGACGACTATCTCGAGATGATCAACCCGCTCTGGACGACCCGCGAACTGCGCGGCCGTGTCGAGCGGGTCGTCCCCGAGGGTGGCGACGCCGCGTCGGTGCTCATCCGCCCGGCCTACGAGTGGCGGGGACACGAGCCCGGCCAGTACGTGCGGCTCGGCGTGATCATCGACGGCGTCTACCACTGGCGGGCGTATTCGCTCACCTCCGACCCGGATCCGGACGACGGACTCATCAGCGTCACGCCCAAGCTCGTCGAGAACGGTGTGGTCTCGCCGTATTTGGTCCGCAAGCTCGAACCGGGCGACATCGTCCGGCTCGGCGAGGTGGAGGGCGTGTTCACACTGCCCGATCCGCTGCCTCGGAAGATGCTGTTCATCAGCGCGGGCAGCGGGATCACGCCGATCATGAGCATGCTGCGCAGCCTCGACCACCGCGACCGCGTCGACGACGTCGTGGTCGTGCATTCCGCCCGCACCCCCGACGAGGTGATCTTCTCGTCGACCCTGCACGAGCTCGACGACCGTCATCCCGGCCTGCGCCTCGAAGTGTGGCTCAGCGGTGAACGCGGCCGCATCACTCCCGGCGACCTCGACGAACTCTGCCCCGATTGGCGCGAGCGCGACGCCTTCTGTTCGGGTCCGCGCGACCTGCTCGACGCCCTCGAAGAACACTGGGACGAACACGGCGATCCCGAAAGATTCCACCTCGAACGTTTCCAGCCGATCATCGGCGGGAATGCCGGAAGCGGCGAAGGCGGCACCATCCACTTCCTCGACAGCGAGAAGGAGGTGGAATGCGACGGCGGAACACCCATCCTGGTCGCAGGGGAGAACGCCGGCCTGAAGTTGCCGTACGGCTGTCGGATCGGCATCTGCCACACGTGTGTCGGAACACTGAGATCCGGACAACTCCGGGACCTGCGAACCGACGAGGTGAGCGAGCCCACCGGGGCGGCGGTGCGTACCTGCATCCACACCGCGGAGGGCGACATCGAAATCGAACTGTGAAGCAACCGGCTTCGAGGCAGGGGGCGTCGTGACGAGAAGCATCGACAGGGCCGATACCGGGTCGCAGGAACTGCAGAGTCCGCTCGCGCATCTGAGCGACGACGATCTCGAGCAGATCGCGAAGGAATTCGATGCCATCCACGACGAGGTGTACTCGAGCCTCGGCGACAAGGACCGGCAGTACATCAAGAACGTCATCGCGGCGCAGCGTCAACTGGTCGTGGCGGGGCGGGTGCTGCTGTTCGCGTCGTCGTCGAAGCCCGCATGGGTGGCCGGGACGGCCTGCCTCGGCCTGGCGAAGATCCTCGAGAACATGGAGATCGGCCACAACGTCATGCACGGCCAGTGGGACTGGATGAACGATCCGGACATCCACTCGTCGGTGTGGGACTGGGACACCGCCTCCACCGCGGAAGCGTGGAAGCACTCGCACAACTACATCCACCACACGTTCACCAACATTCGCGGTCTCGACAAAGACCTCGGCTACGAGATCATGCGGATCGACCCGCACCAGAAGTGGCACCCCGTCTACCTCGCGCAGCCCGTCTACAACGCGCTGCTCACCGTGCTGTTCGAGTGGGGTGTCGCGCTGCACGACCTCGACCTCGAGGCGCTGTGGGCCGGAGAGAAGTCGGCCGGGCAGGTGCTCGAGGAACTGAAGGGCATCGCCGGTAAGGCCCGCGCCCAGTTCGTCAAGGACTACGTCGGCTGGCCGCTGGTGAGCGCCGCGCTGTTCGGTCTCGCGCAGGTCGCGCTGCAGGGCCGGTTGCCCCAGCCGAAGACCTCACGTCTGGGCCGGCGACTGCGCTCGACGAGCACGGGGCCGATCGGTAAGGACCGGTCCGGAAAGTTCCGTACCGCAGCCGATCTCGCCGACCGGTATCTGCCCGGTGTCGAGAAGACCTTCCTCGCGACCGTGCTCGCCGACGTCACGGCCAACATCATCCGCAACGTGTGGGCGCACGCGATCATCTTCTGCGGACACTTCCCCGACCAGACCTACACCTTCTCGAAGAAGGAGGTCGAGAACGAGTCGCGCGGAGGGTGGTACGTGCGGCAGCTCGTCGGCGCCGCGAACATCGAAGGCACCCCGCTGTTCCACGTCATGAGCGGCAATCTCGGTTACCAGGTGGAGCACCATCTGTTCCCCGACATGCCGAGCACCCGCTACGCGGAGGTCGCGCCGAAGGTCAAGGACATCTGCGAACGCTACGAACTGCCCTACAACTCGGGCAGACTGGGCAAGCAGTGGTTCATGGTGCACCGCACCATCGCCCGGCTCGCCTTCCCGGGCGGCAAGCCCCGGCCCAAGCCCGGACCGTACCGACGCTCGCAGGATCCCCAGGGTGGGCCCGCCCCCAGCGAGGCCGCGCGGTTCCGCGACCGCCTGCCCGCCGATCATCCCGATGCCGGACCCGAACACGACGGTGGCGGCGTGAAGGTCGACCCGCCGCCCCGCTGACCGCTCACCGAGATCGTGACGCCCGGTAGGCCTTCCAGCCACCGAACCCGGTGATGTCCACCGCGTCCTTCGCGGCGTCCTGCGTGCATCCGAAACCGACGACCCACCGCCCGTCCGCCAGTTCGACACTCGTCAGCGTCATCGGGGCGGGGAGCGCGGCGAGGAAGCGTCCCAGACCGGCCTCCGACAGACGGAACAGTTCGCCGGTGATCGCGGCGCCCTCGCCCGGTGCGTGCCGCACCAGTCCCGGCTTGGGTGGTGTCGTGTTCAGCGCGGCGAGACGGTACGCGTCGGAGGTGTGCACTTCCTCGACGAACCGCGCCCCGAGCTTCTCGAGCTGGAAGTGCAGTGGCTGACCGCGAAGGTGCGCTCCGAAGACCGCGAGTTCCACACCGGACTCGACGACGCGCGGCGCATCCACATCGTTCAGCGCGGCTGCGACGTCCACTGCCACCTGATCGGCGAAGGCCGGGACCACGACCATGACCCCGAACGGATCGCCGCCCGCCGTGGGTGCGCCCGGAACGGCCACCGCCGCCATGTCCAGTAGGTTGCAGAAGTTGGTGTAGGTGCCCATCCGTCGATTGACGGCGACCGGATCGGCCTCCACTGCAGCGATCGTCGGGTGTTCCGTCGTCGTCGGGAGCAGCAACCCGTCGAACCCGGTGAGCAGTTCAGCTGCGAACGCCTTGACGTGGGTGAGGGTGTCGAGGTCTTCGACGAGTTCGTACGCGGCGGGCTTCTTCGCGTCGGCGACGATCGCGGCGACGGTGGGATCGGCGCCCTCCGGCGCCCTCGACAGGAACTCGCCGACAGCGGCGTAGCGCTGGGCCACCACGGCACCGTCGTACAGCAGCAGCGCCGCGTCGAGCAGCGGAGAGATGTCCACCTCGACGATTTCGGCGCCGGCCTCGCGCGTCGTCGCCACCGTGCGGGCGAAGGCGTCGCGGTAGTCGTCGCACAGGGCCTCGAGATCCTCGGCGCGCGGCACCGCGACACGCAGAGCGTTCGATGCGGCGAGTCGCACGTCCGCGGGCCATGCCCTGCTGCGCGTATCTCGGGATTCGGGTCCGGCCATCACCCGGACCGCGGTCGCCGCGAGGTCGAGCGACGGCGCGAAGACCGTGAGGCAGTCGTAGTCGACGCACGCCGGCACCACGCCGTGCGCCGGGATCACGCCGAGGGTGGCCTTGACACCGACGATTCCGTTCAGCGCGGCCGGGACGCGTCCCGACCCGGCGGTGTCGGTGCCCAGCCCGATGTCGGCGATGCCGAGCGCGACGGCGACCGCCGAACCCGAACTCGAACCGCCCGAGACCTTCTCGGGATCCCAGGCGCACCGCACCGTCCCGTACGGGCTGCGGGTCCCGACGAGACCGGTGGCGAACTGGTCGAGGTTGGTCTTGCCCAGGACGACGGCGCCGGCGGCGATCAGGCGCTCGACACCCGAGGCGGTCTCCTCGGGGACGTACGCGAACTCGGGACATGCAGCAGTGGTGGGGATTCCGGCGACGTCCACGTTGTCCTTGACCGCGACGACCAGACCGGCGAGCGGCAGTGACTCACCGGCGGCGACGCGGGCGTCCACGGCGGCGGCCTCGGCGAGGAGATCGTCGGCGCCGCGCAGCGTGATCCACACTTCGGGGCGCTCCACCTCGCCGATGCGGCGCAGCGCGGCGAGAACGCGATCGGTGGCGGACACCCTCGCCGGGGAGACGGGCGCCGCAGCTGTATACATCTTCGTGGACATGGCTGTATACGCTATGGACCGGCAATGACGCCGCTGTGACGTTGTGTAACAGCCTTGTTAGGGATGTCCTCTCCGGCCGGATGCCGGCATGCGGACGGATCAGAAGTCGCGTTCGATCTGCAGGACACCGATGGTCGTGGCGAGAGCATCGTATTGCGTGACGAGCAGGCAGAATTCGATGAGCCTGCGGTCGTCGTAGTACTGCGCGAGCGACGACCAGGTCTCGTCGGACAGGTGCTTCGTGGTCACGAGCTCGTCGACGGCGGTGAGAAGCGTACGGTGCCTCGGCTGCCAGCCCGGAGCGCCGGGTCCGGCGACGATACGGTCGCGCACCTCGTCGGTGATCCCCGCGCGGCGGCCCAGACGGGTGTGGTGGTCGAATTCGTAACCGCACTCGCGTAGATGCGCTACCCGCAGGATGACCATCTCCGACTCGAAGCGGCCGAGGCGGCCGAACGGCATGAGCATGCCCGCATAGTGCAACCATCCGCGGAACAGTCGCCCGGTGCGGCCGAGCGTGCTGAACAGGTGGGCGTCCGAGGTACCCCCGGCAGCGGACAGGGCCTTCCATGTCACCCAGTTGAGCGGGCCGAGTTCCTTGAAACGTCCGGGCTGGATGCGGGGTGTCATGAGCGCCAGTGTGCCCGAACGAGCTCGTCCGGTCACGCGGAACGACCGGGGCTCCACGGATGCGGGTCAGTCGCGGACGGCGCGGGCCATCCGCGCGAAGGTGCGTGCCTCCTCGGCGCGTCGCACGACCACCGATCGCGAGGTGTCGATGTGGGCGAGCAGCAGGTGGTGGGCGTCGTCGAGCTTGTCGGCGAGAACGAGTTCGGCGACCGCAATGTGCTCGTCGACGGTGGCGGCGATGCGATCGGGTGTCAGGTAGTCGAACATCCGCACCGGACGCACCTTGGCGTTCACCGAGGCCAGGGCGTCGCACAGGGCGCGATTGCCGGAGGCGGCGAGCAACGTCATGTGGAAGCGTTCGTCCAGCGTGACGAAACCGGCGTCCGGTTCGGGCGGACGGCTGCGAATCTCGTACCAGTGGTCGAGTTCGGGGCCGAGGACGTCGGGGTCGTGCCGTACCGACTCGTCCTCGAGCACCCGGCGGATCCCGCGCAGCTCCAGGGTGGTGCGCAGCTCGTACAGGTCGGCGAGGTCGTCGAAACGCGGACGGTAGGGATACAGCCCCTGGTCACGACGCTCGACGAGCCCGTCGGACACCAGCCGGGCGAGGGCCTCGCGCACCGGAGTTCGCGACACCCCGTACTGCTCCGCGAGCCGTTCCTCGCTGAGCCGTTCGTCGGGGGAGAGTGTGCCGGACATCAGACGGGCACGCAGCGCCGTGTAGACGCGTTCGCGGCGGGTGTCGGCGGCCATCAGATCGCCATGGCCGCGCGGACGGTGGCAGCGGCGTCGACACCACCTTCCCCGGTGGAGGTGATACGCCCGGATTCGAGGACGTAGTAGTGCAGGGCGTTGTCGAGAGCGAAACCGATGTGCTGTTCGACGAGCAGCACCCCGAGGCCGCCGCTACGGCCGAGTTCGACGATGGTGTTCTCGATCTCGGCGACCACCGAGGGCTGGATGCCCTCGGTGGGCTCGTCGAGGACGAGCATGCGCGGTTCGGTGATCAGGGCGCGGGCGATGGCGAGTTGCTGGCGCTGGCCGCCGGAGAGCAACCCGGCCCGGCGGTCGAGCAGCGGGACGAGGGCGGGGAACAGGTCGAGCATGTCGGCGACGAGCGCGCGGCCGTTGCGCCTGGTGTCCGCGACGACCTGCAGGTTCTCACGGCAGGTGAGCTGGCCGAAGGACTGCTGCCCTTGCGGGACGTAGGCCAGACCCCGGGCGACCCGGGCGGACGGTCGCAGCGAGGTGACGTCCTCACCGTCGAAGAGGATCTTTCCGCGGGTGACGGGCAGCAGGCCGACGGCGGCGCGCAGCAGGGTGGTCTTGCCGGCGCCGTTGTGGCCCATGACCGCAACGGACTTGGCGGACGGGACGGTGAGGGAGAGTCCGTGCAGGATCTCGGTGCGACCGTAACCGGCGTGGACGTCGACGAGTTCGAGCATCATGCCTCCTGAGGTGCGGTGGCGGTCCCGAGATAGACCTGCTGGACCTGCGGGTCGTTCTGGACCTGGTCGACGGTGCCGTCGGCGATGACCTTGCCGCGGGCGAGGACGGTGACGGAGGTGGCGAAGGCGCGCATGAAGTCCATGTCGTGCTCGACGACGACCACGGTGCGCTGCGCACCGATGCGCCGCAGCAGTTGCCCGGTCTCCTCACGTTCGTCGTGGCTCATGCCGGCGACGGGTTCGTCGAGGAGCAGGACGTCGGCGTTCTGGACGAGCAGCATGCCGATCTCGAGCCACTGCTTCTGCCCGTGGGCGAGGATCCCGGCGGGGGTGTCGCGGTGGGCGGTCAGGCCGATCGTCTCGAGGGCTTCCTCGATCTCGGGCAGCACGCCGCTGCGGCGACGCAGCAGCTGCCACGGGGAGCGGCCCGCGCCGGCAGCGATGTCGAGGTTCTGCAGGACCGACAGTTCCTCGAAGACCGAGGCGGTCTGAAAGGTGCGGCCGACACCGAGGCGCGCGACCCTGTGGGTCTTCTTGCCGAGCAGTTCGACGCCGGACTTGGTGATCGAGCCGGTCGCGGGCACCAGGCCGGTGACGGCGTCGACCAGGGTCGTCTTGCCGGCACCGTTGGGGCCGATGAGGAACCGCAGGTCGCCTTGGAGGAGGGTCAGGTCGACGCCGTCGACGGCGGTGAAGCCGTCGAAGGTGACACGCAGGTCGCGGATCTCGAGGTAGTCGCTGCTCATACCGGCGTTGCCGCCGTAGACGGGTGTGCTCATCGGGCGCGCTCCATCGCGGGAAGGTCGGCGGGATCGGAATCGGGTTCGGGTTCGGATGTCGGATCCGGAGGGGTGGGGCTGCGGCGCCGGCGCAGCAGGGTGATCACTCCGGCCAGGCCGGCGGGGAAGAAGCCGACGACGACGATGAACAGCAGGCCCTGGGCGTAAGTCCAGGCGGAGGGGAAGCTCTCCGACAGGGCGGTCTGTGCCCAGGCGACGCCGATGGCACCGAGGACCGGGCCGAGCAGGGTGTTGCGTCCGCCGATGGCCACGCCGATGAGGAACGCGATCGACGGGACGATGCCGACGTCGGCGGGGGAGATGATGCCGACGATGGGCACGAACATCGCCCCGGCGACGCCGGCGAAGAAGGCGGCGACGGTGTAGGCGACGACCTTGATCAGGGCCGGGTCGTAGCCCAGGAAACGGACGCGCTCTTCCTGGTCGCGCACCGCGACGAGCAGTTCGCCGTAACGGGACTGCATGAGCTGGCGGGTCGCGGCGACGACGAGCAGCAGGATCGCCGCGACGATGAAGAACAGCATCCGCTTGTTCACCGGATCGGACAGGTCGTAGCCGAAGAAGGTACGGAAACGGTTGAGCCCGTTGGACCCTCCGGTGGACTGCTGACCGACGAGCAGGATCGCGAAGGCGGCGGCCAGAGCCTGGGAGAGGATCGCGAAGTAGGCACCCTTGACGCGGCGGGCGAACACCCCGAAGCCGAGCAGCGCGGCGATCAGGGCCGGCACGATCAGGATCGCCAGCAGCGTCACGGCGGGCGAGGTGAACGGCACCCAGTAGGCGGGTAGTTCGCGGATGCCGGCGATCTGCATGAAGTCCGGAACCGAATCGCCGCGGAGCTGCGCGTCGGCGATCTTCAGGTGCATCGCCATGATGTAGGCGCCGAGGCCGAAGAACACACCCTGGCCGAGGGTGAGCATGCCGCCGCGACCCCAGGCCAGGCCGATCCCGACGGCGACGATCGCGAAGCACAGGAACTTGCCGAGCAGGCCGAGCCGGAAATCGGAGAGCACCGCCGGGGCAAGACCGAACAGGATCAGTGCGGCGAGCGCGAATCCCGCTGCGGTACGGGTGGGTCCGGGGCGGGTGATGATACGGGCGGGTCCGGCTTGTGTGAAGGTGCGGGCCGACAGGGTCACGGACATCAGACCAGGCTCCTCGTCTTGACGGCGAACAGGCCCTGCGGGCGGACCTGCAGGAAGATCACGATGAGTACGAACACGATCACCTTCGCGATCGAGGCGGTCGTGGAGTACTCGATGAACGAAGTGAGCAGGCCCAGTGCGACGGCCGCGAGCACCGCGCCCTCGATCCGGCCGAGACCACCGATGACGACCACGAGGAAGGCGTCGATCAGGTACGACTGCCCGACGGTCGGGCTGGTGGAGCCGATCAGGGTCAGGGCGACACCGGCGAGACCGGCCAGGCCGGAGCCGAGAAAGAAGGTGGTGATGTCGGTGCGGCGGGACGAGATGCCCACGGTCTCGGCGAGATCGCGATTCTGCACCACGGCGCGGATCCGTCGTCCTATCGGGGTGTACTTCATCGACGCGATCAGCGCGATCACACAGATCACGGCCAGGGCCAGGATGAAGAGGCGGGTCTTGGGGACCACCGCTCCGAGGATCTCGACCCCGCCGGAGAGCCAGGACGGTGCGACGACGTTGACGGCGGGGGCGCCGAAGATGTCGCGGGCGGCCTGCTGGAGCAGCAGGCCCACACCGAAGGTCACGAGCAGGGTGTCGAGCGGGCGGTGGTACATGCGGCGGATGAGGGTGACCTCGAGCAGCACCCCCATCACACCGCCCACCAGGAAGCCGACGAGCAGGGAGACGAACAAGGACACCCCGGCCGAGGAAATCACCTGCTGCACGACGAACGCCGTGTAGCTGCCGGCCATGATGAATTCGCCGTGGGCCATGTTGATCACGCCCATCTGGCCGAACGTCAGCGACAGCCCCAGCGCTGCCAGCAACAGGATCGATCCGATACTCAATCCTGTGAAGAACTGTCCTACAAGGACATCCATGTCGTCTCCCTCGTCGGCTCGTGCTGTCAGTTACCGGACAGGCCCGAAGCCCAGTCGTAGGACTCGAGGTACGGGTCGGGCTCGATGGCACCGTCGGACTCCCACACGGTGTAGATCAGCCCGTCGCCGCGGATCTCACCGATGCGGGCGGTCTTGGTGATGTGGTGGTTGTCGCCGTCGATGGTCACGGTGCCCTCGGGGGCCTCGAAGGTCACGCCGTCGGCAGCTTCGACGACGTCGTCGACCTCGAACGATCCGGCCTTCTCGACGGTGTTCTTCCACAGGTGGACCGAGGTGTAAGCGGCTTCCATGGGATCGGAGGTCGGCTTGTTCTCGCCGTACTTCGCCTTGTACGCCTCGACGAAGGACGTGTTCTCGGGCGAGTCGACGGTCTGGTAGTAGTTCCATGCGGTGAGCTGGCCCTCGATGTTCTGCGCACCGATGCCCCCCACCTCCTCCTCGGCGATGGACACCGAGACGACCGGCATGTCCTTCGCGTTCAGGCCGGCGTTGGTGTACTCGCGGAAGAACGCGACGTTGGAATCGCCGTTGAGGGTGTTGAACACCGCGTCGGCATCGGCGGTGCGCACCTTGTTGACGATGGTGGAGAAGTCGGTGGAGCCGAGCGGGGTGTAGTCCTCACCCTTGATCTCGATGCCGTTGGCCTCGGCGTACGCCTTGATGATGCGGTTGGCGGTCTGCGGGAAGACGTAGTCGCTACCGACGAGGTAGAGCGACTTCACGCCCTGCTCCTTCAGGTAGTCCAGGGCGGGCACGATCTGCTGGTTGGTGGTTGCGCCGGTGTAGAAGATGTTCGACGACGACTCGAGACCCTCGTACTGGACGGGGTAGTACAGCAGCGCGTTGCGGTCCTCGAAGACCGGCAGCATCGCCTTGCGGCTCGACGACGTCCAGCCTCCGAACACCGCTGCGACGCAGTCGGATCCGATGAGCTTCTCGGCCTTCTCCGCGAACACCGTCGGCTCGGACGCGCCGTCCTCGGAGACGATCTCGATCTGCTTGCCGAGCACACCGCCGTCGGCATTGATCTCCTCGACGGCCAGCGTGATCGAGTCGCGGACGGTGACCTCGGAGATGGCCATCGTGCCCGACAGCGAGTTGAGCGAGCCCACCTTGACGGTGTCGCCCGAGGTGTCGACGCACGACGCAGCACCGGCGGCGGTGGTGCTGCCCTCGTCGCCCGCGCGGCTTCCGCAGGCGGACAGAACGAGTCCGACTGCGACGAGTGCGGCGGGGGCCGCGATGGCGCGGGTGGCGAGCCTGGACCTGACAACAGACATGTAGAGCCCTTCCTTCGAAGGTGGCGGGAGGGGGCCCGGTGTATCCGGGCGGCGTATACAGCGCTGTATCCGTGAGGCCACACAGTAGAAGGGAGTTGTTGCGCGGGAATATCTTCCGGTCACGGTCTCATGACGCAGATTTCGCGCGTGTTACACAGCGCGCACAAGCATCGGCTACGGCCTTTGCCATCCGCTACGGCAATTGCTGTAGCGGACAGCTGAAGATGTAGCGATTACCTCCGGGCACGGGCGACGGCCCGATCGAAACGGGCGCGGACCACGTCGAATCGGAACAGCTCCGGCCACGTCCACCGCACCACCTCGAAGCCGAGATCGCGCAGCGCGTCCTCACGTCGCTTCTCCCGTCGGACGGCTTCGATCCCGCTGTCGTCGTACTTGCCCATGCCGTCGAACTCACCGACGACGCCTTCGTCCTCCCAGTAGAAGTCGGCTCGCCCGACGAAGAGTCCACTGGGAGTTCTGATCTCCTGCTGCAGGATCGGCGACGGCATGCCGACCTCCTGCATGCGCACCCGGCTGAGCGACTCGCCAGGGCTTTCACTGCGACCGTCGACGAATGCTGCCACCCGCCGTGCCGCGGCGATGCCCGTACGAGGGCCCGACTCGGCCAGGCAACGGGCGAGAGCTTCCGCGAACCCCGGCTGACGGGCTGCGGCGGAGTCACCGGCGATCACCGATTCGTCGAAGTCGAGCGTGCAGGCGAGGTCGACGACCGTCCGGGCCATCGACGTGCAGGGAACTCCGTCCACCTCGGAGCGGTCGTCGGCGGGGAGTGGCGCGACGTGCAGGTGGCGACTTGCGGTCCTGCGTCCACCACCCGACCTGTCGCGGGTGACGTGCACCCGCGTGAGGTCCGGCTTCCACAGGGCGAGTCCGTGCAGGACGGCGGCGGACTCGTGGCTGGTCACGGTGTCGGCGGACAGGCGCGCACCGACGGACCGGACGCGCATGCGGTAGCGGTCGAGGTCGTCGAGGGAGGCGTCGGCGATGTACACGCCGGGTTCGAGTCGTTCGAGTTCACCGTTGCGCAGGGCTCGGCGGATTTCGGTGTCGCTGAGGCCGGTCGTCAGGGCGTCGGCGCGCAGGAGGGGCTGCATGGCGACCACCCTGCCCCACGTCCGCCGCCGAAAAGCCGCGGACGACGCGGATTCCGATCGATCTGTGGATGAGTCGTCGCCCTGTGGACAACGCGTTCGCTACATCTTTCGTCATCTGCTGCAGCTATTTCCGTAGCGAATGGCGAATTCCGTAGCGGACGGGTCAGGAGGGTTCGAGAACCGAGCCCATCACGCGCTCGACCGCGATTTCGATGACGACGCGGCGGGGATTGGCGCGGGGCTCGCGGTAGCGGGCGGCGTAGCGACGCTCGCCTTCGCGGACGTCGGCGGGCTCGCGCGTCACGCGGGCCGGTCCCTCGAGGGTGAGCCAGCGTCCGCCGTCGACCTGGCTGACGACGGCGTAACCGCCGCGCTCGACGTTGAGCGTCTTCTGCGAACCTTCGAAAGTGATGACGCGGGCGAGGCCGGCCTCTTCGTCCCACGTGAACCCGACGGCGACGACGTGCGGCGAGCCGTCCTTGCGGAGGGTCGTGAGCGTCGCGAGGTGGTACTCGGACAGGAACTCGAGTGCCTTCGCGCCTATCGCGTCGGGGGTGCGTGCCATGCGACGAGCCTACCGACGCTCAACGCACCAGATACGGCGAGACCGACGAGCGGTGCTCGTTGATGTCGATCTCCTTGCCGAGGGGTGGGAACGCGCGCTGCGGGCAGTTCATCCGCTCGCACACGCGGCAACCCGAGCCGATCGGCGTACCGGGATTGGAGTCGTCGAGGTCGAGACCGTCGGCGTAGACGAGACGATGCGCGTGCCGCAGTTCGCACCCGAGCCCGATCGCGAACGTCTTCGACGGCTGACCGTACCGCGCGGCGCGACGTTCGACGGTGCGCGCGACCCACAGATAGCGACGACCGTCGGGCATCTGCGCGATCTGCGTCATGATCTTGCCGGGATAGGCGAAGGTCTCGTAGACGTTCCACAGCGGGCACGTGCCGCCGCTCGTGGAGAAGTGGAAACCGGTGGCGGACTGCCGCTTCGACATGTTCCCGGCGCGGTCGACGCGGACGAACGAGAACGGGACGCCCCGCAGTTTCGGGCGTTGCAGGGTCGAGAGCCGGTGCGCGACCGTCTCGTAGCTGACGCCGTAGAAGGCCGACAGGCGTTCGACGTCGTACCGGAAGTCCTCGGCGATCTCGTGGAACTGCGTGTACGGCAGGATCAACGCGGCCGCCCAGTAGTTGGCGAGCCCCAGCCGGGCCAGTGCTCGCGAGGGATCGCTGGTGAACGAGCCCTCCGCGACGAGACGGTCGATGAGCTCTCCGCACTCCAGATATGCGAGTTCGATGGCCAGCTTGAACACCTGCTGGCCACCGGACAGTTGCGGCGCGACCTCGAGGACGCGGGTCTCGGGGTCGTAGCGGTGCAGGATGTTCTCGCCGAGGTCGATGCGCTTGACGATCTGCACGTCGTGGGCCGTGGTCAGGCGTCGGGCGATCTCGCCGCCGACGTCGCCGCGGTGGAAACGGATGCGATTGGCCAGTTCCTCGGCGGCGGTGTCGAGATCGTGCAGGTAGTTCTGTCGCTGGTAGAAGTAGTCGCGTACCTCTTCGTGCGGCATGGTGATCGCGCCGCTGCCGCTTCCGTCGCTGTACCGCTCCTCGGTGGCGACGGCGAGCTGTGCGGTGGTGTTGCGGAAGCGCCGGTGCAGGTTGACCATCGCCCGCGCGAGGGTGGGGTGGGCGGCGACCATCTCGGCGATCTCCTGGGCGTCGGCCTCGATGCCCATCTCCCGGTCGAGCGCGACCTCCCGCATCTCGGCGATCAGGCGCGTATCGTCCTGCGAGGAGAAGAAGGTGGCGTCCACCCCGAAGACCTCGCTGATGCGGAGCAGGACGGGCACGGTCAGGGGCCGGACGTCGTGCTCGATCTGATTGAGATAGCTAGCGGAGATCTCGAGGGTCTTGGCGAGTGCCGCTTGGCTGAGTCCTCGCTCGGTGCGTAGCTGCCGCAGCCGGGCGCCTACATAGGTCTTGGCCATTCGCCCAGGGTAGAACTGCCTTGCAACCTTCGCAAGGTGACGTTTGCAGCATGTTAATCGACGGGCGCCGGTGGCGCTTCGAGGCCGAACCACGAACCGGGCGCGAACGCCTCGAACCGGATCGACGCCGGAGCCACACCGGAGGCGACGAGGTCGGTGCGGATAGCGCGCATGAACGGGATCGGCCCGCACACGTAGGTGCGGGCGTCGCCCGGAATCGCCAAGCCGGACAGAGGGGTTCGCCCGCCGCTACGGATCTCGTCGTATTCGGTGTAGCGCACGTGGAGTCGGGCGTTCGGCAGCGAGTCGACCAGGGTCCGGATCTCGGTCCGATGCGGTTGCTCGTAGGGCGTGCGGTCGAGGTGGACGACGTCGACGCTCCGGCCGTCCTGGCGGGACTGGAGGTCGCGGAGCGCGGCGATGGTCATGGTCACGCCCACGCCCGCCGAGACGAGCAGCAGCGGTTCGCTGCCCGGGTCGACCACCACGCTGCCGAACGGCGGCGACACGAGGAGGCGGTCGCCGGACCGCAGGCCGTCGCACAGCACCGGGGAGACGAGTCCGCCCGGTACGCGCTTGACGGTCACCGCCCACTCACCGCTCGTCCTGCCCGGGAACACCGTGTACTGGCGGATCTGCTCGGTCCCGTCGGAGAGCGTGACCCGCACCGAGATGTACTGCCCGGGAAGGAATGCCGGCAATCGCCCACCGTCGACGGAGCGGAGATGGAGGGTGGCCGCGTGCGCACCGTCGTATTCGTGCTCGGTGACGACCACCCGCCGCCAGATGTCGCCGGGCGCGACACCGGCCTGCCGGTACAGCTTGGTCTCCTGCTCCACCAGGGAATTCGCCATCAACGTGTACACCTCGTGCCAGGCCACGGCGACCTGCGGTGTGACGGCCGCGCCGAGCACCTCGGCTATCGCGGCGAAGAGGTGGGTTCGCACGATCTCGTAGTGCACGGCCCGCACGCCGAGGGAGGCGTGCTTGGCCGCGATCCGCTCCATGATCGGGTCGATGTCGGTCGGCGCATGGCTGACGAGCAGCGATGCGAAGGCGGCCACCGAGTCGGCGAGGGCCCGTTGCTGGGCGCCGTCGGCCTGGTTGGTGCGGTTGAAGATGTCCCGCAGGGAGGGGACGGCCCGGAAGAGCCGGTTGTAGAAGACACGTGAGATCGCGCCGATCTCGGCTCCGACCACCGGCAGGGTCGCTTCGATGATCGACCGCGACGTACTCGAGAGAATGTCGACTCCTCGTGTTCGGGGGCTGTTCGACCGGGGCCGGACAGGCCGAGCAGTGCGACGCGCCGGCCCCGATCCGGCCGGAGACATGTTACGGGTGGGATTCGAGGGGTCAATGGGCATCGCGATGGCAGATCACCTCTTGTGAAGGCGGTCACAGGCGACTGTCCGATCTGTCCGCCGGTGGGTGATTCGGCGGAGCGCTGCGTGCCGCCGTCGGCGTCCGGGAGGGGGCGGCAAAACCCGAGGTAGTTACTACTCGCGGGTAATAAACCTGTGCCCGATTCGGGTAGTTGGACCGGCCATCGATTAGCAACATTTGCAATGCCTGCTTCGAAAATAGCCGAGATTGGCACTAGCAACAGGTAGACGGGGTTTTTGGAGTGTGTCATTGTCGTTCTTGTACATCCGAACGGCACGCAAAGGATGTGAAGTCGTACAAGCGTACTGCTTCATCCCGAGCGGGGCAGATCTAGAGAGTGGAGATTTGATGTCGACCACCGGCACCCCGAGGACTGCAGAAGAGATCCAGAAGGATTGGGACACCAATCCGCGCTGGAAGGGGGTCACCCGCAACTACACCGCCGAGCAGGTCGCCAAGCTGCAGGGCACCGTCGTCGAGGAAGCCACCCTCGCCCGCCGCGGTTCCGAGATCCTGTGGGATCTCGTCAACAACGAGGACTACATCAACTCGCTCGGTGCCCTCACGGGTAACCAGGCCGTCCAGCAGGTCCGCGCCGGCCTGAAGGCCATCTACCTGTCCGGCTGGCAGGTCGCCGGCGATGCCAACCTCTCGGGCCACACCTACCCGGACCAGTCGCTGTACCCGGCGAACTCGGTTCCGCAGGTCGTTCGCCGCATCAACAACGCGCTGCTGCGCGCCGACGAGATCGCCAAGGTCGAGGGCGACACCTCCGTCGAGAACTGGCTCGCCCCGATCGTCGCCGACGGTGAGGCCGGCTTCGGTGGCGCCCTCAACGTCTACGAGCTGCAGAAGGCCATGATCGCGGCCGGCGTCGCCGGTTCGCACTGGGAGGACCAGCTCGCGTCGGAGAAGAAGTGCGGTCACCTCGGTGGCAAGGTGCTCATCCCCACGCAGCAGCACATCCGCACCCTGACCTCGGCTCGCCTCGCGGCCGACGTCGCCGACGTCCCCACGGTCGTCATCGCCCGTACCGACGCCGAGGCCGCGACCCTCATCACCTCCGATGTGGACGAGCGCGACCGCGAGTTCCTCGACGGCACCCGCACCGCCGAGGGCTTCTTCGGCGTCAAGAACGGCATCGAGCCCTGCATCGCCCGTGCGAAGGCCTACGCTCCGTACTCCGATCTCATCTGGATGGAGACCGGCGTGCCGGACCTCGAGGTCGCGAAGAAGTTCGCCGAGGCCGTTCGCAGCGAGTTCCCGGATCAGCTGCTCGCCTACAACTGCTCGCCGTCCTTCAACTGGAAGGCTCACCTGGACGACGCGACCATCGCGAAGTTCCAGAAGGAGCTCGGCGCGATGGGCTTCAAGTTCCAGTTCATCACCCTCGCCGGCTTCCACTCGCTCAACTACGGCATGTTCGACCTGGCCCACGGCTACGCCCGCGAGGGCATGACGGCCTTCGTCGACCTGCAGGAGCGCGAGTTCAAGGCGGCCAAGGAGCGCGGCTTCACCGCCATCAAGCACCAGCGTGAGGTCGGTGCCGGCTACTTCGACAGCATCGCCACCACCGTCGATCCCAACACCTCCACGGCTGCCCTGAAGGGCTCCACCGAGGAAGGCCAGTTCCACTAGGAACAAGCGCCACCCAAGAGGCCACCACCCCGCGGCGGGATCCACAGGTCCCCATGTCTCGCCGCGGGGTGTGTGCGCATCAGGAGCGGTTCGACGCTCCGATGGGCACACCCTCGATGCGTTTCCCCGTGCACCGACGACCCTCGGCCACGACCCCCACAACGAGAAGGAGCTGACGTGACCAGCGAAAAGATTCAGCGCGTCGGCGTGATCGGCGCCGGCATCATGGGCGCAGGTATCGCCGAGGTGTGCGCACGCGCTCATGTCGACGTACTGGTGTTCGAGCAGACCCGCGAACTCGCGGCTGCAGGACGCGCCCGCATCCTCCGGTCGCTCGACCGGGGTGTCAGCAGCGGCAAGATCACCGAACGGGAGCGTGAGCAGGCCGCATGGCGTCTGCGCTTCACCTCCGATCTCGGTGACTTCGCCGATCGGCAGCTCGTCGTGGAGGCCGTCGTCGAGGACGAGAAGGTCAAGAGCGAGATCTTCGCCGAGCTCGACAAGATCGTCACCGATCCCAACGCGGTGCTCGCCTCGAACACCTCGTCGATCCCGATCATGAAGCTCGGTATCGCCACCCGCGCCCCCGAGCGTGTCATCGGCATGCACTTCTTCAATCCCGTGCCGGTGCTCCCGCTCGTCGAGCTCGTCACCACCCTGAAGACCGGCCCCACCGTCTCCAAGCGCGCCGAGGCCTTCGCCGCCGACGTACTGGGCAAGCAGGTCGTGCGGTCCTCCGATCGCGCAGGTTTCATCGCCAACGCACTGCTGGTGCCGTACCTGCTCTCGGCGATCCGGATGGTCGAGTCCGGCTTCGCCACCAAGGAGGACATCGACAAGACGATGGTCCTGGGCTGCGCCCACCCGATGGGTCCGCTCGCCTTGACCGACCTCGTCGGTCTGGACACCGTCAAGTCGATCGCCGACTCCATGTACGAGGAGTTCAAGGAGCCCCTGTACTCGGCACCACCGCTGCTGCAGCGCATGGTCGAGGCGGGACTCGTCGGCAAGAAGTCGGGCGCCGGCTTCTACGAGTACGCCGACAACGGCCGCACGGTCAAGAAGGCCGGCTAGCCAGGTAGCACCACCGCACACGGCGCCCGTGCCCGGAGACAGTGTCCGCACTGGTCACCGGTGCACGGGCGCGGTGTGCATGAGGGAAAGGTCGACGCCGACATGGCAACTCCTGCCGACGGATACGGATCCAGCATCCTCGGGTACCCGCGCATCGGGCCCCGCCGCGAGCTCAAGTTCGCCCTCGAGGCCTACTGGCACGGTGAGGGCACGCGGGACGAACTCGTCGCGGTCGCTCGCGAGCTCCAGGAGAACACCTGGCGCGAGCTCGCAGCCACGGGTCTGACCCAGGTACCCGGCAACACGTTCTCCTACTACGACCACGTCCTCGACAACGCCCTGTTGTTCGGAGCGCTGCCCGAGCGGTTCCGTCCGCTGGTCGACGAGCTCGACCCGCTCGATCTGTACTTCACACTCTGCCGCGGACGCGAGGACTTCCCGCCGCTCGAGCTGGTGCGCTGGTTCGGCAGCAACTACCACTACCGCCAGCCCGAACTCGACGAGAACACCGTCTTCGGGTTGAACTCGGCGGCCGTGCTCGACGAGTTCGAGCGCGCGAAGGCCGAGGGCGTCGAACTGCGGCCGGTGGTGCTCGGGCCGGTCTCGCTGCTGTTGCTGTCGAAGGTCGCGCCGACCTCGACGAAGGACGGTTTCCGCACCCTCGACCTGCTCGATGCGCTGCTCCCCGAGTACGAGAAGCTCTTCGAACAGCTCGCGCGGGCCGGCGCGACCTGCGTGCAGCTCGACGAGCCGTCGTTCACCGAGGACCGCAGCGAAGAGGAGCTCGCAGCCCTCGCGCGGGCCTACGACGTGCTCTCGCACGCTCCGCTGCGGCCGCGTCTGCTCGTCACCGGCCCGTACGGGCATCTCGGTGAGGCGCTGCCGATCCTGGCCGCGTCGAAGGTCGAGGCGATCGGCCTGGACCTGGTCAACGGACGCATCGGCGCGGCCGAACTGGCCGCCGTTCCCGGGTTGAAGCGCAAGCGCATCTACGCCGGGGTCGTCGACGGCCGCAACGTGTGGAAGGCCGACCGCCACCGCACGCTCGAGTACCTGAAGTCGATCGCCGCCGTCGCACCGGATCTCGTCGTGTCGACCTCGTGCTCGCTGCTGCACGTGCCCTACGACGTGCTCGTCGAGTACGACATCCCCGGCGACGTCGCCGATCGTCTCGCTTTCGCGAAGCAGAAGGTGGGGGAGGTGGTCTCCCTCGCCAAGGCGCTCACGACCGGAGCAGAGGAGCGTTGGCGCAAGCCGCCCGTGTCGGTGCACTTCAAGCAGAAGCACACCGTGCGTGCGCGCCTCAATGCGGTCACACCCGCCCATCGGGTGCGCGCGCCGTACGAGGAGCGGCAGGTCGCGCAGAGCGAGCGCCTGAATCTTCCGCCGGTGCCGGCGACGACCCTCGGGTCGTTTCCGCAGACCGCGGAGATCCGCAGGGCGCGAGCAGAACTCGGTCGTGGTCGCATGTCGTACGACGAGTACGTCAAGCGGATCCAGGAAGAGATCGAGTCCACCATCCGTCTGCAGGAGAACATCGGTCTCGACGTCCTCGTCCACGGCGAGCACGAACGCAACGACATGGTGCAGTACTTCGCGGAGTTGATGGAGGGCTTCGCCACCACGCGCTTCGGCTGGGTGCAGGCCTACGGTTCACGGTGCACGCGTCCGCCGATCCTCTACGGCGACATCGTGCGCCCGAAGTCGATGACGGTCGAGTGGATCGCGTTCGCGCAGTCGCTGACCGACAAGCCGGTCAAGGGCATGCTCACCGGCCCGGTGACTATGCTGGCGCGCTCGTACGTGCGTCAGGATCAGCCGCTCCACGAGACGGCCGACCAGCTCGCGCTGGCCATCCGTGACGAGATCGCCGATCTCGAGCGGGCGGGTATCGCGATCATCCAGGTCGACGAACCGGCCATTCGTGAACTGCTGCCGCTGCGGCAGGACGGGCGCGCCGAATACCTCGACTGGGCGGTCGATGCCTTCCGTCTCGCGACCGGTGGTGCGAAGCCGGAGACGCAGATCCATACGCACCTGACCTACTCGGGTCAGGCGTCGGTGGTCGACGCGATCGAACGGCTCGATGCCGACGTCACGGCGATCGTGGCGACGCGCTCGATCCGCTGGGTGCTCGAGGCGATCAAGGACCGCGCGCTGTCCCACGGTGTCGGCCCCGGCGTCTACGAGTCGCGGTCGGCGCGGATCCCGGACATCGACGAACTGGACGAGTTGCTCACCGAAGCGGCCGAATCGGTGGAACTGGACCGGTTGTGGGCCAACCCGGACGGCGGCCTCAAGACCCGTCACCACTGGCAGCTCGAACCGTCGCTGCGCAATCTCGTCGCGGCAGCTCGTCGACTGCGCCGCCGGGCGGCGCAGCAGGCCGACTAGGTCGCCGGGCGGCGCAACAAGCCGGAGAGCGGAACCCTGTCGAGGACATGCACCCGCGGGAATTCCCGCGGGTGCATGTCGTCGTGAGGCGGAGTAGTTGTGGAAGGATGACGTCCACAACCGGTACGACCACCGTCGCCGCCTACGCCGCCACCGCGCCCGATTCGCCTCTGTCGAAGACCACCGTCGAACGGCGTGCCCTCGGCCCGCTCGACGTGCTCATCGCCATCGAGTTCGCCGGCATCTGCCATTCGGACATCCATACCGCGCGGAACGAGTGGGGCGGAACCAAGTACCCGATCGTGCCGGGGCACGAGATCGTCGGCACCGTGGCCGCGGTCGGTCCCGAGGTCACTCGCCACGCCGTCGGCGACCGGGTGGGCGTGGGCTGCTTCGTCGATTCGTGCGGCGAATGCGACCCCTGCCGAACGGGTTTCGAACAGCACTGCACCGCTCGTGTCATGGGGACCTACAACTCCGTCGACCGCGACGGCACCGTCACCCAGGGCGGCTACTCGACGCACATCGTCGTCACCGAACATTTCGTCCTGCGGATCCCGGACGGGCTCGATCCGGCTGCCGCAGCACCGTTGCTGTGCGCGGGGATCACCCTGTACTCGCCGCTGAAGCGGTGGAATGCGGGTCCGGGGAGCAGGGTCGCGATCATCGGGATGGGCGGCCTCGGACACGTCGGTGTGAAGATCGCGGCGGCGATGGGCGCGGAGGTGACCGTGCTCGGCCATTCGTTGTCGAAGAGGGAGGACGGCCTGCGATTCGGTGCGGTCGACTATCGATCCACCGAGGTCCCGGAGACGTTCTCGGAGCTCCGCGGGAAGTTCGACCTGATCCTCAACACTGTCTCGGTCGACCTCGACCTCGACCGCTACCTGTCGTTGCTGCGGCTGCACGGCACCCTCGTCGGCCTGGGGCTGCCGGAGAAGCCGCTGTCGGTGCGGGCATTCTCCCTGGCGATGAACGATCGCGCGATGGCCGGATCGAATGTCGGCGGCATTCCCGATACGCAGGCGATGCTCGACTTCTGCGCCGAACACGGCATCGGTGCGGAGATCGAACTGATCTCGGCGGACCGGATCGACGAGGCGTACGACCGCGTCGTGGCCAGCGACGTGCGCTATCGCTTCGTGATCGACGCCTCGACATTCTGAGCATCACGTTCGGGCGACGGTCGACGTCCCGGGTGCAGACCCGGGACGTCGACCCCGTCAGAAGTTGTCGCCGAGTTGCTCGCGCAGCTGCGCGAGGGTCTTCGTGAGCAGACGCGACACGTGCATCTGCGAGACACCCACTCGCTCGGCGATCTGCGTCTGCGTCATGTTGCCGAAGAAGCGGAGCAGGACGACCGTGCGCTCCCTTGCAGGAAGGGCCTCGAGCAGTGGTCTCAGCGCTTCGTGGTTCTCGACCTCGTCGAGTGCGGCGTCGTAGTCGCCCAGCGTGTCGGCGAGGGTGAGCCCGTCGTCGCCGGACGGGGACGACCGGTCGACCGACACCGTCTGATAGGCGTTGCCGGCGACGAGACCCTGCAGCACCTCCTCCTGCTCGATGCCGAGTTCCTCGGCGAGTTCGGAGGCGGTGGGCGCCCGGCCGAGCTGCTGGGAGAGCTCGGATGTGGCCTTGCTCAGGGACAGGTGCAGTTCCTTCATCCGCCTGGGCACACGAACGGCCCAGCCGGCATCACGAAAGTGCCGACGCACCTCGCCCATGATCGTGGGTACCGCGAAAGAGACGAAATCCGAACCTCGTTCGGGGTCGAAGCGGTCGACCGCGTTGACCAGGCCCAGACGCGCGACCTGCAAGAGGTCTTCGAACGCCTCACCGCGGCCGTCGAAACGACGGGCGATGTGCTCGGCGAGCGGAAGGCACCGGGCGACCACTTCGTCGCGAATGCGGATACGACCGGGGTCGTCCTCGTCGAGCGCAAGGAGTGTTCTGAGAGTTTCGGTGACGTCGGCGTATTCGTCGCTCGACCTACCCGTGTTGCGCGTCACCGATCGGCGCTGCCTTCGGCGATGGACATGTCGATCGTGGCGCGCGAATCGTTGCTGGTCACCGAGATGGACTCGGTCAACGAATTGAGCACGTGCCATCCGAAGGAGCGCGGCTGTCCGATAGCGGAGGCGTCCTCCGTCGGTGCCGACAGGCTGATGTGCAGTAGCGGGAGGGCCGCCCGGAAGGAGCACGCCAGGATCGCGTCCTCGGGCGCGCCCATGATCAGCCGCGTGGCCGCTTCGTCGACGGCGAGCTTCACGTCCGCCACGGTATCGAGGTCGAAGTCGTGCTGCAGCGCGATCGCGGCGGCTACCGCGCGGAGGACCGCGAGCTGATCGGGGTGGGCTTCCACTCGCAATTCGACTACCGGGGGAGTGTGGTCGCGTGCCGATTCGATCGACGCGGATTTTGCCATGAGCCTTGTGTCTCCAGTACGGGGATGGGGTGAGCGGGTCGTGTCTGTCTGTCTGGTCGTCGTCGGAGAGATTACCCAGATACCGCGAATTCAATCCATCTGCCGTGACCTGCGCAGGTGCCGGCGATCCGCCCGAAATGCACGATCGACCTGTTGAGCGCCGACGGTTGGTGGACTACTGTCGGGAAAGAAGGTTGAGCACACAGCCGAGAACCCGGAAGCGCCACCCGTAACGGGAGGGTTCCGATCGATCACAGGCTGTGCCTGTCTCGTCGGTCGCGCTTCCTGAAATTTTCGATGTTGGGAAGTGCTATGACAGTTCCTCAGCGAATTGCCGCACAAGTAGATTCCGTCACATCCGGATGGTCGGCTCGGCCGATCAGGTCCGATATTCCTGCAGAGCGGGTAGTCGGGGCGGAGTTCAGTGCTCAGCGGGTCGAACCGGATCTGGTCTGGGTCGGTGTGCGAGGCGAGATCGACATCCGTAATGCACACGCTCTTCACGCATTCACGCATCGACAGCTCGAAGAGGCGGTCCGTATGGTCGTGGACCTCGCGGCCGTCGAGTTCTTCGGTGCGGCCGGGCTGTCGGTCTTCGACGATCTCGACGAACGCGCTCGTGCTCTGAACGTCCGCTGGGTTCTCCTGAGCGGGCGGCCCGTGGAACGGCTTCTCCGGATCGCCGACGCGGACCTCGCGGCCAAGGCCTGTAGGACACGCGAAGCAGCGCTCGCTGCGGTCGCTCCTGTGACGTAAGAGATCGGGAGAGCCGACCACACGGCGTGGCCCATAATCCGCCACGCCCCTCCATACCGTTGCCGTTCGGGACACCCGGGCGGCAACGGTTCCGTTCGAGGCCGGTCCATCCTGTGCCGTTCGGCTCGACCTGCCCGTTTCGTCGCTTCGACCCCGGGGAACCCGCTGATGAACCCGAGGAGGTCGAGATGAGCACGAACGACTGGATTCTGCTGGTGATAGCGGTGGTCGTCGCGTTGGTGCTGCTGGCGGTGCTGGTGTGGACGCTCCGCAACCGGCGGGCCGAGCGTCGGCGCGCCGAAGCCGAGCGGCTGCGTCGCAGCGTCGAGGAGAACAGGCCGGGAGTCGAGCAGCGAGCCGCGTCGGCCGAACGTACCGAAGCGGAAGCTCGTCGCGCCGCGGCGGAAGCCGAAGCGAAGGCGGCCGAAGCGGAGCGGTTGCGTGCCCGGTCCGAAGAGGAGCGGCACACGGCTGACGCCGCCCGGGCCGAACTCGACGAACGTCGTCGCCGGGCGGAAGAGCTGGATCCCCGTTCGACAGAGCGTGCCGGGTCCGCCGACCACCGCGCGGAATCGACGCCGCGCACGGCCGGTTCGTCGGGCCAGGTCCCGAACGCTGTGCCCACAGGTGAGGGCCGGATCGACGACGCCGGCCGTGCGGGCGCCCACCGGAACGATCAGGACCACCGTCGCTGATCGTTCCGGCGTCCCTACCGGACGTTACTGCACACCGGTCCGTGCGGTCCGGTGTGCAGTGCGCCGGACAGGTACGCACCGCTCGTAGGCTCGAAGGGTGTCCTCGGCCACACGATCCCAGGTGTATCGGGCCAGTACGCGGTCGCGTCCGGCGATCCCGAAGGTTGCGCGCGTCGTGGCATCGGTGAGGAGTCGGCGCGCGGCCGCAGCGACGGCCTCGGGGGAGCGGGTGGGCACAAGGATGCCCGTGGCGTCGTCGAGAACCGTATCGAGCATTCCTCCGGAGGCCGACGCGATCACCGGACGACCACATGCCATCGCCTGCAGCGCGAGCATCCCGGACGGGTCGTGCCAGGGGGTGGACACCACGGCATCGGCGGAGCGGAGCAGTGCGGGCATCTCGTCCCGGCCGACGTCGCGCCGGATCCGAACGCGTCCGTGCACTCCGCGCGCACGCGCGAGCTTCGTGAGACGGGACTTCTCCTGCTCGTCGGATCGGCGGGACACGTGGGCGGGAGCGGGATCTGCGGCGATGATCAGTTCGGTATCGGGAACACCGGCCAGAGCTTCGATGACGGTGTCGAATCCGGAACCCGGTTCGAGAGGGCCTGCGGCGACGAGCCGATGTCGGCGGGTCCGGGCGGTGTCGGGAGCGGCGGCGGTGCAGTAGTGGGCGGTGTCCACTCCGCTCGGGACCACCGTGGTGCGCGTGCGCGGAAGCCCCATGCGTGCCAGTTCGAAGACTTCGTCCGAGCTTGTCGCGATCATGCGTGTCGCGCCTCGGGCGATGAGTCGCTCCAAGCGGATTCGATCCCGTGAATGTGTATCCGTCGGAGTCTTCTCGCGGATCCGTTGTTCGACCGTGCCCAGCGAGTGGAACGTCTGGACCGTGGGAATACCCAGTGACCGGGTGGCGAGCTGGGTGGCCAGACCCGACAGCCAGTAGTGGGCGTGCGTGATGTCCGGCGGCCGCACGCGCCATTCCCGATCCAGGAAGGTTCCGAATTCACCCATGGCGGACGCTGTTTCGTCAGGATGCAACGGGGACAGCGGCCCTGCCGGTATCTGCACCACCTCGTATCCGCCGGGGGCCGAGATCCGGTCGGGACCGGTGCTGTCCTCGCGGCGCGTGTACACCACGACCTCGTGGCCGGCCGCGGAGAGGGCAGAGGACAGCCCGTCGAGATGGACATGCAGTCCTCCGGGCGGCGCGCTCGCGGGCGCACCATGACCGAGCAGGGGATTCACTTGTCCCGCAACCATCGCGATCTTCACCACAGCGGTATTCCCGTGCGGGAAGGGGGATAAACCCGTCACGGTGGGAGGGGTGGACCGAAATATGCTGTTGTCCAGCGAGTTCGTTCCAGTGGGAGTCGTGGTCTCCGGTGCTCGGAGGGGGCGGGGCGGACTCAGATGACGGCGCGGACGGAGATGGTGGCGTAGGCGACCATCAGGACCAGAAGCGCCCATCCCGCGCCCTGCCAGATCGGCCAGCGCCCTCCACGCTTCCAGGTGCGGTAGGCCGTCAGCAGTGCGCCGAGTCCGCCGAGCAGCAGGACGAGGGTGGGGCCGAAGACCAGGATCCGGCGGGCGGGATCGGTGCAGACCGCGAAGGCCGCGTCCGTGCAGTCCTGCCCGGAATTCGTACCCCAGAGGATGGCGACTCCCATGAGCGCGAGTGCCACTGCGATCACGCCGACCGCGTAACCCGTCGCCTTACGGGCCGTGCGGGGGTCGTTCCAGCGTTTCTCCACATCCTGGGTCATCGTTCGGCTCTCCTCGCGTCGAAAGGCACACGTGCGCGCACCGGGCCGCCGCAGCGCCGGGTGCGACTCGCACCTTCGAGTACCCCGGACCGCACCGCTCAATCGGACATGAAGCGATCACGCGATCTCTCGGTCCGGGATTCACGCCGGAACCTTCCGAAATCCCGTCGGCACGTCCGGTATGACCGGATCGTGGTTCTCGGTGCGTTTGTTCGGTTTCCGTCGCGGGTATTGCTACCCGGCCGGACGGTCCGGCGTGTGGTACGGATCGAGGTGAGATCGTGCGATTGTTGAGTCTCGTGGTCCTGGTCTGGTTGATCATCGGCGCGGTGGCGGCCGGTCAGCGCGGCTACTTCGGCGACTCGGACCAGAACTGCAGCAGTCTTGCGACGGTGGCCGTCACGGTCGTGGCGGGGCCGCTCAACTATGCGGGCGTCAACCCCGAGGTCGAGTGCGAGGTGCCGCAGCCGAGTCGGTAGGTCCTGCGACCCTTCGGGCCCGGGAGCCGGGTATGGGTCCCTCTCCGGTACGCACCGGAGAGGGACCGCGATCAACTGCCGGAGACGCCGACGCGGGCACCCGAGGCGGCCTGGAGATCCTCGAGGAAAGTGCGCGACCATCGGGCGACGTCGTGCTCCATCACGTGGGCGTGCATGGTCTTCATGCGCCGCATGCGTTCGGCGGGATCCTCCTCGATCGCCTCCACGATCGCGCGCTTGACCCCTTCGAGGTCGTGCGGATTGACGAGGAGGGCGCGACGCAGTTCCGCTGCGGCTCCGGCGAATTCGCTGAGGACCAACGAGCCGCTACCGTCGCCGTGGCAGGCGATGAACTCTTTCGCGACGAGGTTCATGCCGTCGCGCAGAGGAGTGACGAGCATGACGTCGGCGCCGGTGTACATCGCGAGCAACTCGTCGCGGTCGACCGAGGAGTGGAGATAGTGGACCACCGGTGATCCGAGACGTGCGAACTCGCCGTTGATCCGGCCCACTTCGCGCTCCACCTGGTCGCGGAGTTGCGCGTACGCCGTCAACCGTTCACGACTCGGAGTGGCCAACTGCACCATCACGACCTTCTCTGGATCGAGGGTGCCTTCGGCGAAGAGTTCGTGCAGTGCTTCGAGGCGGACGTCGATCCCCTTGGTGTAGTCGAGACGGTCGACGCCGAGCAGCATGACCTCCGGATCGCCCAGATCCCTGCGGATCTCCGCAGCACGATCGCGGATGGCCTTCTCGCGCGAGCGATCCCGGAGGTGAGCAGAATCGATGGAGATCGGGTAGGCGCCGACACGAACCTTCCGGTCGCCGAGATCGATCGTCCCGCCGGACGAGGTTCCGCGCGGTGCCGGGAGCCCGAAGAGCCGGTTCGCGAGATAGACGAAGTTCTGTGCTCCACCGGGAAGGTGGAAGCCGACCAGATCGGCGCCGAGCAAACCGTCGACGATCGCCGTGCGCCACGGCAACTGCAGGAAGAGTTCGGTGGGAGGGAAGGGGATGTGGAGGAAGAACCCGATGGTGAGGTCGGGCCGGAGGTCGCGCAGCATCCTGGGGACGAGCTGGAGCTGGTAGTCGTGCACCCACACCGTCGCCCCGGGGGCCGCAGCGCGGGCCGCGGCCTCGGCGAACCGCTTGTTGACGTCGCGATACGTGCGCCACCAGCGGCGATCGAAAGTCGGGGGGATGAGTGCATCGTGGTAGAGAGGCCACAGGGTGTCGTTCGAGAAGCCCTCGTAGTACTCTTCCACTTCCTGGGCGGACAGCTCGACCGGATACAGGGAGAGCCCGTCCTCCTCGAAGGGCTCGAGGGCTACGTCGGGGGTGCCGGGCCATCCGACCCACGCGCCACCGCTGGAACGGAGGACCGTCTCCATCGCGGTCACCAGACCACCGGGGCTGCGCCGCCACACCGGTGGGCTGCCATCGGCAGGCGTCTCCAGATCGACCGGCAAGCGATTGGCGACCACGACGAAATCGTCGGAGTGCGGCTCGTTCATAATCCCGCCTTCGTGCAATGCCTCACGGCGAACCAACCCCACATTTCGAAATCGACCACTTCTTGCTATCAAGGCGGGTCGGGTACCGCAAACCGCGACAGCGGATGCGAGCCTTCCGACAGCAGGTTTCCGAGATGTCAGTTCTCGCTCGCCACGGGCGCCGCCGAGTTGTCGAACATCTCGTCGATACGCTTCTTGATCTCTGCGGTACTGAACCGCACGCCCTGGGGGAGGGTCGCGGAGGAAGAGATGGTAACGCCGGAAACGGGGTTCTGCTCGAGCATCGTCGAGGTCCTTTCGGAAGGCAGAGGGGAATGACTGCGACCTCCGTGGTCGCAGCCCGGGAACGGAAGGGGATTCAGCCTGCGCGGCGCGCGGCGAAGAGATCGATCAGAGCCTTGCAGAAGGCCGGCAGGTCGCCCGGATTGCGGCTCGACACGAGGTTGCGATCGACGACCACCTCCTGATCGACGACGTTTCCGCCGGCGTTGCGGATGTCGGTCCGCACGCTCGGATACGACGTGAGCGTGCGGTCGCGCACCACGTCGGCCTCGACGAGCGTCCACGGTCCGTGACAGATCACGCCGACGGGACGCCCGGACAGGACGAATTCCCGCACGAAGGAGACGGCACTGTCGTCCTGCCGCAGGTGGTCGGGATTCGTGGTGCCCCCGGGAAGGACCAGACCGTCGAAGTCGCCGGGCGACACCTCGGAGACGAGGCGATCGACGGTGTACTTCCCCGCGGCGTGGACGTCCTTCTCCATGGACTGGATCTCGCCCTGCTCGATAGAGACGAGCCGGACGGTGGCGCCCTCGCTCTCGAGTGCCTGGCGTGGCTCGACGAGCTCGACCTCCTCGACTCCGTTCGTCGCGAGAATTGCGACGGTCAGTCCGGACAGTCGTGCCCCATCGGCGGAATTCATGGTCGTGTGGTCCTTTCTCGGTGCGGTCGGATACCCGGCCGGTCGGGGAGCCAAACGCGGGCGTTCACCTCCGTTTTCACCCTCGGCTTCACCTGGGGGAGAGGTCGCCGGTCGCCGGACCCTCCAACCGGCCGCCGTCGGCGGCGAACCGGGAGCCGTGGAGCGGGCAGTCCCATGACGACTCTGCGTCGTTCCACCGCAGGATGCCGCCGAGGTGCGGGCAGACCGCGCTCACGCGGTGGGTCCGACCGTCGACCGTGGAGATTCCGACGGGCCGTCCGCAGCTGCGCACCACCCGCCCCTGTCCTTCCTCGGGTTCCGATTCCGAGGACGTCACGGCCTGCCACCAGCCCTTCGCCATGTGCAGCGCGACGGTGGCGTTGAGGCGTGCGGCCGTGGGAGCTCCGGTCACCAGTTCGGTGCGCCAGGCCGCCATGGCAGGAGCCCACGCCTCGACCTCGGGATCCGGCGACTCCGAGAACCGGGACGCGATGATGTGGGCCGCCGCGACGCCGCCGGTCATTCCCCACTTGCCGAAGCCGGTCGCCACCCAGATCCTGTCGGCGCCGGGCAGGATCGGCCCGACCTCGGGCAGGCTGTCCATGTTCGTGTAGTCCTGCGCCGACCAGCGGTACAGCTCGCGGGCTCCGGGGAACGTCCGCTGGCTCCATCGCAGCAGGTCGTCGTAGGCGGTGCGGGCCGAATCGTGCCGGCCCACCACGTGCCCGTTCCCGCCGACGAGCAGCAGGCGATCCGCCGACGCGGACGTGCCCGCCGCGGAGGCGGTGCGGAGCGATCTGGTGGGACTGTCGGCGGACAGGAACATTCCCTCCGGAGGACCGCCGGGCACCTCGACCGCGATGGAGTACGAGCGGTCGGGTTCCATGCGGGCGAAGAACGCGCCGCGGTCCAGGATGGGGATGCCGGTCGCGAGTACCACGCGATCGGCGCGGACATCGCCGTCGTCGGTCCGGACGATGCATCCCGCGTTCTCGGTGTCCACGGTCTTCACGCGACGCCCGACGAACACCTCCGCGCCGGTCGTGCGTGCCCGGTCGACCGCCGTGAACAGGATGGGCATGGGGTCGACCTGGACCTGATCGGGGATCATGACCGCGGCGGCCACATCGAAGGGGAGGGGGATCTCGCCGACCCGTTCTGCCGGCAGTCCGGCGGCGCGGCAGTGGTGGTGCTCCGCGTCGATCATGCTCGCGTTCGACGGGTCCTGCGCGTAGGTGTAGGCGTCCGCGCGGTCGAAGTCGAGTCCGTGCTGCGTGCAGAAGTCGACGACCCACCGTTGCGCCGCGAGAGTGCCGTCCACATAACCCTGGCGTATCGCGCCGGAATGCCTGCGGCCGATCTGCGACAGGCGCGTTCCTTGCAGGACGCTCACCTTACCGGTGGTGTTTCCGGTGGTCACGGCCCCGATGTCGCGGGCCTCGACGACCGCGACGCGCAGTCCGCGCTCCGCGAGAAGCAGAGCTGTCACGGTACCCGTGATCCCGGCGCCGACGACAACGACGTCGTAGCGCTCACGGCGGGTCGTCCAGTCGTCGTACGTCGCGGTCTGCGGGGCGCGATCCCGCCACAGGGACACCGTGGTCTCGGTAGGCATACGCGCTGGTTACCTCCCGGCCCGGGCAGGTAAACGGGCCTCACCCGAGTACGGTCGCCCACCGGGTTCCCGGTTCGTCGCCCCGGTCGGGTGTTTCGATCCCGGACAACTGTGGGTAAACCGCAGTACCACGCTGAGTAAGGCGAAAGAAATCGACGAGTTTCGTGGGGTGATCCACAGGAGGTTCCAGTGCTGTCTTCGGAGATCGACGATGCCGGTGAGTGTGGGGGTATCAGCCGCACCCATCTTGGAGGTAGCGTGCGCTCGCGGGTCGTGCGGGGCGCGGTACGTGCACTCGCGAAGCCGGTCGTGGGGGCATGGATGGCCCGGCCGGACCTCGCGTGGCCCCTGTCGGTCGTCGACGGCGCTGCGTCCTTGCTCCCCAAGCCCTCCGGAGCGCAGTACGTGAACGTCGACCTGGGCTCGTGTAGTGCCGAGTGGATCCGAGCGGAGGGACGGTCGACCAAGCGCGCGGTGCTGTACCTGCACGGTGGCGCGTTTCTCATGTGCGGCCTGAACACCCACCGCTCACTCGCCGTGAGCCTGTCGGATCGCGCGGACGGCGCGGTTCTCAGCGTCGACTACCGGATGCTGCCGAATGCTCCCATCGCCCATGCGGTGGACGATGCCGTACGCGGTTACGAGTGGTTGCGCGAGAAGGGTTACCGGGGGGAGGACATCGTCATCGCAGGCGATTCCGCCGGTGGGTATCTGGCATTCATGACCGCCCTGGCGATCGCGGAGTCCGATCTACCCCGCCCGGCGGGGATCGTCGCACTCTCCCCGCTCGTCGATCTCGACTCGGATCGGCGCGCCGAACACGACATGCGGTCGGCCTGCCCGATGTTCCCGGGATCGGCCGTGCAGTCGCTCGTACGGTACATCGAGGGCACCCACACCCGGCTGACCGTCGACGGGGAACCCGGACCGCTGATATGCCCGCTGGACAACGACCTCAGTGTGCTTCCGCCGGTGATGATCCACGCCGGCCACGACGAATTGCTGCGCAGCGACGCCGAATCCATGGCGCGGGCCGTACGGGAGGCCGGGGTGAACTGCGACCTGCACGTGTGGCGACACCAGGTGCACGCGTTCCCGATCTTCGCCGACAGTCTTCCCGAGAGCCGGCGTGCGATCGCCGAGGCCGGTGACTTCGTGCGGTCGGTGACGGAATCGGCCGGTCGTGCGGAGAAGCCCGTGGTGACGCCGATCTCCGGTTTCGTGTCGAATTCCGCAGTGGCCTGACATCTTTCGCGGGCCGGATCGCTCGGTCACGGCCTCCGTGACCGAGCGATCCGGACCTATTGCTGCGAACTGTCCGAGTGGGCGAACTCCAGAGCGCCGAGGTCGGCGTCCGCCACCTCGAAGGGCATCGTCAGCACGGTGGCGGTCGCCCACCCCCGACACACGAGAACGGCGTCGCTGTCGTGGGATTCGTCGAGTTCGACCGCCCGGAAGGTGACGGGCACGGCACGTGAGATGTCGCCGTCGTTCTCGACCTCCCCGATCTCCGCCTGGACGGCACCGAACTCGGCGAGCGGAGCACTGCGCAGTCCGCGGAGTTCGCCGACCGGGATGTCCGGGATGTTGACGTTCAGCACCGCACCAGGACGGGTGTTCTCGATCGCCCATTCCAGAGCCCGACGTGCCACCAGTTCGGCCGTCTCCCACTGGGACGGAGCGGTGCCGTTGAGGGACAGTGCGACCGCCCGGGCTCCGTGGCTCGCCGCGGTGAGGGCCGCGCCCACGGTGCCCGAGTGCAGGATGGCGTGACCGGTGTTGGGGCCCAGGTTGATCCCGGACAACACGATGTCCGGCGCGGTCCCGAACGCGCCGTACGAGGCGAGGAAGGTGATCAGAGCCGGAGAAGCTTCCACCGCATAGGATTCCACGTCGGGAAGACCGTCGAGGGGGCGGTGGCTCAACAGGAGTTTTCCTTCGTCCTGGAGAGCGGTCAACGATGCACTCGCACCGCTGCGCTCGACATGGGGCGCCGCCACCTGCACGTCGAATCCCGCTTCGACGGCGATGCGGGCGAGCAGTGCGAGACCGGGGCTGTCGATGCCGTCGTCGTTGACGATCAGTGCTCTCATGAACGCTTCCCCTTCAACTTCCGGACCTGTACTTTCTCGGCCATCTTCTCGACCGCGGAACGATGCCCCGTGGCCAGACCGCGACGCGTGACGTTGACCGCGCCCGCAGCGGCGCCGAGACGCAACGCGTCCTCGAACGTCGCGCCCGCGGCATAGGCCGACGCGATACCTGCGGTCATCGAATCGCCGGCGCCGTGATGATCCACCGTCTGCACCGAGGGGGCCTCCACCTCCCAGAGGTTCCCGTCGTCGAATGCGATCGCCGGGTCGCCGGCCCGGGAGACCACCACCGAGGCGGCACCGTCGTCGTGGAGACGGTGCATGGCCTCGATGAGATCGTCGAGGTCGTCGGACTCGGCACGACCGTCCTCGATGAGATCCTCGTGGCTCACCTTCAGCACGGTCACCCCGCCTTCGAGGGCAGCACCGAGGGTGGGGCCGGACAGGTCGGCCACGACCGGTATGCCCAGCGCTCCCAGGTCGGCACACAGCCGTTCGTACACCTCCGTGGGCACGGCTTCGTCGCAGTGCGGCCCACCCAGCATCGCGACCTTCGCACACATTGCCGATGCCAGAGACGCGCTGAACAGGTCGTCGGTCTCGTGCCGGGTGAGCGCCGGCGGGGCGATCTCCACGATCTCCTTGCGTTCGCCTTCCCGACGGTCGTGGATGTAGGAACCGTTGGCCGATGCGGTCTGCACCGGATGCACCGTCAGCCCCTCCCGGTTGATCATGTCCACGAGGATCGACCCCGATTCACCACCGAAGGGCCCGCACAGATGCACGTCCATTCCCAGAGTCGCGGCCATGCGCCCGATCCAGAAGCCCTGGCCGCCCGGGTGGACGTGCAGTTCGGTGCTTCCGTCCGGCGCCTTCTCGAGCGTGACCGTGAGCAGGGGAGAGGGGGCGAAGACGAAGGCGTACGGGTTCACGGACGTGTTCTCGGGTTCCATGCCGGTCCGTATACCCCCTCCGAGCAGCGATGACACCCGATCTCGTGTGACACCTGCGGTAGCGGGGTATGCGTCTGCCGCAAGCGATTTGTCGTCCAGAAACATGAGGAGCGGGCATGGCCAGGATCGCGACGATCGAGGCACCGGTGACACCGTCGAAGGTCTGGGAGATCCTCGCGGACGGCTGGCGGTACGCGGGATGGGTGGTGGGTGCGTCCCGCATCCGAGCAGTCGACCCTGCCTGGCCCCGACCGGAAACCCGGATCCACCATTCGGTGGGCCTGTGGCCGTTCCTGCTCGACGACTACACCGAGGTCTGCGCGATGGTGCCCGAGCGGGAACTCGTGCTGCGGGCACGCGCCTGGCTGTTCGGTAAGGCCGAGATCGCGATCTCCCTCGAACCCACTCGGGACGGCGGCACCCGCATCTCGATGGCCGAACACGTCGTCGAAGGACCGTACGCACACGTCCCCGATCGTGTGCAGGAGGAACTGGTGTTGCCACGGAACCAGGAATGCCTGCGGCGACTGGTGCTGCTCGCCGAAGGCGCCACCGAATGAGCGACACGACGGTGGATGCGGTCGTCATCGGTGCCGGGCAGAACGGCCTGACGGCCGCCGCTGTGCTCGCCGATGCGGGATGGGACGTCCTCGTGCTCGAAGAGCAACCCGAACCCGGCGGAGCGGTGCGCAGCGCCGAGCTCCATCCCGGATTCCGCGCCGATCTGTTCAGTGCGTTCTATCCCCTCGGTGTGACCTCACCTGCCTTCCGGGCCCTCGATCTGGAGTCGCACGGCCTCCGGTGGGCGCGATCGCCCAAGGCATTCGGTCATCCGCTCGGCCCTCACGACGAGGACGCGATCGTCGTCTCGCCGGATCCGGCGGACACGGCAGCGGACCTCGAACGTCGCTGCGTCGGTGACGGTGCGGCGTGGCTGGCCCTGTTCGAACAGTGGAAGCAGGTGCGCGGCCCACTGCTCGAACTGCTCCTCGGGCCTTTTCCACCCGTCCGGGGCTCCGTCGACCTGATGCGGACCATGAAGACGGGGGACCTGCTGCGCTACGCACGCATGCTCGCGTTGCCCGTCACCCGGATGTCCGCCGAACTGTTCGGTGGCTCGGCGGCGCGGCTGTTGCTCCTGGGCAATGCGATGCACGCCGACACCCCGCCCGAAGCGCCCGGAAGCGGCGTCATGGGGTACATGCTCACGATGCTCGCGCAGGACGTCGGCTTCCCCGCGCCGGTCGGTGGCGCGGGGGCGCTCACCGACGCATTGGTCCGGCGCGGCACCTCGGCAGGTGCGGAGGTGCGGTGCACTTCGCCTGTGGTGGGCATCGAGGTGCAGGGCGGGAAGGTGTCCGCCGTGCGCACCGCGGGCGGCGACCGGGTGAAGGTGCGACGTGCCGTCCTTGCCGACGTCTCGGCTCCGGCCCTGTACACGCGTCTCCTCCCGGCCGCCGCCGTCGGTTCGCGCGTGCTCGACGACCTCCGGAAGTTCGAATGGGACACCCCGGTGGTGAAGGTGAACTATGCCCTCGACGGCCGTGTGCCGTGGCGTTCGCCCTCGCTGAGCGGAGCCGGCACCGTGCACGTCGGCGCCGACACGAACGCGATGATCAGGTGGTCGGCCGATCTGTCCACCGGCGTTGTCCCCGAATCGCCTTTCCTGTTGTTCGGGCAGATGACCACGACCGATGCCACGCGGTCGCCGGAGGGCACCGAAAGCTGCTGGGCCTACACACATCTGCCGCGCGGCGTCACGGACGACGCGTCAGCCGACCGCCTCGCCGAGCGTGTCGACGCGCAACTCGAGGCCTACGCACCGGGATTCGGAGCACGTGTGGTCGGGCGACACGTCCAGCGGCCCGGGGACCTCGAAGCAGCCGACGCGAATCTCGTCGGCGGTGCCGTCAACGGTGGAACCGCGCAGGTCTACCAGCAGTTGTTCCTTCGGCCCACTCCCGGATTCGGCGGACCGCGAACTCCGGTCGACGGTGTGTATCTCGCCGGTGCGGCCGCGCATCCCGGCGGCGGAGTCCACGGGATGGGTGGCTGGAACGCCGCGCATGCCGCGCTCGCGGACGGGAAACGCACTGCTCCGGTGACGCGTCGTGTCCGAAATGCTGCTCGCCGGATGCTGTTCTCGTGACACCGGACACCACTCGCGCGTCGGTGGCGTGTTTCACACGGAAGTCACACGGGTATCCGCCCGCGAACGGACGGATCCGGGTTTTCGGCCCGGTGTGGTGGAGATGCCGTCGAGCTCGAGATACCGAGGTGGTGTGACGTGACAGCTTCCCTGGCGCTGGACGGATCGGATTCGCCGCGGGTATGGCGTCTTCCAGGGGTGTACCGCCCTCAGGAGGATTCGTATCTGCTGGCCGGCGCGCTTGCGGACGCAGGCGGTGCCGAAGGTGCGAACGTACTCGATTTCTGTACCGGGACAGGATTTCTGGCGGTGAATGCTGCCATGCTCGGCGCTTCCTCGGTGACGGCCTTCGATATCGACCCACGCGCGGTGCTCAGCGCACGCCTCAACGCGTGGTCGCGCCGGCTGCCGATCCGTGCCCGGCAGGGAAGCCTGGACGACGCGTTGCTCCACGGTCCGTTCGATGTCGTGCTGTCGAACCCGCCGTACGTTCCCTGTGAGGGACAGAACCGTGACGCCCGCTGGGATGCCGGCGCCGACGGACGCTGCGTTCTCGATCCGTTGTGCGACAGTCTCCCCTCGCTGCTCGCTCCCGGCGGATTCGCGTTGATCGTGCACTCGGAGTTCACCGGTGTGGATGCGACGCTGTCCCGTCTGCGGGATGCGGATCTCGAGGCGTCCGTCGTGGCCCGCAACCGGATCCCCTTCGGGCCGGTTCTGCGCAACCGCGCGGGATATCTGTATTCGACACAACTGGCGGAACCCGGGGCTCTGACCGAAGAAGTGGTGGTCGTGCGTGCCGACCGTCCCCGCACGAGGGGTTGAGAACGTGAGTGGTACACCGAAGATCACACAGCTCACTGCGGACGGTGAATGTGAAGCACGGGTGGTGCGGCAGGTGAGGGGTGGTCCGACCCTCGTGGAGGGTCCGGTCCGGATCGTCGCCGACGACGGCGCCGAGACGGTGTCGGACCGCTTCGTGGTGGCCGTATGCCGCTGTCACCGCAGCGCCCTGTACCCCCTGTGCGACACCAGTCATCGCGCCCTCCGGAAACCGAAGACGGCAGCTGCGCGCACCGATACCGAACATCACTGAGACGACACCGCGAAACCGAGACGCCACCGCGAATCCGGGCCGGTCCCTGTACGGGGCCGGCCCGGATGCCGTGTCCGGGGAGCCGGTCGGCCGGTCGAGGCGACCTGCGGGTGAACCCCCGGCGGTGAACAGGCCGGAAACGACGAATCCCGGGTGCTCGGAAGCACCCGGGATCCTGAGTCCTGTCTCGTGCCGGACGTCTCCTCCCGGCACGGACTGTCGAAGGGGTCAGTACCAGTGTGCGCGTCCGCCGATGGCCCGGCCCGTCGCGCCCAGGATCGCAAGGATCACGCCGATCACCAGGAGTATCACTCCGAGTGTGGTGAGGATGGAGATACCCGTGAAGAACCCCACCACCAACAGAATCAGACCCAGAATGATCATTGTCGCCACCTCAGATGTCATGTCCGAGACCTGGAAGCCTCGGAGCCCGGCGATCGAATAACCGGGTTGGTCCGTTTCCAAACGTTTGTGACAGGAGAAATTCGGACGAAAGTCCTTCCGCACCGGTCGAAGGTCATCGAGTACGCCCGGAGGTTTGGATCTCCCCGTGTCCCGGGTATCCGTCTGCCGACACACCCGAGCATTCTGGAGGTAGATATGTCGAAGTCGAGCTACACGGTTCCCGGCCTGAGCGATGCCGACGGTTCGCGCACCGCGCAGATTCTCCAGGAGCGCCTGAGTGCCTACAACGACCTGCACCTCACGCTGAAGCACATCCACTGGAACGTCGTCGGCCCGAACTTCATCGGCGTCCACGAGATGATCGACCCGCAGGTCGAGCTCGTACGTGGATACGCGGACGAAGTCGCCGAGCGGATCGCCGCGCTCGGTGGTTCCCCCAAGGGCACGCCCGGTGCCATCGAGAAGAACCGCACGTGGGACGACTACTCGGTCGGCCGCGACACCGCGCAGGCGCACCTCGCCGCCCTCGATCTCGTCTACGACGGACTGATCACCGACAACCGCAAGGCCATCGACGAGGTCGGCAAGCTCGATCCGATCACCGAGGACGTCCTGATCGGCCAGACCGGCCAGCTCGAGAAGTTCCAGTGGTTCGTCCGCGCACACCTGGAGAACGCCTCCGGTGCTCTTCCGAACGCGGATGCGCAGACGGAGAAGGACGCAGCGGACTCGGCCCGCTGACCGGAACACACGGACGACACGGACGGCACCGACGATCCCGATGGCCTCGACCTCACGGACCGGCCTGCCACGACGCATCGTCGTCACCGGAGCGAGCGGGAACGTCGGCACGGCGCTTCTGCGCCGGCTGGCCGCTCATCCCGCACAACTCGATATCGTCGCGATCGCGCGCCGGATTCCTCCGGCGCGCGATCCGTATGCGGCAGCGACGTGGTGTGCCGTCGACCTCGCCGATCCCGACGCCGCACGGGTGCTGGCGCCGATCTTCGCGGGCGCCGACGCCGTCGTCCACCTCGCGTGGGGATTCCAGCCCTCGCATCGTCGCGACTACCTCCGCCGGGTCGCCGTGGACGGCACCCGCGCCGTGCTGACGGCCGCTGCCGAGGCGGGGGTACGGCACGTGGTCCACATGTCCTCGGCCGCCGTCTACTCCGGCGGTGCGTACGGCCGGGAAGTGGACGAGTCGTGGGGTCGCGACGGGGTACCCACCTGCGTGTACAGCGTCGACAAGGTCGCGGCGGAGAAGTTCCTCGACGACTACGAGACGGGTACGAACGTTCCCGTCCTCACGCGTTTCCGACCGGGATTCATCGGGCAACTGGTCTCCGGCTCGGGCCTCGAACGTTACGTGCTGCCCGAGTTCGTGCCCGCCGGCATCACGAACCACCTGCCGGTGATTCCGATCGACCACGGTCTCACCATTCCGGCCGTGCACTCCGACGATGTCGCCGATGCGCTGGTCGCAGCCCTCGAACGTCGGGTACCCGGTCCGTTCAATCTGGCGGCGCCGACTCCGGTGGGAGCGCGGGATTTCGCCGCTCCGTTCGACTGCCCGACGGTTCCGGTGCCGCGATGGGGGCTGTCGGTGCTCGCCGAAGCGACCTGGCGCCTCCGGTTGCAACCGGTGCAGGGCGGCTGGATCGATCTCGCGTACTCCTGCCCCCTGCTCGACTGCACCAGGGCCCGGGACGAACTCGGGTGGTCGCCGAAACACGACGGTCCTGATGTGTGGGCCGAGACGGTACGCGGAATGCGCAGCGCGACGGGCACGGACAGTCCTGTCCTCTCCCCGCGCAGCGCGCGGGAACGCCTTGCCGCACTCGTCGAGCGCGGACCGATCGGCCGGCGGATTCCGTCGTAACACTCTCCGGCGCAGAATCATCCGTTCCCGTTCTTGTCACCCCTGGGTTTCACGGACGGCCGGATGCGGTATCCACGAGCATGACGAAACCATCGAATCGAGCTCACGCTCCCACCACTGCGTCCCGAGCTTCGGGTTGGGTCGGATACGCCTGCATCCTCGTGGGGATCGCCGTCGTCGCTCTCGTCCTCTACGCGGCGGGCGACGGCTTCGAAGGATGGGTGCTCGTCGGTGCCGTCGCCGCGGCCGTGCTCATCGTCGTCGGTGTCGTGATGTCCGCTGTCAATCTCCGTCGACGCCGCCTCCGCGGCTCCGGTGGTACCCCCACACACGAACCCGGTCTCATCGACTGAGCCGGATGCCGGCACGAACGAGGTGGAGCCTCGGGACGCACCGTCCCGAGGCTCCACCTCGCTGCGTCGTACCCGGCAATCAGGCCGGCGCCGCGGCCGACGTGAGGAGCGAACTGCGGCCGGCGGCCCAGCTGCCCAGCAGATGGCTCCCGAGCCGTCCCTCCAGGAACTCGATGGCCTGCGCGCCGAACGAGATGTCCTGCGCCCGAGCCGGGTCCTGTTCGAGCAGGTAACCGACCACGTCGTGCCGCAGGACGAGCTCGTGGACGGCGTCGGCCTCGATGTGTTCGGAGTAGAACAGGATGCAGGCGTCGTCCGCATCCAGGCGTTCGAGGGCCTCGACCATGCGCCGGGCGCTCGGGGCGGTGGTGATCTCGGCGGCGGCGAACATGCCGACCAGCATCGGTGTGTACGCGCGGTGCAGACCGCACAACGACATGAAGTTCACCGTTGCGAGGGTGACGGCAGGGACGACGTCGAGATATCCCAGATAGTCGTCCTTCAGGCCGGCAGCGAGCAACAGGTCGGCGAACAGCCGCGAATGCATGCGCTCGGCACGGCCGCCGCCGTACTCGTCGAACTCGACGGCGACCAGCGCGGCCTTCGCGCGACCGGACAACCGGGGGATCGCGAGAGCGTGCGGGTCCGCCTCCTTGAGGTGGTAGATCGAGCGATGGACGAAGAACTCGCGCATCATCTCCCACGTGCCGTTCGCGGCGAGTTCGTGGGAGACACCCCACGAGTCGTCGGGTTCGCAGCACAGATCCTCGAGGACGCTCTGCGGATCGTCCGAGGCCGGTACGTCGGCACGCAACCGATCGAGGAAGACGCGCTCGAGGCGTGCCCGGACCCCGAGGAGTGCCGGTGCCCATTCCCACGCGGGATCGACACCCGCGAAACCACGGTAGTGGAGCTCGTAGAGAACGGCGAGGGCGAGTTGGACGTCCTCGCCGTAGGCATCCGCGCCGTCGGTCGTCACATTCCACGGGGCATCGTCCACCGGACCGCCGAGACGTTCGACGATCTCGGCGGAGATGGGTCCGCGGGGCGTGGGAAGCGGAGCGTCGTGCACATCGCACATCCGGGTCTCGTGGGCCATGAGTCCGGGTTACCCGCTCGGAGGCTCGCAAAAACGGCCGGGCGGGCGGCGAGAGCTGCGCATACCGGTCTCCGGACAACGATGCCGGCGGTGAATACCGCAACGGTCTGTGGGTATCCGGCGGCCATGAGCGAGGATCGCGAACGAGAACCCCACACCATCGATTACCCCGGTGACACCGACGACATGGCCGAGCGTCCCGCCGACGAGATGCGCGGCTACGTCGGACGCGGATTGCTGTCGGGTCGCAAGGCGCTCGTCACGGGCGGCGACTCCGGCATAGGACGTGCCGTCGCGGTCGCTTTCGCGAAGGAGGGCGCCGACGTCGCGATCGCGTACCTCGAAGAACACCGCGACGCCGAGCACACCGCCGACCTCGTGCGACGCGAGGGCCGCACGTGCCACGTCATCGCCGGCGACCTCGGCGATGCGCAGCACTGCCGGTCGGTGGTGGCCGAGACGGTAGAGCAACTCGACGGACTCGACATTCTCGTCAACAACGTGGGCACCCAGCAGCCCGTCGACGACCTCGCCGAGTTGAGCGAGGAACAGTGGCGGCACACCTTCGCCGTGAACATCGACAGCTTCTTCCACGTGACGAAGGCGGCGCTGCCGCATCTGACGCCGGGTGGGTCCGTCATCAACACTGCCTCGGTCAACGGGCTGCGTGGCAACAAGACGCTCATCGACTACTCGGCCACCAAGGGTGCGGTGATCGCGTTGACCTATTCGCTCGCGCAGGCACTGCAGGACAGGCGGATCCGGGTGAACTGCGTGGCGCCCGGGCCGGTGTGGACCCCGTTGATCCCGGCGACCATGGATGCCGAGAAGGTGTCCGAGTTCGGGCAACAGGCACCCTTCGGGCGCGCCGCGCAGCCCGACGAGATCGCCCCGTCCTACGTATTCTTCGCGTCGGAGACGATGTCCTCGTACTACAGCGGTGAAGTGCTCGCCCCACTCGGCGGCGAGACCATGCCGGGCTGACGTCGAGGTAGGGTCGGGAGAGAGCAAGAACGGTCGGGCGGCGGCCGGGGTCTGCACGCGACACTGAACGCATGACCCTCGGCCGTGACCGACTCCGGGAACTGCTCGACGCCGTTCTCGAGGAGAACAACGTAACCCTCGAACGGATGGCGCAGCACGCCTACGCCTCGCCGTGGCATTTCAGCCGCACCTTCGCGGTCGGTACCGGCGAGTCGCCGGTGGCGTTGCGCCGCCGGGTGATGCTCGAACGCGCCGCCTGGCAGTTGCGCCACGGCAGGTCGGTCACGGATGCGGCGTTCGCCGCCGGTTACGACAGCGTCGAAGGGTTCGGACGCGCATTCGCCCGCGCCTACGGATATCCCCCGAGCGTGACCGCCCGGGTGCTCGGCACCGGCGGCAGCGACCACTGGCTCCCCGCCCCCAACGGTGTCCACTTCCACCCGCCCACCAATCTCTGGGTCGAGGAGGACGGGCAACGGCCCGCGGCACCCGCTCATCCGGAGCGCGAGGTCCTGGCACAGATGGTGCAGCACGATCTCGCGGACACCCGCTATCTCCTCGGCCGTGCCGCGGAACTCGACGACGACGAACGCGAGCGGATCCGGTTCCCCGGCCTCGTCGTGCTCGAGTGGGACGGCCCCGAGGAGTCCGTGTCGCGGGTGCTCGGCAACCTCGTGCGCGCCAAGGAGGTCTGGCTGGCGTCGATGGTCGGCGCCGACCAGCCCGTGGAAACGGACAGTGGAATCGGCTCGCTGGCAGCACGTTTCGACGATGTCGCACCGCGATGGGTGGAGACGATCCGCGACATCCATCGCCGTGGCGCCTGGGGCGACGTACTCATCGACGCCCTGTGCGACCCTCCCGAGAGCTTCGTGCTCGCAGGAGTGGTCACCCATGTCCTCACCTTCGCCGCGCACCGCCGCCAACTTGCTCGGCACATGATGCGGGCGGCCGGCCTCGACGTCGACCACGGCGATCCACTCGACTGGAACAGGAACAGCTCATGACCCGGATGATCTACTACACCGCAAGCACGCTGGACGGATTTCTCGCGACCGAGGACCATTCGCTCGACTGGCTGCTCACCCGCGAGACCGGGGACGGCGGGCCCGTCGGGTACGAGAAGTTCATCGCCGGTATCGGCGCCATCGTGATGGGGTCGTCGACCTACCGCTGGGTTCTCGACCATGCGGGTGCGGACAAGTGGGAGTACGACCTGCCCTGCTGGGTGTTCACGCATCGCGACGACCTGCCCGTGGCCCGGGCGGGGGACGAACCCGGCGACATCCGGTTCACGCAGAAGGACGTCCGGCAGGTCTACGCCGAGATGGCCGAAGCCGCGAACGGCCGCGACCTGTGGATGGTGGGTGGCGGCGACCTCGCCGGACAGTTCGCCGAGCACGGCCTGCTCGACGAACTCGTCGTCTCGTTCGCGCCGGTGACGATCGGATCCGGCCGACCACTGCTCCCGCGGTACGTGGAGATGCGTCTCACCGAGATCGGGCAGAGTGGGGAATTCGCCGTCATGCGCTACGAAGTGTGCAAGGACGCCACCAATCGGTTGTGATGTGCGTCACCTGAAGGTACCGTCGGCACCGAGAGGGACACACCTCGTCCAAGGAGGCCGGTCGTGAAACTCAATCTCTTCGTGGCGTGGAGCGCCTACGCGCTCGCGCTGGCCTCGGTCCTGATGATCGCCCTGACGATCGTCGCGGCCGGTTACGGATTCGAGGGCTGGGCGATCGTCGCGGCGCTCGCTGCGGTCGTCGCGCTCGGAGCGGCATTCGGCATGGTCACCGGAACCGTTCGCCGCGACCACAAGCGGCACTACGACACACCGCACCTGTTCTGAGGGCCGTACGCGACGCGAGTCGGTGGGAGCCGGCTCGCGTCACTCACCTCGCACAGCCTCCTCACGATCCGCGAGTCGGTCATCCTACGACTCTGCGAGTCGGTCATCCTACGACTCTGCGAGTCGGCGTTTCTCCGTTTCGATGTCGAAAGTGGGCTCCGGCCAGTCGAGGTCGAGACGCTCGAACGCGTCGATGAGCAGTTCGGTGACCGCCAGACGGCTGTACCACTTGCGGTCGCACGGAATGACGTACCAGGGCGCCTCGTCGGTGTTCGTCCGATCCAGCATGTCCTGATAGGCCTGCTGGTACTGCGGCCACAGGGCGCGTTCCGAGACGTCGCTCGGGTCGTACTTCCAATGCTTGTCGCGGCGCTCGAGACGTTCGGCGAGGCGCTTCTTCTGCTCGTCCAGCGAGACGAACATCGCCACCTTCACGATGGTCGTGCCCTCGCGGACGATCTCGCTCTCGAACCGGTTGATCTCGTCGTAACGTCCGCGCCAGATGCTCTCCGGCACCAGCGATCTCACCCTGGCGACGAGCACGTCCTCGTAGTGTGAGCGGTCGAAGACGCCGAGCTGACCGTTGCGGGGGAGTGCCTTCGAGATCCGCCACAGGAAGTGGTGCCGCTTCTCCTCTGCGGTCGGGACACCGAAGGCCGTGTGGTCGACGCCTTGCGGGTCGACGTGACCGACGACGTGACGCACCATCCCGCCCTTTCCGGCGGTATCCATGCCCTGCAGGATCAGCAGCACCGAGCGGGTACCGCCGGTCCGGCCCTCCGCGAACAGCATCTCCTGGAGTCCGGAGAGAACGGCGCCGCGTTCGGTGAGCAGACGCTCGCCGAGAGCCTTGTCGCCGTCGAAACCCGGCGTGGCGTTCGTGTCGATGGCGGCGACGCGCGTGTCGGGCCCTGCCCGGAGGGCTTCGACGATCGAGGCCGGCCGGAAGACATCGTCCTTCGTCATCGGCCAAGCGTGTCACACACGACGAGCCTCAGGTGGGATCGACACCGTTCGCGTCGGCGCTCGAATGGACGCCGTTCGCGTCGGTCGGCAGCGGGTACGGCGGACGTGAGATGCCGTCGACCATGTGGCTGCCCCACAGATCGATCTCCGAGATGCGGGCGGTCGCAGGCTCCGACGCGCCCGGGACCGTGATGGTCACGGTGGTTCCCGGCGCGGGGGAGGGGTCTCCGCCGAGAGCCTCGGCGAGCTTACGGATCCGGCCCCGCCACACGTGCCGGCCGAGCAGCGGATCGAACCGGCCGGAGATCTCGACATCGACGCCGACCGTGCGGTCTCCCACGGCAACCTCGGCAGGGCCGCGGTAACCGGGATCGTCCTGGTCGTGCAGATCGTCCGCGTGGTCGCTCATGCTCGCACTATACGTGCTACTCCGAGTAACGGTAAAGCTGGCGATCAGGGAGCGGGCGACGACTCCGGCAGGAGCGGATGCGGCTGCGACTTGAAGCGCATGGGCGATCCGGCGACACCGGCGATGCCGGTCATGCCGCCCCAGATCATCATCGTCAGGTAATCGATGAGGTCTTCGGTGGTCATCGACTTGTTCGAGATCCACCAGTGCGTCGCGAGCTGGATGCCGCCGACGATTCCGTACGCCCAGGGCACGGCGCCACCCGAATCCATCCCGAGCAGTCGCAGTCGCTCGCCCAGGACGGTCGCGACGAGTTCGGCGATCATCCGCTCGGAATCGGCCACCACGTCGCGTCCCGCCGACGCGCTGTTGCTCATCACGTACAGATAGACCTCGGGATCATCGGCGACGGTCTCGACGTACGCCGTGATCGCCTCCCGGGTGAGGTCGTACTCGTCGAGATCCTCGGCCACCGCCGCGTAGATCCGGGGGGCGAGAACCGTCTCGACGTACCGCAGCATCGTGGCGGTCGTCAGGTCGCTCTTGTCGGTGAAGTAGCGGTAGAGCACCGTCTTCGACACGCCGATCTCGGCGGCGATCTCGTCCATGCCGATCTCGTGTCCGCGCGAGCGGATCGCGTTGATGGTGCCGTCCACGAGCTCTTCCCGGCGAGCGATCTTGTGTTCGTGCCAGCGCCGTTTGCGGCCGTCCTGCTTGACGGGCGGGACGACCTCGGTCGAGGTCGGGTTCGGAGTCGTCTGCGGTCTGCTGGACACTGTGTGGCACATCCGTTCGGTGTCGATCGTCGGCTCAGTCTACGATCCGGCCTTCCGTCCTTCAGAACTCGAGGCCGATCCGTCCGCCGAGTGCCGACTTTCGGCACAATCGATCGGGTGCAGCTCCTGACGACCGATGACGAGATCAAACGCCGAGACCTCCGCCGTATGAAGGCGGTCGCGACCGGGTTCCTCGTCGTTGCCGCGATCATCTATCTCTTCTGCCGGTGGCAGGAAACCCGCGGCGCCGGGGCGTGGGTGGGTTACGTGCGGGCGGCGTCCGAGGCCGGCATGGTCGGCGCGCTCGCCGACTGGTTCGCCGTGACCGCCCTGTTCCGGCACCCGTTGCGGATTCCCGTCCCGCACACGGCGATCATCAAGCGGAAGAAGGACCAGCTCGGTGCCAACCTGAGCTCGTTCGTCGGCAGCAACTTCCTCGCCCCCGAAGTGGTGTCCGCCAAGGTCGAGTCGGCGCAGATCCCGCTGCGGGTCGGTAGCTGGCTCGCCGAACCCGCCAACGCCGCCCGGGTCGCCAAGGAGACGTCGACGGTCCTGCGGGGTGTGGTCGGGATCCTGCGGGAGGACGACATCCAGCAGATCATCGACCACACCATCGTCAAACGCATCGCCGAACCGGAGTGGGGACCGCCGCTCGGGCGTGTCCTCACCGAGCTGCTCGCCGAGAACCGGCACCTCCCGCTCGTCGACATGCTCGCCGAACGAGCGCACCAGTGGGCGCTCGGGAGTCAGGAGACCATCGATCGCGTGATCAGCCGCGACTCGCCGTCGTGGTCGCCGAAGTTCGTCGACCTGCTGCTCGGGGAGAAGATCCACCGCGAACTCGTGGAGTTCACGTGGAAGATCCGTTCGAATCCCGACCACGAGGTGCGCCTCGCGGTCAACAAGTTCCTGGCCGACTACGCCCGCGACCTGCAGAGCGATCCCGTGACCATCGCCAAGGCGGAGAAGGTCAAGGCCGAGATCATGGGGCGGGACGAGATCACCGGGCTCGCCGCGGCGACCTGGCGGACGGCGAAGCGGATGATCCTGGACTCGGTGGACGACCCGAACAGCACGCTGCGCACGAAGATCGCGGAGAACGTCATGGCGTTCGGTATCCGGGTACGCGAGGACGCCGAATTGCGAACCAAGATCGACGGCTGGCTGCTCGACGCGGTGCGCTTCGTCGCGGCCAACTACGCCGACGAGATCACCTCCGTCATCCGCGAGACCGTCGAGCGCTGGGACGCGGAGGAAGCCAGCCGCAAGATCGAGCTCGCGGTGGGGCGCGACCTGCAGTTCATCCGCATCAACGGCACGGTGGTCGGCTCGCTCGCCGGACTCGCGATCTACACGGTGTCCGAACTGCTGTTCGCGTGACACCCGTCACGTGCTAGCAGAGTGCTTGCTGTAGCTAGCACCTGTCCGTAGAGTGGGTCTCGTGTCCACGGAACCAGATCCGATCGAGGGCTCGGACACGCCGGACGACAGTGCCGGGCCGGGGGATATCGCCGCACGGGTGGTCAACAACGCCGCCCAGGACATCGGTGCGTTCATCCGGTCCCAGCGCGAGGCTGCTCAGGTCTCACTCCGTCAGTTGTCGAAACTGGCCGGTGTCAGCAACCCGTACCTGAGCCAGGTCGAACGCGGCCTGCGCAAGCCGTCCGCAGAAGTGCTCGCCCAGATCGCCAAGGGGCTGCGGCTCTCGGCAGAGGTTCTCTACGTACGAGCGGGGATCCTCGAGCATCGAGCGGAGAGCGCCGTGCGCGATGCGGTGCTCGTCGACACCGTTCTCACCGAACGGCAGAAGCAGGTCCTGCTCGACATCTACGACTCGTTCTGCCGAGAGAACCGGCAGGACGCCGGCGATGCCCGGCCCGACCATCCGACAGACTTCGACGAGGAGAAATCTCCATGACCGATCCCACCAGCATCCGAACCTCCCTCTACGCCGCGGTCGGTGCCGGCGACGCCGTCGTCCAGGCCGTCGCCGACCTCGTGGCCCAGGCGCGTCGTCGTGCGGAAACCAACCGCAACGAGGTCGCCGACCGGGTCGAAACCGCCCGCGACCGCTTCGCGGCCCTGCCCGCCGATCTCACCGAGACCGTCGAATCCCTCCGCGAGCGTCTCGCCGAACTTCCGGCGGAGCTGCCCGAGGAGATCGCGGAACTGCGTGAGCGTTTCAGCTCCGACGAACTGCGCAAGGTGGCCGAGGCGTACCTGAAGGTGGCCTCCGACCTCTACACCGCTCTCGCCGAGCGCGGCGAGGAGACCATCGAGCGCCTGCGTACCCAGCCGGGCCTCGAGGACGGCATCGGTCGTGCCGAAGCGGTGCTCGGCGACGCCGCCGATCTCACGGAGGAAGCCCTCGGGACGGTGGCCCGCCGGACCCGCGAGGTCGGCGAGCAGGCCGCGAAGCTCGCGGGTCGTGCGGCCGGCCGCATCTCGGAGGCGAGCGACGACGTGAGCGAGGCCGTGTCGAGCGCCGGCGACAAGGCCGCCGAGCGTGTCGTCGCACTCGGTGAGCGTGCCGAGGAGGCGGGCTCCGAGACCGCGGGACGGGTCGAGTCGGCGCGCGGCGAGGTTCGCGAGGCGGCCGACAAGGCTGCCGAGAAGGTCGAATCGGTGGCCACCCCGGTCGAGCCGGTCGCGGTGACCCCCGCCAAGGCCCCCGCGAAGGCCCCGGCCAAGGCTCCCGCCAAGACGCCCGCGGCGAAGGCTCCGGCCAAGACCCCGGCCAAGGCCCCCGCCAAGACGCCCGCGGCGAAGGCTCCGGCCAAGAAGACCCCTGCCAAGAAGGCGGCGCCGCGCAAGACCAGCGGCTCCTGACCTGCGGCGATCGATCGGCCCCTGCGCGAACTCGCGCGGGGGCCGATTCTCGTAGACTGGTGAGGTGACGAATGTCGATTCTCTTGCCGGTCTGATCATCCTCGCGCTGCAGATCATCGCCATTGCCGGGGCGGGATTCGCGCTGTTCCACGTGGTGCGTCAGCCCGCCGAGGCGTTTCCGGCCGTCGACAAGCTGAGCAAACCCATCTGGCTCGGCATCCTCGTGGCCGCGCTGCTCGTCCTCGTCGTCTTCGGCGCGGTCGGTCTGCTCGGCATCATCGCGGTGGTGGCGGTGTGCGTGTACCTCGTGGACGTCCGTCCGCGTGTCGAGGAGGTTCAGCGTCCTCGGTGGTGACCGGGGAGGTTCGGCGTCCTCGGTGGTAGGGCGCATGCGCGTGCGGCTCGCTTGACAAGTGTGATCCAGATAATGACACTTCGGGTAACGGATAATTTCCGAGACGAGGTGGTCGGCGATGACGCTCCTGCGAAAGCACGACAGCCTGCCGGGTGAACATTCCGCGGACGCCCGGCAGGAGACCGCGCAACGCCTGCTCGATTCGGCGGCACGGCTGTCCTACGATCCCGGGCTCGAGATCGACTGGGACGCGCCACTCGTGGACGGCAAGTACGGCATGACGCCGGAGTGGTGCAGCCTGTACGGCACCGACCTGTGGGAACGCATGTCGGAGGACCAGCGCATCACCCTCACCGAGCACGAGGCCGCGAGCATCGCCGGTACCGGCATCTGGTTCGAGATGATCCTCATGCAGATGCTCGTCCGCGATCTCTACCGGCGCGATCCGGCGACCCCTTACGTGCAGTTCGGTCTCACCGAGATCGCAGACGAATGCAGGCACTCGGTCATGTTCGCCCGGTCGGCGCAGCGGTACGGGATACCGTCCTATCGTCCCCGGCGCTGGATCCGCGAGACGGGCCGGGTGTTCAAGGCTGTGGCTCGCGGCGCTCTCGCCTACGGCGGCACCCTGTTCGCCGAGGAGATCCTCGACATGATGCAGCGCGACTTCCTGCGCGACGAACGGGTGCAGCCGATCACCCGGACGGTGAGTCACATCCACGTCGTGGAGGAGTCGCGGCATATCCGTTACGCCCGCGAGGAGACCCGCAGGCGGTCGGCGCGACTCGGCCGCCTCGAACGAGCATGGATCCGGCTCCACCTCGGGGTGAGCGCCTACTTCGTCGTCACCAGTCTGGTGAACGACCAGGTGTACGCCGCGGCCGGACTCGACGTCGACGAAGCGAAGAAGGCCGCGCGGGAGAACAAGCACTATCACGACAGGCTCCGTCAGGGCACCCGCCGCACCATCGAGTTCCTCGACGAGGTGGGACTGGTCGGCGGTCCGTCCACCCTGCTGCTGCGTCGCGCGCACGTCCTGTGACACCGCGCCGCTCCACCGAACCGACAGGAGATCTGCACCCGTGAGAAAGCCGTCCCCGACCGCGTCGATCGTCGCGGGATCGATCGTCCTTGCCGCCGCGGCGTCCACCGCCGTCCTCGTTCGCCGACGTCGCCGGGCGGTCGTGCGTGCCGAGGATGTCGCGCCGCACGCCCTGCTGCGGGAGCCGGAGATCGAACCCGAGGTTGTCGACGTGCGCACCGAGGACGGTGCTCGCCTCAACGTGCTCGCGTACGGCGACGCGGATGCCCCCGTGCTGGTGTTCTGCCACGGTTGGACGTGCAATGCCGCCTACTGGACGCCGCAGATCAACGCGTTCGCGGAGAACTACCGCGTCGTGGTGTACGACCAGCGTGGGCACGGCGACAGCGAGGCCGGGGCGCGGTCGCTGGGAGCGGACGTACTCGCCGACGATCTCCAGGCGGTTCTCGACGCCGTGGTGCGTCCCGGTTCGAAAGCAGTTCTCACCGGCCACAGCATGGGCGGGATGAGCATCATCGCGTGGGCCGAGAAGTACCCGGAGAACGTCGATCGCACGGTCGCGGGTGTGCTGCTCGCGAGCACCGGCACCGACCGGCTGGTCGCCGACTCGGCAATCGTGCCTCTGCCGCAACGCTTCCCGCGGGTACCGGCACCTGTGGCGAGCCGGCTCATGGGTGCGACGGTCCCGTTGGCGTCGTCCGCCGTGACGACCCGGGCACTGCGCTACGTGGCTCTCTCGCCCGGTGCGAGCGCCGCGGAGGTGGCGTTCTGCGAACGGATCGTGCTCGGGTGCCCGCCGCGCACGCGGGGTGGCTGGGGCAGGGCACTGAGCGCTCTCGACATCCGGGAGGGCCTGCAGAATCTCACCGTGCCGACGACGGTGCTCGTCGGCACGGCAGACCGTCTCACCCCGCCCGTACACGCTCGGCGCCTGGCCGAGGAACTCGAGCGCGCGGGCAATCTCGAACGTCTCGTGGTGCTCGACGGCATCGGGCACATGAGCTCGGTCGAAGCGATCGACAGGTTCGACGAGGAGCTCGCGCACCTCGTCGAACGAGCCGGAGTGCCCGTCGGCTGAGTCGGTTCGCCGGCGCCGGCCGGTGTTCTACCGGAAGACGACGGTCTTGCTGTCGTGCACCAGCACGCGATCCTCGAGGTGCCAGCGCAGGCCGCGCGAGAGCACCAGCTTCTCGACGTCGCGGCCCTGGCGGACCATGTCGCTGACGCTGTCGCTGTGACTGACCCGGATGACGTCCTGCTCGATGATCGGTCCGGCGTCGAGTTCGGCGGTGACGTAGTGGCAGGTCGCGCCGATGAGCTTCACACCACGCGTGAATGCCTGGTGGTAGGGCCGTGCGCCGATGAACGAGGGCAGGAAGCTGTGGTGGATGTTGATCGCCCGTCCGGCCCAGTGCTCGCACAGCGCCTCCGGGAGTACCTGCATGAACCGGGCGAGGACCACCGCGTGCGGGTCGTAGGCGTCGACGAGCTTGCGCACCTGTTCGAAGGCCGGGCCGCGCTCGGCGGGATCCTTCGGGAACGACACGTAGTGGAATTCGATGCCGTGCCGCTGCGCGACCGGTTCGAGATCGCGATGGTTGCCGATGACGGCGCACACCTCGGCGTCGAGTTCGCCTGCTGCGACCCGCCCGAGGATGTCGTGCAGGCAATGCGCCTCCTTGCTGACGAGCAGCACGATGCGCTTGCGCTTGCCGGTGTCGGAGAGCGTCCATTCGGTCTGCGGACCGATGTCGGCTGCGACGCCCGCGAACTTCTCGCGCAGTTCGTCGAGGCCGAACGGAATCGACGACGCCCGGACGGCCTGACGGGTGAAGAACCAGCCGGTGTCCTGGTCGGCGTGGTAGGCCGCTTCGACGATCGAACCCCCGACCTCCGCGAGAAAGGTCGAGATGCGGGCGACGATCCCGGTGGTGTCCGGGCAGCCCAGGGTCAGAACGTAACGTCGATCGTCGGCGGAGGAGGCGAGCGTCATGACTCCGATTGTCTCAGGTGCTGCGCAGGGCGCGTCCGCCGGTCGTCAGCCCGAGACCGGAGGACGCCGCACCGTGGCCGTCGCCACGAGAGTGGTGGCGTCGATCGTGTGCAGGCCGCGTGCCGTGACCTCGTCGGCGATCCGGTGCCGTACCGCTGCCACCTGCTCGGAGTCGAGCCCTGTCAGTGCCGCACGCAGACCCGTACCCGTCACGAGCGACCAGCACAGCTCGTCGGTCGCGGGAAGCAGATTCGACAGGGTGCGGACCTCCACGGAATCCGTTCCGGCATCGGTGAGCCATGCCTCGAGAGTCCGCGGAGTGTCGATCCGGTGCAGCGGCATGCGATCGCGCAGAGCGCCGCGGTCGCGCGGCTCGGGGGAGTGGCGGGCCGCGACGTCGAACACGATCGACGAGAACTCCTCCATCGCCCCGCGTCGCCACACCGTCACACCGGCGCGTCCGCCCTGCCGCACGAGGGAGACGAGGCGCCAGAAGGCGCGGTCCATGTCCGGGAGGAAGAACACCCCGTAGGAGACCGCCAGCACGTCGTAGCCGGGAGCGGGTACGTCCGAGGGCGGTTCCCACCTCGAGGCGTCCGCGCAGACGAATTCGATGTTCTTCAGGCCGCGGCGTTCCGCGCTCAGGCGGCCGCGTTCGAGCATCTCGTCGGCGATGTCGACGCCGTGGACGAGTCCGTCGGGCCCGACGGCCGCGGCGGCGGGAAGCGCGGACGATCCCGTTCCGCAGCACGCGTCGAGCACCGCTTCGCCCGGGGAGACGCCCAGCTGGAAGACCAGTGCCTGTCCGGCCGGACCCCACACCGCCGGGGTGAGGTCGTCGAAATCACCACTCGCCGCGTCGAAGGTGCGGGCGGTCTCGGTGGAGTCGGTCCACGGATTCTCGGGCTCGACCCGTCGTTCGTCGTTCATCCCTGGTCCTCGAGATCGTAGAACGGTTCGGCATACCGGAAGGTGCCCCGAAGCGCGGGGTCGTGTGCCGTGAGCGCCCGGGCCTGGAAGTGGGAGGCCCACTCCTCGACGTCCGGGGAGATCCCGAGCTCGGCGGCGGGCACGAAACCGAAACGGGGGTAGTAGCCGGGGTGTCCGAGCAGGAGCACGAGCGACTCGTCCAGCGCGTCCGCCGCACCGAGCACGGCGTGGACGAGTGCGCTGCCCACACCGGAACGCTGCAGGTCGGGTCGGACACCGAGCGGACCCAGACCCAACGCGGGCGTGCTGCCGACGTGTCCACGGGTAGCGACGACGTGCCCGACGATCGCGCCCGCGCCGTCCTCGGCGACGAGCGACAAGGGTGGCAGCCACGCGTCGCTCGCGCGCAGCGACGCGACGAGACCGGGCTCGACCGGCTCGTGGCCCGGCGCGGCGAACGGAGCGAAGGCGGCGCGGTGCACGTCCGCGATCGCACGGATGTCGGCAGGAAGCTCTCGACGGATCAGCACGCGATCATTGTGGGTGGCCGGAGGCCTCCTGCGCGAGTGGATTACCGAAGGCAGGGTGCGGTGCCGGAGAACATGCGGCCGAACGACATGCGGTGCCGAACCGTCGGGCCCGTCGTGTGGGAAGCTGCACTCATGTCCGGAACCCCGCTGACCCGCGCGCAGGTCGCGTCGATGATCGACCACACCCTCCTCAAGCCCGAAGCGTCCTCGCAGGACGTGCGGGCCCTCGTCGACGAAGCTGTCGATCTCGGCGTGTACGCGGTGTGCGTGTCGCCGTCGATGCTGCCCCTGCGGGCCGAGGGGGTCACGGTCGCGACGGTCGTCGGATTCCCGTCGGGCAAGCACCATTCGCTCATCAAGGGCGCCGAGGCGCGACTCGCCGTGGACGAGGGTGCGCGCGAGATCGACATGGTGATCGACGTGGGTGCTGCCGTGAGCGGCGACTACAACGCCGTTCTCGCCGACATCCTCACGGTGCGCGAATCGATCGGATTCGGCCCGGTCCTCAAGGTCATCATCGAGTCCGCGGTCCTCTCCGACGAGGCGATCGTGGAGGTGTGCCGCGCGGCGGAGAAAGCCGGCGCGAACTTCGTGAAGACCTCCACCGGCTTCCATCCCGCGGGCGGCGCCACCACCCACGCGGTCGCGCTCATGGCGGAGACGGTGGGCGGCCGGCTCGGCATCAAGGCGAGCGGCGGTATCCGCACCGCGGAGGACGCGGTCGCGATGATCGAGGCCGGGGCCACACGCCTCGGGTTGTCCGGCAGCCGCGCCGTGCTGGACGGTCTGCAGGGCTGAGCAGTGCTGGACGGTCCGCAGGGCCGACCTTGCCGGTCACGACAGCAGGCCGCAGCTGCTCTGCTGTTGCGTTTGCTGTTGTCCCGGCTGTCCCTGCGGGTTCTCCGGCAGCACGAAGCGGCCCCCTTCGAGGCGGAGTTCGACGCCCGAGTCGGTGACGCCCACTTCGGTGGCCTGCATGCCCAGCGGGTACTGCTGCAGACCCGAGGCGAGGATCTCCACGACGCCGTCGACGAGGGCCGTCGGGAGCCCGATGCCGAGGATCGTCGCGTCGGTCGTCTCGACCGTCACCACGCCGCCGTTCACCACCGGCCGCGCGGTGAACTCCGCAAGACCCTGCCCGCCGACGGTGAATGTGAGGGTGCCCGCGTTCTCGTCGGCCGTGACGTCGGTGACGAGCGCTCCCACCGACTGGCTCTGCACGGTCGCGAGGATCCCGGAGACGGGCCACGACACATCGGCGCTCGAGCTGCCGATGGTGCCGGCACCCTCTGCGGAATCACGCAGGTCGACATCCTCGACCTCGGCGTGCACCTGCATCTGCTGGGCGGGGCCGAAGGCGGTGTCGTCGCTGTCGAGGGACACCGAGGGTACCCGCCGGTCGAGCAGTTGCAGCAGTACCGGTTTCCAGCTCAGGTCAACGTCGACTCCGGTACCGAGCTCGCTCTCGAAGGATTGGGCGAGACAGGTGGTCGCGCGGTTGCGGACGTAGACCTCCGCGCCCACCAGGACGGCGACCAGCGCCGCGACGAGAACGACGGCGATCGTGACGGTGCGGTTGCGCTTCCGTTGCGTCATGAGTGTCGATTCTTCCGGAGAACTCTGAGGATCGACTGAACACGCGGCCGCAGGATGAGGAAAATATGTGAGGTGTACCACATTCGTCGGCTACGCTGGGCGCCATGACAGGGTGGACGGATTCAGGTTACGACGCAACCGGGCGGGCCGATGCCGACGACTCGCTGCGGCGCCTCGCCGCCACGCAAGCCGGGTTCTTCACCGCACGCCAGGCCGTCGGCCACGGGATAGCAGCGCACGACTTCGCGGAACGCATCGAGGCGGGTCTGTGGATCCGCGTCGAGACCGAGTTGTATCGCCTCGGCGACAGCCCGCGGACCAAGTTCGACGAGTTCGCCCAGTGGTGCACCTGGTACGAGGGCGAAGCGGTCGTCTCGCACCAGAGCGCCGCCGACCTGCACGGCATGGGGCACCTGCAGCCCCGCTTCCTCCACCTGTCCACTCCCGACCAGCGCACCGTGCCGAGCAACCGGCTCGCGCTCCATCACCGGACGTTGGCGGACGAGGACTGCGAGATCGCCGGCGCATTCCGGATCACCACGCCGGCACGCACCGCGGTCGATCTGGCCGCGGGCGGTGTGTCCCAGGAAGTGCTCGACGAACTCGTCGGCGACGCCCTCGCGCTCGGGCGGGTCGACTCCGATCAGCTGCACGCCGCGGTGGCGAATCAGCCGGCTGCGGTGGCCGACCGGATCGAGCTGGCACTCCTGGCCGCAGGCTGAACGGCCGGGGCCGCGACGGTTCTCAGACCGCGACGAGCGCAGTTCCTCGGCCGGTTCGCTCGGATGCGGCAGGTTCGTCCGTGGGTGCGACCGCGTCCCACGGCACCGTCAGGACGCAGTCGCGGAGACGGCGACGGGGAGGGCGCACGGGGAAGCCCTGATCGCGCAACAGTTCGAGCGTCGCCTGCCACCGGATCCGCGGTCCGAACGCCGCGTGCGGGGCGCTCGTCGCCCACGCTCGGTCGGCCGCGCGGAGCAGCGCGTGGATCGGCTCGCCCGGAACGTTCCGGTGGATCAGTGCCTTGGGTAGCCGTTCGGCGAGGTCGGATGGTCTGTCCACATGGAACGGGCTCCACGCCAACGTCAGCGATCGGGGGCCGTACTCGTCGAGCAGCACCCACGCGCAACGCCGGCCCAGCTCGTCGCACGTGCCGTCGATGAGCAGCCCTCCGGGAGCGAGACCGGACCGCAGACGCGCCCATGCCGGTTCGACGGCCTCCTCCGGATACTGCCGGAGCACGTTGAACGCCCGCACCAGGGTCGGGCGCAGGCCCGCCAGTTCGAAACCGCCTCGAGCGAACTCGACGCCGTCGCGGCCCGGAACCACCCGTTCCGGATCGATCTCGAGGCCGATCACACGCAGATCGCCGCGTACCCGCCGCAGTCGCGTAGCCAGTTCGAGGGTCGTCACCGGCATGGCGCCGTAACCCAGATCGACCACCAGAGGGTCGACGGCGTGCGTCAGCGCCTTCGCGATGTGGGGGTCGTGCATCGCCCAACGGTCGCTGCGGCGCAGCCGGTTGATGCCGGTGGTGCCGCGCGTGACGACACCGACGGGTCCTCGATTCGGCACTCGGTTACCGTCGCGCGAGCCAGTCGGCGGTGATGGCCGCTTCGGTGCGGAACACGTCGACGAGATTGGTGAGGATGAGTTCTTCGAGCTTGCCGCCGACGAACGGGATGTGCACCTTGGCCTCGGAGGTGGTGCGGAGCGTGGCGCCGTGGTCGTCGGCGAAGAGTTCCATCGTGCCCGTCAGACTGCCCGGGCCGCCGGGGATCGACGCCCGGTAGGTGCCGGTCGCGCGGTCGGTGAACGGCCCGTAGGTCTCCTCGCGCGTGATGACCATGTCCTTCTTGATCACCGTGCGGGCGATCTCCGGCAGGTCGGAGCGGGGGAGGACGTGGTGCAGCACCAGCGCGATGCCCGATTCGGAGGTCGTGAACTCGCGGACGTGGTTCTCCGAGTACTTGCGCATCTCGGTCATCCGCGCTTCCCAGTGCCCGGGATCGGCGAGCGCCTCGTACACCCGCTCCGGTGGGTAGGGGAAGCGGGCAGAGTAATCGATACGCCGTGCCACGACCGGCCAGGTTACCGCGCCGGGTGGCCCGTCCGGAAATCGCGGGTCGCCGTGGGACGCCCCGGCGGGGGGTGATCAGGCGGAATGATCGCCGCGGCACCACTGCTCGGTGAAGGTGCGCTCCGCGTCGAACAGTTCGATCAGCTGCTCGACGATCATCCCTTCGATCTTGGAGCCGAGGAACGGGATCTTCACTTCGACGGTGCCCTCGACGACGACGGACGAACCCGCGCCGTCGGCGATCAGCGTCATCCCGCCGGTGACCTCACCCGGCATCCCGTCGACGTGCGCCGAGAACCTGCCCTCGGCGCGACCGTCGGCGAATGCACCCCACGCCTCGTGTCGCCGGATGACGAGATCGCCCGGGCGGATGCTCGTGACCATGCTCGGCAGGTGCTCGGCAGGGATGGCCTGATGGAGATCGAGTTCGATCGTGCCGTCGCCGCTGTCGGCCCGCTCGACCGCCGCGCCCGGACCGCCGACCTCACGCAGCCGGGTCTGCCAGTACTGCGGATCGACGAACGCCGCGTGGACCGCGGCAGGCGGGGACGAGTAGTTCGCAGTGTGGTCGATAGGGCTGCCCATACGGGGCACGCTACCGTTTGCTGGTGCTTGATCCACGTACCAGGGCCCGGCTCGCCGAAACGGGAGCCACGGTGTCCGAGCAGGTGTCGCTGTCGGATTTCACGACCCTCCGGCTCGGCGGCCCCGCCCGGTATCTCGTCGAATGCGCGTCCACCTCGTCGTTGATCGAGGTCGTGCGGCTGCTCGACGAGCAGCGCGTCCCGCTCCTGCTCCTCGCGGGCGGCTCCAACCTCGTCATCGGGGACGACGGCTTCGACGGGGTCGTGGTCCGCGTCGCGACCACCGGTGTCGACCTCCGCGACGATCACATCCGGGTGGATGCGGGAGCCGAATGGGACGCGGTGGTCGCGACCACCGTGGACGCCGGACTCGGCGGGCTCGAATGCCTGTCGGGCATCCCGGGCTCCGCGGGAGCGACGCCGGTGCAGAACGTCGGGGCCTACGGCGTCGAGGTGGGCTCGATCCTGCGCCGCGTTCGTCTGCTCGACCGCGGCACCGGACGGGATTCGTGGGTGGGGCCCGAAGCTCTCGGTCTCGGCTACCGGACCAGCGTCCTCAAGCACACCGACACGGCCGTGGTCCTCGAGGTGGAACTGGACGTGCGGGACGACGGCTCCAGCGCACCGCTGGCGTACCGCGAGCTCGCGGTGGCGCTCGGCGCGGAGGAAGGCGAGCGCAGGCCGACGGCACAGGTGCGCGAGCACGTCCTCGGGTTGCGCCGGAGCAAAGGCATGGTGCTCGACTCGGGCGATCCCGACACGTGGAGCGCCGGGTCGTTCTTCACCAATCCCGTCGTGCCCGACGATCGGTTGCCGGACGTGCTGGCGGCCATCGCGGCGAAGGTGGGCGAGGACGTGCGGGTCCCGCAGTTCCCGGCGGACGGCGGAACCAAGTTGTCGGCCGGGTGGCTGATCGAGCGGGCCGGTTTCGGGAAGGGATTTCCCGCCGCCGACGCGCCGGCGCGGCTGTCGACGAAGCACACGCTGGCGCTCACCAACCGGGGAACGGCATCGACGGCGGATCTCGTGGCCCTGGCGCGCAGGGTGCGCGACGGTGTCGAGGACGCCTTCGGGGTTCGTCTGCATCCCGAACCCGTCACCGTCAACTGCGCGATCTGACCGGGCGCACACCGGAGCGGCAGATCGCCGGTCACCAGCGGTTGCGGACCTGCTCCGCGAAGCCGAGCAGGTTCTCGACCTCGAGCCGGGTGCCGTCGTCGAGCACGGCGCTGCCGGTGAACCGTCCGAAGACCTGGTGCTGCGTGGAGCGCACGAGCAGGGCGTTCACGTCGGCCGCGCGGTCGAGGATCGGCTCGAACTCCATCTCGAAGCGCGTGTCGTTGCTGGTGAACCGCCACGGCGCCCCGTCGTAGGTGTCGCGGGGCAGGTGGAAGTGCACGCGGTCGAGCTTGTGCGCCACACCGTCGTGGAAGAGCATGTTCTCGCTCGCCGCGGTGGTGTCGCCGAATCCGTGGCCGATGTTGAATCCGAAGCGCACCCCGTCGTGGATTCCCGACGCGGAACCCCAGTACCAGGTGTTGTCGTAGGTCCATACGCCGCGACCCCAGTCGAACACGCCGAACGCGGTGGCGGGGTCGAAGACCAGCTCCCGTCCGCCGACGGTGAGCGTGCCCTGCGCGGGCAGACAGTTGATCTTCTGGTTGTAGTAGAAGGCCTTCGGCGCCCGGGGAAAGGGTGTCGCGACGACCATCCGGTCGTCGGGCGGCTGCGCGAGCAGCAATTCGCCGGACAGGCCGCGCCCACCTCCGAAGCGAGGATGGTCGACGACCAGCCGCCGGGCCTGCCCTTCGTGGTGGTACTCGATCCGGAGGCCGCGACGGCCGACGACGGCATCACCGCGGTCGGCGCTCCGTGGCAGGCGCATCCGGCCGAGCGGGAAGGGAACGAGGGCGTTCTCGGTGGTCTCGGAACGACCGGCGAGGTCGAGCACGCTCACCCCGAGCAGACCCACGTAGCCGTTGTCGGCGACGGTCAGGGCGATTCCGAACGGTCCGTCGTCCCCGTCGGAGAGGACGCAGTAGTAATCCCATTCCTTGATGCGGAACCGCGACGCCGCGACCCGCTGCCGGTCGTAGGTGCGGGTCTCCGTGGTGCTCCAGCCGGCCTCGGCGAGTGTTCCGTCGTCGCCGAGCAGCGGTCCGGGCACGAGGCGTGGTCGGCGCATATCCCGTGACGGTACCGACGATGGTGGGAGTGACGCTCCTGCCGCTCCCACCACCGCAGCGGACTCAGTCGGTCACGCGGTGGAAGCGGCCTGCGCTCGCCTGGTCGCGCGGCTTGACGACGATCTGGTCGAGGTTGACGTGCGACGGGCGGGACGCGACGAATCCGATGATGTCGGCGATGTCCTGGGCGACGAGCGGGGTGATGCCCTCGTACACCTTGTCGGCACGATCCTTGTCGCCTTCGAACCGCACGAGCGAGAACTCGGTCTCGACCGCGCCCGGAGCGATCTCGGTGAGCCTGACGGGCTGCCCGAGCAGTTCGCCTCGCAACGTGCGGTGCAGCACGGCCTGCGCGTGCTTGGCGGAGGTGTAACCGGCGCCGTTGTCGTAGGCCTCGAAGGCCGCGACCGAGGTGATGGTGACGATCAGGCCGTCGCCCGACGCGATGAGCTTGGGGATCAGCGCCTTGGTGATGCGCATGGTGCCGACGACGTTGGTCTCCCACATCCACCGCCAGTCGTCCTCGACGGCCTCGGCGACCGGCGCGAGTCCCTTGGCGCCTCCGGCGTTGTTGACCAGCACGTCCACCCGGGGAAGTACCGTGGTGAAGGCCTCCACCGAATCCTCGTCGGTGACGTCGAGCTCGAGCGCGGTGCCGCCGATCTCGTCGGCGAGTTTCTGCAGGCGGTCGAGGCGCCGTGCGCCCACCACGACATGGAAACCCTGCGCGGCGAGCGTACGGGCGGTCGCCTCGCCGATACCGGAGGACGCTCCGGTGACGACGGCGACGCGGGAATCGGGAGAGATGCTCATGGGGCAATCGTAGTGTCGGGCACCGGATGACGCCGTACGTCCCCGCCCGCCGAGTCCTCCCCTGCGAAGTCCCCTCCGTGCGGCTACCCTGCGGCATATGACCACCACCCGCGGTCGATACAGCTCGGGAGAGCAAACCCGGATCAGGCTCGTCGAAGCCGCCGAGCGACTCTTCGCCCGCGGTGGTTACGACGGAGTCACCCTCGCCGACATCCGCAAGGCCGCCGGGCAGCACAACTCGTCGGTGATCGGCTACTACTTCGGGACCAAGGAGGGACTGCTCGAGGCGGTCTTCTCCCATCGGTTGCCCGCTGTGAACGCCCAGCGTGAAGCGCTCGTCGCCGAGATGCTTCGGACGCGGGACACGCTCACGGTCCGCGACCTGCTGTGGGCGATCATCCGGCCACTGGCGGGCACGCTCGGCCGCAACAACCACTACGTCGCCTTCCTCGACCGGCTCTCGAACCACGAGCGGTTCGCCGAATGCTTCCGGGTCACCGGACCGACGGGAACCGAGAGCGGCCGCCGGTCCGACACCGCGCTGCGGGCGCTGCTCGGGCAACTGCCCGACGACATCGCCGGACAGCGTCTGCGGCTGGTGTATTCCGGTACCGTCGGTGCCCTCGCGCGATGTCACCGTGCAGGTGAATCACCCACCACCGCAGAGTTGGCGGCGCTCGTCGACGCGTGGGAAGGGTTGCTGCTCGCGCCGGTGTCGGCGGAGACCGCCCGGGTGCGCGGGGATGCGCGGAGGGATTCCCCACCGGAGCGGTGAGGATTGGACACGACCCGGTTCGGGCGATAGTTTGATCGGCATGTCAGTCGGCCACACCTCCGCACCGCCGGTCACCTATGTGACCGCCGCGCTGGGATCACGGCTGCCTCTGGCGCGCGAACTCTGTTGTCGCTGCTGCGGAAAGTAACTCCGCACCGATTCCCCCCTCTTTCGGGCGGGTCCGTCCTCCGATCGTGCTTCCACGCCGGGGATTCGGTGCGTCGATCGTCTCCCGCCCGTTCTCCGGTCATCACGTCCGGATCAGCAGCCAAGGATCAGCGCCGTGTCGGTTCCCACTCTTCCGCCGTCCGTTTCCCTTCCCTCCCGATCGTCCGCGCCCCCTCGTGCCGTCGCCTCCGGTGTCCGCGGAGCCACGCGTGCGACCGTGGTCCGGTCTCGAACCTCGCGCGTGTCGAGCCAGGTCAGGATCGTTCCCCCCGACCTGCGTATCGCCGACGGCACCGGGGCGTCGGTCTTCCGTGTCGCCGCCAATCGTGGTCCGGTCTCGCGTGACGTGATCGCGAAGGTCACCGGGGCGAGCATCGCCACCGTCAATCGTCAGGTCTCGGCCCTGCTCTCGGCAGGTCTGCTGCGCGAGCGCGCCGACCTGACCGAGCCGGGTGCGGTCGGCCGGCCGCGCGTACCCGTCGAGGTCGACCACGAGCGTTACCTGACGGTCGGCATCCACATCGGTGCCGTCACCACCGGCATCGTCGCGACCGACCTGCGCGGTCGCATCATCGGCGCCGTCGAGGTTCCCACCCCGGCCGGCCACCAGGACGCCGCGCTCGCGTCGATCACCGCGAGCGCCAAGGCTTTCGCGGGACGGTGGCACCGCCGCACCCCGCTGTGGGTCGGCGTCGCACTCGGCGGTCGGGTGGATTCGAACACCGCCGTAGTGACGCATCCGCGACTGGGCTGGGTCGACGCCCGCGTCGGCACGATCGTCGGTGGTGGCATGGGCCTGCCGGTCTCGGTGGCCGCGCACGTCGAGGCGATGGCCGCCTCCGAGCTGCTCCTGACCCCCGATCGCGACGCTCCCGAGGTCAAGGGCACCGGGCTGTACTTCTACGTCCGCGAGACCGTGGGTGTGGCAATCACTTTCGACGGGAAGGTGCACACCCCGGCCGGCGGTCCGGGCTCGGTGACGCATGTCCCCACCGGTTCGTCTGCGCGGTGCTCGTGCGGCGGCACGGGCTGCCTCGAAGCGACCGTGAGCGATCGGGCGGTCGTGCAGCGCGCGGTGTCCGAGGGCATCCTCACCGCCGGTGACGACACCATCGGGTCGCTCTACCGCCTCGCGCGGAACGGATCCGAGGCCGCCCACGGTCTGCTCGTCGAGCGCGCCACCGTGCTCGGCCGCACCGTCGGAATGCTCCGTGACCTGTTCAACCCCGACCGGGTCATCCTCGGCGGCCAGGCCTTCACCGAGTACCCGGCCGCGGTTCCGCGCGTCGCCCGTGCGTTCGCCGCCTCGACCACCCTGCCACGCAAGGACATCCGGATCACCGGATTCGGTAATCGGGTGCAGGCCCACGCTGCGGGTGTCGTCTCGCTCAGCTCGTTGTTCTCGGATCCGATCGCGGCGATGAAGCGCACCGAACGCTGACGGATTTCCGTCGTCGTCACACGATCGGTGGGGCGTCCGTCGCGTCCGCGGCGGCGCCCCGCCGATCGAGTTCGGCCCGGGCCCGGCCGAGCCCGCCGTGTTCGAGTGCGGCCGAATGAGATTCGTCCGCCCATACCAGTCTTCCGCGCTCGCGGACCGTCACGGTCATGTGGCCGCCCAGATGTTCGATCGAGCCGGCCACGTTCCGTCGTTCCGCGGGCAGCGGGACCGGCAGGACGTGTGCGGCTCCGATCGGCGAACTCCCCGAGATCTCCACGCTCCACCGGGCGTTGCGGCCGCGCAGCAGCCAGCTCTCGTCGGTGACCGTGGCCTGTACCGGCGAGGTGACGGGATTGCCCAGGCGCACGACGCGCACGTCCGGAAGCGCGACGACCACCGCGGTCACCTCGGTGCGCAGGGGACCCGAGTGCACCTGCCCGCCGGCGAAGGCCACGCACGCCTGCGGATCGGCGAATCCCTGTGCCTGTCCCCACCACCACGAATCGGGGAAGCCGCCCTTACCCCAGTTCTTCTCACCGTAGACCTGGGATCCGGTCAGCTCCCACTTCTCGTCACCGAGGATTGCGTATCCCTCCGCCCGGCCGCCGAGCAACCAGGAATGCCAGTACTGGTTCAGGGCCGGGACGGAGTGGAAGACGCTCGATGCGCCGAAGCGCCGTCGCGGCCAGGGCCGCAGGTCGGACAATCGGATGTCGAGCCGGGCGTCGTCGCCGAGATCCATCCACACGCGCTCGCTGTCGCCGCGGAAGACATCGCCGGCCGACGCGCCGAGCCGATCGGGATCGGCGGCGGCCACCGGATGCGCGGCGGTGCGCAGGAAACCTCCCGGATGGGCGGCCAGGCCGAGTGTCGCCCACTGTGAACCGGACCCGGCCGAGTCGTCCGCACGGTTGACCCCGCACAGGGCGATGACCACGCGGCCGGTTCCGGGCTGGGTGAAACGCCAGAAGTAGCCCTCCATCGCGACGCCGTGGGCGGCGAGCGGATTCCCGAAAGGCAGATCGGCGCCCGACGCGCGATAGCGGGTCCATAGGTTTCTCGGGGAGAGTTCGTTCGGAGAGAATCGTCCCAGCCGTCCGCGCACCGCCATGCCCGCTCCGTTCCGTCGATCCGTCCGGTCCGTTCTCCGGATGTACCCAGAATGGCCGCTCCCGTCACGGAGCGTGCGGATTCGGGCCTCGATGCCCAGGATGGGGGAGGTACCTGCGCCCGCGCGGCCGGCCGGCCATAACGTTGACCGGACCGATCGGATCGACGAGAACGCGAGAAGTACGTGACAGGACAGAAAGGCGGCTCGTACCGCGAGTTGTTCGCAGCACCGGGCGCAACCGCGTTCTGCCTGGCAGGATTCGTGGCGCGCCTGCCGATCGCGATGGTCGGGATCGGCATCGTCACGATGTTCTCGCAACTCGAGGGCAACTACGCGGTGGGCGGCGCATTGTCAGCGGTGTTCGCCCTGTCGTACGCCGCACTCACCCCGCTCGTCTCCCGCGCGGTCGACCGGTACGGCCAGCACAGAATCCTGCCCGCGGCCGCCCTCGTCAGTGCGGTCTCCACCCTCGCGATGCTCGCGGGCGTCCGTCTCGACGTGCCCACCGTGTGGTTGTTCGTCTGTGGGATCCCGGCAGGACTCATGCCCACGGTCGGTGCGATGGTGCGGGCCCGATGGACACAGCTCTACGGCGGTACCCCGCGGCTCCGCACCGCCTTCGCGCTCGAAGCGGTGGTCGACGAGGTGTGCTTCATCGTCGGCCCGGTGCTGTCGGTGGGCCTGAGCGTGGCGGTCTTCCCCGAGGCCGGTCCGCTGCTCGGTGCGGTGCTGTTGCTCGTCGGCACCGTGGCCCTCTCGGCCCAGCGCGGCACCGAGCCACCCGTGCGACCGCACGTCGAAGGTCGTGCGAGGACGAACATCCTGCGCATGCCCGTCCTCCTGTCGATCGTCGTCGTGATGGTCGCGATGGGTGTGATCTTCGGGGTGATCGACGTGGCGGCCGTCGCGTTCACCGCGGAACAGGGCGCCCCGGGATCCGCCACCCTGACGCTGGCGTTGTTCGCGACCGGTTCGGCGGTGAGCGGCCTGATCTTCGGTACCCGGGTGGGCCCGGGCGCCCCCACCCGTCAGTTGTTCGTCGCCACCGGCATTCTCGCGGTCCTGCTGTGCCCGCTGCTGCTCGCCGGCTCGGTGCCGATACTGACCGTGCTGTACTTCGTTGCCGGATGCGCGATCTCGCCCATCATGATCGTCGCGACGTCGCTGACCCAGCAGATCGTGCCGCCCGAACGGCTCACCGAGAGCATCACGTGGACGGTTGCGGGGCTCGGCGTCGGCGTCGCGGCGGGTTCTGCGCTGGTGGGTCAGGTCATCGACCGGGCCGGTGCCGGCACCGGATATCTCGTGGCGGTGGCGGCGGGCATCCTCGCGGTCACGTGCGCGGGCGGGATCCACATTCGGGCACGGTTAGAGTGACGCACATGGCAGTTCGTGAAGTGGCCGGCATCGACGGCACCTCCCTCGTGTATCGCGTATTCGGCTCCGACACGGCACCGGTTCTCGTGCTCGTCCACGGATGGGCGCAGTCGTCGCGCTGCTGGGGCGACCGAGTCCTGGACGCGCTCGCCCGGGACTTCCGGGTGGTCGCCGTCGACCTGCGCGGACACGGTTACTCGCAGGCTTCCGAGACCGGATACGCGGACCGTGCCCTCTGGGCCGGTGATCTCGCCGCTGTCCTTGCCGCCGAGAGCGTCTCGGAGGCGAACCCGGCGGTGCTGCTCGGCTGGTCGTACGGCGGCCTGGTGATCTGCGACTATCTCGCCGAGCACGGCGCGGGAGCCGTCGCGGGGCTGGTTCTCGTGGGTGCCATCACGAGCATCGGCCGCGGCGAGAAGGGTGGACGCGTCGGTGCCTCGATGCGCGCCGCGATCCCCGCTGCGATGTCGGAGGACCCCGAGGAGGCGGTGCGCGCACTCGGCTCGTTCGGCAACGCGCTCACCGGTCCTGTCGAGGGCGGTGGTCTCCGCGAGGGCAAGGGCGCGGTGTCGCAGGCGCTGTTCGGTGCGAGTCTGTCCACCCCGCCGCGGGTACGTGCCGCCCTGTTCGATCGCGCGGTGGGCAACGACGACCTGCTCGCGGACCTGGAGGTGCCGGTTCTCCTCCTGCACGGCGACGCCGACTCGGTCGTCGACGTCTCCGCGGCGCACCATGCGGCGTCACTGCTGCGGCGCGTCACGACCTCGATCTGGGAGGGCGTCGACCACGGTCCGTTCGTCGAGGATCCGGACCGGTTCGTCGCCGAGGTCGGAGAGTTCGCTCGGGCCGCGACGGCGGAGTCGACGACACGCGAAGATCGGCAGCAGGGCAGTATGGAGGGGTGACGTCCCAGCCCAGCCGCCCGCACCGCGTGGCCGTGATCTCGGTCCACACCTCGCCGCTGGCGCAGCCCGGAACCGGGGACGCAGGCGGCATGAACGTGTACGTCCTGCAGACCGCTGTCGAGCTCGCGCGTCGCGGCGTGGAAGTCGAGATCTTCACCCGCGCGACCTCGTCGGCAGACCCGGCCGTGCAGCAGGCCGCACCCGGGGTTCTCGTCCGCAACATCGAGGCCGGCCCGTTCGAAGGGCTCGACAAACACGATCTGCCGACGCAGCTGTGCGCCTTCGCCGCCGGTGTGCTGCGCGAGGAAGCGCGGCACCCGCAGGGCTACTACGACCTCGTGCACTCGCACTACTGGCTGTCCGGGCAGGTCGGCTGGCTCGCACGCGACCGCTGGGGTGTGCCGCTGGTGCACACCGCCCACACCCTCGCCGCGGTGAAGAACGCGTCGCTCGCCGCGGGCGACACCCCCGAACCCGCAGCCCGGCAGATCGGGGAGCAACAGGTCGTCGCGGAATCCGATCGGCTGGTGGCCAACACCGCCGACGAGGCAGGGCAGCTCGAACGTATCTACGGGGCCGATCCCGCGAAGATCGACGTCGTCGCCCCGGGCGCCGACCTCAATCGCTACCGGCCCGGCGACCGTGCGGCCGCTCGCGCAGAACTCGGACTCGACCCGCGTGAGACCGTTGTGGCGTTCGTGGGCCGTATCCAGCCGCTCAAGGCCCCCGACGTGTTGCTCGAGGCCGCCGCGCGAGCACTCGCCGACGACCCCGGCATGCCGTTGCGGGTGCTGGTCGTGGGAGGCCCGTCCGGAACCGGCCTCGAGCGGCCCGATGCGCTCATCGAACTCGCATCCGCGCTGGGCATCGCGTCGCGGGTCACCTTCCTCCCGCCGCAACCCCCGGACCGTCTGGCCCAGGTCTACCGGGCCGCCGATCTCGTTGCGGTGCCGAGCTATTCGGAGTCGTTCGGTCTCGTCGCGATCGAAGCGCAGGCATGCGGCACGCCCGTGCTGGCCGCGAACGTCGGTGGTCTCGGCGTCGCGGTGCGCGACGGGGAGACCGGCATGCTCGTCGACGGGCACCGCATCGACGACTGGGCGACCGCGCTGCGTTCTCTGGTGGGCGATCCCGATCGCCTCGCGCGATTCGCGGAGACCGCGCCTGTGCATGCGGAGTCCTTCTCGTGGGAACACACCGCAGAAGGCCTGCTCGACAGCTACCGCCGGGCGGGGATGCGCCGTAACCGGGCCTTCGGTACCGGCGAGCATTCGCTGCGGCGGCAGCGGGGAGTGTGGAAGTTGCGACGGACGAGGGGAGTCACCGCATGAGCGACCGGCTCATCGAATCGATCGAATCGACGCTGCGCGATCGCGGGCTCGAGTTCTCTGTCAAGGAGGGCGGGCACTTCGTCGTCAAGCTTCCGGGTGAGAAGAAGCTCGAGACGACCACTCTGCTCAGTGTCGGACGACACGGTGTGCGGGTCGAGGCATTCGTGTGCCGCAAACCGGACGAGAACTTCGAATCGGTGTACCGCTATCTGCTGCGCCGCAATCGGCGCCTCTACGGCGTGGCCTACACCCTCGACAAGGTCGGCGACATCTACCTGGTGGGACGCATCGCCGCGCACGCCGTGACCCCCGAGGAGATCGACGCGGTCCTCGGGCAGGTGCTCGAGGCGGCCGACCACGACTTCGACATCATTCTCGGCATCGGGTTCATCACGTCGATCAAGCGTGAGTGGGAGTGGCGCGTCTCGCGCGGCGAGCCGCTGCGCAATCTCGAGCCGTTCCGTCACCTCATCGAGGGGGAGACCGGTACGCCGTTCGACCCCGAGACGGACGACGACGAACCCGAGGCTCCGCGCGAAGCGAACGGGTGACACCCCACTTCGGCGTCGTTATCGCGCCGTGAACATGCCCGGTTCGAGAGGTCTGTACGGGCACATCGTGTGACCATCGCCACAAGTGCGATGTCCCGGAAACGCCCGGGAAACGGTGTGTTCCTGCGAGTCGACCTGGGGATTTCCCGAATGCCGCCGGGAGTTCTCGGACGGCCGTACCGGAAAATCGGTCCGTGACCTCGCCGTGATGAACCCTTACGGTCGATGTAGGCCCGATACCGACGGGCGTTACACACCGGCCCCGCAGCCGCTCGTTCCACCCCCGCGGGATTGCCGGATCCACAACCTGCCGAGGGGTGGAGCGAGAGAGCAACCGGGCGTGCGTCGAGCACCGCACCGTGTTGCCGGCACCGACCGTCCGCCTGTGTGGCGGATCCCTGGGTCGGGGGCCTCGCAAGCAGCCGGAAAGGATTCATCCACATGGCAAAGTTCACGATCAAGCGCGCCCTGGGCACCCTCGCTGCCTCCACTGCACTCGTTGCGACCCCGTTCGCTCTGGGTGCGGGTACCGCCAATGCCGCATCCGGCAACTGGGATGCCGTCGCACAGTGCGAGAGCGGTGGAAACTGGGCGACCAACACCGGCAACGGCTACTACGGCGGCCTGCAGTTCTCGCAGAGCACGTGGGAGGGTTACGGCGGCTCCGGATACGCCCACAACGCCTCGCGCGAGGAGCAGATCCGCGTCGCCGAGAACGTCCTCGACGGCCAGGGCGCCGGTGCATGGCCGGTGTGCGGTCAGTACCTCTGAGCGCAGCCCGAGCAGCTTCCGAACCCCGCGTGCGATTCGTCGCACGCGGGGTTCGTGCGCTCCCGGCAGGCCGGGCGTGGCCGGGCGCCCGGTGCAACCGGTATCCTCACAACGCCTGTGACCGGGTTCACATCACTGCGGTAGTGTGACCTCGACCGAAAGTCGGCACCGCGTGCCGGACAGAATGCTCGGAGGATGAGAATGAGTTTCCGTAGTCCCTTTCCCGACGTCGACATCCCGGCATCGAGTGTCTACGACTTCCTGTTCGGTTCGCTCGACGAGTCCGACCTCGCGCGACCCGCCCTGATCGACGGCGCGTCCGGCGCCGTGACGGACTACCGCACGCTCGTGGCCCACATCGATGCTGTGGCCGGGGCGCTGGCCGCCCGGGGCATCGGTGTCGGGAAGGTGGTCGGCCTGCTCGCGCCCAACGTGCCGGCCTTCGCCTCGGTCTTCCACGGCATCCTGCGGTCCGGAGCCACCGCGACCACGATCAACGCCCTCTACACGGCCGGTGAGATCTCGAAGCAGCTCGACGACTCGGGAGCCGTCGCACTGTTCACGGTCTCCCTGTTCCTGCCGCAGGCGAAGGAGGCCGCCGCGGCCGCCGGCATCCCCGACGAGCTGCTCATCGTGCTCGACGGCGCCGAGGGGCATCCCTCCCTGCGCGACCTGCTCACCGAGGGTGCACCGGCCCCCGCCGTCGAGTTCGATCCGGCGACTCACCTCGCAGTGTTGCCGTACTCCTCGGGCACGACCGGCCGGCCCAAGGGTGTGATGCTCACGCACCGCAATCTCGTGGCCAACGTCTCCCAGATCAACCCGCGCATGGGGATCGGCGCCGACGATCGCGTGCTCGCACTGCTGCCCTTCTTCCACATCTACGGCATGACGGTGCTGCTGAACGCCGCCCTCTGCAACCGTGCCTCGCTGGTGACGATGCCGAAGTTCGATCTCGTCGACTTCCTCACCTACATCTCGGAACACAAGTGCACGTACGTGTTCATCGCGCCGCCCGTCGCGGTCGCGCTCGCCAAGCACCCCCTCGTCGACCGGTACGACCTGTCGAGTGTGCATACGGTGTTCTCCGGTGCCGCACCGCTCGACAAGGAGCTCGCCGGCGCCGTCGCCGCCCGGCTCGGCTGCAACGTCCGGCAGGGCTACGGCATGTCGGAGATGTCGCCGGTGTCGCACGCAATCCCCTTCGACGACAACGACACCGAACTCGATTCGGTCGGTCCGACGATCGCGAACATGGAATGCAAGATCGTCGATCCCGCGACCGGTGAGGAGGTCGAGTACCCCACCGGTGAGGGTGTCTCGGCGCCCGGCGAACTGTGGTGCAAGGGACCGAACGTCATGGTCGGCTACCTCGGCAACCCCGAGGCCACGTCCGACACCCTCGACGAGGACGGCTTCCTCCATACCGGTGATATCGCCACCGTCGACGCGAAGGGCGCCGTCCGGATCGTCGACAGGCTCAAGGAACTCATCAAGTACAAGGGCTACCAGGTGCCGCCGGCCGAACTCGAGGCGCTGTTGCTCACTCATCCGCAGATCGCGGACGCCGCGGTGATCGGGGTCCGCGACGACGAGGGTGAGGAGGTCCCGAAGGCCTTCGTCGTCCGGCAGCAGGATTCGACGATCACCGAGGACGAGGTCATCGAGTTCGTGGCCGGGCGGGTCGCGCCGCACAAGAAGGTCCGGCAGGTGGAGTTCATCGACACGGTGCCGAAATCCTCTGCGGGCAAGATTCTCCGCAAGGATCTGCGTGCACTGAACGCCTGACATCTGCGGGGGTGTGGCTCCGGTGCCCGCCGCATCGGAGCCACACCTGTTTTCGATGCCCGTGGACCGCGGAGCACTGTGAACCAGCCTTTCTGGCAACGCACGTTGTCGGATATAGCCGACGATCGGGGGCGCCCGTGGCGAAATCGCCATCCGCGCGTGTCAGGATTGGGCCATGAGTATCGGAACACTTGTTCTGCTCCGCCACGGCGAGAGCGAATGGAATGCGATGAACCTGTTCACCGGCTGGGTGGACGTTCATCTGACCGACAAGGGGATCGCCGAGGGCAAGCGGGCCGGTGCCCTCCTCGCCGAGCACAACGTGCTTCCCGACGTCTCCTACACCTCCCTGCTGCGCCGCGCGATCAGCACCGCCAACTTCGCGCTCGACGCCGCCGACCGGCACTGGATCCCCGTCATCCGCGACTGGCGTCTCAACGAGCGCCACTACGGTGCGCTCCAGGGCAAGAACAAGTCCGAGATCAAGGACGAGTTCGGCGAGGAGCAGTTCATGCTGTGGCGTCGCAGCTACGACACCCCGCCGCCGCCGATCGAGCCGGGTTCGAAGTACAGCCAGGACGCCGACCCGCGCTACGCCGACGTCGACGAGGTTCCCCTCACGGAGTGCCTGAAGGACGTCGTCACCCGTCTGATCCCGTACTGGGAGTCGACGATCTCCCAGGACCTGCTCGCGGGCAAGACCGTGCTCGTCACCGCACACGGCAACTCGCTGCGCGCACTCGTCAAGCACCTCGACGGGATCTCCGACGACGACATCGCCGGCCTGAACATCCCGACGGGCATCCCGCTGCGCTACGACCTCGACGAGAACCTGCGTCCGCTGAACCCGGGCGGAACGTACCTCGATCCCGAGGCCGCGGCTGCCGGAGCGGCCGCGGTCGCGAACCAGGGCGCCAAGTAACGGTTCCGACAGGACCGACAACCGACCCCGTCGCCGGCCGGCGACGGGGTCGGTTGCGTCCGTGCCGGGCGAACAATCGGTGAACAACGCTCGAACAACCGAAAAATGCGGTGTGACGTGCGGGAAATGCCGGCTACCCGGTGTCCGGCGGGGTACCGGTGTCATTACGATTCCAAGTGTGAGTGTTACGCAGGCCGTCATGCTGGCCGTGGTCGCGGCGGTCCTCGGCGGGATCGTCACCGTCGCCGTCGGGAGGCTGGCGCAGCGCCGGGCGCACGGCAGCGACGACGCCGACCTCACGATGCTCGACGTGCTCGACGCCGTCGTCCACGGGTCGTCGACCGGGATCGCCGTGGTCGACAAGTTCCACGACGTCATCCTGTTCAATCCGAGGGCCGAGGAACTCGGACTCGTACGCAACCGTCTCATCGACGATCGTGCCTGGATCGCGGCCACCCGGGTTCTGGAGAGCCGCAAACCTCTCGAACTCGACCTCGGCACGAAATCCTCGCTCGGACGGGACCGCCTCGCCGTGCGGTGCACGGTGCGGCCACTCCTCGACCGCGACCCGCGCTTCGTCGTGCTCTACGCCTTCGACGACTCCGAACAGGTCCGGATGGAAGCGACTCGCCGCGATTTCGTCGCCAACATCAGCCACGAACTCAAGACGCCGGTCGGGGCGATGGCGCTGCTCGCGGAGGCACTGCTCGAATCGGTCGACGATCCCGACACCGTCCGCCACTTCGGCGAGCGGGTGCAACGCGAGGCGACCCGCCTGGGCAACATGGTGACCGAGCTGATCGCCCTGTCCAGGCTGCAGGGCGCCGAGAAACTGCCCGACCTCGAAGTCGTGGACGTCGACACCGTGGTCACCGAAGCCCTCGAGCGGACACACCTGACCGCCGAGAACGCCTCCATCACGATCAGCACCGACCGGCCGAGCGGGTACGAGGTGCTCGGCGACCGGACACTGCTCGTCAGCGCCCTGACCAATCTCATCGAGAACGCCATCGCCTATTCGCCGGCGGGCTCACCGGTGTCGATCAGCAGGTCGCTGCGCGACGGCAAGGTCGCGATGGCCGTCACCGACCGGGGGATCGGTATCGCGAAGGAAGACCAGGAACGGGTCTTCGAGCGTTTCTTCCGCGTCGACAAGGCCCGCTCGCGGGCCACCGGTGGCACCGGCCTCGGGCTGGCCATCGTCAAGCACGTGGCCGCGAACCACCACGGCGAGATCACCCTGTGGAGCAAGCCGGGCACCGGCTCCACCTTCACCCTGCTCGTTCCCGCCCATGTCGAGGACAGCGACGACGAGACCGTCGAACGCACCGAGAAGGCGGTCGGATCGTGACACAGACCCCACCCGGGCTCCCGGGCGGACGGATATCGAGAAACAGACGGAGGACCAGTTCGTGACGCGTGTGCTGATCGTCGAGGACGAGGAATCGTTGGCGGATCCGCTCGCCTTCCTGCTGCGCAAGGAAGGGTTCGAGACGACGATCGCAGGCGACGGTCCCTCGGCCCTCGCCGAGTTCGACCGGCAGGGCGCCGATATCGTCCTGCTCGATCTGATGCTCCCCGGAATGAGCGGCACCGACGTGTGCAAACAACTACGGACCCGCTCGGGTGTTCCGGTCATCATGGTCACGGCTCGCGACAGCGAGATCGACAAGGTCGTCGGGCTCGAACTCGGTGCCGACGACTACGTCACCAAGCCGTACTCGGCCCGCGAGCTCATCGCACGGATCAGGGCGGTCCTGCGGCGTGGGGCCGACACCGAGAGCGAGACCGCGCCGGACGACGGACTGCTCGAGGCCGGCCCGGTGCGGATGGACGTCGACCGTCATGTCGTCCACGTCGACGGAGAACCGATCGCCCTGCCGCTCAAGGAATTCGACCTGCTCGAATACCTCCTGCGCAATTCGGGACGGGTGCTCACCCGAGGCCAGCTCATCGACCGGGTCTGGGGCGCCGACTACGTCGGCGACACCAAGACCCTCGACGTCCACGTCAAGCGACTGCGCTCGAAGATCGAGCAGGACCCGGCCAAGCCGCGCCACCTCGTGACGGTGCGCGGCCTCGGTTACAAGCTCGAGGCCTGACCGTCGCCCGCTTGTGCTGCCGACGTCGCGGGATGGATCGCGACGAGGCCGAGTCCCTGGCGTCGCCGGCACAGGCGCGCGAGCTCGTCGTAGGCCGCCGCTCCGAGGAGTTCGGTGAGTTCGGGGGCGTACGACTGCCAGACCGGACGCTCGCCGACGTGTGCGTCGGGTGAGCCGGAGCAGTACCAGTCGAGGTCGTGACCGCCCTCGCCCCAGCCGCGCCGGTCGTACTCGGTGATGACGGTGCGCAGCACCTCGGTGCCGTCGGGCCGTTCGACCCAGTCCTGGGTGCGCCGGATCGGAAGCTGCCAGCACACGTCGGGCTTCATCTCGAGCGGTTCGATGCCGCGTCGCAACGCCATGGTGTGGAGGGCGCATCCCTGGCCGCCCTCGAATCCGGGGCGGTTGAGGAAGATGCACGCGCCCTTGTACCGGCGGGTGCGCAGGGCGGGCTCGTCGTCGATCTCGTCCTCTTCGAGATAGCCCTTCTTGCCCAGGCCCTTGTCCATGAACTGCCAATCGGCCGGCGTGAGGTGTTTCACTGCTTTCGCGAGCTTCGTGCGGTCGTCGTCGTCGGACAGGAATGCGCCGTGCGAACAGCACCCGTCGTCGGGCCGGTCGGCGATGATGCCTTGGCACGCCGGGGTGCCGAACACGCAGGTCCACCGCGAGAGCAACCATGTCATGTCTGCGGCGATGACGTGTTCGTCGTTGTCGGGGTCGATGAACTCCACCCATTCCCGAGGGAAGTCGAGAGGGACTTCGGGGGCCGGGTCGAGTTTGTGTGGGGCATGGGACATACCTGCTGTCACAGGTCCCGACGGTAGACCCAGTACCGTGTTGATGTGCGCTTAGGGGTACTCGACGTCGGAAGCAACACCGTCCACCTGTTGGTGGTGGACGCCCATCGTGGTGGGCACCCCACGCCGATGAGTTCGACGAAGGCCACCCTGCGGCTGTCCGAGAACACGGACGACAACGGAGACATCACCACCAGGGGCGCCGACCGGCTCGTCGAGACCACCGCCGAGTTCGCCAGCATCGCCCGCACGTCGGGATGCGGGGAACTCATGGCGTTCGCCACGTCCGCGGTGCGCGACGCCGGGAACTCCGAGGCGGTCCTCCAACGCGTGCGCCGGGAAGCCGGGGTGTCGCTGGACGTGCTCTCCGGTGAAGACGAGGCCCGGCTGACATTCCTGGCGGTGCGTCGCTGGTACGGCTGGAGCGCCGGAAACATCCTCGACCTCGACATCGGGGGTGGCTCGCTCGAGCTCACGTTCGGCGGCGACGAAGATCCCGAGATCGCCTACTCCCTCCAGCTCGGTGCCGGGCGACTCACACGCGACTGGTTCCGTGAGGACCCGCCCGGGAAGCGCCGGATATCGGCTCTGCGCGACTGGCTCGACGCGGAACTCGCCGAACCGGCGAAGATTCTGAGCAGCGCGGGCGACCCGGATCTGTGCGTGGGCACGTCGAAGACCTTCCGGACCCTGGCGCGCCTGACGGGCGCGGCTCCTTCGTCGGCGGGCCTGCGGGTACAACGGACCCTGACGGCGAGCGGACTGCGTCAGCTCATCGCCTTCATCTCGCGAATGACCACGGCCGACCGGGCAGAACTCGAAGGGGTCAGTTCCGACCGATCCGAGCAGCTCGTCGCCGGCGCCCTCGTCGCGGAGGCGAGTATGCGTGCCCTCGGAGTGGAAACGCTGCAGATCTGCCCCTGGGCGTTGCGCGAAGGCCTGATTCTTCGGAAGCTCGATACGGATATGGGTGGCGAACTGGTGGTGGCAACCGGATGAGCGAGAATCGCAGCAACGACACGGGCCAGATCTCCGTGGCCGAGCTGTTGGCGCGTAACGGCCAGAAGGTGGGAACGCGGGCCGGGGGACGACGCCGACGAGGTGCGAGCGGCGGCATCTCGGTCGCCGAATTGACGGGTGAGATCCCGATCACGCGTGCAGCCGACGACAAGACTGCCGAGCAGACGGATCCGGTCGCTCCCGCCGAGACGGAGACCCGCGAACCGGCGACACCGGTGGACCGCACGGCCGAGACGCCGAAGACGGCGACCTTCGCGCTGTCCGATGTCGAGAAGACCACCGTGACGCCGCGGGTCGCTGCCGAATCGAAGACGGCTCCCGCGAAGACGCCTCCGGTGAAGGCTCCCGCGAAGATGCCCCCCGTGAAGGCTCCCGCGAAGACGCCTCCCGTGAAGGCTGCCGCGAAGACGCCTCCGGTGAAGGCTCCCGCGAAGACACCTTCCGTGAAGACCGGATCGACGACACCTCCGGCCGAGACACCGCCCTCCCCCGAGGCGAATGCGACCGTATCGAAGGCGTCCGTGTCGGCTCCGCCGAAGGTCGAGTCGCCGACCGAGATCATTCGTCCCGAAGCGCTTCCGCGCCGCGCGCGGGCGCATCTCGGCGCGGTTGCCGCAACGGGTGCGCAGCCCGGTGAGGCGGTCCCCGACAAGAAGTCCGAGAAGGCGAGTGCGCCGGCGGTATCGGCGCGTAAGGCCGATGTCGCGGAACCGCGACTGCTGTCCGGCCCTGCGAGCGACCTGCAGGGCACCGGCTCCGACCTCGACGACTCGACCGACACCATCGGTGCTGCGGCCGGGACCTCCGATGCGCCTGCGGAGAAGACATCGCCGGCGACGCGTTCGCGGAAGTCCCGAGGCACGGGATCGTCGGCCGCCGCGGCCGACGACTCGGCACGGAAGAGTTCCGGCGACGCGGATCAAGGCAGCAGCCTCAAGCAGTGGGCGTTGCTGATCGTTGAGAGCGTCGCGGCGATCGTCGCGGGTGGGTTGCTGTTCAAGGGCTTCGAGCGTCTGTGGGATCTCATGCCCTGGGTCGCCTTCGCGCTCGCCCTGCTGGTGATCGTCGGCCTGGTCGCGCTCGTGCGCGTACTGCGGCGCACCGACGACATCACGAGCCAGCTCATCGCACTCGCCGTGGGAGCCTTCGTGTCCTTCGGGCCGCTCCTGTTCCTGCTTCCCGGCGGGTGAGCCGATGCCGACCGCGCAGGGAATCCGGGTAGGGCTGTCCACCGCTTCGGACTACCGAAGCGGCGTTCCGGTTCGCGGCCGACCTCGGCTTCGACGGGGTCGAGCTGATGGTGTGGGCGGAACCGGTGAGCCAGGATCCCACCTCGGTGGAGCGTCTCGTCCGCGAGTACGGGGTGCCGGTGCTCGCCGTGCACGTGCCGTGCCTGCTGATCTCGCAGCGCGTGTGGGGAGCGGATCCCGCCGCCAAGCTCGACCGTTCGGTGCGTGTCGCAGAGATCCTCGGGGCGGAGACCGTGGTGGTCCATCCACCCTTCCGGTGGCAGCGCCGCTATGCGGAGGGCTTCTCCGATCAGGTCGCGGCGCTGGAGGCCGACAGTCGCGTGGCGGTCGCGGTCGAGAACATGTATCCCATGAGGGCCGACGTCGTCTTCGGTGGTCGTGATCGCGGCGCCGAACGTCTGCGCAGACGCGGTCCGGGCCGCGCGGTCTCTGCCTACAGCCCGTCGCTCGACCCGACCGACACCGGTTTCGCGCATTACACGCTCGACCTGTCGCACACCGCGACGGCAGGAGCAGACGCTCTCGCACTGGCGGATCGGATGGGGGAGGGGTTGGCCCACCTCCACCTCGCCGACGGCAGGGGGTCCTCGCTCGACGAGCACCTCGTCCCAGGAACGGGCACGCAGCCGTGCGCGGAGGTCTGCCGCCGAATCGCGGCGAGCGATTTCGGCGGTCACGTCGTGCTCGAGATCAGCACCCAGAGCGCGCGCACACGTGCCGAGCGTGCCGGGATGCTGGCCCGGTCGCTGGCCTTCGCGCGGACGCATCTGGATCGTTCGGCGACGCGCGCGCTCACGGCCGGTCCCGAGAGTCCCCGGCACACGGAGATCGCGCGCATCCCCGAATCGGAGCGCACCGATTCCGGCGGCGAACACGGCGACGCCTGAGATCAGCACCCGCGGTGAGGGATGCCGGCGAGCGGAACCGCCGAACCGCCACGAACATCCTGCCGAGTCGCTCCGGCGCGGAAGTCCTTTCCACACCTGCTCACCAGGATCCACGTAACTGGATAGTTGTAGTATCCGGTGTCGAGGACGGGAGGTGGTCCGTGCGTATCTCGGAACTCGCCGAGCGCTGCGGCATGCCGCTGCCGACGGTGAAGTACTACCTGCGGGAAGGGCTGCTCATGCCCGGGGTGGCGACGAGCGCTACCTCGGCGACCTACGACGACCGGCACGTCCGCCGCCTCGGTCTCGTCCGGGCTCTCGCCGCCCAGGGCCTGCCCCTCGAGAAGATCAAGACCGTCGTGGAGCTCGTCGACAACCCCCGCGACGACCTGTTCGTCGAACTCGGCCACGCCATTGCCGCGCTGCCTCCCTACGTCGAGGGCTCGACGGGTCCCGACTACCCCCGGGCCCGTCGGCTGCTCGAACACCTCGGCCAGATCTACGACCCGCGGTTCGCGGCCGTGGCACAACTCGAACATGCGCTCGCGGCACTCGAGACGGCCGGTCTGCGGATGGGACATCGCCGGATCGATGCCTACGGCCGACACGTCCGCGCCATCGCCGAGCTCGACCTCGAGCTGCTGCCGACGGACTCCCGGGAGATCACCGTGGAGGCGGCCGTGCTCGGGACCGCACTGTACGAACCGGTGCTCACCGCCATGCGCCGACTGGCCCACCAGCATCTCGCCGCCCGCATGTTCGGGTCCGGCGATCTCCCCACGACCGGCGACGATCCGGCCCCGAACGACCACCAGGAGCAGCAGTGACCCCCACCGACCAGCCCTTCCGCGACCTGACTTCGGTCACCCGGGTGCCGGGCGGCCACCCCGACGGCACCGCCGCATGGCAGGCCCACATCGCTCCGGTGTGGACCATCGGACCCAAGGTGCACGGCGGCTGCTTGCTCGCGGTCTGCGCGTCCGTGGCCCGCAGGTCTGTGCTCGACGCCGGCGTCGACCCCCTCACCCAGCCCCTCGCCGTCAGCGCCTCGTTCGTCTCCGCGCCCGATCCCGGCGACGTCGAGCTCACCACCGTCCTGCGCAAGCAGGGCAAACAGATCGGTGTCGTGGACGTCGAGCTGTCCCAGGCCGGTCGCGTGGCGGTGCGGGCGAGCGTCACCCTCGGCGCACCGGACACCGAGCAGCCGTTCCACACGGTGCCGCACCGCGCGACCACCATGCCCGCCGACCCGCCGGACGGGTCGGTGCTCGTCACCCCCGAGCACCCCATGGGGCAGATCGTGAAGTTCGCCTCCACCTCCCGGCTCCGGATCGACGCCTCCACCGCGCGCTTCCTCGACGGGGAGCAGGGCGAACCGCTCGTGTCGATGTGGACGCGGCCGTCACCGGGCGACGAGGCCGACGTCGACACCTCGGTACTGTTCGCGCTCATGTGCGGCGACGTGTCGGCTCCCGTGGCGATGAACCTCGGCCGATTCGGGTGGGCGCCGACGGTGCAGCTCACCGCATATCTGCGCCGGGTGCCGGCTCCGGGATGGCTGCGCGTCATCGCCGAGAGCAGCGTCCTCGGCAACACCTGGTTCGAGGAGGACCACACCGTCGTCGACTCGACCGGTCAGGTCGTCGTGCAGTCGCGTCAGCTGGCCATGATGCCGCGCTGACGCACTCCACCGAGGTCGGTCCCGGCAGGCGGGTCGTGCGGTGTGACCGCACGACCGTCACCGTGGTGTGGACCGCACGAGCCGTCGTGGCAGTCTGTCCCCATGACGAGAATCGCAGTGATCGGTGGCGGCAGGATCGGCGAGGCGCTGGTCTCGGGTCTGCTGAAGAACGGTTTCGCGACCAAGGATCTCGTGGTCGCCGAGAAGTTCGAGGAACGACGTGACGAACTGTCACGGACCTACTCGATCCGGGTCACCGACAGCACCGCCGACGCCGCGGAAGGCGCCGACGTGGTCGTCGTGGCCGTCAAGCCCAACGATGTGGACGCCGTCGTCACCGCCCTCGCGGCGGTCGACGCCGGGAACGACGACGAGCAGATCCTGGTGTCGCTCGCGGCCGGCATCCCGACGGTCCGCTACGAGACCAAGCTCCCGGCGGGATTCCCCGTCGTGCGCGTGATGCCGAACACCCCGATGCTGGTCGGGGAGGGTGCGAGCGTGCTGTCCGCGGGCCGGTACGTCAAGCAGCAGCATCTCGACACGGTCCGCGAGATCCTCGCGAGCGTGGGGACGGTCTCGGTGGTCCCGGAGTCGCAGATCGATGCGGTCACCGCGGTGTCCGGATCCGGTCCCGCCTACTTCTTCCTCGTCGCGGAGGCGATGATCGATGCCGGTGTCGCGCTCGGTCTGACCCGAGCGGTCGCCACCGACCTGGTGGTGCAGACGATGACCGGTTCGGCGGCCATGCTCGCGCGTTCCGGAGACAACGCCGCCGACCTGCGCGCGGCGGTCACCTCGCCGGGAGGAACCACCGCAGCAGCGATCCGCGAACTCGAGCGTGGAGGGGTGCGCACTGCCTTCTACGAGGCGCTCGACGCCGCGAAGCGTCGTTCCGCGCAACTCGGAGCGGCATCCGATCAGGTGTCGCCCGTGGCCCGGGAAGGGCTCTCCGGGACCGCCTGACAGAGGCCCAGGTGAGGCGTAGCGTGACGACGAACGGCTCGCTCGCCGGAAATTCCCCGGCTGCATCGTCGCACACGAACCATTTGTCACGCTAAGCTCGAATCAGCACGTGCGTGTCTGTTCCGCCGGAGGGGAAGCCGGCGGCGCGGGCGTGCCGGAGGTGTGTAATGGTTTCAGGAAACACGCCGTCGAAGGGTCAACCTCAAGACGGACAGTCGGTTCTCGCCGGTACCCAGTTCCTGACGGTTGCCGAAGTGGCAGCTCTCATGAGGGTGTCGAAGATGACCGTGTACAGGCTGGTGCACAGCGGCGAACTACCCGCAGTGCGGGTGGGACGGTCGTTCCGCGTGCACGCGAAGGCCGTCCACGACTATCTGGAGACGTCGTACTTCGACGTCGGATAAGGGACGGTCGGCGCGTCGTCGGGGACGGCGGTTCGGCGAACGGATCCGGTGCGCGAGGGAAGTCGCGTCCCGGGGCGGACCTCGGTTTCACGCCGGTGGGCCGCCCCGGTAGGATTGCTTGACGTCGTACCGGCCAGCCGGTGTCGTGAGGCGCTGTTACTCGTCGCCACGAGGCCCAGCGTCGACATACATCAGGCGTACGTCACCGGCGTGCGCAGGAACGCTACAAGGAACGTGAGGGATGCCCACATGGGATCTGTGATCAAGAAGCGCCGTAAGCGCATGTCGAAGAAGAAGCACCGCAAGCTGCTCCGCCGCACCCGAGTGCAGCGTCGTAAACTCGGCAAGTAAGCATTGCGCCTGTCCGATGCCCGTCACCATCCATGGTGACGGGCATCGTTCGTCTCCGCATCCCGGCACCCGAAAATTCACCGACCTGTCGTGCGACGGCAGCGAAGTGGCCGTATTGTGGGACGGCATACCGCGCCGGGGCGAATGTGACCGATGACGCGTGTGGTGCAGCAGGGGGTTCACGAGTGGTTTCGCAGGGGCACGAGGTGGCACGTCCGCGAGTCGTGCTGGTCACCGGAGCAAGTCGGTTCCTGGGTGGTTTCCTCGTCACCAGGCTTGCCCAGAATCCGGATATCGAGCGGGTGATCGGCGTCGACACGCAGTCACCGTCGAAGGACATGCTCCGACGCATGGGCCGGGCCGAGTTCGTGCTCGCCGACATCCGCAATCCGCTCATCGGCAAGATCATCCGCAACATGGACGTCGACACCGTCGTCCACGCGTCCGCCGTCACCAAGGCCCCGAAGTCGGGTAGCCGCACCGCGATGAAGGACATGAACGTCCTCGGCGCGATGCAGTTGTTCGCGGTGTGCCAGAAGGCGCCGTCGGTGCGCCGGATCGTGCTGCGGTCCTCGTCCGTCGTCTACGGCTCGAGCGCCAAGGATCCCGCGAAGTTCACCGAGGAGATGAGTGCCCGCCGCCGGCCCACCGGTGCCTTCGCCCGCGACATGCTGGAGGTCGAGGGGTATCTGCGCGGAGTCGCCCGGCGGCGCAGCGACATCGCGACCACCATCCTCCGGCTCGCACCCACCGTCGGGAACCGGCTGCCCGGCTCGGTGTCGAGTTATCTCACCTCCTCGCTGGTCCCGAACGTGCTCGGCCGCGACGCGCGCCTCCAGTTGCTCCACGAGGAGGACGCGCTCGGTGCGCTCGAACACGCGGTCGTCGCCGGGCCACCCGGGACGTACAACATCGCCGGTGAGGGCATCGTCATGATGACCCAGGCCGTGCGCCGGGCCGGAGGCGTTATCGTGCCGATGCCCTACGCGCTGTTCCGTACCGTCGGGCACGCACTCATGGGTTCCGTGATGAACTCGTTCACCAAGGAAGAACTCGACTATTTCCATTTCGGATGCGGACTCGACACCACGCGCATGTGCGACGAGTTCGGATTCGAGCCACGCTGGACCACGAGAGAAGCGCTCGACGATTTCGCCCGGGGCCTCGCCCTCACCCGCCTCGTGAAGACCGAATGGGTGGACAAGGCCGAGTCGATGGCGCTCTCCGTGCTCGGAGAGACGAGGGAGACGCGATGACGGAGGTCGCGAAGGTCATCCCGTTGCACGCCGGCAACCGCCGTCCCGGCGAACGGGTCGCACGCACACCCCATCCGTCGATGGGGCCACCGTCCACCCCCGAACGGAAGAGCCGCACCGATCAGTTCCTCGACGACCTGCGCGGAACCCTCGCACAGCAGGTCGCCGCTACCGCCGAGTTCGTCCGCCGCCGCATGACCGGCGACTACGAGGTCGACGACTTCGGCTTCGACCCGCACTTCACCGACAACGTCGTCCTGCCGGTGCTGCGCCCGCTGTTCGACAAGTGGTTCCGCGTCGAGGTCCGCGGCATCGAGAACATCCCCGCCGAAGGCCGCGCGCTCGTCGTCGCCAACCACGCCGGCACGCTCCCCGTCGACGCGCTGATGACCTCCGTCGCCGTGCACGACCACGCCGACCGCCCGCTGCGGATGCTCGCCGCCGACCTCGCCTTCGGTCTGCCCGTGGTCGGGACGGTCGCCCGCAAGGCGGGCCACACCCTCGCGTGCCATCCCGACGCCGAACGCCTGCTCGCCCAGGACCAGGTGGTCGCGGTCTTCCCCGAGGGCTACAAGGGGCTCGGCAAACCGTTCAAGGAACGCTACAAACTGCAGCGGTTCGGACGCGGTGGTTTCGTGTCGGCGGCGCTGCGCACCCAGGCGCCCATCGTGCCGTGCTCGATCGTCGGCTCGGAGGAGATCTACCCGAATCTCGCCGACCTCACCTCGCTCGCCCGTCTGCTCGGCCTGCCCTACTTCCCGATCACCCCGCAGTTCCCGGCGCTCGGGCCGCTGGGGATCGTGCCGCTGCCCTCCAAGTGGTACATCGAGTTCGGCACACCGATCGTCACCGACGTGTACGACGACGCGGCGGCGGAAGATCCGATGGTGTTGTTCGAGGTCACCGACCACGTACGTGAGACGATCCAACAGACCCTCTACAAGCTGCTCACGCGCCGCCGCAACGTCTTCCTCGGCTGAGTGCCGCCGCCTCCGGCCTATGCCGCTCGATCGCGGCGGCGGCCCACGAGGACCGCGACCGCACCACCTGCGGCCCCGAGGCCGAGCGCCGTCGGCACCCCGACCTTCGCGGCCTTGCGCGCCGTCCGGAAATCGCGGATCTCCCACCCGCGCGTACGGGCGACCTGCCGCAGATCCGGATCGGGGTTGATCGCGACGGCCGTGCCCGCCACCGACAGCATCGGCACGTCGTTGTGGCTGTCGGAGTATGCCGTGCACCGCTTGAGATTGAGACCCTCACGGATCGCGAGGGCGCGTACCGCGTGCGCCTTGCCGAGACCGTGCAGGATGTCGCCGACCAGACGGCCCGTGAACACCCCGTTCTCCGACTCGGCGACGGTCCCCAGCGCACCGGTGAGGCCGAGGCGTTCGGCGATGACGTCGGCCAGTTCGACCGGCGTCGCGGTCACGAGCCACACCTGCTGCCCGGCGTCGAGGTGCATCTGCGCGAGAGCGCGGGTGCCCGGCCAGATCTTGTCGGCGATGATCTCGTCGTAGATCTCCGCGCCGAGCCGGCGCAGCTCCTCGGTGGAGCGGCCCTGCACGAACGACAGGGCCTTGTCGCGACCGGACGCGACGTCGTTCATGTTCTCCTTGCCGGTCAGGCGGAACTTGACCTGCTGCCAGGCGAACTCGAACAGGTCGGACTTGTCGAAATAGTTCCGTGCCACGAGGCCGCGGGCGAAGTGGATGATCGACGCACCCTGCACCATCGTGTTGTCGACGTCGAAGAAGGCCGCCGCGGTCAGATCGCGCGGAACGGGCGTGGTGTCGGGCGAGGGCTCGGGTTCGACGCGGGATTCCTGCAGGGCGAGGGCGGCGTCGGCGCTTGCCTCACCTGCGAGATTGGCGCGGACCTCTTCCTCGCTGGGTCCGAACTTGCGGGAGAAGAGCCGGCGTCCGGGACGGATGATGCGCGCCCACGTCTCACCCATGCCCCAGCTGTAGGGGAACGAACGTCCTGGCACTCGCACCTCCGGTGTCGTGACGGGCGGGGCTGTCGAAACGGGCGGGGTCGTGCCCGGCGCGTCCGCGGGCGACCCGCGCCAAGCCTAGCCCGCGATGCCGTTCGTCACGGGGAGGCCGTCGCCCCCGTGACCGGGTGTGACGTTCATCTCGACGGGCCGTGCCGCACAGTGGAGGTATGAGTGAGCATTCGTCTTCGGCAACGGACGGTTCCGCGCGCCGTCATCATCTGACACTTCTCGTCCGTGCCGGATGCGGCGCGTGCGGGCCGGCACGCGAACAGTTGGAGGCGCTCGCCGAGGAGCTCGGCGTCGAGGTCACCTGCATCGACGTGGATCTTGCTGCCGCAACCGATCCCGATCTGCGAGCCGAATTCGGGGACCGCCTGCCCGTCGTCCTGCTCGACGGACGCGAACACAGTTACTGGGAGGTCGACGAGCCGCGCTTGCGCGCCGATCTCGCTCGCTGACGCGACAGGCCCTCGTCGTACAGCAGGTGGGAAGCACATTCGGGGTGCTTCGAGCAACTTTGTGCATGGCTTCACAAGCGGTTACCGTGGTGTGAACGAATTCCCGGATCACCGTGAGGCCAGGCGTGTATCCACCGGCCGGACGAGGAGCCACGTACCGTGACGCAGTTGCACCCACCGCAGGGCGAGGACGCTCGCGGCACCGCCGAGTCCGGCGAGGGTGCCACTTCCACCCCTCCGGTCCGCGATATCCCCCAGGCTACTGTGACGCGTCTCGCGACCTATCTCCGGGTCCTCGGTGCGTTCGCGGAAGCGGGCACGCTCATCGTCTCCAGTGAGGAACTCGCGGCCGCGGCCGGGGTCGGTTCCGCCAAGCTGCGCAAGGATCTGTCCTTCCTCGGGCCCAACGGAGTGCGCGGCGTCGGCTACGACGTCCTGCGCCTGCAGTCCCGCATCGAAGCCGCCCTCGGGCTCGACCGGGGTCACCGCGTCGTACTCGTGGGAGTGGGCAATCTCGGACGGGCGCTCGCCCGGTATCCCGGTTTCGACCGCCGCGGTTTCACCATGGCCGGACTCTTCGATTCCGATCCCGCCGTGGTGGGCACCCGTGTGGGCGACCTCGTCGTCCGGCCCGTCGACGATCTCGAGAGCGGCGCCCGCGAACTCGGCGCGACCATCGGTGTCGTCGCCACCCCCGACGACGCCGCGCAGCAGGTGTGCGACCTGCTCGTGCTCGCAGGGGTGCGCAGCATCCTGAGCTTCGCGCCCGTCGAACTCGAGGTGCCCGAGCATGTCGAGATCCGCCGCGTCGACCTGTCCGTCGAGATGCAGGTCCTGTCCTTCAACAGCACGCGCAACGACGAGACCGCCCGTTCCGCGAGCGCCGACGTCCGTCCGGCAGCCGGCGACGTCCGCCCCGCCGGCATCCCGCGGGTCTCCACCCGAAGCTCTGCACGGCGTACCACAACAGGAAAGGCGGGTCCGATGGGATCGGCCGCGACCAGAAACGGATCGGTGATCGCACCGTGAGTGTTCTCCTCGTCGGGATATCGCATAGGAGCGCACCGGTCCCGGTGCTCGAGAAGGTTGCGGTCACGGACACCGACCGTCCCAAGCTCACCGACAAGATGCTGGCGTCGGACAAGATCTCCGAAGCGATGATCGTCTCCACCTGCAACAGGGTGGAGATCTACGCGGTGGTCGACGCCTTCCACGGTGCGCTGGCCGCGGTCAGCAATCTGCTCGCCGAGCACTCGGGTCTTCCCGTCACCGAACTGCACAAGCACGCCTACGTCCGATACAGCGAGGCGGCGGCCGAACACCTCTTCTCCGTCGCGAGCGGTCTCGACTCGATGGTCGTGGGGGAGCAGCAGATCCTCGGGCAGATCCGCACGGCCTACGCCGCCGCCGACGCCCAGCAGGCCGCAGGCCGCACACTGCACGAACTCGCCCAGCAGGCGCTGCGTGTCGGCAAGCGGGTGCACTCGGAGACCGGCATCGACGCCGCCGGTGCCTCCGTCGTCTCCGTTGCGCTCGACAAGGCCGCGAACTTCCTCGGCGGCGACCTCCGGGGCCGCACCGCCGCAGTGATCGGGGCCGGTGCCATGGGCGGTCTCGCCGTCGCACACCTCGTCCGGGCGGAGATCGGCTCGATCGTCGTCGCCAACCGCACCCGCGATCGCGCCGAGCGACTCGCCGAGACCGCGCGGGCCGCCGGTGTCGAGGCCGAGGTCGTCGCGTTCGACGACCTCGCGGCCGCACTGAGCCGCGCCGATGTCGCCGTCACCTGCACCGGGGCCGTGGGCGCCGTCGTCACTCTCGCCGACGCGCACCGTGCGCTCGCACAGCCCGGGCGCGGCGAACGCCCCCTCGCGATCTGCGATCTCGGCCTGCCGCGCGACGTCGATCCCGCCGTCGCGGGTCTTCCCGGCGTGCAGGTCTTCGACATGGAGTCGCTGCAGCGCGACCCGTCGGCCGGCGCCGCGGCGAACGACGCGGACGCCGCCCGCACGATCGTCGCCGCCGAGTTGTCGCAGTACCTCACCGCGCAGCGCCTCGCGGAGGTCACCCCCACGGTGACGGCACTGCGTCAGCGTGCCGCCGAAGTGGTCGAGGCCGAGCTGATGCGCCTCGAATCGCGACTGCCCGATCTCGACGACGGCCAGCGCGGTGAGGTCGCCCGCACGGTGCGTCGGGTCGTCGACAAGCTCCTCCACGCGCCGACGGTGCGCGTCAAGCAGCTCGCGTCGACGCCGGGAGGCGACCAGTACGCCGAGGCCCTGCGGGAGCTGTTCGAGCTGAGGCCGGGTTCGGTCGAGGCGGTCGCGACCCCCACCAAGGACCTGGGCTCGCTGACCGATCCGACCCTCGCGGTGGATCTGTCCGCCGCACTGGACCCCGCTGTCACCACCGAACTCCAGGTCTCACGAAAGGACGGCACCGCATGAGCACCGAAGCCGCATCGGTTTCCCGCGACGACGTTGCTCGGCAGGACCGCCCACTGCGGATCGGTACCCGTGGCAGCGTGCTCGCCACGACCCAGGCCGGCACCGTGCGCGACGCACTCATCGCCGCCGGTCGCCCGGCAGAGCTCGTCATCATCACCACCAAGGGCGATGTCACCCCCGGCCCCGTGCAGCGCATCGGTGTCGGCGTGTTCACCGCCGAGCTGCGCGAGGCGCTGCTCGCCGGTGAGGTGGACGTCGCCGTGCACTCCTACAAGGACCTGCCCACCTTCCAGGACCCGCGCCTCGTCATCGCGGCCGTCCCCGAACGGGAGGATCCGCGCGACGCGCTCGTCGCCCGCGACGGACTCGTCCTCGGCGAACTTCCGCCCGGTTCGAAGGTCGGCACCTCGGCACCGCGCCGGCGGGCACAGCTCGCCGCGCTCGGACTGGGACTGCAGATCGAACCGCTGCGCGGCAACATCGACACCCGCATCGGCAAGGTCGACTCCGGAGAACTCGACGCGATCGTCATCGCGCGCGCCGGACTGTCGCGCATCGGGCGCCTCGACCGCGTCACCGAGTCCCTCGAACCGGTGCAGATGCTGCCGGCGCCGTCGCAGGGTGCGCTCGCCGTCGAGTGCCGGTCGGACGATCCCGAGATGATCGAACTGCTCGCGGGTCTCGACCACGCCCCGAGCCGCGCCGCGGTCGTCGCCGAGCGGTCGCTGCTCGCCGAACTCGAAGCCGGATGCACCGCACCGGTCGGGGCGATCGCCGAGGTCGTCGAATCCCTCGACGACGACGGCCGCGTGATCGAGGAGTTGTCGGTGCGCGGGTGTGCCGCCGCCCTGGACGGATCGGATGTGCTGCGAGCGAGCGCGGTGGGGGCGCCGGAGACGGCCGAGGAACTCGGCCGTCGTATCGCGCGCGAACTGCTCGATCTCGGTGCGCGCGAACTCATGGTCGAGCACGGGATCGTTCCCGAGACGAGACCTGCCGATGATTGACCCAGCCGTGACCGTCACCCGATTTGCCCTTATCACTGATTTGACCGCACTGGAGAATGACCGATGAGCCGAGTCCGTAAGCACAACCCCGGGCGCATCCTGTTCGTGGGATCGGGGCCGGGCGATCCTGCGTTGCTCACCGTGCGCGCGCGTGACGTGCTGGCGGGCGCCACGATCGCCTTCACCGACCCCGATGTCGACAAGGGTGTCGTTGCCCTCGTCGGTTCCGACCACGGTGCCGACCCGGAGACCGGTGAACCCGTCGCCGAGGTCCGTCCCGCACTCGGCGAGCCCTCCGAGGTAGCCAAGACGCTCGTCGCGGAGGCGAAGACCGGACACGACGTGGTGCGCCTCGTCGCCGGTGATCCCCTCACGACCGACTCGGTGATCGCCGAGGTCAACGCCGTCGCCCGCACCCAGGTGGTCTTCGAGGTCCTCCCCGGTCTGCCCGCCGGATCGTCGGTGCCGAGCTACGCCGGCATGGCACTCGGCTCGTGCCACACCGAGGTCGACGTGCGCGGAGAGGTCGACTGGGCCGCGCTCGCCGCAGCCCCCGGACCCCTCGTCCTCCACGCGACCTCCGGTCACCTCGCCGAGACCGCCAGCGCGCTGGTCGAGCACGGTCTCGCGCCGCAGACCCCCGCAGCGATCACCGTGCGTGGAACCACCCGTCAGCAGCGCACCGTCGAGGCCACGCTCGCGACCCTGAACGACGCGGGCTCCGAACTCGTCGGGCCGCTCGTCGTCACCGTGGGCAAGGTCGTCTCGCACCGCAACAAGATGTCGTGGTGGGAGTCGCGCGCCCTGTACGGCTGGACCGTCCTCGTGCCCCGCACCAAGGATCAGGCCGGCGAGATGAGCGAACGACTCGTCACGCACGGCGCGATCCCCATGGAGGTGCCGACGATCGCGGTCGAGCCGCCGCGCAGCCCCGCCCAGATGGAACGTGCGGTCAAGGGTCTGGTCGACGGCCGCTACCAGTGGGTGGTGTTCACCTCCACCAACGCCGTGCGTGCGGTGTGGGAGAAGTTCGAGGCGTTCGGTCTCGACGCGCGGGCGTTCTCCGGCGTCAAGATCGCGTGTGTCGGTGAGGCCACGGCCGCGAAGGTGCGCTCGTTCGGAATCATCCCCGAACTCGTGCCCAGCGGCGAACAGTCCAGCCTGGGCCTGCTCGCCGAGTTCGCCCCGTACGACGACGTCTTCGACCCGGTCAACCGGGTGCTGTTGCCGCGCGCCGACATCGCCACCGAGACCCTCGCCGAAGGCCTGCGCGAACGGGGCTGGGAGATCGACGACGTCACTGCCTACCGCACCGTGCGTGCCGCTCCGCCGCCGGCCGCGACCCGCGAGATGATCAAGACCGGTGGTTTCGACGCGGTGTGCTTCACGTCGTCGTCGACCGTCCGCAATCTCGTGGGTATCGCCGGCAAGCCGCACGCCCGCACGATCGTCGCGTGCATCGGCCCGAAGACGGCCGAGACCGCGATCGAGTTCGGCCTGCGGGTGGACGTGCAGCCCGAGACCGCGCAGATCGGTCCGCTGGTCGACGCGCTCGCCGAGCACGCTGCCCGGCTCCGTGCCGAGGGCGCATTGCCCCCGCCGCGGAAGAAGTCCCGCGCCCGCCGCTGATGTTCCGATGACTCGTGCGCGGTTCCGGTAGTCACCGCTACCGGAACCGCGCACGACCCGTATGGAAGGTGTTCTCCCCATGTTCCCCGACATCCGTCCCCGCCGGCTGCGCAGCACCCCTGCCATCCGACGGCTGGTGGCAGAGACCTCCCTCGAACCCCGCCATCTCGTGCTCCCGATGTTCGTGGCCGACGGCCTCGACGAACCGCGCGAGATCGTGTCGATGCCCGGGGTGTACCAGCACACCGCCGATTCGCTGCGCAAGGCCGCGACCGAGGCCGTGGCCGCCGGTGTCGGCGGACTGATGCTCTTCGGTGTGCCCCGGCCCGAGGACAAGGACGCCCGCGGCTCCGCGGCGAGCGATCCCGACGGTGTGCTCAACCGCGCACTGCGTTCGTTGCGCAGCGAACTCGGCGACTCCACGGTGATCATGGCCGACACCTGCCTCGACGAGTTCACCGACCACGGTCACTGCGGCGTGCTCACAGGTTCCGGTGTCGTCGACAACGACGCGACGCTCGAGCGCTACGCCGAGATGGCCGTCGCGCAGGCCGAGGCCGGAGCCCACCTGCTGGGGCCGAGCGGAATGATGGACGGGCAGATCGGTTTCCTCCGGTCCGCTCTCGACGAGGCCGGACACACCGAAGTCGGGCAGCTCGCCTACTCCGCGAAGTACGCCTCGGCGTTCTACGGCCCCTTCCGCGACGCCGTCGGCTCGTCCCTCGAAGGCGACCGCCGCACCTATCAGCAGGATCCGGCGAACCGCCGGGAGTCGATGCACGAGGTGGATCTCGATCTCGCCGAGGGCGCCGACATGGTGATGGTCAAGCCGGCGATGTCGTATCTCGACGTGCTGCGCGAGGTCGCCGACCGTTCGCCCGTCCCGGTGGCCGCCTATCAGATCTCCGGGGAGTACTCGATGATCAGCGCGGCCGCGCAGAAGGGCTGGATCGACCGCGACGCCGCGATCCTCGAATCGCTGGTGGGGATCCGGCGTGCCGGCGCCGACATCGTCCTCACCTACTGGGCCGCCGAGGTCGCGGGTCGCCTGTCATGAGTTTTCCCGCTCCGCCCGTCGGGCCCGGTCCCGCGGCGAACCGTCCCGTCCCCGGAGACGTCACCACCGCCTACCAATTGTGGTGTGGGGTACTCGCTCTCGCCGTCGTGAGTTTGGCGGCAAGTCTCGCCGATCTGCTGAGCCGACGCGACGAACTGCTCGATCTCATGTCCACGATGGCCGCCGATCAGGCCGTCGAGGGCATCACGACGGAGCAACTGGAGTCGGCAATCCCGGTGCTGGTCGTGCTGACCGCGGGCATCGGGCTGGTGATCGTCGGACTGTTGTACCTGGTGGTCCGGCAGCTGCTGAAGGCCAAGAACTGGGCGCGGATGCTACTGACCCTGCTCGGTGTGTTCATGTCGCTGTCGACCCTGCCCACCGTGTTCGGTGTGGGCGTCGGAGAGGGTGGCGCGGGCTGGATACTCGGTGTGGTGGGCATTCTGCAAGCCGTCGCGACCGTCGGAGCGATCGTGCTGATGCACCGGCGCGACGCCAACCGATTCTTCCTGCGGCTGCCGGAAGAATAGACGTACCACTCGGTTTCGTCGCGCGCGGCGGAAGAGTACGGTGGGCTCACCATGTGGGTCCGAAGGCCCTTCCCGTCGAGCGAAAAGGACGTCATGCAGCTGGAACCGCGGCCCTATGGGCGCCGTCGCGAATTGGTGTTGATCGCTCTCATCGCCGTCCTCGGCCTGGTGACCACGGTGCTGCTCGTGATCCCCGGCGCGTTCGCCGCTTGACCGGTCCGTCCCCGTTCGAGGCAGCCGAGCCGCTGTTCCACGAACCCGGCGCGCGATGGCGCACCGTCGCCATCGGCCCGGTCTTCTGCATGGTGGCCCTCGTCGTCGAACTGCTCACCGGCCCGGTCGTGCACTGGGCCGCGTTGCCGATCCTCGCGATCGTGCTCGCCGGTTTCTCCTACGTCATGGTCGTGGCGGCCCGCCGGCACGTCAGCGTCGAACTCACGTCCACGGCCCTGCGGCAGGGCACCGAGGAACTGCCGGTCGCCGAGATCGAGGCGGTGCTGCCGCCGCCCGCCGACCGCGGGGAACCGAAACGATGGGAAACCGCCCGTAGCCTCGGCGAACTGTCCGACGTGCCACGCGGACGCAAGGCCGTCGGACTGCGCCTGACCGGAGGGACATTCGTGCGAGCGTGGGCGAAGGACGCCGACGAGCTTCGAGCTCGGCTCGGCGAGCTCGTCGGCGATCCCGGTCAGACCGAGACGTCCTGAGGCGGAACGACCGCTCCCTCACGTTCGAGCATGGCCGAGCCGAGCAGGTACTCGGGCACACCCAGACCCTCCACGAGCGTCAGCGCGTGCGGGCGCAGGCTGCGGCACCGTTCGTTGATCCCGCGCGTGACCGCCTTGGCCCGTTCGACCGACAGCAGGCGGTGTTCCATGAACCACGCCTTGTCCTCGTCGATGATCGTCAGCGCGTAGAGATCGCACAGTTCCGACAGCAGGTCGCGGGCGGTCTCGTCCGTGCAGTCCTCGATCGCGGCGACGAACGCCTCGAGCACGACCCGGTCGATGTGCGCGCGGGCGGCGTGCAGCACGTGGTCCTGCACGAAGTTGAAAGCGTCGAACGGATTGTCCTCGCGCTTCATCGCGCCCTGCAGGCGGCGGGCGGCGGTGGACAGCAGGTACTGCTCACGGTCCTCGAACATCGTCACCTGCGTGCCACGGTCGAAGAGGCTGCCGTCCTCCTCGTTGTCCTGGCGGGTGTCGACGATCGTCTGGATGATCTGCTGCGCCGCCGTGCGCTTCTTGACGATGTCGGAGATCGTGGTGGCGGCGAACCGCATCCACTCCACCGGGCTCATGCCCTGCACCTCGTCGGCGTAGGCCGTGAGCAGTTCCTTCGCGACCAGCTGGGTCAGGACGTGGTTGTCGCCCTCGAAGGTGGTGAACACGTCCACATCCGCGCGCAGCGCCGTGAGCCGGTTCTCGGCCATGTACCCGGCACCACCGCAGGCCTCGCGGCACTCCTGGATCGCCCGCGACGCGTGCCAGGTGTTGGCGACCTTCAGACCGGCCGCGCGGCCCTCGAGTTCGCGCTGCTCCTGCGCGTCGAGTTCCTGCAAGGACGTCGACTGCAACCGGTGCATCGTCGTGAGCAGCTCGTTCTGCGCGAAACCGAGCGCGTACGAGCGGGCGATCAGGGGGAGCAAGCGCCGCTGGTGGACGAGATAGTCCATGATCGGAACCTCGCCCTCGCGCCCCGGGGCGTCGAACTGACGACGCTTCTCGGCGTAGCGGGTGGCGATGGACAGCGCGACCCGCGCGGCAGCCCCCGCCGACCCGCCGACGGTGATCCGGCCGCGGACGAGGGTGCCGAGCATCGTGAAGAACCGCCGGCTCGGGTTGTCGATATCGGAGACGTACGTCCCGTCCGGTTCGACGTCCGCGTACTTGTCGAGCAGGTTCTCCCGCGGGACGCGCACCCGATCGAAGACGATGCGGCCGTTGTCGACACCCGGCAGACCGCCCTTGTATCCGCAATCGGAGGTCGTCACCCCCGGCAGGTCGTGGCCGTCCTCGTCGCGGATCGGGACGACGAAACAGTGCACGCCGTGGGTCTCGCCCTGCGTGACGAGCTGGGCGAAGACCGCCGCGAACCGGGCGTGCTGCGCTGCGCCACCGATGTAATCCTTGCGGGACGACGGGGTGGGGGAGTGGATCACGAACTCCTGGGTGTCCGGATCGTAGGTCGCCGTGGTCTCAAGCGACTGGACGTCGCTGCCGTGGCCGGTCTCGGTCATCGCGAAGCAGCCGAGGACGTCGAGATCGATGAGTCGTCTGACGTACTTCTCGTGGTGCCGCTCGGTGCCGAGGTTCTCGATGGCACCGCCGAACAGCCCCCACTGCACGCCGGCCTTGACCATCAGCGACAGGTCGGACATCGCGAGCATCTCGATGGAGGCCACCGCACTGCCCGCGTCGCCCGTGCCGCCGGATTCGACGGAGAAGCCTGCCGCGGCGTACCCGTGCTCGGCCAGGAGGCGCATCTGCTCGAGTGCGATGGCGCGGGCCTTGTCGGTCTCGGGGGTGTAGTGCGGTGCGAACTTCTCGTGCGCGAGATCCGTGCGTGCGCGTTCGCGGGCTTCGTGCCACGCACCGTCGAGAGCAATGCGCAGATGTTCGGCTGTGGTCGGCATGCCTCAGACGATAGGTGCGGCATGTCACTCACGGTGTCCCTTTTTCCTGGTACGGGAGAAAAAACACATCAGGTTTGATCACCCGTGTTTTTGGCAAATCTCGCGAAACTACGGACACTGGAAGTCGTGACTGCGACCCCCGATGCTTCGTCCACCCACGACACTCGATCCGCCGCACTCTTCCACCGGGCATCGAAGGTGACACCGGGGGGCGTCAACTCTCCGGTCCGCGCGTTCGGATCGGTCGGCGGCAATCCCCCCTTCTTCGCGTCGGGATCGGGTCCGCTGCTCACCGACGTCGACGGCAATACCTATGTCGACCTGGTGTGTTCCTGGGGTCCGATGATTCTCGGGCACGCTCATCCCGCCGTCGTCGAGGCGGTCCGGTCCACCGCCGTCGCCGGTCTGTCGTTCGGTGCACCCACCGAAGGTGAGGTCGAACTCGCCGAGGAGATCGTCGCTCGCATCGCGCCCGTCGAGCAGGTCCGGCTCGTCAATTCCGGCACCGAGGCGACCATGAGTGCGGTCCGCCTCGCGCGCGGATTCACCGGACGATCGAAGATCGTGAAGTTCGCCGGCTGTTATCACGGTCACGTCGACGCCCTGCTCGCCGACGCCGGTTCCGGTCTCGCGACCTTCGGTCTGCCCACCTCGCCGGGGGTCACCGGTGCCCAGGCCGGTGACACCATCGTCGTCCCCTACAACGACCTCGACGCCGTACGCGACGCCTTCGAAGCGAACCCCGGCGAGATCGCGGCGGTCATCACCGAGGCTGCCGCCGGCAACATGGGAACGGTTCCGCCGGTGCCCGGCTTCAACGAGGGGCTCCGCGGGCTCACCCGCGAGCACGGCGCGCTGCTGATCATGGACGAGGTGATGACCGGCTTCCGTGCGAGCCCGACCGGCTGGCACGGCATCGACGGCGTCTCCGGCGACCTCATGACCTTCGGCAAGGTCATGAGCGGTGGTCTGCCTGCCGCGGCCTTCGGCGGTCGCGCCGACGTGATGGCCCATCTCGCCCCGAGCGGCCCGGTCTACCAGGCCGGCACCCTCTCCGGTAATCCTGTCGCCGTCGCCGCCGGCCTCGCGAGCCTGCGGGCCGCCGACGCCGACGTCTACGCCGCACTGGACCGCAACGCCGAGACCCTCGGTCGCCTGCTCGGCGAGGCTCTGGCCGCCGAAGGTGTGCCGCACCGCGTCCAGAACGCCGGCACTCTGCTGAGCGTCTTCTTCACCGATGAGCCGGTGACGAACTACGACCAGGCCAAGGCTGCGCAGACCTGGCGGTTCCCGGCCTTCTTCCACTCTCTGCTCCAGCGTGGCGTCTACGCGCCCCCGAGCGCCTTCGAGACGTGGTTCGTCTCGTCCGCGCTCGACGACGACGCGTTCTCGCGGATCGCCGATGCCCTGCCGCACGCCGCCCGCGCGGCTGCGGCGGCGACCGCGCCGTAACCCCACCGCGTTCCCTGCCGACGAACTCCCGCCCCTTCCACACCCCTCGAGGAACAATCGACGTGACCGACGCCGCCCCGTCCGAGACCCGCACGATCGTGCACGTGCTCCGCCACGGAGAGGTACACAACCCCTCCGGCATCCTCTACGGTCGCCTGGCCGGATTCCGGTTGTCGGTGACCGGCGAAGCGCAGGCACGAGCGGTCGCGGCCTCGCTGGCCGACCACGACATCGCGCACGTGGTCGCATCGCCGCTCGACCGGGCGCAGCAGACGGCCGCTCCGATCGCGGAGAAGCACGGACTGCAGATCCGCACCGACGAGAACCTCATCGAGGCGGCCAACGACTTCGAGGGCCTCAAGGTCTCGGTCGGCGACGGTGCGCTCGCCCGGCCCCGGCACTGGTGGAAGCTGCGCGATCCGTTCACGCCGTCGTGGGGGGAGCCCTACCTGCAGATCGCCCACCGCATGCTCGCCGCCGTCAACGCCGCGCGCGTGGCCGCGGCGGGACGCGAAGCGGTGTGCGTGAGTCACCAGCTTCCGGTGTGGACGCTGCGCCGGTTCCTCGAGGGCGAGCGCCTGTGGCACGATCCGCGCCGCCGCCAGTGCAGCCTCGCGTCGCTGACCTCCCTGGTCTACGAGGGCGACACCCTCGTCGACCTGGTGTACTCCGAACCGGCCGGCGCCTCCGACCCCAACGTCCACGGCGCATGAGAAGAGTGCTCCGGGCGGCCGTCGTTGCGCTCTGCGGCGCCGTTCTTCTCACCTCCTGTGCCACCGGCGACGACGCCGTCGCCACCGGCGGAACGTTCGACTTCGTCTCGCCCGGTGGGCAGACCCGCATCTTCTACGACCCCCCGGCCGAGCGCGGCACCCTCGGGGAACTGTCCGGGGAAGACCTCATGAACGAGGGCGAGACCCTCTCCCTCGACGATTACGAGGGACAGGTGGTCGTGCTCAACGTGTGGGGCCAGTGGTGCGCCCCCTGCCGCAGCGAAGCCGACGATCTCGAACGGGTCTACGAGGCCACCAAGGATCTCGGGGTGCAGTTCCTCGGCATCAACGTGCGCGACAGCCAGCGCGACAAGGCCCAGGACTTCGTGACCGATCAGCGGATCGGCTATCCGTCGATCTACGACCCGCCGATGCGCTCGCTTCTCGCGCTCGGACGGAACTATCCGACCTCGGTGGTGCCGACGACGGTCGTGCTCGACCGGGAGCACCGGGTGGCCGCGGTGTACCTGACGGAGTTGCTCGCCGAGGACCTGCAGCCGGTCGTCGAGCGGGTCGCGGCAGAGCCGGAGACGGAGCGGTGATGACGATCCTGGCGTCGGGTATCGGCGAGACCTTCCAGAACGCGGCCCTGTCGGGTCCGTTGCTGCTGGCGATGGGCGCGTGCCTGCTCGCCGGTCTCGTCTCCTTCGCGTCGCCCTGTGTGGTGCCGCTCGTTCCCGGTTATCTGTCCTATCTCGCCGGGGTGGTGGGAGCCGAGGCTCCGGCCGTGACCGCGGAGCAGGCCGGTACCCGTACGACGACGCTCCGCAGCGACGGACGGCTCCGGGTCGCCGGTGCTGCCGGACTGTTCGTCGCGGGTTTCACGGTGGTGTTCGTCCTCGCGACGGTCTCGATCTTCGGTGCGATCTCCGCGCTCGCCGTCAACCGTGAACTGCTCATGCGGGTCGGTGGTGTGATCACGATCGTCATGGGTCTGGTCTTCCTCGGCCTCGTGCCGGCTCTGCAGCGCGACACCCGGCCGACCCCGCGCCGCATCTCCAATCTGGCAGGAGCGCCGCTGCTCGGCGCGGTGTTCGCGCTCGGGTGGACCCCCTGTCTCGGCCCCACCCTCGCGGGGGTGATCTCGCTCGCGGCGGGTACGGAGGGTACGACCGCAGCCCGTGGGGTCGCGTTGATCGTCGCGTACTGCCTCGGTCTGGGACTGCCGTTCGTCGTGCTCGCCCTCGGTTCGGCGCGGGCATTGCGGGGAGTCGGCTGGCTGCGGACGCACGCGCGTACCGTGCAAATCGTCGGCGGCCTGATGCTCGTGGCCGTCGGTATCGCTCTCGTCACCGGCGCATGGGACCTGTTCGTGTCCTGGATCCGTGACTCGTTCATCTCGGAAGTGACTCTGCCCGTATGACCGCGACACACACCCCGACGCCCGCCCCGCAACCCTCGCCTCCGCCCCGGCAGAGCACGGCCGGACGTGCCGCCGCGCTCGTCCGGAACACCTGGCGCGGCCTGACGTCGATGCGGACCGCCCTGGTCCTGTTGTTCCTGCTCGCCCTCGCCGCGATCCCCGGCGCGCTCCTGCCGCAGCGCAGCCTCAACAACCAGAAGGTCGACGAGTACATCGCGGCACGTCCGGCCCTCGGCCCGATCATGGACCGGCTCGAGCTGTTCGACGTCTTCGGCAGCTTCTGGTTCACCGCGATCTACGTGCTGCTGTTCGTCTCGCTGGTCGGCTGCATCCTGCCGCGTTGCGTCGAGCATCTGCGCGCCCTGCGGACACCGCCGGTCCCCGCACCCCGCAACCTGAAGCGTCTTCCGCATCATGTGCAGACCACAGTGGCCGAGACCCCCGAGGCGGTCCTCGAGCACATCCAGGGGCAGTTGCGCGGATGGAAGATCGCGCGTCGCGAGGGCGGTGCCCGGGAGCGCGACGGCGAGATGACCCTCTCCGCCGAGAAGGGCTATCTGCGCGAGGCCGGCAACCTGGTCTTCCACATCTCCCTCGTCGGACTGCTCGTCGCGGTCGCCGCAGGCAAGCTTCTCGGCTACGAGGGTCAGCGCATCCTCGTGGCGAACGGTCAGGAGTTCTGCACGACATCACCGGCGTCCTTCGACTCCTTCCGGGCCGGTCTCACGCTCGACGGGACCGGACTGAACCCGATGTGCGTACGGGTGCACACCTTCGCCGCCGACTATCTCGACAACGGGCAGGCGGAGATGTTCACCTCCGACATCGAGTACCAGTACGGCGACGATCTCGTCACGAACACCTGGCGCGACGCGCAGTTGAAGGTCAATCATCCGCTGCGGGTCGGCAGCGACCGTGTGTACCTGCAGGGCCACGGCTACGCCCCGACCTTCACGGTCACCTGGCCGAACGGTGAGACCCGTACCGAGACGCTGCAGTGGGCACCGGACGACGCGACGACCTTCCTCAGCAGCGGCGCGATGCGCTTCGACCCGCCCGGCGGCATGTTCCCCGACGCCGACGAGCGCCGGAAGAACCAGATCGCCATCGAGGGACTGTTCGCGCCGACGGCGTCGTTCCACGGCACACTGCTCACATCGATCTTCCCGGCGATGACGGACCCGGCCGTCGCCATCGACATCTACAAGGGCGACTCCGGTCTCGACACCGGCAGCCCGCAGTCGCTGTTCTCGCTCAGCAAGGAACTGATCAATCAGGGACGCCTCGTGAAACAGGACCGCGTCAACCTGCGTCCGGGGGAGAGCGTGACACTTGCCGACGGCACCGAGGTGCGGTTCGACAAGGCCACCGACTTCGTCAACCTGCAGGTCTCCCACGACCCGGTTCAGCAGTGGGTGCTGGTCGCGGCGATCTCCATGATGATCGGCCTGCTCGTATCGCTGCTGGTCAAACGACGCAGAGTGTGGGCACGCGCGTACCCGGACGGTACAGTGATCGACGGTGAACGACGAACCGTAGTAGAGCTCGGCGGCCTCGCACGAACCGATCAGGCCGGATGGGGAGACGAGTTCGACCGTCTGGTCGAGCGCCTTCTCGGCGACAACGCACCTTCCGCCCCGGCGGCACAGGAGAAGAAGAACTGATGACACAGAACGACACCCTCGCGCGGTACAGCGACTGGGCCTTCGAATCGGCGTTCGCGGTGCTCGTGCTGGCGCTGGTGCTGCTCGTCGCCGAGTACGCGACCCACCGGGCCGACCTGGTGGCGCAGCGGGAACGCGAACTCGTGGCCGCCGGCACCCGATCGGCCCCTGCCGGACCGGGACGGATCGACCAGACCCCCGGGCGCACCCTGTCGCAGCGTGTCGGCAACATGGGACGCGCACTGGTCGTCGTGGTCGCCGGACTGCAGGTCGCTTCCATCGTGCTGCGCGGCCTGGCCACCGAGCGGTTCCCGCTGGGCAACATGTACGAGTTCGTGGCGATGGCGTGCGCCGCCGCTGTGATCTTCGGCCTGGTCGTCCTGCGCAGGCCGGCCTACCGCACGATGTGGGTCTACCTGCTGGCCCCCGTCCTGATCCTCATGTTCCTCGCGGCGACGGTGCTGTACGCCGACGCTGCTCCCGTGGTTCCCGCCCTGCAGTCGTTCTGGTTGCCGATCCACGTGACGATCATCAGTGTCGGCAGCGGCATCTTCCTCGTCTCGGGCGTGGCGAGTCTGCTGTTCCTTCTGCGGATCCGCTTCCCGAAGGGCGAGGAGCACAGCGGAGTGTTCGCAGCGCTCGCGGAGCGTCTGCCGGACGCCCAGACCCTCGATCGGCTCGCCTACCGCACCACGATCATCGGGTTCCCGCTCTTCGGTGTCGGCATCATCCTCGGTGCGATCTGGGCCGAGGCGGCATGGGGACGGTTCTGGGGATGGGACCCGAAGGAGACGGTCTCGTTCATCACATGGGTGGTCTACGCCGCCTATCTGCACGCCCGCGCGACCTCCGGATGGCGTAACACCCGTGCGGCCTGGATCAACGTCGTCGGGTTCGTCGCGATGCTGTTCAACCTGTTCATCATCAACATGGTGGTCTCGGGCCTGCACTCGTACGCCGGGCTCAACTGAGGCTGCTATCGTCCCCCCGTCGTCCGTGACAGTCGACGGGGGGAGAACGCGGTGGATGGGTCCGGTATCGAGTCGTGGGGGCTCGACGGGAACGCTCTGGATGCGACAGCGCTGGATTCGTCGCTGTTGGTACGGCCGGTCGCAGCCCCGCCGCGGAAGGGCTGGCGGCGGGTGGTCCACCGGGCGACCGGTGGTCGCGTCCACGTCGGGGAGAGTTTCCGGCAGCAACGCAAGGACGAGCTGGCCGAGCGGGTCCGTGCACCGTTGTACGGCTGCCATCGGATCGCCCTGCTGAGCCTCAAGGGCGGGGTGGGGAAGACGACCACGACGGTCACCCTCGGCTCGACCTTCGCAGAGCTGCGCGGTGATCGGGTCGTCGCGGTCGACGCGAATCCGGACCGGGGCACGCTGAGCCAGAAGGTGGCCGACCAGACTCCGGCCACCGTGCGCACACTGCTGCGCGACCAGGCACTGCTCGAGACGTATGCGGACGTCCGCGCCTACACCTCGCAGAACACGCACCGTCTCGAGGTGCTCGCCTCGGACACCGACCCGGCGGTCTCCGAGGCGTTCAGCGCCGGCGACTACGAGCGGACGCTGGGCCTGCTCGACCGGTTCTACAGCATCGTGCTCACGGATTGCGGGACCGGACTCATGCACTCGGCCATGAGCGCGATCCTCGAGAACGCCGACACGCTGGTCGTGATCAGTTCGGGTTCGGTGGACGGCGCCCGCAGCGCCTCGGCGACGCTCGACTGGCTCGACGCACACGGTTACCGCGAACTCGTCGAGCGATCGGTGGCCGTGGTCAACGCGGTGCGGCCGGGATCGGGCAAGGTCGATCTCGACCTCGTGGTGCGGCATTTCGAACAGCGTTGCCGCACGGTACACGTCCTACCTTTCGATCCCCACCTCGAAGAAGGCGCGGAGATCGACCTGGAGCGGGTGCACAGGAGAACGCGGCGGGCCCTCCTCGGACTCGCCGCGGATATCGCAGACGGTTTCGGCGCCCAGCGGAACGAAGGCCGGTGGCGCGACGCGCAGGGACGCGACGGTTCGGCCGGTGGTTCGGTCCGCAGTGCGAGCGGTCAGTCGCCCCGCTCCTGATCGGACTCGGTCGTGCCGTCGCCGCTGCGGCGGCGGTGCACCTCGCGATCGACCTTCCACAGGAAGTCGGGATCGTCGTCCGGGCCGACCACGCGGGTCGGCGGACGAGATGCGGGACCGTACGCCTTCCACAGCAGGACGGCGAGGGTCACCGCACCGATGAGTGCCAACAGATAGAGCACGTTGCACCTCCTGACCGTGGCAGTGCCGGACGAGGATGCGCCCTCGCCGTGCACCTCCGGGCTGCGGCGCGCGCAGCACGGTTCGTCCACAGTCTATGTGTGCGGAACCGGGTCCGGCACGTGGGTTCCGCGAGTGGGCGGACGAGGCCCGGTAGGTGCACGCCGGAAGTGCGATGTGCCGACTCGAAGAGTCGTGCGTGCTCCGATCAGCGCGTTGCTTCGGTGGTGAGCGAGCGGAGGAGTGCCAGGACCTCCGACTCACGGAAGCGGCGGTGCCCGCCCGGGGTCCGCAGCGAGCCCAGTCGGCCGGCGTGGGCCCATCGGGTGACGGTCTTGGGATCCACATGGAACAGGGCCGCCACCTGACCCGGGGTCAGCAGGGATTCCTTCGCGCCGTTGAAAGTGGGTGCGCTCATTGCGAATGTCCTCCCGGTTGTCGTGATCGAGTTGTTCGACGCGATCGAGTTGTTCGATCGGGATGTCCAAGCCCATGGTGGCACCGACACCCCTGGTTGCTCGAACGGTCTACGGTTGGTAAAGCGGAAGTAATAGACAAAACGGACGGATGTCCGACTTCCGGCAATCGTCTCCGAACTCGTGGTCCCGGCGGCCGGTTAACCTGGACTGGTGAACGACGAACGCCGGAACGAACCCTCGGATACCCCTTCCCAGCGCACCCCATACCCTCGGGGCGGGGGCGCCACGGCCGACGGCCGCCGGACGGGGACCGGGTCCCTGATCCGGGACGTCGCGTTGTACTCGGTGGCCCGGCTCGCCCTCGTGGTCGTGCTCACTCTGCTCATTCTCTACGTTCCCCGTGCGTTCGGGGTGGAAATCCCGCTCCTCGTCGCCGCCCTGTTCGGCGTGCTCATCGCGCTGCCCGTCTCGCTCGTGCTGTTCTCCGCGCTCCGCCGTCGTGTCAACGAGGGCATCGCCGCGGTCGACGAGCGTCGCCGCACCGACCGAGCCGACCTCGAGAAGCGCATGCGCGGCGAGAACGGGCGGTGACCACGCCCGGAGCGGTCGTCGACCGCAGCGCAGCCCGGGACTGGGTCGACAACGCCGTCCGGCTCATCGAGGCCGACGCCCAGCGCAGCGCCGACACCCACCTCCTCCGCTATCCGCTCCCGGGGGACTGGGGCATCGCTCTCTATCTCAAGGACGAGTCGACGCACATCACGGGCAGCCTCAAGCATCGTCTGGCGCGCTCGCTGTTCCTCTATGCCCTGTGCAACGGCTGGATCCGAGAGGGAACTCCGATCATCGAGGCATCGTCCGGTTCCACGGCCGTGAGTGAGGCGTACTTCGCGCGCCTCCTCGGCCTCGACTTCGTGGCGGTCGTGCCGCGTCGCACGTCGCCTGCGAAGGTGGCGCTCATCGAGGCTCAGGGCGGCCGGTGCCACTACATCGATCGGCCGCCGGAGATCTACACCGAGGCGCAGCGGCTCGCCGACGAGCTCGGCGGATGCTTCATGGACCAGTTCACGAACGCCGAGCGGGTCACCGACTGGCGCGGCAACAACAACATCGCCGAGAGCATCTACTCGCAGATGCGCCTCGAGCGTCATCCCGTGCCGGAGTGGATCGTCGTCGGCGCCGGGACCGGCGGCACGAGCGCGACCCTGGGCCGATACATCCGCTACCGCCGGCATCGGACGCGGTTGGCCGTCGTCGATCCGGAGAACTCGGCGTTCTTCGGCGGATACGAGACGGGATCGGCCGACTACACCACCGGGATGTCCTCGCGCATCGAAGGGATCGGACGTCCGCGCGTCGAGCCGTCCTTCGTGCCCGAGGTCGTCGACCGGATGGTGCGGGTGCCCGATGCGGCATCGATCGCTGCCATGCGGCACGCGAGTGCCGCGCTCGGACGTCGCGTGGGCGGCTCGACGGGCACGAACCTGTGGGGAGCCTTCGGCCTGATCGCCGAGATGCTCGCCGCGGGCCGCGAGGGCAGTGTCGTGACGTTGCTGTGCGACGGCGGTGAGCGTTACGCCGACACCTACTTCTCCGACGAGTGGGTCGCCGCCGAAGGGATGGACCTCGCCGGGCCGCTCGCGGTGCTGGAGAAGTTCACGGCTACCGGCCGTTGGCCCCGGTAGAGCCTCTGCGACCCGCGCACCGGGCGGTTGTCACTTTTCGTTGACGCACCCCGGTTGTCAACCTCGCCGACGAACTCGGGGTCAGCCGCCAGGCGGTGCATCAGAAACACACCCGGAAGCGCAGGTGATCGACATGTTCGAACGATTCGCCGACGGTGCCGGATCCGGCGTCGTGGCAGCCCGGCAAGAGGCGATCCGCCGACCACCGCTCTCGTCGAATCGCGGATTCCGCGCGACGAGCTACGGCAACTGCTGAACACGCACCTCGACGCCGCCTGACGCCGACTTCCGGACGGTGCTACCGGCCGGCCTGCGCCGGCACGACAGCGACGGGGCGGGCGGCGACGAGCGGAACGACCGTCGCCGCGACGAGCAGGAGGGTGCCGATCGCGATCATTGCGAACGGCCACCGGAGACGATCGGCCGGCACGGCCGCCGCTTCGGCCTGCACGGCCGTGGCCTGCGTGGCCGCGGAATCATCTGCCGCGGTGCGCGGCAGTGCTTCCGTCGCCGACCGGACGTTGTCCGCGATGCCGCCGACGACATCGGCCACAGGGCCGACACCGTCGACGAGCTGGCCTGTGCCGTCCGTGAGGGCCCGTCCGCCGTCGTCGAGGAGGACGAGACCGTCGCGTAGCTGCCTCGACCCGTCGGCCGCCTGCGCCATACCCGCGACGAACTGCGCGTTCGGATCGGTGAGTTCGTAGGCGAGCTGCTGCGCGCCGTCGCGCAACTGTCCGAGCTGGTCGAGGGTGTCCGGTCCGAGGCCCTGCGTGTCCAGGGTCTCGACGAGCCCGCGGAGCTGGGCGGCCGCGTTCCGGGAGATCGGATCCGGTGACGCGCCGAGCGTGGCGGCGACGGAGGTGAGCCGGGCGGTCACGTCCCCTTGCATCTCTCCGAAACCGGAGAGCCGGTCGACGACCTCGTCGACGCCGCCGCTGACCTGACGAGCACCGTCGCCGAGCATGTCGACACCGCCGTCGAGCTGCCCGAGGCCGTCGGCCAGCTGCTCACCGCCGGCGCGTGCCTGCCGGAGGCCGTCCGACAGTTGCCGGGCGCCGTCGTCGAGCTGGGTACTGCCCTCCGTCAGCTGCCCGACCCCGCCGCCGAGCACCGACAACGGCAGTCCGGCCCGCTGCAGATTGCTCCGGGCCTCGTCGACGCCGTCCGCCGAGGGGGCCGGTTGGTCCGCAGCGGCCGCGACCGCCGGCTCGGGGTGATCGGTCCAGGCAAACACCGCACCCGTGCCCACGAGGAGCAGTCCGGCCACGGCGAGGAACAGGGGGAGAAGACGTGAACGCACGCTCGTCGACGCTACCGAGCGTCGCTGAGAGACCCCTGAGGGGAGGGGGACTCCTGCACCCGCCCGATTCGCCCGTTCCGGGACCGGGCGCCGTGTGCCACAGTGGCACCATGATTTCTCTGATACTGCGGTTGATCATCAACGCGGTCGGATTGTGGCTCGCGGTCGAGCTGGTCGACGGGATCGATTACACCGATGCCGCGGGCACATCCGACACGACCCGAAAGGTCGTCACCCTCGTCGTCCTCGCACTCATCTTCACGATCGTCAACGCACTCGTGAAACCACTGGTGAAGCTGCTGTCGCTGCCGCTGGTGATTCTCACCCTCGGGTTGTTCCTGCTGGTCGTCAACGCGTTGATGCTGCTGCTCACCGCGTGGCTGAGCGGATTCACCGAGTACGGGCTCACGATCGACGGGTTCTGGGCCGCCCTGTGGGGCGGCGTGATCATCGCGATCGTCAACTTCGTCCTCGGACTGGTCGTGCCCGACGGGGACTGACCTCCCGTCTCCGCGCCCGCGTCACGGTCAGCCGAAGGCCAGCGCGGGTGCGGTGGCCACCGCCCACACCAGCATCGCGACACCCGAATCGCTCAACGCCGGAATCAGCGCGAGACCGAGAGCACCGGCCCGGACCGGCTTGTGCGCGCGGATCGCGAACGGCGCGGCGAGGAAGCCGGCGAGCGCCCAGGGCGTCGCCGCGACCAGCACGAGCGACATCACGAACGGCACGACGACCAGCACCAGGTGCAGTGTGCGGGTCCTCGGGTCGCCCAGCTTGACCGCGAGGGTCCGCTTGCCGGTCTCCGTGTCCGTGGCGATGTCGCGGAGATTGTTCGTGACCAGCACGGCCGTCGAGATCGAGCCGACAGCGATCGCGCACGCCAGGCCCACCCGGTCCATGCGACCGGCCTGGACGAACTGTGTGCCCAGCACTGCGACGAGCCCGAAGAAGACGAACACGCCGATCTCCCCGAAGCCGCTGTAGCCGTAGGGGTTCTTTCCGCCGGTGTAGTACCAGGCACCGGCGATGCAGACCGCGCCGACGAGGACGAGCCACCACGCGGTGGTGACAGCGAGGGCGAGTCCCGCGACCGCCGCGATACCGAAGCACACGAACGCCGCGCGCTTGACGGCACCGGGGCTCGCTGCGCCCGAGCCGACCAGCCGCATCGGGCCGACCCGCTCGTCGTCGGTGCCGCGGATACCGTCGGAGTAGTCGTTGGCGAAGTTCACGCCGATGATCAGCCCGAGCGCGACGACCAGCGCGAGCAGCGCCTTCCACCACACGGCCTCGCCGAGCCACGCCGCTGCTCCCGTTCCTGCCAGGACGGGCGCTATCGCGTTGGGGAGGGTGCGCGGACGAGCGCCTTCGAGCCATTGACCAGCCGTTGCCATGGGTCGATCTTCGCACCCGGGCCCGGCCACCGCGTCGAGCACACCCGTCGGCCTCGAGCGCACCTGTCAGGAGAATCGCGAGACCAGTGCCCGGCGATCCACCTTGCCCGGTCCGCGCAGGGGCAGTGCGTCCACGACCTGCAGCTCACGCGGCGCAGCGGTCGCGTCGAGCGTCGCCGTGACGTGGTCGCGGAGCTCCGCGAGCGTCGGTACGGCGCCGGGAACGGGCACGACGACCGCCGCGACGCGCTGACCGAGCCGGGTGTCGGGCAGACCCACCACCGCGACCTCCCGTACGGCCGGGTGCTCGACGAGTACGGCCTCGATCACCTGCGGGACCACCGTGAGACCACCGGTCGAGATGGCTTCGTCGAGTCGTCCCAGAATGTGCAGGACCCCGTTCTCGAACGTGCCCGCGTCGTCGGTGCGGAACCAGCCGGGTTCGGCGAAGGCCGGATGGTCGGGCAGGTTCCGGTAACCCGAGGCGAGGGTCGCGCCGCCGAGCCACACGCGCGAGTCGGTGTCGACCCGCACCTGCACCCCGTCGAGGGGCACGCCGTCGTAGACGCAGCCGCCGCAGGTCTCGCTCATGCCGTAGGTACGGACCACCGTGATTCCGGCCGCACGGGCGCGTTCCAGGACCGGCACGGGAGTCGCGGCACCGCCCAGCAGGATCGCGTCGAGGCGGGCGAGCGCCGCGGTCGCGTCGGGATGGTCGAGAGCCTTGATCAGCTGGGTGGGGACCATCGAGCTGTACCGGCGAGGGCCCGGCACGGCGTCCACCGCTTCCGGCAGAACCTCGGGATCGAAACCGGCGGACACGTCGACGACGACGGGTTCGGTTCCCGCGAGGAGGCTGCGCAGCAGCACCTGCATGCCCGCGATGTGATGGGCGGGCAGCGCCAGCAGCCACGAGCCCGTTCCGCCCAGCCGGGCGTGGGTGGCGTCGCCGCTCGCACGCAGTGCGTCCGCGGAGAGCAGGGCGCCTTTCGGGGTGCCGGTCGTGCCGGAGGTTGCGACCACCAGGCCGACGCCGTCCGCGACAGGCTCACCCGGGTGCAGCGCGTCGGTGAGCCGGAGTGTCTCCCGTTCGTCCCCGGCAGGGACGGGGAGCAGTGCCGGTCCGTCACCGTCGAGCATCCGCCGGAGGCCGGGCAGCACGGAGCGGACGGCGGCCCCGGCCGGGACGGGAAGAAGATCGAGTGTGGTCACAGATCGTATTGTGTCGTGTCCCATCCGCCCGCCTCGAGTTGGCGGCGGACCCGGTCCACGTCGTCGGGCGACGGCATGTTGTTGGTGATCTTGCTGATCAGGACTGCGATGTCGATGCGGGTGATCGAGAGGTCGCCGTCCTCGATCAGCGTGTCCGCGACCTGGGCGACCTCCTCGTCGGACAGGCGCCGCGCGAGCAGCGCGAACAAGGGTACGTAGTCCTGCTCCGGCACCCCTTCGGGGTAACCGGCGCGGAGCCACTCGACGATGGAAGCGAGAAACGGCGGGAGGGCCACCCGTCACTCCGATCAGAAGATGTCGATGCCGAACGTTCCGGCGAGGAAGTCGTCGGCCAGCAGGAGGATTCCTGCCAGGACTGCACAGGCCACCACGGCGAAGCACAGCACGGCCGCGGTCTTGGCCGCGGGATTCGGGGTGCCGTCGCTGCCGCGACCGGTGTCGAGCGCGCGGACCCCCAGCGCGAAGAGGCAGGGCAGGCCCGCGCCGAGGAGCAGGCCCACGAGAACCACCTGCCACAACGAGTCGAGGGTGTGCGTCAGCAGGTTCACGAGCGTCCTTCCCCGGTGACCGCTTCGGAGGCACCCGGCGTCGGGGCGAGCGAGTCGTCCCACTCGGCGGTGACGTTGGAGGCGTCGATGGGCTGCCGGCGCGAGCGGAGCCACATGAACAGGGCCAGACCGCACAGGATGGCGAAGACCACGAGAACACCGGGCATCCCGCCGATCATATGAGCGATCGCCCAGCAGACGGCTCCGACGACCGCGGCACACGGCAGGGTGATCAGCCACGCGACGACCATCCGCCGTGCCACCGACCAGCGCACCTCGGCGCCCTTCGTTCCCAGGCCCGTACCCAGGATCGATCCCGTGGCGACATGCGTGGTCGACAGTGGCAGCCCGAAGTGGCTCGAGGTGAGGATGATCGCCGCCGAGGACGACTCGGCGGCCAGGCCCTGCGGCGGGGCGATCTCGACGAGGCCCTTACCCAGCGTCCGGATGATGCGCCAACCGCCGAGATAGGTGCCCAGCGCGATCGCCACGGCACACGCGACCTTGACCCAGAACGGCATCTCGGTGTCGGCGGTGATGCTGCCGTGCGCGACGAGGGCCAGGAAGATCACGCCCATGGTCTTCTGCGCGTCGTTGGTGCCGTGAGCGAGCGACATCAGGGAGGCGGTGCCGATCTGGCCCATCCGGAATCCCCGGTCGCGGTTCTCGATGGAGACCGGACGCGTGAGGCGGTGCATCGACCAGATACCCACCGTCGACACGAGTGCGGCGATGACGGGCGCGAGCACAGCCGGGAGCAGGACCTTGCCCAGTACGCCGTCCCACACCACACCCTGGACACCGATCGACGCGAGCGCGGCACCGATGAGACCGCCGAACAGGGCGTGCGACGAACTGGACGGCAAGCCGAACAACCAGGTCGCGATATTCCAGAGGATCGCGCCCACCAGACCGGCGAAGACGATGAGCAACAGATCGCTACCGCCGACGGTGTCGAGGTCGACGACACCCTTCGCGACGGTCGCGGCGACTTCCACGGACAGGAAGGCGCCGACGAGGTTGAGGGTCGCGGACAAAGTGACCGCGATTTTCGGTTTGAGGGCGCCGGTGGCGATGGATGTCGCCATGGCATTGCCGGTGTCGTGGAAGCCGTTGGTGAAATCGAATGCGAGGGCAGTGACGACCACCACCAGGAGCACGACGAACTCTGCGGTCACGTCTGTCGATTGTGGGGTAGCGGGCAGGTGAATGTACAGCGACGGGGGTGTGAATTCTGTGTCGCGTCGTCGCGCCGCCGTGGTTCTTTCGGACTCCGACCATGCGCGGAGTCGAGAGCAGACCACATGGCTTGTGTGCAAGATCACCGGCGCTGCGGGACTGCTTCCGGACGCAGCCGGGTAACTCGATCCGTCAGCGGAGGTCGCGGCGCAGCGGATGGTCCTCGGGGATGTGCACCAGGACGATCGGAATCCCGTCGGGATCCGCGACCCACAGCTCGTGCAGCCCCCACGGCTCCTGTTTCGCGCCGCGGACGATGTGCACACCTTTGCGCGCGAGCTCGGCCTCCGCGTCGTGGACGTCGCGCACCTGGAGCCACAGGGCACCGTGGAAGACCTCGCCGGTGTCGTCGGGCCGACCGTGCGCGGCGATCTCGATGAGCGACTGCCCCGCGAAGAAGACCGTTCCGCCGGGATACTCCCGCGCGACGGCCAGTCCGAGCGTCGAGCCGTAGAACTCGAGGGCGGCCTCGTAATCGCGCGGGCGGAGGATCGTGCGGCTGCTGAGGATCTCCACGTCACTGCTCCTCGGCCGGGCGGGCCTCGTGATGCCGGCGGCCGTGCGTGCGCCGCGACTCCTTCATCTCGGCTTCGAACAGGTGACGGCGGCCCTGCACGAGTTCGTCGCGTACCTGCTTCTCGAAATTCCGGAAATCCGACCAGTAGCCGTCGTCGAACTCCTCGACGAGCTGGAAGGTCCAGCGTCCCTCGGCGATGTTGCGTCCGATGATCTCGGTGCCGAGTCGCTCGGCGATGTCGTCGTGCCCGGCCTTGCGCATCAGCTCCTCGGCGTCGCCGGTGAGCAGATCGGCGCGGCCCATCAGCTGGTGGAAGGCGTAGAGATGGCCCCGCGCCTGCTCGACGGTCTCGAGGGCCTCGGACAGTTTGCCGGTCGCTTCGACGGTGGCGTCGGAGACGCCGTGCGGGCGGGTGTGGGCGGTTCGCGGACTCTGGCGGTCGGTCATGACCCACAGTGTGCCCGAGAGCACACGGTTCGAACGTAACTGGACATATGTGTTTGACGAAGCTTCGGTTGGGACATTACTGACGGCAACGGTGCCCGTGACAGCGCCGGCCTGCCACAGCGGGTCCGTCGCAGCCGCACGCCGTGGCTGCGCGGCACCGCTGACATCGAGTGAGGAGAACTGCCATGGCGACCGACTACGACGCTCCCCGCACCACCGACATCCTGGGCGGCGGTGGCACTGCCCTGGACGAGCTGGACCTGAAGCCCACCGCGGCCGCCGACACCGACGAAGGCGAGATCCTCGAGACCCTCGATCTGCCCGGCGCCGACCTGTCGGCGCTGTCGGCGGAAGAGCTCTCGGTCCAGGTCCTGCCCAAGCAGTCGGACGAGTTCACCTGCATGGGCTGCTTCCTCGTCCAGCACCACAGCCGTCGCGCCACGGGTGACGGCGAGCAGGCATTCTGCGGCGACTGCGTCTGACGATCACACGCCTCACGCGGTGAACCGGGCCGTGCGCCTGCTGTAGCAGGGGCGAAGCCCGATTCACCGCGTCAGGATCAGTAGTAGTGCGGATAGGGCGACCAATCCGGGTCGCGCTTCTCGAGGAAGGCATCGCGACCCTCGATCGCTTCGTCCGTCATGTACGCCAGACGCGTGGCCTCGCCCGCGAACAACTGCTGGCCGACGAGACCGTCGTCCTGCAGGTTGAAGGCGTACTTGAGCATGCGCTGGGCCTGCGGCGACTTGCCGTTGATCTTCTGTGCCCACTCCAGCGCGACGTTCTCGAGTTCGTCGTGGTCGACGACCTTGTTGACCGCACCCATGTGGTGCATCTCCTCGGCCGTGTAGGTGTCGCCGAGGAAGAAGATCTCGCGCGCGAACTTCTGGCCGACCATCTTGGCGAGGTAGGCGCTGCCGTAGCCGCCGTCGAAGCTGCCCACGTCGGCGTCGGTCTGCTTGAAGCGGGCGTGCTCGCGGGAGGCGAGTGTCAGGTCGCACGTGACGTGCAGGCTGTGCCCGCCACCGGCGGCCCAGCCGTTGACCAGCGCGATGACGACCTTCGGCATGAACCGGATCAGTCGCTGGACCTCGAGGATGTGCAGGCGGCCGGCACGGGCCTTGTCGACCGTGTCGGCGGTCTCGCCGCTCGCGTACTGGTAGCCGCTGCGTCCGCGGATCCGCTGGTCGCCGCCGGAGCAGAACGCCCATCCGCCGTCCTTCGGGCTCGGGCCGTTGCCCGTGAACAGCACGACGCCGACGTCGGAGGTGGTCCGCGCGTGGTCGAGTGTGCGGTAGAGCTCGTCCACCGTGTGCGGACGGAACGCGTTGCGCACCTCGGGGCGGTCGAACGCGACGCGGACGGTGCCCTGCGTGACGTGTCGGTGATAGGTGATGTCGGTGAGGTTCTCGAACCCGGGTACCGGGCGCCACAGTTCTGGATCGAAGGTCACCTCGCCACCATAAAGGGCCGGGCACCGGTCCGCCGCGACCTGCGGCCCGATAACGTGCACAGGCATGAGCGAGCAGACCGACCCCCGCGACGACTACGAGCATCACGGCGGATTCCCGGTCTACGAACCGGTGAAGGCGGGGCCGAACTACGGTCGATTCGTCGAAGCGCTGCGACGGCTGCAGGACCTGGCGGTGTCCACCCACGCACCCGACGAGGTGATCGACCGCGCGATCGAGCAGGCCGAGGCGCTCGGTGATCTGCTCGCTCCCCATCGCGTTCCGGAGGGCAGGTCCCCGGCCGGTTTCAATCCCGACCTTCCGGGTCGCGGCAGCCTGCTGATGCTGCCCTGGCAGATCGAAAAGTTCGACGAGGAATCGGTCCGCTCCCGAGGCGTCTTCCGGCTCTATCACCGCGGCGGCAACGGAGCGGCGCACGGTGGAACCCTGCCGCTGCTCTTCGACGACCTGTTCGGCATGGTCGTCCACGCCTCGGGGCATCCCATCGCGCGCACCGGCTATCTCCACATCAACTATCGCAAGATCACGCCGCTCGGGACCGAACTCGTCGTCGAGGGGAGAGTCGAGCGCGTCGAGGGCCGCAAGATCTTCTGTGCGGCCGAATTGCGCGAAACCGACGGCACGCTCCTCGCCGACTGCGAGGCCCTCATGATCCAGCTGCTGCCGGGCCAGCCGTGACCCCCCGTCCGCTGCCGTCCGCCGACGAACTCCTCGACGGAGCCGTCGTCGTCTCGCTGCCCATGCGTGTCCGCTTCCGCGGTATCACCGAGCGCGAAGTCCTGCTGCTGCGCGGACCCGCGGGGTGGGGAGAATTCGGTCCGTTCCCCGAGTACGGCGACGACGAGGCGGCATATTGGTTGCAGTCGGCGATGGAGGCCGCCTGGCAGGGGTATCCGCCCGCGCGGCGTTCCCGGATCGCCGTGAACGCCACCGTGCCCGCCGTGGGCCCGGAGCGGGTCGCGGACGTGCTCGCCCGTTTCCCCGGTGCGAGCACCGCGAAGGTGAAGGTCGCGGAGCCGGGGCAGGACCTCGCGCAGGACCTCGCCCGCGTCCGCGCCGTGCGCGAACACCTACCGAACGTGCGGATCGACGCCAACGGCGGCTGGAGCGTGGACGAGGCCGTCCGAGCGCTCACGGCGCTCACCGCCGATGCCCCGCTCGAATACGCCGAGCAGCCGTGCGCGACCGTGCCCGAACTCGTCGAGGTGCGCCGGCGCCTGCCCGGCGTGCGCATCGCCGCGGACGAGAGCATCCGCCGGGCCGAGGACCCGCTGCGTGTCGTGCACGCCGGGGGAGCGGACGTCGCGATCGTGAAGGTCGCGCCGCTCGGCGGGGTCCGACGTCTGGTCGCGCTCGCCGGCGAACTGGCCGGTCACGGCGTCGAGGTGGTCGTCTCGAGTGCCCTCGACTCCGCGGTGGGCATCGCCACCGGCCTCGCCGCGGCAGCGGCCCTGCCGGAGCTTCCCTACGCCTGCGGACTCGGCACGGGAGGATTCTTCGAGGCCGATGTCGCCCCCGCTCTGCACCTGTCCGAGGGCGCGCTCGACGTCGTCCCCGTCGCGCCCGAACCGGACATGCTCGATGCGCTGCGAGCCGATCCCGACCGCGTCGAGTGGTGGTGCGAACGGCTGCGGCGTTGCCGTACGGTGCTCGCCGGACGCGGACTGTGATGCGGCGGAATCGTCGTATATCGTTCCCCGCGTCCCAACGGTCACAAGTGTCACATCTACGGAGGCAGTGAAAGTGGTTGCAGCTCTGGGCGATGCCCTCCTCGGCGCCGACAAGTTCCCGGCGGTCAAGGCAGACGTCGAAGCCCTGATCGATGCTGAGGTGTCGGACAAGAAGGGTGCGTCCGGTCTCGCCCTCAAGGGTGGCTACGCAGCAGTGAAGAAGGTCGGCCCGGGCATCGTGCCGGGCGCGGTCGAAGGTCTTCTGCCCGAATTCGTCGAGAAGCTCCAGCCGTTCTGGGTGGAGTACGCAGGCAACGGTTCGTTCTCGGACTACCTGGTCGCCCGCGGCGAGGTCGTCGCCGACGCTCTTCTCGGAGTGACGGACGAGCGCATCGCCGGCACGTCGAAGGCCGGCGTCAAGAAGGTCTACGACTCGCTGCGTCCCTCGGCCAAGAAGCACGTCGTCGAGGCGCTGCCGCGCTTGGGTGATCTCATCCAGAAGCACGCGGGCTGACCCGCCGACACCAGCGACACCAGAACGTCGCGGTCCCGAACCGGTTCGCCGGTCGGTGCCGCGGCGTTCGTCGTTTCGAGGGGATTCGGGCCTTCAGTAGACGGGCTCGCCGTACTTCCAATATCCGATGAAGGTCACCGCCGACCGGTCCCAGCCGCACTCACGCACGAGATGGCGGCGCACGCCGGTCGCGAGCGACGACTCGCCCGCGACGAACGCATGGGTGGAATCCGGCGACGGGGCCGCCTCCCGCACCGCATCGGCGACCAGACTGCCCGGGACGGCCTGCGCATCCGTTCTGATCACCGGATGCACTTGCACGTTCTCGCCCGTCGGCAGGTCCTGGGCGGTGAGATCGTCGGGGTGCGGAACTTCGACGAACACCTCCACGGCCGCGAGGGGATCGGCGGCGAGAATCGACCCGAGGATGCCGGCGACGGCGGGCACCGCGCTCTCGTCACCGACGAGCAGCCACGAATGTGCTTCGTCGAGGGGCAGAGTGCTGATGCCCTCGTCGAGGATGCCGATCTCGTCGCCGGGCTTCGCCCGTTCCGCCCACGCCGATGCCGGACCCAGATCCCCGTGCGACGCGAAGTCGATCTCGATCTCGGAGGTCGTGCCGAACAGTCCCGCGCCCGCAGGTCGCACGCGGCGGATGGTGTAGTTCCGCAGTACCGGGCGGCGCTCCTCGGGCAGTTCCTGATATTCGGGCCACCAGCGGTCGTCGGTCGCACGGGGAAGAGTCGGTTCCTGCCGGCCCGGGGCGGGGAGGAACATGCGGAACCAGTGGTCGAAACCCATGGGTGCGATCGAGTCGACGTCCTCGCCCCCCACGGTGATGCGGACGAAGGTCGGGCTGATCCGTTCGGCGGCGAGTACCTGCGCGCGCACCATGCGCCGGGAGGCCGGCTTGATGTACGGATTGCGCCGCGCGGTTCCCGTGCTCTTCGCCATGCGACCCTCCGTGGGTTGTACGGATGCGCCACACGGCATCCCGACAATCGTTCAGCGAAGCCTAACCTATGTTCGCTCCGGCTCGGAGCGACCTCGGGGAGTGCCGGGGCGTTCGAGTCTCCGCACCTCGGGTGTCAGTCCCCATTCCGCCCGTCCCAGCCGACTCACCGCGCCGAGGGCCGCGAAGTCGGGTGCACCGTCCTCCGCCAGCACCGCCGGATCGACCGTCACGGCCAGCACGTCACCCATCACGACGAACGAGTCGCCGATCTCGATCACGCGGTGCAGCCGGCACTCGATCGACGCGGGCGCCTCCGCGACCCGCGGCGGCCGCACCCGCTCGCTCGGCTCGGCGTGCAGGCCCACTTCCGTGAACTCGTCGATATCGTGCGGGAACGCCGCCGACGAGGCGTTGACCTTCTCCATCAACGGCACGGTCGCGATGTTGATCACGAACTCGCCCGTCTGCTCGATGTTCCGCAGACTGTCCTTACGCCCCACGGAGGTGAACTGCACGACCGGCGGTGAGGTACTGGCGACGGTGAAGAAGCTGTACGGCGCGAGATTGAACACACCGTCCTCCGCCTCCGTGGACACCCACGCGATGGGTCTCGGCACGATTGTCGCGGTGAGGAGGCGATAGAAGCGGCCCGGGCTCGACTCGGCGGGATCGAAGACTGTGCGCACGCGCTCCATTCTGACCGCACCTGCCCCCGGCCACACTTGCGGCGCAATTACCCTGGACTTCGTGAATCCGTCCACTGCCCAGGCCACCGCTGTCGTCGACGAACTCGCCCGGGGTGGTGTCCGGGACGTCGTGCTGTGCCCGGGCTCGCGCAACGCGCCACTCGCCTTCGCGCTCCAGGCCGCCGACAGCGCGGGGCGTCTGCGCCTGCACATGCGTATCGACGAGCGCACCGCCGGATTCCTCGCGATCGGTCTGGCACTGGCCTCGGGTCGTCCCGTTCCCGTCGTCATGACCTCGGGTACCGCCGTGGCCAACCTCGCGCCGGCCGTGCTCGAGGCGAATTACGCCCGCGTGCCGCTGGTCGTGCTCAGCGCCAACCGTCCTTACGAGTTGCTCGGATCCGGCGCGAACCAGACCGTCGAGCAGCTCGGATTGTTCGGCAGCCAGGTGCGCGCGACCATCAGCCTCGGTCTCGCCGAAGGCATCGAGCAGAACAGTCAGTGGCGTTCGGCGGTGTCGCGCGTCCTCGCCGCTGCCCGGGGGACCCGATCGGGCAACGCGGGCCCGGTCCACTTCGACATCCCGCTGCGCGAACCGCTCGTGCCCGAGCTCGACGCGAAGGGCCCGGTGCCCGAGGGACGTCCCGGCGGCAAGGCCTGGACCACGACGGTGCACGCCACGCTCGACGTCCCACTCGAGATCGACCTGACCCCCGACACGGTCGTGATCTCCGGTCACGGCTCGGCGCTCCGCTCCGAACTGTCCGGGCTGCCGACCGTCGCCGAACCCACTGCCCCGCTGCACGGCATTCCGCTGCATCCGATGGCGCTGCCGCACCTGAAGCCGCGGCAGGCGATCATCACCGGCCGGCCCACACTGCACCGGCCGGTGTCGAACCTGCTCGCCGACCCCGCCGTCGCGGTGTACGCGCTGACCACCGGTCCGCGCTGGCCCGACGTCTCGGGCAACGTCATCGCGACCGGCACCCGCGCGGTGGTGTCGGGAACACCCGACGAGGCGTGGCTCGAACGGTGCCGCCAGCTGTCGGCGCACACCGACAAGGCCGTGCGCGCCCAGCTCGACGGGCATCCGAAGCCCACCGGGCTGCACGTCGCCGCGATCGTGACGGACGCCTTGAAGCCCGGCGACCAGCTGCTGCTCGGCGCGTCGAATCCGGTGCGCGACGCTGCGCTCGTCGGCTACCCGAAGCCGGAGGTGAAGGTGCTGTCGAACCGCGGTGTCGCGGGGATCGACGGCACCGTGTCCACCGCGCTCGGTGCCGCATTGGCCTACGAGCAGGGACGGACCGTCGCGCTGCTCGGCGACCTGACCTTCCTGCACGACGCGTCGGGTCTGCTCATCGGGCCGTCCGAACCGCGTCCGCAGAATCTCACCATCGTCGTCGCCAACGACGACGGCGGCGGAATCTTCGAACTGCTCGAACAGGGCGACCCGCAGTACGCGGGTGTCTTCGAGCGTGTCTTCGGCACTCCGCACGGCATGGACCTCGCGGCGCTGTGCGCGGCCTACCGAATTCCGCACGAGCGGGTGGATCTGCAGGGACTCGCTCTGGCCCTCGCCGATACGGCGCCGCCGCCCGCAGGCGTTCGCGTCGTCGAGGTCACCACCGACCGGGCAGGGCTGCGCGAACTCCACGCGGCGGTGCGAGCGCAGCTGTGAGCGGATCCGAGCGCGCGCGGCGCGCGGTTCTCGTCGTCGCGGTGGCGATCTCCGGTCTCGCGGTGATCCTGTTCCTCGGCGCACTCCGCAACGACCTCACCATCCGGTCCGACACCGGGACGGCCGTCGCGGAGGTGCTCTCGGCCGGATCCCTCCGCTCGGCGGTGAGTTTCGTCACCCCCGACGGCGTCACGCACAATCCCGAACTCGGGGTCCTGTACCCGACGGGGTTGACCGCCGGTCAGCGGATCGCCGTCGAGTACGCCCGCAGCGATCCCGATCTCGTGCGAGTGACCGGACGCGATGCCCGCGTCGCATTGATCCCCACCGGATCCGTGATCGTCGTCACATGGATGATCGCCACGCCCCTGCTGATCCGGCTCGGGCGGAAGGGCGGCGTCGCTCCCGCTCCCGCTCGCGGAAGGCAGGATCGGCGGCTGCGGATGTGACGAACGGAACGTTCGCCGCGACTTCGCTCGCCGGTCACCGAGGGCGCACCTGCTCGACCCGGAACCTCGCCACGCTGGCGGGGTGCGAGTAGCCATCGTCGCGGAATCCTTCCTTCCGAACGTCAACGGTGTCACCAACTCGGTGCTCCGCATCCTCGAGCACCTCGACCGCACCGGCCACGATGCGCTGGTCGTCGCGCCCGACACGGTCGCCGGTGGTCCGCCCGCTCCGTCCGACCATCACGGGACACCCGTCCACCGCCTACCGGCCGTGCGGGTACCGAGGATCAGCTCCCTCCCGATCGGCGTGCCCGGCCCGGAGCTCCTACCGGTCCTGCGGAATTTCGCACCGGACGTGGTGCACCTCGCGTCCCCGTTCGTGCTCGGTGCCGGCGGTCTCGCCGCCGCGGGACGCCTCGACGTTCCGGCGGTCGCGGTCTACCAGACGGATGTGGCCGGATTCGCCTCCAGCTACGGGCTCGGCCTCGCGGCGCGTGCGTCCTGGCGATGGACGCGGCGCCTGCACCGCGGTTGCGATCTCACCCTCGCGCCCTCGACAGCCGCTGTGGATGCCCTCGTCGCCCACGGCATCCCGCGCGTGCAGCGCTGGTCGCGGGGCATCGACACCGATCGTTTCGCGCCGTCCCGGCGGGACGAGGATCTGCGCGCCCGCTGGGCGCCGGAGGGCCGCCCGATCGTGGGTTTCGTGGGGCGCCTCGCGCCCGAGAAGCATGTCGAACGGCTCGCGACCCTCGCCCACGACCCGCGGTTGCAGCTCGTCGTGGTCGGCGACGGTCCCGAACGGTCGCGGCTCGAACGGCACCTGCCGTCGGCCGTGTTCACCGGACAGCTCGGGGGAGAGGAACTGGCCCGTGCCTACGCGAGCCTCGACGTGTTCGTCCACCCCGGCGAACACGAGACCTTCTGCCAGGCCGTGCAGGAAGCACTGGCGAGCGGAGTCCCGGCGATCGTGCCGGACGCAGGTGGCCCCCGAGACCTCGTCGCCCACTGCCGCAACGGTTACCGCCTGCCCGTGGACCGGTTCGCCGAGTTGCTGCCCGGAGCCGTCGACGCACTGCTCGCTCCCGGGGTCCGGGACGAATTCGGGCGTGCGGCGCGCCGTGGAGTGCTCGGACGCACCTGGCCGGTGGTGTGCGAGCAGCTTCTTGCACACTACAACCGCGTTCAGGGCCTGCCCGTGCACTCTCTCCACGGGGCGGCGTGACGGCCGAGGCCCGGCAGGGGAGCGGGTAACGTTTCGGCCGTGGCAACAACTCAGGGATCACGCGCGTCGCTCGACAAGGACCCGCGTGAGGTCGCGTCCATGTTCGACGGGGTGGCTGCACGCTACGACCTGACCAACACCGTCCTGTCGTTCGGGCAGGACCGCGGGTGGCGTCGCGCGACCCGGGCGGCACTCGATCTGAAGCCGGGCGAGCGCGTACTCGACCTCGCCGCGGGCACCGGGGTGTCCACCGTCGAACTGGGACGCTCCGGCGCGTGGGTCGTCGCCACCGACTTCTCGAAGGGCATGTTGCACGCCGGCGAGTTCCGCAACGTCCCGATGGTCGCCGGCGACGCGATGCGACTGCCGTTCGCCGACGCGGTCTTCGACGCCGCGACCATCTCCTTCGGACTGCGCAACGTCGCCGACCCGGACGAGGGGCTGCGCGAGATCGCCCGCGTGGTCAAGCCGGGCGGGCGCCTGGTGGTGTGCGAGTTCTCCACGCCCGTGCGGGAACCGCTGCGCACGGTGTACATGGAGTACCTGATGCGGACGCTGCCGCGGGTCGCGCGGGCGGTCAGCAGCAATCCCGACGCCTACGTCTACCTCGCCGAATCGATCCGGGCCTGGCCCGATCAGGAACAGCTCGCCCGGCGCATCGAGGCCGCGGGATGGAGCGACGTGAAGTGGCGCAATCTCACCGGTGGCATCACGGCGCTGCACCGCGCGGTGCGCACGTAGCCGCGCGTCGGTACCGCTGTAGTGCGGTAGCGCTGGTGTGCGGTAGCGCTGCCGTGCACTGCTCAGGCGAAGAGTGGTTGCCGATCCCATCGCATCGAGAGGTGACCGCTCGTGCGCCACACGCGGGCGACGAGATCGGCGTCCTCGTCGGTGACGAGATTGCCCATCACCCGCACTGCGACCGACATCATCGCCCGCGACCGCATCGCGACAGGGCCCGTCGTCGGCAGGAACTTCGGGATCGTGAGCAGGCTCGCGAGGCGACGTGCGGTCGAGAACGCGCGACCGTAATGGGAGCGCAGAGTCGTCGGCCACAGGTCGGTGAGGTCGTCGGCGTCGAGCAGTCCGGCGACCAGCCGACCGCCTTCGAGTCCGTAGTCGATGCCCTCGCCGTTGAGCGGGTTGACGCACGCCGCGGCATCGCCGATCAGCGCCCAGTTCCTGCCCGCGACTCCCGACACCGCTCCGCCCATGGGAAGCAGCGCCGACGCCACCCGTGTCACCTCGCCGAGTTCCCACTCGGCGCGGCGCTGCCGCGCGTACAGATCGATGAGTGGGCGCAACGATCCGTTCGCCGGTCGCGAGGCGGTCGCGAGGGTGCCCACCCCCAGGTTCACCTCGCCGGTGCCGAGCGGGAACACCCAGCCGTAGCCCGGCTGGACGGCCCCGGCGTCGTCGCGCAGTTCGAGGTGCGAGGTGATCCACGGATCGTCGCTGCGCGGGGAGGTGGCGTAGGCGCGAGCGGCCACGCCGTAGGTGGTGTCGCGGTGCCAGCGGCGACCGAGAACCTTGCCGAGGGGTGATCGCACCCCGTCGGCCACGATCAGGGTGCGGCACGCGACGGTCCGCGGCCCGTCGGCGGTGCGGAAGAGCACGGCCGAGACCCGGTCGCCGTCGCGTTCGGCGTCGACGGCTTTCGTTCCGTCCACGGCGCGGGCTCCCGAGTCGAGCGCGACCTGCCGGATCCGCGCGTCGAGTTCGGTGCGCGGCACGGCACTGCCCACGGTGGGGAACGACGAGTCGGGCCACGGGAGTTCGAAGCGTCCACCGAAGCCTTCGAGGCGCAGACCGCGGTTGACGGTGCGGGTGCGCAGCCAGTCGCCCAGCCCGAGTCGGTCGAGTTCGGCGACGGCACGCGGCGTCAGTCCGTCGCCGCAGGTCTTGTCGCGAGGGAAGGTCGCGGCATCGACGAGCAGGACGTCTCGACCGGCGCGGGCAGCCCATGCGGCAGCGGCGGAACCGGCTGGACCGGCACCGACGACGAGAACATCGGTACTGTCGGGAACGCAGGACTGGGATTGCCGCGGATCTCGCGCGGAGTGTTCGGCCACCACCGTTCCATCTTCTCAGGCCGCGATCTGCCGCCTCGACGAGGTGGATCGGGGAACGAACGGCTAGGTTCACTACGGTGAAGTCGAGGCGACAGACAGGATGGGTACGTCATCGTGAGCACTGAGGGGGCGGCTCGGACCGCCGGTTCGGCCGATGCGACGCCGAGCACCGTCGTGGCCGGTGTGGAACTCGGCGATCCGATCCTCGCCGCGACTGTCGGGGACGGCCTCGCGAGCGTCGAGAAACTCCTGGTCGAGGAACTGTCCGACGGTGAGGACTTCTTGACGGAGGCCGCGCTGCACCTGGCGAAGGCGGGCGGCAAGCGGTTCCGGCCGCTGTTCACGATCCTCACCGCACAGCTCGGGCCGAAACCGACCGATCCCGCCGTGGTGACGGCGGCGACCGTCGTCGAGCTCGTGCACCTCGCGACGCTGTACCACGACGACGTCATGGACGAGGCGACGATGCGACGTGGAGCACCGAGCGCCAACGTGCGCTGGGGTAACAGCGTCGCGATCCTCGCCGGCGACTATCTGTTCGCCCATGCCTCCCGGCTGGTGTCGACTCTCGGTCCGTCGGCAGTGCAGATCATCGCGGAGACCTTCGCCGAGCTGGTCACCGGCCAGATGCGCGAGACCATCGGTGTGCGTACCAACGACGACCCCATCGAGCACTACCTGCGGGTGATCTGGGAGAAGACCGGTTCTCTGATCGCCGCCAGCGGGCGGTTCGGGGGAACGTTCTCGGGAGCCGCTCCGGAACACGTCGAGCGTCTCGAACGGCTCGGCGACGCCGTCGGCACCGCCTTCCAGATCGTCGACGACATCATCGACATCGCGTCGGACACCTCGGAGTCGGGCAAGACGCCGGGAACCGATCTTCGCGAGGGTGTGTACACCCTGCCGGTGCTGTACGCGCTGCAGGAGAGCGGGCCCGAGGCGGATCGCCTCCGCGAACTGCTCGTCGGTCCCATCGAGGACGAAGCGCTGGTCGCCGAAGCACTCGAGTTGCTCGTCCGCTCGCCCGGCATGAACGCGGCGAAAGCGACCCTCGCGACCTACGCGGCCCGCGCTCACGCCGAGCTCGACGCCCTACCTCAGGGCCCGGCGAACGAGGCGCTGCGGCGTCTCGTGGACTTCACGGTCGCCCGGGTCGGCTGACGGACCGTCGCGCACTCCCGCCCCCTTCGGGGCGGGAACCGCACCGCCTGCTCGTTCGTTGGACGAACGAGTGGGGAATCGTGGTGCGGAAGGGGTGCGACGTGCACGGATACTCGAACCGTCTCAAGACGGCCGGTCTGTTGGTCGGAATGTCCGCGCTGATCGTGTTCGTCGGGTCGTTGTTCCAGAACTCGACCGTCCTGCTGATGTCGATCGTCCTCGCGGTCGGCATGAACGGCTACGCGTACTTCAACAGCGACAAGCTCGCGTTGCGGGCGATGCACGCCCAGCCGGTCACCGAGGTGCAGGCACCGGCGATGTACCGGATCGTGCGGGAGTTGGCGACCGCGGCGCACCAGCCCATGCCGCGGCTGTACATCAGTCCCACCAACGCTCCCAATGCGTTCGCGACGGGGCGTAATCCTCGCAATGCCGCCGTGTGCTGCACGACGGGCATCCTCGAGATCCTGAACGAGCGGGAACTGCGCGCGGTGCTCGGACACGAACTCGCCCATGTCTACAACCGCGACATCCTCATCTCGTCGGTTGCCGGCGCGATGGCCGCCGTCATCTCGGGTCTGGCGAACTTCGCCTTCTTCGCGTCGGCCTTCGGTAACCGGGAGGGCGGTGCGAATCCGCTGGCGCTGCTACTGGTTTCCCTGCTCGGCCCGATCGCGGCGTCGGTGGTGAAACTCGCCGTGTCGAGGTCGCGCGAATACCAGGCCGACCAGTCGGGCGCCGAGCTCACGGGTGATCCGCTGGCTCTCGCGTCGGCGCTGCGGAAGCTCGCGCTCGGCACGCAGGCCGCGCCGCTACCGCCCGAACCGAAACTCGCGGCGCAGTCGCACCTGATGATCGCCGAACCGTTCCGCGCGGGCGACAAGATGAGCCGGTTGTTCTCCACCCACCCGCCGATGGCCGATCGCATCGAGCGTCTCGAACGCATGGCGGGGATGCGCTGATCCGGGAACTCCACGACCGGGACGACTCCGCCCGCGACGATCGTCGCGGGCCGAGTCGTAGGACGGGAGTGCGTCAGCGGTAGTTGACGAACTGCAGGGCGATGTCGAGATCGGCGTTCTTGAGCAGAGCGATGACGGCCTGCAGGTCGTCGCGCTTCTTGCTGGTCACGCGCAGCTCCTCGCCCTGGATCTGCGCCTTGACGCCCTTGGGGCCCTCGTCGCGGATCAGCTTGGAGATCTTCTTGGCGTTCTCCTGACTGATGCCCTGCACCAGGGTGCCGGTGATCTTGTACACCTTGCCGGACTGCGCCGGCTCGCCGGCGTCGAACGACTTCAGCGACAGATCGCGACGGATCAGCTTCTCCTTGAAGACCTCCAGCGCCGCGAGCGCGCGGTCCTCGGTCTCGGCCGAGATCGTGATCGCCTCGTCGCCCGACCACTCGATGTGCGCCCCGGTGTTCCGGAAATCGAAGCGGTTGGCGATCTCCTTCGCCGCCTGGTTCAGCGCATTGTCCACTTCCTGGCGGTCGACCTTGCTCACCACATCGAACGACGAATCAGCCACGTCTCACTCCACTTCCGGGTCGATCTGTAAGGGTTCTGTCCACCCGACGCTATCGGGTCGCGCGGAGCTGTGACCACTCGGTTTGCGTTTCGGGGGGGTATGCGTTGTATTCTTCCAAACGCATCGAGGACGCGGTCCCGATAGCACCCGGCAGGTTGCCCGAGCGGCCAATGGGAGCGGACTGTAAATCCGTCGGCTTACGCCTACGTAGGTTCGAATCCTACACCTGCCACCGGAACGGCCCCGGTTCTTCGGAACCGGGGCCGTTCTGCATTTCCGGGTCGTCTCGCATGCCGGTCTCTTCGACGTCGCGTCGTCCTCGGTGGCCACCCTTCGGGTGTTCACCGCCGGCGGTGAACGCGTGTACGCCCACCGACGCAAGGACTCGGCAGGCGCAGCCCGACGGGCAGTGCCCGACGAGCAGTGCCCGTTTATGTGTCTCTACCTGCGGATTTTGCACCGGGACCGAGTGTGTGTAATCTTTTGGAGGCCGCAGCGAGCAGAGATGCTCCGGAGGCCACGCCCCCTTAGCTCAGTCGGCAGAGCGTTTCCATGGTAAGGAAAAGGTCGACGGTTCGATTCCGTCAGGGGGCTCGCTGGATTGAGGTGCCGCCTTCGTAGCGACACTCGGCACCGAGGCGGTGTAGCTCAGTTGGTAGAGCAAACGACTCATAATCGTTGCGTCGCCGGTTCAAGTCCGGTCACCGCTACCAAAAGTTCATTGATCCACCCTGATCGATACTGATCGGATTGACGCGAAAGAAGGCATCCCGTGGCCTCCTCTACTGACGTTCGGCCGAAGATCACCTTGGCCTGCGAGGTGTGCAAGCACCGCAACTACATCACCAAGAAGAACCGTCGCAACGACCCCGACCGGCTCGCACTGAAGAAGTTCTGCCCGAACTGCGGTACGCACCAGTCGCACCGCGAGTCCAAGTAGCCGGTCGGAACGACGTCGACGCATAAGGTCTCCGCAATACCGACCGTGCCAGTTGGCGTCGTCGGGATTGCGGAGGTTTTGCGTATGACGAACGTACTCGAGAACCAGGAATCGGTGGACGCGACCGAACAGGCCGGGATCCCGTTCGATGCCGCCGCGCACGCCAAGTCCATGGTCGGGCACCACTACCGGGTGGACGACTACTACGAGGTGGGTCGCGAGAAGATCCGCGAGTACGCCCGGGCCGTGCGCGATGCGCATCCGGCGCATCACGACGACGACGCTGCCCGCGGACTGGGTTACGACGGGGTGATCGCCCCGCTGACCTTCGTGTCCATCGTCGGCATGATCGCGCAGCGAAAGCTGTTCGAAGAGGTCGTCACCGGATACGACCTGAGCCAGATCATGCAGACCGATCAGCGGATGGTCTACCACCGCCCGATCCAGGCCGGCGACCGGCTCTTCTGCGACGTCTACCTCGACGATTTCCGTCAGGCGGCCGGCAGCGACATCATCACCACGAAGAACGTGATCACGGACCAGTACGACAACCTCGTGCTCACGTCCTGGACGACGCTCGTGGCCCGATCCGGTGGCGAGGTCGACGACAACATCGCACACGCGGTCAAGGATGTGGTGATGCACAGTGACACTCCGTAGCTTCGCGGATGTCGCGGTGGGGGACGAGCTTCCGTCGAAGGTCGTCACACTCACGCGCGGAAATCTGGTCAACTATGCAGGTGTGTCGGGTGATCCCAACCCGATCCACTGGAGCGACAAGGTGGCCGAACTGGCCGGCTTGCGTGATGTCGTCGGGCACGGCATGCTCTCGATGGGCATCGCGGCCGGCTTCGTCACGGAGTGGCTGGGAGACCCCGGCGCGGTGACCGAATACAACGTTCGTTTCACCAGCCCGGTGTATGTGGAGGCCGACAAGGCCGCCGAGATCGAGTTCACCGGCAGGATCAAGTCGGTGGACGAGGAGAGCAAGACAGCAGTGGTCGCTATCGTGGCGAAGTCCGACGGTCGGAAGATCTTCGGGCGGGCCACGGCAACGGTCCGTTTGGCCTGACGGCCGAGCGGATTGGGTTTGTCCCGGGGCAATGCAGTACACTTAGGCTTCTGGGATCGCATAGCAGCGCGCTGCTCTTCGAAGGCCGTCACGGCCCGACGGAGTAGCGCGCGTGTCATGTGGTCGCAGATGGGTCGGTTCCGGACACTCGCTTCGTACGAGTGTGGATGTCCGACCAGAGGGGCGTAGCTCAATTGGCAGAGCAGCGGTCTCCAAAACCGCAGGTTGCAGGTTCAAGTCCTGTCGCCCCTGCCCCCGGACTGCCAGCGACCGAGAGGAACGATGTGAGCGAGGAGCGCGGTCAGCGCCACAGCGGCACCGCAGGGAACACTCCCGGCGACGCTGGAACGGCTACCGGCGCAACCCCCGACGGTTCCTCCGCGGTCGCTCGGCCTACCGGTAAGCGGGTCACCCGCCGTGGTGCAGCCGGTTCCTCGGCGTCCACGACGAGCGCGGTGTCCACGAACAAGACGTCGCGTGCGGCCACGGCCGTGAGCGATCGTCCCGCCGCGAAGTCCGAGAACATCTTCAAGCGTCTCGCGCGCTTCTTCCGTGAGGTCGTCGCCGAGCTCCGCAAGGTGATCTGGCCCAATCGCAAGCAGTTGACCACCTACACGCTCGTGGTCATTGCGTTCGTGACCGTCATGACGGCGTTCATCTTCGGATTGGATCTGGCGTTCGTGCAGGGCGTCAGCTGGTTGTTCGGTTAGCGCCTGTCCGCGCGCGAGACGAAAAATGTGATCGACGAGAGGAAAGTGCCCGGTGAGCACCCCCGAGAACGACTCGTACGAGGCTTCGGCCGAGGAGCACGTTTCGGACGAGGCCTTGGTTGACGACGTGACGGCCGAGTCGGCGGATGCGGACACCGAGGTCTCCGAGTCCGACACTGCTGCCGAGTCCGACACTGCTGCCGAGTCCGATGCCGATGTATCCGACGCAACGGATGGCGCCGAAGCCGACGCCGCCGAGGACGAGGTCGACCCGGCCGAGGCCCTCGAGAAGCAGCTGCGGCGCGAGCCCGGCGACTGGTACGTCGTGCACTCCTACGCCGGCTACGAGAACAAGGTCAAGACCAATCTCGAGACCCGCGTGCAGAACCTCGACCTCACCGAGTACATCTTCCAGGTCGAGGTGCCGACCGAAGAGGTCACCGAGATCAAGAACGGCCAGCGCAAGCAGGTCAACCGCAAGGTCCTGCCCGGTTACATCCTGGTGCGGATGGAACTCAACGACGAGTCGTGGGGTGCCGTCCGGAACACGCCCGGCGTCACCGGTTTCGTCGGAGCCACCTCGCGTCCGTCGCCGCTGACGATCAAGGAGGTCGTGAAGTTCCTCCTTCCGCAGCAGGCGAAGAAGAAGCCGGCGGCAGGCGCCCCGGCCGCAGGCGAGCAGGCTCCCGCCGCAGCTGCGAAGCCCGCCATCGAGGTGGACTTCGAGGTCGGCGAGTCCGTCACCGTGATGGACGGTCCGTTCGCCACGCTGCCCGCCTCCATCAGCGAGGTCAACGCCGAGCAGCAGAAGCTCAAGGTCCTGGTGTCGATCTTCGGCCGTGAGACTCCCGTGGAGTTGTCGTTCAACCAGGTGTCGAAGATCTGACGGTCCCCAGGACCCGACGGCGCCGGCATCCGGCGCGCACAGACTTGCAGTAGCAGTACGCAAGAACCACACCGAGCAAGAAACTAGGAATAGAGATGCCCCCCAAGAAGAAGAAGATCGCCGGGCTCATCAAGCTCCAGATCCAGGCCGGCGCGGCCAACCCGGCTCCGCCGGTCGGCCCCGCACTGGGCCAGCACGGCGTCAACATCATGGAGTTCTGCAAGGCGTACAACGCCGCGACCGAGTCGCAGCGCGGAAACGTCGTGCCGGTCGAGATCACGGTCTACGAGGACCGCTCGTTCGACTTCAAGCTGAAGACGCCTCCGGCCGCCAAGCTGCTGCTCAAGGCTGCGGGCGTGCAGAAGGGCTCCGGCGAGCCGCACAAGACCAAGGTCGCCAAGGTGACCATGGATCAGGTGCGCGAGATCGCCAAGACCAAGCAGGAAGACCTGAACGCCAACGACATCGAGGCCGCCGCGAAGATCATCGCCGGCACCGCTCGGTCGATGGGCATCACGGTCGAGGGCTGAGTCCCACCCCAAGTAGTACTCGTGGGAGGGCCGGCCAGGCCCGCTACCACGCCCGAACCATTCACCTGTCGGTGAGAAGTTAGGAAAGAACATGGCAAAGCGCAGCAAGGCATACCTCGCCGCGGCCGAGAAGATCGACTCGGACAACCTGTACAGCCCCCTCGCAGCTGCCAAGCTCGCGAAGGAGACCACCTCGAAGAACTACGACGCCACCGTCGAGGTCGCCATGCGACTCGGTGTGGATCCCCGTAAGGCGGACCAGATGGTGCGCGGCACGGTCAACCTGCCGCACGGCACGGGTAAGACCGCTCGCGTCATCGTCTTCGCGGTGGGCGAGAAGGCTGCCGAGGCAGAGGCCGCCGGTGCCGATGTGGTCGGCGCCGAGGATCTGATCGAGCGCATCCAGGGCGGCTGGCTGGACTTCGACGCCGCCATCGCGACTCCCGATCAGATGGCGAAGGTCGGTCGTATCGCCCGCGTCCTCGGTCCCCGTGGTCTGATGCCGAACCCGAAGACGGGTACGGTCACCCCGGACGTCGCGAAGGCCGTCACCGACATCAAGGGTGGCAAGATCAGCTTCCGCGTCGACAAGAACGCCAACCTGCACTTCGTGATCGGCAAGGCCTCGTTCGACGAGACCAAGCTGGTCGAGAACTACGCTGCTGCTCTGGACGAGGTGCTCCGCGCCAAGCCGTCCAGCGCGAAGGGCCGCTACATCAAGAAGGTCACGATCGCTACGACCACCGGACCGGGCATCCCGGTGGATCCGCAGCGCACCCGCAACCTCCTCGAGACCGCGGAGTAATTCGCCCTGCAGGCAGCGCAGATCTTGCATCCGGAACGGCCGGCACAGCATCGCTGTGCCGGCCGTTTTGCATTCGAAGGAGCTCGTCCGCTACAGTGGTCGGGTAGTTCGGCGTGTGCCGATCTTCACCCCGATCATGTTCTACCCAAGACCGTTGGTCACCGAATCCGCGTGCGGATCGGTTGAAGGTCCGGAGTTGTCCGGCGGCCCACGCAGGAGGACGAGGTCAGGAAAGATGCGAACCGCGAACGTGCTCCGCGCGCGATCGATGTTCCTCCTCCTGTACGCCCCGTGTGCCCTGCGCCGGGGCGTTCGTCGTTTCCGGCCACCGCGGTCCCCCGGTGGGGCGTCCCAGTCGGGACACCGGGAAAACGACTGTTACTGAGAGGAGGCGAAGTATGGCAAAGCCCGAGAAGGTTTCCGCAGTTGCGGAGATCACCGAGCAGTTCAAGACCTCCACGGCCGCCGTGATCACGGAATACCGTGGTCTGTCGGTGGGACGTCTGACCGAGCTGCGTCGCGCTCTCGGAGAGGGTGCCACCTACTCCGTCGCCAAGAACACCCTGGTCAAGCGTGCCGCCGCTGAGGCGGGCGTCGAGGGTCTCGACGACCTGTTCGTCGGTCCGACCGCCATCGCGTTCGTCAAGGGCGAGCCGGTGGACGCTGCGAAGGCTCTCAAGACCTTCGCGAAGGACAACAAGGCACTCGTCATCAAGGGCGGCTACATGGACGGCGCTGCGCTGTCCGTGGAGCAGGTCAACCAGATCGCGGACCTCGAGTCCCGCGAGGTGCTGTTGGCCAAGCTCGCCGGCGCGATGAAGGGCAACTTGGCAAAGGCCGCAGGCCTGTTCAACGCCCCCGCTTCTCAGGTGGCCCGCCTCGCGGCCGCTCTGCAGGAGAAGAAGGCGGGCGAAGAAGCCGCCTGACGCTGATCCGCATCACTGCGAATCTGCATCACCGCGAAAGATACATCCACGCGTGCTCCGGTACGCACCATCCCATCGGGTCGCGGATCAGCGACATGGGACTTATCAGGAAGGACCGCCACCATGGCGAAGCTCACCACCGAAGAGCTGCTCGACGCGTTCAAGGAACTGACCCTGCTCGAGCTCTCGGAGTTCGTGAAGGCATTCGAGGAGACCTTCGAGGTCACCGCTGCTGCTCCGGTCGCCGTCGCCGCTGCCGGCGCTCCGGCTGCCGCTGCCGAGGCTGCTGAGGAGCAGGACGAGTTCGACGTCATCCTCGAGGGTGCCGGCGAGAAGAAGATCCAGGTCATCAAGGTCGTTCGCGAGATCGTCTCCGGCCTGGGCCTGAAGGAAGCCAAGGACCTCGTCGAGGGTGCTCCGAAGCCGATCCTCGAGAAGGTCGCCAAGGACGCTGCCGACGCTGCCAAGGCCAAGCTCGAAGAGGCCGGCGCCAAGGTCACCGTCAAGTAGGACGGTTTCCGAACTTCCCCGTCGAGCGTTCGGCGCTCCTCGGGACGGTTCCGCACAAGGGCCGTTTCCGCGAATTCGCTTCGCGGAAACGGCCCTTCTGCATATCGTGGAAAAGAACTCCGAGCTATATGTCCGGTATATCCGAACTGTATTTCACCCCGGCGTTCCTGCAGGTCACGGCATAAGGCGAGATTTGTGTACCCCTTGTACGAGATCCTTACTCATGAGTAGGATCGCTTGTCACAGGTACCACTATCCATGCGATAGAGTGGCCCAGCCCACACAGGGGGGCGACGGTATCGGATAGCGGAGGTAATCGTGGGAGTCGAGGTTTCCGTCGAGGGACTGACCAAGTCCTTCGGCTCGCAACGCATCTGGCAGGACGTGACGTTGACCCTGCCGGCCGGTGAGGTCAGCGCGCTGCTCGGCCCGTCGGGTACCGGTAAGTCGGTGTTCCTCAAGTCGCTGATCGGTCTGCTGCGTCCGGAGCAGGGATCGATCGTCATCGACGGCACCGACATCCTGCAGTGCTCGAGCAAGGAGCTCTACGAGATCCGCAAGCTGTTCGGGGTGCTGTTCCAGGACGGTGCGTTGTTCGGGTCGATGAATCTCTACGACAATGTCGCCTTCCCGCTGCGCGAGCACACCAAGAAGACCGAATCGGAGATCCGGCAGATCGTGATGAGCAAGCTCGAGCTCGTCGGTCTGCTCGGCGCCGAGGACAAGCTGCCCGGGGAGATCTCCGGTGGCATGCGCAAGCGCGCCGGGCTGGCGCGGGCGCTGGTGCTCGATCCGGAGATCATCCTGGTCGACGAACCGGACTCGGGGCTCGATCCGGTGCGCACCACCTACATCTCGCAGACGTTGATCGATATCAACGCCGAGATCGACGCGACGATCCTGATCGTGTCGCACAACATCAATCTGGCGCGCACGGTGCCGGACAACATCGGGATGTTGTTCCGCCGGCAGTTGGTGATGTTCGGTCCGCGTGAGGTGTTGCTGACCTCGGACGAGCCGGTGGTCAAGCAGTTCCTCAACGGCACGATGATCGGTCCGATCGGGATGTCGGAGGAGAAGGACGAGGCGACGATGGCGCACGAGCAGGCGCTCGTGGAGGCCGGGCATCATGCCGGTGGGGTCGACGACATCGAAGGGATCGTGCCGCAGATGCAGGCGACTCCGGGTATGCCGGAGCGGCAGGCGGTGGCGCGTCGGCAGCAACGGGTGCGCTCGATCCTGCACACCCTGCCTCCCGCCGCCCAACAGGCCATTGCCGAATCGCTCGACCACAACGGCGCACCACACACCTCTCGTGGCTACGCCGACGACGACACCCAGGTCATCCCCGCCTACACCGGAGAGGGGTACGAGCAGCAGGTCCAGAGGTAGCAACAGCCTCATCAGCAGGGGTACAGCGACAGAAGTAGTGCAGCCGCAGGCTGGAGAAGTAGGAGAGCAGATGGGGGCGGGCAGTTCGCTCGTGCGGCCGGTTCACGGCGCACTCACCCAGGCCGGCAACATCGTCGAACTGTTCGTCGACGTCGTGCGGAACACTTTCCGCCGACCGTTCCAGTTTCGGGAATTCATCGAGCAGGCGTGGTTCATCGCCAGCGTGACGATTCTTCCGACCGCGCTCGTCGCGATCCCGTTCGGCGCTGTCGTGTCGTTGCAGACCGGTTCGCTGATCAAGCAGCTCGGCGCCGAATCGTTCACGGGCGCAGCGAGTGTGCTGGCGGTCATCCAGCAGGGCAGTCCGATCGTGACGGCCCTGCTGATCGCCGGCGCCGCCGGATCCGCGGTCACCGCCGACCTCGGATCGCGGACGATCCGCGAGGAGATCGACGCCATGGAGGTGCTGGGCATCAATCCCATCCAGCGTCTCGTCGTCCCGCGAGTACTGGCGATGGTTCTCGTCGCGCTTCTGCTCAACGGCCTCGTCTCCGTGATCGGCATCGCCGGTGGTTACTTCTTCAACGTGGTGCTGCAGGGAGGCACGCCCGGCGCGTACCTCGCGTCCTTCTCGGCCCTCGCACAGCTACCCGACCTCTATGTCGCCGAACTCAAGGCCGCGATCTTCGGGTTGATCGCCGGCGTCGTCGCGTCCTACAAGGGCCTGCACCCCGGTGCGGGGCCGAAAGGCGTGGGGGAGGCCGTGAACCAGACCGTCGTCATCACGTTCCTGCTGCTCTTCTTCGCGAACCTGATCCTGACGATGGTGTACCTGCAGATCGTTCCTGCGAAGGGATCCTGACCAGATGACAGTCTCCAGAGGCCGCGGAGATCTCGTTCTTCTCCGGGGTCGCCGAGCGGTGCGCGCACCGCTGAACATGCTCGACCGCGCGGGCGACCAGATGTCCTTCTATGCGCGTGCCGTGGCATGGACCCCGCGAACCCTGACCCACTACCGCAAGGAAGTCCTGCGGTTGCTCGCCGAGGTCACTTTCGGCAGCGGTGCACTCGCCGTGATCGGTGGCACCATCGGCGTCATCGCAATGATGTCCGGCTTCACCGGCGTCGTGGTGGGTCTGCAGGGTTACGCCGCGCTGGAACAGCTCGGTTCGTCGGTGCTCACCGGCTTCCTCTCGGCCTACGTCAACACCCGTGAGCTCGCCCCCATCGTCGCGGCGCTCGCGTTGTCGGCGACGGTGGGCTGCGGCTTCACGGCACAGCTCGGCGCCATGAGGATCAGCGAGGAGATCGACGCCCTCGAAGTGATGGCCGTGCCGTCGCTGCCGTTCCTGGTGACCTCCCGGATGATCGCCGGCTTCGTCGCCGTGATCCCGCTGTACATCATCGGTCTCCTCGCCGCCTACCTCGCGACCCGCACGATCAGCACGCTGTTCAACGGCCAGTCGAGCGGCTCGTACGACCATTATTTCTATCTGTTCCTCCCACCCGAGGACGTCCTCTATTCGTTCGCGAAAGTGCTGGTCTTCGCGTTCGTGGTGATTCTCATCCACTGCTACTACGGCTTCCACGCCAGCGGCGGCCCCGCCGGTGTCGGTGTGGCCGTGGGCCGCGCGGTGCGCACCGCGATCGTCACGATCGCCGTTCTCGACTTCTTCCTCAGCCTCGCGATCTGGGGCACGTCGACCACGGTGAGGGTTGCCGGATGAGCGACACGACCACTTCGCCGTTGCGTCGCCGCACCCTGGGCCTCGTCTTCTTCGTGGTGCTGGCGCTGTTCCTCTACGTCACGATTGCGATGTACAACAAGACCTTCACGAAGGTCGTGGAGGTCGATCTCCGCACCGACAGCATCGGAAACGCGCTGCCGCTCAACGCGGACGTGAAGGCGCGCGGTGTGCTCGTCGGTGAGGTCCGCGGAACGAGCGCGGAAGGCGGCGACGTCACCGCGCATCTCGCCCTCGACCCCGACAAGGCCGCCCTGATCCCGGTGAACGCGACCGCCCAGCTGCTGCCGAAGACCCTCTTCGGCGAGCGGTACGTCTCGCTGATCCTGCCCGACGACCCGGACCGCCCCGTCACGAACGGCGACGTGCTGGTGCAGGACACCAGCGAACGCACCGTCGAACTCGGCGACGTGCTCGACGGGCTGCTCCCGCTCCTCGAGGCCGTCCCGCCGCAGGACCTCGCCAACACGCTCGGTGCGCTGGCACAGGGATTGAGCGGTCGCGGTGAGAAGCTGGGACGGACGGTCGACGACCTCGAACGGATCTTCCGCGAGGTGAACGTCGAACTGCCCACCCTGCAGGAGGATCTGCGCGGACTCGCCGACTTCTCACAGACCTACTCCGAGGCCGCACCCGATCTCGTCGAGGCGCTGAACAACCTGCGCACGACGGGCGGCACGGTCGTCGAACAGCAGAACCAGATCCGCACCCTGCTCGCGAGCGCGACGGGAGCGTCGTCGCAGACGGTCGATTTCATCGAGCAGAACTCCCGCTCGATCATCACCCTGTCCGCCGATTCGAAGGAAGCGTTGCAGATCCTCGCACGGTACTCGCCGTCCTTCCCGTGCACCTTCGAAGAATTCGCCGCTGCGAAGCCGGCTGCTGTCGACCTGCTCGGCGTGGACGACCCCTACCCGGGAGTGCGCGCGAACATCCAGTTCACCAATCCCAAGGGTCGCTACCTGCCGAACCAGGACGAGCCACGACTCCTCGACGATCGCGGACCGGCCTGTTACGGCGACGTCACCGCGCCCGGCCGCAAGTTCCCGCAGTATCCGGGCGGCTCGATCAACGACGGTTCCTACCAGGTCCCGTCGCGTAATCCCGGCCCGGCGACCGTCGACTTCTTCCCTGCTCCGGAAGGATCCGGCGTGCCCGACGCGGTCGGCGACATCATCGGCACCTCGAACAATGACGCGACTCCGGTCTCGTACGCCGGTTCGCGTATGGAACAGGACACGCTCGACGTGATCTACGGACAGGCCACCGGCGTCGAACCCGAGGACGTACCGTCCTGGACCACCCGGCTCGGGGCTCCGGCGATCCGCGGTACGGAGGTGAGCTTCCAGTGAGAGGCCTGGCAGCACCCCTGATCAAACTCGTCGTGTTCGCTGTCGTCACCGTCCTCGCGACCGGTGTCCTCGCCGCGACCATCGCGAGTGTCGGAGGTGGTGGCGGAACGAAGTTCCACGCGATCTTCTCCGACGTCACCTCGCTCAACCCGGGCGACGACATCCGGATCGCGGGTGTCCGTGTGGGGCAGGTCGAGGAGATCTCGGTCTTCGACGAACGGCAGGCGCGGGTCACCTTCTCGCTCGAGGAGCGCGACTGGCTCCCGGCCGGCGCCACCGCGACCATCCGGTTCCGCAATCTCGTCGGCCAGCGGTACGTCGCCCTCGCTCAGGGGGAGGGTCCGCAGGGCGAGAAGATCACCGGCGGCGCGACGATCCCGATCGAACGCACCAAACCGGCGGTGAATCTCACGACGCTCTTCGACGGCTTCCGGCCGTTGTTCCAGACCCTGAGCGCCGACGACGTCAACAAGCTCTCGTTCCAGATCGTCCAGGTGTTCCAGGGCGAGGCGGGCACCGTCGATGACCTGGTCCGCAGCACCGCGTCGCTGACGAACACCATCGCCGACAAGGATCGGGTGATCGGTGCGGTGATCGACAATCTCAACACCGTTCTCGCCACGATCGACCAGCGCGACGAGCAGCTCGATTCGCTGCTGGTCAACACGCAGGCACTGGTCAGCGGCCTGTCGGCCGACCGGGCCACTGTGGGCTCGGCGGTGCAGTCGATGGCCGGGCTGACGGACGCGGTATCCGACGTGCTCGAACCCACCCGCCCGTCGATCGCGCAGTCGATCACGGCCCTCGATCAGGTGGCCTCGAACCTCAACGCGAATCGCGGTGAGCTCGACCGTGTCCTCGAGACGCTGCCGGTGAAGCTCGACAAGCTCGCACGCGTCGCCAGTTACGGCTCGTGGTTCCAGTTCTATCTGTGCGGTATCGACGTCATCGCAGGTCCCGGCTCGGTTCCGTACCTCAATCTGCCGACGGGGTTGCCGACCGTGAATCAACCCATCTACACGAATGCGGCCAAGCGTTGCTCGCAGGACGGGATGCAGGAGTTGCAGGGACGATGAGCACACGTCGTAGTCCGGCCGCCGCCGGTGCCCTGGGCATCGTCGTGGTGCTGCTGGGGACACTGTCCGCTTTCTTCCTCGACGAACTACCCATCATCGGGGCAGGCGCGACCTACAAGGCCGAGTTCAGCGAGGCCGCGGGCCTCAAACCCACCAACGAGGTGCGCATCGCCGGCGTGAAGGTCGGCAAGGTCACCGGCGTCGACCTCGAAGGCGACCGGGTGATCGTCTCGTTCAAGGTCCAGGACGCGTGGGTCGGGAACGACACGTCCGCCTCGATCCAGATCAAGACCATCCTCGGGCAGAAATATCTCGCACTCGACCCGCGGGGCACGGAGGTGCTCGACCCCGATCACCGGATCCCGCTCGACCGGACGGTCGCGCCGTACGACGTGATCGAGGCGTTCTCGTCGGCGGCCACGACCCTCGGTGAGATCGACTCGGAACAGCTGGCGACCGGCTTCGAGACCCTGTCGGAGGCGTTCTCGGAGACACCCGACGACATCCGGGCTTCGATCGACGGCATCAGCCGCCTGTCCGAGACGGTCTCGAGCCGCGATCAGGAGTTGAAGAGGCTGCTCGACGCGACCGGCAACGTGTCGAAGGTGCTCGCCGACCGCAATGCCGAGTTCAACCGGCTGCTCTCCGACGGTGCCCTGCTCGTCGAGGAACTCAACAACCGTCAGCAGGCGATCTCGCAGTTGCTCGACGGCACCAGGAGACTGTCGGCCGAACTGTCGGGACTCGTCGAGGAGAACCGCGAGACCATCGGTCCCGCCCTGCAGCAACTCCGCGGTGTCGTCGACGTCCTCCAGGAGAACAACGACAACCTCGATCGGGCGATGCAACTGTACGAACCGTTCGTCCGCGTCTACACCAACGTCGTCGGCAACGGCCGGTGGTTCGACCAGGTCATCGTGAACCTCACGCCGCCCGGCCTGCCCGAGATCCCCGGTTACCGCGAGCCCGGTCGCCGTCTGGAAGGGGGCAACTGATGGCACACGCCGAGAACGGCGAGTCCCGCGGCAATCGCGGGCGCATCGCGCTGATCGCAGCCGTCGTCGCGGGCGTGGTGGCCCTGGCCGGAGCGGGGTGGTGGATGTTCACCCGGCTGGGCACCACCGAGATCACTGCCTATTTCGACAAGGCCGTGGGCATCTACGAGGGCTCCGACGTCCGGGTGCTGGGCGTCGAGGTGGGGAAGGTGACGTCCGTGGAACCGCAGGGCGACCTCGTGAAGGTCGGGCTGCGGGTCGATCGCGGGGTCGACATTCCCGCCGACGCGCGTGCCGTGCAGATCACGCCGTCCGTCGTCGCCGACCGCTACGTGCAGCTCACCCCTGCTTACACCGGTGGCGACACGATGAGCAGCGGCGCGGTGATCGATCGCGACCGCACCGCCACCCCGGTGGAGGTCGATGCGCTCTATGCGAGCATCGACGAACTGTCGCGCGCGCTCGGCCCGAACGGGGCGAACCGCGAAGGCGCACTCACCGACTTCGTGGAGGTCGGGGCGCAGAATCTTGCCGGCAACGGCGAGGCGCTCGGCCAGAGCATCGAGAACCTGTCGGCTGCTGCGCGCACGCTCGACCAGTCGCGCGACGATCTCTACGGGACGATCGAGAACCTGCAGATCTTCGTCAGTGCCCTCGCGGCCAACGACGAGCAGGTTCGCCAGTTCAACGCCCAGCTCGCCGATCTGTCGGGTTTCCTGGCGGGGGAGCGGCAGAATCTCGGCGAGGCCCTGAACACCCTGTCGGTCACGCTCGGCGACGTTGCGACGTTCGTGCGCGACAACCAGGCTGCTGTGAAGGACAATGTCGACGCGCTCGTGCCGATCACGGAGACCTTGGCGAACCGCCGCCAGGAACTCGTGGATTCGCTGACGCTGCTCCCGCTGGCGGTGAGCAACCTCGTCAACTCGTACGACGCCGAAGCGGGCGCGCTCGCCTCACGGCTGGTGCTGCCCGACCTGCAGGATCCCGCGGGAGCGGTCTGCAAGCTCATCGACCTGGGGAAGCTCGTGCCCGGAGACCCACGTTTCGAGCAGCTCGGCCGGCAGATGCAGCCGTTGATCGACCGTTGCCGCGATGTCGCGACGCAGATCACCGAGGACCAGCGGTCCCCGGATCTGATCCTGCCGTTCGGGATCCTCAGCGGTGAGAACATTCAGCGGCAGGTCACTCCGGGCACGGTGCCCGGCGTGGTCTCGCCCCGTTTCGACCTCCAGGGAGAAGATCGGTGAGCGGCGCGAAGAGCGCGGGTCGCGCAACGGCATTCGGCGCGGCCGCGTGCGTGGTCGCGGTGACGGTCACGGGGTGCGGGGGGTTGTCCGACATCCCGCTGCCCGGCGGCGCCGATGTGGGCAGCGACCCGATCCGTCTGTCGATCCAGTTCGACGATGTGCTCGACCTGGTTCCGCAGTCGAGTGTGAAGGTCGACGGCGTTCCGGTGGGGCGCGTCGAATCCATCTCGGTCGCATCCGATTTCGGATGGACCGCCGATGTCGGCATCGTGCTCGACTCGAGCGTCGACCTGCCGGCGAACGCCTTCGCGACCGTCGAACAATCGAGCCTGCTCGGCGAGAAGTTCGTTCAGCTCACCCCGCCGGAGGACGAGCCCCCCACCGGCCGGCTCGCCGACGGCGACGTGATCCCGCTCGATCGGACTCGGCACGCGACCGAACTCGAACCGGTGCTCGGCGCGCTGTCACTGCTGCTCAACGGTGGCGGTGTGGGTCAGCTCGCGCCGATCGTCAGCGAGCTGTCGACGGCCTTCGACGGGCGCGAAGGCACCACCCGCAGCCTCATCGAGCAGGCCGAAACGCTCATCACCGGCCTCGAGCAGCAGCGCGACGACATCACGCGGGCACTGGACGGTCTCGACGAGCTGACGGTGCGGGTCGCGGATCAGAACGAGAAGATCGCCGCGGTACTCGACGAGCTGCCGGTCGCGACCGAGGTGCTCGAACAGCAGCGGCCCCAGCTCACCCAGTTGCTCGGTCAGCTCGACCGGCTCGGCACCGCGGGTGTCGACGTTCTCGATCGGTCCAAGGAGGATCTGATCGCCGATCTGCTCGCGCTGCGGCCGACTCTCCAGCAACTCGCGGCCTCGGGCGACGACCTCGTCGAGGCACTCGCCTTCGTGCCCACGGTGCCGTTCCCGGACGGCGTCGAGAAGGTCGCGCTGGGCAGCTCGGTGAACCTCTTCCTGCTGGTCGACCTGCAGATCGGCGATGCACTGGCCGCGCTCGGCGTGGGCCAGGGCGAACCGGTCTACCGTGAGCCCGCCTTCGGCAACCCGAAGCCGCTGGTCGATCCGTCCAACCCGTATTACGGCGGCAACGGCCCGGCACCCGGCTGGCCGACGGTGTCGTTGTTGCCGGTGCTTCCCACCCCGAGGCTGCCGGGCGGTCTGAGGCTGCCCGAGGGCGTGTCGCTGCCCGACGGAATCGAGATCCCCGGGGTCACCGAAGCGGGCGCCGACACGAATACCGAAGGTGACGAGGCCCCGCCGCCGGGGCCGCTGGACGGTGTGCTGAATCAGCTCGGACTCGGGGGTGGGCAGTGAGATCGCGCGTGGTGAAAGTGCAGCTCGCGCTGTTCGTGATCATCGCGCTGCTCGGCGTCGTGTTCGTCGGCGCCCGGTACGTGCGTCTCGACAACCTGATGGGATTCGGCCAGTACTCCGTCGACGCGCGGTTCCCGAGCGCCGGCGGTGTCTTCCCGAACGCCGAGGTCACCTACCGCGGCGTGCCGGTGGGCCGGGTCGGGCCGCTCACGCTCACGGACGACGGCATCAACGTCGAGCTGCGGCTGGACAACGGCGGCCCGCAGATCCCCGCGTCGGCACGGCCGGTGGTGGCCAACCGGTCGGCGATCGGCGAACAGTACGTCGATCTGCAACCGCCGAACGACGAGGGCCCGTATCTCACGGACGGGTCGGTGATCGTGGGCACCGAGGAGGATCTGCCCACGCCGGTCGAGGATCTGCTCGTGAGCACGAACGACCTCGTGCGCTCGGTTCCGCTCGAACCGCTGCGCACGGTCGTCACCGAACTCGGAGCGGCCTTCGACGGCCGAGGCGACGACCTGCAGGTGCTCATCGACGCGCTTGCCGGTCTCAGCGAGAAGGGGTCGGAATATCTGCCGCAGACGGTCACCTTGATCCGCGACAGCCTCACGGTGCTGAACACGCAGTCCGACCAGTCGTCGGCGATCCGGCAGTTCAGCTCGGACCTGGATCTGGTGACCGCTCAGCTCCGCGACAGCGATCCCGATCTGCGGCGGCTCATCGAGACCGGCACCGACGCGAGCGATCAGCTCTCGCAGTTGATCGAGGGTTCCGGTCCGGGTCTGACGGCCGATCTCGCCAACCTCGCCGCAGTGGCGGAGACGGCCGCACCGCAAGCGACCGCCCTGCAGCCGCTGTTGGCGTTCCTGCCTGCGGTCGCAGCCAGTGCCAGTACGGTCGCTCCGGGCGACGGCGCGGTGCGGCAAGGCATCGTGCTCGAGACCAACAATCCACCTTCGTGCACCATCGGGTACGAGGGGACGCAGGAGATCCTCGCGCAGATGCGCGCGCAGGATCCGAACTTCGACGACACCCAGCAGGATTTCCCGCTCGACACGAACGCGTCGTGCGAGGTACCCCAGGGCAGTGTCACCGGCGTGCGGAGCGCGAACCGCATCGTCTTCGCCGATCCGAACACGATCCAGCCCTGGGATTTCACACCGAAGAAGGACCCGGACAAGCTCAACCTGAATCCGATCGCGACGCAGCTCGCGCCGTTGCTCGGAGTCACCCCGAAGTGAGCAGTAAGTAGGTTTGTGGAGTGAGTGCACCAAGATCCTCCGACGCTCCGCCCGCCCCGCCCCCGTCTGCCGACGACCTGTCGCCGGCGGATGCGCGAGGTGCGGGCGGAGCACGCAGAGCAGCTCTCGCGGCTGTCTCCGTGCTCGCCGCCGTCGCCCTCGGGGCAGCGGTGTGGTTCGGGTACGGCTGGGGGCACGCGCTCCTGGTGGATCGGGCGGCGGCCGAGACGCGCGATGCCGCGTTGTCGGGAGCGATGCAGGCCGCCGTCAATCTGAACAGTGTCGACGCCGACGCTGTCGATGTGTCCCTCGAGAACATGCGGTCGTCGATCACCGGCGACGCCCTGCGCAACGATCTGGCAGCGACCGAGGAGGACATCCGGGCGCGGGTCGCGGAGACCGGCACGAGCATGTCGGCGGAGGTGCTGTTCGGCACGCTCACCGAGCTCAACACCGACGACGATCTCGGAAAAGCGCTGGTGGTGCTCGCGGTGCGCACCGAGACCCCCGAGTACTTCGTGACGAACAAGGTCCCGGTGCTCGTGTCGTTGCGCAAGGACGGCGATGTGTGGAAGGCCGAGACGATCGAACCGCTCGCATCGGCCGAGATGGAGTCGGGACCGGCGCCCGGTGCGACGCCCTCGGCTCCCGCTCCGGTCCCCGGCGCGGAGACCGCACCCGAGGGAGAGGCCGGCCCGTGATGTTCGGCAAGTCGACGAAGGAGAACGTGTAGTGCCCCCGCAGCGACGGAAGTCCGGCCCGAGCGGACCCCCGCGCCGCCGGCCGAAGGTCGCCGGATCGTCCCGGCCACCCCGGATGACACCCGCCGACGACGAGCGCTCGGACGCCCCGGACCGGTCGATCGTGTCTTCGGACGCGGCGTCCTCGTCGCCCGAACCGGTCCGGCCCGCCGAGGTGAACCTGAAGAAGCCGGCGAAGACGGTTCCCCGGACCGAGAGCGAGGTCAGGGCGGAGACCGGGACTTCCGCGATCCCGCGCGAGCCGGCGAACTCACCCGATCGTCCCGCAGGCGACACCGGGTACATCGACGCGCCGCAGGGCGGGTCCGGTGGGTGGCGGCCGGTGGTCGTCGTCGGTGCGGTGGCGGTCGTGCTCGCCGCGGTCGCCGCGGTCGCCGCCTTCCGTCCCGGTGCCGAGGTCTCCAACGCGGCGTGGGTCGACACCGCGGCCACGCAGGAGGTCACCGAGGCCGCGAAGGCCGCGATCGAGACGATGCACGGTTACGACTACCGGACGATCGACGAGGACTTCGCGCAGATCCGGGAACTGCTGACCCCGGAGCGGCTCGAGGAGTTCGACTCGACTGCCGACGTCACCGCGAAGGCCGCGGTCGACACCCGCACCGTCACCGAGGTGATGGTCGAGCACATCGGCGCGACGATGCTCGACGACACCCACGCGGAGGTGGCTGCGTACATCAACGTGAGTGCCACCGGCGACGGCATCGCCCAGGGGAGCGCGGCCGCGCCGCTGCTGGTGAGGATGGAGAAGTCGGACGGACGATGGCTGGTCTCGGAGATCCGCGACCGGTGATGACGACGGCGGACCGCCGTCGTCGGGGGCGGTCTCTCCGGTCGCGACGCGCGGATCGTTCCGGATACTCGGTCTTGACGCGGGCGACGCGAGCGGTCACTCTATCGGTACGCCTGTTCGACTGAAGGCTTCCTCGTGAGCCGCTCGCGGTCGTTTGCCAGGCTTCTTTCAGGCACCCCTGTGGACATTACACCTACTCAGGTGTAGGTTGGTTGTTTGCGCTGGCTGCCTCCTGTTCACCTTCTGATCGCCGAGTCGGAATTCGCCTGTTCGGGCGAGTCCGTCCCGGTGTGTCGGTGGGGTTTCCGATCGGGTTGCGACCAGCGACAACGCCCCACATGAAGAAGCAGGTACAGCGGCGGTCGCACCGGTTGGAGCGGCCCGCATGAGGTGCTGGAAGGACGCATCTTGGCAGTCTCTAGCCAGACCAAGGCAGTAGCCGGAATCCCCGGAGCCCCGACGAGGGTGTCGTTCGCGAAGATTCGCGAACCCCTCGAAGTTCCCGGGCTCCTCGATCTACAGACCGATTCGTTCGAATGGTTGATCGGCTCGGAGCGCTGGCGCGCGAAGGCTGCCGAGCGCGGCGACGGTCACGTCGTCGGTGGCCTGGAAGAAATCCTCGACGAGCTCTCGCCCATCGAGGACTTCTCGGGTTCGATGTCCCTGTCCTTCTCCGATCCGCGCTTCGACGAGGTCAAGGCCTCCGTCGAGGAGTGCAAGGACAAGGACATGACGTACGCGGCTCCGCTGTTCGTCACCGCCGAGTTCATCAACAACAACACCGGTGAGATCAAGAGCCAGACGGTCTTCATGGGTGATTTCCCGATGATGACCGACAAGGGCACCTTCATCATCAACGGCACCGAGCGTGTCGTGGTGTCGCAGCTCGTGCGTTCGCCCGGTGTGTATTTCGACAAGAACGTCGACAAGAGCACCGAGAAGGACCTGCACAGCGTCAAGGTCATCCCGGGCCGCGGTGCCTGGCTCGAGTTCGACGTCGACAAGCGCGACACCGTCGGTGTGCGTATCGACCGCAAGCGTCGTCAGCCGGTCACCGTGCTGCTCAAGGCGCTGGGCTGGTCCACCGAGCAGATCGTCGAGCGTTTCGGGTTCTCCGAGATCATGATGTCGACGCTCGAGAAGGACAACACGGCGGGCACCGACGAGGCGCTCCTCGACATCTACCGCAAGCTCCGTCCGGGCGAGCCGCCGACCAAGGAGAGCGCGCAGACCCTGCTGGAGAACCTCTTCTTCAAGGACAAGCGCTACGACCTGGCGCGCGTGGGCCGTTACAAGATCAACAAGAAGCTCGGCCTGAACACGGGCCAGCCGATCGAGGCGTCCACCCTCACCGAGGAAGACATCGTCGCCACGATCGAGTACCTCGTGCGCCTGCACGCGGGCGAGAACAAGATGACCGTCCCCGGCGGCGTCGAGGTTCCCGTCGAGGTCGACGACATCGACCACTTCGGCAACCGTCGTCTGCGCACGGTCGGCGAGCTCATCCAGAACCAGATCCGCGTGGGCCTGTCCCGCATGGAGCGCGTGGTCCGTGAGCGCATGACCACCCAGGACGTCGAGGCGATCACGCCGCAGACCCTGATCAACATCCGTCCGGTCGTGGCCGCGATCAAGGAGTTCTTCGGAACCTCCCAGCTGTCGCAGTTCATGGACCAGAACAACCCGCTCTCGGGCCTGACCCACAAGCGTCGCCTGTCGGCGCTGGGCCCCGGCGGTCTGTCGCGTGAGCGCGCCGGCCTCGAGGTCCGCGACGTCCACCCGTCCCACTACGGCCGCATGTGCCCGATCGAGACCCCGGAAGGCCCGAACATCGGCCTGATCGGCTCGCTGTCGGTGTACGCGCGGGTCAACCCGTTCGGTTTCATCGAGACGCCCTACCGCAGGGTCGTCGACGGTGTCGTCACCGACGAGGTCGAGTACCTCACCGCCGACGAGGAGGACCGCTACCTCATCGCGCAGGCCAACTCGCCGATCGGTTCCGACAGCCGCTTCGCGGACGAGCGTGTGCTCGTCCGTAAGAAGGGCGCCGAGATCGAGTACGTCTCCGCCGACCAGGTCGAGTACATGGACGTCTCCCCGCGCCAGATGGTGTCGGTCGCGACCGCCATGATCCCGTTCCTCGAGCACGACGACGCCAACCGTGCCCTCATGGGCGCGAACATGCAGCGTCAGGCCGTGCCGCTGGTGCGCAGCGAGTCGCCGATCGTCGGTACGGGCATGGAGCTGCGTGCCGCCGTCGACGCCGGCGACGTCATCGTCACCGAGAAGAGCGGCGTGATCGAAGAGGTCTCCGCCGACTTCATCACCGTGATGGCCGACGACGGAACCCGCAAGACCTACCGTCTGCGCAAGTTCGACCGTTCGAACCAGGGCACCTGCTCGAACCAGCGTCCGATCGTGGACGAGGGACAGCGCGTCGAGTCCGGCCAGGTCCTCGCCGACGGCCCCTGCACCGAGAACGGTGAGATGGCGCTCGGCAAGAACCTGCTCGTGGCGATCATGCCGTGGGAGGGCCACAACTACGAGGACGCGATCATCCTGTCGCAGCGCCTCGTGGAGGAGGACGTGCTCACCTCGATCCACATCGAGGAGCACGAGATCGATGCCCGCGACACCAAGCTCGGTGCCGAGGAGATCACCCGCGACATCCCGAACGTCTCCGACGAGGTCCTCGCCGATCTCGACGAGCGCGGCATCGTCCGCATCGGTGCCGAGGTCCGCGACGGCGACATCCTCGTCGGCAAGGTCACGCCGAAGGGCGAGACCGAGCTGACCCCCGAGGAGCGCCTGCTCCGTGCGATCTTCGGTGAGAAGGCGCGCGAGGTCCGCGACACCTCGCTGAAGGTGCCCCACGGCGAGAACGGCAAGGTCATCGGCGTGCGCGTGTTCTCTCGCGAGGACGACGACGATCTGCCTCCGGGCGTCAACGAGCTCGTCCGCGTGTACGTGGCGCAGAAGCGCAAGATCCAGGACGGCGACAAGCTCGCCGGCCGCCACGGCAACAAGGGCGTCATCGGCAAGATCCTGCCGCAGGAGGACATGCCGTTCCTGCCCGACGGCACCCCGGTCGACATCATCCTGAACACCCACGGTGTTCCGCGTCGTATGAACATCGGTCAGGTGCTCGAGACGCACCTCGGCTGGATCGGCAAGGCCGGCTGGCAGATCCAGGTGGCCGGCGACGGCAGCCGTCCCGAGTGGGCGCAGAACCTCTCCGAGGAGATGCTCGCCGCCGAGCCCGACACCAACATCGCCACCCCGGTGTTCGACGGTGCCCGCGAGGAGGAGCTGACGGGTCTGCTGTCCTCTACGCTGCCGAACCGCGACGGCGAGGTCATGGTCGGTCCCGACGGCAAGGCGACGCTGTTCGACGGTCGCTCCGGCGAGCCGTTCCCGTACCCGGTGTCGGTCGGCTACATGTACATCATCAAGCTGCACCACCTGGTCGACGACAAGATCCACGCGCGTTCGACCGGCCCGTACTCGATGATCACGCAGCAGCCGCTCGGTGGTAAGGCGCAGTTCGGTGGTCAGCGCTTCGGTGAGATGGAGTGCTGGGCGATGCAGGCCTACGGTGCCGCCTACACGCTCCAGGAGCTGCTCACGATCAAGTCCGACGACGTGGTCGGCCGCGTGAAGGTCTACGAGGCCATCGTCAAGGGCGAGAACATCCCCGAGCCGGGTATCCCCGAGTCGTTCAAGGTGCTCCTCAAGGAACTCCAGTCGCTGTGCCTGAACGTGGAGGTGCTCTCCAGCGACGGTGCGGCCATCGCGATGGCCGACGGCGACGACGAGGACCTCGAGCGGGCGGCCGCCAACCTGGGCATCAACCTTTCCCGCAACGAGTCGGCCACGGTCGACGACCTCGCGAACTAGGAGCCGACCCGATGCGGTACGCCGAACCGGTCTTTCGGAGGCGTACCGCGTCGGGTCCCGGCAGCGATAGCGACAACTAGCAGCAATACAACCCGCACAGGGGAAAGGAAGTTACGTGCTCGACGTCAACTTCTTCGATGAACTCCGGATCGGCCTGGCCACCGCCGAGGACATCCGTAACTGGTCGTACGGCGAGGTCAAGAAGCCCGAGACCATCAACTACCGCACGCTCAAGCCCGAGAAGGACGGCTTGTTCTGCGAGAAGATCTTCGGTCCCACCCGGGACTGGGAGTGCTACTGCGGCAAGTACAAGCGTGTCCGCTTCAAGGGCATCATCTGCGAGCGCTGCGGCGTCGAGGTGACCCGCGCCAAGGTCCGCCGCGAGCGCATGGGTCACATCGAGCTCGCCGCTCCGGTGACCCACATCTGGTACTTCAAGGGTGTGCCGAGCCGTCTCGGCTACCTGCTCGACCTCGCGCCGAAGGATCTCGAGAAGATCATCTACTTCGCCGCGTACGTCATCACGTCCGTCGACGACGAGCTGCGCCACAACGAGCTCTCCACTCTCGAAGCCGAGATGGAGGTCGAGAAGAAGTCGGTCGCCGATCAGCGCGACGCCGACCTCGAGGCCCGGGCGCAGAAGCTCGAAGCCGACCTCGCCGAACTCGAGGCCGAGGGCGCCAAGTCCGACGTCCGCCGCAAGGTCAAGGACGGCGGCGAGCGCGAGATGCGTCAGCTCCGCGACCGCGCGCAGCGCGAGCTCGACCGTCTCGACGAGATCTGGACGACCTTCACGAAGCTGAAGCCGAAGGATCTGATCGTCGACGAGATGATCTACCGCGAGCTCCAGGACCGTTACGGCGAGTACTTCACCGGTGCCATGGGTGCCGAGGCGATCCAGAAGCTCATCGAGAACTTCGACATCGACGCCGAGGCCGAGTCGCTGCGCGAGACCATCCGCAGCGGCAAGGGCCAGAAGAAGCTGCGTGCTCTCAAGCGCCTGAAGGTCGTGGCGGCGTTCCAGCAGTCCGGCAACTCGCCCATGGGCATGGTGCTCGACGCCGTGCCGGTGATCCCGCCGGAACTGCGTCCGATGGTGCAGCTCGACGGTGGCCGCTTCGCGACCTCCGACCTCAACGACCTGTACCGCCGCGTCATCAACCGCAACAACCGCCTCAAGCGACTGATCGACCTCGGCGCTCCCGAGATCATCGTCAACAACGAGAAGCGGATGCTGCAGGAGTCGGTCGACGCCCTGTTCGACAACGGCCGTCGTGGCCGGCCGGTCACCGGTCCCGGTAACCGTCCGCTGAAGTCGCTGTCCGATCTGCTCAAGGGCAAGCAGGGTCGCTTCCGTCAGAACCTGCTCGGCAAGCGCGTCGACTACTCGGGCCGTTCGGTCATCGTCGTCGGTCCGCAGCTCAAGCTGCACCAGTGCGGTCTGCCGAAGCTCATGGCGCTCGAGCTGTTCAAGCCGTTCGTGATGAAGCGTCTCGTCGACCTCAACCATGCGCAGAACATCAAGTCCGCGAAGCGCATGGTCGAGCGTCAGCGCCCGCAGGTGTGGGACGTCCTCGAAGAGGTCATCAACGAGCACCCGGTTCTGCTGAACCGTGCTCCCACCCTGCACCGCCTCGGTATCCAGGCGTTCGAGCCGCAGCTCGTCGAGGGCAAGGCCATCCAGCTGCACCCCCTCGTGTGTGAGGCCTTCAACGCCGACTTCGACGGCGACCAGATGGCCGTGCACCTCCCGCTGTCGGCGGAGGCGCAGGCCGAGGCCCGCATCCTGATGCTGTCGTCGAACAACATCCTGTCGCCGGCATCGGGCCGCCCGCTCGCCATGCCGCGTCTGGACATGGTGACGGGTCTGTTCCACCTGACCCGTCTGGTCGAGGACGCCCCCGGTGCCTACACGGCCGCGACCGCCGACGAGCCCGAGCAGGGCGTCTACTCGTCGCCGGCCGAGGCCCAGATGGCCGTCGACCGCGGTGTGCTGTCGGTCCAGGCTCCGATCAAGGTGCGTCTGACCCAGCTGCGTCCGCCGCGCGACGTCGAGAACGAGCTGTTCCCGGAGGGCTGGAAGTACGGTGAGCCGTGGACCGCGCAGACCACCCTCGGTCGCGTGCTGTTCAACGAGCTGCTGCCGACGAACTACGCGTTCGTCAACGACATCATGCCGAAGAAGCGCCAGGCCGCGATCATCAACGACCTGGCCGAGCGGTACCCGATGATCGTCGTCGCGCAGACCGTCGACAAGCTCAAGGACGCCGGCTTCTACTGGGCCACGCGTTCGGGTGTCACCATCTCGATGGCGGACGTGCTCGTTCCGCCGGAGAAGAAGGACATCCTCGAGCGGTACGAGACCCAGGCCGATGCCATCCAGCGGCAGTACGACCGAGGCAAGCTCTCGGAGGACGAGCGTCGCGATTCGCTCGTCAAGCTGTGGCAGGAAGCGACCGAAGAGGTCGGTCAGGTCATGGAGGCGCACTACCCGGACGACAACCCGATCCCCACGATCGTCAAGTCCGGCGCTGCGGGCAACATGACCCAGATCCGCTCGCTGGCAGGCATGAAGGGTCTGGTGACGAACCCGAAGGGCGAGTTCATCCCGCGCCCGATCAAGTCCTCCTTCCGTGAGGGCCTGACCGTCGCCGAGTACTTCATCAACACGCACGGCGCGCGTAAGGGTCTGGCCGATACCGCTCTGCGTACCGCCGACTCGGGTTACCTGACCCGTCGTCTGGTGGACGTCTCGCAGGACGTCATCGTCCGCGAGGTCGACTGCGGCACGCCGCGCGGCATCGAGATGACCATCGCCGAGCTCGCCCGCGACGCGACCGGTCAGCCGACCGGCGAGCTCGTGCGCGACGCTCACATCGAGACCAGCACCTACGCCCGTACGCTGGCGACGGACGCGGTCGACGCGAACGGCAACGTCGTCGTCGAGCGTGGTTCCGACCTCGGTGACCCGGCGATCGAGGCGCTGCTCGAGGCCGGCATCCAGAAGGTCAAGGTCCGTTCGGTCCTGACCTGCGACACCGGCACCGGCGTGTGCGCGACCTGCTACGGCCGTTCGATGGCGACGGGCAAGCTCGTCGACATCGGCGAGGCCGTCGGTATCGTCGCCGCCCAGTCGATCGGTGAGCCCGGTACGCAGCTGACGATGCGTACCTTCCACCAGGGTGGCGTCGGTGAGGACATCACCGGTGGTCTGCCGCGTGTCCAGGAGCTGTTCGAGGCCCGCGTCCCGAAGGGCAAGGCCCCGATCGCCGACGTCTCCGGCCGCATCCGTCTCGAGGACGACGATCGCTTCTACAAGATCACGATCATCCCCGACGACGGTGGCGAGGAGGTCGTGTACGACAAGCTGTCCAAGCGTCAGCGTCTGCACGTCATCCGCAAGGCCGACGGCACCGAGGGCGTTCTCTCGGACGGCGACCACGTGGAGGTCGGTCAGCAGCTGCTCGAAGGCTCTGCCGATCCGCACGAGGTGCTGCGCGTGATGGGCCCGCGTCAGGTTCAGGTCCACCTGGTCCACGAGGTCCAGGAGGTCTACCGGAGCCAGGGCGTGTCGATCCACGACAAGCACATCGAGGTCATCGTGCGCCAGATGCTGCGTCGCGTGACGATCATCGATTCGGGCTCGACGGAGTTCCTGCCCGGTTCGCTCGTCGAGCGCAGCGAGTTCGAGGCTGCGAACCGTCGTGTGGTCCAGGAGGGTGGCGAGCCGGCTGCCGGCCGTCCGGTCCTCATGGGCATCACGAAGGCCTCGCTGGCCACCGACTCGTGGCTGTCGGCGGCGTCCTTCCAGGAGACCACTCGAGTGCTGACCGATGCGGCGATCAACTGCCGCTCGGACAAGCTGATCGGTCTCAAGGAGAACGTGATCATCGGCAAGCTGATCCCCGCCGGTACCGGTATCAACAAGTACCGGAACATCGAGGTCCAGCCGACCGAGGAGGCCCGCGCGGCCGCGTACGCCATCCCGGCGTACGACGACCAGTACTACTCGCCGGACGGCTTCGGCCAGAACACCGGTGCTGCAGTGCCGCTGGACGATTACGGTTACTCCAACGACTACCGGTAGTTCGCTGCCGTAGTAGACGACGAAGGTCCCGCCCTCTTCTCTTCGGGGGCGGGACCTTCGTCGTTTCTTCTCGGCGCGGGCATCGCGCGGTGTTCCCGGGGGCCGTCGGCCCGGATACGGGAAACGGTGAGGACGTGCCTGTGCGTCGTGCCGACGGCGTCGGCCGGGCCGCGTCAGCGCGGAATGTGGAAGTCCACGAGCTCGGCCGTGCCACGCGACAATTCGGCCCACGACCCGCTCACGGTGAGTACCGCGATCGCGGAGGTGGGGAACTTCTCGGTGACCTGATGGGCGGCGTCGGTGCCGTGATCGGTGATCAGCCCGAGGACGGTGGCGGACAGCGTCGGCTCGTGCCCGACGACCAGCAGGGTGTGTACGTCGTCGGCCGTTCGCCGGATCTCGGTGACCAGGGTCTTCGGATCGGCGTGATACAGGCTGTCGCGGAACTCCACGGGAGCCTCGACCGCGGCCTCGGTGAGTGTCTTGCGCGTACGGGTCGCGGTGGAGCACAGCACGGCGTCGACCTCGGGCAGGTTCGCCCGGATCCAGCGACCGGCGAGTCCGGCCTCGCGGCGTCCGCGGGGGGAGAGGGGACGCTCGTGATCGTCCACATCGTCCGGGTACGCGGACTTGCCGTGGCGCAGCAAGATCAGGGTACGGGTCATGGAGTCCACCGTAGAGCGTCCGGATTCCGGCCGATCCACGCGACCGCGCGAGTGTGATCCGCGACCGTGAACCACACCGTCAGCCCGTCCTCCTGCAGGGTCGTCCGCAGGGTGAGGGTCTCGCCGGCGGCCACGGGACGCAGATGTTCGATGACCGCACGGTACGGTGCCTCCGGGATCTCGGGCCGCAGGGTCAGGACCTCCTCGACGCCGTGCCAGTAGACGGCGTTGTTGACGTGCCCGAACGGGTCGAGATCGGTGGCGCGCAGCGGAAAGACGCGTTCGTCGTCCACCTCGTCGGGTGCGCGGTCGGGCAGCCATGCCTTCCACTTCAGGCGCGTGTCCTGCGCGTATCGGGACATGTGCTCGAACAGGCTGTCGCTGATCCGGGTGGGTGCGCCGGTGGTGGGGCCGATGTCGATCCAGAACGCCGCGGTCTCGATCAGCGGACCGCCGGGCACGTAGCCGGGATCGTCGAGTCGGACCCGCACGTTCGCCCACCGCGTCGACAGTGCGTCGCACCAGCGGCGCAACCGGAGTGTCCGGCCGTATTCGGCGGGGCGGTGCACGTCGACGACCGTGCGCCGGACGATCCACAGCGGGTCGGTATCGGCTGCCCCCACGGCGGCGAGATTGTCGGTGCCGATGTCCTGGAGATAGCGGGCGATGCCGTCGAGCCGGAGTCGTCTGCCGGTGTCGACGTCGCCGGTACGGACGGTGCGCTCGGTGGAGTAGGGATCCGCGCCGTCCGGTAGTGGCGTCAGCGGCAGGGTCCGAGGCAGATCGGTGGTCGGTGTCGACGTGGCCATGTGGTCCCCCCGGGTCGGATGTCCGATCGTGCGATTCTCGCAGTTTCGCCGGGTGGTCGCAGGTTCTCTTGCGAACGTGCGGTGACCCCCGCTACAGTCGTATTAACTGTTACGCACCGTTACATGAACTTCGCGGACGCTCCGCCCGGCTGGCGAGGACCCCCATGGCCTACGTGATCACCCAGACCTGCTGCAACGACGCGAGCTGCGTCGCGGTCTGCCCCGTGAACTGCATCCATCCCTCACCGGACGAGCCCGAGTTCGCCACCGCCGAGATGCTGCACATCGACCCGCAGACCTGCATCGACTGCGGTGCGTGCGCCGACGCGTGCCCGGTCGAGGCGATCCTGCCCGACGACAAGCTCCGTCCGTCGCAGGCGCGGTTCGCCGAGATCAACGCGGCCTGGTACGAGAACCATCCGATGCCGGAGGGCTGGCAACCGCTCGTGCCCACCCCGGCGCCTCCGCGCGATCGCGGCACGTTGCGGGTCGCGATCGTCGGCGCCGGTCCCGCGGCCTGCTATGCCGCCCAGGAACTCCTCGAGCGGTCCGACGTCGAGGTCGAGATGTTCGACCGGCTCCCCACCCCCTTCGGGCTCGTGCGCGCCGGCGTCGCTCCCGATCACCCGGGGACCAAGGCGGTCACCGAATCGTTCGAACGGTCGTTCCGGCGCGAGGAGTTCGCCCTCCACCTCGCCACCGAGATCGGTCGCGACATCACCCACGCGGAGCTGCTCGACCACCATCACGCGGTGATCTATGCGACCGGTGCGTCGTCCGACCGCCGACTCGGGATCGCGGGCGAGGATCTGCCCGGCAGCCACGCCGCCACCGAGTTCGTCGCCTGGTACAACGGGCACCCCGACCACGCCGGCCAGGCCTTCGACCTTTCCGGCGAACGGGCCGTGATCATCGGGAACGGCAACGTGGCCCTCGATGTCGCGCGGATCCTCACGATGGACGTCGGCGAACTGGCGTGCACCGACATCGCCGATCACGCGCTGAAGGCCCTGCGGAAGAGCAACATCCGTGAGGTGGTCCTGCTGGGGCGGCGCGGACCGGCACAGGCCGCGTACAGCAATCCGGAGTTCCTCGCCCTCGGCGATCTCACGGGCGTCGACGTCGTCGTCGACGAGGAGGACCTCGAACTCGATCCGGTGAGTGCCGGGGCCGTGGAGGAGGATCCGGCGACCGCGCTGCGTGTGCGACTCGCCCGCGAGTACGCCGGACGCCCCGTCCGCCCGGGCCACCGCCGCATCGTCTTCCGGTATCTCGCTGCACCGAGCGAACTGCTCGGCGACGACCATGTGACCGGCGTGCGGGTCGAACGCACCGAACTCGTCGACGACGGTGGGCGCCTCGCGGCCCACCCCACCGGCCGGTTCGAGGACCTGCCCGCCACGCTCGTGCTCCGATCGATCGGCTATCGCGGTGTCCCCGTGCCGGGTGTGCCCTTCGACGACGCCCGCGGCGTCGTCCCCAACACCGGCGGTCGCGTCGACACCGGTGTCTATGTCACCGGGTGGGCCAAGCGCGGACCGAGCGGCGTCATCGGCACCAACAAGGGTTGCGCGAAGGAGACCGTCGCGGCGCTGCTGGCCGACTTCGACTCCGGGGCACTCGCCGCCCCGCGCGGCGACCGCGATGCCCTGAACCGGTTGCTCGCGCAGCGCCGGCCCGATCGCGTCGACCTCGACGGATGGAAGGCCATCGACACCGCCGAGCGACGGGCCGGGCACGCACAGGGCCGTCCACGCGTCAAGATCACCGACCGTGAGGCCCTCGTCGAACTCGGCCGGCGTCGCCGGCGCCTTCCGCTGCTCGCGTCGCTGCGCCGGTAGCGAACGTGGCGGGTGACGCAGGTCGCGGCCCGTCCGGACGTTCGTCGTTAGGCTCGGGAGAACAGTTCTCTACCCGAACGGACATGTGCATGAGCAGCGACAGTCTCGACCGCACGGCGCTGACCCGCCGCACACTCATCGGCGGAGCGGGCGTGGTGACGGCCGGCGTGGCACTGACCGCCTGCGGATCGTCCGGCGACGTCGGTGAGGACCGACCGGCAGCGGCGGCGCCCACCACGACCGCACCTCCCGGGCCCGACGCGGAGGTGGTCGCTGCCGTCGCGGACGTACCGGTCGGCGGGGGCGTACTGCTCGAATCGCAGAGGCTCGTCGTCACCCAGCCCGCGGAGGGCCACTTCCGCGCGTTCATCGCGATCTGCAGCCACCAGGGGTGCAATCTCAGCGGCGTCGACGGCGAGCGCATCATCTGCCCGTGCCACGGCAGCCGGTTCGACCTCGAGGGTGTGCCGATCGAGGGACCGGCGAAGCGGCCCCTGAAATCGCGTCCCGTGGCGGCACGCGGGTCGGATCTCGTCGTGGGCTGATCGGTCCGGGATAGAGTCCGCTCTGTGGAGACCCGCGAAGGCTGGCGCCCGAAGGCGCTGCGCGACGGCACCGACCCCGACCCTCGCTTCACGCTGGCCAACGAGCGCACCTTCCTGGCGTGGGTGCGCACCGCGCTGGGTGTCATCGCCGCGGCCGTCGCACTGGAGACCTTCGGGGGCGGCATCGTCTCGGGAGGGCTCCGCACGGTGCTGGCGTGCACCCTGCTCGGGTTCGCCGCCCTGCTCATGGTGTTCGCGCTGATCCGCTGGCACCGTGTCGAGCATGCGATGCGCACGGGTCGTGCTCTCCCGGTGCCGTGGGCCGCCTACCTGCTGGCGGTGGCCCTCGGGGTGGCCGGCGTCGTGCTGGCCGTCGCGATCGCCTGGTGAGAAGGGTGGTGCGGTGAGAAGGGCAGCACGGTGAGGCCGGACGACCTGCGGCACGGCGACACCGGGCTGCAGCCCGAACGGACGAGCCTGGCATGGCTGCGTACCGGTTCGGTGCTCGGCGCGGTGGTGCTCGGATTCATGCGATTCGTTCCCGGCCCGGGTCCGGTCGTCGCGACGATCGGGCTCGTCTGCCTCGTGCCCGTACTCGCGGTGCTACTGGCGTCCCGGACCGGTCACCGTGCGCGCGTACGGGGACTGATCGCAGGTCGCGCCCCCTACTTCTGGTGGCGCAACGTCGCGGTCACCGTCACGGTCGTGGTACTCGCGATCTCGTCGGCCGTGCTGATCCTCCTCGCCCGCTGATCTTCCTCGCCCGCTGATCTTCATCGCCCGCCGAGCCTCAACGCCCACCCAGCGACCACACGCCGACCAGCGCGATCACCGCGACCCAGAGGGTTGCTGCCGCCGCGAGGGCGATCGGGCGCCACCCCACGCCGCGAAGCACCTCCCGGCGCACCCCCGCCCCCAGGGCGAACATCGCGACCGTCAGCAGAGCGCTCTGTACCGTCCGCGCCGCGTCCACGACGACCGGGTCCAGTACTCCGGCCGAGCGCAGTGCGACGCAGGCGAGAAATCCCAGCAGGAAGATCGGCACGATCGGGGGAGTCCGTCCGTCGCGGCGTCCCTCACCGCGACGGCGGGCGACGACCCCGACGACCGCCACGACCGGAGCCAGCAGTGCCACCCGGGCGAGCTTGACCGTCACCGCCGCGGCGAGCACCCCACCGGCAGTGGCTTCGAGTGCGGTGCCGGTCGCGACCACCTGGGCAACCTCGTGGATCGCCGCGCCCGCCCACAGGCCGGCCGTCTCGGGGGCGAGCCCGAGCATCCCGGCGACGAGCGGAACGAGCGGGATCATCGCGGTGCCGAACACGACCACCAGCGCGACGGTGGTCACGAGTTCGCGCTTGCGCGAATCGATCACGCCGTCGACCGCAGCCGCAGCCGCGGCACCGCAGATCGAGAAACCGCACGCGATGAGCAGGCGCTGCGTCCAGCCCACACCGAGCCAGGCCCCGAAGGCGAGCGAGCCTCCGATCCCCGCGACGACGACGATCGCCGCGACGAGTGCCGTGCCCCATCCGAGGCCGACGAGATCGGAGACCGCGAGCTGCAAACCGAGGAGTGCGACCCCCACTCGGAGCAGGTGTTTCGACGCCGCGCCCAGACCCGGCTCCAGCGCACCGGCGACCCGTGCCGGAAGGCCCGCGTTCGCCGTCACCACACCCAGGACGATCGCGACGAGCAGTGGACTCGCACCCGGGATCAGGTGTGCTGCAGCGAAGGCGACGACGGCACCTGCGGCGGCCACCAGGAGACCCGGGACGACGGTCGGCCGGGACGAGGGCGCGTGGACGGTGAGCATGCCTCGACTCTTCCGTCGCCGCGGTGTCCGCGCCAGCCGTCGATCGAGCATGAAGTCATATCGATCGGATATGAGAAGAAGGAAAGGCATATCGTTCGGGCATGACCACCTGGCCGGATCTCGTTGCTCTGGAACTGCTCGTCGGGGTCGACGATCGGGGCGGGCTCGGCGCTGCCGCCCGCGCCGCCGGTCTCGCCCAGCCCAACGCGACCCGCATGCTGCGGCGGCTCGAGCGGCAACTCGGGGCGGTCCTCGTGCGGCGGGGACGGACGGGCTCGGTGCTCACCCCCGAGGGCACGGTGGTCGCGCACTGGGCGCGGGCAGTCCTGGCCGATGCGGAACGCCTGCTCGACGCCGCTGCGGCATTGCGCGTCGCGCAGCAGCCCGAACTGGTCGTCGCGGCGTCCATGACGGTCGCCGAGCACCTCATCCCACGATGGCTCGGCGCCTTTCGCGCGATCCGCCACGACGTCCAGATCCAGTTGCAGGTCCACAACTCCCTGCGGGTCTGCGATGTCGTCGCCGAGGGCGGATGCGACGTCGGTTTCGTCGAAGGACCCACCGTCCCCGACGGACTGCACAGCGTCGCGGTGGCACGCGACCGCCTCGTCGTGGTCGTCCCACCGGGGCATCCCTGGGCACGGCGACGGCGCCCGCTCGCGGTGACCGAACTCGCCGCGACACCACTGGTCGTCCGTGAGGAGGGATCCGGAACGCGCCGCACCCTCGACCTCGCACTGCAGGAGTACGACCGGGCCGCACCACTGCTCGAGCTCGGGAGCGGCGCCGCGGTCCGCACCAGTGTGCTCGGCGGTACCGGACCGGCCGTGCTCAGCACCCTTGCGGTGGAGGAGTATCTGGACTCCGGCCGTCTGGTCGCGGTCGCGGTGGACGGACTCGACCTGCAACGGGTGCTCCGCGCGGTGTGGCGGCCGCCGCGCGCCCTGCCCGGCCCCGCGGGGGAGCTGGTCCGCATGATCACGCGCATCCGCTGACCACGCGTACCGGGCAGGCCCACGTCACGTTCGCGAGGTGCGCAGCGCGCCGATGCCGGCGATCACGACGAGCGCGATGCCCACGAGGGCGAGGGGTTCGACGAGCTGTCCGAGCACCACGACCCCTGCGAGCGCCGCGGCGGCGGGTTCGAGCGCGATGAGGATCGCGAACACTTCCTTCGACAGGTCGCGTAGTGCGCGGATCTCGAGGGTGTACGGGATCGCCGACGACAGCAGCGCCACGGCGAGACCCGCGAGTACGAGGTCGGGCCGGAGGAGTTCCGTGCCGGCCGTCGCCGCGCCGAACGGCAGGACGACGACGGCGGCGATCGCCGTGGCGCCGGCCGTGCCGGCCGACCCGGGCAGGGTCGTCGCCACACGGGATCCCGCCACGATGTACCAGGCCCAACCGGAAGCGGCGACCAGTGCGAAGGCGACCCCGACCGGATCGAGTCCGGTGGACAGCCCGGCACCGTCACCGACGCCGAGCAGGACCACCCCGGTCAGCGCGAGCACCACCCACAGCGCGTCCCGGACGCGCCGGGACAGGAATGCGGCCAGTCCGAGTGGGCCGAGGAACTCGATGGTGACGGTCGCGGCGAGGGGAAGCCGGGTCAACGCGCCGTAGAACGCCGTGTTCATGAGCGCGAGACTCGCGCCCAGTGTCACCACCGCCCGCCATTGTTCCGGCCTCCACGTCCGTAGCCGAGGACGGGTGATCACGCAGAGGACGACGGCTGCGAAGAGGAGGCGCAGGGTCACGGTGCCGAGGGCGCCCACCCGATCGAACAGCGTTGCGGCGAGCGCTGCCCCGAACTGCATCGACAGCACCGCGGTGAGGACCGCGACGACAGGCGCGACGGTGTGTGTGCGGTGGTCGTCGGCCATTCCGTCAGTCTGTCCGACGGGTTCGAGGAGCGCGCCGGTCCCAAAACAATCACAAGTGCTTGATTTCAGAGGGGCGACGTGTGACGCTTGCCTCATGTCCGATCTGCACACGGTCCTCGACGATCTGCGCGCGGAGGGCGACGATCTCGACGCGCTCGTCGCGACTCTGCCCGAGGAGAGCTGGACACTGCCCACGCCCGCGGCCGGGTGGACCATCGCCCACCAGATCGGCCATCTGCTGTGGACCGACCGGGCGGCGCTCACCGCCGTCCGCGACCCGGACGCCTTCGTGAAGACGGTCGAAGCGGCGTTCGGCGACCCGCTGGGGTTCGTCGACGTGGGTGCCGAGGAGCAGGCGGGCAGGCCGTCCGCGGAGTTGCTCGCCGACTGGCGCGACACTCGCCGCGAACTCGGGGACGCCCTCGCCGGGGTGCCGCGCGGAACGAAGATCCTGTGGTTCGGCCCGCCGATGTCGCCTGCCTCGATGGCGACGGCGCGACTGATGGAGACCTGGGCGCACGGGGGAGACGTCGCGGACACCCTCGGCGTCACACGCGCTCCCACCGCGCGTCTGAAGAACATCGCGCACCTGGGTGTGCGGACGCGCGATTTCGCGTACGTCATCCGCGACCGGACGCCTCCGACCGAGCCGTTCCGCGTGGTACTCACCAGCCCGGACGGTGGGAGCTGGGAATGGGGACCGGATGATGCGACGCAGTCGGTCACCGGCCCGGCCCTCGACTTCTGCCTGCTCGTCACCCAACGCGTCCACCGCGACGACACCGCTCTCGTCGCCGACGGCCCGGACGCCGAGGAGTGGCTCGGTCTCGCACAGGCCTTCGCCGGCGCCCCCGGCCCCGGGCGCGCACCCACCTCGTCGACCTCCTGAGGTCGATCCCGACTGCCGGAACACCCTCGGAGACAACGTGAGTTCGGAGACACCGTGAACATGTGGACCACCCCCGAGCGTCTCGCCCTGCGCGAAACCGTCACCGGTTTCGTGAAGCGCGAGATCCTGCCCCACCTCGACGACTGGGAGCGCGCCGGCGAACTGCCCCGCGAACTGCACGCCGAGGCCGCGAAGATCGGCCTGCTCGGTGCCGGCTTCCCCGAGGAGGTCGGCGGTTCCGGCGGCGACGGCGCCGACACGCTGACCGTCTGCGAGGCATTCCACGAAGCGGGCGCGTCGGGTGGTGCGTTCGCGTCGCTGTTCACGTGCGGTATCGCGCTACCGCACCTCATCGCGGCGGGCGACCACGAGCAGATCGACAGGTGGGTACGACCCACCCTCGCAGGCGAACTCGTCGGGTCCCTCGCGATCACCGAACCGGGCGGCGGTTCGGATGTCGGCCATCTGACGACCACCGCGGTGCGCGACGGTGACCACTACGTCGTCAACGGGGCCAAGACCTACATCACCTCCGGGTGCCGCGCCGATTTCGTGGTCACCGCGGTCCGTACCGGCGGGCCCGGGGCCGGGGGAGTCTCGCTCCTCGTGATCGAGAAGGGCACACCGGGTTTCACCGTCTCGCGCAAGCTCGACAAGATGGGCTGGCGTGCCTCGGACACCGCCGAGTTGTCGTTCGCCGACGTCCGCGTCCCGGCCGCCAACCTCGTCGGCACGGAGAACACCGGATTCTGGCAGATCGCACAGGGTTTCGTCTCCGAGCGGATAGCTCTGGCCGCACAGGCCTATTCGGGTGCGCAGCGGTGCCTGGACCTGACGATCGAGTGGTGCCGCGACCGCGAAACCTTCGGCCGGCCGCTGATCACCCGACAGGCCGTGCAGCGCACGCTGTCCGACATGGCGCGTCGCATCGACGTCGCGCGTGTCTACACCCGGCACGTCACCGAACGGGCCGTGGCCGGTGAGACCGACCTGATCGCCGAGGTGTGCTTCGCCAAGAACACCTCGGTCGAGGCCGGCGAATGGGTCGCCCACCAGGCCGTGCAGCTCTTCGGCGGCCTCGGGTACATGGCCGAATCCGAGGTCGAACGGCAGTACCGGGACATGCGCATCCTCGGCATCGGTGGCGGCACCACCGAGATCCTCACCGAACTCGCCGCCAAGCGGCTGGGTTACGGCGCCTGACCCACCTGTTCCCTCACGCGACCGACCACGGCGCGTGTCCCGACACGACCGGAAGGCATTCCCTTGAGCATCATCGAGACCGACGAGCAGAAGGAACTGCGCGCTGCGGTAGCGGCTCTGGCCGCACGCTACAACTACGTGGACTACGTGCTCCCCAAGTCGCGCGCCCACGAGCCGCTCACCGAATTGTGGGCCGAGGCATCCAAGCTCGGCTTCCTCGGTGTGAATCTTCCGGAGGAGTACGGAGGAGGCGGTGCCGGCATCTACGAGCTCGCGCTGGTGCAGGAGGAGTTGTCGGCCAAGGGGGCGGGACTGCTGCTCGTCGTGGTCTCGCCGGCCATCTGCGGCACCATCATCTCCAAGTACGGCACCGCCGCCCAGAAGCAGCAGTGGCTGCCCGGACTCGCCGACGGCTCACGCATCATGGCGTTCGGTATCACCGAGGCCGACGCCGGATCCAACTCGCACAACATCACCACGGTCGCGCGTCGCGACGGTGACGACTGGATCCTCTCCGGCAGCAAGGTGTACATCTCCGGGGTCGACCAGGCCGACGCCGTGCTCGTGGTGTCCCGTACAGAGGACGCGAAGACCGGAAAGCTCCGCCCGGCCCTGTTCATCGTGCCTACCGACGCCGCGGGCCTCACGAGGACACCGATGGAGATGGACATCCTCGAGCCGGACTACCAGTTCTCCCTCTTCCTCGACGATGTGCGGCTTCCCGCCGACGCGCTCGTCGGTGAACCCGAGGCCGCGCTCATGCAGCTGTTCTCCGGCCTGAATCCCGAGCGGATCATGGGTGCGGCGATGGCGGTGGGCATGGGGCGGTACGCCCTCGACGCCGCGGTGCGCTATGCCAACGACCGCACCGTCTGGAAGCAACCCATCGGCGCGCACCAGGGCATCGCCCACCCCTTGGCGCAGCGCAAGATCGAGCTCGAACTCGCGAAGCTCATGATGCAGAAGGCCGCCGTCCTCTACGACAACGGCGACGATCTCGGGGCCGCGGAGGCCGCGAACATGGCCAAGTACGCCGCGGGGGAGGCCGCGATCGCCGCGCTGGATCAGGCGATCCAGACGCACGGTGGTGCCGGGCTGACCCGGGAGTACGGACTCGCGGCGATGCTCGGCGCCGCGCGCATCGCTCGCGTGGCGCCGGTCAGCCGGGAGATGATCCTCAACTTCGTGGCCCAGCACTCACTGGGTCTGCCGAAGTCGTACTAGACGGAATTCGAGGAGAAGAGGCGGTCTGCTTCGTCCGGTGGGAGCAGCGTCCGCAGCAGGTAGCCGAGCGACCACCGCAACGAGCTCACGTCCTGCAGGGGCACGGTCTGCTGGTAGCCGACGAGGGTGTACAGGGCCAACCGCGCGAACCGATCCGCCTCTTCCCTCGAACCGATGTACTGGGCCACCGCTTCGGCCACCACCGCGTAGCGCAGCTCGTCGACCTTGCTCTGCACCTCGTGGACTCCCGAATCGCTGTGCGACCAGCCGCGGAGGGCGGACTCGGCGGAGTGGGGCAGGCCGCACGCGAGGTCGATGAGCAACCGGAGCCGCCGGGGCAGGGAACCCTCGAGGCGCGCCGCCGCGGTGTGCTGGAGTGTCTGGCTGTCGAGCCAGTGCTGCAGGAACTCCGTCTTGAACTGCGCCCAGCTCTCGAAGTAGTTGTAGAACGAGCCGGTCGTCACTTCGAGATGACTGCACAAGCGTGCCTGCTTGAGTCCGGCATGGTCGTTGGTGGCCAGGATGGCCAGGGCGGCGTCGAAGTAGTCCTCGCGCCTGACGATGGTCGCCACGTGGTGCTCCCCCTTTCGCCCCGACCTGTTATACGAGTGTACGGATGATGAGCTTTGCGTACTGTTCCGGGGTCGCACGAATACCCGCTCGGCGAAAGATCATTCCTGACGGGACAGGCAGGTGAGGAGGCCCGATGAGGCGAGAACCGAAGCAGGACCGCAGCCGCGCCACGCGGCGGCGGTTGCTCGAAGCGACGATCGACTGCCTCGCCGAATCAGGTTGGGCCGCAACCACAGTGGGGGTGGTCGCGGAGCGGGCGGGGGTGTCGCGCGGGGCCACCCAGCACCACTTCCCGACCCGGGAGGATCTCATCACCGCGTCGCTCGAGTTCATGTTCGACAGCCGCATCGAACGGGTCCGCACGGAGCCGTTCGACGTACCCGCGGGCGTCGGGGGCAGGGCGGCCGCGGCGGCCGACCCGGCGTTGCGCGAGAGGCTCCTGCCGCTCGAGGAGAAGTTCGGACGCGTCTCGCACGCGGTGGCCGTCGAGCAACTCGCCGCCGACGACACCGACCCGGTGGTGCACCGGATGGTCCAGGCGACACTGGATCTCGCGCGCGGCCTCGGCCTGGCCGATGTGTTGACGGACGACTCGGCCCGCCGGCGTGAGATCGTCCGGCACTGGGCCGCGCAGCTCGACGAGGTGCTGCGGGAGTCCTCGAGTCGCCGCACGCGGGAGGGTCCGGCTCGGTAGTCTTCCCGCCATGCCTCTCCCGCGTATCGGAAGGACGGCGGCTGCCGTGGCGACGGCCGGTCTCATCGGTCTCGGTGTCGTCGCGTGCGGGGACTCCGGCGACGCCGGGCAGGCCGAGACCTCGCCGACCGCGTCCGTGACCGACCCCGGCCCGTTGTTCGACGAGTGCGGCGCGATGTCCGACGACGAGGTGGCCGCGGCCTTCGGTCTCGGAACGTTCGCGACGGTGACGCGCAACTCGGTGGGCTGCGAATGGGAGGTCTACGTCGGCGGTCCCAGTGTGAGCTTCTCCTGGTACCGGGGAAGTCCCATCGGACGCGAACGTGCCGGTTCCGATCTCATCGGCCGGCCCGCGGCCGACGTCGAGATCGGGGGACGGGCCGGATTCATGGGGTCGTACCAGAACGAGCTGGGACAGACCACGCTGTGCGAGATCGGCGTGGAGTTCGGTGGCGATTTCGTCCACTGGTCGGTGTCGTACTCGAACCTCACGCCCGTCGCCGACGCGTGTGTCGTCGCCCGCGATCTCGCGACCACGAGCGTGGAAAGGGTGCAGAAGTGATCGCGGGACGCACACGCCGGTGGGGCGCCGCGCTCACGGCGGCCCTCGCCACCGGTGCCCTGCTCACCGGGTGCACGCGCACCGTCGACGGGCGAGCCGTCCCGGAGGGGATCGGCGGCGGCGCGGGTGCCGAGTTCACGCGGCTGCTCACCGAGTGCGACGCGGTCGCCGACGAGAAGATCGCCGAAGCCGTGGGAGCGGATTACGTCCTGCGAGGATTCTTCGGCGCGATCTGCCGATGGGACGGTGAAGGACCCACCGGAGTCGTGAAGATCACCTTCAACTGGTTCGAGACCGGTTCCCTCGATCACGAACGCGCCGCCGGTGAAGGGCTCGGGTACGAGGTCGAGAACACGACCGTCGAAGGTCGTCGGGCCCTGCAGATGCGCCGGCCCGGCGATCCGCTGTCGTGCGGGGTCAGTTCGGGGGCGTCGACGACCGGCATCTTCGGCTGGTGGGTGCAGTACACCTCCGGAGGAGTGGACCCCTGCGAAGCTGCTGCTACGTTGGCTCGGCTCACACTGAACCTCAGCAGTTGACGGTGTGTGCGGATCCTCGGGAGGGTGTGCGCTCCTCGCTTTGACCTCATGCGCGCCCGCCGGGTATCGTTGTGGGTCGTGTCCGGCATGCCCGGGCCGGTCTGTGTGCCTATGCGAGGTAGTGCCGTGCGCGTGGTCTGTAGATATCTGCAGGAACGAGCCCCCGGCTGCCTGTGTGGGGGTACGCGACACACCCGACCTCGTGTGCACACGAGGGGCGAGTGAGGGGCAGCAGCTTTCTTGCCCCAACCGATGGATCCCTAATTTCAGAACAGCCGAGGTTGCTCGTGGGAGCAGCTTCAGACAACGAAGAAAGCCGGTTAATGCCAACCATCAATCAGCTGGTCCGTAAGGGCCGCCGCGACAAGGCCGCCAAGGTCAAGAGCGCGGCGCTCAAGGGCAGCCCCCAGCGTCGCGGCGTGTGCACTCGCGTGTACACCACCACCCCGAAGAAGCCGAACTCGGCTCTCCGGAAGGTCGCCCGTGTGCGTCTGACCTCCCAGGTCGAGGTCACCGCCTACATCCCCGGTGAGGGCCACAACCTCCAGGAGCACTCGATGGTGCTCGTGCGTGGCGGTCGTGTGAAGGACCTCCCGGGTGTGCGTTACAAGATCATCCGCGGCTCGCTCGACACCCAGGGTGTCAAGAACCGCAAGCAGGCCCGCAGCCGCTACGGAGCGAAGAAGGAGAAGGGCTGATGCCACGTAAGGGTCCCGCTCCCAAGCGTCCGCTGATCGCCGATCCGGTCTACGGATCGCCGCTGGTCACCCAGCTGGTCAACAAGATCCTGCTGGACGGCAAGAAGTCCACCGCCGAGCGCATCGTCTACCAGGCGCTCGAGCAGGCACGCGAGAAGACCGGCACCGATCCGGTCGTCACCCTCAAGCGCGCGCTCGACAACGTCAAGCCCGCCCTCGAGGTTCGCAGCCGTCGCGTCGGTGGCGCCACCTACCAGGTGCCGGTCGAGGTTCGTCCCGGTCGTTCCACCACCCTCGCGCTGCGCTGGCTGGTGACCTTCTCGCGTCAGCGTCGCGAGAAGACCATGGTCGAGCGGCTCGCCAACGAGCTCCTCGACGCGAGCAACGGCCTCGGCGCATCCGTGAAGCGCCGCGAGGACACGCACAAGATGGCTGAAGCCAACAAGGCGTTCGCGCACTACCGCTGGTGAGTCGACGCCGGCCGGGAGGCCCGTCATCACGGACCTCCCGGCCGGCTGCTCGCACAACTGTGTCGGTCCCGTAAAGGCCGGCTGACAACACAAGAACATGTGGTCCGCACCCAAGGACCGACACGAGCTACGAGCGGGGTTACCTGTGGCACAGGAAGTGCTGACCGACCTGAACAAGGTCCGCAACATCGGCATCATGGCGCACATCGATGCCGGCAAGACCACCACCACCGAGCGCATCCTCTTCTACACCGGTGTCAACTACAAGATCGGTGAGACCCACGACGGTGCCTCGACCACCGACTGGATGGAGCAGGAGAAGGAGCGGGGTATCACCATCACCTCCGCAGCCGTGACCTGCTTCTGGAACAAGAACCAGATCAACATCATCGACACCCCCGGCCACGTCGACTTCACGGTCGAGGTCGAGCGGTCGCTGCGCGTGCTCGACGGCGCGGTTGCCGTGTTCGACGGCAAGGAGGGTGTCGAGCCCCAGTCCGAGCAGGTCTGGCGGCAGGCGGCCAAGTACGACGTGCCGCGCATCTGCTTCGTCAACAAGATGGACAAGATGGGCGCGGACTTCTTCTTCACCGTGCAGACGATCATCGATCGTCTCGGTGCGAAGCCGCTCGTCCTGCAGATCCCGATCGGCGCCGAGGAGAACTTCGACGGTGTCGTCGACCTCGTCGAGATGAAGGCGCTCACCTGGCGCGGCACCACCGAGATCGGCACCGCGGCCACGGTCGAGGAGATCCCGGCGGAGCTCGCCGACAAGGCTGCCGAGTACCGCGAGAAGCTGCTCGAGACGGTCGCCGAGTCCGACGAAGAGCTCATGGAGAAGTACTTCGGTGGCGAAGAGCTGACCGTCGCCGAGATCAAGGGCGCGATCCGCAAGCTCACCATCGCTTCCGAGCTCTACCCGGTGCTGTGCGGCACCGCGTTCAAGAACAAGGGCATCCAGCCCATGCTCGACGCGGTCATCGACTACCTGCCGAACCCGCTCGACATCGGTGAGGTCATCGGCCACCAGGTCGGTAACGAAGAAGAAGAGTTGCGTCGTAAGCCCTCGAAGGACGAGCCGTTCTCCGCGCTCGCTTTCAAGATCGCCGCGCACCCCTTCTTCGGCAAGCTGACCTTCGTCCGCGTGTACTCCGGCCGGATCGACTCGGGCACCCAGGTGCTCAACTCGACCAAGGGCAAGAAGGAGCGCATCGGCAAGCTGTTCCAGATGCACGCCAACAAGGAGAACCCGGTCGACGAGGCCGTGGCCGGCCACATCTACGCGATGATCGGCCTGAAGGACACCACGACCGGCGACACCCTGTGCGCGCAGGACGCCCCGATCGTGCTCGAGTCCATGACCTTCCCGGACCCGGTCATCCAGGTCTCCATCGAGCCGAAGTCGAAGGCCGACCAGGAGAAGCTGTCGACGGCCATCCAGAAGCTCGCCGAAGAGGACCCGACCTTCTCCGTCGAACTCGACGACGAGACCGGCCAGACCGTCATCGGCGGCATGGGTGAGCTCCACCTCGACATCCTCGTCGACCGCATGCGTCGCGAGTTCAAGGTCGAGGCCAACGTCGGCAAGCCGCAGGTCGCGTACCGCGAGACGATCACCAAGCCGGTCGAGAAGCTCGAGTTCACGCACAAGAAGCAGACCGGTGGCTCGGGCCAGTTCGCAAAGGTCATCATCGGCCTCTCGCCGTTCGTCGGCGAGGACGGCGCGACCTACGAGTTCGAGAACAAGGTCACCGGCGGTCGCATCCCGCGCGAGTACATCCCGTCGGTCGACGCGGGTGCCCAGGACGCCATGCAGTACGGCGTGCTCGCCGGCTACCCGCTGGTGAACCTGAAGGTCACCCTCCTCGACGGTGCGTACCACGACGTCGACTCGTCCGAGATGGCGTTCAAGATCGCCGGCTCGCAGGCACTGAAGGAAGCGGCCCGCAAGGCCGCCCCGGTGATCCTCGAGCCCCTCATGGCCGTCGAGGTCACCACGCCCGAGGACTACATGGGTGAAGTGATCGGCGACCTGAACTCCCGCCGTGGCCAGATCCAGGCCATGGAGGAACGCAGTGGTGCCCGTGTCGTGAAGGCGCTGGTTCCGCTCTCGGAGATGTTCGGTTACATCGGCGACCTTCGGTCGAAGACCCAGGGCCGCGCGAACTTCTCCATGGTGTTCGATTCCTACGCAGAGGTTCCCTCGAACGTCTCGAAGGAAATCATCGCCAAGGCGACCGGAGAGTAGCCTTCGGGTTATCCCTCGGTCACCTGCACGACCAAGTAATACAAACCGCACTGCTGCATACTGCAAGCAACAACAGTCCAGGAGGACATCCAGTGGCGAAGGCGAAGTTCGAGCGGACCAAGCCGCACGTGAACATCGGCACCATCGGTCACGTCGACCACGGCAAGACCACCACCACGGCTGCGATCACCAAGGTGCTTGCCGACAAGTACCCCGACCTGAACGAGAGCTTCGCTTTCGATCAGATCGACAAGGCACCTGAGGAGAAGGCTCGTGGTATCACGATCAACATCTCCCACGTCGAGTACCAGACCGAGAAGCGCCACTACGCGCACGTCGACGCCCCGGGTCACGCGGACTACATCAAGAACATGATCACCGGTGCCGCCCAGATGGACGGTGCGATCCTGGTCGTGGCCGCCACCGACGGCCCGATGCCGCAGACGCGCGAGCACGTGCTGCTCGCCCGCCAGGTCGGCGTTCCCTACATCCTCGTCGCCCTGAACAAGGCCGACATGGTCGACGACGAGGAAATCCTCGAGCTCGTCGAGATGGAGGTGCGCGAGCTCCTCGCTTCGCAGGAGTTCGACGAGAACGCTCCGGTCGTCCCGATCTCCGCTCTCAAGGCTCTCGAGGGTGACGAGAAGTGGGTTCAGTCGATCGTCGACCTCATGCAGGCCGTCGACGACTCCATCCCGGACCCGGTCCGTGAGACCGACAAGCCGTTCCTCATGCCCGTCGAGGACGTCTTCACCATCACGGGTCGTGGCACCGTCGTCACCGGCCGTATCGAGCGTGGCGTGATCAACGTCAACGAAGAGGTCGAGATCGTCGGCATCCGCCCCGATTCGACCAAGACCACGGTCACCGGCATCGAGATGTTCCGCAAGCTGCTCGACCAGGGCCAGGCCGGCGACAACGTCGGTCTCCTCGTCCGCGGCATCAAGCGCGAGGACGTCGAGCGCGGCCAGGTCGTCGTCAAGCCGGGCACCACGACTCCCCACACGGAGTTCGAGGGCCAGGCCTACATCCTCAACAAGGAGGAGGGCGGCCGCCACACGCCGTTCTTCAACAACTACCGCCCGCAGTTCTACTTCCGTACCACGGACGTGACGGGCGTTGTGACCCTCCCCGAGGGCACCGAGATGGTCATGCCCGGTGACAACACCGAGATGTCCGTCAAGCTGATCCAGCCGGTCGCCATGGACGAGGGCCTCCGCTTCGCGATCCGCGAGGGTGGCCGCACCGTCGGCGCCGGTCGCGTCACGAAGATCATCAAGTGAGCTAGTTCTCGCTGACGCTCGAACGGCGTCCACCCTCCGGGGTGGGCGCCGTTCGGCGTTTCTGCTCCGGCGCGTGGCGCCGTTCGGCGTTTCCGGACCGGAGGCGATCCGCCGACGACCTTCTTCACCCCACGCACGCTGTCGCTTCGGACGCTGTGGCGGACGGTGCTTCGTCGGCGGTGTCGCTGCCACAGGCGGAGACGAGGACGAGGATCACGGCGGACGACACGATCGGTAGGCGGCGCACGGCGCTCTCCCGGTCGAGACGACGTGCGTCAGGCGCTCTCGATCGCGGCGAGGAGCATCCGCGCCGTCACCGCGACCATCCGGGTCCGATCGGATCTCCGAGGGCGTAGGAGCGCGATCCGTGAGCACAGGCTCGCCGTCGCTCCCATCACGATGAACACGAGATCGTCGAGTGCTGCGTCGTCGAGATCGGGTCGCAGTCGCGCCGGAATGATGCGTCCCAGCGGTCGCAGCGGACCTTCGACCTGGGCCCACGCGAGCCCGAACTCGATCTCCTCCGAGGTGTACGACACCCGGAGCACCGCGGCGTGTTTCTCGAACGCGGCGGTGAGGCTCTCCACGACGGTCACCATGGCCTCCTCCGGTTCCTGGTCCATCGCCCGCCCGATGGCGGTGGACAGCGAGGTGGTGATCGCGTGGACGGCGGTCATGCGGAGTTCGTCGAGCACGGCGTCGACGTCGGGGAAGTACCGGTAGACCGTCCCGATACTCACGTGGGCGTGCTCGGCGAGTGCCGTAGTGCTGATCCGCCCGGTGGGGCTGCGCTCGAGCAACTCGTACGCAGACGTGAGGAGCAACTTGCGGGTGTCGTGACTCCGCTGCTGTACAGGACGCCGTCGAGGTGCTGTGCCTGCGGTTCTGGTGCCGCGCGGGGAGCTCATGAAAAGTGAATAGTAAGTGAGGATTCCTCGTGTTTCCATGGATTCATGGAGCGACGCATCCCTCGTGATCTCGTCAACGCCGACCTTGCGGTGCGCCGATACGCCGATCTCGGCGAGCGCTGGCTCGACGGCATGTGGCAGGCGGACCCCCTGGCCGACGCGGTGGTGAACGACGACTTCGGCTCGACGTCCGCGACGGCCGCCGTGCGTGTCGCGCTCGCCGACGGCGTCGACGCGGTCCCCGGCGCACCCGAATCCCTGCGCGAGTTGTTCGCCTTCCTCGACGACGAACCCGCATGGGTCGACCACGACCGCATCGACAACGCCGCCGACGCGCTCGTGCGGCACACGCCGATCCTCGGCATGGTGCTCGGTGCCGCGTCGCTGCTGCGCGGTGCCGGAAACTTCATCGCCGGAAAGCCGCTCGCACTGACGGGTCGCTATGCGAGTCGGCCGGCCGTGCGGTCGGTCGAAGTCGGGGAGTGGTTACGGCACGTCCTCATTCGCGGTGGAATGCGCCGCGACGGAGGAGGATTCGCGTTCACGGTGCGGGTGCGCCTGATCCACGCCCACGTGCGCAAGGGCATCCTCGCGAGCGGAGTGTGGGACGAGGACGCCTGGGGAGTGCCGATCCCGCAGTCCTACATGGCGTTGACGATGGCCGAGTTCGGGCACATCGCGGTCGAAGCGATGCAGATCCTCGGGGTGCGCTTCACCGACCGCGAACTCGACGACATCTACCACCTGTGGCGATATGTCGGGCACGTGATCGGGATGGGCGAGGAACTGGGCCTGCGCACCGAACGCGACCACATCGCGGTCGAGGACCTGTACCGGCTCACCTCGCCCGGACCCAGCGACGAGGACCGGGAGTTCGTCACCGCACTGACCGAGCAGTATCTCGTCCCCGAGCTGGCGAACCTGCTTCCCGGCGCCGCATCGATCCGGACGCCGGTCGCCCGCACGGTGATGCACTCGCTGCAGCGGGTGTTCATCGGCGACGCCGACGCCGACGCCCTGCACATCCCCGACAGCCCGCTCAAGTACGTCCTCGGACGCGTCGGGCCGCTGCTCGCGCTCGCCAACCGCGTCGAGGAACTCCGCTACCCGGATCTCGAACGCACCACGCAGCGGGCCTACACGGTGCGCGACATGGCGATGGACCGGATGCGCGTGGACTACCGCGTCGAGCACGACCTCGTGGACGCGGCCCGAAGCTGAGCGGCCCCGGGCTGCAGGGAGTCAGTGGACGTCTACAGCCGGGTCGAGATGCACCAGGACCTGCGTCGCCACGTGCGCCCCACCGAGAGCCCGCGCGACCCGCTGGGCGGCATCCTCGGCGGCTTCCGTCAGTTCGGTGACGTCGATGGTCGGGTCGGCGTGGACCACCACCGAGAGCGTCGGCAGGTGGCGTTCGACGACCGCTCGCCCGCGCGCTGCCCGCACTCCGGGCAGGGCCGCGAGTTCGGCCGCCACCCCGTCGGCGACCGGGCCGAGTTCCACGCCGAGAGTGGCGTCGGTGACCTGGTCGTAGAGCTGCACGGTCGACGTGCGCCGTCGCGACAGGTTGACGGCGAGCAGCGCGATTCCGAGCACGAGACCACCCGCGAAGACCGACCACAGCGCCGGCGTCCACCACGACTGGTCCGGAACGTCGGTCACCCGGGGACGGTCGAGCCGCGAGAGCTGTTCGCGGGCGAGGGGAACCTGCCACACCCACGCCAGGGCGAACGCGCCGGCGCCCGCGAGGGCGAGTCCCGCCGCGAAGGTGACGAGCCGATTGGCCAGCACGGTACGGAGTTTCACCGCGCCACCTCCACGACGAGTTCGACGGGATCGGCGAGCGCCGCGAGGTTCGGGGCGACCGCGCCGCGCACGGATGCGGTGATCTCGGCGACCGGGGTCTCGTCCTCGATCGCGATACGAACCACGGCACGGCGACGATCGACGACGGTGCGGGCGGTGCGTACCCCGGTGAGGGCGGAGGCGTGCGCGCTGCACATGCGGGCGACGTCGGTGCGCCGCATCCACACCGTGGGTACCGCACCGGCGACCTGCAGCGGAACATGGGTGCGCCGTCGGGGTTTGAGGGCGACGACGATCAGGACGATCCCGAGGACGAGGCAGATACCGGCGACAGGGGCGAGCCAGGTGTGCCAGTGCAGGCGGCCGAACCATTCGAAGGAGTTGCGCAGCCACGGAGCACCGGCATACGTCCCGTTGACGATGAGCAGTTCCCGGGCGGCGACGAACGCCAGCGCGAGCGCCGCGATCGCGACGATCGCGGCGGCCGGTGCTGCCGCGGGCGACGCCAGCGGCGGCAGGGGAGCGACCATGGGGAGGTCGGGGTGCGGAGTGGTCCGCGCGGCGACGATGTCCGATTCCAGGTATTCGACGGGTGGTTGCGACTCGTCGGTCTCCCCGTCCTCGACGAGCGCCGTGGCGACGATGAGCACGTTGAGTTCGCTGACGCGCAGACCCGTCAGTTCGCGCAGCTGACGTTCGACCGCGTCGTGGACCCGGCGGGTGAGCATCGCCGCGTCGTACGGCCATTCGGCTGCGATGTAGAGATTCACCGCGACCGCCCTCGCGCCGGTGGTGACGTCCGCCCGGGGCAGATCGCGGCCGGTGAGACGGAGGATGCCACCCCCGCTGTGCCGCACCACTCCGGGGACGCCGAGCGCGGCGGCCGCGGCGATCCGTTCGATCGCGCGGTCCTTGACGACGAGGCTGCCGCGCTCGCCCGAAGGGACCGTCCCGGTCCCGGAAGCGGTATCCACGGGCACGGTGTCCGGTGATGTACCGAGATCGGGCGTGCTGGGGTCAGCCACGGCCCCGGCTCCTCAGCAGGGCGCCGAGGTCGAGGTGGCCGTCGCGGTGGGCGCCGATCGCGGCACCGAGCGCGCCGAGCAGCACGGCGAACAGCAGACCGCTGAACCCGCCGATGATCCCGGCGAGGGCGAGAAGCAGCCCGGCGAGGAGTCCTACGACGGTGTTGCTGACGGGGGTGTGGTTCACGATTGTGCTCCTTCTCGTTCACCGGCGTGGACGTCTTCGATCGTCACCTGGACGGGCACCGTCACCAGCGGGGACACCCGGACGCGGACGGTGTCGGCGACGGCCGGGAGATCGGCGGGGATCCGCACGACGATGTGCACCGCGCAGACCTGATCCGTGAGCCGCACACCCTCGACACGTCGCCCGGGGAGATAAGTCGCGACCTCCCCGAATGCGCCGCGGTGCAGGCCCACGACGCCGGGAACGGACAGCGCGGCGTCCGCGACCAGGTCGGCCGTGTGCGCCTGCGCTGCGGACCCCGGATTCACTGCACGCGGGGTTTGACATCGTCGGTGAGGGCTGCGGCCTCGTCGTGGAGCATGACGTCGAAGACCGTGATGTTGACCTCGGTGACCTCGAGGCCGGTCATGCGCTCGACGGCCGCGATGACGTTGTGCCGGATGGCGACGGCGAGTTCGTGCAGCGCCACGCCGTATTCGGCGACGATGCCGATGTCGATGGCGGCCTGGCGTTCGCCGACCTCGACGGCCACACCCTGCCCGTGGTTGATGCGCGCACCGGGGATGCGATCGCGCAACGCGCCCACCACGCGGGCGGTACCGGCGCCCACTTCGATCACGCCGCTGATCTCGCGGGTCGCGAGTCCCGCGATCTTGGCGACCACGGCGTCCGCGATGATGGTGCGGCCCTGCGGGTCGACGGGGCCGGAGAAGGTTCCGGCACCGAACTGTAGGCGGCTGATACCTGCGCCGCTGTCGCTGGTCATGAGGGCTCCCAAGTAGGTGTACCGGTCGTGTTCCGTGCTCGATCCCATTGTCCTCACGGTGCCTCGAACTCTAGTGGCCGACGTAGGTCTGTCGCGCGTCGTCGGGGTTTGGTAAGAACGTGGGACGCACAGGTGGTACACATCACTACCGGACGACACGGGTACTCGTGTCACAGACGATTCGAAGGATGGCCGAAGGTGTCGAACGAGCGGGAGACCGAGGGTACGCCGGAGCGCGTCGTCGTCGTAGGCGCGGGTCTGGCGGCGGTCCGTACCGCCGAGGAACTGCGGCGTGCCGGGTACGAGGGCGACGTCGTGCTCGTCGGCGACGAGACGCACCTGCCCTACGACCGCCCGCCGCTGTCGAAGGAGGTCCTGCGCGGCGATCGCGACGACACGACCCTCCGTCCGAGCGAGTTCTTCGACGAGAACCGCATCGAGCTGCAGCTCGGTGCCGCCGCCCGGTCGGTCGACACCGCGGCGCGCATCCTCACGCTCACCGACGGAACCCAACTCGGATACGACGAACTGGTCGTCGCCACGGGCCTGCGGCCCCGCCGTATCCCCGGTCTCCCGGATCTCTCCGGAGTCCACGTCCTGCGTTCGCTCGAGGACAGCCGAGCACTGCGCGAGGCGATCGTTCCGGGTGCCCGCGCGCTGGTGGTCGGAGCCGGATTCATCGGGTGCGAGGTCGCGGCGAGCCTGCGGGCGCGCGGAGTGGAGGTCGTACTGGTCGAGCCGCAGCCCACCCCGCTCGCGTCGGTGCTCGGCACCGAGGTCGGCGCTCTCGTCACCCGGCTGCACACCGCCGAGGGAGTCGACGTGCGGGCCGGGGTCGGCCTGTCGGAGATCCGCGGCGACGAGCGCGTCACCTCCGCGGTCCTCGGCGACGGCAGCGAGATCGACGTCGATCTCGTGGTGCTCGGCATCGGGTCGATCCCGGCCACCGAGTGGCTCGAAGGATCGGGTGTCGAGGTCGACAACGGGGTCGTGTGCGACGGCACGGGCCGCACTTCCACCCCGCACGTGTGGGCTGTCGGCGACGTCGCGTCGTGGCAGGTGCCGGCCGGTGGGCGCAGGCGCATCGAGCACTGGACGAATGCCGGTGAGCAGGCGTCCGTCCTCGCGAAGACGCTCATGGGCCTGGAATCCGGGGCCGCGGCACAGGTGCCCTACTTCTGGAGCGACCAGTACGACATCAAGATCCAGGGCCTCGGGGCGGTCACGGCCGGCGACACGGTGCATGTCGTGCGCGACGACGGGCGCAAGTTCCTCGCGTATTACGAGCGCGACGGCAGACTCGTCGGTGCCGTGGGCGGTGGACTGCCCGCGCTGGTCATGAAGTCGCGCGCGAAGATCGCCGCGGGCACCCCGATCGACGAGCTGCTCGCAGCCGCCGCATAGGGGAGTGGGCCTGCGGGTCGCTCCTGGCCGCCGTCGGGCCGGGCGGGCGCGACCCGCTAGATTCGTAGGGTGATCGTTGCGCTCATCGACTCGGGTCTGGGGCTGTTGCCGACGTCCGCGTGGCTGCGACGGTTGCGTCCCGACCTCGACCTCATGTTGTCGACGGATCCCGAAGGCGCTCCGTGGGGGCCGAAGTCGTCCGACTGGGTGATCGACCGGGTCGTCACCACCGCCCGCCGCGCCGTCGATCGCGGCGCCGAGGTCGTCGTGCTCCCGTGCAACACCGCCTCGGTGACCGCTCTCGAACACGTGCGGGCCGATCTGGGTCCGTCGGTGCCCGTGGTGGGCACGGTCCCCGCGGTCAAGCCGGCGGCCGCGGCGTGCGATTCGGTGGCGATCTGGGCGACCGCCGCGACCACGGCGAGCAGGTACCAGGCGAATCTGATCGAGCAGTTCGCGAACGGAGCCGAGGTCGTCGGCGTGGCGTGCCATGGACTCGCCGACGCCATCGACGCAGGCGATCGGGTGGCGGTCGCCGCAGCGGTCGCGTCGGCGGCCGAACGCACCCCGCAGGACGTCCAGGGCGTGGTTCTCGGCTGCACCCACTATCCGTTGGTCGCCGACACCATCACCGCGCATCTCCCGGCCGGGGTGCGCCTGTTCGACAGCGCCGAGGCCGTCGCGCGGCAGACGCTGCGCCGGATCGATGCGCTCGGACGACCCGCCACCGGTTCGGGCCGTGTCGACGTGTTCCGCAGCGGTGTACCCGGCGAGCTGCCGCCGGCGGCGGCGGTCTTCGCCGCGGGGCGCGCCCTGCTCGCCGCTCCCGAGGACGTGCGGGACGAGGACGTCGAGGACGCCACCTCCCTCTGAGTCTCCGGTCAGGTGCCCGAGGAATACTTCGTCGAGCGAAGTATGTTGGTGAAGGGGTGTTCACCCGAGTCGCGCGGGGGCGCATCGTTCGACTTCCGCGCGGAACGCGCCGATCGTCGTCTGGAGGTTCGATGACTGCTCCCGTGCAGCCCCATGGCCGTATCCGTTCGTTCGGTTTCGCCGTGGTCGGCCTGGGAGCGTTCACCCTCACCGCGTCGTCGTCGGCACCGTCACCGCTGTATCCCGTCTACCAGCAGATGTGGGGATTCTCCGCCGCGATGCTGACGGTGGTGTTCGCGGTCTACGTGCTCGCGTTGCTCGCGGCCCTCGTGACGGTGGGATCGCTGTCCGACCACGTCGGACGCAGACCCGTCATCATGACGGCCCTGCTGCTGCTCGCGGTGAGCATGGTCGTGTTCATCGCTTCCCCGGGTGTGGGGTGGCTGCTGCTCGCGCGGATCCTGCAGGGTCTCGCGGTGGGCGCGGCGACGAGCGCGCTGGCCGCCGCCGTGATCGAGATGCAGCCGAACAGGCACATCGGTCCGCTGATCAACACCGCCGCGCCGTCGCTCGGACTCGCGCTCGGCGCGGCGGGAGCGGGCGTGCTCGTGCAGTTCGCACCGTTCCCCACGGTCCTGAGCTATGCGGTCGTCGGCGTTCTCGCCGTTGTACTGGCGATGGCGCTCGTCTTCGTGCCGGAGACGTCGCCGTCGGTGGGTTTCCCGTCGCGACTCGACGCTGTGCGGAGCCTGGTACCGAGCGCGTCGGTGCCCCGCGAGGTCCGGGGCCGTTATCTGCTCATCCTGCCCAGCCTGATGTCGGCGTGGGCACTCGGCGGGCTGTACATGTCGCTGGGGCCGTCGATCGTCGATTCGGTGTTCGGTATCGACAACCGCCTTGCCGCAGGTCTGGCGATCGGCACGCTGTTCACGGCGGGCACCGTTGCGGCAGTCACCACGGCTCGCCGCGACCCGCATCGCATCGTGGTCCTCGGGGCCGTGCTGCTCGCGACGGGACTGACCGCGGTGATCACCGCGCTCCTCACGGGACGGGTCGCGGTGTACTACGCGGGTACTGCCGTCGCCGGTGTGGGCTGGGGTTCGACCTTCGTCGCGGCCATGGGCGTGGTCGGCTCGCTCGGCCGACCTCACGAACGCGGCCGGATCTTCGCAACGACGTTCGTCGTCTGCTACTTCGCGTTCTCGGTGCCCGCGATGGCCGCCGGGGTGGCGGCCGGATCGTTCGGGCTGACGTCCACTGCCGTCGGCTACGGCGTGATCGTCGCCGTGCTGGCGCTCGTGGCCGGGATCGGCGTGCTCGTGCGCAAGCCGAAGCCCGACTCCAGCGGGATGCGGGAAGTGCCCGTGCCTGTCCGTTCGGCGGCGCCGGGCACTTCCGCGGGGGTGTGAGCCTGCCGGTTCAGAACTCGATCTTGAGGTGGTCGGTCACCGGCCGGGCCTGGCAACCCAGGATGTAGCCCGCCTCGATGTCCTCGGGATCGAGCACGTCGCAGTTCTCCATCTCGACCTTGCCCTCGAGCACGGTGCACGCACACGAGCCGCACTCGCCCTCCTGGCAGGAGTACGGCACGTCGAGACCTTTCGCGAGCATGATGTCGACGAGGGTCTGCTTGCGCGGCCACGACAGCTCGTGGACCACGCCGTCGAGTTCGACCTCGACGGTCGCGGCGTCGGCCGCCTCCTCGTCGCTGATCTCGACCGGTGCCTGGTCGGCGAAGGGATCGCCCGAGAGCGAATTGAAGACCTCGGCATGGACACGGGCGCGGGGCATGCCCACGGTGTTCAGTGCCTGGTGGACCGTGTCCATGAACGGCCCGGGACCACACATGAACGCCTCGTACGACTCGTAGGGCACCGCGAGCGCCGCGAGCTGGTCGGCCGTGGGCAGGCCCTGCACGGATTCGAGCCAGTGGACGACGGTCAGGCGCGTCGGGTACTTCTCCGCGAGCGCGCGCAGCTCCTCCGCGAAGATGACGGACTTCTCGTCGCGGTTGGCGTAGACGAGCACGACCTTGCCACTGCCCTGCGTGAGCGCGGACTTGAGGATCGAGATCACCGGTGTGATGCCGCTGCCGGCGCCGAAGAGCAGGAAGTCGTGATCGAGGGACTTCGGAGTGAAGACACCCGCGGGAGGGAGCACCTCGAGGGTCTGTCCGGCCGCGATGTTGTCGCACAGCCAATTGGAGCCGTAACCGTCGGAAGTGCGCTTGACGGTGACCTTGGGGGCGTCGTCGGTGTACGGCGAGCTCGCGAGCGAGTAGCAGCGGGCCACCGAGCCCGTCTGTTCGCTCGGGATGCGCAGGGTGAGGAACTGGCCGGGCTTGTAGGCGAATTTGTCGCGCAGCTCGTCCGGGACGGCGAACACGATCGACCGCGTATCGGCGGTCTCCTGGACGACGGCGGACACGGTGAGGATCACCGAGCGTGAGCCGTGGGGCACCTCGACAGTCGTCATGGGTGGTTCTCGTCCTCTCCTGCAAGATGGCCGCGCACGACCGAATCTAGAACGTGTTCTAATTCAGGTTACCAGCGCGTATGGGATGAGGAAAACGGTACCGGCACCGCTCGGGTGGGTGTGGCGCCCACCCGGTCAGCGGGAGGCGCCCTACCCGAACGGGTGGTGACCCCACGGCGACCGGACGGTTTCGGCCGCTGTGTCTTTCACCTCTCTCGCCTCTGGTCGATGGTGAATCACGGATGAGGTCCACATCACACTCCCGGTCCGGTACAACCCCTCTGCGAGGAGATACACCATGGCAATCGAGCTCAATCAGATCTGGGACTTCCCGATCAAGGAGTTCCACCCCTTTCCCCGCGCGCTGATGGGTGTCGGCGCCCACGACATCCTCGGCGTCGAGGCGAAGAACCTCGGTTTCGAGCGCACGCTGCTGATGACCACCGGCCTGCGTGGCTCCGGGATCATCGAGGAACTGATCGGCAAGATCGAGTACCAGGGTGTCGAGGTCGTCCTCTACGACAAGGTCGAGTCCAATCCCAAGGACTACAACGTCATGGAAGCCGCGGCGCTCTACCAGAAGGAGAAATGCGACTCGATCATCTCCGTCGGTGGTGGCTCGAGTCACGACGCCGCGAAGGGTGCGCGTGTCGTGATCGCCCACGACGGTCGCAACATCAACGAGTTCGAGGGCTTCGCGAAATCCACAAACAAGGAGAACCCGCCGCACATCGCCGTGTCGACCACCGCCGGCACCGGCTCCGAGACGTCCTGGGCCTACGTCATCACCGACACCTCCGACATGGACCACCCGCACAAGTGGGTCGGCTTCGACGAGGCCACGATCGTCACCCTCGCGATCGACGACCCGCTGCTCTACTACAGCTGCCCCCAGCACTTCACCGCGTACTGCGGCTTCGACGTCCTCGCCCACGGCTCCGAACCGTACGTCTCACGACTGGACTTCGCCCCGTCGCTCGGCAACGCCCTGTACTCGATCGAACTCGTCGCGAAGCACCTGCGCGAAGCGGTCTTCGAGCCGCGCAACCTCAAGGCCCGCGAAGGCATGATGAACGCCCAGTACATCGCCGCGCAGGCCTTCAACTCCGGCGGCCTCGGCATCGTGCACTCGATCTCGCACGCCACCTCGGCCTTCTTCGACAGCCACCACGGACTCAACAATGCGATCGCTCTGCCGCGGGTATGGGAGTACAACCTGCCCTCCCGGTACGAGCACTACGCCCGCATCGCAAGCGCGATGGGCGTGGACACCCGCAACATGACCACCGTGCAGGCCGCCGACGCCGCGGTCGACGCGGCGATCCGCCTCGCGAAGGACGTCGGTATCCCCGACAACTTCGGCCAGGTGCGAGTCGACTCGTACGAGAAGAACCGTATGAACACCGGCAAGTACGCCGGTCGCGGCGAGGTCATCACCGGGGACGAGAAGACCGTCCGGGCCATCTCCGAACATATCCAGGGCGACTGGTGCACCCCGGGCAACCCCCGCGAGGTCACGGTCGACTCGATGATCCCGGTGGTCGACCACTGCATCAACCGGTCCTACTGAGAACCCGTGCTCCCGGGGCGACCCCTGCGCCCCGGGAGCACCTGCTCCGCCGCGACCACGCCAGAGAAGGAGACTCCGGATGACCCCGTTCGCCTCGGGCGCCGAACTGAAGGATGCGCTACGCCGGCACGACTACATCGCCGACGACGAATTCGCGACCGTCGTGCACCTCGCCACCGCACTCGAGCGGCCCTTGTTGCTCGAAGGGCCCGCCGGGGTCGGCAAGACCGAACTGGCCAAGGCGCTCGCCGCGGTCGGTGGCCGGAAACTGGTGCGGTTGCAGTGCTACGAAGGGCTCGACGACAGCCGCGCTCTGTACGAGTGGGACTACGCCGGACAACTGCTGCACGTGCAGATGCTGCGCGACCGTATCGGTGAACTGCTCGCCGGCCACACCGACCTCGCGGATGCGTCGAACTTCCTCGCGCAGCAGGATTTCGGTCTGTACTCCGAGGCGTTCCTGTCGGTCCGCCCGCTGCTCGAGGCCGTGCTCTCCGAGGAGCCCGTGGTCCTGCTCGTCGACGAGGTGGACCGCACCGAGGAATCCATGGAAGCGCTGCTGCTCGAGGTGCTTGCCGAACGGCAGGTGACGATCCCCGAGGTCGGCACGTTCACCGCCCGGTCCACACCGTGGGTGATCCTGACCTCCAACGACACTCGCGAGTTGTCGCCGGCACTCAAGCGTCGCTGCCTGCACTACCACGTCGGCTACCCGACACCCGAACGGGAACGCGAGATCGTCACCGCGCGGGTGCCGGACGTACGACCGGGAACGGCCCACCGGATCGTCGACCTGTCCCGGACCCTGCGCGATCTGCCGCTGCGCAAGAGCCCGTCGATCTCGGAGGTCATCGACGCCGCGCGTGCGGCGACGGTGATGGGACATGACGCCGACGACCCGGATTCCCTGGGCGGCATGCGCGACGTGCTGTTGGCGACGCTGCTCAAGTACACCGGCGACGTCGACCTCGTGAAGGCCCGACTCGGCGATGGGGGAACCGGAACCGCTGCAGCAGAGCCGATGACGTCGGAACCGGTTCCGTCGAACGAACGGGTGACGGTCGCATCGCGCCCGGCGAACACCACGACCGCCGTCTTCCGGGGACGCGGTGGTGGCGGTCGCGACGCCGCGGGTAGCGGACTTCGGGGGTGACCCCGCGATGCACACATCCCGGGTGGGACGGGTGACCGCGCTCGACGAGCGTCGCCCCCGCTACGTGCTCGACGTGGTGGCGGCGGTGTTCGGCATGCTCCTGCGCCGCCACGGTGTCGCGGCGTCGCCGGCCGAGAGCATCGAAGTACGCCGGGTGCTCGACCTGGTTCCCGCCCGCGAAAGGGACGTACTGCGCGCGTGCCTGCGGGCGGTGTGCGCCAAGTATCCGCACGAGAGGGCCGGTTTCGAGCGCGCCTTCGACGAGTTGTTCGGTGCTGTCGACGCCGCGATCGCCGCGACCGGCGGCGGGCCTGCCCGGGCCCGGTTCGCGGAGTCGCTGCCGGCCGCGCTCGAGATCGGCGACGATCCGAGCATCGCGCGCTACGCCGAGTACAACGAACGCGCCGCCGAGGTCGGCGACCACTTCGACACCCCGGAGGCCCGCAAAGGGTTCAACCCGCACAAGGACGACGACGATGTGTCGATGACGTCCTCCGACGCCGACCTGTCGGTGGACACGGGCGCGGACTCGGGTCGTCGCGGCGTCACCTACACCGTCGACGTCGAGAACGCGGCGACCACGACCGTGGGCGATCTGTCCGGTGAACCGGGGGCCGCGGTCGTCGGATCGCTGTCCTGGGACGATCCGGCGACGATCCTCGCGTGGCTCGACGCCTACGACCCGCACCGCACGTACGGGGGAGAGGTTCTCGACGAACCCCTCTCCGAATCGCAACTCGCGCGCCTCGTCGACGCGGTCGAAGCGTTCGTCGCCTCGCTCGCTGCCGCGGTGCCGGGGATCGAAGGCGTCGAGGCACCCGAATCGCACGACACCGCCGGCATCGACCGTGCCGAAATCGAGCTGGCGTGCCATGAAGTGTTGCGCCGGATGCGCGGTCCCGTCCGTCCCCATCCGCGTGAGCGCACCCGCGGACGGCTCGACATGCGCAGGACCGCCCGGGCGGGGATGCGGACCGACGGGGTGCCGTTCAGGCTCGTCGTCCGTGCGCCCCGTCCCGACCGGGTGCGGCTGCTCGTCCTCGCGGACGTCTCGTTGTCGGTGCGCCCCGTCACCGCGTTCACGCTCCGGCTGGCCCAGGCGATGAACGGGCGGGCGCATCGGTGCCGGGTGGTCGCCTTCGTCGATCGTCCGGTGGACGTGACGAAACAGTTGCTCGCCGCCGACGGCGACGGTGCCTTGGCCGCCGTACTCGCCCATCCCGCAGTCGATCTCGAAGCGAGCAGCGACTACGGAAGGATGTTCGACGAACTGCTCACCGAGCACTCCGGATCGATCGACGGCCGGACGTCGGTGCTGGTGGTGGGGGACGGGCGCTGCAACGGCCTGCCTCCGCGCGTCGATCGGCTCGAGGAACTCCGTCGCCGGGTGCACCGTCTCGCGTGGATCACGCCGGAACCGGAGCGGTACTGGACGCAGGCGACCTGCGCGATGCCCGACTACGCCGAACTGTGCGACGAGGTGGTCGTCGCCCGTGACGGTGCGGAACTGCTCGCGAAGGCCGCCGAACTCGGCCACGCACTGCGGTGAGCGGCCGGGTCCGGGGAGCTCAGCGCGAGGCGGTCTCCTGCGCCAGGGCTTCGTCGAGTTGCTCGAACCCCTCGGACAGACCCGTCTCCATGCCCGATTGCGCCATCCCGTCGCGGGCCTCCGTGCTCGGGTACACCGAATGCCCCACGAGCTTGCAGCGTCCGTCGCCGAGGTCGACGAAGGTGAGTGTCTCGAGGCTCACCACGTCGGGGAACCCGAGGTATTCGAAGGTCTGGACGACGAACTCGTTGTCGCGCACGGTGTGGAAGACTCCGGCGAAGCGGTAGCTTCCGCGCTCGTCCGAGTGTCGGTAGCGGTACGAGCCTCCGGTACGGAAGTCGAACTGCTCGATCTCGATCTTCATGCCTCGCGGGCCGAGCCAGCGGGCGACGAGATCGGGATCCTTGTGGGCGCGGAAGACGTCCGCGACCGGGAAATCGAATTCCCGCTCGTAGTCGATGAAGGGGACGCCTTCCGGGACCGAGAGGGTGAGTGCGTTGCTCATGACAGTCCTCCGGTGTCGGGGCGTCACGCGCCCCGGTGATGTTGTTCGGCCCTGTGGTGGTGTTCGGCCCTGTGGTGGTGTTCGGCCCTGTGGTGGTGTTCGGCCGCTTCCCGGGCCAGCGCGGCGTCGAGATCGCGGAACTGCTGCTCCTTCACCAACCGGTAGCGGTCGATCCAGGAGGTCAGCATCTCCAGCCGCGCGGGATTCAGGTGGACGGGCCGGCGCTGGGCATCGCGTGTGCGCGTGACGAGACCGGCGTGTTCGAGCACCCGAATGTGTTTCGAGATCGCCTGTGTGGTGATCTCGAAGGGTTCCGCGAGTTCGGTGACCGTGGCCGGGCCCCGGCTGAGCCGGGCGACGATGCGGCGGCGGGCCGGATCGGCCAGGGCGGTGAACGCCAGGTCGAGCGCGGTGTCGTCCGTCTCGTCGTCGTGCACGATCGCCTCCGCTCCATGAACCTTCCGGTTTATCAACCATCTGGTTGAATAAAGGATGCTCCCCGGCGACGGCCGTGTCAAGGGGTCCGGTGTGCGGACGTGAGCGGATCGCGGTCGAATTCCCTACGGGCACTCACACGCCCGGTTACCGTCGGTGGATGGTTCAGCCCTCGAGAGTCCGGTCCGGTGTCCGCGCGGCCCTCGCCACAGCCGTCTCGATCGCCCTCCTGGGTGCGTGTACATCCGCGTCCGGCGATACGGAACCCGACGGCACCGCCGACGTGCAGGAGACCGCAGCGGCGGCGACCTGCACCGCGGAACCGAACGGCACCCCGGTCGCCGACACGCAGCAACCGGCGGAGACCGGGGATCGCGACATCTCGACGAATCCCGAGATCGCGACCGGTTATCGCGCCGGTATGACCCCGGTGACCACCTCCTCCTATGCCGTGTCGACGGCCAACCCGGTCTCCACCGAGGCGGCGTGCGAGGTCCTGCGCGACGGCGGGACCGCCGCCGACGCGCTCGTCGCCGCCCAGATGGTCCTCGGTCTCGTCGAACCCCAGTCGTCGGGCATCGGCGGAGGAGCCTTCCTGGTGTACTACGACGCCGAATCCGGCGAGGTGACGGCATACGACGGTCGCGAGACGGCCCCGATGTCCGCGACCGAGAACTATCTGCGCTGGATCAGCGACACCGACCGCACCGAACCCCGCCCCGACGCCCGTGCCAGCGGCCGGTCGATCGGCGTGCCCGGCGCCGTACGGATGCTCGAGAAGGTCCACGAGGAGCACGGACGCACCGACTGGGGCGAATTGTTCCGTCCCGCCATCGATCTCGCGGATCAGGGCATCGTGATCAGCGACCGCCTGGCGCAGTCGATCGCCGATTCCGCCCCGCAACTCGCGGTCGACGACGAGGCCCGCGCCTACTTCCTGCAGTCCGACGGCTCGCCCAAGCCGGCCGGTGAAACCCTCACGAATCCCGCCATGTCCAAGACGCTCTCGGCGATCGCCACCGGTGGCGCCGACGCCTTCTACACCGGCGACATCGCGGCCGGCATCGTCGAGGCCACCGGCACCGACTCCGGTGGGCGTACACCCGGAACGATGACCCTCGAGGACCTTGCCGCCTACGAGGCGAAGGAACGGCAACCGCTGTGCACCCCCTATCGCAACTACGAGATCTGCGGTATGCCCAATCCGTCGTCGGGAGGTATGGCGGTCGCCGCGACGCTCGGCATCCTCGAGAACTTCGATCTCGCCTCGATATCGCCGCACGATGTCGATACCGACGGTGGCGTGCCCGACGCCGAGGCGGTGCACCTGATCTCCGAGGCCGAACGACTCGCCTACGCCGATCGCGACAAGTACGTCGCCGACGCCGACTTCGTCCCCCTGCCGGGCGGCTCGCTCGACACCCTGGTGAACCCGGACTACCTGTCCGAACGCGCAGCCCTGATCGACCCCGGCAAGAGCATGGGGAAGGCGCGGCCCGGCGACTTCGGTCCGGTCCCGCTCGGCATGCCGCCGCAGAGTCCCGAATACGGCACCAGCCATATCTCGGTCGCCGACAGCTACGGCAATGTCGCATCGATGACGACCACGATCGAATCGGCGTTCGGCTCGTTCCACATGGTCGACGGCTTCCTGCTCGACAATCAGCTCACGGACTTCTCGGCCGAACCGGTCGACGAGGAAGGTCTTCCGGTCGCCAACCGCGTCGAACCGGGCAAGCGGCCACGGAGTTCGATGGCCCCGACGCTCGTCTTCGAACGCACACCCGACGGCGGTCGCGGCGACATCCACATGGTGGTCGGGTCGCCGGGTGGTTCGGTGATCATCCAGTTCGTCGTCAAGACGCTCGTGAACACCCTCGACTGGGGACTCGACCCGCAGCAGGCCGTTTCGGCCGTGTCGTTCGGCGCCGCCAACACCCCCGTCACCGGGGTGGGTGGCGAACATCCGGCGATCGACGGGGCCGGCGACGGAGCGAACGACCCGCTCGTGCGGCAACTCCGCGACATGGGTCACGAAGTGTCCGTCGCCCCGCAGTCCAGTGGTCTGAGCGCGCTGCTGCGCCGGGACGAGGGATGGATCGGGGGCGCCGACCCCCGCCGCGAAGGCGCCGTGATGGGCGACACCGGAGGGCAGTGACGTACTCGGCGCGGACAAGGCGGACGCCGGTGACCTACCCTGTCGGACAGGTGCCGACCCCGCCATCGGTCCGGTGCGCCCCGTGCCCGCTCCGCCCGAGAGCCCGCGCACCGTAAGCTGGATCACGCAGGTGCGCGGATCGTCAGGAGCGAACAGTGGCCGTCGTCATGCCGGGACACCAGAACACGACCTCTCCCTGTGCTCACGCGGCCCCTCACGGGGGCCGTTCCGGTGCGGGTCCCGCCCTGGTCAAGTTCCACGCACCCGAGATCGTCTTCGGGGAGGGTTCGCTCGTCGAAGCGGCCCACGCCGCCGTCCGGCTGGGCGGTGTCCGTCCCATGCTCGTCACCGATCCGGGGCTGATCGAGGCGGGCTGGGCCGACGAGCTCCTGCAGCACCTGCGTGAGCAGGGGATCGAACCCACCGTGTGGGCCGGTCTCACCCCCAACCCGAAGGACCACGAGGTCGCGGCAGGCCATGAGCTGTACCGGGCGCGCGGCTGCGACGTCCTCGTCGCGCTGGGTGGCGGCTCGGTGATCGACGCGGCGAAGGGTGTCGCGATCCTCGCCGCCAACGGCGGCAACATCCTCGACTACGAGGGAGTCGACCGCGCGCCGCTGCCCATCCCACCGATGGTCATGGTGCCGTCGACGTCCGGCACGGGAGCCGACGTCTCCCAGTTCTGCGTGGTCACCGACACCGCGCGGGGCAGCAAGATCACCATCATCGGGCGGTCGCTCGTCCCCGACCTCACGGTCATCGATCCGCGTCTGCTCACCACCATGCCCGCCGACCTCAACGCCGCCACCGGACTCGACGCTCTCACCCATGGCATCGAGGCGTTCGTCTCCCGTGCCCACAACCCGCTCACCGACCATCACGCACTGCGCGCGGTCGGCATGGTCACCGGCACGCTCGTGCGCACGATCGACGATCCGACCTTCATGCCTGCCCGTGCCACCATGGCCCAGGCGAGTCTCGAGGCCGGGCTCGCGTTCACCAATGCGATCCTCGGCGCCGCCCACGCGATGAGTCACCAGGTCGGCGGTCTGCTCGACCTGCCGCACGGGGTCGTCAACGGGGTGCTGCTGCCGCACGTCATCCGGTTCAACGGCGCCGACGATCCCCGGCCGTTCGTCGAGGTCGCGGCGACCCTCGGTCTGGAGGAGGCGCGTGGCGCCGCACCCGACGCCGTCGAGGCCGTCGCCTCGCGCATCGACGAACTCGCCCGGCAGGTGGGCGTGCCGCGTGGACTGCGGCAACTCGGCGTGCGTGAGGAAGACCTCCCGCGACTCGCCGAGGGCGCTCTGCGCGACGCGTGCATGTCGACGAATCCGCGCACCGCGACCCACGACCAGATGATCGAGTTGTTCCGGACGGCGATGTGAGTGCTCCCGACCTGTCGGCACTGACCGGACTCCGCTCCGGGAAGTCGACCTTCTATCCGCAGTACCGCGGCGCCGCCGAGCGCCTCGAACGCGTCGTCCACGCACTCGAGTTGATCTCCCGGGCTCTGGTGCGCACCGTCGAGGGACCGGAGACGCTCATCTGCGCCGTCGCCGAAGCCGCCCGCGCGCATCTGAGTGCGACATGGGTCGCCTTCGCCCTCGCCGACGGTGTCCTGCCCGATGCCGGTCCGCGCAGGCTCGTGCTCGGCCCCGACGCCACTCCCTTCCTCGTCGACAACGTGGAGGGGCCGCCCCTGCCCGACGAGGTCGTCGCGCTGCTCGACGCCGTGCGCACGGGTGCTGCCGAGCGTCGTGAGCTGGTCGAGAACCACCACGCGTTCGTACCCATCGTCCTGGGCGGGGGAGTCGTCGGCGCCATCGCCGCGTGGACGCCGGATCACCGTGCCCTCGACACCACCGACCGCGCCGTCCTGTCCATCCTCGCCAGCCAGACGGCGGTCGCATTGCAGAACTCCGCGCTCTACCAGCGCGGGCAACTCCTCCTCGAGCGCGCCGAACAGGCCTACCGCGAAGCCAACCGCTCCGCCGCCGACCTGCAGGCACGCAACGAGGAACTGGAGGACACCCTCGAGAAACTCGCGCTCACACAGCGGCAGCTCGGCGTCGCCCACCGCAACCAGGCGCTCGACGAGGAACGGCATCGCATCGCCCGGGAACTCCACGACAGCGTCACCCAGGCCGTGCTCTCCGCAGGTATGCAGATCGAGGTGTGCCGCAGCGACATCCCCGACGCCGAACGCAGCGAGCGGCTCGACCTCGCCAAGGAGCTCACGCGCGGTGCCGTCGAGCAGTTGCGGTCGGCGATCTACGCGCTGAACCGGCCGTCGGACGCCGAACGCATGTCGTTGCCGGAGATGCTCGAACAGCTCAGTGTCGCCCACATGCCGGGCGAACTCGAGGTGAGGACGAGGATGGCCGGCACGCCGGTCGAGCTGACCGGTGAGGCCGAGCACGCCCTGCTCCGGATCGCCGGCGAAGCACTGTTCAACGCGGCGGTCCACGCCAACGCGAGTCGTGTGGTGCTGCGGCTCGCCTACGGAGGCGACGCGGTCCTGCTCTCCGTGGCCGACGACGGCGACGGCGACCCGGCGCGTCTGCGAGTGATGTTGCGACTGGCCGCCAACGGCCTCGACGGGAATCATCGTGGCCTCGCGAACATGCAAGCGCGCGCCCGGGAACTCGGTGGCGCTCTCGAGGTGCGGCGTTCCAGGCTCGGCGGAGTGCGGATCGCAGCCCGGATCCCGTTGCAGGACAACGCTGTAGTTCAACAGGTGGGAGAATCGTCATGACCGTCACGCCGCCGCAGGCAACCCCCCGGGCTCGGCCCGGCACGGTGCGTATCGCACTCGTCGACGACCACGCGATCCTCCGCCAGGGACTCCGCTCGATCCTCGACCGCGAACCGGATCTCGAAGTGGTGGGGGAGGCGTCGACGGACGCGGAGGCTCTCACGCTCGTCGACCGCATGCGTCCCGACATCGTGCTGCTCGACCTCAAGCTCTCGGCGGGATCGGATTTCGAGGGACTGGGATTGTGCGGCCGGCTGTCCTCCGCGCATCCGGGGATCGGGCTGCTCGTGCTCACCACCTTCCTCGACGAGCAACTCGTCGTGCGGGCGGTGCACGCCGGTGCTCGCGGTTACGTCGTCAAGGACGTCGACACCACCGAACTGGTGCGCGCCATCCGTGCCGTCTCCCGTGGTGAGAGCGCCTTCGACTCGCGCAGCGCGGCTGCGGTGGTGCGGTCGCTCAACGGGCAGGCCGCTCCCGCGGAACAGTTGACCGGCCGCGAACTCGAAGTGCTGAAGCTCCTCGCCGCCGGCCTGTCGAACGTGAAGATCGGTGCGGAGCTGTTCATCTCGGCCACCACCGTGAAGTTCCACGTCAGCAACATCATGCGCAAGCTCGGTGTGAGTCGCCGGGCGGAGGCGGTCTACGCGGCGAGCAAGCAAGGCCTCATCTGAGGCCTCTCGTCAGCGGTCGTCCGGGACGGAGGAATGCACCGGCACCAGCACCGACAGCGCTCCGGTGCACACCAGCAGGCACAGGAGCGGCCCGCCTCGGAGAATCTGACCGGTGACCTCCCGAATCCGTCGACCCCGATCGTCGCCCGGCGGTGCGGCAAGCACGATCGCGGGGTCGGTCCTCGACCGGGCCGCGGCGACGAGAAGACATTCCTCCGATGTGGTGAGTACCGGAATGTCGTTCGCGCCGTCCGTCTTCCCGATCGCTACGGCGTCGTAATCGGAGTCGTCCGTGTCGTCGTGATAGACGAGCAGTCGTACGTCCGGTCGCTCGGGAATCGGCCGGCAGTCCATCACCAGGCCGGACGAACCGGCCTTCTTCCTGTCCTCGGGGCAGTGGGGGAGGACGACACGACGTGAGGTCCAGCTGAAGTGGCTCTCGACGTTCTCGCTCATCGTGCCACCTCCTTCCGGCTACACCCGGTATTCGTCGCGGGGATGCAGGCGGATGGGTGACGGAATCAGTCGACGACGAGCCACCCACCGTGGTATTCGAACACCTCGAAGGACCGGCCCGTGGTGCGTCCGAGTTCCTCCAGCGCCGACAGGTCGAAGGTGCGCACGTGTCCGTGGCACGCCGTCGCCTCGTCCTCGAACGGCACCGCGACGACCACCCGCTGCCTGGCGATCCGCAGCGCCTCGGCGAGGATCGTGGCCCCCACGGCGTCGTCGACGTGCTCGAGCAGATGGATGGCCGTCACGGTGTCGGCGCTGTCGTCGGCTACCGGGACGTTCGCCGCGTCGCACACGAGCGTGTCGAGGCGCAGACCCAGTCGCGGCGCGACGGCATCGAGCAGGCGCATGGTGCCGGGCAGGATGTCGGTGGCGGTGACCGCGGTACCGGCGGCAGCGAGCCGCAACGGCAGGAAGCCGAAACACGACCCCAGATCGAGCACGCTCCCGCGCACGAGTTCGGCCGCACGATCGTGGATGGGCGCGAAATCGGCTGTACCGTCGAGCAGTTCGTCGAGCGAGTTGCGGTAGTAGGTGACCCACGAGTCGAGGGCGCCCGACACCGTGGAACGCACGAGTCCGACCATCGTCAGTTCGAACTCGTCCTGGCCGAAGGCGGCGTCCTGGATCGAGGCGGTCACCTCGGCGACGAGCCGCTCACTGATCTGCTCGGCGGTGAGCGAATGCGTGACGTGGAGACGGTCGGCGTCGCGCCGGACGTTCAGCACTTTCACACCCGACGTGCCGTAGGTCAGCGGTCCGGCGGTGACGCGTTCGACCGTCACATGGTCGTGTGTCCACAGACCCGGGCTGCAGGGAGCGAGCGAATCGAGCAGGGTCATTGTTTCGCAACCTTTTTCGGAGGCGTGAAAGGGGAGTGGGGGTCACTGTAGTCGAGGCCTGCGGTCAGTGTCCCCATCCCGACGGCCAGGAATTCGTGCAGATCCGATGCGGGTTCGTCGAGCCACGCCTCGTAGGCGGAGATCGCGACGCCGAGCACCAGGTAGCCGACGGTGCGAGGAATGTGGTCGTCGGGTCCGGCTCCGATGCGGCGGGCGACGAACTCGGCGACGACCCGCCTCCACCCCTGGTACATCACCGACGAATAGCCCTGCAGTGCGGGCGTGTGCAGGATGAGACCCATCCGTGCCCGGTGCCGTTCGGCCTCGCTGTCGGGGAAGGTGTTGAAGTCGTGCAGGGCGGTGGTCAGCGCGTCGGAGAGCGGGACGTCCTCGGGAATCGTCTCGAGGCTCGCGCGCATGCCGGCGAGGTGTTCGTCGAAGTTTCCCCAGGCCAGCTCGTTCTTCGACGGGAAGTACCGGAAGAAGGTGCGGCGGGCGATGCCGGCGGCCTCGGCGATGTCGTCGATGCTCGTCTCGTCGAATCCGACCTCCATGAACAGTTCGATGCCGAGAGCAGCGAGCTCCTCCTTCGACGTGGACGGGCGGCGACCTACCCGAGCGGACGGTTTCCGTCGGCTGCGCGTCATTGTTCCTCTCCCCGTAGTGACATTCTGCACTCGATGCCATTACAGTGGTGAAGCGGCTCACAAAGCAAGCCCGCTGTGAAGCCGGGCTCCGATTCCGGAGAGAGAAGATCCGAGGAGGAAACATGTCCGATCGTGACAACGCAGTGATCGAATCCGATCTGATCGAGGAGTCTCTCGTCGAGGAGGTCTCCATCGACGGCATGTGCGGCGTGTACTGACATGACCGCGCCCGGAGCCACCGACGTGTCCCCCGACGCTGTGGGCACAGCAACGTTCGATCCGGGTGCCGGCTGGCGGCTCCACCCGCAGGTAGCGCTTCGCCCCGAACCGTTCGGGGCGTTGCTCTACCACTTCGGCACCCGCAAATTGTCGTTCCTGAAGAACACCGTCATCGTCGAGATCGTCCGATCCCTCGGAGACCACACCTCGGTCCGGGAAGCGTTGCGCGCGCACGGGATCGACGAGAGTGCCGAGCGGCCCTACGTGCGTGCTCTCGGCACCCTGGCCGACTCGCACATGATCGTTCCTGCCTGACGCCGCTCGTTTCTGCCCGACGCCCGAAGGACCAGCCCATGACTTCGCTGCTCGAACCGCCCACCACCCCCACCCCTCCGAAGGTCGGTCGTCTCGTCGACCAGTTCGAAAAGGGTCTCGACGCCCCGATCTGCCTGACCTGGGAGCTGACCTACGCGTGCAACCTCTCGTGTGTGCACTGCCTGTCCTCGTCCGGTAGACGCGACCCGCGGGAACTGTCGACCGAGCAGTGCAAGGCGATCATCGACGAGTTGCAGCGCATGCAGGTCTTCTACGTCAACATCGGCGGTGGCGAACCGACGGTGCGCTCGGACTTCTGGGAACTGGTGGATTACGCCACCGATCACCAGGTGGGCGTGAAGTTCTCCACCAACGGGGTGCGCATCGACCGCAAGGTCGCCGAACGACTCGCCGCCTCCGACTATGTCGATGTGCAGATCTCCCTCGACGGCGCCACCGCCGAGGTCAACGACGCCGTGCGCGGGCCGGGTTCGTTCGCCATGGCCGTACGCGCGCTCGAGAACCTGTCCGAGGCCGGTTTCCGCGACGCGAAGATCTCCGTGGTCGTCACGCGCCAGAACGTCGACCAGCTCGACGAGTTCAAGGCCCTCGCCGACAAGTACGGTGCCACCCTGCGCATCACCCGGTTGCGCCCGTCGGGCCGTGCGGTGGACGTGTGGGACGATCTGCATCCCACCCACGAGCAGCAGCGGCAGCTCTACGATTGGCTCGTCGCCCACGGCGAAGGCGTGCTGACCGGCGACTCGTTCTTCCACCTGTCGGCTTTCGGCGGCGAGGGCGGCGGCTCGCTGCCCGGGCTGAACCTGTGCGGCGCGGGCCGGGTGGTGTGCCTGATCGATCCGGTCGGCGACGTCTACGCGTGCCCGTTCGCGATCCACGAGAACTTCCTCGCCGGCAACATCCTCACCGACGGGGGGTTCTCCTCGGTGTGGACGAACTCCGAGCTGTTCCGCGAACTGCGCGAACCGCAGTCGGCCGGGGCGTGCAGCTCGTGCAACTTCTACGACTCGTGCCGCGGGGGGTGCATGGCCGCGAAGTTCTTCACCGGTCTGCCGATGGACGGACCCGATCCCGAATGTGTGCAGGGCTACGGGCAATCGGCGCTCGAAGCCGAGCGCACCGTGCCGCAGTCGAGTGTCGACCACTCGCGTACCGGCAAGCGCGCCGAGCGGCGCACTCCGGCCGCGCCGGTGCCGTTGACCCTGCTCACCAAGCCCCCCGCCAAGTTCTGCGACGAGAACCCGCTCGCAGGCCTGTAGATTTCCGAGGAGATTCGTCATGGCCAAGCCCTCCTGGCTGAAGAACCCCTGGGCGACCGACCCGTGGTTCGAGACCGTCGCGGTCGCGCAGCAACGCGCGCGTAAGCGTCTGCCCAAGTCCGTCTACGGCGCACTCGTCGCCGGCTCCGAGGCCGGCCTGACCGTCGACGACAACACCGCCGCCTTCCGCGAACTCGGTTTCGCCCCCCACGTGGCCGGACTGTCCGACAAGCGGGAGATGGCCACGACCATCCTGGGCCAGGATGTGTCGCTGCCGGTGATGATCTCCCCGACGGGCGTGCAGGCCGTGCACCCCGACGGTGAAGTCGCCGTCGCCCGTGCCGCCGCGGCGCGCGGCACCGCGATGGGATTGAGTTCGTTCGCGTCCAAATCCGTCGAGGAGGTCGCGGCGGTCAACGACAAGACCTTCTTCCAGATGTACTGGGTCGGCAGCCGCGAAGTGCTCGTCCAGCGCATGGAACGCGCCCGCGCCGCCGGTGCCAAGGGCCTGATCATGACCCTGGACTGGTCGTTCTCCAACGGCCGCGACTGGGGCAGCCCCGCCATCCCCGAACGCATGAACCTCGAGGCGATGGTCAAGTTCGCGCCCGAGGGCATCATCCGCCCCAAATGGCTGCTCGAATGGGCGAAGACCGGCGCCGTGCCGGATCTGACCACCCCGAATCTGACCCCGCCCGGCGGCCGGGCCCCGACCTTCTTCGGTGCCTACGGCGAGTGGATGACCACCCCGTTGCCGACCTGGGAGGATGTGGCGTGGCTGCGCGAGCAGTGGGGTGATGCGCCCTTCATGCTCAAGGGCGTGATGCGGGTCGACGACGCCAAGCGCGCCGTCGATGCGGGGGTCACCGCGATCTCGGTGTCCAACCACGGTGGCAACAATCTCGACGGCACCCCGGCGCCGATCCGGGCGCTGCCGGCGATCGCCGAGGCGGTGGGCACGGACGTCGAGGTGCTGCTCGACGGAGGTATCCGCCGCGGCAGCGATGTCGTCAAGGCGATCGCGCTCGGTGCGAAGGCGGTGCTCATCGGCCGCGCGTATCTGTGGGGTCTGGCCGCGAACGGTCAGGCCGGGGTGGAGAACGTCCTCGACATCCTGTCCGGGGGTATCGGTTCCGCCTTGATGGGGTTGGGCAAGAACTCGATCCACGAGTTGACCCCGGACGATGTGTTCGTGCCGGACGGTTTCCGCCGCGACCTCGGCATCTGACACAGCCGGCGACATGGGCCCCGCGCTCACCGAACCGATCACCCTCGCCGGACGCACCGCTCCGTCGAGGGTGATCTTCGGTCCGCACGTCACGAATCTCGGTGACGGCCGGTCGTTCTCGGACCGGCACGTCGCGTACTACGCGCGACGTGCCCGGGGTGGGTGCGGGATCGTCGTGACGGAGACGGCGTCGGTGCACTCGCTCGACCACCCGTACGAACGCGCGCCGCTCGCCGGACACTGCGGAGCCGGATACCGGCGGATCGTCGACGCCTGCCGTCCGCACGGCGCGCTCGTGCTCGCGGGCCTCGGTCATCGCGGGCTCCAGGGTTCGAGCGCGTGGACCCGGGCACCACTGTGGGCGCCCTCGCGCGTACCGGATCCGGCGACACGCGAACTCCCCGTCGAGATGACCGAGCACGAGATCACCGAACTCGTCGAGTCCTTCGCCCGGGCCGTCGCCGTCGCCGTGGCCGCGGACCTCGACGGGGTGGAACTCGACGTCGGCCCGACTTCGCTGCTGCGGCAGTTCCTCTCGGGGCTCACCAACCACCGCGCCGACGGATACGGTGACGACCGGCTGCGCCTGCTCCGCGAGGTGATCGTCGCGGTCCGCTCGCAGATGGGCGCGGATCGTGTTCTTGCGCTGCGACTCTCGTGCGACGAGAACGCGCCGTGGGCGGGCATCACTCCCGACCTCGCCGCCGGATACGTTCCCGCGATCGCCCCGGCGATCGACCTGCTCACCGTCGTGCGCGGCGGATTGTTCTCCCCCGAGTCGTACCGGCCCGACACGCACACCCCTGCGGGCTTCAACGTCGAAGTGTGTCGGCGTATTCGGGAGGTAGCCGGTAGCGCGGTCCCGATCGTGTTGCAGGGCAGCATCGTCGACGTCGGGCACGCGCAACGCGCGCTCGACGACGGTACGTGTGATCTGGTCGAGATGACCCGCGCCCAGATCGCCGACCCCGACCTCGTCGAAGCCGCCCGTCGTGCTCGCCGGCCACGCCCCTGCGTGCGCTGCAACCAGGCGTGCCTCGTCGACGACTTCCACAATCCGGTCGTGGGATGCATCGCGAACCCGGAGGTGGGTGACGAGACCCGGGCACTCTTCGGGCCGGTGGCCACCGCTCGCGACGTGCTCGTGGTGGGTGCCGGGCCCGCCGGTCTGGAAGCGGCGCGGGTGGCGGCGACACGCGGTCACCGTGTCGTCCTGGTCGAGGCGACGAATCGGATCGGCGGCACGGCCGCCGTGGTCTCGCCCGGCCGCCCCGACTTCCCGGCGCTCGTCGACTGGCTCGAACAGCAGTGCCGCGAGTCCGGTGTCGACATCCGTACCGGCACCGAGGCCGGCGACGCCGATATCGAGGACGCGCTCGCTCGCGGACGTGTGGTCGTGCAGGCCACGGGCGGGGTTCCGCGTCCACCGTCCTTCCCTGTGACCGTGCCCGAGAACTACGCGACCGCCGCGGAGGTGCTGTCGGGGACCCGCCCGCCGACGGCACAGCGAGCGGTGGTGTGGGATCCGCCGGGTGGGCCGGTGGCGAGCGCCGTGGTCGATCGGCTCGTGGAGGACGGTGTGGAGGTCCACTACGCGACCGGCGACCTCGTCGCGGGATCACGTCTCGCGCCGACCGGCGATCTCGTCGCCTTCGACGTCCGGCTGCAGCGGGCGGGCGTGACGAGACATCTCGGGTGCCGGGTCGGTTCGGTCGACGCCGAAGGGGTCGTGCTCGTCGACCGTGTGTCCGGGGAGACCACGCCGGTCTCGGATGCCGTTCTGATCGATTGCGCACCGTTGTTACCGGGCGAAGTGACCGAGCGGCCGGGGGTGTGGTCGATCGGGGATCGGGTGGCCCCGAGGACGATGCGTGACGCGATCCGGGAGGGACACCGGGTGGCTGTGACGCTGTAACGTGAGGCACACTGAAACATGTTCTAATCTGGGTCGACGGGAAGGGCCGACATGGGAGATTTCGACGGCAAGGTCGTCTTCATCACCGGGATCGCACGCGGGCAGGGCCGCAACCACGCCATCCGGTTCGCCCGCGAGGGAGCAGCCGTCATCGGCGTCGACATCGCGGGCCCGGTCTCGGAATACATCACCTACGAGCAGACCACCCCGGACGACCTCCGCGAGACGGTACGGCTCGTCGAGGAGGCCGGTGGGAAGATCCTCGCCCGCGTGGCGGACGTGCGCGACAGCGCGGCGTTGAAAGCCGTCGTCGACGAGGGTGTCGCCCAGTTCGGACGGCTCGACGTGGTCGTCGCCAACGCCGGCATCTGCACCTGGAACCGCTTCTGGGAGATGCCCGACGACCAGTTCGAAGAACTGATCGACATCAACCTGACGGGTGTGTTCAAAACCCTCAAGGCCGCCACCCCCGCCATGATCGAGGCCGGCAACGGCGGATCGATCATCGTCATCAGTTCGGTCTCCGGTCTCAAGGCGATGCCCGGCCAGATCAACTACGCGGCAGCCAAGTTCGGCCTCGTCGGCGTCACCCAGGCGGCGGCCAAGGAACTCGGCCCGTACCGCATCCGGGTCAACTCCATCCATCCCTACGGCGTGAACACCCCGATGGGCACCGACGTCAGCGTCCTGAAACTGTTCGAGAAGAATCCCTCGTGGGGCCCGAACTTCGTTCCGATCCTCGAGGGCAAGCCGACGGCCGATCCCGACGACATCTCCGAAGCCGTCCTGTTCCTCGCGAGTGATCGCGCCTCCACGATCACCGGCAGCCAGATGGCCGTGGACCAGGGCAACTCGAAGGTCTGACGGTGTCGCGCACGGGGGCCGGAACCGTTCCGCACGCGTCGTTGCGGATCGGTCCGGTCACCCTGCGCAATCGCATCGTCTTCCCTGCGCACCTGACCAACTTCTCGGTCGACGGTACCGTCACCGACCGGCACATCGCGTACTACGAGGCCAGAGCACGCGGCGGCGCGTCGATGATCGTCACCGAGGAGCACACCGTGCACCCCTCGGATCGTCCCTACGAGAAGCTGATCCGCGGCTGGGATCCGGATGTCGTCACCGGTTACCGCCGTCTCACCGACGCCGTGCACCGGCACGGCACGCGGATCCTCGCGCAGCTCAACCACAACGGCGCGCAGGGCACCTCGATGTACACCGGGCAACCGGTGTGGGCTCCGAGCCCCGAACCCGACCCACTCTTCCGCGAGGTCCCGCGCCCGATGACGAGATCCGACATCGCCGACCTTGTCGCGGGCTACGCCGACGTCGCCCGCCGCTGTGCCGAGACCGGCTTCGACGGCGTCGAGATCCAGTGTTCCCAGGCAGCCGTCCTGCGTGCCTTCCTCGCACCCGCGACGAACCGTCGCGCCGACCGCTACGGCGGGGATCTCGCCGGGCGGGCACGTCTGCTGCTCGAGGTCGTCTCCGCCGTGAGACGGGCAGTCGGGCGCGACCGTGTCGTGGGCGTGCGACTGACGGGTCACGACGGCACCGACGGCGGTGTCGGTATCGACGACGCCGTGCAGGTCGCGCGGATGCTCGAGGCGAGTGGCGACGTCGACTACCTCAACACGTCCGTGGGCGTCGCGACCGAGACGTTGCATCTGATCGAAGCCCCGATGTCCACCCCTCACGGCTACTCGCTGTTCGTCCCCGACGCCATCCGGGCAGCGGTGTCGCTGCCGGTCGTCGGGGTCGGGCGCTTCACCCGCCCCGACCAGGTCGGCGCCGCGCTCGCCGACGGAGTGTGCGATCTCGTCGGCGCGGTGCGCGCACAGATCGCCGACCCGGACTTCGCGAACAAGACGCTCTCCGGACGCGACGACGAGATACGGCCGTGCATCGGCTGCAATCAGGACTGCATCGGACGGGTCGGGCTCAACCGTCCCATCGCGTGCGCGGTCAATGCTCACGCCGGGTACGAATCCGACGGTTCCGCCGCGCCCGCCGTACCGCAACGGGTCGTCGTGGTCGGCGGCGGACCCGCGGGATTGCAAGCAGCGGCGACTGCTGCTGCACAAGGGCATTCGGTGGTCCTGTTCGAGCGGGGCCGGCGCACCGGCGGCCAGGTCCGCGAGGCCGCCGCCGCGCCGCACCGCGCCGAACTGCTGGGTGCGGTGACCCACCTCGACGCCGAATGCCGCCGCAGGGGAGTGGACATCCGCACCGGCGCGACCGCCGATGCCACGACACTGCACGCGCTGGCACCCGACGTCGTGATCGTCGCGACGGGAGCGCGCCCCCGCAGGCCCGACCGGGCGGGCGCGTCGGCACGGGTGAGCGACGTGCGCGACGTGCTCACCGGTCGTGCCGCACCCTCCGGACGCGTCCTCGTCGTCGACGATCTCGGCTTCCACCAGGCCACCTCGGTCGCCGAGTTGCTGGCCGACAGGGGATGTGCGGTGACGGTATGCACGCCGGGGATGGTCGTGGGCCAGGATCTCGGTCCGACGCTCGAGCTCGACGGCTGGTTGCGCCGCGCCCGGGAGAAGCGGATCGAACGACTCACCGGCGTCGCCCTCGGCGGTGTCGTGGACCTGCCGGACGGCGCCGAGGTCACCCTGGTCCACCACGCGACCGGCGAGCAGACGAGGCTCACGGTGGACGCGGTCGTCGTCGCCACCCATCAGGATCCCGTCGACGAGCTGTGGCACGAGCTCTCGGAATGCGGCGCGAGGGTGATCCGCGTGGGCGACGCGGTGACGCCACGCCGCCTGCACGCCGCGATCGTCGAGGGGGACCGGGTCGCCAGGGGGCTCTAGCTTCTACGCCTCCACTTCGCGGCGCATGACGATCCGCGGCCAGCGGTCGAGACCGTGTTTCCGTTCCTCCGCGCGGATCCGGGCGAGGGCGGGGGAGAGGGCATCGTCCGCGACGGTGCGGAAGCCGAGACGCGCGTAGTACGGGCCGTTCCACGGCACGTCGCGGTAGGTCGTCAGCGACAGGGATCCGAAGCCGGCGTCCCGCGCCCACCCCGCGGCGTGCTCGATCAGCATGCGACCGATACCGCGACGCGCGTGGTCGGGATGCACCGACACCTGCTCGATGTGGACGCCGTCGTCGACGATGTCGGCCGCGAGATACGCGACCGGGAGCCCGTCTCCGTCGAACCACACCCAGCAGCGACCCGCGTCCCGATGGACGCGCAGATCCTCGACGGACGGGGGATCGTCGTCGGCCACGAAGGTCATACCGATCTCGGCGAAGGGCTTCCCCGCTGCGCGTTCGATCTCCTGCAGCACCGGCAGGTCGTCATCGGTGGCCAGACGGATCGGGGGCAGATCCTTGTAGTAGTACATCGCCGTCGGCGAGTGCGCGTAGAGGCCGAACCGTTCGGTCATCGGTACGTACCCGGCCTTCGCGTACAGCGCGATCGCCTCGGGTTGCTCGCTCCCCGTCTCGAGGACCATGCGACGGCGACCGGCATCGGTCGCGGTCCGTTCGAGCGCACCCAGCACCCGTTCGGCCACACCGCGGCGCCGCGCGTTCGCCCGCACGTACATCCGCTTGATCTCGGCGTCCCCGTCGCGCAGTCCTCGATGCGAGGGCTCCGGAGCACGCCAACCGCCGATCCCGGCCGGGATCCCGTCGGTCAGCGCCAGGAGGAACACGCCGCGCGGGGGCCGGAATTCGTGCGGCAACAGCCCGGTGTCGTCGGGCCCGCCGTATCTCCGCACGTATTCGAGCTGAACTTCGCCGATGAGGGCCAGCACGTCCGGATCGTCCAGTGGACGAGGTTCGATCAGCACCGGGAAAGCGTACCGATCCGGTCCCGGCGTCCGGGCGGGCCTGCCTGGACCTCCGGGTTTCGTGCACGCCCGCGAAACCCTTAGCATCGGAGCGGTGATGCGGGAGCTCGCCGACGCCTACTGGACGGACATCGAACCCGGCCGGGTGACGGTGGCCGTCCCGGTCGGTGCGCTCGAACAGCACGGCCCGCATCTTCCCCTCGACACCGACACCCGGATCGCAGCCGCTGTCGCCGCCGCGCTGCCCGAGACGGTCCTTGCGCCGCCTCTGCCCTACGGGGCGAGCGGCGAGCACGAAGGCTTCGCCGGTACCGTGTCGATCGGTGCCGAGGTGACGAAGGCGCTGATCGTCGAATACGGCAGGTCGGTGTGCCGGTGGGCGAAACGGGTGGTCTTCGTCAACGGGCACGGTGGCAACGCCTATCCGCTGATCGAGGCGGTGAGCCTCCTGCGCTACGAGGGCCGCGACGCTGCCTGGCTTCCGTGCGCGGTGCCCGCGTCCGACGCCCACGCCGGTGTCACCGAGACGAGTCTGATGCTGCACCTGGCACCCGGGACGGTCGACATGGCCCGCGCGGCGGTGGGAGCGACGGAATCGATCGGCGCACTGATGCCTCGATTGCGCGAAGCCGGTATCGTCTCGGTGTCCGCGAACGGAGTGCTGGGAGACCCTACCGAGGCCACCGCAGAACTCGGCGCGCGCCTGTTCGCGAGTCTGGTCGAGCGGGCGCGTGCACAGGTCGCCCGGTGGGAGCCGGGAACGGAAGGAAGGCTTCGGTGAGTCGGGCGATTACTCCACAGGCGACGTCCCCGGAGGCGGCGCAGCCCCGGGCGACCCGGCTCCCCGACGGTTTCGGTGTGCGGATCGACGCTCGCGTGCGCAGCTTCGCCGGAGGACGTGTCCTCGTCGGAGGGTCACCCACGCGGATGCTGACACTCGCACCCGCCGCCGCGGCCATGATCGACGAGGACTTCGTCGAGGTGGTCGACGCGCGGAGTGCCGCGGTCGCGCGACGCCTGCTCGACTCGGGTATCGGGAATCCTCGCCCGACGAAACTGCCGCCCAGTTCCGCCGTCACCGTCGTCGTACCGGTCAAGGACAATGCGCCGGGCCTCGCCCGTCTGCTCGCCGCTGTCGAAGGGCACGAGGTCGTGGTCGTCGACGACGGATCCGACAAGCCCGTCGAGCCACCGCCCCGCGGTCGAGTCCGGGTGATCAGGCACGAGACCGCACGCGGGCCGGCGGCGGCCCGCAACACCGGACTGCAGGAGGTGACAACGGAATTCGTCGCCTTCCTCGATTCCGATGTGGTGCCGCAGCTGGGCTGGCTCGAACGATCGCTGGGGCATTTCACCGATCCTGCGGTCGCTCTCGTCGCGCCACGCATCGTGGCCCTCGAACCCGACAGCAGCGCACTGGCGAAGTACGAGCACGCACGGTCGTCGCTCGATCTCGGCAGCCGGGAGTCCGCGGTCGTCGCGGGTGGTCCCGTCTCGTACGTGCCGAGCGCGGCATTGCTCGTACGTCGCGACGCCCTCGTCGCCTGCGGTGGTTTCGACGAGACGATGCACGTGGCCGAGGACGTCGATCTGTGCCGGCGACTGCAGGGTGCGGGGTGGCGGTTGCGGTACGAACCCATCTCGCGGGTCGCGCACGACCATCGCACCCGTCTCCGGACGTGGTTGACACGCAAGGCGTTCTACGGCACCGGTGCGGCCCCGCTCGCGGATCGGCATCCGGGTTCCGTCCCGCCGATGGTGATGTCGATCTGGACGCTCCTCGCGTGTGTCGCGATCGCGACCTTCACCCGCGTCGGGGTGATCGCAGCCGTGCTGACGCAGGTGGTCACCTTCGTGCGGTTGCGGCGGATGTTCTCCGGACTCGACCGGCCCGACCGCATCGCCGCGCTGCTCACCGCCCAGGGGTTCGCCGGTGGTCTGTGGCAGGTGGCGTCGGCGGTGTGCCGGCACTACTGGCCGGTGACGGTCGTCGCAGCGGTGTTCTCCCGCAAGGTTCGCCGTGTGGTTCTGGCCTTCGCTGTGGCCGAAGGTATCTGGGACTGGAAGGCACACCGCGAGAGCGGCGGGCTCGATCCTGTCCGCTATCTGCTCTACAAGCGCCTCGACGACCTCGCATACGGAGCAGGGTTGTGGAAGGGTGCGTTCGACGCCCGTACGGCGTCGGCGCTCGTACCCGACATCCGGAAGTGACATGATCCCGGCGCGCGCCGATGTGGTGATCGTCGGGGGTGGTAGCTGCGGGTGCGTTCTCGCCGCCCGGCTCAGCGACGATCCCGACCGCACCGTGCTGGTGCTCGAGGAGGGCGCGGTCTTCGGATCGGTGTCCGCCGTTCCGAAGGAGATCCGCGACGCCGCCGTCCTTCCGGTGGGTCCGGAAAGCCCGTGGACGACGAGCTTTCCCGCACGGTTGACCCCCGACGTCGACGCGACCGTGACGCGCGGCAGGGTGCTCGGCGGATCCGGGGCGGTCAACGGCGCCTATTTCGTGCGCGCGCGACCGGCCGACTTCGCGTCCTGGCCCGCATCGTGGTCCTACGAGCAGGTGCTTCCGTACTTCCGGGCCACGGAGACCGACGCGGACTTCACCGGCGACCTCCACGGGACATCCGGTCCGATTCCGGTCGCCCGGGTACCGCGCGACCGGATGCATCCGCTCTCGCGGGCCTTCGCCGACGCCGCCGAACGCGCCGGTTTCGCTTCCGTCGCCGACCTCAACGCTCCGGGACCCGACGGGGTCGGCGCGGTCCCGTCGAACGTCCGCGACGGGACGAGGGTGAGCCCGTTCCTCGCGTATCTGGAACCTGTCCTGGACCGGCCGAATCTGACGGTCGTCGGCGGGGTGACCGCGACCCGCGTCGTGATCTCCGGTGATCGCGCGAGGGGTGTCGAGATCGCCGGACCCGACGGACCGCGCACGGTCTCGGCCGGGCACGTGATCGTCGCCGCGGGCGCGGTGAGATCTCCCCAGTTGCTGATGCTCTCCGGCATCGGCCCGGCCGACGAACTGCGACGGCTCGGCATCGACCCGCTGCACGACCTTCCCGGGGTGGGCCGCGAATTCTCCGACCATCCGGAGTTCACCGTCCCGTACCGGTTCCGCCCGGGTCTCCCGCCGCACACGGTGCTGCTCGAGACGGTCCTGCACACCGAGAACCTCGAAGTGCGTCCGTACACCGCGTCTTTCGGCGCGGCGATCCCCGGCAGCGGCGTTCCGCATCCGGTCCTCGGCGTCGTCCTGACCCGCCCGCGCAGCCGCGGACGCATCGTGCTCGACGAACGCGACCCCAGGCGCCCACCGCTGCTCGACTACCGGTACCTGACGGACCCGGCCGACCGGACGACCCTGGAGGAGGGTGTCCGGCTCGCGACCGATCTGCTCGCAGGCGTCGCCGGTGTCGTCGAGACCGGCAGCGTGGACGCCGGCAACGGCAGGCTCGGAACGTCGCTGCATCTGTCCGGCACCTGCCGGATGGGCGACGACGAGCACGCCGTGGTCGACGAGTGGTGCCGCGTGCGCGGGACCGACCGGCTGAGCGTCGTCGACACCTCGGTGTTTCCGCAGGCACCGAGCCGGGGACCGCACGCGACCGCGGTGATGCTCGCCCATCGCGTCGCGACCGCTGCGAAGGTCGGACTGCCGTATCCGGTGTGATCCCGACTACAGTGGCGGGGGAGGAGGCGCCCGTACATGACGGATCGTGGAATCGCGACGACCAACCCCTGGGTGGCACTGGGTCCGGGAGCGGACGTGGCCGCGCACGCACGTGCGGTGCTGCGCGCGCACGGCACGTTCGTCTCCGCACGCGGCACGGATCGGCTCGACGGGGTGCGCTCGGTGGTCCGCGACTCGTGGAGCCGGAGCCTGCAGCGCGGCATCGATCCCGACGTCGTCGAACAACCCGCGCTGCTCGACGGGCGCGAACTCGAGGAGTACCGCGCCGGTCACCCGATGTCGTTGATCCGCCCGGTGGTGCGCAAACTCCTCGTCGAGGACGCCGCCGACAGCGGACTGCTGGTCGCGATCACCGACGGGCAGGGCCGGCTGCTGTGGGTCGAGGGCGATCACGCCGCCCGCGACCGCGCCCTGTCGATGAGCTTCGTCGAAGGAGCCGACTGGAGCGAGGACCGCGTCGGCACCAACGCGCCGGGAACCGCTCTCGCCGTGGATCATTCGGTACAGATCTTCGGCGCCGAACATTTCAACCGCACGGTGCACGAATGGAGTTGTTCGGCCGCTCCGGTGCACGACCCCACCAGCGGACGGATCCTCGGTGCCATCGACATCACCGGCGGGCACCGCGTCGCCGCCCCCGAGGTCCTGCAGCTCGTCCGCGCCACGGTCGCTGCGGCAGAAGCCGAGCTGCGGCTCCACGCCCTCAGCGGCCGCCCGCTGCTCCCCTCGGCGACGCCGCGCATCGAGACCATCGGCACCGGGCGTCCCGCCCTGCACCGCGGGGGCGAACGGGTCGGCCTGTCCCGCAGGCACGCCGAGATCCTGCTGATCCTCGCCGATCATCCCGAGGGCCTGAGTTCCGACCGGCTCGCGGTGCTGCTCGACGAGAACGAGCTGGACTCGGTGACCATCCGCGCCGAGATGTCGCGTCTGCGCAAGGTGCTCGGGGCGGAACATCTCGGCTCACGGCCCTACCGGTTGCTGACCGCGCTCGACACCGACGTCGCGGATGTGCGCCGCGCGCTCGACCGCGGCGACGTGGCCTCGGCGGTGCGTCTGTGCGCCGGTGAGATCCTGCCCGGCTCGGTGGCGCCGGGCGTCGAGGAGATCCGCGACGAACTCCGCACGGGGGTGCGGGCCGCACTGCTGCGCTGCGGAGACGAGCACCTGCTCGCGCAGTGGACCTCGTCCGTCCACGGCCGCGAGGACATCACCGCGTGGGCGGCCTACCGGGCCTCGATCGATCCTCGATCACCCCGCTTCGCGCAGGTCGACGCCACAGTGACCCGATTGGACAGGCTGCTCGCAACGTAGTTGCAACCCTCGCGTCCGTAGTGTTCCGGATCACATACCGACCGCTCGACGCTGCAGGAGATGCACATGACCGTGTACGCCCGTCCCGGTTCGCCCGACGCCCTCATGTCGTTCCAGTCCCGGTACGACAACTGGATCGGCGGCCAGTGGGTGCCGCCTGTGAAGGGGGAGTACTTCGAGAACGTCACCCCCGTCACCGGCCAGGTGTTCACCGAGGTCGCTCGCGGCACCGAGGAAGACATCGAACTCGCGCTCGACGCTGCCCATGCCGCCGCACCGGCCTGGGGCAGGACGTCGCCCGCCGAACGCGCGCTGATCCTCAACAAGATCGCCGACCGCATCGAGGAGAACCTCGAATCGATCGCCCTCGCCGAGTCGTGGGACAACGGCAAGCCCATCCGCGAGACTCTCAACGCCGACATCCCGCTCGCGATCGACCACTTCCGTTACTTCGCGGGAGCCATTCGCGCGCAAGAAGGGTCGATCTCCGAGATCGACTCCGAGACGGTCGCTTACCACTTCCACGAGCCGCTCGGTGTCGTCGGCCAGATCATCCCGTGGAACTTCCCGATCCTCATGGCCGTGTGGAAGCTGGCACCCGCCCTGGCCGCCGGCAACGCCGTCGTCCTCAAGCCGGCCGAGCAGACCCCGGCGTCGATCCTGCACCTGATCTCGATCATCGGCGACCTGCTGCCGCCCGGGGTGATCAACATCGTCAACGGTTTCGGTGTCGAAGCGGGCAAGCCTCTCGCATCGAGCCCGCGCATCCGCAAGATCGCGTTCACCGGTGAGACCACCACGGGCCGGCTGATCATGCAGTACGCCTCGCAGAACCTGATCCCGGTGACCCTCGAGCTCGGCGGCAAGAGCCCCAACATCTTCTTCTCCGATGTGCTGTCGGCGAACGACGACTACCAGGACAAGGCCCTCGAAGGCTTCACGATGTTCGCCCTCAACCAGGGCGAGGTGTGCACGTGCCCGTCTCGTGCACTGATCCAGCAGGACATCTTCGACGACTTCCTCTCGCTTGCCGCGGTCCGTACCAAGGCCGTCCGCCAGGGCGACCCGCTCGACACCGACACGATGATCGGCGCCCAGGCGTCGAACGATCAGCTCGAGAAGATCCTGTCGTACATCGAGATCGGCAAGAGCGAGGGTGCCAAGGTCATCACCGGTGGTGAGCGCGCCGATCTCGGCGGCGACCTCTCGGGCGGCTACTACGTGCAGCCGACGATCTTCCAGGGCGACAACACGATGCGCATCTTCCAGGAGGAGATCTTCGGCCCGGTCGTGTCCGTGACGTCCTTCGGTGATTTCGACGACGCGATCTCGATCGCCAACGACACCCTCTACGGTCTCGGTGCCGGCGTCTGGTCCCGCGACGGTGGTGTCGCCTACCGTGCCGGTCGCGCCATCCAGGCCGGCCGGGTGTGGACGAACACCTACCACCAGTACCCCGCGCACGCGGCCTTCGGTGGGTACAAGCAGTCCGGCATCGGCCGCGAGAACCACCACATGATGCTCGACCACTACCAGCAGACGAAGAACCTCCTGGTGTCCTACGCTCCCAAGGCACAGGGCTTCTTCTGATGCACACTTCGGCGCCTGTCACGTCCGCACGACGTGGCAGGCGCCGTCGCCATACGCACCGAGCACCGTGCACCCCAACGGAAAGGGCATGTCTGTGACCGTCCCACGCCTCGTGGCGACCGTCGACGCCGTCGCACTGCTGCGCCGCCTCGCGCAGCGCACCGGACCGCTCATGATGCACCAGTCCGGCGGATGCTGCGACGGCTCCGCGCCGATGTGTTATCCCGACGGTGAGTTCCTCGTCGGCGACCGTGACGTCCTCCTCGGAGTCCTCGATCTGCGTCTCGGGGCGGGGGAGACCCGCGCCGATCGGCCGGTCGGTGCCGACGCTGTGCCGGTGTGGATCTCCGGTTCGCAGTTCGAGGCGTGGAAGCACACCTGTCTCGTCCTCGACGTGGTGCCCGGACGCGGCTCCGGGTTCAGTCTCGAGAGCCCGGAGGGAGTGCGTTTCCTCAGCAGGGGGCGCGCGTTCACCCCCGACGAACTGGCGCTTCTCGAAACCGACCGGCCGCGGACCGGCCGCGACCGGGAGGCCGGTGACCAGCCCGCCGCGTCCGATACGCCGACCGTGGTCGCCGAGGCCGCCGACGCGTGTCCGGTGCCCGGCCTGTCCCCGTGATCCACGCTCGTCCGACCTCGAGATCCCGCCGAGGAGGGTGACTCCCCGGCCGGCTGCCCGGGTGCGTCAGAATCGGGACGGAATCCGTCCGGATTCCGGATGACGATGTGGGCGCCCGGTGGGTGCGGCGAGGAGTGGGCGATGGCCTTCGCAGGCAACGTGGACGAACTGGCACTGCTGCAGACGGTGCGTCTGAAGAAGCAGGTCACGGCAGAGGTGCTCGCCGCGCACCTCGGTGTCTCGGTGGCGGCCGGCCAGGCCGCGGTGACCGCGCTCCTCGAGCAGGGCAAGGCCGCGGAGAACGACGGCGGCATCAGTCTCACCGACAGGGGCTCCTCCGAGCTGAACGACCAGCTCGACGCGGAGCGGGTCTCCATCGACGAGGATTCGATCTCGGATCTCTACGACCGGTTCCTCCCCCTCGACGAGGAACTGGCCACGCTCCTCGAGAACGCGGACTCCGACGGATTCGTCGACGGCCTCATCGCCCTCGACCGGCAGGCGCAGAGCCTGTTCGACGACGTATCGGCGTTCGTGCCGCGACTGTCGCGCTACCAGGATCTGTTCGCCGAGGCCCTGGAGAAGATCAAGGGCGGCTCGCTCGCGTGGGCCACCGCGGCCAACATCGACTCCTACGCCTCCGTGTGGAGCGAGATGCGCCGGGAGATCGCGGGCGCCGCCGGACGCTGACAATGTCGTTCGTTCGGCATACTATGTGATGCCGGTCACCCCACCCCCTTCCGGGGGTGGTGAAGGGGTGACCGGAATCACTACGTTTCGTTCATCCGCGGAGGCGACCACGCCCGCGGTTCGAACGGACAACGGAGGACTCACGTGACCAGTGTGTCGACCCCGGGGGCTGCCGAACCCCCCGTCGCCGGACCGGTGGGACGTTCCCGTCCCGACTCATCCGCGCCCCGCCGCGCGGGGCAGAAGAAGGACGGGCCCGGTATCCGGCGCGTCGCCGTGGCCAGTTGCATGGGCACGACGATCGAGTTCTACGACTTCTTCATCTACGGCACCGCTGCCGCGCTCGTCTTCCCGACGGTCTTCTTCCCGGCGCTCGGATCGACCGCGGGTACCGTCGCCTCCTTCGCGACCTTCGCGGTCGCGTTCATCGCCCGCCCCGTGGGTGCAATGCTGTTCGGGCACTTCGGTGATCGCATCGGCCGCAAGAAGACACTCATCTCCACGCTGCTGCTGATGGGCATCTCCACGCTGCTCATCGGTCTTCTGCCCGGCGCCGAGACCATCGGCGTCGCCGCCCCGATCATCCTCGTGCTGTTGCGCTTCGCCCAAGGATTCGCCGTGGGCGGCGAGTGGGCCGGCGCGACGCTGCTCACCGCCGAATACGCGCCACCGGGTCAACGCGGTCTGTATGCGATGTTCCCGCAGCTCGGTCCCGCCATCGCCTTCGCACTGTCGAGCGGCACCTTCCTGTTCACCGGTCTCGCCCTCGGCGACACCAACGACGCCTTCCTGAACTACGGCTGGCGGATCCCGTTCCTGCTCAGCATCGTTCTGGTGGGCATCGGCCTCTACATGCGCCTCGCCATCGAAGAAACCCCCGTCTTCCGCGCAGATCAGGAGGCTCGCCTCCGTACAGAACAGGAAGCCCGTCGTAACACCCCGGGCGCGGAGGCCCAGGCCCCGCGCCGGCTGCCCTTCCTCGACGCGCTGCGCTACCAGGCCAAGGAGATCTTCCTCGCCGGCGGTGCGCTGGCCATCATGTTCGCCTTCTTCTACATGGGCACGGCCTACCTGACCAGCTACGCAACCTCGAAGCTCGGGTTCGACCGGCCGTTCGTCCTCATGGTGGGTATCGCCTCGTCGCTGGTGTTCGGTCTCGCGATCGTGCTGTCCGCGCTGTATTCCGACCGCGTCGGGCGCCGGAAGGTCATCATGGTCTCGTGCGCGTTCTCCGTGGTCTGGGCACTGGTGTTGTTCCCGCTCCTCGACACCGGTTCACCGATCGCGTTCGTGCTCGGAATGATGATCACCCTCGCGATCTTCGGTGTCGCCTACGGGCCGTGCGGAGCACTGCTGCCCGAGATGTTCGCGACCCGCTACCGCTACACCGGTGCCGGTCTCGGCTACAACTTCGCCGGTGTCCTCGGCGGCGCCATCCCGCCGATGATCGCCGCCCCGCTCGCCGCCTCCTACGGCGGCATCGCGATCGGGATCATGCTGGCCGGAATCGGCCTCGTGAGCCTGGTCTGCACCGCGGCGCTCGTGGAGACCCGCGACCGGGCCCTCTGATCCACCGCCCCACCGATCCACCCCCCCCGGTGGCGGTCGTCCGGCAGCAGCCCGACGACCGCCACCACAGCCGTATCCCCGTCTCGAGAAGGAGAATGCGATGTCCGGCCTCGACGTCGACCGTCTGCCGAGCTACACCCAGGGTGCCTGGGATGTCCCGTTGCTCGGCGACACCATCGGCGACAACCTCGACCGCACCGCCGCCCGCTTCGGCGGCCGTGAGGCGCTTGTCGATTCCGCCGCCGGAAAGCGCTGGAGTTACACCGAATTCGTCGAGGATGTCGACGTGCTCGCGCTCGGCATGCTGCGGTCGGGCATCGTCAAGGGCGACCGCGTCGGCATCTGGGCGCCCAACTGCTGGCAGTGGGTGCTCGTGCAGTACGCGACGGCGAAGATCGGAGCGATCCTCGTCAACATCAATCCCGCCTACCGGTCGCACGAGCTGCAGTACGTGCTCGAGCAGGCGGGCATTCGGATGCTGGTGTCCGCCCCGACGTTCAAGACCTCCGACTACGCGCAGATGATCGAGACCGTCCGGCCCAACTGTCCCGATCTCGAGGACGTCGTCCTCCTCGACTCGCCGCGGTGGGACGACCTCGTCGACACCGGTCGCGCTGCGCTCGCCGAGGACCGGGCATCGCTCGACGCGGCCCAGGCGGCCCTGTCGCCCGACGATCCCATCAACATCCAGTACACCTCGGGCACCACCGGTTTCCCCAAGGGCGCCACTCTCAGTCACCACAACGTGCTCAACAACGGTTTCTTCGTCGGCGAGCTGTGCCACTACACCGAACACGACCGCGTGTGTATTCCCGTGCCGCTGTACCACTGCTTCGGGATGACGATGGGCAACCTCGCGTGCACGAGTCACGGCGCGACCATCGTGTTGCCGGCGCCGGGATTCGACCCCGCCGCGACGCTCGGTGCGGTCGCCGCGGAGAAGTGCACGTCGCTGTACGGGGTGCCGACGATGTTCATCGCCGAACTGGCCGACCCCGGATTCGAGAACTACGACCTGTCGAGTCTGCGGACCGGAATCATGGCGGGATCGCCGTGTCCGGTGGAGGTGATGAAGCAGGTGATCGACCGGATGGGCATGAGCGAGGTCTCCATCTGCTACGGCATGACCGAAACCTCGCCGGTGTCCACGCAGACCCGCAGCGACGACAGCATCGAACGGCGGGTGAGTACTGTCGGGCGTGTCGGCCCGCATCTCGAGGTCAAGATCGTCGACCCGGTCACCGGGCTGACCGTGCCGCGGGGGGAGCCCGGTGAACTGTGCACTCGCGGCTATTCGGTGATGCTCGGCTACTGGGATCAGCCCGACAAGACCGCCGAGGCGATCGACGCGGGCCGATGGATGCACACCGGTGACATCGGCGTCATGGACGAGGACGGATACGTCTCGGTGACCGGCCGGATCAAGGACATGGTCATCAGGGGAGGCGAGAACATCTATCCCCGCGAGATCGAGGAATTCCTCTACACCCATCCGGACATCCTCGACGCCCAGGTAGTCGGCGTGCCCGACACGAAGTACGGCGAGGAACTCATGGCGTGGATCCGGATGCGCGAGGGCGCCGAACCGCTCGATGCCGATTCGCTCCGGACGTTCTGCACCGGAAAGCTCGCCCACTACAAGATCCCGCGCTATGTGCACGTGGTCGAGGAGTTCCCGATGACGGTGACCGGGAAGGTCCGCAAGGTGGAGATGCGCGAGCAGGCGATCGCCTTGCTCGAGGCGACACGAGCGGACGGGGGCCGGTGAGACCACGGCCCTGCCGGAGAAGGATGTTCACTCGAAAGGCACGTCGAATCCGCCTCGTGTGAGACGTTCATGATCGACACTGATGGGGTACATGGTCGTCGAGGTTGCGCCGCCCCGGGTGCGGCGCCGAACAGAGAGGCTCACCATGGGACAGATCATCGGCACGATCATCTTCGGCGCAGTCATCGGTATCCTCGCCCGGTTGGTGATCCCCGGTAAGCAGGCGATGGGGATGCTCATCACCATCGTCATCGGCATCATCGGTGCGCTGATCGGTTACTGGATCTGGGGTCTGATCTCGTCCGAAGGTAACGAGAACACCTCCGGCATCGACTGGATCCGCTGGATCATCTCCATCGCCGTCGCTGTGGTGCTCACCCTCATCTACACGTCTGCGACGCGCGAGCGGCGATAGCCGCGAGTCGTCGCGCGGGGCTCCGCTCGGACGCCGCGAACGTCGTGTACCGGCAGTCGCCCGTGCACGACGGTCCTCGGCCGGTCCGGGCGGAGCCTCCGGCCGTGCCTGGATGCGCTCCCGGACCACGTGCGCAGAGGTGGTCCCGGACGGGGAGGTGAACAGTGGTGGAACCGCAATGGATCCCGAGCGACGTCGACGTCGAGGAGGCGAACGTCACCGGGTTCACCCGGTTCGTGGAGGGCAGACACGGGCTCGACCTGCCCGGCTACCGGGCGTTGTGGCAGTGGTCCGTCGACGAGCCCGGCGCATTCTGGCAGGCCGTGTGGGACGCCTTCGACGTCGTCTCCCACACCGACCCCGGCCCTGCTCTCGCGGACGCCTCCATGCCCGGCGCCGTGTGGTTCCCGGGAGCGCGACTGAACTTCGCCGAGTACGTCTTCCGTGAGCGTCCGCCCGACGAGGCCGCCGTCGTCCACCTCGACGAGGAAGGACACCGCCGCGAGGTCTGCTGGTCCGAACTCGAACGCCGGACGGCCGCGCTCGCCGCGACGCTCCGCGCGCACGGGGTGGGGGAGGGTGATCGTGTCGTCGGTTACCTGCCCAACATCCCCGAAGCGATCGTCGCCCTGCTCGCCACGGCGAGTATCGGTGCGGTCTGGGCCGGATGCGGACAGGACTACGCCGCACCCGCGGCGATCGACCGTCTGGGCCGGCTCGAACCACGAGCACTCGTCACGGCGACCGGTTACCGGTATGCAGGTCGCCGGTACGACCGCGTCGACGAGGTGGACGTACTCCGCGCCGCGATGCCCGGCCTCGCCCTGACGGTCGTCGTGTCGGAGGGTGGGACATCGTTCGACACGTCCGGGTTCGACACGTCCGGGCAGACCGGGACCGTTCTGGACTGGCGGGACGCCGTCTCCGGCGACGCCGCTCTCGAACCCCTGCCCGTTCCCTTCGACCATCCGTTGTGGGTGGTCTTCTCCTCCGGCACCACCGGCCCACCGAAAGGCTTGGTGCACGGCCACGGTGGTGTGCTGCTCGAGCACCTGAAGGCGTTGTCGCTGCACCTCGATCTCCGACCCGGCGACCGCTTCTTCTGGTACACCGGCCCGAGTTGGATGATGTGGAACTTCCTGCTGTCGGGGCTGCTCGTGGGGTGCACCGTCGTCACCTACGACGGCGCCCCGTCCCGCCCCGAGGTCGACCGCCTGTGGCGGATCGCCGCCGACGAACACGTCACGGTGCTGGGGACGAGCCCCGGCTACGTGCTGGCGTGTATCAAGGCCGGTGTCGTCCCGCAGGCGGACCACGATCTGTCGGCCCTCCGCGCGGTCGGGGTCACCGGGGCGACGCTGCCCGCCTCGTCGTCGGCGTGGCTGTCGGACAACGCCGGCGAGCACGTGCAGGTGATGTCGATCTCCGGCGGGACCGACGTCGTGACGGCCTTCGTCGGCGCCGTCCCCACGGTGCCCGTGTGGCCGGGGGAGATCTCGGTGCCCTGCCTCGGTGTGGCCGTCGACGCGTTCGACGAAGGGGGCCGGCCGGTGCGCGGAGAGGTCGGAGAACTCGTGGTGACCGTCCCCATGCCGTCCATGCCCGTGCGGTTCTGGAACGACCCGGACGGCAGTCGCTACCGCGACGCCTACTTCTCCGTCTATCCGGGCGTGTGGCGCCACGGCGACTGGATCACGATCACCGAGCGCGGAACCTTCGAGATGCACGGCAGGTCCGACTCCACCCTCAACCGCCACGGTGTGCGGATGGGCAGTGCCGATATCTACCAGGCCGTGGAGAACCTGCCCGAGGTCGTCGAGTCGCTCGTCCTCGGCATCGAACAACCCGACGGCACGTACCGCATGCCGCTGTTCGTCGTCCTTGCCGACGGCGCCGCACTCACCGAAGATCTGAAGGAACGTATCCGCACGGCCGTGCGCGAACACGCCTCCCCGCGGCACGTACCGGACGAGATCGTCGCCGCACCCGGCGTACCGCACACCCGCACCGGAAAGAAACTCGAGGTGCCGCTCAAACGAATCCTGCAGGGAGCCGATCCCGGCCGCGTCGTCGACCGCACCGCGATCGACGAACCCGACCTGCTCGACTGGTACCGCGACCAGGCGTGATCCAGGGCACACCATGAGTGTCGCCTAACTGGACAGTCCCCGTCCCGAATGGTCGGATTGCGCCCATGGACATCGCTATCAAGATCTTCCTGATCCTGCACTTCATCGGTCTCGCCGGCATCATCGGCTCGTGGCTCGCGGTCATCAAGGATCCGCGTGTCGTCGCGGGCATGCTGCACGGCGCCATCCTGCAGGTCGTCTCGGGTCTGGCGCTGGTCGGACTGAACGAAGCGAACGACGCGGACCTCGACCACATGAAGATCGGCATCAAGCTGCTGGTCGCCCTCGCCATCCTCGTCGTCGCGATCGTCGGCATGAAGAAGGAGAAGCAGAACCCCGGCTCGACCGCGACCCTCGCCCACGTCGCCGGTGGTCTGGGCATTCTCAATGTGATCATCGCCGTGGCGTGGACGTGATCGTCCGCACTCGGGTGACAGCCGGTCGGCGCCGGGTGGGCACCCTGTAGATTGGTCCCGGTGCGTATGTCATGGGCTCCGGTGATGACCGGCGGGTAACCTGCTTCGGGCGCCTCGGCCGAAAGGCCGGGGATTCGTTGCTGCGTCCGGTCCTGCGGAGAGTCCTACCGCCCGGCCGCGCCGTAACGATTCCCACCTGGTCAGCAGATAAACCGAGAAGGTTGTGCGCTGCGCAAGCTGCCGCCGATGGGGGTTGCGCGACGGTGAGAGAGAGGTTGGGGATTGGACTCGCTGGGTAGCGGCGGATCGGAAGCGGCGAACGCGCAGGGCATCGTGCCGCCCGGGGCCTTTCCGCTCTCGCCGGCACAGCTGGGCATGTGGTTCGCTCAGCACGTCGATCCGACGGTGCCCGCCAACATCGCTCAGTACGTCGAACTCGACGGGGACGTCGACCGCGACCTGCTGCGTGCCGCGAGTGTCCGCGCCGCCCACGAGATGGGATCGGGTTTCCTCCGGTTCATCGAGGTCGACGCCCAGCCCTACCAGCTCGTCGACCCCACTCTCGAAGAGTCCGTCGGGTACGAGGATCTTCGGGGCGAGCCCGATCCCCGCCAGGCCGCGCTCGACTGGATGCGCAACGATCGCAGCCGTCCCGTCGACGTCCTCCGCGACCGGCTGATCTCCGCGACGGTGCTGCGCATCGGTGACCGTCGTTACTTCTGGTACAACCGCGTTCATCATCTCGCGCTCGACGGTTTCGCCGCCGCGACGTTCATGACCCGCATCGCCGAGCTCTACACGGCCGCGGTCGACGGTGTCGAACCGCCCCCGAGTCTCGCGTCCGATCTGCGCAAGGTCTACGAGATCGAGATGGAGTACCGCGGGTCGAAGCGGTTCGCCGACGACCGCGAGTACTGGGCACGACAGATCGAGGGCATCGAGGAGGCCACGAGCCTCGCCGGCCGCACCGCGGCGCCCGCCCCGGTCAGCCGCATCGACAGCGCCGCGCTGTCCGACGACACCGAACGGCGCGTCGCCGAACTGGCCGAGCGGGAGAACACGAGCCTGGCCACCGCGGTCATCGCGGCGTTCGCGGCCTACGTCGCCCAGATGACCGGACAGACCGACGTCGTCCTGAGCCTGCCTGTCGCGGCGCGCACCACCGCGCTGCTGCGCCGCTCCGGCAGCATGGTCTCGAACGTCGTGCCGCTCCGCCTGAGCGTGACCGACGAGACCACCGTGCACGATCTGATCGTGGCGTCGGGAGCCGCCGTCTCGGGTGCCCTGCGGCACCAGCGCTACCGGCACGAGGACATCGTCCGCGACCGCGACGCGACCTCCGCGGGTGGAGCACAATCCACCTTCTTCGGTCCGTGGGTCAACATCATGCTGTTCGACAACGAGGTCCGCCTCGGCGACATGGTCGGGCGGATCAACATCCTGTCGACCGGTCTGATCGAGGACCTCGGCGTCAACATCTACACCAGCGGCGACAGCACCCATATCGACTTCGAGTCGAACCCGAACCTCTACGGACCCGACCGGTCCGCCGCCGATCACGGACGGTTCGTCGAGTTCTTCGACCGGTTCGTCGGCTCGGCTTCGGATCGGCCCGTCTGGGACATCCCGCTCGCCGGCCGCACCGAACTCGAACACGTCGTCCGCGACTGGAACCGCACCGATCACCCTGTGCAGCGCCGCGACCTGCTCGCGGAGTTCCACGAGCGGGTCGCCGTCGCTCCCGACGCGACCGCACTGGTCTTCGAGGGCGAGTCGCTCACCTACGCCGAGTTCGCGGCACGGGTGAACAGCCTCGCCCGCGCCCTGGTCGACCTCGGTGTCGGACCCGAATCGCTCGTCGGACTGTGTGTCCGCCGCTCGTTCGACCTCGTCGTCGGCATGTACGCGATCGTCGAGGCGGGTGGCGCCTGGGTGCCGATCGACCCCGACCACCCGGCCGATCGCACCGCCTACATCCTCGAGACCGCCCACCCCGCGGCGGTGCTCACCACGGCACGCGACGACGTGACGCTGCCCGAGGGCATCCCCACGATCGAGGTCGACACCTTCGACCACTCGCGGTTCGACGCGACGCCGCTCACCGACGCCGAACGGCGCGGCCCGATCCTGCCGGACACGACCGCCTACGTCATCTTCACCTCGGGCTCGACGGGACGGCCGAAGGGCGTGGCGGTGAGCCACGTCGCGATCGACAACCAGATCCAGTGGATGAACGACCAGTACGGCCTGACGTCCTCCGATGTGTACCTGCAGAAGACCGCGACGACCTTCGACGTGTCGCTGTGGGGTTTCTTCATGCCCCTGCGCGTCGGCGCGACCCTCGTGGTCGCGACGCCCGACGGGCACCGCGACCCGGTCTACGTGGCGGACAAGATCGCCGAGCACGGGGTCACGATCACCGACTTCGTGCCGTCGATGCTCACCGTCTTCGTCGCCAATGCGCCTGCCGGAACATGTGATTCGTTGCGGCACGTCTTCGTCATCGGTGAGGCGCTGCCGTCCGGGACCGCCGCGGACTTCGCGCGGATGTGCCCGGCCGGGCTCCACAACCTGTACGGCCCCACCGAAGCCGCGGTGTCCATCACCTACCATCGGGCCGCCCCCGGCGACGTGCACAGCGTCCCGATCGGCATTCCGCAGTGGAACAGCCGCGCGTACGTCCTCGACCGGCGGTTGCGCCCGGTGCCGGTGGGGCGTCCCGGCGAGCTGTACCTCGCCGGTATCCAGCTCGCGCGTGGTTATCTCGATCGTCCCGACCTGACCTCGGATCGTTTTCTCGCCGACCCGTTCGGCGGGCCGGGCGAGCGCATGTACCGCACCGGCGACCTGGTGCGGTGGGAGACCACGGACGACGGTGCGGGTCTGCTCGAGTACATCGGGCGCACCGACTTCCAGGTCAAGTTCCGCGGCCAGCGCATCGAGCTCGGCGAGATCGAAACGGTGCTCCTCACGCATCCCGCCGTCTCGCAGGCCGTCGTGCTCGTGGTGGCGACTCCCACCGGCGATCAGCTCGTCGGGTACGTCGTGGCCGCCCCCGGCCGCACGATCGACACCTCCGATCTCGCCGACCACGCCGGCCGTTCCCTGCCGTCGTACATGGTCCCGGCGTCGCTCATGGTGCTCGACGCACTGCCGCTCAACACGAGCGGCAAGCTCGACCGGAAGGCGCTGCCGGAGCCGGTCTTCAGCAGTACCCGCATCTTCCGTGAGCCGCGCACGCCTGCCGAACGTGCCGTCGCCGGAGCGTTCGGGGAGGTCCTCGGCATCGACCGTGTGGGTCTCGACGACGACTTCTTCGAACTCGGCGGCAACTCCCTCGTGGCCACCCAGGTGGTCTCCCGGATCGGGGCCGCGCTCGACACCCAGGTGCCCGTGCGTGTGCTGTTCGAGGCGTCCACCGTCGTGGGTCTCGCGACGCGGCTCGCCAAGCAGATCGGTACCGGCGCGCGATCGCCGCTCGTCGCCCGCCCCCGACCCGACGTACTCCCGTTGTCGACTGCGCAGCAACGGATCTGGTTCCTCAACCGCTTCGACGTCAGCACCGCCGCCTACAACCTTCCGTTCACGGTGCAGCTCACCGGCGCCGTCGATCCCGGTGCGGTGTCCGACGCCTTCGCCGACGTGGTGGCGCGACACGAGACGTTGCGGACCGTCTACCCCGAGAGGGACGGCGAACCGCAGCAGGTGATCCTTCCGGTCGAGCAGGTCGTCGTCCCGCTCGAGCCGATCGACGTCGACGAGCAGGATCTGCGCGACGCCGTCGTCGATCTCGCGAGTCGCGGTTTCGACGTCGTCCGCGACGTCCCCTTCCGGGTCGCGCTCTACCGGCTCGCCCCCGACCGCTACGTCCTGGCGATGGTGCTGCACCACATCGCCGCCGACGGCTCCTCGTTCGGCCCGTTCGCCCGCGACGTCGTCACGGCATACAGCGCCCGCGTCGAGGGGGACAAGCCGAACTGGACGCCGCTTCCCGTCCAGTACGCCGACTATGCGGTCTGGCAACGCGAGGCCCTCGGTGACGAAGCCGACCCGAATTCCGTTGCCGCGCAGCAACTCGACTACTGGGTGAACGAACTCGACGGTCTGCCCGACCAGCTCGATCTGCCCGCCGATCGGAGCCGGCCCGCCGTCTCGTCCTACAGTGGCGACAAGCACCGCTTCGAGATCGATGCCGAGACCCACCGCGGTCTCGTCGACCTCGCCCGTAAACAACAGGCATCGCTGTTCATGGTCGTCCACGCGGCCTACGCGGCGCTGCTGTCCCGGCTCAGCGGGTCCGACGACATCGCCATCGGTACCGCGGTCGCGGGTCGCGGGGAGAAGGACCTCGACGACCTGATCGGCATGTTCGTCAACACCCTCGTCCTGCGCACCCGGATCGATCCCGGCGTGTCGTTCGAGGAGTATCTCGGCAGTGTCCGGGAAACCGACCTGACAGCCTTCTCGAACGCCGACGTCCCCTTCGAGCGACTCGTCGAGGTACTCAATCCGCCCCGGTCCACCGCGCGCCATCCGCTGTTCCAGGCCGCGCTGTCCCTCGAACCCGGAACCGCACGCGACATCTCGTTCGCGGGGGTGCACGCCGTCGGTGCCGAACTCGACGTGCCGATCTCGAAGTTCGACATCCAGCTCTGGGTCACCGAGAAGGCCGGCGACGACGGCGAACCCGCCGGTCTCGACGCGCTGTTCGAATATGCCACCGATCTGTTCGATGCCGAGACGGTCGCCGTCTTCGCCGAACGCTTCGCCCGGATCCTCGCCGGGATCGTCGCCGACCCGTCGACCTGCGTGGGCGACCTCGCGATCCTCTCGCCCGGAGAGGCCGATCGCCTCCTCACCGCGAAGGGGCCCGAGCCGGCCGAAGCCCGCACCCTCGTGGAGTTGCTGACCACCGGCGCCGTCGACCATCCCGATCGTGTCGCCGTCCGCGACCGCGACACCGTCCTGACCTACCGCGAACTCGACACCTGGTCGAACCGCATCGCCCGGAACCTCGTCGCGCGCGGTGCTCGTCCCGACGGCATCGTCGCCCTCGCCTTCCCGCGGTCGTGGGAGATGGTCCTCGCCGTGTGGTCGGTCGCCAAGACCGGCGCCGGCTACACACCCGTCGACCCGGAATACCCGGCCGAACGTGTCACCCACATGCTCGACGACTCGTCGGCCGTCTTCGGTCTGACGACCGGGGAATATGCCACCGGTCTGCCTTCGGGCACCGAGTGGATCCGGCTCGACGACCCCGAGTTCGTCGCGTCCTGCGCGTCCTACCCGGACGGTCCGCTCACCGACGCCGATCGCGCGGCGCCGCTGCGGCTCGACCACACCGCGTACGTCATCTACACCTCCGGCTCCACGGGCAAGCCCAAGGGCGTCGCGGTCACCCATCGCGGTCTCGCCGGCCTCGTCTGCGAGAGCGTCGAACTGTACGGCGTGACAGAGGAATCGAAACTCCTGCACGTCTGCTCTCCGAGCTTCGATCCGTCGGTCCTCGACTGGACGCTGGCCGGGTCCACCGGCGCCGAACTCGTCGTGACACCGCCGACGATCTACGGCGGCGCCGAACTGCGCGCGCTCATCGAACGCACCGGGGTCACCCACGCGGTCATCACCCCGGCGGTACTCGGTTCCGTCGACCCGAGCGGGCTCGACACCCTGCGTCTCGTGAACGTCGGTGGTGACGTGTCCACCGCCGACCTCGTGTCCCGCTGGGCGCCCGGCCGCCGGTTCTACAATGCCTACGGTCCGACGGAGACCACGATCGTCTCGACGCGAGGCCTCCTCGAGCCGTCCGGACCGATCACCATCGGCCGTCCCGTCGCCGGGGTGCACGCCCTGGTCCTCGACAGCCGGCTCCGTCCCGTCCCCGCCGGTGTCGCGGGAGAGCTGTATCTCGCAGGCGACGTGCTCGCCCGGGGTTATCACCGCCGTCCGTCGCTCACCGCCGACCGGTTCGTGGCGAACCCGTTCGGTTCGGCCGGAACGCGTATGTACCGGACCGGCGACGTCGTTCGCTGGGACGAGCAGGGACGCATCGAGTTCGCGGGTCGCTCCGACTTCCAGGTCAAGGTCCGCGGTTACCGCATCGAACTCGGTGAGATCGACGCGGCGCTGCTGACCCACCCCCTCGTCGACTTCGCGACCACCGTCGGGCACGAGATGCCGTCGGGCCAGACGGCGCTCGTCGCGTACGTGCACGGAGATCAGCAGATCGATCCTGCCGTGCTGGCCGATCACGTCGGCCGGTCGCTGCCCTCGTACATGGTGCCCTCGCAGATCATCGTGCTCGACGAGGTGCCGCTCAACCCCGTCGGCAAGCTCGATCGCCGTGCCCTGCCCGAACCCGAGCTCGGCATCAGCTACCGCGAGTTCCGCGCCCCGACGACTCCCATCGAGGAGACGGTCGCGAACGTCTTCGCCGAAGTTCTCGGCGTACAGGGAGTCGGTCTCGACGACGACTTCTTCGAACTCGGCGGCAACTCGCTGCTCGCCACGCAGGTGGTCTCCCGGCTCGGTGTCGCGCTCGACGCACAGGTGCCGGTACGGGCGCTGTTCGAATCCAGCTCGGTGGCGGCGCTGGCGGTGCGCGTCGAGCAGGAGGCGGGTCGTGGCGCGCGCGTCGCGCTGACGAAACTGCCGCGGCCCGCACGGGTTCCGCTGTCGCTGGCGCAGCAGCGGATGTGGTTCCTCAACCGTTTCGATCCGCGCTCGGCCACCTACAATCTCCCGATGGCGCTGCGTCTGACCGGCGAACTGGACGTCGCGGCACTACAGGTGTCGATCATGGACGTCATCGACCGGCACGAGTCGCTGCGCACCGTCTTCCCCGACTCGCCGGACGGACCGCATCAGGTCGTCCGTGCCGCAGCGGAGGTCGTGCCCGACCTGACCCCCACCCGGATCACCCCCGGGGAGCTGCCCGCGGCGGTGCGTCGCCTGGTCTTCACCGGACTGGACGTGACGTCGGACGTGCCCATCCGCGCAGAGCTGTTCGAACTCGGCGACGAGGAACACGTGCTCGCGCTCGTCGTGCACCACATCTCGGCGGACGGCTGGTCCACCGGTCCGATGGCGCGCGACATCATGGTCGCCTACACGGCGCGCACCGATTGGGAGGAGCCGTCGTGGGCGCCGCTCCCGGTGCAGTACGCCGACTACACGCTGTGGCAGCGGCAGGTACTCGGATCCGAGGACGATCCGCAGTCGCTGATCTCCCGTCAGCTCGACTACTGGCGTCGCACCCTCGCCGGCGTCCCCGATCAGCTCGATCTGCCCGCCGACCGCCCGCGGCCGGCCATGCAGTCCTATTCCGGTGCCACCGTGGACTTCTCGATCGACCCGGAGCTGCACCGCGAGCTCGTGGCGCTGGCGCGCACCCGCAACGCGTCGCTGTTCATGGTGGTGCACGCCGCCCTGAGCGTGCTGCTCGCGCGGATGTCCGGCCAGGACGACATCGCGATCGGCACACCCGTCGCCGGTCGCGGTGAGCAGGCGCTCGACGACCTCATCGGCATGTTCGTCAACACCCTCGTGCTGCGCACGGAGGTCGATTCGGGTACGCCGTTCACCTCGCATCTGGCGCGGGCACGCGACGCGGCGCTCGGTGCCTTCGGCCACGCCGATGTGCCCTTCGAACGACTCGTCGAGGTGCTCAACCCGGCCCGGTCCACCGCCCGGCATCCCCTCTTCCAGGTCATGCTCTCGTTCGAGAACCTGCGGGCCGCGCACGTCGAACTGCGCGGACTCACCCTCGACGTGCTCGACATCGACACGGCGGTCGCCAAGTTCGACCTGCAGCTGACCCTCACCGAGGACTTCGCGGAGGACGGCACGCCCGACGGTCTCGGAGCGGCGTTCACCTACGCGACCGATCTCTTCGATCGTGCGACGGTGCGTGGCTTCGCCGATCGCTTCGTCCGCGTCCTCGAGGCCGTGGTGCGCGAGCCGGAGGTCGCCGTCGGGGATATCGACCTGCTCGGCGGCGACGAGCGTCACGCGGTCCTCGAGTTGTGGAACGACACCGCGCACGCACTGGAACCGGCCACTCTCGTCGATCTGTTCGACACCCGGGTGGCGACGGATCCGGACGCCGTGGCCGTGGCCTTCGAGGGCGAACAACTCACCTACGCGGAATTCGCTGCGCGCGCGAACCGACTTGCCCGCCACCTGATCTCGCAGGGGGTCGGCCCGGAGTCGACCGTCGGACTCGCGGTGCGCCGCTCCCTCGACCTCCTCGTCGGCATGTATGCGATCGTCGAGGCCGGCGGTGCCTACCTTCCGCTCGATCCCGATCAGCCCGCCGAACGCAACGCGTACATCCTCGCGACGGCGGCGCCCGTGGCGGTGCTGACCACCACCCGCGACGCGTTCGAGGCGAACGCTGCGGTGCCCACGATCGAGATCGACACGCTCGACCTGTCGGGCCTGCCGTCCGGCCCGGTCGCCGACGCCGAGCGCACCGCCGCGCTCACCCCCGCGAACACCGCGTACGTCATCTTCACGTCCGGCTCGACGGGACGGCCCAAGGGCGTGGCGGTTCCGCACGGTGCGATCGTCAACCGCCTGCTGTGGATGCAGGACGAGTACGGACTCACCCACGACGACGTGGTGCTGCAGAAGACGCCGTTCACCTTCGACGTGTCGGTGTGGGAGTTCTTCTGGCCCCTGCAGATCGGTGCACGGCTCGAGATCGCGCTGCCCGAGGGGCATCGGGATCCGGCCTATCTCGCGCGGGTGATGGCGGAACGCGGCGTCACGGTCGCGCACTTCGTGCCGTCCATGCTCGCGGTCTTCGTCGCCGAGAACGCCGCCGCGTCGGCGTCGTCGCTGCGGATGGTCTTCGCGTCGGGCGAGGCGCTGCCCGCATCGGTCGCCGCACGTCTGCGGACGATCCTGCCGGGCGCTCGCCTGCACAACCTGTACGGCCCGACCGAAGCGGCCGTCGATGTGACCTACCACGAGGTCACCGCGGCCGACACCGTGTCGGTGCCCATCGGTGTCCCGGTCTGGAACACCGGTGTCCACGTCCTCGACGGCCGGTTGCACCCGGTGCCGGTCGGTGTCGCGGGTGAGCTCTACCTGTCGGGTGTCCAGCTGGCACGGGGCTACGTGGCGCGGCCGGACCTGACTGCGGAGCGCTTCGTCGCCTCGCCGTTCGAGGCGGGGGAGAGGCTCTATCGCACGGGCGATCTCGTGCGATGGGCCGCCCGGGAGGTCTCCGACGCAGGCGCAGCACGTGCCGAACTCGAATACATCGGCCGGACCGACTTCCAGATCAAGCTGCGCGGTCTGCGCATCGAACTCGGCGAGATCGAGACGGCCCTGCTCGCGCTCGACGACGTCGACCGGGCAGTCGTGCTGGTGCGCTCGGACGCCCACTCCGGTGAGCATCTCGTCGCCTACCTCGTCGCCGCCGACGGGCGGTCGCTCGACACCGCCTCCGTCTCGCGCCGTCTCACCGGCTCGCTGCCGGCCTACATGGTGCCGGCGGTCTACGTCGTGCTCGACGAGTTCCCGCTCGGATCGTCGGGCAAGCTCGATCGCAAGGCCCTGCCGGCTCCGGTCTTCGAGGTCAAGGAGTTCCGCGCACCGACGACCCCGGTCGAACAGATCGTCGCGTCGGTCTTCGCCGATGTCCTCGGACTCGACCGCGTCGGTCTCGACGACGACTTCTTCGCGCTCGGTGGCAACTCGCTGATCGCGACGCAGGCCGTCTCCCGCATCGGCGAAGCCCTCGGCGTCCGGACGGCGCTGCGTGCGATCTTCGAGTCGTCCACCGTCGAAGGTCTCGCCGCGGCCGTGGAGGCAGCGTCGTCCGGCATCGACCGGATCCCGCTCGTCGCCGGTCCGCGACCCGCACGGGTGCCGCTGTCGCTCGCCCAGCAGCGCATGTGGTTCCTCAACCGCTTCGACCCCGAATCGGCGGTGAACAACATCCCCGTCGCCGTGCATCTGTCGGGCAAGCTGGACGTCGAGGCCCTCGAAGCCGCGCTCCACGACGTGATCTCGCGTCACGAGTCGCTACGCACCGTCTACCCCGACATCGACGGCTACGGATACCAGAAGGTGCTCGCCCCGGCCGATGTCACGATCCGACTCGAAGCGCGGTCGATCGACCCGGAGAATCTTCCTGCCGAACTCCGACAGCTCGCCGCGACCCCGTTCGACCTTGCTCGCGACGTCCCTCTGATCGTCCGGCTCTTCGAGTCGGCTCCGGACGAGCACGTGCTCGTAGCCGTGCTGCACCACATCGCGGCGGACGGGTTCTCGATGGGACCCCTCACGCGCGACATCATGATCGCCTACGCCGCTCGGTCCACCGGGGAGGCGCCCGGCTGGGAACCGCTCGACATCCAGTACGCCGACTACACCCTCTGGCAGCGCGATGTCCTCGGCTCCGAGGAAGACCCGGAATCCCTGGTAGCGCAGCAGATCGATTACTGGATCGAAACGCTGGAGGATCTGCCGGACAGCCTGGACCTCCCGGTCGACCGCCCTCGGCCCGCAGTCGCCTCCTACCGTGGAGCGACGTCGCGATTCACCATCGGCGCAGAGCTGCGGGCCGCGATCGGACGCCTCGCGAAGGAACATCGGACGACGGACTTCATGGTCGTGCACGCGGTGCTCGCAGCGCTCCTCGCACGCATGAGCGCGTCGGACGACATCGCGATCGGCACCCCGGTCGCCGGCCGCGGTGAACGTGTCCTCGACGAGCTCGTCGGCATGTTCGTCAACACGCTCGTGCTGCGTACACAGGTCGACGTCTCGGCTCCGTTCGAGGAACTTCTCGGCCACGTACGCGACGTGGACCTGGGGGCGTTCGCACACGCGGATGTTCCGTTCGAGAGGCTCGTCGACGTCCTGGCTCCCGTGCGCACCCAGGCGCACAATCCGCTGTTCCAGGTGATGCTCGCCTTCCAGAACATCGGCCCGGTCTCGTTCGAGCTGCCGGAACTGTCGGTTTCGAATCTGGCGTTCGACAGCGACCTGTCGAAGTTCGATCTCGCCGTCACCGTCCTCGACGAGGACAGCGCCGGGACGGACGGTGGTTACGTCGTCGAATTGTCCTATGCCACGGACCTGTTCGACGCGGACACCGTTTCCGATTTCGGTGCGCGATTCGTCCGGATGCTCGAAGGGGTCGTCGCCGATGCGTCGACTGCAGTCGGTGATCTCGAGATCCTCTCGGACGGAGAGGCACAGCACTTGCTCTCCGTCCGTGGACGGGCGGTCGCGCGGACGGCGACGCTCGTGGAACTGCTCACCTCCGCGGTAGCCGACCATCCCGATCGCATTGCCGTCCGGGCGGGCGACACCGTCCTGACCTACCGGGACCTCGACGAACGGTCCAACCGGATCGCGCGGTATCTGATCGGACGCGGTGCCGGTCCCGACGAACTCGTCGCCCTCGCCTTCCCTCGTTCGTGGGAAATGGTGCTGGGGGTGTGGTCGGTCGCGAAGACGGGTGCGGCCTATGTGCCGATCGACCCGGAATACCCGATCGAACGCGTCGCCCACATGCTCGACGACTCGGGAGCCCTGCTCGGGCTGACCGCGACGGCGCACGCGGCGAAGCTGCCCTCCCGGACCGAATGGGTTCGGTTCGACGACGATGCGTTCGTCGCCGACTGCTCCGCCCGGTCGGCGGCCCCGATCACGGATGCCGACCGCACGGCGTCGCTGCGAGTCGACCATCTCGCGTACGTCATCTACACCTCGGGTTCGACGGGTCGCCCGAAGGGCGTCGGGGTCACCCACCGCGGCCTGGCCGGCCTGGTCCGGGAAACCGTCGAACTGTACGGGGTGACCGCCCGGTCCCGGATCCTGCACATCTGTTCGCCGAGTTTCGATCCCTCCGTGCTGGATTGGACGATGGCGGGTTCGACGGGCGCCGAACTCGTCATCACGCCGCCGTCGATCTACGGTGGTGCCGAACTGCGGGCACTCATCGCGCAGACGAAGGTCACGCACGCCGTGATCACCCCGGCGGTGCTCGGTTCGGTGGATCCCGGCGACCTGGACTCGCTGCACACCGTCAACGTCGGTGGCGACGCGTCCACTCCGGACCTCGTAGCGCGCTGGGCTCCCGGCCGGCGATTCTTCAACGCCTACGGACCGACCGAGACCACGATCGTTTCGACTCGCGAACAGCTCGAAGCCGACGGGCCGATCACGATCGGCGCACCCACCGCGGGTGTGCACGCGCTCGTTCTCGACGGCCGGATGCGACCGGTTCCCACAGGGGTACCCGGCGAGCTCTATCTGGCGGGTGACGTACTCGCCCGGGGATACCATCGACGTCCCGGTCTCACCGCAGGGCGGTTCGTCGCGGCCCTGTTCGGTGTGCCGGGCGCTCGGATGTACCGCACCGGCGACATCGTGCGCTGGGACGCCGAGCGTCGTCTGGTGTTCGTGGGCCGCTCGGACTTCCAGGTCAAGATCCGCGGATACCGGATCGAACTCGGTGAGATCGACGCCGTGCTCCTGACACACCCGCTCGTCGTGTTCGCCAGCACCGTCGGCCACGAGATGCCCTCGGGGCAAACGGCTCTCGTCGCATACGTGCAGGGCGGTGCGGGGCTCGTCCCTGCCGAACTCTCCGAGCACGTCGCACGCTCGCTGCCCTCGTACATGGTCCCCTCGCAGATCATCGTGCTCGACGAGGTGCCGTTGACGCCCGTGGGCAAACTCGACCGCAGCGCGCTACCCGAACCGGAGTTCGGCCTCCGTTACCGCGAATTCCGTGCACCCACCACCCCGGTCGAAGAATCCGTCGCGCGAGTGTTCGCCGACGTGCTGGGCGTACAGGATGTCGGGCTCGACGACGACTTCTTCGAACTCGGAGGGAACTCGCTCCTCGCGACCCAGGTCGTCTCCCGTCTCGGTGCGATCCTGGACACGCAAGTGCCGGTGCGCGCACTCTTCGATGCCGGCACCGTTGCCGCACTCGCGGTGCGCGTCGAACGGGAGGCCGGCCGAGGTGAACGCGTCCCGCTCGCCAGGACGACGCGCCCCGAACGTATTCCGTTGTCGCCGGCGCAGCAGCGCATGTGGTTTCTCAACCGGTTCGATCCCGAATCCGGTGCGAACAACATCCCGGTAGGGGTGCGTTTGACCGGGGACCTCGACGTGAAGGCACTGCGCACCGCGCTACGCGACGTCGTCGAACGACACGAGTCGCTGCGCACCGTCTATCCCGACGTCGACGGCACAGGACACCAGTCGATCCTGCCGCCCTACACAGTGGAGTTGCCGGTCGAGCGTGTCGACGAGAGCGCCCTGTTCGATCGGGCCGAACAGCTCACCTCGGAGGGCTTCGACGTCACGCGCGACGTGCCGTTGCGGGTCGTGCTGTTCACTCTCGGTGCCCGCGAACATGTGCTGTTCCTCGTGGTGCACCACATCGCAGCCGACGGTTTCTCCCTGCGACCGCTCGCGCGCGACATCATGCTCGCGTACGCCAACCGCTCGCGTGGGGAAGCTCCCGCGTGGGCGCCGCTGGAAGTGCAGTACGCCGACTATGCCCTCTGGCAGCGCGAGGTCCTCGGTTCGGACAGTGATCCGGACTCGGTTTTCTCCCGGCAGACGAAGTACTGGACCGATCGGCTGGCGGACCTGCCCGACCAGCTCGATCTGCCGTCCGATCGTGCTCGCCCGGAGGTGGCGTCCAACGCCGGCCGGACGAGCCGGTTCCGGATCGAGCCACAGCTGCACGCTTCGTTGGAAGAGCTGGCCAGGCAACGGAACACGACGCTGTTCATGGTCGTGCATGCGGCACTCGCAGTGCTGCTGGCCCGGGTGTCCGGCTCGGAGGACATCGCCATCGGCACCCCGATCGCCGGTCGCGGCGAGCGTGCACTGGACGACCTCGTGGGCATGTTCGTCAACACGCTCGTGCTCCGAGTCGACGTGCGGAACGATCGTCCCTTCCACGACCTGCTCGGGCAGGTGCGGGAGACCGATCTCGACGCCTTCGCGCACGCCGACGTCCCCTTCGAGCGGCTCGTCGAGATCCTCGATCCTCAGCGGTCACAGGCCCGTCACCCGCTGTTCCAGGTGGCGCTCACGTTCCAGAACACCGGTGAGGTCGAGTTCGCTCTCGACGGCGTCACCGCCCGGGCCCTCCACTACGACGCGGATACCGCCAAGTTCGACCTGCAGTTCACGTTTGCGGAGAGGAAGGGTGAGGACGATGCGGACGCGGGTATGGAGTTCGCCGTCACCTACGCGACGGACCTGTTCGACGACCTGAGGGTCGCGGCGTTCGCGGAGCAGTTGCTCCGGATTCTCCGTGCGGTCGTGGAGGACCCTTCGGCCGTGGTCGGGGATATCGAGATCCTCGACGATTTCGAGCGGGAACTGGTCGTCTCGCGCTGGAACTCGCTGGGCGACGACGTCGCGCCGGCCGGGGCGACGCTCGTGGACATGTTCGAGGCACGCGTCGCCGAGCGCGGCGACGCGGTCGCGGTGCGGTTCGGAAACGAGCAGTTGTCCTACCGCGAACTCGGTGCGCGGGTGCACCGCCTGGCACGTCATCTCATCGACGTCGGGGCAGGCCCCGAGGATCTCGTCGCGGTCGCGATGCCGCGCTCGCTCGATCTGATCGTCGCGCTGCTCGCAGTGCTCGAAGCCGGTGCCGGATACCTGCCGATCGATCCGAACTCGCCGGCCGACCGGATCGAGTTCCTGGTCTCGGACGCGACGCCGGTGGCGGTGGTGACCACCTCGGATGCCGAGGTGCCGTTCCCGGACTCGGTGCCGATCGTCGAGATCGACCGTCTGGATCTGTCGGACGTCGACGACGCACCGATCCTCGACGCGGAGCGCCGTGCCCCGCTGACATCGACGAACCTGGCGTACGTGATCTACACGTCGGGATCGACCGGGCGCCCGAAGGGTGTGCTGATCCCGCATCGCACTGTGGTGCGGCTGATGGTCAACACCGAATCGGTGTACGGCTTCGACTCGTCGGACGTGTGGACGATGTTCCACAGCTACGCCTTCGACTTCTCGGTATGGGAGCTGTGGGGGCCGTTGCTCTACGGCGGAACCCTCGTGGTCGTCGACTACTTCACGTCGCGTTCGCCGGAAGCCTTCCGCGAGTTGCTGATCCGCGAACGCGTCACCGTGCTCAACCAGACGCCGTCGGCCTTCTACCAGCTGGTCGAGGCCGACCGGGTCGCGGTCGACGAGGCGCAGTTGTCGCTGCGGTACGTGATCTTCGGTGGTGAGGCGCTCGAGCCGCGCCGTCTCGCCGGGTGGTTCGAGCGCCATGGAGAGGCGGGACGAGCGCAGCAACGGGGGATCGGCACAGCCCCGCGCCTGGTGAACATGTACGGCATCACGGAGACGACCGTGCATGTGTCGTACCGGGAGATCGGTGCCGATCTGGCGCAGGGTGCGTCCGCGAGCGTGGTCGGTGTCCCGATCGCAGGTCTGCGGGTGTACGTGCTGGATCGTCGCCTGAAGCCGGTACCGGTGGGTGTGGCCGGCGAGATGTACGTCGGCGGTGGCCAGTTGGCGCGTGGTTACCTGCGTCGCCCCGAGCTGTCTGCGGCACGTTTCGTCGCCGATCCGTTCTCGTCCGACGGTGCGCTGCTGTACCGGACGGGCGATGTCGCCCGCTGGGTCGTCTCGGGCGATCTCGAATATCTCGGCCGCGCCGACGACCAGGTGAAGATCCGCGGTTTCCGCATCGAACTCGGTGAGGTCGAGGCTGCGGTGCTCGCGCAGGACGACGTCGCGCACGCCGCGGTGATCGTGCGTGAGGACACCCCGGGAGCGGTCCGGATCGTCGCCTATGTGGTTGCGCACGACGGCGTGTCGATCGACACCGAAGCGCTGCGCAGCAGTGTCGCCGTGGTCCTGCCGGAGTACATGGTGCCCTCGGCGTTCGTGGTGATCGAGGCGATACCGCTGACGGTCAACGGCAAGCTCGACCGCCGGGCGCTGCCCGAGCCGGTGTTCGAGACACGTGGTTTCCGCGCGCCGGGCACTCCGCTCGAGGAGATCGTGGCGGGCGTGTTCGCCGACGTGCTCGGTGTCGACCGTATCGGCGCCGACGACGACTTCTTCGCGCTCGGTGGCAACTCTCTGATCGCGACGCAGGTCGTTTCCCGGCTCGGTGCCGCGCTCGACGCACAGGTGCCGGTGCGGGCGTTGTTCGAGGCGTCCACCGTCGCGGAACTCGCCACGCGGCTCGAACACGAATCCGGCCGCGGTGGGCGAGTGCCGCTGGCGGCCCGGACCCGGCCGGAGTCGATCCCGCTGTCTCCCGCACAGCAGCGGATGTGGTTCCTCAACCGGTTCGATCCCGAGTCGACGGCCTACAACATCCCGTTCGCGTTGCGGATGAAGGGCGTACTGGACGTCGACGCGTTGCGTGCCGCGGTCGCCGACCTCGTCGCACGGCACGAGTCGCTGCGCACCGTCTATCCCGAGACGGACTCCGGCCCGATCCAGCGCATCCTGCCGGCCTCTCGGGTCCGCCCCGGGCTCGAACCGGTCGACGTCGCCGTCGCCGATCTCGAGGCACGCATGCGGGAGATCGCTGCGGCAGGCTTCGACGTCACCGTCGATGTGCCGGTGCGGATGCATCTGCTCCGTGTGGCCGACGACGATCACGTCCTCGTCACCGTGGTCCACCACATCAGCGCCGACGGTTCGTCGATGGTGCCGCTGGTCCGCGACGTCATGACGGCCTACGCCGCCCGCTCCGCCGAGACCGAACCGGCGTGGGCGCCGCTCGAGGTGCAGTACGCCGACTTCGCCCTGTGGCAGCGGGAGGTTCTCGGTTCCGAGAACGATCCGGATTCGACCGCCGCCGAGCAGCTCGGTTACTGGCGCACCGCGCTCGCCGACCTGCCCGACCAGCTCGACCTGCCGCTCGACCGTCCGCGCCCCGCGCAGCAGAGCTTCCGCGGCGACCGCGTGGAGTTCACCATCGGCGCGGATCTGCACCGCGAGCTGCGCGATCTGGCACGCAACCGGAACGCGACCGTGTTCATGGCCGTGCACGCCGCCTTCGCGGCACTGCTCGCGCGCCTGTCCGGCTCGACGGACATCGCGGTGGGCACCCCCATCGCGGGTCGCACCGAGCAGGCCACCGAGGACATCATCGGCATGTTCGTCAACACGCTGGTGCTCCGGCTGCAGGTGGACGGCGATGCGTCCTTCGACGAACTGCTCTCGGCGGCACGGGAAACCGATCTGCAGGCCTTCGCACACGCGGACGTGCCGTTCGAGCGTCTCGTCGAGATCCTGAATCCGGCCCGGTCGACGGCCCGGCATCCGCTGTTCCAGGTCGGCTTCTCGTTCCAGAACCAGAGCCGATCCGAACTCGCCCTGCCCGGCCTCGACATCGAACCGGTCGACCTCGAGGGCGGCACCGCCCAGTTCGACATGCACCTGATCGTCGCCGACCGTTACGGCGACGACGGCGCGCCGCAGGGCATCGACGCGATCCTCACGTACGCGACGGATCTGTTCGACCGCGAGACGGCGGAGACCGTCGCGGCCCGTTTCGAGCAGTTGCTCGCAGCGCTCGTCGAGATGCCGTCGCTGCCCGTGGGCGACCACGCCGTGCTGCTGCCGGAGGAACGCGGCACCGTGCTGGGGGAGTGGAACGACACTGCTCACGGGACCGACACGCGAGCGACTCTCGTCGACCTGTTCGACGAGCAGGTCGCCGCGCACCGCGATGCCGTCGCGCTCGTGTACGAGGGCCGGCGGTGGACCTACGGCGAGTTCGATTCGGCGGTCAACCGTCTCGCCCGGCATCTGCTGGGTCTCGGTGTGGGACCGGAGGATCGGGTCGCGTTGGCGATTCGCCGTTCGCCCGAGCTGCTCGTGGGCATGTACGCGATCGCGAAGACCGGTGCGGCCTACGTGCCGGTCGACCCGGACCAGCCCGCCGAGCGCAACACCTACATCCTCGACACGGCCGCACCCGTCGCGATCGTCACGACGAGCGGCGACCGTGTGGAGCACGGCACCGCGCCGGTCGTCGAACTCGACCGCCTCGACCTCGTCGGGGTCGCGGACGGACCGATCGTCGACACCGACCGGTCCGCTCCACTGCGGCCGGGCAACACGGCGTACGTGATCTTCACGTCGGGTTCGACCGGCCGCCCCAAGGGTGTCGCGGTCTCGCACGCCGCGATCGTCAACCAGTTGCTGTGGAAGCGTGAGCATTTCGGTCTCGGATCCGACGACGCGGTGCTGCTCAAGACCGTCGCGACGTTCGACCTGTCGGTGTGGGAGTTCTGGTCGGCGCTCACCAGCGGTGCTCGCCTGGTGATCGCCACGGCCGACGGACACCGCGATCCCGACCACCTGCTCGCACTGCTGCGCGACGAGCAGGTGACCACGCTGCACACCGTTCCGTCCATGCTGTCGATGCTGATGACGGTCGCGGCCGGCCCGGTGGCGCCGTCGCTGCGACGGATCCTCGCGATCGGTGAGGCCCTGCCCGCGGCGGTGGCCCAGCAGTTCCGTGCCGACAACACGGCGAGGTTGTACAACCTCTACGGACCGACCGAGGCCGCGGTCTCGGTCACCGTCCACGAGGTCGACGACGCCGACCGGATCGTCGTCCCGATCGGTGTGCCCGAGTGGAACACCGCCGTCTACGTCCTCGACGACCGGCTGCGGCCGGTACCTCCGGGCGTCGCCGGCGAGCTGTACCTTGCGGGTGCCCAGCTCGCGCGGGGCTACCACGACCGTCCCGACCTCACCGCCGACCGGTTCGTCGCCGACCCGTCCGGGAGCGGACGCATGTATCGCACCGGCGACATCGTCCGGTGGAACCGTGCCGGTCGCCTCGAATATCTCGATCGGGCCGACTTCCAGGTCAAGGTGCGCGGTTACCGCATCGAACTCGGCGAGGTCGAGACCGTCCTGCGCGAGCTGCCGGACGTGAAGGACGTCGCCGTCCTGGTGCGCAGCACCGCTCACCTCGGCGACCGTCTCGTCGCGTACGTCGTGCCGGCCGCAGAGGCGTTCGACGCCGATGCGACACGGACGGCGCTGGCGGAGCGGCTGCCGTCGTACATGGTGCCGTCGGCCTTCGTCGAACTCGACGTGTTGCCGCTGAACACCAACGGCAAGCTCGACCGGCGTGCCCTGCCCGATCCCGAACTCGACGCGGGGGAGTTCCGCGCCCCGACCGATCCCGTCGAGGAGATCGTGGCTGCGACCGTCGCCGAACTGCTCGGTGTCGAACGGGCCGGTCTCGACGACGACTTCTTCGAACTCGGCGGCAACTCGCTGCTCGCGACGCAGCTTGCCGCCCGGCTCGGTGCCGCACTCGACACCCGCGTGCCGGTCCGGACCGTCTTCGAGTCGTCGACGGTGGTCGCGCTCGCCGCCCGTATCCGGCCGTCGGTGGGCGAGGGTGCCCGTCCGGCACTCACGACCGTCCCGCGTCCCGAGCGGGTGCCGCTGTCGCTCGCGCAGCAGCGCATGTGGACCCTGAACCGGGTCGATCCCGAATCGGGTGTCTACAACATCCCCGTCGCCGTGCGCCTGACCGGTGCGCTCGACGTGGACGCCCTGCGTGCAGCGGTCGCCGATCTGTTCGCACGACATGAGGTGCTGCGCACCGTCTACCCGGACAAGGGTGACGGTCCGGTGCAGATCGTGCTGCCGGTCGCGCAGGCCGTGCCCGAACTCGCCCCGGTGGACGTGACCGCCGACGAGCTCGTCGACCGTCTCACCGAGATCCTCGGCAGCGGATTCGACGTGACGGCATCGGTCCCGCCGGTGCGGGTCGCGCTGTTGCGGCTCGCCGCGGACGAACACGTCCTCGCGGTCGTCGCGCACCACATCAGCGCCGACGGGTATTCGATGCGTCCGCTCGTGCGCGACGTGATGACCGCCTATCTCGCGCACGTCGCGGGGGAAACCCCGGGATGGGAACCGCTCGGGGTCCAGTACGCCGACTACACGCTGTGGCAGCAGAGCGTTCTCGGTTCCGAGGACGATCCGGAGAGCGAGCTGTCGCGCCAGCTCGACTACTGGGCCGGCGAACTCTCCGGTGTGCCGGAGGTACTCGCCCTGCCCACGGATCGCCCGCGACCCGCCCGCCAGTCCACGGTGGGGGAGTCGTTCACCTTCACGATCGGTGAGGAACTCGCGCAGCGGATCGAGAAGACCGCCCGTGAACACAACGCGACGGTCTTCATGGCGATGCACGCCACCTTCGCGGTGCTGCTCGCCCGCCTGTCCGGCAGCGAGGACATCGCGGTGGGAACACCGACCGCCGGTCGTGGTGAGGAGGCGCTCGACGACCTCGTCGGCATGTTCGTCAACACCCTCGTGCTCCGTACCCGGGTGGCCGGTTCGGCGACCTTCGCGGAGCTGCTCGCGCAGGCCAAGGAGAAGGACCTCGCGGCGTTCGGCAACGCCGACGTGCCGTTCGAGCGGGTCGTCGAACGGCTCGGTGTGCGCCGCAACAGCGCGTACACCCCGCTGTTCCAGGCGATGCTCACCTTCCAGAACATCGACACGGGCACCTTCACCCTGCCGGGACTCGAGGTGACCGCGCTCGAGACGGGCGCCGATCAGGCGAAGTTCGACCTGCAGTGCACGGTGGTCGAACGGTTCTCCGAGTCGGGAGCGCTGACCGCGCTCGATGTGACCTTCACCTACGCCACGGCACTGTTCGACGCCGCGACGGTCGAGACCTTCGGCGATCGCTTCGTCCGGATCCTCGAGACCGTCAGCGCCGACCCGCAGGTCGTTCTCCGTTCGATCGACATCCGCACGGATGCGGAGCGGGCGCGGGCGGCCCGGCCGAAGAAGGCGCGTACCGTCGCAGATCTGCCGGCACTCGTGGCCGCGGCGGCCGCCGCGGCCCCGGGCACGGTCGCCTTCCGGCACGGCGAGCGCGAGGTCACACTCGGCGAGTTCGCCCAGCGTCTGGACACCATGGCCACCACGACGGGGGGCGCGCTCACCGCCGAGGCGCTCGTGTCGGTGGTCCTGAACGGCCTCGTACCGGGGATGCTGCCCGAACTCGGCGCCGGCGGTCTCGCACAGCTGGTGCGCGACGTGATCGCCGTCGCGGAAGGCGTCGACGCCGGCCCGGCAGACGGCGTGGACGCCGCCCCGGCGGGCGACGCGGATTAGTCCTGTGTCGGACACTTCGGGATAATGGAAGATCGGCTGTCGTTCGACTGCCCGGCCAGTACGGTGCCGGGTGGCAGCGGGGGGCGGTGGCGCGCGCACAGCGCAGTGCCGAGCGCAGGTTATTTCAGGAGGCTGACGTAGATGACGGGTGACATGGCGGGCAAGCCGGCGCTGGCGATCGAGGACCTTCCCCGGTTGCTCGCCGCCGTCGCGGACATCGAACCCGACCGTGTCGCCCTCTCCGACGGTGACACCCGTATCGGCTACGCGCGCCTGCGCGACGAGATCGCCACACTCGACACCGCCATGGGCGGTGCGCTCGGTTTCGACGCGCTGTTCCCGGTCGTCCTGTCGAACATCGCGCCCGCTCTGCTCGGTGCCCCGGGTCTCGCGGGGGTGGTCGACACGCTGTTGGCCGACGCCGTCGAGGTGCTCGGCGACGATGCGGCGGCACCGGCCACGGTCGATCCCGGCACGCTCGCGGCGCGTTTCGACGCCCAGGTGGCCCGAACACCCGATGCCGTCGCTCTCGAGTTCGACGGACAGGGCCTGACCTACCGGGAGTTCGACGCCCGCGTCAACCGTCTCGCCCGTCACCTCATCGGTCTCGGTGTGGGCCCCGACGCACGCGTCGGTCTCGCGGTCCGCCGATCGTTCGACCTGCTGGTCGGCATGTATGCGATCGTCAAAGCCGGCGGCGCCTACGTGCCGCTCGATCCCGACCATCCGGCCGACCGCCTCGCCTACGTCCTCGAGATCGCCGAGCCGGTCGCGGTCGTCACCACCGAACGCGACGCCGTCGATCTTCCCGGTTCCGTCCCGGCGCTGACGATCGACACCCTCGATCTGTCCGAGATCTCCGGCGATCCCATCGCCCCGGAGGAGCGCCGCGGCGCGCTCACGGCCGATCACCTCGCGTACGTCATCTTCACGTCGGGTTCGACGGGACGGCCGAAGGGCGTCGCCGTCGAGCACCGGGCGATCGTCGCGAACATCGACTGGCGCCAGGCGGAGTACGGGATGCGCGCCGACGACGTCGTGCTGCAGAAGACACCGTTCACCTTCGACGTGTCGGTCTGGGAGTTCTTCTGGCCCCTGCAGGTGGGTGCCCGCCTCACGATCGCCGTGCCCGACGGGCACCGCGACCCGGCCTATCTCGCGCAGACGATGATCGAGCGTGGCGTGACGATCGCGCACTTCGTGCCGTCGATGCTCGCCGTCTACCTCGCCGAGCCCACCGCCGCGTCGGTGAGCACCCTCCGCTACGTCTTCGCGTCCGGTGAGGCGCTGCCGCCGCAGACGGTCGCCCGTTTCTACGAGATCTCCTCGGCGCGTCTGCACAATCTGTACGGGCCCACCGAGGCCGCGGTCGACGTCACCTATTTCGCGACCTCGGCCGACGACACCGTCGTGCCCATCGGTGCCGCCGTGGCCGACACCGGTCTCTACGTCCTCGACGAGGGCCTGCGTCCCGTCCCCGACGGTGTCGAGGGCGAGCTGTATCTCGCGGGCGTCCAGCTCGCGCGCGGTTACCTCCGTCGCCCCGATCTGACCTCCGATCGTTTCGTCGCCGACCCGTTCGGGGAGCCCGGCGACCGCATGTACCGCACCGGCGACCTCGTGAAGACGAACGAGGACGGGCAGATCGAGTACATCGGCCGTACCGACTTCCAGGTGAAGCTGCGCGGTCTGCGCATCGAACTCGGCGAGATCGAATCGGCGCTGCTCGACCATCCGGGCGTGCGGCAGTCGGTCGTCGTCGTGCACTCCGACCCCGCGCTCGGCGATCACCTCGTCGCCTATCTCGTCACCGACGGCCGCGACATCGAGCGGTCCGAGCTCGCCGACGCCGTACGCCGGCGTCTGCCCGACTACATGGTGCCGTCGCTGTTCGTCGAACTCGACGAGTTCCCGCTCGGCGGCAGTGGCAAGCTCGACCGGAAGGCGCTGCCCGCACCGGATTTCAGCTCTTTGCAGCGCGAATACCGCGCACCGTCGACGGCCACCGAGCACGCCGTCGTCTCGGCGTTCGAGCAGATCCTCGGCATCGAGCGGCTCGGCGTCGACGACGACTTCTTCGAACTCGGTGGCAACTCCCTGAGTGCGACGCGGGTCGTCGCGCGGCTCGGCTCCGACCACAAGGTCCGCATCGACGTCCGCGAGTTCTTCGACGCCCCGACCGCGGCCGAGCTGGCCTCGCTCGTCGACGCCGCCATGGCTTCCGGTGGCGACGGGCGAGCACCGCTGGTTCCGCAGGTGCGCCCGGAACTGGTGCCGTTGTCGCTCGCGCAGCAGCGGATGTGGTTCCTCAACCGATTCGAACCCGAATCGGCGGTCGACAACATCCCGGTGGCGATCCGCCTGTCGGGTGCACTCGACGCGGCGGCTCTGCAGGCGGCGGTCGCCGACGTGCTCGGCAGGCACGAGTCGCTGCGGACGGTCTACCCGGATGTCGACGGTGTGGGCTATCAGCAGGTGCTGCCGGTGGACGAGGTGGTGCCCGATCTGACGCCGGTCCCGGTGTCCGAGTCCGATCTGATCGCCCGGGCCACCGAGATCGTCGGTACCGGCTTCGACGTGACCTCGCAGGTCCCCTTCCGGGCACGCCTGTTCGCGGTCTCCGACACCGAGCACGTGCTGGTGCTGGTCGTACACCACATCGCGTCCGACGGCTTCTCGATGGGTCCGCTCACCCGCGACGTCGTCACCGCCTACGCCGCACGCGTCTCGGGCGACGCCCCGCAGTGGGAACCGCTCGCGGTGCAGTACGCCGACTTCGCGATCTGGCAGCGGGAGGTGCTCGGCTCGGAGGACGATCCGGAGTCGGTGATCTCGTCGCAGGTCGCGTTCTGGCGGGAAAGGCTCGCGGGTCTGCCCGAGCAGCTCGACCTGCCGGCCGACCGTCCGCGACCGGCGGTCGCGAGCTACCGCGGCGCCTCGCACCGGTTCGTCCTGAGATCCGAACTCCGTTCCGCCGTACGCGATCTGGCTCGCCGCACCTCCACCACCGAGTTCATGGTGGTGCACGCGGCGCTGGCGGTGCTGCTGGCGCGGTTGTCGGGTACCGACGACATCGCGATCGGCACTCCGGTGGCCGGCCGTGGCGACGCGGCGCTCGACGACCTGGTGGGCATGTTCGTCAACACCCTGGTGCTGCGCACCCGGGTGGACGGCGGCGAGTCGTTCGAGCAGGTGCTCGGACAGGTGCGCGGCGCCGACCTCGAAGCGTTCGGCCACGCCGACCTGCCGTTCGAACGGCTCGTCGAGCTCATCGACCCCGAACGGTCGACCGCCCGCCACCCGCTGTTCCAGGTACTGCTCGCGTTCCAGAACCTCGACGCCGACTCTCTCGAGCTGCCCGGCCTGACCGTCTCGGCGCTCGACGTCGACGCGGCACTCGCGAAGTTCGACCTGCAGGTCACCGTCTCGGACGACGCCACCGCAGAGGGCTATCTCGTCGACCTCACCTACGCCACCGATCTGTTCGACGCCCGGACGATGGAGTCCTTCGCCGAGCGCCTGACCCGGATCCTCACCGCGGTCGCGACCGAGCCCGCACTCCCGGTCGGTGATGTCGCGCTGCTCGACGACGCCGAGCGCACCGATGTGCTCGCCACGTGGAACGCCACCGAGCACGAACTCGGCGACGCCCGAACCCTGGCGGATCTGTTCGCCGAGCAGGTCCGGCGGTCGCCGGATGCGGTCGCGGTGGAGTTCGAGGGCGAGTCGCTGACCTACGGCGAGTTCGCCGAGCGTGTGAATCGTCTTGCGCGGCACCTGATCTCGCTCGGTGTCGGGCCGGAGACGTCGGCGGGTCTGGCGATGCGTCGCTCGCCGGATCTGCTGGTGGGTATGTACGCGGTCGTCGCGGCCGGTGGTGCGTACGTGCCGATCGATCCGGATCAGCCGGACGATCGCAACGGCTACATCCTCGACACCGCTGCACCCGTGGTGGTGCTGACCACCGAGCGCGACGGATACCGCGTGCCGGCCACGGCATCGGCGCCGTCGCTCGCGATCGACAGCCTCGACCTGGCCGCGACACCGGCCGAGCCGATCACCGACGCCGATCGCATCGCGCCGTTGCGTCCGTCGAACACCGCGTACACGATCTTCACCTCGGGTTCGACCGGCCGCCCGAAGGGTGTGGCCGTCGCCCACGCCTCCGTGGTCAACCAGATTCGGTGGATCACCACCGCATACGGGATCGGCCCCGACGACGTGGTGCTGCAGAAGACCCCGTTCACCTTCGACGTGTCGGTCTGGGAACTGTTCGGCACCCTCACCGTCGGTGCACGCATGGTGATCGCAGCCCCGGACGGTCACCGCGACACCGCCTACCTCGGCACGGTCATCCGCGAGCGCGCGGTGACGATCACCTCCTTCGTCCCGTCGATGCTCGCGGTCTTCGCCGCGTCGGCGTCGCCGGACGACTGCGCGTCGCTGCGCACCGTGCTCGTCGCGGGTGAGGCCTTCCCCCTGTCGGTGGCCGAGCAGTTCTCCCGGATCAGCGCCGCCGAACTCCACAACCTCTACGGCCCCACCGAGGCCACGGTGCACGCCACCGCCCGCCCCGTCGCGGGCACGACCGGTGGTTCCGTCGCGATGGGCGCTCCGGTGTGGAACACCCGCGCCTACGTGCTCGACGCGCGACTGTCGCCGGTTCCCGCCGGGGTCGTGGGCGAGCTGTACCTCGCGGGCGCGCAGGTGGCGCGCGGCTACGTCGGCCGCCCCGATCTCACCGCCGAGCGTTTCGTCGCCTCGCCCTTCGGCGACGGTGAGCGCCTGTACCGCACAGGCGACCTCGTGCGCCGGCGCAACGACCACAGCGGCGACCTCGAGTACCTCGGCCGCACCGACTTCCAGGTCAAGCTCCGCGGTCTGCGCATCGAGCTCGGGGAGATCGAGACCGCGTTGCTCGACCACACCGGGGTCTCGCAGGCCGCCGCCCAGGTGCGGCACGAACAACTCGTCGCCTACGTGGTCCCGGCCCCGAACACGACCTTCGACCGCGACGCCGCGCAGGCCGCGCTGAGCACGGTGCTCCCGGCCTACATGGTGCCGTCGCAGTTCATGGTCCTCGACGAGATGCCGCTCGGAAGTTCGGGCAAGGTCGACCGGAAGGCGCTGCCCGATCCGGTCTTCGAGACCCGCGGTTTCCGTGCACCCACGACCCCGGTCGAAGAGGTCGTCGCCGGCGTGTTCGCCGGCGTCCTCGGCGTCGATCGCGTCGGACTCGACGACGACTTCTTCGCGCTCGGCGGCAACTCCCTCATCGCCACGCAGGTCGTCGCGCGTCTCGGTTCGGAACTGGGAACCGTTGTGCCCGTTCGTGTGCTGTTCGAGGCGCCCGGTGTGGCCGCGCTCGCCGCCCGCGTCGAGCAGAGCGACGCGCAGGGCCGCACGCCGCTCGTGGTGCAGGAGCGTCCGGAGCGTGTGCCGCTGTCGCTCGCGCAGCAGCGGATGTGGTTCCTCAACCGGTTCGAACCGGAATCGGCGGTCAACAACATTCCGGTCGCGGTCCGGTTGACCGGCGCGCTGGACGTCGAGGCGCTGCGCTCCGCGGTGGCCGACGTGCTGGGCCGGCACGAATCCTTGCGGACGATCTACCCGGACGTCGACGGTGTGGGCTACCAGCAGGTGCTGCCGGTGTCCGAGGTCGAACCCGACCTGTCACCGATCGATGTCACCGAGACGCAGCTGGTGCAGAGCATCACGGATCTCGTCTCGTCCGGTTTCGACGTCTCCACGCAGGCACCCTTCCGGGCGCAGCTCTTTGCGGTGTCGGCGACCGAACACGTGCTGGCGCTGGTCGTGCACCACATCGCAGCCGACGGCTTCTCGATGGGTCCGCTCACCCGCGACATCGTCTCCGCCTACGCGGCCCGGGCGGCCGGAGGGGAGCCGGGCTGGGAACCGCTGCCGGTTCAGTACGCCGACTTCGCCATCTGGCAGCGGGAGGTGCTCGGCTCGGAGGACGATCCGGAGTCGGTGATCTCGTCGCAGGTCGGCTTCTGGCGGCAGACGCTCGCGGGTCTGCCCGAGCAACTCGACCTGCCGGCCGACCACCCCCGCCCCGCGGTCGCCACCAACCGGGGCGCCCTGTACGAGTTCACGCTCGACGAGACGCTCCACGATCGCATCGTCACGCTCGCCCGCGAACGCAACGCGACTCCCTTCATGGTGGTGCACGCGGCGCTGGCGGTGCTGCTGGCGCGGTTGTCGGGTACCGACGACATCGCGATCGGCACTCCGGTGGCCGGCCGTGGCGACGCGGCGCTCGACGACCTGGTGGGCATGTTCGTCAACACCCTGGTGCTGCGCACCCGGGTGGACGGCGGCGAGTCGTTCGAGCAGGTGCTCGGCCGGGTGCGCGGCGCCGACCTCGAAGCGTTCGGCCACGCCGACCTGCCGTTCGAACGACTCGTCGAGGTGCTCAATCCCGAACGGTCCACGGCACGTCATCCGCTGTTCCAGGTGATGCTGTCGTTCCAGAACCTCGAGACCGGCACGCTCGAGCTACCCCGTCTGACCGTCGGGGCCGTCGACCTCGACATCACGACCGCCAAGTTCGACCTGCAGTTCGTCGTCACCGAGACGCCCACTGCGAGCGGTGCGGCCGAGTACTCGGTGGGCCTGACCTACGCCATCGATCTGTTCGATGCCCGCACCGTCGAACGTGTCGCCGACCGCTTCGTCCGTCTGCTGGATGCCGTCACCGGCGACCTCTCGGTCACGGTGGGCGATGTCGATCTGCTCGACGACGCCGAACGCGTGCATCTGCTCGAGCGGTGGAACGACACCGACCGTGTGCTCGACGGCACCTCCACCCTCGTGGATCTGTTCGCCGAGCAGGTCCGGCGGTCGCCGGATGCGGTCGCGGTGGAGTTCGAGGGTGAGTCGTCGACCTACGGCGATTTCTCCGAGCGTGTGAACCGCCTTGCACGGCACCTGATCTCGCTCGGCGTCGGCCCCGATGCGCGGGTGGGTCTGGCCGTGCGTCGCTCGCTGGATCTGCTGGTCGGTATGTACGCCGTCGTCGCGGCCGGTGGTGCCTACGTGCCGATCGATCCGGATCAGCCGGACGAGCGCAACGGCTACATCCTCGACACCGCGGCGCCGGTGGTGGTGCTGACCGCCGCACGCGACGGATTCCGTGTCCCGGGGGAGAGGTCTGTCCCGAGCCTGCTCGTCGACTCCCTCGATCTGTCCGCGACGTCGGCCGAACCGGTCACCGACGCGGAGCGGACGTCCCCGTTGCGGGCGTCGAACACGGCCTACGTGATCTTCACGTCGGGTTCGACGGGCCGGCCCAAGGGTGTGGCGGTGCCGCACGGCGCGATCGTCAACCGCCTGCGCTGGATGCAGCACGAATACCCCCTGACCGAGGCCGACAGGGTACTGCAGAAGACCCCGTTCACGTTCGATGTGTCGGTGTGGGAATTCTTCTGGCCCTTGCAGATCGGTGCCCGTCTCGTGGTCGCCGTACCCGACGGCCATCGGGATCCGCGGTACCTGGCGTCGGTGATCGACCGGCGTGCCGTGACGGTCGTGCACTTCGTGCCGTCGATGCTGGCGGTGTTCGTCGCCGAGGCCTCGGTCGACCAACTCACCTCGCTCCGCCACGTCTTCGCCTCCGGCGAGGCCCTGCCGCCCGCACTGGCCGCCCGCACACGCGCACTGCTGACCGACGCCGGTCTGCACAACCTCTACGGTCCCACCGAGGCGGCCGTGGACGTGACCTATCACGAGGTCACCGACGCCGACACGGTGTCCGTGCCGATCGGTGCGCCCGTGTGGAACACCCGCGTCTACGTCCTCGACGAGCGTCTCGCGCCCGTCCCCGTAGGGGTCGCGGGAGAGCTCTATCTCGCGGGCGTCCAGCTCGCGCGCGGCTACGTGCAGCGCCCCGATCTCACTGCCGAACGCTTCGTCGCCTCGCCCTTCGGCGACGGTGAGCGTCTGTACCGCACCGGCGACCTCGTGCGCCGGCCGGACGAGACGGGTGAACTGGACTACATCGGCCGCACCGACTTCCAGGTCAAGCTCCACGGTCTGCGCATCGAACTCGGGGAGATCGAAACCGCGCTGCTCGACCTCGACGAGGTCGACCAGGCCGTGGTGCTCGTCCGGCAGGACCAGCTCGTCGCCTACGTCGTCCCGCAGCCCGGAGCGACCTTCGATCAGGCGGTGGCCGGTGCGGCACTGTCCGCGCAGTTGCCGGCCTACATGGTCCCCGCCACCTACGTGCTCCTCGACGCCATGCCGCTGGGTGCGTCCGGCAAGCTCGACCGCAAGGCACTGCCCGATCCCGTCTTCGAGGTCAGGGCGTTCCGCGCTCCCACCACCTCCACGGAACAGGTCGTGGCGTCGACCTACTCCGAGGTTCTCGGCGTCGACCGCGTCGGTCTCGACGACGACTTCTTCGCGCTCGGCGGAAACTCGCTCATCGCCACCCGAGTGGTCTCCCGCATCGGTGCCGCGCTGAATGCCACCGTGCCCCTGCGACTGTTGTTCGAGGCCGCGACCGTCGAAGACCTTGCGGCGCGCCTCGAACACGGAGTGTCGGGTGGCCCGCGCCGTCCCCTCGTCGCCGGCGAACGACCCGACCGGGTTCCGCTGTCGCTCGCGCAGCAGCGCTACTGGTTCCTCAACCAGTTCGACACGGCGTCCTCGGCGGTCGACAACATCCCGATCGCTGTGCGGCTCGTCGGCGACCTCGATGTCGACGCGCTCCGCGCGGCAGCACGCGACGTCATCGCCCGGCACGAATCGCTCCGCACCATCTACCCGGACTCGCCCGACGGACCGCACCAGGTGGTGCTCCCGCTCGACGGTGCGCTGCCCGAACTCGTCGTGCGCGACGTCGCGGAGGCCGAACTCGAACCCGAGATCGTGGCCTTCATGTCGACGACCTTCGATGTGACCGCCGAGGTGCCGGTCGCGGTGCGCATCTTCCGCGTCAGCGACGACGAGCACATTCTCGCGCTGGTCGTACACCACGTGTCGGCCGACGGCGCGTCGGTCGGCCCGCTGACCCGAGACCTGATGACGGCCTACGTGGCACGGTCGCGGGGCGACGCGCCGGCGTGGGAGCCGTTGCCCGTGCAGTACGCCGACTACGCGTTGTGGCAGCGCGAGGTGCTCGGCCGCGAGGACGACCCCGAATCGTTGGCCGCGAAGCAGGTCGCGTACTGGAAGCAGGCGCTCGCCGGCCTGCCCGACCAGCTCGACCTCCCGTCCGATCGTCAGCGTCCGCCGAGTCAGAGCTTCCGCGGCGAATCGTTGCAATTCACGATCTCGCCCGAATTGCACCGCGGTCTGCAGGAACTTGCGCGGTCGAAGAACGCGACGTTGTTCATGGTCGTCAACGCGGCCTTCGCGACCGTGCTCGCCCGACTCTCGGGCACGCGCGACATCGCGATCGGCACCCCGATCGCCGGTCGCGGCGAGCGCGAGCTCGACGATCTGATCGGCATGTTCGTCAACACGCTGGTCTTCCGCAGCGACGTCGATCCGGCCCAGTCCTTCGAGCGACTCCTCGAAGGCACCCGTGAGACCGACCTCGGCGCGTTCGCGAACGCCGATGTGCCGTTCGAACGCCTGGTGGAAGTGCTGAACCCGGTGCGCTCGACCGCCCGCAACCCGCTCTTCCAGGTGGGTCTGTCGTTCCAGAATCTGGCGCGCACCCAGCTCGAACTGCCCGGGCTGACGGTGAGCTCCACCGATTTCGAACTGCAGCTCGCCAAGACCGACCTGCAGCTCACGGTGTTCGACCATTACGACGACGACGGTGCGCCCGACGTCATCGATGCCACCTTCACGTATGCGACCGATCTGTTCGACGAGTCGACGGTCGCGGGCTTCGCACAGCGCTTCGTGCGTGTCCTCGAAGCGATCGTCACCGACCCGGCCACGGCCGTCGGCGACATCGACATGCTCGACGGATCCGAGCGGGTCGAGATCCTCGAGTCGTGGAACGCCACCGACCGTGCGGTGGAGCAGACGTCGACCCTGGTCGATCTGTTCGACGAGCAGGTTTCGCGGGTGCCGGATGCGACGGCGTTGGTGTTCGAGGGTGAGTCGCTGACCTATGCGGAGT
>NZ_LPZN01000028.1 GCF_001646655.1 Rhodococcus gordoniae | reverse complement strand
CGGTGGCGCCCCGGCCCGACTACGCCGCCGACCGTCGCCGTCAGCGCCGCTCGGCGGCCGCCTGGATCGCCGCGATCATCGTGCTCGCACTGTTCATGGGAATCGCGGGATGGTGGCTCGGCGCCGGCCGGCTCACCGACGTACCGACCGTGCAGGGGCTCGACCGGGCCGCCGCCGTCTCCGCGATCGAGACAGCCGGACTGGCCGGCGAGATCAGAGGCGAGTACTCCGACGACGTCCCGGTCGACACCGTCCTCGGTACCGATCCCACCGCAGGATCACGTGTGCCCGACGGCGACACGATCGCGCTGCTCGTGTCGCTCGGCAGGCCCACCGTTCCGTCCATCCCCGGCGCCGGGGAGAGATCCGTCGTCGAGGACGAACTGCGGCGTCGCACCTTCGAGCCGGTGGAGGGCGGCACCGCCTTCAGCACCACGGTGCCCGAGGGAGGCGTCGCCGCACTCGATCCCGCGCCGGGAACCGTCCTGCCCGTCGGGTCCGAGGTGAAGCTTGTGATGAGCAAGGGATCACCCCCGGTGACCCTGCCCGATCTCTCCGGACGCACGGTCGACGAGGCGCGGCGCATCCTCGACGATGCGGGACTGACCGTCGGGGAGATCCGGGAGGTCTTCGACGCCGACGTCGACGGGGGCCTCGTCGCCGGCACCGACCCGGCGGAGGGCGACGAGGTCAATGCCGGAGGAACGGTCACCCTCCTCGTATCCGATGCAGTGAAGGTGCCGTCGCTGTTGGGTCGTTCGGTGGGCTCGGCCCGCGAAGAACTCACCCGGCTCGGCTTCGAGGTCGAGGTGCGGCAGCTCGGCGACTCCGACCGGTCGGTCGTGATCGGCCAGAATCCCGGGGCGGGCCGGAGAGCGGAACAGGGCAGCACGATCACGTTGACCGCACTGCCCTGATCCGAGAGATGCTTCCCGCCTACCCGCGGAGCATCTCCGCGACCAGGAACGCGAGTTCGATCGACTGCTGCGTGTTCAGGCGCGGATCGCACGCCGTCTCGTAACGACCGTGCAGGTCGAGATCGGAGATGTCCTGGGCGCCGCCGAGGCATTCGGTGACGTTCTCACCGGTGAGCTCGACGTGGATGCCACCGGGATGCGTGCCGAGCGCGCGGTGTACCTCGAAGAAGCCCTGCACCTCGTCGACGATGCGGTCGAAGTGGCGCGTCTTGTAGCCGGTGGACGCCTCGTGGGTGTTGCCGTGCATCGGATCGCACTGCCAGATCACCTTGTGACCGGTGGACTCGACGCGCTCGATGATGCCGGGCAGCAGGTCGCGGACCTTCGAGTGCCCCATCCGGGAGATCAGGGTGAGCCGTCCCGGCGTGTTGTGCGGGTCGAGCCGCTCGACGTACTCGACGGCCATCTCCGGGGTGGTCGACGGACCGATCTTGAGGCCGATCGGGTTCGACAGCAGCTCCGCGAACGCGATGTGCGCGCCGTCGAGCTGACGGGTGCGATCACCGATCCACAGGAAGTGGGCCGACAGGTCGTACAGGCGCGGTTCGTCGCCCGAGTTGTCGAGGCGCAGCATCGCACGCTCGTAGTCGAGGACGAGGGCCTCGTGGCTGGCGTAGATCGTCGCCGCGCGCAGGTTCGGGTCGACGACGCCGCAGGCGTCCATGAACCGCAAGCCGCGATCGATCTCGGAGGCGAGCGCCTCGTAGCGGGCCCCGGCGGGCGAGGCCGAGACGAAGGCCCGGTTCCAGTCGTGCACGCGGTGCAGGTCGGCCTCGCCGGCCGCGGTGACAGCACGCACGAGGTTCATCGCGGCGCTCGCGTTCGCGTAGGCGCGCACGAGACGGGACGGATCGTGCCTGCGCACCTCGGGATCGGCGACCAGCGAGTTGACCATGTCGCCGCGGTAGGACGGCAGACCGAGCGCATCGGTGTCGGACGAGCGCGGCTTGGCGTACTGGCCGGCGATACGCGCGACCTTCACCACCGGCGTCGAGGCACCGTAGGTCAGCACCACCGCCATCTGCAGCAACGTGCGGATGTTGCCTTTGATGTGCGGCTCGGTGTTGTCCGCGAACGTCTCGGCACAGTCGCCGCCCTGCAGGAGGAAGGCTTCACCGCGGGCGACGGCGGCGAGCTGATTCTGCAGCTCCTCGACCTCGCGGGGCACGGTGATGGGGGGCACGCTCTCCAGCACGGTGCGCATCGCCGCGGCCTGCTCCTCGGGCCAGCCGGGCTGCTGCAGCGCCGGTTTCGCGAGCGCCGCGTCGAGGTTGGCACGCAGCTCCTCGGGCAACGGAGGAAGTTCGGGCAAGCGGTCGATCGGCACGTCGACAGTCCAGTTCACCCGTCCAGGATATGGCGTGACGGCCGGGAGCGGCGCAGCACCCCGTTACCCGCGTCACCGTGAACGACGAGCGGCCTCGATCGCCTCGAACTTCGCGAGGTTGTGGCGGGCGTCGGCGAGGGCGTCGTGATTGTCGTCCGGAACCGGGGGCAGGGGTGGGGAACCCGAGTCCTCCCAGTGCTGCCTGAGTTCGCGGGTGTAGCGGGGCAGGACGTCCGGAAGATCGGGCATCGTGCCCCACAACTGCGCGAGGACGACGTGGTCGTAGGCCCCGATCCATGCCCACAGCTCGGGTCGGATACCCGGCCGGGGCACGAGGAACTTCAGCAGGTCGTCGCGGATCCTCGACCGCGACTTCCACGCGGGGTGCGCCGGCGGCGGCAGCTTCGGCAGCACGTTGCGGCGCACCCAGGCACCGGCCCGGGACGGGTCGAACTCGGTCGACACCGCGTAGAACTCGCGGCCGTCCTCGCAGGCGACACCGATCGAGACGAGTTCGATCGTGCGACCGTCCTCGATGAATTCACAGTCGTAGAAGTAGCGCACCTGCTCACCCGGCGCGGGTGTCGGGAATACGGTCCGCGACGGGACCGCCCGGCGGCGGGGTGACGGCCTCGGACTCCGACGCGCCTGCCTCCCCGGCCGTACCCGGGCCGTCCGCCACGCCCGGCGTGCTCTTCAGGGTCGCGGCGTAGATGTCGACGTACTCCTGGCCCGACAACTGCATGAGCGAGTACATGACCTCGTCGGTGACGGTGCGCTCGACGAACCTGTTGCCGCCCATGCCCTCGAACCGGGAGAAATCGATGGGCTTGCCGATCCGCACGGTGATCTTCGCCGGTCGCCACATCTTCGAGCCGATGGGGTTCATCCGGTCGGTTCCGATCATGGCGACGGGGATCACGGGGACGCCGGTCTCGAGCGCCAGTCGCGCCAGGCCGGTCTTGCCCTTGTAGAGACGTCCGTCGGGTGAGCGGGTGCCCTCGGGGTAGATGCCGAGCAGCTTTCCCTGGCCGAGAACCCGGACGCCGGCATTGAGCGCGTCCTGCGCGGCATCGGCGCCGGTGCGGTCGATGGGGACCTGCCCGACCGAAGAGAAGAACCAGCGCTGGAAGGCGCCCTTGGGACCGGCACCGGTGAAGTACTCGCTCTTGGCCAGGAAGGTGATCCGCCGTCGCACGAGGAGGGGAAGGTAGAACGAGTCGAGGACCGCGCGGTGATTACTGGCCAGGATCGCCGGGCCGTGCGCCGGAATGTTCTCGCCGCCTTCGAAGGTCGGACGACCTATGAGCCACAGCAACGGTCCCAGGAGGACGTATTTGAACAGCCAGTACCACATGGCATCCTTCCCGAATCCGATCTTCCCCCCACGCGGATCGGTGCAGCACCGCCCGCCGGTCGACTCTACGACGATGCGGCCGCCACACGCACATCACCGAGGTGCCCGACCCCACGCTTTCGACCTCGACGTGACGATAATCTCATCCGCTGAACGGGATCACGGGGTTCCGCACACCTCGGCGCGGGCCAGATCCGCGGCACCGATCAGCCCTGCGGCATCACCGAGCTGCGCCACCCGTACCCGCGCGAGGGGACGGTGCCCGGCACCGGTGGTGACGGCCGCATAGTGTTCGCGCGCAGCATCGAGGAACAGCGGCGCGGAGCCGGAGACCCCTCCCCCGATGACGACGAGTTCGGGGTCGTAGACGTCGGCGACGAGCGCCAGTCCGAGCCCGAGCCTGCGGGCGAAGTCGTCGAACGCCGCGAGCGCGACGGGATCGCCGTCGTGGGCGGCCCCGGCGATCCGCCGTCCGGTGAGCGATCCCGGATCCGCGGCGATCTCGCCGGCGAGCACGGAACGTCCGGGATCCGCCGCGAGCATTTCGACGGTCGTGTCCACGAGACCTGTTCCGCTGCAATATCGCTCCCAGCAACCGCGCTTTCCGCACGGGCAGGGACGGCCGTCGGGATCGACCTGCAGGTGCCCGAGTTCGGGGGCCACACCGTACGCACCGCGATAGATCCTGCCGTCGAGCAGCAGGGCAGCACCGATTCCCGTTCCGAGTGCCACCATCACCGCGATCCCGCTGCCTGCGGCGGCACCGAAGCGGTACTCGGCCCAGGCTGCGGCGTTGGCGTCGTGTTCGAGGACGACCGGCAGCCCGAAGCGCGCGGTCAGCGTCTGCGCGAGTGGCGTCTCCCGCCAGGGCAGGTGGGGCGCGAACCGCACCGTGGTGCGGTCTTCGGTCAGGAAGCCCGCGACCCCCAGCCCGACCGCCGCGATGTCGTTGCGACCACGCAGGTGATCGACGAGACGATGCAGAGCGTTCTCGAGGGCGACCGCGGAGGACGGCGTCTGCGTGCGCACACTGTCGGCGACCTCGCCGTTCCGATCGACGGCCGCGGCACGAATACTCGTTCCACCGATATCGATCCCCACCGTGAGCACAGCGCCGTTCCCGTGGCCGATGCTCACGGCCGGACGTTGACGGAGATCGGCACGAAGGCCGCACGCTCACGCGTCGGCGGATCGGGCGTGGGCTCCGGTGGGTTGCCGCCGGTCGCGGACAGGAACTGCGAGAGGAACTCACGGAGCAGCGCGATCAGAGCCGCCAACTTGGTCGCCAGCCTGGTGACGAGCTCATGGTTCTCGCCGCGTACCAGCGCTGCAGCCGCGCAGAGCGGACACCACGCGCACCCACCCGGGGTCGCTGCCGAGTCAGGAGCGCTCGAAGGCGCTGCCGACCCGGAAGCGGAGTCGTCGGCGGGTGGGACGGCGAACTGCTGCACCGCACCCTCGACGCGGTCGAGCACGGCGTCGGCGAGCAGCAACAGCTCGGAGAGCAGAGCTTCGTGATCGTCTCTCACAGCGGCCACACCGCCGGATCCGGTACGAAGCGCACCACCAGATCGGTGCCGTCGAACTCGGCTTCGGAGACCGTGCACCGCCGCAGCCCCGACGCGAGTCGCACCCGGCGGCGCATGCCGTCGGCGCCGACGACCAGGTCGTCGCCGATGCGTCCGAGTGTCAGGGACGCGGGGTCGGCGAGTGGGAGGTACATGCGCATCGCGTACACCGATTCCACCCCCGTTCCCGATTCGTGCTGCACCCGGACCGGATCGCCGGTGTCCGACGAGGGTGCGGGTGGGTCGCGGCGGAGCGCCGCAGCGAGCTCCTCCAGAGCTTCCAACCCTACCGGCTCGGCTGCACGGCGCTCGCACACGATCACGGGGACGTCGGTGACGGTCGTCGTGATCTCCTCCACGACCGCCTCGTGCGCGGCCCGCTGGTCGGCGAGCAGTCGCGCCGCCGCACCCGATCCACCCACCGAGGGAATGACTCCGTTGATCACGACCGCCTCGACCCGGATGCCGGACAGGGCGAGCCACGACCGCACCCTGCGCAGTTCGGCACGACCGGCGCGATCAGGCGTCGCCACGATCACCGCCGTGCTGCGTCGACGATCGTCGAGCAGGTCGCGTACCGCGGCGATGCCCGAGAGCAGCCGGTCGAACAGGGCGACGAAGACGGCCGTCCGGGGGTCGGGGCCGGTGGTGGCCGCGACCCGGCTGTGCTGCGGCCAGACCCGTTCCAGATAGTCGGCCACCGTGCGCGGCGCGGCGAGAGTGCGCAGGGCGTCGGCCGAGGCCGGCGCGTCGACGACGATATGGGACCACTTTCCGGTGTCCGAGAGTCGCGCGACCTCCGAGAGCACCAGGAGCTCCTGGACGCCGGGCAGGCCGGTCAGTTCGTCGGGCTCGGGCAGGTCGAACTGCTCGGCGTGTTCGTGGGTCCCGGCGAGCGCCGCCATCGATGCGAGGACCGCATAGCGCGACCGGAGCAGCTGCAGCGCATCGATCTCCACCATGTCGAGTTTCTCCTCGACGGTCCGGATGCCGGACCCGCCGGCGTCCCGGCTCGTGGCCGGGGGCAGGTCGAGCACGTCGCCGAGCGAGTGCGCCTGGTCGATCGAGACGACGAGCACGGGCTCCCCCGCGCGGGCGGTCGCGAGCGCCTCGGCCGCGGCCACGGTCGTCTTCCCGGTGCCGCCCTTGCCGAGGAACCATCGCACGCGGGCCGGGGCGGGCCGGACGTTCAGCCCTCCACCTGCTTCTTGAGTTCCTTCAGCGCGGTGTCGGTGATGACCTTCTCCGCCTTGCGCTTGAACAGACCGATCATCGGAATCGTGAGGTCCACCGTGAGCTGGTAGTCGACGACGGTGGTGCCGTCGGCGGTCTCGGTCAGCACGTACGAGCCCGACTGCGCCTTCTGGATCTCGCCGCTCTCGAGATCCCAGCTCACGGCGCGGTTGTCGGGCGCCCACTTGTACCGCAGGACGTAGGTGTCCTTGACGATGCCGGCGTCCAGGACGAAGCGCACGCGCTCTGCCCGCCCGTCGGGGCGGTGTTCCACCACCTCCACGGTCTTCGCCGCCGACACCCAGGTGGGATAGGCATCGAAATCTGCGATGACCTTCATGACACGCTCGGCCGGCGCGTCGATGGTGATCGACCTCTTCGTCTTCTCGGCCATGTGGTGACGGCTCCCTTTCTCGGTCCCTCGGGTGTACACCGATCAGTCCCGTTCCGACGGTCTATCACACACTCTGCGGACAACGGTATCGGCACTTCGGTCCGTCAGGAGCGCGGTGGCTCACCCGCCGGACGACCGGCCTCGAGACGCTGCTTGACCTCGAAGGTCATCACCTTTCCCTGGACCCGGCGCGTCCGGTTCATGGCGGCGAGGTCGAGACCCGCCACGCGCTCGGGTGGGACACCAGCCGGTTCGCAGTGCAGGAAGTAGTGGATCACCGCGCCGTCGAGGACCGGTTCGAGCCACACTTCCATCGTCCCGTCGAGCGGGCCCGACACCGTCCACCGGATGCCCTTCTCGGCACGGTCCTCACGCACGGTCAGCGTGAGATCGGGCCACCAGGCACGCCACCGATCGGGCGCCGCGACCTCCTCGGCGATGCGCTCCGGGGGCGCCGCTACGAAGGTCTGATCCGCCACCTGAATGCTGCTCACGCAGGACAGCTTCACACATCGCGCCTCCGGCCCGTCCGGTCACCCCGCCGACGGCGCCACGGTCTCGCTCGGTGGCGTCGCGGCGTCGAGATATCCGCGCAATCTCGCTCCCAGGACGTCCCATCTCCAGTCGGTGGACACCCACTCGCGACCGGCCGCGCCCATCGCGGCGGCACGGTCGGGATCGGCGAGGATGCCGGACACGGCGGTGGCGACCGCCGTCACCGCGGTGCCGTCGACGACGTACCCGGTCCGGCCGTCCCGCACCGTCTCCGGGGCCCCGCCCGATCTGCCGGCCACGACGGGGACACCGGTCGCGGACGCCTCGAGGTAGACGATGCCCAGGCCCTCGACGTCGAGACCGCCGCCGCGGGTGCGACACGGCATCGCGAACACGTCGGCGACGGTGTGGTGCGCGGCGAGTTCGGCTGCCGGCACGGTGCCGGTGAACACGACATGGTCCTCCACGCCGGCGCGGCGGGCGAGCTCGCGCAGTCGCGACTCGTACGGTCCGCCGCCGACGATGACGAGGACGGCACCGTCGATGCGCGTGCGGATCGCGGGCAGCGCACGGATGAGCACGTCCTGCCCCTTGCGCGGTACGAGGCGCGACAGGCACAGCACGGTGGGCCGGTCGCCGAGTCCGTAACGTGCCCGCAGGTCGGCGCGCGCTCCCGGATCGGGCCGGAAGACATCCGTGTCGACTCCGGACGGCAGGTGTTCGAGGCCGGCCTCGGGACCGAACGCGGAGGCGAAACGTCCCCGGGTGTAGCGGCTGACGTAGGTGACGGTGTCGGTATGGTCGCCGATCTGCCGCAGGGCCTGGCGGGCGGCGGGCAGCATCGACCACCCCACCTCGTGGCCGTGTGTGCTGGCGACGATGCGGTGGGCTCCGGCGCGGCGCATCACGGGCGCCAGCAACGCCAACGGCGCGGCGGCTCCGAACCAGACGGTGTCGCAGTCGTGTTCGACGAGCAGGCGGGTGGCGCGGCGGGCGACGTCGGGGGTGGGCAGCATCAGCGTCGTGGAATGACGGACGACCTCGAAGGGAGCCCGCGCGTCGAATTTCACGTGGCTGTCGCCGCGCCAGCGCGGTGCGTAGACGACGAGGTCGTCGGACGGCAGCTGGTTCGCGAAGGCGTGCAGATAGGACTGGATGCCACCGGGGCGGGGCGGGAAATCGTTCGTCACCAGCAGGGTTCGCGACATGGGTCCACCGTAGAAGCAGCGGGACGCGCGCGCGTGGACGGGTCCCGCCCCGGCACGGGCCGATCAGTGGGTGTCGCGGAGTCGGCCTCCGAGCCAGCGTCCCCAGCCCTCCACGAACTCGGTGGTGTCGACGCCGAGCAGTTCGGTGAGCACGTCGTCGAGCTTCTCGTCCGTGGCAGGACCCGCGGCGAGGGCGCGGTACAGGGCGACCAGCCTGTCGTGTCCGAACTCGTCGGCGGTGTACGCGGCGATCGACCAGGCGGTCTCGTAGGCGAGCGCCGAGCGTTCGCCGGTGAAATCGCCGTCGGCCGGCAGCGACACCGGTACACCCGACGACCGAACCTGCCGGGTCAGCGTCGGTGCGATCCGCCGGACGTCGAGCTCCTCCGCTGTCGCGCGGTGGCCGACGTAGTCGGCGAAACCCTCGAGAACCCACATCGGCGAACCGTCCACCGTGCCGGCCCGCGCGGCGACGTGCACCGTCTCGTGGGCGAGCACGGTTCTCCGCGAGGTGTCGTCGAGCCGCTCGCTCGCAGCCGGGTTGAAGACGATGCGCTGACCGGTGGCGATCCCGTGCCCGTGATCCACGTCGTCGGAGACCGCGACGGCAGCGATGTCGTCGCCGTCGTGCCGCGGCCCGACGAGGTGCGAGAACTCCTCGCGCGAGGAGGTCACGACGACCAGCGCGCGCCGCGGCCAGGTGTCGCCCCACAGGTCGTCGACGGCCTCCACCACGGACGGCAGGTCGTCGGCGAGGTCGTCCACGAACGACGCGTTGTCCGGGTGCCCGATCACGAGCGAACGTCCGCCCTCGGTCTGTGCGGTCGCGACGTGGAGCGGACCGTGGTCCCACGGTCCCCGCCAGGTCGCGGTCTCCGCCCCGGCGAGGGCCGGCGCGTCGTCGGCGATCCGCCAGCCGTGCGGCCGGTGGACGAACAGCACGGTCACGGGCCGGCGGGTGGGTACGTCGTCGATGCCGTCCACAGCGAACCGGAGGTGGACGCGGTGGGCCCGGACCTCGTCGGCGCCGAACCGGGCGACGACCTCGGGCGGCAGGGGCAACGCCGAGTCGGGGGCGAGTTCGTACCCGAAGTCGGTGAGAGGAACGGAGGCGATTGCCGCGATCCGCTCCCGCTCGGAGGCGAGGAGCGCCGGGGACGCGGCGTCGATCAACCGGGTGAGGAACGCGTCGTCGCCGGTCCGGACGGCACGGCTCCAGTCGTCCAGCACGACCTGCAGTTCGGCCCGTACCCGGCTGTCGGCGTCGTCGGTGTCCGCCGGGTCGACGGCCAGCAGCAGGCCTGCCGTGACCAGTGCGACGACCAGCCCGGCCAGGCCGAGACGTTCCCACCGGCGGGTACCGGCGGGAGAGGACGATCGCGCGGGCACCGCGTCAGTCTAGGTCGACGTCCGGGCGGCGCCCGGGGCGACCTCGGCAGTCGGCGCCGACGTGGCGGCGAATCAGTACCGGCGGGCGCTGTGGAACGGGAACCGATCGATCGACTGGACCTTCACCGGTACACCGAAGGTCGAGGCATGCACCATGTTGCCGTCGCCGACGTACATGCCCACGTGGGAGGCATCGTCGTAGAAGATGACGAGGTCGCCGGGCTGCAGATTCTCGCGGGAGACGGGGGCGCCGCCCTGCGCCTGGGCCTGACTGGAGCGGGGCAGCGCCTTGCCGACCTGCTTGTACGCCCAGACCATGAGGCCCGAACAGTCGAACTGATCGGGGCCGGTCGCGCCCCAGACGTACGGGGAGCCGATGCGGGACAGGGCCGCCCGGAGGGCGGCGCCGTTGCTGCCGGGGACGAGGTGCTGCAGGATCTTCTCGGCGTCGAGGCCCGGCGGGAAGGGAGTGCCGGCGAGTTCGGCCTTCTCCGCGTCGCTCAGCGCTTCGAAAGCATCGAGAACTCCCTCGATCTGCTGCTCGAGTTCGGCCTGACGCCGCTGGAGTTCGTCGCGGAGTGTCTGGGCCTGCGCGGCGGCGGCATGTGCCTCGTCGGCGGCGTGCTGCGCGGCCACGGCGGCCTCGGCCGCGGCGGCGGTGGCGGTCCGGAACCCTTCGACCTCGCGCGAGGTCTGTTCACCGAGGACGTCGAGCAGCACCATCTGGTCGAGCATCTGCTGAGGCGAGTCGCTCACCATCACGGCGAAGAGCCGGTTGGTGCGCGCGCCGCGGTAGTTGGCCCGCGCGAGCTTGTCGACGGTGGGCTTGAAGCGGGCGATGTCGGCGCGAGCGCCGGCCAGGGCCTCGTCGGCCTGGGCAGCGCGAGTATCGGCCTCCTGCTGCGCCGCGACCTTCGCTTCGAGATCCGCACCCGCGGCGTGCAACGCTTCGGTGGCCTGCTCGCTGCGACGCGACAGATCGGCGAGGTGGTCGAGTCGCGCGGCGGGGGTCTCCCCCGGTGGTTGCGCCGCCGCCGGCGCGAGAGTGAGACCGAGGACCATCATCACGAGGGCCACGACGAGCGCCGGGCGGCGCGCGGCCCGTACTCCCGGCCTGCCCTGCGCTCTCGGCCTGCCCTGCACTCGCATGAGGTGCTTCGTCCTGTCGGAAACCACGAGGGCTCGAATCCTTTCCCGGGCGTCCTTGATCATCCGCAACTGCCGATCGAAGGTCTCGATCAGGTTACGGAATCGCATAGGTTTGTGTCTACCTGCGAGTAGCCATCACGCGCGGCGACTTTGTGTGCAAGCGGACGGACATGGCTACGGGCCGCACACGCAGACATCCGAGAAGGGTGGGTCCGGTTGGTACCGGACCCACCCTTCTCGGAGATGATGCGTCGGAGCGGAGGCGGGAAACGCCGTCCGATCGGAGGCGACGTGCGGTCAGAAGCGACGCGCTCCGTCGACGGGCATCGAGTTCAGCGGCGCGATCTTCACCGGCTGGCTGGAGGTGGAGGCGTGCACGATGTTGCCGCCGCCGATGTAGATGCCGGTGTGGCTGCCTCCGTAGAACGACACGACGTCGCCGGGCTGGAGAGCCGCGACATCGATGGGGGTACCGGCGGAAGCCTGCTCGTAGCTGGTGCGCGGGACGCTGAGGCCGGCCTGCTTGAAGGCCCACTGCACGAGACCCGAGCAGTCGAAGGAGCTCGGTCCGGCAGCGCCGTAGACGTAGGGGGCGCCGATCTTCGACTGCGCAGCGTCGGCAGCACGCTGTCCGACGGAGCCGAGGGGGGCGGTGAAGGCAGCGGCCTGAGGCGCGGGGGCACCCTCGGCGGCCGGCGGAACGAGGTTGGCGATCTCCGGCGGCACGGTCACACCGGCCGGGAGGTCGAACGTTCCGACACCGGGAATGTTGATGGGCTCGGCCATCGCCGGGCCGGCCGAGACGGTGACTGCTCCGAGAGCAATGGCACCGGCGACAAGGGCGCGCCGGACGGTGCGCTTGCTGTTGTTCGAAACCACGAGGGGACGTTCTCCGTTTCTTCCGTTCACCCGCCGACCGAGTTAGCTGACGGGTTCGGGCCGGAAGATCAGCCCTACTCCTCGCCGCGACGGGCGGAGGAGATTCACCCCAAGAACTACGTGGGTCCCCGGCTCGCCACTCCCGAAGCCGGGGAGGGGCGATTAGGCGGTAACCGTGCGGCTCCGACCCGGGGGTGGGGCGGAAAACTCTCCGCTCGGTCTCGAAAAGATTACGAAACGGCATCGGTGAAGTCGACCGCCCCGCCGCGCCACCCGACCGCTTCGACCGATTCCTGGGAGAACACTGCCGTAGGGCGACGGTCCGATAACGGCGCGGTAACGAGCACTGCCCGGCCCTCTTTCATCCCGAGGACGTCACTACCCGATTCGTCCGGGTCCACTCCGGAAGAAGCAGGTCAGGACACCGCTACCCGGAGAGGCCGGCCGGAACGGACCGTCCGATTCGCCGGATTGCTTCTCTCGCAGGCCGATCGGTCTGTTTTCGGGGGCTTCGTCCGATTCTCGCGACGGCAGAAAAAGGGTGTGATCCTCGTCTCGTGAGGGTTCGGGAGCCCGCCCGGTAGGTTGTCGGTGTCGCTTCCTAGGCTCGCCGCATGACCTCGCCGCAACCATCGGCCCTCGGCGTGCAACTGGGTTTCGACGAGCTCGACACACCCCTGCGCGACACCACCTTCGTCGTCGTCGACCTCGAGACGACCGGCGGGAAGGCAGCCGAGGACGCCATCACCGAGATCGGTGCGGTGAAGATCCGTGCCGGCGAGGTGCTCGGCGAGTTCGCGACCCTCGTCGATCCCGGGCGTCCCATTCCTCCGTACATCGTGCAACTCACCGGCATCACCACTGCGATGGTCTACGCGGCCCCCAGGATCGAGGAGGTGCTGCCCGCCTTCCTCGAGTTCGCGTCCGGATCGGTGCTCGTCGCGCACAACGCCGGTTTCGACGTCGGATTTCTCCAGGCGGCTGCCGCCCGGTGCCGGCTGGCATGGCCCCGCTTCCAGGTGCTGTGCACCGTCAAGCTGGCCCGTCGCGTCCTCGGGCGCGACGAGGCGCCGTCGGTGAAGCTCTCCGCGCTGGCCGAGCTGTTCAGGGTCTCCACCGTGCCCACCCACCGCGCGCTCGACGACGCACGGGCCACCGTGGACGTGCTGCACGCCCTCATCGAACGAGTCGGCAACCAGGGGGTCCACAGCCTCACCGAGTTGCGCGACTACATGCCGGTGGTCACCGCCGAGCAACGGGCCAAACGCGCACTCGCCGCACACCTTCCACGCAAGCCCGGTGTCTACATGTTCCGGGGGCCGTCCGACGAGGTGTTGTACGTCGGCACGGCGGTCGACCTGCACCGGCGCGTCCGTACCTATTTCACGGGCTCCGAGACGCGGCCGCGGCTGCGGGAGATGGTCGCGCTCACCACTCGCATCGATCATGTCGAATGCGCCCACGGGCTCGAGGCCGGCGTCCGCGAACTGCGGCTGATCGCCGCACACACCCCTCCGTACAACCGCCGGTCGAAGTATCCGATGCGCGGCTGGTGGATCATCCTCACCGACGAGGCGTTTCCGCGCCTCGCTGTGAGCCGCACTCCCGGACCCGACGCGATCGGCCCGTTCTCGGTACGCGCCGACGCCGCGGACGTCGCGGCGCTGCTCGCGCAGATGTGTGGTCTGCGCACGTGCACACGCAGGATCGGCCGCACGGCCCGTCACGGCGACCGTTGCCCGCCCGTCGCCGTCGGGGGCTGCGCAGCGGCGCGCTTCGGGGTCCAGGACGCCTCCGCCTATGCAACCCAGGTCGAGGGCGTGCGCGCGGTCGTCCGCGGCCTCGCCGACGATGCCGTCGAGGCGGTGCACGAGCACCTCGACACCCTCGTACGCGACCAGCTGTTCGAGAATGCCGCCCGGCTGCGCGACCGGCTCGCCGCCGCCCTCGTCGCGCTGCGGCGCACCCAACGCCTGGCTTCGCTGGCGGCCGTCGACGAACTCGTCGCCGCGCGTCCGCGCGCCGAGGGCGGGTGGGAGTTCGCGGTGATCCGCGCAGGCCGGCTCGCGTCCGCCGGCGTGGCGCCGCGCGGCGTGCGTCCGATGCCCGTCGTGGAGGCGATCGTCGCCGGTGCCGAGACGGTGCGGCCGTCACCGGGACCGCTGCGCGGCGCGTCCCCGGAGGAGATCGGTCTGGTCGCGCGATGGCTCGACGGTGAGGGCACCCGCATCGTCCGTGCGAGCCGGGGCTGGTGCGAGCCGACCCGAGGTGCGGGCCGATGGAGTGCGTGGGCCGAACTCGCGCGTGAGGCCCGCGCGGTCCGCAGGCTCCTCTCCGCGGACTCGTCCCACCGCTTAGGCTGATGCAATCCCCGAGGAAGGTTGAAGGAGACCCCCATGATCAACGCGATCGTCCTGATCGATGCCGAGGCGAACCGTATCCCCGAGACCGCGCAAGCGGTCGCCGACCTCGACGGCGTCGACACGGTGTACTCCTGCGCGGGCGACGTCGACCTCGTGGCGGTGGTCCGCGTCCGCGACCACGAGAAGATCGCGGATGTCGTCACCCGGGGCATCAACAAGATCGACGGCGTGACGAAGACCGTCACCCACATCGCCTTCCAGTCGTATTCGAGCGCCGACGTCGAGGCCGGCTTCTCGATCGGGAACTGACACCCCGCAGCACCACCGACGACCGACGGGCCCGCACCGATGCAGTGCGGGCCCGTCGTTCGTGTGTCCTTACTCTTCTCCGGTCATTTCTGTCCGGCACCCAGCCGCGTGGTGACCTCGGCCCACTGCTCCAGGACGGCCGTGGCCCGGCCGCTGTCGATCGCCTCTGCCGCCGTCTCGAGCCCGGCCGTGAGGGCATCCTCGAGAACGCCGTCGACGCCCCGGAAGGCTGCGATCGCCCCGGCGGCGTTGAGAAGCACGGCCTCACGTACAGGGCCCTTCTCCCCCGCCAGGACGGCCCGCGCGATCGCCGCGTTCTCCGTGGCGTCGCCTCCACGGAGCGCCTCGAGCGGAACCCGGTCGATACCGAGATCGCGCGGATCGAGTGTCACGACCCGGACCTTCCCGCCGTGGACGATGTGCACGCGCGAGGTCGTGGAGGTGGTCAGTTCGTCGAGTCCGTCGTCGCCTCGCACGACGAGCGCCGAGTTGCCGCGCTGCGCGAGCACGCCTGCGACGGTCGGGACGAGCGGTTCGAACGCGCACCCGATCAGACCGGCACCCGGCCGGGCCGGATTGGTGAGTGGACCGAGGACGTTGAAGACCGTCGGGATGCCGATCTGCTTGCGCGGTGCGGCCGCGAACCGCAGTGCCGGGTGGTAGACGGGCGCGAAGCAGAATCCGATTCCGGCCTCGGCGACCGAATGGGCCACCTCGTCGGGCCCCAGGTCGATGTGCACGCCGAGAGCCTCGAGCACGTCGGCGCCTCCGCTCTTGGAGGAGGCGGCACGGTTGCCGTGCTTGACGACCCGGATGCCCGCCGCGGCCACGACGAGCGAGGCCATCGTCGAGATGTTGACGGTGTTCGCGCGGTCGCCACCGGTGCCCACGATGTCGACGACGTCGCTGTCGACCGGAACCAGCCGGGCGTAGTCGAGCATCGTGTCGGCGAGTGCCCGCACCTCGTCGGGGGTCTCGCCCTTCATCTTCAGCGCGACACCGAATGCCGCGATCTGGGCGGGCGTGGCGTTGTCGGAGAAGATCTCGCTCATCGCCCATCGCGCCTCGTCGGCCGACAGGTTCCGTCCGGCGGTGAGCGCTCCCAGCACGGAGGGCCAGTTCCGGGTCACCTCGTCCGCGTCTCGCGTCGCGTTCATCGCACCTGCCCTCGCCGCATCTCGCTCCTCACCGGGCACCGGCGTGCCCTCTTCCGACCGGTCAGCTTAGCCAGCGGAATCCTGCGGTTGCAGGGCGTCCCACCCCAGGGCCGTTCCGCCGAGCCGCTGCGCGAGCGAGGCCATGCGCGACTTCTCCTGCGCACAGTGCAGGGCGTCGAGGATCTGGACGCGCTGCAGAATCACGGAAGCACCGCTCACGGCCGTGGGCGGGACGTCCCCGTCACCGGTCCCGGCCACGATGTAGCCGTCCTGGCCGGCCAGCTCCGCGGCCCGGTCCACCGCGTCCGCGGGCAACGCCAGGTGATGCCGGAGAACAGCCTCGTCCTCGGACCGCCACGACGGGCTCGTCCCGGCCCCGCGATCCAGCGCCGTGGAACAGGCTTCGGCGTCGTCGAAGGACGAGACGACCACGACAAGGTCGGCACGGTTCGCGTCGAGCGGCTCGGCGCTCCGCCCCACCAGGGAGCGCAGCCATCCCCGAAGACCCTTTCCGGTACTCATGCACTCACGATCCCACGTGACCTTCCCGACCCTCGGAATTGCTCCGTGCGGCACCCTCCGGAGTGCCTGTCACCGCGCGCCCACCTGGCGAAATTCAGGTTCGAGACCTGCACTGACGCGCCGATTTCGGCCCCGATTGCCCAAGACGTACTACGACGGGTCATACTAGCCAGCGTGACGAGCGCAGTAGGGACTTCAGGATCTGCAATCACACAGCGCGTGCACTCGTTGAACCGGCCCAACCTGGTCAGCGTCGGCACCATCGTGTGGTTGTCCAGTGAGCTCATGTTTTTCGCAGGGCTCTTCGCCATGTACTTCGTGGCACGGGCACAGGCCCCGGAGGGCATGTGGCCGCCCCCGCCCACCCACTTGAACCTGTGGTTGGCGGTACCGATCACCGCGGTGCTGATCGCTTCCTCCTTCACCTGCCAGCTGGGCGTCTTCGCCGCCGAGCGCGGCGACGTCTTCGGCCTGCGACGGTGGTACATCGTCACCCTCGCCATGGGCACCTTCTTCGTGCTCGGCCAGGGCTACGAGTACATCACCCTGGTGAAGGACGGCACGACCATCCCGGGCAGCGTGTACGGCTCGGTGTTCTACATGACCACCGGCTTCCACGGCCTGCACGTCATCGGCGGCCTGATCGCATTCGTGTTCCTGTTGTTCCGCACGAAGGTCAGCAAGTTCACGCCTGCACAGGCCACTGCAGCCATCGTCGTTTCGTATTACTGGCACTTCGTCGACATCGTTTGGATCGCGCTGTTTGCCACGATTTATTTCATCCGTTAGCCAGCTGAACGCCCAGGCAGCCCCCTGACGTCCAGTCCGTCCCGACATAAAAAAAGGGATACAGATGAGTTCATCCCCACCTCTCGCCTCCGAGGGTGACATGCCCGGTCGATCCTCTGCAGCCGATGCTGCGAAGTCCCGCCGCCAGCGCAAGATGCGCCGGCGCGTCACCGGAGCGTTGGTCCTCGCGCTCGGTCTCCTCAGCGCAGGCTTCATCGCCTCCGCGCTGACGCCTGCCCCGCAGGTGGCCACGGCGCAGGACGACCAGAGCGCTCTGATCCGCGAGGGTCAGCAGCTCTACGAGACCTCCTGCGTGACCTGCCACGGCGTCAACCTCCAGGGTGTCCAGGACCGCGGTCCCACCCTCATCGGTGTCGGCGAGGCCGCCGTCTACTTCCAGGTGTCCTCGGGCCGCATGCCGATGATGCGCAACGAGGCCCAGGCCCTGCGCAAGGACCCGAAGTTCGACGCCGCGCAGACCGACGCGCTCGGCGCGTACATCCAGGCCAACGGTGGAGGCCCGACGGTCATCCGCGACGAGAACGGCGAGATCGCCCAGTCGTCGCTGCGCGGCAACGACATCGGACGCGGTTCGGAGCTCTTCCGCCAGAACTGCGCGTCGTGCCACAACTTCACCGGACGCGGCGGCGCGCTGTCGTCCGGCAAGTTCGCACCGAACCTGGATCCGGCCAGCGAGCAGCAGATCTACACCGCGATGCTCACCGGCCCCCAGAACATGCCGAAGTTCTCCGACCGTCAGCTGACGGTCGAGGAGAAGCAGGACATCATCGCGTACATCAAGTCCGCCAGTGAGACGAGGGACCCGGGTGGCTACGGGCTCGGCGGCTTCGGCCCCGGTGCCGAAGGGCCGACCATGTGGGTCGTCGGCATCGTCGCCGTCGTCGGCGCTGCGCTGTGGATCGGAGCAAGGTCATGAGTGGCGGCGAAACGCCGAACAAGCACACGGTCGACGATCTCGACCGGATGAGCCGGGACGACCTCGTCACGCTCGGCACCAACCTCGACGGCGTCGACGTCGCGTTCCGCAAGGACCGGTGGCCCGTCGAGGGCACCCGCGCCGAGAAGCGGGCCGAGCGCAACGTCGCCTTCTGGTTCGCCCTCGCAGGCATCTCGGGTCTCGCGTTCATCGCGATCTACCTGTTCTGGCCGTGGGAGTACCAGGGCATCGGCGAAAAGAACTACGGCTGGTACAGCCTCTACACCCCGATGCTCGGGCTGACCCTCGGTCTGTCGATCCTCGGTATCGGTGTCGGTGCGGTGCAGTTCACCAAGAAGTTCATCCCCGAAGAGGTGTCGATCCAGGATCGGCACGACGGCGGATCCTCCGAGGTCGATCGCAAGACGATCGTCGCCGAGCTCTCCGATTCGCTCGACACGTCGACCCTGCCGCGTCGCAAGCTGATCAAGCGCACTGCCATCTTCGGTGGCGGCGCGCTCGGCCTGGGCCTGATCATGCCGCTCGGCGGCCTGATCAAGAACCCGTGGGCCGAGGGCGACGAGTCGTCGCTGTGGGTGTCGGGCTGGACCCCGCGCTACCCCGGCGAGACGATCTACCTGCGTCGTGACACCGGCCGTCCCCAGGACATCGTCCTCGTGCGCCCGGAGGACCTCGACGCCGGCGGTATGGAGACGGTCTTCCCGTTCCGCGAGTCCGATCGAGGAGACGATCACGCCCTGCTGCAGAGCCTGCGCGGCATCCGCAACGCCGTCATGCTCATCCGTCTGCGCACCGAGGACACCGAGCGTGTCGTCAAGCGCAAGGGCCAGGAGAGCTTCAACTACGGCGACTACTTCGCGTACTCGAAGATCTGCACGCACCTCGGCTGCCCGACCTCGCTCTACGAGCAGCAGACGCACCGCATCCTGTGCCCGTGCCATCAGTCGCAGTTCGATGCACTGGAGTACGGCAAGCCGATTTTCGGTCCCGCTGCTCGCGCACTGCCGCAGCTTCCGATTACAGTGAACGAAGAGGGCTTCCTGGTCGCCAACGGCGACTTCATCGAGGCACTCGGTCCGGCATTCTGGGAGCGTCGCCCGTGAGTACTGCAACCCCGTCCCGCGCCGCACAGATCGGCGAGAATCTCGATTCTCGCTACCATCTGTCCGCCGGCATCCGCCGCCAGATCAACAAGGTGTTCCCCACCCACTGGTCCTTCCTCCTGGGTGAGATCGCGCTCTACAGCTTCATCATCCTGTTGATCTCCGGTGTCTTCCTGACCCTGTTCTTCGATCCGTCGATGGCGCACGTCGTCTACGACGGTGTCTACACGCCGCTGCGCGGTGTGGGTATGTCCCGTGCCTACGAGACGACCCTGAACCTCTCCTTCGAGGTCCGCGGTGGTCTGTTCGTGCGACAGATCCACCACTGGGCAGCCCTGATGTTCGCCGCGTCGATCGTCGTCCACCTGCTCCGCGTGTTCTTCACCGGTGCATTCCGGCGCCCGCGCGAAGCCAACTGGGTGATCGGCTCCCTGCTGCTCATCCTGGCGATGTTCGAGGGCTTCTTCGGCTACTCGCTTCCCGACGACCTGCTCTCCGGTACCGGCCTCCGCGCCGCGTTCTCCGGCATCACGCTGTCGATCCCGATCATCGGCTCGTGGATGCACTGGGCGATCTTCGGTGGCGACTTCCCGGGTGAGCTGATCATCCCGCGCTTCTACGTGCTGCACGTGCTGCTCGTCCCGGGCATCATCCTGGCCCTGATCGCCGCGCACCTCGCGCTGGTCTGGTACCAGAAGCACACGCAGTTCCCCGGCCCCGGCCGCACGGAGCAGAACGTCGTGGGTGTTCGTATCCTCCCGGTCTTCGCCGTCAAGTCGGGTGCGTTCTTCGCGATGACCTTCGCGGTCCTCGCCCTGATGTCCGGCCTGCTGCAGATCAACCCGGTCTGGAACATCGGCCCGTACAACCCGTCGCAGGTCTCCGCCGGATCCCAGCCCGACATCTACATGATGTGGACGGACGGCATGGCGCGTATCTGGCCGGCCTGGGAGCTGTACCTGTTCAACCGGTACACGATCCCGCAGCCGTTCTGGATCGCGTTGATCATGGGCCTCGTGTTCGTCGTTCTCACGGTCTACCCGTGGATCGAGAAGAAGTTCACGAAGGACGACGCGCACCACAACCTGCTTCAGCGTCCGCGCGACGTGCCGGTCCGTACCGGGCTCGGGTTCATGGCCCTTGCGTTCTACGCCGTCGCCACGATCATGTGCGTCAACGACATCATCGCGTACAAGTTCGACATCTCGATCAACGCGACGACCTGGATGGGCCGTATCGGTCTCGTCCTGCTCCCGCCGCTCGCCTACTACATCGCGTACCGGTTCTGCCTGGGTCTGCAGCGCAGCGACCGCCAGGTGCTCGAGCACGGCATCGAAACGGGCATCGTCCGTCGACTGCCGACCGGCGAGTACATCGAGATCCACCAGCCGCTCGGCCCGGTGGACGAGCACGGCCACCCGGTCCCGCTCGAGTACCAGGGTGCCGCGATCCCGAAGCGTATGAACCGCCTCGGCAGTGCCGGCAAGCCCGGTGCCGGCAGCTGGTGGAGCCCCGACCCGGCCGACGAAGCGGCCGCGCTCGAGGCCGCCCACCACGAGGCAGAGCTCGAGCTCCGGAACACGCTCCGCGAGTACCAGGAGCGCGTGCACGGAAACGGCGACGGCGCAGCCCAGCTGCCCGACAAGTCGCACTGATCCGCACCAGCGGCTCGTAACCCGACGGGGCCCCGGACCTTCAGGCGGGTTCACATGATCGTCGCAACACTCTCAACGAGAGGTTGCGACGATCATGTCGTTTACGGAGGACTGCGACCGGTTCGGTGACCAACTGGCACGACTGATCGATGCCGGGATTCCGGTCAAGGAGGCCGCGGCCGCGTTCGGGCTGCCCCGGCAGCGGTGTTACGCGATCTTGAGGGCCATCGGCCGGCCGATGGGTAAGTCCCGCGGCCCGGCCGGCACCGCTGACCGCCGGGTGATCGTGACCGTCTACGAGGAGACGGGCTCGATCACCCGAGCGGCGAAGGCATCGAAGGTGGCGCACTCGGTAGCCCGCCGGATCCTGGTCGACGAGGGACTGGTCCGCACAGGGAAAATCCCGCCGAAAGGCAAACCCGAAGCCAAGCGTCGTTGCCTGAAGTTGATCGAAGCCGGGTGGTCGGCCAGACGAGCAGCCCGTGAGGTCGGGGTCAACGAACGCACCGCACGGGACTGGCGTCAGGGAATCCGGCGCTCGAACAGCAAGCGGATTCATCCCGATGGGCGGGTCGTGGATTACCACCACGGAACCGTCTACACACAGTCTGTGACCAGTGTGGCCTGTGAGGGCAGCGGACGGCCGGCGATCAGCGACCGGTATCTGTCGACCGAGGACCGGATCGTGATCGCCGACGGCCTGCTCGTCGAGGATTCGTTGCGGACCATCGCCGCTCGGATCGGCAAGAACGTCTCGACCGTCTCGCGGGAGGTTCGTCGGCACAGCATCGAGGGCAGGTACCTGCCGTATCAGGCCGATCGGGCCGCCGCTGCCGCCCGGGCGCGGCCGAAGCAGTCCAAACTGGTGGTGAACACGGTCCTGCGGGCAGCGGTCGAGGAAGGCCTGTCCCGGAAGTTGTCGCCGGAGCAGATCTCGCACCGTCTGCGCCGGGATCATCCCGACGACGAAAGTATGCGGGTGAGCCACGAAACGATCTACCAAGCCCTCTACTTCCAAGCCCGAGGCGGGCTCAGAAAGCAAGTGCAACAGGCACTTCGGACCGGTCGAACGAGACGTAAACCGCACCGCGCGGACGGCGAACGGTATCAGCGATTCACCGATCCGATGGTGATGATCAGTGACCGGCCCGCCGAGGTCGCCGACCGTGCGGTGCCCGGACACTGGGAAGGCGATTTGATCACCGGTGAGCTGAACAAGACCGCGATCGGCACCCTCGTCGAACGCACCACCCGCTACACGATGCTGCTGCACCTGCCGAACGGGCACGACGCCGAATCCGTGCGGGACGCGCTCATCGCCGCGATGAAAGACCTGCCCACGCATCTTCGTGGCTCGCTGACCTGGGATCAAGGCGCCGAGATGGCCCGGCACAAGCAGTTCGGTATCGCTGCCGATATGGCCGTGTACTTCTGTGACCCGGCCAGCCCCTGGCAACGCGGCACCAACGAGAACACCAACGGACTGCTGCGGCAGTATTTCCCCAAGGGCACCGATCTGAGTGTCTACAGCCCGGCGGACCTCGAGCACGTCGCCCAGGAGCTCAACGGCCGGCCACGCAAAACGCTCGGCTGGGATACTCCAGCCGAGCGTCTGCGTGATCTAATCACCACCAACTAACAGCGGTGTTGCGTCGACCCCTTGAAACCGCCTCACGGTCCGGGGCCCCGCTCGTCGTTCCGGAACATTCGGAGGCGGAGGCGGTTCTCCCCTCCCCCGCCGGATATCGTCCGGGACGTACGTCTTGACCTTGACACTGTGACAAGCGCTCGAATGGGTCGGCGAAGGAGGTGCCTTCCATGAGCACACATCACGACCCGTTCGTTCGCGTCCCGGCCGGCGCCCTGGCCGCCGAGGACGCCACCGTACGACTGCGCGCAGCACTCGAGCTGGGCACCGCGGCCGATCCTCGTACCGTGACGGCGCTCGTCGAGCGGTGTGCGGTGGAGCCGGACTTCTTCGTCCGCGACATGCTGACCTGGGCACTGTGCCGCCTGCCCGTCGAGGTGACCGTGCCGCGACTACTCGCCGAACTCCGGTCGGACACCACGCAGGCGCGCAGCCAGGCCCTGCACACCTTGTCGAAGATCGGCGACCCGGTTGCGTGGCCGGCAGTGGCGCGCATGGTCCAGGACGAGCACGACGAGGTGGCTCGCGGCGCATGGCGGGCAGCAGTCGCACTCGTCCCGCCAGGGGCGGAAAGCGGCCTCGCTGCCGCTCTCGGCGCCCAACTGGGCCGAGGCGACCACGACCTGCAGCTCAGCCTCGGCCGCGCTCTCGCGGCGCTCGACGAGGCTGCCGTGCCGGTGCTGGCCACGGCGATGGGCAGTCCCGATCCTCGTGTCCGCGCCCACGCCGAGGCCACCGAGCGGATCCGTGTGGATCCCGACAGCGCGTTCGTCCTCTCGCTGGAGACCGCGAAGCGGGTCGCCGCGCTCGGCGCGGACGGGATCCGGGAATGACACGATGCTGATCGGTGAGGTCTCGCGAAGGTCCGGCGTCAGCAGCCGCATGCTGCGCCACTACGACCGCCTGGGCCTCGTGACTCCGACGGGCCGCACGTCGGGCGGTTACCGCGAGTACACCGAGGACGACCTCCGGACGCTGTTCCACGTGGAGAGTCTCCGAAGCCTCGGTCTGTCGCTGAACGAGGTCGGACGCGCGTTGCGGGAACCGGACTTCGCTCCCGCCGAGTTGATGCAGGAGCTGATCCGGCACACGCGGGAGCGGATTGCCGCCGAGACAGAGTTGCTCGCCCGTCTCGACGATGTCGACTCGGCCTCCCCTACAGGGTGGGACGACGTCCTGCGTCTCGTCGCCTTGCTCCGCGCGTTCGAATCCGACTCCGGATCCCGCCGGCAGCAAGCGATCCTGTCCCAGAGCCAGGACGCGACATTGCCCGTCGCCTCGCTGGTCGAGGCGGCCCTGTCGGAGGAGGACCCGTTCGTCGCGGGGGCGTTGCGCTGGTCGCTCGCCCGAGCCGCAGACGCGGTGGAGACTGCACTTCCCGGATTGGCGACGGGGCTGCGGTCGGACGAGGCAGCGGTGCGGCGCCGGGCGATCGCAGCCCTGGCGGAGCTCCGTGTTCCCGAGTCCACGACGCTGCTCGAGGAGGCTCTCGGCGACGATGATGCGAAGGCCCGCGCCATGGTGGCTCTGACGCTCGGGGCGCGGGGTGTGGACGCGGCCGTCCCCGTCCTCGTGGACATGATCGTGGAGGGCCGGTCGGACGTCGAGGCCGCCGAAGTGCTGGGCCGGCTCGCGGATCGGCCGGCCCTCTCCGCGGAGATCGTGCGTTCCGTGCAGCAGGGGCTCGACGGGGCGGACGACGCTCGGGTACGCCTGCGCCTGACGCAGGCACTCGCGGAGATCCCGGGCTCGGCTGCCCGCGATGCTCTCGTGGTCCTGACCACCGACCCGGATCGGACCGTCGCGGCGACCGCGAGTGCCATCCTCGCCACCCGCTGACCGCCGTCGGGCCCACCGGCCGCCAGGACCCGGAAATGTGACAGCTCCCGGAAACGCCACGGGCGCCGCACCCGAAGGTGCGGCGCCCGTGTGCGTCGAGAGAGTCGGCTCAGTGCTTCTCGGGTCCGAGATGGTACTCGAACACCAGTCCGGCGGCTGCGGCGATGATCAGTGCGACTGCGAGGACGATCATCCACGGCTGGTAGAAGGCCAGCGCGATGGCGGCGAAAGCTGCCGCACCGGCGAGCAGGATCGGCCAGTAGCTACCCGCACTGAAGAAACCGAGGTCGCCCGCACCGTCGCTGATCTCGGCGTCCTCGTAGTCCTCGGGACGGGTGTCGAGACGACGTGCGACGAAACGGAAGTAGGTTCCGACGATCAGGGTCAGTCCGGCGGAGAGGACGATGGCCGTCAGGCCGGCCCATTCGATGCCCTTGTCCGACAGCCCGGTGAACGTGCCGTACACGATGGCGACGAGCACGAAGAACACCGTCACGACCTCGAAGAGCTTGGCTTCGATCTTCATATCAGCACTTGTCCTTGTCGGTGGAGGTGGCCGTCACTCGCCTGCGGCGACGGTCGCCGACCGGTCCGTGCGGTCGGTCTTGAACGGAGTCGTCGAGGTAGCGATCGGGCTCTGGCCGATGGCTTCGAGCGCACGAGCGTTCGACAGGCCTTCGCCGCCGTCCTCGACCGGCTTGCGGAGCTCGATGTACCGGGCGAAGTCCTCCGGGCTGACCGCGCGGACCTCGAAGTTCATCATCGCGTGGTAGGTGCCGCACATCTCGGCGCAGCGGCCGACGAACGAGCCCTCACGATCGATCTCGGAGATCTGGAAGACCGGATCGGAGTTGTTCTCGATCGGGTTCGGGTTCACGTCACGCTTGAACAGGAACTCCGGCACCCAGAAGGAATGGATGACGTCGGAGGACGCCAGCTGGAACTCGATGCGCTTGCCGGTGGGAAGAACGAGCACCGGAATCTCTTCGCTGGTGCCGATCGTCTCGATCTTGTCGTAGTGCAGGTAGGACAGATCCTCCGTGGGCTTGCCGTGGATCGGGCCCGGAGCCTCGTGCTCCCCACCCGATTCACCGTGCGCGGTGGACGGGTCGAACGGCTCCTGTGCGACCGCCTCCTCGGCGACCTCGTCGATGCCGTTGTAGGGGGCCGTGCCGTCCTGCAGATCGATCGTCCGGTAACCGAACTTCCAGTTCCACTGGAACGCCGTCACGTCGACGACGACGTTCGGGTTGTCCTCCTTCTCCAGGACGTAGTTCTGGACCACGACCGTGAAGTAGAAGAGCACACACACGGCGACGAACGGCGCCGCGGTGTAAGCCAGTTCCAGAGGCACGTTGTATGCCGTCTGACGCGGGAACTCCGGGTCGTCCTTCCGACGCCGGTAGGCGATGATCACCCAGAAGGTGAGTGCCCACACGAGAATTCCCATGACGAGGGCGGCGACAACCGACCACGTCCACAGTTCACGCATACGCTCGGCCTGAGGAGTGATGCCCTCCGGCCAGCCGAAACGAAGGATTTCTTCGCTCGAGCACCCGGTCAGCACCAAGGCTGCAATGCCGAGTGATGCTGCGAGCCCGAACCGCCGAAGGATCCGACCTTGCGCCACGTTCACGCCTTCCTGATCGCCGCAATTCCACTAGGGCACACCCGGAGGGCCGGCCCAATTACTACGCAGCGTAGACCAAACCCGGGCGCTATCCATCGCCGGGGCACGAAGAAAGTGTCGGGGTGGGCGTTTCGACCGCAAGACCCGGCTCGTGACGTCGGTTTTCTCTTGTGGGCCGGCCGGTCGTCGGTGGCAACCGGGCGCGGCTGCCCGGCATCGGCCGTCTGCGGCATACTTCGATAGAACCAACGCCGGACCCCGAGTGGTAGTTCCCGGTGTCATGCGCGGTGAGGTGTCTCGCGCTGGGCACTCACCGGGGTTCATCGCGACACCCCGACCGGAATGAGGTAACCCACGCGTGTGCGGATTGCTCGGGTTTCTGACCACTGAGGGCACCAGCGACGAGTCCGTCGCGAAGGTGGACGCCGCGATGCACTGTCTGCGCCATCGCGGCCCGGACGAGCACGGCACCTGGCACGACGCCGACCTCGTCTTCGGATTCAACCGCCTGTCGATCATCGACATCGCGCACTCGCACCAGCCGCTGCGCTGGGGCCCGCCGGAGCAGCCGGACCGCTACGCGCTGACCTTCAACGGTGAGATCTACAACTATCTCGAACTGCGCAAGGAGCTCACCGAGACGTTCGGTACCGCCTTCGCGACCGAAGGCGACAGCGAAACGATCGTCGCGGCCTACCACCACTGGGGTGTTCGCGCGGTCCAGCGCCTGCGGGGCATGTTCGCCTTCGCGATCTGGGACACGCACACCCGCGAGTTGTTCGTCGCCCGCGATCCGTTCGGCATCAAGCCGCTGTTCCTCGCGACCGGCACCGGCGGCACCGCCTTCGGCAGCGAGAAGAAGAGCCTGCTCGAACTCGCCGACGTGATCGGCATCGACACCGAGCTCGATCCCCGGGCGATCGAGCACTACACGGTGCTGCAGTACGTTCCCGAGCCCGAGACGCTGCACCGGCGGATCCGCCGCCTGGAGTCGGGCTGCTACGCGCGCCTCACACCCGGCGCCGAACCGGAGATCACGCGGTACTTCCACCCGACCTTCCCGGTCCGGCCGTTCGCCGCCGGCCGGGAGCAGGATCGCTACCGTGAGATCGCCGAGGCCCTCGAGGACTCGGTCGCCAAGCACATGCGCGCCGACGTCACCGTCGGGTCGTTCCTCTCGGGCGGCATCGACTCCACGGCCATCGCCGCGCTGGCGATGCGCCACAACCCGAAACTCATCACCTTCACCGCGGGTTTCGAGCGGGAGGGCTACTCCGAGGTCGACGTCGCGGCCGAATCGGCCGCCGCGATCGGTGCCCGGCACGTGGTGCGGGTCGTCTCCCCCAGGGAGTTCGCCGCGGCGATCCCGGAGATCATCTGGTATCTCGACGACCCGGTGGCCGACCCCGCGCTCGTCCCGCTGTGGTTCATCGCCCGCGAAGCCCGCAAGCACGTCAAGGTCGTGTTGTCCGGTGAGGGCGCCGACGAGCTGTTCGGCGGCTACACCATCTACCGCGAGCCGCTGTCGCTGCGGCCGTTCGAGTTCCTCCCGCCCGCGCTGCGCCGGGCTGCCGGGCAGCTGTCGGAGCGGATTCCGGAGGGCACCCGCGGCAAGAGCCTGCTGCACCGCGGCTCGATGACGCTCGAGGAGCGCTACTACGGCAACGCCCGCAGCTTCAACGACGCGCAGCTGCGGGCGGTGCTGCGCGAGTTCCGTCCCGAGTGGACCCACCAGGACGTCACGGCGCCGATCTACGCGCAGTCGAGCGGCTGGGATCCGGTGGCCCGGATGCAGCATCTCGATCTGTTCACCTGGCTGCGCGGCGACATCCTCGTCAAGGCCGACAAGATGACGATGGCCAACTCGCTCGAGCTGCGTGTGCCGTTCCTGGACTCCGAGGTGTTCCGGGTGGCCTCGCAGGTGCCGTTGGAACAGAAGATTACGAAACAGACGACGAAGTACGCGTTGAGGCAGGCATTGGAGGGCATCGTCCCGCCGCATGTGCTGCACCGCGCGAAGCTGGGCTTCCCGGTGCCCCTGCGGCACTGGCTCGCCGGCACGGAGCTGTTCGACTGGGCGCACGAGGTGATCGCCGAGTCGCAGACCGACCATCTGCTCGACAAGGCTGCCGTCGCGAAGATGCTCGACGAGCACCGGACCGGCCCGATCGATCACAGTCGACGCCTCTGGACGGTGCTGTGTTTCATGGTCTGGCACGGGATCTTCGTGGAGAAGCGCATCGTGCCGCAGATCCAGGAACCGGCCTACCCGGTCGAGATCTGACGGTCACGACGAGACACGGCCGCGAGCTCCCTCACCGGGGCTCGCGGCCGTTCGTCGTTCCGGTCCGCTGTCAGGCGCCGAGAACCGCACCGATCTCGTCGGCGGCGGCGGTGCCGTAGGCGTCGGTGAGACGCTTGAGAGCGTCGGTGCGGTCGAAGGTCCATTCCTGGGTGCCGGTGGTCTCGAGGACGTGTACCGCGACCAGCGAGCCGAGCTGCGCGGCGCGTTCGATGCTCAGGCCGGAGCGGTGGCCGAGCAGGAAGCCGGCGCGGAAGGCGTCGCCGACACCGGTGGGGTCGACCTTGGCGCGTTCGGGCACCACACCGACCTGCACCGTGTTGCCGTCGCGGTCGACGACCTTCGCACCGTCGCCGCCGAGGGTGGTGATGCGCATCCCCACTTTCGCCTGCACCTCGTCCTCGGTGAGCCCGGTCTTCTGCAGTAGCAGTCCCCACTCGTACTCGTTGGTGAACAGGTACTCGGCGCCGTCGATGAGCTGTTCGGTCTCCTGGCCGTTCAGGCGGGCGAGCTGCTGGGACGGGTCGGCGACGAACGGAATCCCGAGCCGGCGGCACTCCTCGGTGTGCCGGATCATCGCGTCGGGATCGTTGGCACCGACGAGCACCAGGTCGACGCCGTGCTTCTCCACCACGTCCGCGATCGAGATCTCACGGGCCTCGGACATGGCGCCGGGATAGAACGAGGCGATCTGCGCCATATCCAGGTCGGTGGTGCACACGAAGCGCGCGGTGTGAGCGGTGTGCGAGATCCGCACGGACGAGCAGTCGACTCCGTGGTTCTCGAGCCACGTGCGGTACTCGGTGAAGTCGGCACCGACGGCGCCGACGAGCACCGGCGTTCCGCCGAGGACGCCCATCGCGAACGCGATGTTGCCTCCCACTCCGCCGCGCCGGACGACGAGGTCGTCGACGAGGAAGCTCAGGGAGATGTGCGCGAGCTGGTCGGCGAGCAGCTGCTCGGCGAACCGGCCGGGGAAACGCATGAGGTGGTCGGTGGCGATGGAACCGGTCACGGCGATGGTCACGTGGCTGAGCCTTTCCGCGGATGTCGGGTGGTGTGGCTGCTCACACGGAGAGCCGTAGCGGTCCCACGGTACTACCGCGGACACGACGGAACCCCGGCGCCGTGAAGCGCCGGGGTTCCGAAGTGCGTCCTCAGTTGAACGAGTCGCCGCAGGCGCACGACCCCGTGGCGTTCGGGTTGTCGATGGTGAAGCCCTGCTTCTCGATGGTGTCGACGAAGTCGATCGACGCACCCTCGACGTACGGCGCACTCATCCGGTCGACGGCGAGCGTCACACCGGCGAATTCCTTGGTGAGGTCTCCGTCCAGCGTGCGATCGTCGAAGAACAGCTGGTACCGCAGACCGGCACAGCCTCCGGGCTGCACGGCGATACGCAGAGCGAGGTCGTCGCGGCCCTCCTGATCGAGCAGTGCCTTCGCCTTCGCAGCGGCGGCCTCGGTCAGGATGACGCCGTGAGTATCGGTCTCTTGCTGCACAGTCATGGGCGCTCCCTGTCGTTCGTGTCGAAACCCGATGGTTCAACGGTACCGCGCCGGAATCTATTCCTCGTGGACGAGTTGCGCCGAGCGTGGTATGGCACGCGGATTTTCCGCTTCTCTCCACTATCCCATAGCCTGGTGGTGTGAAGTTGCTACGCCGCGGTGGTTCCGACGACTCCGCCGATCACCAGGTTCCTGCGACCGAGGACTCCCCGGCCGCGACTCCCGACGACTCCGCGGCCGCGAAAGCGACCGCCGGCAAAGGGCGCCCGACGCCCAAACGGCGCGACGCCGAGAGCCGCCGTCGCGGTCCCGTCGCTCCCGCTCCCCTGACCGCGAAGGAAGCACGCGAGCGGCGTAAGGCCGCGCGCAAGTCGCAGAGCAAGGACGAGCGCAAGGCTGCCGCAGCGCAGCGCCGCGCCGATGCCTCCGAGCGCCGCAACCGGATGCTTGCGGGCGAGGAGAAGTTCCTGCTCCCCCGCGACCGCGGCCCGGTGCGCGCCTACGTGCGCGATCTCGTCGACAGCCGGCGCAATCTCGTCGGACTGTTCATGCCGCTCGCGCTCGTGCTGATCATGTCGATGTTCCTCGGCCCGGTGGTGCAGCAGTACGTCACCCTCGCGATGTTCGTGATGATGCTGCTGATGGTCATCGAGGGGATCTACCTCGGGCGCATGGTCAACAAGAAGGTGCGCGAGCGCTTCCCGGATTCGACGGACGGCGGCTTCGGGCTCGGCTGGTACGCCTTCGTACGTGCCTCCCAGATCAAGAAACTGCGTGCGCCGCTCCCCCGGGTCGGTCCGGGCGACGCCGTCTGACGCGGTGCACCGTTCGGTTGTGAGGCGCTCCGCACGCGCCCGGCGGTAGCCACCGGATCTCGGCCGCGGCCTGCATGTCCTGCGACATGCGGTGCCGCGGCCGAGTCGTCTCCGCGACGAAGGCCACCCGGAAGTGGCAGCAATGACGCATATCGTCGAATTCCTGCCGGTGAGGGTCGATTGATAGCGTTCTGGCGTGAATATCCGTCCGAGAGGTGACCTGTGACCAGCGGTTCCGATTCCCCCGCCGACGTCGAGTTCCCGCGCGTCGACCTGCCCGATCTCGAAGCACGCGTCGCCGCCGAGGAGCGTCAGCGGGATCTGACGAAACCCGCCGGGTCTCTCGGGCGACTCGAGGATCTCGGGTGCTGGGTCGCGGCCTGTCAGGGCGAGGTCCCGCCTCACCCCTTCCGCCGACCGCGGGTCGTGGTCTTCGCAGGCGACCACGGTGTCGCGCGCCACGGGGTCTCGGCCTATCCACCGGAGGTCACCGCGCAGATGGTCGCGAACCTGTCCGGGGGTGGCGCCGCCGTGAACGTGCTCGCCGCAGCCGCCGGGGCAGGCGTGCGGGTCGTCGACATGGCGGTCGAGAGCGACACCTCCCCCGAGGTGTCCGCGTTCAAGATCCGGCGCTCGAGCGGCAGCATCGACCGCGAGGACGCGCTGACCCACGACGAGACCGTCCGCGCGATCGAAGCCGGCCGCACGCTCGCCGACCGCGAGGTCGACGAGGGCGCCGATCTGCTCGTCGCGGGTGATATGGGGATCGGGAACACCACTCCCGCAACCGTTCTCATCGCCACTCTCACCTCCACCGAACCCGTGGCCGCGGTCGGCCGCGGCACCGGCGTCGACGACGCGGGGTGGATGCGCAAGGTCACCGCGATCCGCGACGCCATGTGGCGCGCCCGGCCGCACGTACGCAATCCCGTCGCGTTGCTCCGCGTCGCCGGGGGCGCGGACTTCGCCGCGATGGCGGGATTCCTCGCGCAGGCCGCGGTCCGCCGGACGCCGGTGATCCTCGACGGCGTCGTCGTCACCGCCGCCGCGATGGTCGCCGAGGAACTCGCACCCGGCGCGGCACGCTGGTGGGTGTCCGGTCACCGGTCGGCCGAGCCCGCGCACGACATCGCGCTGCGACACCTCCGCCTCGAACCGATCGTCGATCTCGGTATGCGTCTCGGTGAAGGGTCGGGTGCCGTGACGGCACTTCCGGTTCTGCAGGGTGCGGTCGCAATTCTCTCGCAGATGGCGACCTTCTCCGAAGCGGGCGTGAGCACCCGTGACGAGATCATCCCGGCGGCCACCGACTGATGGTCCGCGCCTGGCCGGCCGGGGTCGCGCTGGCCCTGTCGTGGTTGACGGTCCTGCCCGCACGGGGTCCCGCCGAGATCGATCGGACGGTCGCCGGACGCGCCATCTCTGCGGCGCCGATCGCCGGTGCCCTTCTCGCTGCCGCGGCCGCGACCGTGTGCGGGCTTGGCTCGGCCGTCGGTGCGCCACCCCTGGTGACGGGCCTGTTGTGCGTCGGTGCGCTCGCGGTCGGTACCCGCGGGATGCACGTCGACGGCCTGAGCGACACCGCCGACGGCCTCGGTTGTTACGGCCCGCCCGAGCGGGCGCGCGAGGTGATGCACAGCGGCGGCGCCGGTCCGTTCGGCGTCGTGGCACTCGTCGTCGTCCTCGGTCTGCAGGCCGCTTCGTTCGGTGCGCTCGCCGACACGCACGCGTGGTGGGCGGTCGCCTTCGCGGTCTTCACCGGACGTGTCGCGGTGGTCGTGGCATGCCGACGCGGGGTGCCCGCCGCGCCCGGCAGCGGCTTCGGCGCGCTCGTGTCGGGCACCCAGGGTGTCGTGCCGGTCGCACTGTGGCCGTTGTCGGCCGTGGTGCTGTCGGTCGTGTGCCTGCCCGGTCCGGTCTGGGCCGGGCCGCTCGTGGTGATGGTGGTGCTGGTCGCGGCGGTGGTCTTCGCCCGGCACTGCGTCGCGCGCTTCGGGGGCATGAACGGGGACGTGCTCGGCGCGGTCTCCGAGGGCACGGTCGCCGCCGTGGCGGTGGCGGCGGCGAGCCTGCTGTAGATCGCATTCCCTCCGGAAACGACGCAAGGGTGCTGCCGGAGTCCGGCAGCACCCTTGCGATGGTGGCTACGTCACTTGCGCAGTGTCGTCATCCATCCGTGAGTGTCGGCGAAGGTGCCGCGCTGGATGCCCGTCAGGGTGTCGCGCAGGGCCATCGTGATCGGGCCGGGCTCGCCGTCGGCGATGGTGAACTCGCCGTCCTTGTCCTTGACGCTGCCGACCGGCGTGATGACCGCCGCGGTACCGCACGCGAACACCTCGGTGATCTCACCGCTCGCGGCCTTCTCGCGCCACTCGTCGGTGCTGATGCGCCGCTCCTCCACCGCGAGACCGGAGTCCTTGGCGAGGGTGAGCAACGAGTCGCGGGTGATGCCCGGGAGCAGCGAGCCGGACAGCTCCGGGGTGACCAGGCGCGCGTCGGCGCCGGACCCGTACACGAAGTACAGGTTCATGCCGCCCATCTCCTCGACGTACTTGCGCTCGATGGCATCGAGCCAGACCACCTGGTCGCAGCCCTGTTCGGCCGCGTGCGCCTGCGCGACGAGCGACGCCGCATAGTTGCCGGCGAACTTCGCGGCGCCGGTGCCGCCCGGTGAGGCACGCACGTACTCACGGGAGAGCCACACGTTGACCGGCTTCACGCCACGCGGAAAATAGGCACCCGCCGGGGACGCGATGACGAGGAACGTGTACTCCTTCGCGGGCCGCACGCCGAGAGCCGGCTCGGTCGCGAAGGCGAAGGGACGCAAGTAGAGGGAATCCTCGCCGCCCGCGGCCGGAACCCACTCGTTGTCGACCTCCACCAGCTCGGTGATCGCCTGCACGAACAGCTCCGGCGGCAGGTACGGCATCGCGAGCCGCTCCGCGGACCGGTTCATGCGCGCGGCATTGGCGGTCACGCGGAACGACGCGATGCTGCCGTCGGCCTGCCGGTAGGCCTTGAGACCCTCGAAGATCGCCTGCCCGTAGTGCAGGACCATCGCGGCCGGGTCCAGGGAGATCGGGGCGTACGGCTCGACTTTCGCGTCGTGCCAACCGATCCCGTCGGTGTAGGTGATCGACACCATGTGATCGGTGAAGTACTGCCCGAAACCGGGATTCGACAGAACCTCCTGGCGCCGCTCCGCAGAGCTCGGTGAAGGATGCTGGACGCGGGCGAATTCGAGGACACCTGTCATGGAGGACAATGGTACAACCGCCTGCAGAAGCCCTATCTGGTGTGGTCCTCGACGAACGGCGGAGCCACCACTTCGGCGCGCAGCGACCGTCCGCGCACGTCCACGCTCACTTCGTCGCCGGGTGCGAGTCCGGCGGCGGTGTCGAGGAGTGCGAGGGCGATGCCGATCTTGAGGGTCGGCGAGAAGGTTCCCGAGGTGGTCCGGCCGACCTCGGCACCGTCGCGCAGCACCGTCAGATCCTGACGCAGGACACCGCGGTCGAGCGCCCGCAGGCCCCACAGTGTCCGTGCCGGGCCTGCCTCCTTCTCGCCGAGCAGGGCGTCGCGGCCCCAGAACTGCGGCTTCTTCCAGCCCACGGCCCAGCCGACCCGCGCCTGGAGCGGGGAGATGTCCACGGACAGTTCGTGTCCGTGCAGCGCATAGCCCATCTCGGTGCGCAGGGTGTCGCGGGCACCGAGACCCGCGGCCTGCCCGCCCTGGGCACGGACGGCCTCGAGCAGGGCACGGAAGACGCGCTCGGCGTCGTCCCAGCGAGGCAGCACCTCGAAACCGCGCTCACCGGTGTATCCGCTGCGGCACACCCGCACCGGAGCACCCTCGTATCCGGCGTCGGCGAACCCCATGTAGGCGATGTCGGTGGGCAGTCCCAGCGCTTCGAGGACGTCGGCGGACCTCGGCCCCTGGACGGCGAACACCGCGTGGTCCCGATGCTGGTTCGTCACAGTGACGCCCGCGGGCACCGCCGCGGACAGCATCTCGACGACCGTGGCCGTATTGGCCGCGTTGGGAACGAGGAAGAGTTCGTCGTCGGAGACGTAGTAGACGATCAGGTCGTCGACCACACCGCCGCTCTCGGTGCAGCACAGCGTGTACTGCGCCTTGCCGGGAGCGATCCTGGAGAGGTCGTTGGTGAGGGTCGTGTTCAGGAACTCCGCGGCGCCCGGCCCGGCGACGAGCGCTTTGCCCAGGTGGCTGACGTCGAACAGGCCCACCGTCTCGCGCACGGCCGTGTGCTCGGCGACCGTCCCCGCGTAGGAGACGGGCATCTCCCAGCCGCCGAACGGAGCGAATGTCGCGCCGAGTTCGACGTGCACGGCGTGGATGGGCCCCTGCTTCAGTTCCTCGTCACTCATGGCGTACGACGCTATCCCACCGCCATCGTGTCCGACAGCGACGTCCGGCGTCGGTGTCATTAGGGTCGATGACATCGAGGCGATCCCCTCGCACCGAACGACGCCACACGCGAACGACTCGCTCGTTCCCGATCAGCTCCAAGGAGATGCCCTGTGAGTGCACCCACTCCCGATCTTCCCGAACTCGTTCTCGCCGGTTCGGTATCCGAGCGAGCCGATGTACTCGTGATCGGACTGACCTCCGCCGACGGCACCCCCGAGATCCTCGCGGGTGACGCACCGGTCGACGAGGCGGTTCTCGGTGAACTGCTCGACAACCTGGTCGCCGTGGGCGCGACGGGCCGCAGCGAAGAACTCACGCGGGTGCCGGCACCCGCGTCGCTGCCCGTGGCGAGCGTCCTCGCCGTCGGTCTCGGGGATGCCGACAAGATCGACGCCGAGCAGGTCCGCCGTTCCGCCGGTACCGCAGCACGCGTACTGACAGGTGTGGAGACGGTCGCGACCACGCTGTCCGCCGTCGACCTCGGTGCCGCGGCGGAAGGGTTCGCGCTCGGCGCCTACACCTACACCGAGTTCCGGTCGGAGAAGTCCGCGCCGAAGGAGGATGCCCGGCCGGTCGCGCGGGTGGAGCTGCTGGTGCCGTCGACCCGCGACCGCGACGCCAAGTCCGCCCTCACCCGCGCCACCGCGATCGCCGAGGCCGTCGCGACGGCCCGGAACTTCGTGAACACCCCGCCCAGCCATCTGTTCCCGGCCGAGTTCGCCGAGCGGGCGAAGGCCCTCGGCGAGGCCGCCGGGCTGAAGGTCGAGGTCCTCGACGAGAAGGCACTCGAGAAGAAGGGCTTCGGCGGCATCGTCGGCGTCGGCAAGGGATCGTCGCGTCCCCCGCGTCTCGTGCGCCTGTCCTACTCGTCGAAGAAGCGCAAGGCTCCGAAGGTCGCCCTCGTGGGCAAGGGCATCACCTTCGACACCGGCGGCATCTCCATCAAGCCCGCCGCCGGTATGGAGGCGATGACCTCCGACATGGCCGGTGCCGCCGCGGTGATCGCAACCGTCGTGCTCGCCGCGAAGCTCGGTGTCGCCGCCGATGTCACCGCCACCGTGCCGATGGCCGAGAACATGCCGTCGTCCACGGCGCAGCGGCCGGGCGACGTGCTGACCCAGTACGGCGGAACCACCGTCGAGGTCATCAATACCGATGCCGAGGGTCGCCTGATCCTCGCCGACGCCATCGTGCGCGCGTGCGAGGACGATCCCGACTACCTCGTCGACACCGCGACCCTCACCGGCGCCCAGATGGTCGCCCTCGGCACCCGGACCCCGGGCGTCATGGGTCACGACGAGTTCCGCGACCGCGTGGCCGCGCTGTCCCAGGAGGTCGGGGAGAACGGCTGGCCGATGCCCTTCCCGAAGGAACTGCGCGGCGATCTCGAGTCCCGTGTGGCCGACCTCGCGAACGTCTCCCCTCACCGGTGGGGAGGCATGCTCACGGCCGGCATCTTCCTGAAGGAGTTCGTCCCCGAGGGTGTGCAGTGGGCCCACATCGACGTCGCGGGCCCGGCGTTCAACACCGGTGGACCGTTCGGTTACGTCGGTAAGGGTGGCACCGGTGTGCCCGTGCGCACGATGCTCGCCGTGATCGAGGACGTCGCCGCCAACGGATGATCGCCCACACCGGTCCTCTTCCGGAGGTCTCACCCGAGGCAAGGGAGAGGACCGGTGTGATCGGCAACAGCCGAACCCCCGGTGTGAAGTGACCCGCCCCTCCCCGAACGTCACCGAAAGATAGGTGCAAGGATGGGTGTGGCCATGCCCCGCCGGTATCGGCCCGACCGAACACGTGAACCAGCAGGCACGGGGTCCCTGCCCCGCGCACAATGGTCAACGACCACACAATGGTCGGCGACCACGAGTCGGTACAACTCAACACACACGAACACAACCGTCGAGGAGTCAACAGACATGGCCTTCTCCGTCCAGATGCCAGCGCTTGGTGAGAGCGTCACCGAGGGAACTGTCACGCGATGGCTCAAGCAGGAAGGAGACACGGTCGAAGTCGACGAGCCCCTGCTCGAAGTCTCCACGGACAAGGTCGACACCGAGATCCCGTCGCCTGCCGCCGGCGTGCTGGTCAAGATCGTCGCCCAGGAGGACGACACGGTCGAGATCGGTGGCGAACTGGCCGTGATCGGTGACGCCGGGGAGGAAGCCGGCGACGGCTCCGCACCCGCCGCCGAAGAGGCACCGGCCGAGCAGGCTCCCTCGGAGGAACCCGGCGCCGAATCCGCTCCCGCGCAGCCCGCTTCCTCGGGTGGCAGCGGCGACGGCACCCCCGTCACCATGCCGGCACTGGGCGAGTCGGTCACCGAAGGCACCGTCACCCGCTGGCTCAAGGCCGTCGGCGACGAGGTCGCCGTCGACGAGCCGCTCCTCGAGGTCTCCACCGACAAGGTCGACACCGAGATCCCCTCTCCCGTCGCCGGCATCCTCACCGAGATCACCGCGCAGGAGGACGACACGGTCGAGGTCGGCGGACAGCTCGCCGTCATCGGTTCCGAAGCTCCCGCTCAGCAGTCCGCTCCGGCCCAGCAGTCCGCTCCCGCCGAGCCGGCACCGGCCGTCGAGCCGACCACCGCGCCGTCGGAGGAGGCCGCTCCGGCTCCGTCCGAGCCTGCGCAGCCCGCTTCCTCGGGTGGCAGCGGCGACGGCACCCCCGTCACCATGCCGGCACTGGGCGAGTCGGTCACCGAAGGCACCGTCACCCGCTGGCTCAAGGCCGTCGGCGACGAGGTCGCCGTCGACGAGCCGCTCCTCGAGGTCTCCACCGACAAGGTCGACACCGAGATCCCCTCTCCCGTCGCCGGCATCCTCACCGAGATCACCGCGCAGGAGGACGACACGGTCGAGGTCGGCGGACAGCTCGCCGTCATCGGTTCCGAAGCTCCCGCTCAGCAGTCCGCTCCGGCCCAGCAATCCGCTCCCGCCGAGGAGAAGCCTGCGCCGAAGCAGGAGGCCCCGAAGCAGGAAGCTCCGAAGCCCGCCGCCCAGCAGCAGGCGCCGAAGGTCGAGCAGGCCACCCCGGCACCCGCGCCGAAGCCCGTCGGTACCGCGGCTTCGACTCCGAAACCCGCGCCGCAGGAGGAGTCCACCCCGAGCGGTGCGACGCCGTACGTCACCCCGCTGGTCCGCAAGCTCGCCTCGCAGCACGGTGTGGACCTGTCCGCGGTGAAGGGCACCGGTGTGGGCGGCCGCATCCGCAAGCAGGACGTCCTCGCCGCCGCCGAGGGTGGCACGGCCGCCGGCGCCGAGCAGAAGACCGCTGCTCCCGCCGGTCCGGCTCCGGGTGTCCGTCCCGAGCTCGCCAAGCTGCGCGGCACGACCCAGAAGGTCAACCGCATCCGCCAGATCACGGCGAAGAAGACCCTCGAGTCGCTGCAGACCTCCGCGCAGCTCACCCAGACCTTCGAGGTCGACGTCACCAAGATCGCTCAGCTGCGCGCACAGGCGAAGAAGACGTTCTCCGAGCGCGAGGGCGTCAACCTCACCTTCCTGCCGTTCTTCGCGAAGGCCGTCGTCGAGGCGCTGCGGGCGCACCCGAACATCAACGCCTCCTTCGACGACAGCAAGAAGGAGATCACCTACCACGCGGCCGAGCACCTCGGCATCGCCGTGGACACCGAGCAGGGTCTGCTCTCCCCGGTGATCCACAACGCCGGCGACCTGTCGCTGGCCGAGCTCGCCCGCGCGATCGCCGACATCGCCGAGCGTGCCCGCAAGGGTGGTCTCAAGCCCGACGAGCTGGCCGGTGGCACCTTCACCATCACCAACATCGGTAGCCAGGGCGCGTTGTTCGACACCCCGATCCTCGTGCCGCCGCAGGCCGCGATGCTCGGTACCGGCGCGATCGTCAAGCGTCCCGTCGTGGTGAACGACGAGACCGGCAACGAGTCGATCGGTGTGCGGTCCATGTGCTACCTGCCGCTCACCTACGATCACCGCCTGATCGACGGTGCCGACGCAGGTCGCTTCCTCAAGACGATCAAGCATCGTCTCGAGGAGGGCGCCTTCGAGTCCGAACTGGGACTGTAGGTCCGGGATCCGGACGACGATCCGGACGACATCCGCGGGGGCATCACCGACCAGGTGGTGCCCCCGCGGCGTCCCCGCACCGCGGGTGCTCACGCCGTACCGCGCGGCGTAGAGTTCAGGAACATGAGCGATCCCTCGTCTTCCGCCCGCTCCGACTCGGCTCCCGTCGCTGTCGCGCGGCTCGGAACCATCGGCTATCTCGAGGCCTGGGAGAAGCAGCGCGAACTCGCGAACGAGCGCGCCGACGGCATCGGCGCCGACACCCTGCTGCTGCTCGAACACCCACCCGTCTACACCGCCGGGCGCCGGACCGAGGACGGCGACCGGCCCACCGACGGCACCCCCGTCATCGACGTCGACCGCGGCGGCAAGATCACCTGGCACGGTCCGGGCCAGCTCGTCGGCTATCCCATCGTCAAGCTCGCCGAACCCGTCGACGTGGTCGGTTACGTGCGCCGCATCGAGCAGGGCCTGATCCGTGTGTGCACCGACATGGGCCTGACGTGCGGCCGTGTGGACGGACGGTCCGGCGTGTGGCTTCCCGCCGAACTGCGCGACGGGCACTGGCTCCCCGAACGCAAGATCGCCGCGATCGGCATCCGGGTGCAACGCGGGGTCGCGATGCACGGGTTCTCACTCAACTGCAACTCGACTCTCGACGCGTTCGACTCGATCGTCCCGTGCGGTATCCGCGACGCCGGGGTCGCGTCGCTCACCGGCGAACTCGGCCGGGAGGTCACCGTCGACGAGGTGATCCCCGCCGTCACCGAAGCCGTCATCGCAGCGCTCGACGGCCGAATCCCCGTGACCGACTGCGACATCGACCGGGTCACCTTCGAGCAGGCCGTCGGTGCGTCCGGAATTCCCACCACCACCCCGGAATTCACGACGCGCCGGTTCTGAGGGCGGTCGCACCCGCCGGATCCGGGCAGGACCGGCGGCGTACGATCGAGGACGTGACTGTGGCCCCAGAAGGACGCAAGCTGCTGCGGATCGAGACCCGAAACGCACAGACGCCGATCGAACGCAAACCCAACTGGATCAAGACCCGGGCGAAGATGGGCCCGGAGTACACCGACCTCAAAGGCCTGGTGCGCCGCGAAGGTCTGCACACCGTGTGCGAGGAAGCCGGTTGCCCTAACATCTACGAGTGCTGGGAAGACCGCGAGGCGACCTTCCTCATCGGTGGCGAGCAGTGCACCCGGCGCTGCGACTTCTGCCAGATCGACACCGGCAAGCCGGCCGCGCTCGACCGCGACGAGCCGCGCCGTGTCGCCGAGTCGGTCCGGTCCATGGGTCTGCGTTACTCCACGATCACCGGCGTCGCCCGCGACGATCTGCCCGACGGCGGTGCGTGGCTCTACGCCGAGACGGTGAAGCAGATCCACGCGCTCAATCCGGGCACCGGCGTCGAGAACCTGATCCCCGACTTCAACGGCAAGCCCGACCTGCTGCGAGAGGTCTTCGAGTCGCGTCCCGAGGTGCTCGCGCACAACGTCGAGACCGTGCCGCGGATCTTCAAGCGCATCCGTCCGGCCTTCCGCTACGAGCGGTCGCTCGACGTGATCCGGCAGGCCCGCGACTTCGGTCTGGTCACCAAGTCCAACCTCATCCTCGGCATGGGCGAGACCCCCGAGGAGGTCACCGAAGCGCTGCACGACCTGCACGACGCCGGCTGCGACATCATCACGATCACCCAGTACCTGCGGCCCTCCCCGCTGCACCATCCGGTCGAGCGCTGGGTCAAGCCGCAGGAGTTCGTCGACCACTCCGAGACCGCCCGCGAGATCGGGTTCGCCGGTGTGATGGCCGGACCGCTGGTGCGTTCGTCGTACCGCGCAGGTCGCCTGTACGCGCAGGCGATGGCTCATCACGGACGCGAACTCCCCGCCGACCAGGCGCATCTCGCCGAAGAGGGCACAGCGTCCCAGGAAGCCGGCGCGGTTCTCGCGCGCTTCGGCAACTGACGTCGCGCAGGTTCGTAACGGCCCCGGTGGTGGTAAAGGTGCCACCACCGGGGCCGTATCCTTGAATACATGGCGAAGGGCAGCAAGACCGACAAGGAAGCGAAGGCCGCGGCGAAGGCCGCACGCAAGCAGGCGTCGAAGGAGCGTCGAACCCAGCTGTGGCAGGCGTTCCAGATCCAGCGCAAAGAGGACAAGGCACTCCTGCCGTGGATGATCGGCGCCCTCGTCGGTTCGATCGTGGTGTTCTTCGTCGTCGGTCTGCTCTTCGGCATCCAGTGGTTCCTGCTGCCGGTCGGCATCCTCGTCGGCGTCCTGTCGGCCTTCATCATCTTCGGGCGCCGCGTGCAGAAGAGCGTGTACTCGAAAGCCGACGGTCAGGCCGGTGCGGCCGCGTGGGCGCTCGACAACCTGCAGGGCGCGTGGCGCGTGACCCAGGCGGTCGCGGGCACCACCCAGCTCGACGCCGTGCACCGCGTGATCGGACGCCCGGGAGTGATCCTCGTCGGTGAGGGCAACCCCGGTCGCGTGAAGGGTCTGCTGGCCCAGGAGAAGAAGCGGGTCGCCCGACTGGTGGGCGACACCCCGATCTACGAGTTCGTCGTCGGCAACGACGAGGGCCAGGTCCCGCTCTCCCAGTTGCAGAAGCGTCTGAACAAGCTGCCCCGCAACATCGACACCAAGCGGATGGACACCATCGAAGGTCGTCTGTCGGCGCTGAGCTCGAAGAAGTCCGGTCCGGCCATGCCCAAGGGCCCGCTTCCCGCCGGCGCGAAGATGCGCAGCGTGCAGCGCACCATGCGTCGCCGCTGACCTTCCGTATACACCGAAGGCCGCTCGCCTCTCGTCCCGGGACGAGAGGCGGCCTTCGGTGTATACGGAGAAGGGGCGGCGGGCCAGCGCGAACGAACGACCGCGCGGTCAGCGCGAACGAACGACCGCGGTGCCGGTGGCGCGGTCCTGGAGGCCGCGACCGTCGACGTCCGTGACGAGCGCCGGAGCGATGAACACCAGCAGGACCTGGCGTGCGAGCGCTCGCACGATGCCCACTCGCACGGGAGCGTCCACCCGCGCCACCTGGAGGCCGGCGACGAACTGCCCCGGCGTGAACGAGAACAGGCTCACGCACCCCACGCCCACCACGAACCAGATGATCAGGGTGTACGACGACAGCAGCGGACTCTCGAGGGGGTTGCCCCCGACCAGACCGGCGGCGATCGCCATGGCCATGAACCAGTCGATCACGAGGGCAAGCACCCTGCGGCTCGTGGGCACCATGGAACCGGGGCCGTGCTCGGGGAGGCCGAGCAGCTGCCCGGGATAGTCCTGCTCCTGCCGGAGACCTTGGGGAAGCGCCGCAGCAGGCCCGGAAAGCCAACTGCCCGTCATGCGTGCCATGACACCAGGATAAGCTCTCCTGGGCGGACCAGCGTCGACCCGTGTTGGCAGTGGTGACTTATACCACCTTTTCGACCTCACTGCAGGACGAAGACATGTGTAACACCCACGAAACATAGGCTTGATGGACGGGCAACACCAGATCCATAACGTCTGATCCGACGCAGGCGCCCAGCACCCATGGCGCGCACCGACTGAAGGAGCACAAGCGTGGCGTTCACCACGGCCGAAGAGGTATTCAAGTTCATCGCGGAAGAGAACGTCGAATACGTCGACGTCCGCTTCACCGACCTGCCCGGCATCGAGCAGCACTTCTCCATCCCGGCCAAGGCCTTCAACGAGGACGTGCTCGAGGACGGTCTGGCATTCGACGGTTCCTCGGTCCGTGGGTTCCAGTCGATCCATGAGTCCGACATGCTGCTGCTCCCCGATGTGACGACCGCGCGTCTGGATCCCTTCCGCGCAGCCAAGACGCTCAACATCAGCTTCTTCGTCCACGACCCCTTCACCCGCGAGTCCTACAGCCGCGACCCCCGCAACGTCGCGCGCAAGGCCGAGGAATACCTGATCAGCACCGGCATCGCCGATACTGCCTTCTTCGGCGCCGAGGCCGAGTTCTACATCTTCGACTCGATCGCCTACGACTCGAAGATCAACGGCGCCTTCTACGAGATCGACGCGGTCTCCGGTTCCTGGAACACCGGCGTCGAGTACAACGCCGACGGCACCCCCAACCGCGGCTACAAGGTCCGGGCGAAGGGCGGCTACTTCCCCGTCGCACCGTACGACCACTACGTCGACCTGCGCGATCAGATCGCCACCAACCTCGCCGATGCCGGCTTCGAACTCGAGCGCGGCCATCACGAGGTGGGCACCGGCGGCCAGGCCGAGATCAACTACAAGTTCAACACCCTGCTCGCCGCGGCCGACGACCTGCAGCTGTTCAAGTACATCGTCAAGAACACCGCGTGGCAGGCCGGCAAGACCGTCACCTTCATGCCGAAGCCGCTGTTCGGCGACAACGGTTCGGGCATGCACGTGCACCAGTCGCTGTGGAAGGACGGCAAGCCGCTGTTCCACGACGAGGCCGGCTACGCAGGCCTGTCCGATGTGGCCCGCTGGTACATCGGTGGCATCCTGCACCACGCGCCGTCGCTGCTCGCCTTCACGAACCCGACGATCAACTCGTACCACCGTCTGGTGCCGGGCTACGAGGCTCCGATCAACCTCGTGTACAGCCAGCGCAACCGTTCGGCTGCCGTGCGTATCCCGATCACGGGCAACAACCCGAAGGCCAAGCGCCTCGAGTTCCGCGCTCCCGACTCCTCGGGTAACCCCTACCTGAACTTCGCGGCGCAGATGATGGCCGGCCTCGACGGCATCAAGAACAAGATCGAGCCGCTCGCCCCGGTCGACAAGGACCTCTACGAGCTCCCGCCGGAGGAGGCCAAGAACATCCCGCAGGCTCCGACGAGCCTGTCGGCCGTCATCGACAATCTCGAGCGCGACCACGAGTACCTCACCGAGGGCGGCGTCTTCACCACCGACCTCATCGAGACCTGGATCTCGCTCAAGCGCGAGCAGGAGATCGCTCCGGTCAACCTGCGTCCGCACCCCTACGAGTTCCAGCTGTACTTCGACTGCTGAGTCGGATCCGGTAGGCACTCTTCGAGAGGCCGCTCGTCCCCTGTTCGGGACGGGCGGCCTCTCGTCTTTTCCGCACCGGCATCCTCGCGCGCCGAACCGGGGCTCGCCCCGGCTGCAGCGGTAGCGAACCCCGGTTCGGCACGCGAGATGCGTTCGTTCCTCATCGGATCCGACCGAATCGCGACCGATTCCAGAAAAGTGGTCCATAGTGGGCACGTGCCCTCGACGCAGGATTTCTCCGAGCGGTTACGTGCAGCGGGTCTTCGCGTGACCCGGCAGCGTCTGGCGGTGCTCGATGCGGCGCACGAGCACCCGCACGCCGATGCCGATCGCATCTTCGATGCGGTCGGCGCCGTCGTTCCCGGCATCGGCCGGCACACCGTGTACGACATCCTCCACGCGCTCTCGGCACGTGGACTGCTCCGGCGAATCCGGCCCGCAGGCTTTCACGCGCGGTACGAAGTGCGTGTCGGCGACCGCCATCACCACCTCGTCTGCCGGTCCTGCGCCGCGATCTCGGATGTCGGCCACACCCTCGGCGACTCGCGTTGCCTGACGCCGGTGGACGACGCAGGTTTCGACGTCGACGAGGCGGACGTCGTCTTCTGGGGCCTGTGCCGCGACTGTTCGACAGACGACCTACGACCACAGCCCGAAATCGGTCCGATCCACTGATCCGGAAGGAAACCGCAGTGTCCGAAAGCGAAAACCCGGCAGTCCCCGCCCCCGAGCCGTCACCGCACCGGCCGAGGACCAACCAGGACTGGTGGCCGGAACAACTGGATCTGACGGTGCTGCACCAGCATTCACCGTTGTCCAATCCGATGGAACCCGACTTCGACTATTCGAAGGAGGTCGAGACACTCGACGTCGAAGCGCTCCGTCAGGATCTCTTCGACCTCATGACGAACTCGCAGGACTGGTGGCCGGCCGACTTCGGTCACTACGGCGGTCTGCTCATCCGGACGGGCTGGCATTCGGCCGGCACCTACCGCATCGCCGACGGCCGGGGCGGCGGCGGCAAGGGTGCGCAGCGGTTCGCCCCGCTCAACAGCTGGCCCGACAACGTCAGCACCGACAAGGCGCGTCGTCTGCTGTGGCCGATCAAGCAGAAGTACGGCCGCAAACTCTCGTGGGCCGACCTCATCATCTTCGCCGGCAACTGTGCCTACGAGTCGATGGGTTTCACGACCATGGGCTTCGCGTTCGGCCGCGAGGACATCTGGGAGCCCGACGAGGTCTTCTGGGGCCCCGAGGACACCTGGCTCGGCGACGAGCGATATGCGGGCGAGCGCGAGCTCCAGGGTCCGCTCGGCGCGGTGCAGATGGGTCTGATCTACGTCAACCCCGAAGGACCCAACGGTAATCCGGAGATCCTCGCATCCGGACGCGACATCCGCGAGACGTTCGCCCGGATGGCGATGAACGACGTCGAGACGGCGGCGCTGATCGTCGGCGGCCACACCGTCGGTAAGACCCACGGTGCGGCACCGGCCGACAATCTCGGTCCCGAACCCGAAGCCGCGCCGCTCGAACAGCAGGGACTCGGCTGGAAGAACTCGTTCGGCACCGGCGTAGGCGGCGACACGATCACCAGTGGCCTCGAGGTCACGTGGACGCCGACTCCGACGAAGTGGGACAACACCTTCCTCGAGACCCTCTACGCCTTCGAGTGGGAGAAGACCAAGAGCCCCGCCGGGGCGTGGCAGTGGACGCCGAAGGACGGCGGCGGCGCCGGTACGGTGCCCGACGCGCACGACCCGTCGAAGAAGCACGCACCCGCGATGCTCACGAGCGACCTCGCTCTTCGTTACGACCCGATCTACGGCGAGATCACCCGCCGCTGGCTCGATCACCCCGAGGAACTCGAGCGCGAATTCGCCAAGGCGTGGTTCAAGCTCCTGCACCGCGACATGGGTCCGATCTCGCGGTACCGCGGCCCGTGGATCCCGGAACCCCAGATCTGGCAGGACCCGGTACCGGAGGTCGACCACGAGCTGATCGACGAGAGCGACATCGCGTCGCTCAAGAGCACGGTCCTCGAGTCGGGAGCAACCGTCCCGCAGCTCGTCGCGGCCGCGTGGGCGTCGGCTGCGAGCTTCCGCGGAACCGACAAGCGCGGTGGGGCGAACGGCGCGCGGGTGCGGCTCGAGCCGCAGAAGAACTGGGAGGCCAACGAACCCGAGCAACTCGCACAGGTTCTGCAGATCCTCGAAGGCATCCAGGAGCAGTTCAACAGCTCGGGCGGGAACAAGAAGATCTCGCTGGCGGACCTGATCGTCCTCGCCGGGAGCGCCGCGGTGGAGAAGGCCGCCAAGGATGCCGGGCACGAGATCACGGTGCCGTTCACACCCGGCCGCACGGATGCCACGCAGGAGTGGACGGACGTCGAATCGTTCGCGGTGCTCGAACCGAAGCACGACGGCTTCCGCAACTACTTGCGCGGCGGCGAGAAGCTCCCACCCGAGAAACTGTTCCTCGAACGGGCGAACCTGCTGACGTTGACGGCTCCCGAGATGACGGTGCTCGTCGGCGGTCTGCGTGTTCTCGGCGCGAACCACGGGGGCGGCACGCACGGGGTCTTCACCGACCGTCCGCAGACCCTGACGAACGATTTCTTCGTCAATCTGCTCGACATGGGAACCGAGTGGAAGGTCTCCCAGAACAGTGAGGGCGTCTACGAAGGTCGCGCTCGGGGATCGGACGAGGTCGAGTACACCGCGACCGCCGTCGACCTCGTCTTCGGGGCCAACTCGCAGTTGCGGGCGCTGGCCGAGGTCTACGCGGCCGACGATGCAGGCCCGAAGTTCGCGCGTGACTTCGTCGCGGCCTGGACGAAGGTGATGGACCTGGATCGCTTCGACCTGAAGAAGTGAGGGCCTCAGCGGTCCACGACCGCGCCTGATGCACCACTCCGGAGCCACCCGCCGTACTCGGCGGGTGGCTCCGCAGCGTGCGGCGAAGGGGTACCGAGAAAACGGACTGGACAGACTTACTACACACAGGTGTACCGTGGGAGTGCGATTTTGGTGATATGTGTCACATTCCGCTCTCGGGGGGAGCAGATGCGACGAGGTCCGTACTCGAACGACTCGTCTCCCTGGGAGGCCCCACCATGCGTAGATCTCTCATCTCGGCGGCCTGTGCCGCCGCACTCCTGTCCCCTGTCCCCCTGTCCGTCGCACTCGCCGGCACCGCAGCGGCACAGACCGACGTCTCCGTCGTCGGGATGTCACAGGAACAGGCCCGGACAGTGCTCTCCGACGCCGGAGTCCCCTACATCATCCTCAACCGTTCCGGCAGCACCATGCAGAACTGCCGGGTGACCGAGCAACGCGACCGCGGCTACGACGTCGAGGTCGAATACGACTGGAATCACGAAGACGGGACATGGGACAAGACCGAGGTCGAGGTCTGGCGAGGACTCGCACTCGTCATCGTCTGCGATTGACGGCCGACTAATCCCAGAAGACCCGCTCGACGACCGCCCGCGCACGCCGCGTCACGCGCAGGTAGTAGTCGAGGAACTCCGACGCGTCCTCGCCACGCCAACCCGTCACGCGGGCAACCGCTTCCAGCAACCGTCCGGGACCGGGGAGTTGGTCGGTCGGTTTACCGCGCACGAGCACGAGGCAGTTGCGCGCATCCGTCGCGGTGATCCACGCCGTCCGGAGAAGTTCGACGTCGGTGGCGCTGAGCAGTTCGGCGGCTCCGATGGCGTCGAGCGCGTCGAGCGTCGAGGTCGTGTGCAATGCCGGGATGCCGTATGCGTGCTGGAGCTGCAGCAACTGCACGGTCCACTCGATGTCGGCGAGCCCACCCCTGCCGAGTTTGGTGTGGGTCGCCGGATCGGCGCCGCGCGGCAGCCGCTCGGAGTCGACGCGGGCCTTGATCCGCCGGATCTCGCGGACGGCCTCGTGGGAGACCCCGCCCTCGGGATACCGCACGTCGTCGATCATGTGCAGGAAGCGTGTGCCGAGTTCGCGATCCCCTGCGACGGCATGCGCGCGCAGCAGAGCCTGGACCTCCCACACCTCGGCCCACTGCGTGTAGTACGCGCGGTAGGACGCGAACGTCCTCACGATCGGACCACTGCGACCTTCCGGACGCAGATCCAGATCCACCTCGAGAGGCGGATCGGTGCTCGGCGCACCCAGCAGTCGCCGCACCTGTTCGGCGATGCTCGTGGCCCACTTGACCGCATCGGTCTCGTCGGCGTCCGGCAGCGGATCACACACGAACAACACGTCCGCATCGGATCCGTAGCCGAGTTCGCCGCCACCGAGCCGTCCCATCCCGATCACGGCGATGCGGGCCGGGGCCGGTCCGCGAGACTGTACCGAGGCACGGATCACCGCATCGAGCGCGGCTTCGAGCACGCCCGCCCATACCGCGGACAACGCCTTGCACACCTGCGGCACGTCGAGCATCCCGAGGATGTCGGCGCTCGCGACCCGCGCGAGTTCGGCACGGCGGAGTGAGCGCGCGGCGGCGATCGCGCGTGCGGGATCGGAGTAGCGCGACGACGAGGCGACGAGGGCGCGCGCCACCTCGGGCGGGTTCGCCTCGAGCAGCCGCGGCCCGGTCGAGGCGTCGGCGTACAGGCGGATGACGTCGGGAGATTTCACCAGCAGGTCGGCGACATAGGCCGACGAGCCGAGAACCGTCATGAGGCGTTCGGCCACCGCCGGTTCGTCGCGCAGCACCCGCAGGAACCAGACGGTGTCGTAGAGCGCATCGGACAGCCGTCGATAGGCGAGCAGGCCGGCATCGGGATCGGTTGTCTCCCCGAGATATTCGAGCAGTTGCGGGAGCAGCAGCGCCTGGATTCGCGCCTTGCGTGAGGCCCCGCCGGACAGCGCAGCCAGGTGTTCCATCGCGTGCTGCGGGGCGTTGTAGCCGAGCGCCGCGAGCTGGCGGACCGCCGCGTCGGGCGACAGGCGCAGGGCTTCCTTGTCGAGCTTGCTCACCGAGTCGAGCAGCGGCCGGTAGAACAGGCGCGCGTGCAGTTTGCGGATCCGCGACGAGTTGCGCTTGATCTCCGATTCGAGAACGCCGAGCGCGTCCTTGCGTCCGTCCGGTCGCATGTGGGCGGCACGGGCGAGCCAGCGCAGCGCCTCGCGGTCCTCCGGGGGAGGCAGGGTATGGGTCCGCTTGAGCCTCTGCAACTGCAACCGGTGTTCGAGCAGGCGGAGGAATTCGTAGGACGCCCGCATGTTCGCCGCATCGTCGCGGCCCACATAGCCGCCGTCGGCGAGCGCGCACAGCGCTTCGACGGTGTTGGGGACGCGGAGCGACTCGTCGACGCGGCCGTGCACGAGTTGCAGCAACTGCACGGCGAATTCGACGTCGCGGAGGCTGCCGCGTCCGAGCTTGAGTTCGCGCTCGCGCAGTTCGGGCGGGACCATCTCCTCGACCCGGCGCCGCATCGCCTGCACATCGGGGACGAAGTCCTCGCGTTCGGAGGCGGTCCACACCATCGGGCTCATGGCGTCGATGTACCGGCGGCCGAGGTCGAGATCCCCGGTCATCGGTCGCGCCTTGAGCAGCGCCTGGAACTCCCAGGTCTTGGCCCACCGGTTGTAGTACGCGACATGGGATTCGAGGGTGCGGACGAGTTCGCCGCGCTTGCCCTCCGGGCGCAGCGCGGCATCGACCTCGAAGAACGCCGACGTGCCGATGCGCATCATCTCGCCGGCGATCCGGCTCGCCCGGGCATCGGCGGGTTCGGCGACGAACACGACGTCGACGTCGCTGACGTAGTTCAGTTCGCGCGCACCGCACTTGCCCATCGCGATGACGGCGAGGTCGATCGGGCACGGGCCGTCCGGAATCACCGTGGACACGGCCACCGCGAGCGCCGCGGTCAGCGCCGCATCGGCGAGGTCGGCGAGCAGCGCACCGACCTCGAGATAGGGCACCACCGGTTCGTTCTCGACCACCGCGGCGAGATCGGCGGCGGCGATCAGCATGAGCTGGTCGCGGTAGGTGGTCCGCAGCGCCGCGACCGCGTGTGGGCCGACGAGTCCGGCCCGGTGGATCAACCGGCCGGGCCGCCCGTCGGGCTCGGGCTCGGCGTCGACGCTGTCGAGCATCCGCGCCGTGAAGGTGTGCTTGTCGGGCAGCGCCGCGCTGCCCGCGAGCATCGTCCAGCGATCCGGATTGGCGACGACGTGGTCGCCGAGCGCCGACGACGCACCGAACAGCCCGAACAGCCGGCCGCGCAGGCCTGTGTCCGAGCGGAGCGCCGAGTCGAGGTCCGTCCAGTCGTCACCGAGCGCGTCGGCCAGTCGCACGAGAGTGCGCAACGCCAGATCCGCGTTCGGGGCACGGGACAGCGACCACAGCAGTTCGACGCTGTCGGCGTCGTTCCATCCGAGTCGAGCGAGTTCGGCAGGGGCGGTCGGCTCGACGAGGCCGAGCCGACCGGGGCCGGGAACTACCGAACGCGCGCTGGGCGGTCTCACCACGTTTCCATCGTCGCTTACAACCCCAGGTACTGCTCGAGTTCGAACGGGGTGACCTGGCTGCGGTAGTTCTCCCACTCCCGCCACTTGTTGCGCAGGAAGTAGTCGAAGACGTGCTCACCGAGGGTCTCGGCGACGAGTTCGGACTTCTCCATCTCGCGCAGCGCGATGTCGAGATCGGTGGGCAGTTCGCGGTAGCCCATGGCGCGACGCTCGGCGGAGGTCAGCGACCATACGTCGTCCTCGGCCTCGGGTGCGAGCTCGTAACCCTTCTCGATGCCGCGCAGACCGGCCGCGAGCAACACCGCGAAGGTGAGATAGGGATTGCACGCCGAGTCGGGGGTGCGGATCTCGACGCGCCGCGACGACGCCTTGTTCGGGGTGTACATCGGGACACGCACGAGCGCGGAGCGGTTGGACGGACCCCAGCAGGCGGCCGTCGGTGCCTCTCCACCGTGCACGAGACGCTTGTACGAGTTGACCCACTGGTTGGTGACGGCGCTGATCTCGTTGGAGTGTTCGAGGATGCCGGCGATGAACGCCTTGCCGGTCGCCGAGAGCTGCAGCGGGTCGTCCGGGTCGTGGAAGGCGTTGGTCTCACCTTCGAACAGCGACATGTGGGTGTGCATCGCCGACCCGGCGTGGTCGCGGAAGGGCTTGGGCATGAAGGTGGCCCGCACGCCCTCCTGCATCGCGATCTCCTTGACCACGTAGCGGAAGGTCATGACGTTGTCGGCCATGGACAGCGCATCGGCGTAGCGCAGGTCGATCTCCTGCTGGCCCGGTGCGGTTTCGTGGTGGCTGAACTCCACCGAGATACCCATGGATTCGAGCGCGTCGATGGCGTGACGCCGGAAGTGCGGGGCGGAACGGTGCACCGACTGGTCGAAGTAGCCGCCGATGTCGGCCGGCACGGGTGCACTGCCCTCGGGGCCGTCCTCGACGAGGAAGAACTCGATCTCGGGGTGCACGTAGCAGCTGAACCCGAGATCGGAAGCCTTGTTGAGCTGACGCCTCAGCACGTGGCGGGGATCGGCCCAGCTCGGGGTGCCGCCGGGCATGGTGATGTCGCAGAACATCCGGGCCGAGTACTGGTGGCCCCGGTCGTCGCTCCAGGGCAGCACCTGGAAGGTGGTGGCGTCGGGACGCGCAACCATGTCGGCTTCGGAGATGCGGGAGAAGCCCTCGACGGCCGAGCCGTCGAAGCCGATGCCCTCCTCGAAGGCCCCTTCGAGTTCGGCAGGCGCGATCGCCACCGACTTGAGAGTGCCGACGACGTCGGTGAACCACAGACGCACGAACCGAATGTCGCGCTCTTCGAGGGTGCGGAGCACGAACTCCTTCTGGCGATCCATACCCGCGAGACTAGGCACAATCCGTTAATTCCGTGTTACATCGGCAGGCGCATCCGGATGGCGTGTCGCTCACACGCCCCTCCGGTCAACAGCGAGGATCCCGCGCGGGCACCTCGAGATCCACCAGATAGCTGGTCACAGCGGTGTCCACGCACTCGTTGCCGTCCAGGGCGACGGTGTGCTGCGTTCCCTCGAAGGTCACCAGGACACCACCGAGCCGGGCGGCGAGTTCGACCCCCGCGTCGTAGGGGGTCGCGGGATCCCCGGTCGTCGAGACCACGAGCACGGGCGGCAGATCGCGAACGTCGGGAGTGTGCGGTTCCCCGGTGGCCGGCACCGGCCAGAAGGCACAGACGTCGAGGGCCGCCGATCCGGTGCCGCGGCCGTCGTCGAGGAAGGGTGCGGCCGCGCGGAACCGCGTGTCGAGTTCGCCCGCGAGCGCCCGGTCGGTCACCGGTGGGTCGTCCACGCACCGGATCGCGTTGAAAGCGTCGGTGATGTTGCTGTAGGTGCCGTCCTCGCCGCGCCCTTCGTAGAGATCGGCGAGCCGCAACAGGGTGTCGCCGGTGCCGGTGCTCGCGAGCGACTCCAGCCCGCCGCGCAACGACCCCCACAGCGTCGGCGAGTACAACCCCTGCTGCACGCCGGTGATCGCGTCGCGGTGACTCAGTCCGCGCGGGTCGGTCGTGGGTGCGGGAGCGTCGAGCAGCGGGTCGACGAGCGCCCGGAACCGCTCGGCGGCCCGGCCGGGATCGGCCCCGAGGGGGCATCCGGCGTACTGCGCACAGTACGCCGCGAATTCGTCGAAGGCTTTCCGGAAGCCGTCGGCCTGCAGAACGATCTCCTCGACCGGGTCCTGCTCGGGGTCGATCGCACCGTCGAGCACCATGGCCCGCACCCGACCGGGGAAGGCCTCGGCGTAGAGGGTGCCGAGCCGGGTTCCGTACGAGTAGCCGAGATAGGTCAGCGCGTCGTCGCCCAGAACGCCGCGAAGCACGTCCATGTCCTGCACGACCTCACGAGTGCCGACGTGGGCGAGCAGGTCCGTACCGTTGCGTTCGGCGCACAACTGCGCGTACTCGCGATTGCGCTTCTCCGCCTCGGCGATGCCCTCGGGGCTCGTGTCCCCGTCGTCGAGGGCGCGGTCGGCGTCGAACTCGGCGTCGGTGAGGCAGCGGACCGCCGGTTCGGACGACCCGACACCGCGAGGGTCGAAGCCGATCACGTCGAAGCGGTCGGCAAGGACGGTGCTGTCGGCGGCGAGCGCCGTCGACAGCCCCGAGGCGCCCGGTCCGCCGGGATTGACCAGCAGGGAACCGATCCGGTCGCCCGTGGCGGCCAGGCGCGACACCGCGAGGGTGATCACCTCACCGCTCGGATCCGCGTAGTCGAGCGGAACCTCGAGCCGTGCGCATTCCACGCCCTGCCGCTCCAGCATCGGCCCCTCGGCGCCGTACGGCCCGCACGACCCCCACTCCGGGTCCTGTCGGTAGAACCGTTCGAGTCCGGGAACCACTCCGACCGCCGAGGGCTGCCGTGCCTCCTCGACGGCGTCACCGCACGCGGTCGCCGCCGCAGCGGCCACGAGCGCCAGGACGGACAGACGACGGATACGCGCACGAACAGGGTGGGGCACGATCCGATCGTGCCACGGACAGAGCTGCGCACTGCCCTCGCCACCGGCGCTGTTCACCACCGGCGGCGCAGTGGTGTGACGAATCGCACCGCCCCGGAATCTTCGCGGGTTCCGGCCCGAGTGGCAGACTGAGACGGTCATCACCCGACCCGGGGACCCCGAGGGCCTCGAGGAAGAAAGGGACAGTGATGTCCGACAACGTGACGTCCGTATACGGTGGCGCGGCTTCCGCTGCAGCCTCTGCCGACACCCCCAAGCGCAAGACACGAGTCCATCACCTGCAGGCGATGAAGGCCGAAGGCCGCCGCTGGGCAGAGTTGACGGCCTACGACTACTCCTCCGCCCGCATCTTCGAGGAGGCGGGCATCCCCGTCCTGCTCGTGGGCGATTCGGCAGCCAACGTCGTGTACGGCTACGACACCACGGTGCCCGTGACCGTCGACGAGCTCCTCCCTCTCGTCCGCGGCGTCGTGCGCGGTGCTCCGCACGCGCTCGTCGTCGCCGACCTGCCGTTCGGTTCCTACGAGTCCTCGCCCGAACAGGCCCTTGCGACGGCCGTGCGGTTCATGAAGGAGGGCGGCGCCCACGCGGTGAAGCTCGAGGGCGGCGAGCGGATGGCTCCGCAGATCGCCGCGATCACCGCCGCCGGCATCCCCGTGCAGGCACATATCGGCTTCACCCCGCAGTCCGTGAACACGCTCGGCGGGTTCCGGGTGCAGGGACGCGGCGACGGCGCCGAGCAGCTCGTCGCCGATGCGATCGCCGTCCAGGAGGCGGGCGCCTTCTCCGTCGTGATGGAGATGGTGCCGGCCGATCTGGCCGGGCAGGTCACCCGCAAGCTGAGCATCCCGACCGTCGGCATCGGCGCCGGCAACGAGTGCGACGCCCAGGTCCTCGTCTGGCAGGACATGGCCGGCTACACGAGCGGGAAGACCGCGAAGTTCGTCAAGAAGTTCGGGCAGGTGGGCGACGAACTGCGCCACGCCGCAACGCAGTACGCAGCAGAAGTGGCGCAGGGCACCTTCCCGGGGCCCGAGCACTCCTTCTGAGGATCTGCGACGACGGGCACCATCGACGAGTTCGGTGGTGCCCGTCGCATTTTTCGGGCACCTTCCGGATCGGTGGCAGACTCGACGACGACCCGACCGTACGAAACCACGAGGTGTCCATGCAGCTCCGCTTCAGTCTCGTCCCCGCCGTCACCGCCGCACTGGCCGGTGTTCTCGTCGGCTGCGCACCGGCTCAGGATCCGGCACCCAGCGGAACGTCGACCGACGCCACGGTCGAGACGTCGCGGTCGACGGAGCCCACGCGTTCGCCGTCCGCGGCAGGCTCACCCTCGGAAGCCGGAGCCGGGGGCTTCACCGAAGCGCAGACCGCCGACCTGTGTGCTCGTCTCGAAGGTCAGTTGTCGAACTGGCGCACCTACACCCCGTCGGTGGGTCGCGGCGGCCTCAACATCCTCGTCGGTGAATGGGGTGCGGCGAACGGTGTCGATCTCGTCGTGCTCGCGGGCGACCGGGGCCGCATCGACGCGGCGACCTCCGCGCAGTGCCCGCAGGTGCGCGAGGAGGCCCTGCGCGGCCTCGACATTCCCGATCTCGCGTCGGGTCTCGTCGGGTTCTGACCCGTGGAGCGACGCGAACTGTATCCGCCGATCGAGCCGCACGCGACGGGCATGCTCGACGCCGGCGACGGCCAGCAGCTGTATTGGGAGGTCAGCGGTAACCCGCAGGGCAAGCCCGTGGTCTTCCTCCACGGCGGTCCCGGTGGCGGCACCGCACCCCTGCACCGCCGCTTCTTCGACCCGGCCGCCTACAGGATCGTGTTGTTCGACCAGCGCGGCTGCGGCCGGTCGCGGCCCCACGTTGCCGATGGTGCGGATCTGTCGGTCAACACCACCGACCACCTCGCCGCCGACATCGAACGCCTGCGTGCCTTCCTCGAGGTGGACAGGTGGATGGTGTTCGGCGGGTCGTGGGGATCGACTCTCGCCCTCGCGTACGCCCAGCGGTACCCCGAGCGTGTCACCGAACTCGTCCTTCGTGGGATCTTCCTGCTGCGCCGCAGCGAGATCGACTGGTACTACAACGGCGGCGCCGGCCGGCTGTTCCCCGAGGCATGGGAGGGCTTCTGCGCCCCGCTCGCCGGGGCCGGGGCGGGCGAGCATCCCGTGGACGTCTACCACCGTCTGCTGCACTCGACCGATCCGGACGTCGCCCTGAACGCGGCCATCGCGTGGTCCACCTGGGAGGGCGCCACGAGCTCGCTGTTGCCGAACCCGTACCGGGTCGCGGAAACCGCCGAACCCCGGTTCGCGTTGGCCTTCGCCCGCATCGAGAACCACTACTTCCACCACCGCGGCTTCTTCGACGAGGGGGCGCTCCTGCGCGACGCGCACCTGCTGCGCGACATCCCGGGTGTGATCGTGCAGGGCCGCTACGACGTGGTGTGCCCGGCGCGCAGTGCCCACGACCTGCACGAGGCGTGGCCGTCCTCCCGGCTGCACCTCGTCGACGATGCGGGACACGCGGCGACCGAACCGGGGATCGTCCACCGGCTCGTCGAGGCCACCGACTCCTTCCGCTGACAGCGGATCAGGCGGGCAACCGCCCGAAGCCGATCACGGCGTCGTCACCGGCCGGGTCGAGTTCGTGGACGCGGATCCGGCCCATCTCGTTGCCGCCGACGGTGATCGCCGAATCACCGTCGACGGCGACGACGATGTTCGTGTGCTCGCGCTGGCCGACGCCGATCCTGTTGTGGTACAGCACCACGTCGCCGACCTCCGGCCGGTAACCCGTTCCTGCCGGTTCGTAGCGGCCCGTCTGCTCGTAGTACTCCTGGAGTGTGTACACGCCCGGGATCCGCCAATGACCCGAGTGCGGATTGGACAGCGGCACACCGGCTTCCCGCATGATCCAGCTGACGAAGTCGGCGCACCACGCTTCGCGGACGCCCTCCGAGTAGAACGTGCCGGGCGGTTGCGCCTCGTGCTGTTCCTCGAGCAGTTCGACGATCCGCACCTGCGCCGGCGACAACGCCGACGTGTCGATCTCGGGGAACGACGCACTGTCCCAGGGGAACAGCCGGTTCGGCAGGATCCACCACACGAGCACCGCGAGCGCCGCGCACAACGCGACCGCGACGGCGAGGACGGCAGCGACCGGACGTCGCCGCCGCGTGGTCTCACCGGTCATGGTCGAAGCGGATCTTGCGGGCCTGCGGGTCGGCGAGGGTGAGCCGCACCCGCACGGTGCTGCCCTCCTCGGGTGCCCCGCCGCACGGGCCGATGACGGTCTCGGAGGCGACGAACACCTCGGCGTCATGCCGGTCGGTGGCTTCCTTCAGCACCGTCGCCTCGAAGGTCTCCCCCACTCGCGGCGCGAGCACGACGGCCTCGGCCAGGTCGATGCACGCCCGGTTCACCTTGCCGGCGAGCGAATCGGTCGACGACATGATCTTCGGCATCGCGGACAGTTCGGCGCGCACCGCCTCCGGGACGGGCAGGCCCGACGACACCGCGAGGCACACCTCGGTGGCGTATCGGTCGGACAACCGGCGCAATGGCGCGGTGACATGCGCGTAGGGCGCGCCGATCGCTCCGTGCAGGATGGTCTCGGGCAGTTCACCGTCGAAGGCGGCGTAGGACGCCCCGCGCAGTAGCGTCGGCGCTTCGCTCATCAACACGAGCGTGCGCGGATCGTGGGCGTCGAGTCCGGCGAGGAAGGACCCGACTCCCATCTCCGGCGGCCACGGCACGTCCAACGACCGAGCGGTGCGACGCAGCCCGTCGACCGCCGCGGGATCGGCGGCGGGAAGGGTGCGCAGCAGACCGACCCCGGCGTCGATCATCATCTGCGCGGCGCACATTCCGGTGAGCAGCGAGATCTCGGAGTTCCACTCGTCGGCCTCGGTCCGCGGTTCGATCTGCAGCCTCCAGCCGTCGCCGTGCGGCACGACGTCCTGCGTGGGCAGGCGCAGTTCGATCGCGCCGCGCGCGAGCGCCGCGGCCGCGCGCAACCGGCCGAAGTCGGGCAACGCCTCGACGGACGGATGCAACCTGTCCGCGTCGGCGTCGCGCTGCACTCCGGCGTAGTCCATGCGCGCGACCGACCGGACGAGCGCGCGCCGCACGCTCACCGCGACGGGCTCCCCGCCGTGGTCGGTCTCGATCCGCCACAGCGCCGCGGGGCGGACGACGTCCGGCAGCAGGCTCGCCGTGCCCTCGGACACTTCGCGTGGATGCAGCGGAACCGAGCCGTCGGGCAGGTAGAAGGTCTGCCCGCGACGATGTGTCTCGGCGTCGAGAGCGCCGCCCGGTTCGACGAGTGCGTACACGTCGGCGATCGCGTAGTGCAGCACGAAACCGTCGTCGGTGCGTTCGAGGTGCAGCGCCTGATCGAGATCCATCGATCCGGGTGGGTCGATGGTCACGAGCGGCAGGTCGGTGCGGTCCTCGCGGACGTCCGCGTAGCGGTCGGCCGCCTGCCGTGCCTCGTCGAGGGCATCCGACGGGAAGCCGTCGACGAGGTCGAATTCGGCGCGCACGTCGGCGAAGTCGATCGCCGGCGCGACGACGATGGGAGTGGTCACCACGATGCTCGGGAACTCCTGCGGTTCCGGGTGCTCGTCGTCGAACTCAACCGTTCTTCCAGTCGTCGTCGGCGGCGTCGGCCGCCTTGTTCCGCTCTGCCGCGATCTCCAGCGCCCGCTGAGCGGTCTCCCGATCCGGGTAGGGCCCCATGCGGTTGAGGGCGTGCGGATCCTTGCCCTGGGAGACCTTCCCCGTACGCACGTCGTAGTACCAGCCGTCGTCGCTCATGGTCTCAGTGTGCCCGAACGACGTCCTCGTGTACGGGCAACCCGTCGGCGGGCGTGGCGCGGTACTGTCGGGCCGCACACATGTGCTCGATGTCCGAACGCGCATGTGCTCGATGTCCGAACGAAGGAGCACGCCATGTCCTACATCCTCTACGACGCGTTGCTGCCCTGGCTGGGTCCGGATGCGGCCTCGTACTGGGCGCACCTGCTGGTCATCGATCCGATCTGATCCGACCGGTGGCTACGCGGGGGGACCGGGAGACGCCGGGCGAACGAGCCGGCCTGTAAGCCGGATCCTGTCCCCCGCCGAAACGGGGTGGCGACCATCCATCTGGGCACACCGTCGCCGGGTACCTCGAGCGGTTCACCCGCAGGCTCGGGCGAGCAGCCCTCGAACACCTGCGCAGTCGCACCGCACGCGATGCGACCTTCAACCTTGCTCCGGGCGGGGTTTACCTAGCCGCCCCGGTCACCCGGGGCGCTGGTGCGCTCTTACCGCACCCTTTCACCCTTACCTGCCGTACGGCAGGCGGTTTGCTTTCTGTGGCACTGTCCCGCGAGTCACCTCGGGTTGCCGTTAGCAACCGCCCTGCTCTGTGGAGTCCGGACTTTCCTCGATTCGGGGCCTGGCACCGTCCGGTGCCGGTTCCCCGCGCCGCGGCCGCCCGGCCGACTCGTTCGCTCGAACAGACTATCCCGCAGTGTGTCGGCGCCGCCAACTACGGTGCCCGTATGACGCGACTCGTGGCTCTGCTGCGCGGAATCAACGTCGGCGGCATCCGGATCCGGATGGCCGATCTGAAGGAGGTCTTCGACGCTCTCGGCTTCGAGAACGTCCGCACCGTGCTCGCCTCCGGCAACGTGCTCTTCGACGCCGACGACGACCCCGCCACCGCGAAGGCCGGGATCGAGGCCGCGCTGACCGAGCGGTTCGGTTACGAGGCCTACACGTTCGTCCTCGAGCAGTCGTTTCTCACGCGGGTCGTCGAGGCCTATCCTTTCGACGCCACCCGTACGGACCGGCATTCGTACGTGGTGTTCGTGTCCGATCCCGCAGTGCTCGAAGAGTTCGCCGCCCGGTCGGGCGATCTCGATCCGAAGGTGGAGTGCATCGAGCAGGGCGAGGCCGTCCTCTACTGGCAGGTGGAGAAGGGTTCGACGCTCGACAGTGCCGTGGGGAAGCAGTCGGGTGCGGCGCGGTACAAGGCGACGACGACCGTCCGGAACCTCAACACGCTGCGGCGGCTGATCTGACGGGGCAGGTCACCGGCCCGCCGGACGATCCCCGGATGCGCACACGCCCTGACATCCCACCGGAGAAAATTTCCCGGCGACCGTGTAACGCATGCTGTCGGCCGACAGATAAACCGAACGAGTGGCCGCGCAGACAACCCCCCGACATGTCTGCGCGGCCACTTTCGGTTTCGCGACCGCTCCCGGTTCAGAGGTGCGAGGTGTCGTTCACGAGCCGCACCGACGAACCGCCGTCCGGATAGAACTCGGCGATGCTGAGCGATGCGAGATCCAGATGCAGGCGGTACAGCAGCGACGGGCCCGACTCGAGCGCCATCTGCAGGACCGTCTTGATGGGCGTGACATGGGAGACGACCAGCACGGTCGAGCCGGCGTAGTCGGTGAGCAGGTCGTCGCGCACGGAGGCGATCCGCTCGGCCACCTCGTCGAAACTCTCGCCGTTCGGGGGTCGCACGGAGGTGTCGCCGAGCCACCGCCGATGCAGTTCGGGATCGCGACGCGCGGCCTCGCCGAAGGTGAGACCTTCCCAGTCGCCGAAATCCGTCTCGATGAGCCCGTCGTGCACCGTCACCGGCAGGTCGAGAGCGTCGGCGGCCGCGGCGGCCGTCTCCCGCGCCCGCCCCAGCGGCGACGACAGGACGGCGGTGATACCCCCACGGGCACCGAGGCGCCGGGCCGCGGCGACCGCCTGGTCGCGACCGAGTTCGGTCAGCGCAGGGTTGCCGCGCCCCGAATAGCGCCGCTCGACCGACAGCGTGGTCTGCCCGTGGCGCAGCAACAACAGCCGGGTCGGCGAGCCGATCGCACCGGTCCAGCCGGGTGAGGCCGGAACAGCCGGATCGGGCACGGGCACGACCGGCGGGGTCGTGACGTTCTCGGTCGTCGCCGACGGCGGCAGCGGCCGTGCCACGGTGTCGGATGCGACATCCATCAGTGCTTCCGCGGCCGCGTCCATCGCGGCATTGGCCAACCGGTCGGCGTACGCGTTCTCCGCGCGCGGGATCCACGTGAAGTCGACGCTGCGGAACCGACCTGCCAGCTCGCGCGCCTGCGCGGCCAACGGGATCATGTCGGGATGCTTGACCTGCCACCGCCCGCTCATCTGCTCGACGACGAGCTTCGAATCCATGCGGACCTGCACCTCGTCGGCGCCGAGTTCGGCGGCGGCGGTGAGACCGGCGATCAGACCCTTGTACTCGGCGACGTTGTTGGTCGCGCGCCCGATGCTCGCCTGCCGTTCGGCGAGGACTGTCCGATGGTCGGCATCGAAGACGACGGCACCGTAGCCGGCCGGTCCGGGATTCCCGCGCGAACCACCGTCCGCTTCGACGACGACCGTCGTCACAGGCCGGATTCCTTGGTGCGGACCATGATCGCGTCGCACTCCGGGCACCGGACCAGCAGATCCGCGGGTGCGGCCGCGATCCGGGCGATCTCACCGCGGTCGATCTCGAGGCGGCACGCGCCGCAACGGCGGCCCTGCAACAGCGCGGCGCCGATACCGGACTTCTCACGCTGCTTCTCGTAGACCGTCACCAATTCCGCCGGGAACACCGCGAGCAGCGCCTCACGATCACTGCGGCACCGCTGCTCGGCCACCTCGATGTCGGCGATGGCCTCGTCGCGGGCCCGGACGGCGTCGCCGAGCCGGTCGTCGACCTGCGACACCTGCGCACCGGCATGGTCGTGGTCGGCCTTCGACGCCTCCCGCCGCTCCATCACGTCGAGCAGGTCGTCCTCGAGTGCCGCCTGGCGACGTTCGAGGCTGGTGAGTTCGTGCTGCAGTTCGGTGAGCTGCTTCGATCCCACCGAGCCGCCCTCGAGCAGCGACCGGTCGCGGTCGGCACGCAGACGTACGGCCTCGATCTCACCCTCGAGCTTCCGGATGTCCCGGTCGAGGTCGTCGAGGATGATCTCGACGGCCACCGCGGCATCCTTGCGCGCGTTGCGCTCGGTCTGCAGGCGATCCACCTCCTGCTGTTCGGGCAGTGTCCGACGGCGATGCGCGAGGCGGTTCAGTTCTGCGTCCACGGCGGCGAGGGACAGCAGCTTGGCCTGCACGGTGGGTTCGACGTTCACTCGGGTGGTTCCTGCTTTCGGTGGTGTGTCGGCGGGCCGGGAGTCGGCTGCCACGCGGGACGTGTCGTAGCTGATTACCGTACCGCGCCCGCCGCGGTCGTCCAGGGATCGGTGCGCAACTCGCTGACCCGCGCCTGCCAGCCGTCCCGGCCGGCGAACGCCTCGTCCAGAACGTCGCGGGCCTGCGCGCACCACGGGTACTCGCTCGCCCAGTGAGCGACGTCCACCAGCGCGGGACCTCCCGCACGCAGGTGCTCGTCGGCGGGATGATGCCGCAGGTCGGCGGTGACGTAGACGTCGACACCGCGCGCAGTGGCGAGACCGAGGAAGGAATCACCGGAGCCGCCGCACACCGCCACGGTCCGCACGGGCCGGTCGGGATCGCCCGCGCCGCGGACACCCCACTCGGTGGCCGGCAGCGCGGCGGCGACATCCTCGGTGAACTCGCGCAGCGTGCGTGTCTGCGGCAGCTCTCCCACCCGCCCCAGGCCACGATCGCTCGGCAGGTCGGCGAGTTCGAGGATGTCGAAGGCCGGTTCCTCGTAGGGGTGCGCCTCGCGCAGAGCCGCGAGTACCGCCGCCCGCGACCGGCGCGGCGCGATCACCTCGATCCGGTCCTCGGGGACGCGTTCGAGGTCGCCGACCGAACCGATGGCCGGGTCGGCGCCGTCGACCGGGCGGAACTGACCGGTGCCCGAGGTGGTCCAGCAGCATTCGCGGTAGTTGCCCAGGGCGCCCGCACCCGCCGCGAACAGACCCGCGCGCACCGTCTCGGCGGCGTCGGCCGGCACCATGACGACCCACTTGTCGGTTGCGGGTTCGGGCTTGGCCTCGAGCGGTCGCAGCCCGGTCAGACCCAGTGCCGCGGCCAGCGCGTCCGAGACACCGGGATTCGCCCGGTCGGCGTTGGTGTGCGCGGTGAACAGAGCACAACCGCCGCGGATGAGACGGTGGATCAACGCTCCCTTGGGGGTATGTGCACCCACGGTGTCCACCCCCCGCAGCAGCAACGGATGATGTACGAGCAGCAGCTGCGCACCCCATTCGAGTGCCTCGTCGACGACGGCCCCGGTGGCATCCACCGCCAGCAGCACCTTGCGCACCGGCTCGTCGGGGTCGCCGGCGACCAGTCCCACCGAGTCCCAGCTCTCCGCCAGGGACGGCGGGTAGGCCGTCTCCAGAACGTCGATCACCTCACGCAGCGTCGCCGCCGTCACGTCCACCTCCAGCTGATCCGCTCTCTCCTACGCGCACGACCCTACGCGGCAGGACACCGGACGAACGGGGAGAATGGGCCGGTGACCGCTCTCGCCACCACCCGACCGCTCGTGCTCCCCGCCCCCGTCGTCCTGTTCGATCTGGACGGGACGCTCACCGATTCCGCGACCGGGGTGATCAACGGATTCCTCCACGCCGCCGAAACGACCGGCTTCGAAGCACCCGAGGGCGACCTGCAGTGGTTGCTCGGACCTCCGATGCGCGACACGCTGCAGGGCCTCGGACTCGACGACGAGCAGATCGCTGCGGGGCTCGCAGCGTACAAGGACTACTACTCCGCCACCGGATGGGCGGAGAACGCGGTCTTCGACGGCATCGAATCGGTGCTCGAGGCCGTACGCGGCGCCGGTAGCCGACTGGCCGTCGCGACGTCGAAGTCCCAGGCGTTCGCCGAACGGATCCTCGACCATTTCGGTCTGACCGGATACTTCGAGTTCATCGGCGGTGCCAGCGACGACGGCTCCCGGCGGCACAAATGGGAGGTCGTCGCGCACAGTCTCGCCGCCCTCGGGATCGATCCGCAGGAGACCGCGGCCGGCGGCACGACCGGCGTGGTGATGGTGGGCGACCGCGAACACGACATCCACGGTGCGGGACGCTTCGGCATCCCCACGGTCTTCGTCGAGTGGGGTTACGGGACCGAGACCGAGGGCCGTGCGGCGGCGCGGACGACCGCCTCGGTCGAAGAACTGCGGGAGGTGCTCACGGGTGGACGCTGACAGCCGCTTCCACGTCACCTTCGTGTGCACCGGCAACATCTGCCGGTCGCCCATGGCCGAGAAGATCTTCGCCGAACACCTGCGCCGCGAAGGACTCGACGACCGGATCCGCGTCAGCAGCGCCGGTACCCACGGCTGGCACGTCGGGTCCGAGGCGGATCCGCGGACCGACGCGGTCTTGCAGCGGCACGGCTATCCCACCGGTCACCGAGCCGCGAAGCTCGGGACCGAACACCTGTCCGCCGACCTCGTCGTCGCCATGACCACCACCCACGAGCGGGCGCTGGCGCGGCTCGGTGTCCCCTCCGATCGCCGTGTGTTGCTGCGATCGTTCGATCCCGACGCCGACGACGATTCCGTGCCCGATCCGTACTACGGCTCCCTGAACGAGTTCGAGCAGGTCCGCGAGCAGATCGAAGCCGCGGTTCCCGGCCTGCTCGAGCGGGTGCGACAGTGGTGAGACGCACCTCACCGGCTACCGTGGGTCTGTGCGCCGATTGACATTTCTCCTACGCCCCAGCTGGTTGGTCCTGGCGCTGGTCGTCGTCGGCTTCGCCTACGCGTGCTTCACGGTCCTCGCGCCGTGGCAGCTCGGCAAGAACACGAGCACCGAGGACCGCAACGGCCGCATCGCTGCGTCGATGGCGCAGGATCCGGTTCCCGTCGCCGATCTGCTGGGCGGCGACGGCCCGACGGTCGAGGACGAGTGGCGCCGTGTGCTCGCGCAGGGCTCCTACCTCCCCGAGTCGGATGTGCTCGTGCGGTTGCGCAGCGTCGAGTCGCAGCCGGCCTACGAGGTGCTGACTCCGTTCGCACTCGATTCCGGCGGAACGATCCTCGTCAACCGCGGGTACGTGCGGCCGGTCCGCGGCACCGAGATCCCCGAGATCCCGCCCGCGCCGTCCGGCCCCGTCACGCTCGACGCCCGCATCCGGATGTCCGAGGGAACGGTCGACGGCAAGGACCCCTTCTTCGACGCGGGCTACCAGCAGGTCTACTTCATCGACGCCCCGCAGGTCGCATCCGTCACGGGTCTCGACCTCGAGGACGTCTATCTGCAACTCGACGCCGACCAGGCCGGCGGTCTCGGTGTGATCCCCCTCCCCCAGCTCGACTCCGGCCCGTACCTGTCGTACGGCCTGCAGTGGCTGGCGTTCGGGATCATGGCTCCGCTCGGTCTGGGCTACTTCGTGTGGGCCGAGATGCGGGAGCGCAAGAAGGCGAAGAATCCGGAAGCCGGTGGTGACGCTGCCGGGGCTCCGGTGGAAGCGGCGCCACGCACCGCGAGCGAGAAGCTCGCCGATCGATACGGCCGGCCGCGGTGACCGAGCCGACCACCCTGCCCCGATCCGAGGAGCTCCCGATGTACACGACCGTCGACGACTATCTGGCCGACAAGGATCCGGCCGCCGTCGACGTGTTCCGGCACGTGCGCGCCATGATCCTCGGCCTCGGCGACGACGTCACCGAGCGTGTGCACGCGTCGGAGATCTCCTGGTCGCGGGGTCTGCCCTTCGCGGCGGCGTTCGTCTACGCCTCACGCCTCGAGGTGGCCCTGGATCTCCCCCGGCGCATCCACCACGCGACGCTGCGCGAGGCGTTCCCGAAGAAGGGACCGGTGACGACGCACCGGCTGAGCGTTTCGTCCGTCGACGAACTCGACGACCACTTCGTGGAGCTGCTGGACGTCGCCTATCGCACCGCGGCGGAACCGCGCGACTGAGGCCCCACGACTCCCTTCCGCACGAAGGAGACGAGATGGACGAGGTGAGCGGCGCGATCCGGTTCCTGTCGGCGTTCACGGCCATCGAGAACCACTTCAAGTGGCAGCTGCAGACGGATGAGGAGCACATAAGCTTCGTCCGGATGGCCAAGGAGTACGCCCGGCGCCACCGCACCCAGGTCGATCTGCCCGCCCTCCGAGCCTTCGCAGACCTGCGCAACGCGCTCGTCCACCAGGACTACTACGGGGGCAAGCCGGTCGCCGATCCGGTCCCGGAGGTCGTCGAGGCGATCGAGAGACTGCGCGACAGGATCATCGATCCGCCGAAGGTGTTGCAGGTCCTGCCGAGGCGGGCACCCGCCGTGTTCGAGACGGACACACCGCTGAATCGGGTGCTCGACGAGATCCGGTGCCACGACTACTCGCAGTTCCCGATCTACGAGGACGACACCTATCTCGGGCTGCTGACGACGAACTGCATCGCCCGCTGGCTCGCGCATCGTCTCGCGACGGACGAGATCGTCGAGGGCGAGACCGTCGGAGCGGCCCTGGAGTTCGCCGAGCCGCACGAGCGGGCCGCGCACCTACCCCGGACCATCACGGTGCCGCAGGCCATCAAGAAGCTGTCCCCGCCCGCGGGCGGGCAACTGCCACCGACGGCGCTGATCGTCACGCACAGTGGCAGCGCGAAGGAACGGCCCCTCATGATCGTCGTCGCCGACGACCTGCCGACGCTCGTGGCCGCGGTGAACGCCGGAAATTAGATCTGTGTGGATCCGACCCCGCTGAGCGGGGCTCGATCCACCGGAATCGCACATGGGATTGTGGGCGCGGAGGGTTTCGAACCCCCGACCGCTGGTGTGTAAAACCAGAGCTCTACCACTGAGCTACACGCCCGAAAGACGGCGGCAGATGCCGCCGACTTCGCATCAGGACTTTAGCGCGGCGAGCGCTCTGGCCCAAGCTCCCTGGTCACGGGCCTCTCCGGGCTGGTTCTCCTCCGCGAACTGCACGATGCCGTCCTTGTCGATGACGAACGTGCCGCGGTTCGCGAAACCGAACTTGTCGTTGAACACTCCGTAGGCCTGCGCGACCTCGCCGTGCGGCCAGAAGTCGGACAGCAGCGGGAAGGTGTAGCCCTGCTCGGCCGCCCAGATCTTGTGGCTGGGCGACGGACCGACGGAGACCGCAAGGATGGCGGTGTCGTCGTTCTCGAAGGTGGGCAGGTCGTCGCGGACGGCGCACAGCTCGCCCTGGCAGACGCCGGTGAAGGCGAGCGGGTAGAACACCAGGAGCACGTTCTTGCTGCCCCGGAAGCTCGACAGCGTCACTTCCTGGTTGTTCTGGTCCTTGAGGGTGAAATCGGGGGCTTCGGTGCCCACGGCGATCGGCATGCGTGTGGATCCTTACGTTCTGGGAGTCGGGTCAGCGGCGGGGACGGCCGGCCTTGGGCTGGACGAGGCGGCTGCCGATCCAGTCTCCGAGGTTGGTGGCCGTGGTCTGGGTGAGACCGGCCGTGGTGGCCGATTCGGCGATCTCGCTGGGCTCGACGTGATCGGGACGCCCGGTCTTGGGGGTCAGGACCCACACGACGCCCTCGTCCGCGAGGGGACCGATCGCGTCCATGAGGGTGTCGACCAGGTCGCCGTCGCTGTCGCGCCACCACAGCAGTACGACGTCGACGACCTCGTCGGAGTCCTCGTCGAGCAGCTCGGTACCGGTGACCTCTTCGATCGCAGCCCTCAACTCGTCGTCGGTGTCCTCGTCCCAACCGAGTTCCTGCACCACGTGGTCGTGAGTGATACCGAGCTTGGAAACATAGTTCTTGGCATCCGCCGCGGCGACCACGGTGGTTCCTCCTCAGGGTTGTGGCGCGCGAAGCGGGCTCCGCGCACCGACGTGACGATCAATAGGTCAAAGCGAACATCGTCGGAAGCCTCAACGCAACCCGAATCGCTGGGAAAAGCGGGAGAATCTTTCGGAAGAGACCTTTTGCACCACCTCACACCGTGCCCGATCCGTCCGGTTGGCCGGACCACGACGTGATCCTTCGTTCCGGATGGGGGAAGATGAGGGTTGCATCATGTTCAGATGTCGATTGCGTCGGCTCCCACAAGAGCCGGCCGACGGAGAGGGCGCTCCACCGACGCGCCCACCACGATGAGGAGCAGACGTTGACAGACCTGATCCACGGATCCGATTCCCGACAAGGCGCCGCACCGGGCGCATCGGGACCGGATTCCTCGGCCAAGCCGGCATCGACCAAGGACAATCGAGTCCGGGTGATCCGCGAAGGTGTGGCCTCCTACCTGCCGGACATCGATCCGGCGGAGACCGACGAGTGGCTCGAGTCGTTCGACGGAATGCTCGAGGCCGCAGGTCCCACCCGCGCACGCTACCTGCTGCTGCGCATGCTCGAGCGCGCCAACGAACGCAAGGTCTCCCTTCCCGCCCTGACTTCCACCGACTACGTCAACACCATCCCCACCGAGAGCGAGCCGTGGTTCCCCGGTGACGAGGAGGTCGAGCGCCGCTACCGCGCGTACATCCGGTGGAACGCGGCAATCATGGTCACCCGCGCGCAGCGTCCGGGTGTCGGCGTCGGTGGCCACATCTCCACCTATGCCTCGTCGGCCGCGCTGTACGAGGTCGGCTTCAACCACTTCTTCCGCGGCAAGGACCATCCCGGCGGTGGCGACCAGGTCTTCATCCAGGGCCACGCCTCCCCCGGCATCTACGCGCGCGCCTTCCTCGAGGGACGCATCGGCACCGAGCAACTCGACGGCTTCCGTCAGGAACACAGCCACGCCTCGCTCGGCGGCGGCCTGCCGTCGTACCCGCACCCGCGTCTGCTCCCGAACTTCTGGGAGTTCCCCACGGTGTCCATGGGCCTGGGCCCGATGAACGCGATCTACCAGGCACGGTTCAACCACTACCTGCACGACCGCGGCATCAAGGACACCTCCGACCAGCATGTCTGGGCGTTCCTGGGCGACGGCGAGATGGACGAGCCGGAATCGCGCGGCCTGGCGCACGTCGCAGCCACCGAGGGTCTCGACAACCTGACCTTCGTCGTCAACTGCAACCTGCAGCGACTCGACGGCCCGGTGCGCGGCAACGGCAAGATCATCCAGGAGCTGGAGTCGTTCTTCCGCGGCGCCGGCTGGAACGTCATCAAGGTCGTGTGGGGCCGCGAGTGGGATGCCCTGCTGCACGCCGACAAGGACGGCGCGCTGGTCAACCTCATGAACGTCACGCCCGACGGCGACTACCAGACGTACAAGGCGAACGACGGCGCGTTCGTGCGCGAGCACTTCTTCGGCCGCGACCCGCGGACGAAGGAACTGGTCAAGGATCTGTCCGACCAGGACATCTGGAATCTCAAGCGCGGCGGTCACGACTACCGCAAGATCTACGCGGCGTACAAGGCCGCCATGGAGCACAAGGGTCAGCCGACGGTGATCCTCGCGCACACCATCAAGGGCTACACGCTCGGTAAGCACTTCGAGGGCCGCAACGCGACCCACCAGATGAAGAAGCTCACCCTCGAGGACCTCAAGTACTTCCGCGACCTTCAGCGGATCCCGATCTCGGATGCCGAGCTCGAGAAGGATCCGAAGATGCCGCCGTACTACCACCCCGGTTCCGAGGCACCCGAGATCCAGTACATGCTCGAGCGGCGACGGTCCCTCGGCGGCTTCCTGCCGGAGCGCCGCACGAACACGAAGCCGCTGCAGCTACCCGCGGAGAAGACCTACGACGTGGTCCGCAAGGGTTCGGGCAAGCAGGAAGTCGCCACCACGATGGCGACCGTGCGTGTGCTCAAGGAACTGTTGCGCGACAAGGAGATCGGCAAGCGCATCGTGCCGATCATCCCGGACGAGGCTCGCACCTTCGGTATGGACTCGTGGTTCCCGTCGCTGAAGATCTACAACCGCAACGGTCAGCTCTACACCTCGGTGGACGCCGACCTGATGCTCGCCTACAAGGAGAGCGAGGTCGGGCAGATCCTGCACGAGGGCATCAACGAGGCCGGTTCGACGGCGTCGTTCACGGCGGTCGGTACGTCCTACGCGACGCAGGGCGAGCCGATGATCCCGGTGTACATCTTCTACTCGATGTTCGGTTTCCAGCGCACGGGCGACGGTCTGTGGGCGGCGGCCGACCAGATGGCACGCGGTTTCGTGCTCGGCGCCACCGCCGGTCGCACGACGCTGACCGGTGAGGGCCTGCAGCACGCCGACGGGCATTCGCTGCTGCTCGCGTCGACCAACCCCGCCGCGGTCACCTACGATCCGGCGTTCTCCTACGAGATCGCCCACATCTTCCGTGACGGTCTGCGGCGGATGTACGGCGGTACCGAGGGTGTCGACGGCTTCGGCGGCGAGGACGTCTTCTACTACATCACCGTGTACAACGAGCCGTACTCGCAGCCGGCCGAGCCGGAGGATCTCGACGTCGACGGTCTGCTCCGCGGTATCTACCTGTACAAGCGGGGTGCGGAATCCGGCCCGAAGGCGCAGATCCTGGTCTCGGGCGTGATGATGCCCGAGGCGCTGCGCGCGCAGCAGATGCTCGCCGACGAGTGGGGCGTGTCCGCCGACGTCTGGTCCGTCACCTCGTGGGGCGAGCTGCGCCGCGACGGCGTCGAGTGCGACCGTCAGGCACTGCTCAACCCCGGTGAGGAAGCTCCGGTGCCCTACGTCGCGTCGGTGCTCAACGACGCGGCAGGTCCGTTCGTCGCGGTGTCCGACTGGATGCGTGCGGTGCCCGACCAGATCCGCAAGTGGGTGCCCGGCGACTACACGGTGCTCGGGGCCGACGGCTTCGGCTTCTCCGACACCCGTGGTGCCGCGCGTCGCGTCTTCAACATCGACGCGGAGTCCACGGTGGTCGCGGTGCTCGCAGCGCTGGGCCGCGAAGGTGCCGTCGACCGTGAGAAGGCCGTCGAGGCGGCCCGCACCTACAAGATCGACGACGTGACGGCCGCCCCGGTGTCGATGGCGGATCCGGGCGTCGCCTGACCCACCTCGACGTCACGTCCGTCGTGGCGTGACGGCCGGCTCGCGACCGGCGGGTACTTTCGTCCCATGGTCGACGAGCCGCAACCCCGCCGGATCGGGCAGGTACCGGGTGCTCACAGGGAGCGCCCGGTGCCGCCTTCGCGTCCCGAGCGGGCGCCGCTGCCCGACGCTCTGCTCCGTCGGGTCAAGCAGTTCTCGGGGCGACTGTCCACCGAGGCCGTGCACGTCATGCAGGAGCAGTTGCCGTTCTTCGCCGACCTCGACGCGTCGCAGCGTTCGACGGTGCAACTGGTCATCCAGACGTCGGTGGTCGATTTTCTCGAATGGGTGCGCAATCCCGACAGCGACCTGCGGTTCAGTCTCGACGCTTTCCAGATGATCCCGCAGGATCTCGCGCGGCGGCTGACGCTGCGTCAGACGGTGGACATGGTCCGCGCGGCGATGGAGTTCTTCGAGCAGTGGCTGCCGGCCCTCGCCCGCAACGAGGAACAGCTGGTCGCGCTCACCGAGGCGATCCTCCGGTACGGACGCGAACTCGGCTTCGCCGCGGCCGCGGTATATGCGGGGGCCGCCGAGTCCCGGGGTGCGTGGGACACGCGGCTCGAGGCCCTCGTCGTCGACGCCGTGGTGCGCGGGGACACCGGTCCCGACATGCAGTCGCGGGCCGCGACCCTCAACTGGGATGCCACGGCCCCGGCGACGGTGATCGTCGGTACTCCCCCGCCGGATCAAGGGGTCTCGGTGATCACCACCGTGCACACCGTCGCCCAGGAGCACGGGCGCGCAGCTCTGGCCGTGGTGCAGGGCGAACGTCTGGTGATGGTGGTCAGCGGCGATCTGCACGGTTCGGCGGATGCGGCGACCTTCCGTACCGAGTTGATGCGCGCGTTCTCGGACGACCCGGTGGTGATCGGCCCGACGACGCCCACGCTGACGACCGCGCACGTCTCCGCGGTCGAAGCGCTCGCCGGGATGGAGGCCGTGGTGGGCTGGCCGGGTGCTCCCCGGCCGGTGCATGCCGCGGAGTTGCTGCCCGAGCGTGCGCTGCTCGGTGATCCGGGTGCGATCGCCGCGCTCGAGGACTTCGTCGTCGCCCCGCTGGCGGCTGCGGGACCGTCCCTCGCGGACACGCTGGACGCATACCTCGACAGTGGGGGCGCTGTCGAGACTTGTGCCCGAAAGCTGTTTGTTCATCCAAATACCGTGCGGTATCGATTGAAGCGGATCACAGAGGTAACGGGTCGAGATCCCACAAATCCTCGCGACGCGTACGTGCTCCGGATCGCGGCGACGGTGGGCCGCCTGGCACGAAGCCATAACGAATTGAGATCACCTGCACCACCTGTCACTCGATTCACAATTCGCGAATCGGACACGTAACGTCTCGGGCCTTTCACCCGATAGCGACCACCGACGTGCAGATTTGTGGGAACCCTACAAATCGAGGCGCCAGCTTTCATCGCTACCGACATCTCGCGGGGGCGCACTTCCGGTGTTCCCTGGTGATCGTGATTTCGCTGCTTGCCCCCGGTCAGGGGTCTCAGACACCCGGAATGCTCGCCCCGTGGCTCGAGCAGTCCGGAGCGCGCGACCGCATCGATCTGTGGTCGCAGACGGCGGGACTCGACCTCGCGCGACTGGGCACCACCGCCACCGCAGACGAGATCACCGACACCGCGGTGACCCAGCCGCTCGTGGTGGCCTCCGCACTCCTGGCCTTCGAGGATCTCGACCGTCGCGGCCTCGTGCCTGCCGACACGATCGTCGCCGGCCACTCCGTCGGCGAACTCGCCGCAGCCGCCATCGCGGGTGTCATCAGCGCCGACGACGCCGTCGCCCTGGCCGCGATCCGCGGGGCCGAGATGGCCCGTGCGTGCGCGATCGAACCCACCGGAATGTCCGCCGTCCTCGGCGGCGCGGAGGACGAGGTGCTCGCGCGCCTCGCCGAGCTGGATCTGACCCCCGCCAACATGAACGCGGCAGGCCAGATCGTCGCAGCAGGGCGCCTGACCGCGCTCGAGGAACTCGCTGCGAACCCGCCCGAGAAGGCCCGCGTCCGCGCACTGCCGGTCGCCGGTGCCTTCCACACCCGATTCATGGCACCCGCCCAGGACGCCGTGGCCGCCGCCGCGGCGAAGATCACCCCTTCGGACCCGACGCACACGCTGCTGTCGAACTACGACGGCAAGCCCGTCACCTCCGGAGCCGACGCCCTCGAACGTCTCGCAGCCCAGGTCACCCGGCCCGTCCGGTGGGATCTGTGCACCGCTTCCCTGCGCGAGGCGCAGGTGAGCCGGATCGTCGAGCTTCCCCCCGCCGGCACGCTGGTGGGCATCGCCAAGCGCGACATGCGCGGCACGCCCACCCTCGCCCTCAAGACCCCCGCGGAAATTTCCGCTCTGGCCGAAAGTCTTCAACTCGGTTAGGTTGCTGCGCGCGCCGTCGCACAGCACGGGCACCTCACCGGGACATCCCCGGAGCCCCGGTCGGAAACATCCGGCCGGTTTCGAACGACATAGTCGACAGATCGAGAAGGGAGCCACATCGTGGCCGCCACCCAGGAAGAAATCATCGCCGGTCTCGCCGAGATCATCGAAGAGGTCACCGGCATCGAGCCCTCCGAGGTGACCGTCGAGAAGTCCTTCGTCGACGACCTCGACATCGACTCGCTGTCCATGGTCGAGATCGCCGTCCAGACCGAGGACAAGTACGGCGTGAAGATCCCCGACGAGGATCTCGCCGGTCTCCGCACCGTCGGCGACGCCGTGAACTACATCCAGAAGCTCGAGGCCGCAGGCGTTCAGGCCACGAACGACAACGAATGAGTTCTGCTGTGACCTCCCCTTCTCCTCGGGCACTCCGCAACGTCGTCGTCACCAGCCTCGCGGCCACGACGTCGATCGCCGGCGACGTGGACTCCACCTGGAAGGCACTGCTGGCCGGTGAGAGCGGGATCGGCACCATCGACGGCGGATTCGTCGACGAGTACGACCTGCCGGTGCGCATCGGCGGAACTCTGAAGGTCAGCCCCGACGAGGGCCTGTCCCGCGTGGAGCTCCGTCGGATGAGCTTCGTCGAGCGCCTCGCGCTCACCCTCGGGCGCACCGTCTGGCAGAACGCCGGCAGCCCCGAGGTCGACAAGGACCGTCTCGGTGTGGTCATCGGTACGGGCCTCGGTGGTGGCGAATCGCTCATCGACGCCGTCGACAAGCTCCGTCAGGGCGGGTACCGCAAGGTCTCGCCGTTCGCGGTGCAGATGATCATGCCGAACGGGCCGTCGGCCACCGTCGGGCTCGAACTCGGTGCCCGCGCGGGGGTCATCACCCCGGTCTCGGCGTGCTCGTCCGGATCCGAGGCGATCGCCAACGCGTACCGGATGATCGCCTTCGGCGACGCCGACATCGTCGTCACCGGTGGTGTCGAAGGTCAGCTGGACGCGGTCGCCACCGCGGGCTTCGCGATGATGCGGGCGCTGAGCACCCGCAACGACGACCCGCGCGGTGCGTCGCGCCCGTTCGACAAGGACCGCGACGGTTTCGTCTTCGGCGAGGCCGGCGCGCTGATGGTGCTCGAGAGCGAGGAGCATGCCAAGGCACGCGGATCGACCATCCACGGTCGCATCCTCGGCGCCGGCATCACCTCCGACGGGTACCACATCGTCGCCCCCGATCCGGAAGGCACGGGTGCGGCACGGGCCATGCGGCGGGCGATCGAGACCGCCGGGCTCACCAAGGCCGATATCGGGCACGTCAACGCGCACGCGACGGCCACCCCGATCGGCGACGTGGCCGAAGCCAAGGCCATCAACGCGGCCGTGGGCAACCATGCCGCGATCTACGCCCCCAAGTCCGCGCTCGGTCACTCGATCGGTGCGGTGGGTGCACTCGAAGCAGTACTCACGGTCCTGACGCTGCGTGACGGGGTCATCCCTCCCACGCTGAATCTCGAGAACCAGGATCCAGGGATCGATCTCGACGTGGTCAAGGGCGAACCGCGTTCCGGCCGGATCGATTTCGCGCTGAACAACTCGTTCGGTTTCGGTGGGCACAACGTGGCGCTCGCTTTCGGTCGCGCCTGACCGTCGACGCCTGTCCGCCCCCTGTGGTGGAGGCTCCGCCCGGAGCCTCCACCACAGCCCACCACCACCGCGTCTGCCCGAGGAGTACCCGATGACCATCCTGGATCCAGCCACCCTGCGTGAGACGTCGGTGGACCCCAGAGATCCGTTGGCCCGTCTCGAGAAACTGTTCGACCCGGGCAGCCTGGAGTTGCTGCACAGCCGCGACAAGTCGGGCGTCCTCGCCGCCGTCGGCGACGTCGACGGCATCCGCACGGTCGCGTACTGCTCCGATGCCACCGTCATGGGTGGCGCCATGGGCGTCGAGGGATGCAAGCACATCGTCTCCGCCATCGACTACGCCATCGATCACGAGATCCCCGTGGTGGGCATCTTCCACTCCGGGGGCGCGCGTCTGGCCGAAGGTGTCGAGGCCCTCCACGCCGTCGGCCTGGTCTTCGAGGCCATGGTGCGCGCGTCCGGTCTCGTCCCCCAGATCTCCGTCGTTCTCGGCTTCGCGGCCGGTGGTGCCGCCTACGGCCCGGCCCTGACCGACATCGTCATCATGGCCCCCGAGGGCCGTGTCTTCGTCACCGGCCCGGACGTGGTGCGCAGCGTCACCGGCGAGCAGGTCGACATGGAGTCGCTCGGCGGACCCGACACGCACACCAAGAAGTCCGGTGTCGCCCACATCGCCGCGCACGACGAGACCGACGCTCTGCACCGGGCACGCCGTCTCGTGTCGATGCTTGCCGAACAAGGCGAATTCGACGTCGCCGCAGCGGCACTCGGCGACACCGACCTGCGGGCACTGATGCCCGAGTCGCCGCGACGCGCATACGACGTGCGGCCGATCGTCCACCGGTTGCTCGACAACGTCGACGGCGAGTCCGCCTTCGAGGAGATCCAGGGCGGTTGGGCGCGCAGCATCGTCACCGGTTTCGGTCGTCTCGGCGGCCGCACGGTCGGTGTCATCGCCAACAACCCGCTCCGCCTCGGTGGGTGCCTCAACTCCGAGAGCGCCGAGAAGGCAGCACGATTCGTGCGGATGTGCAATGCCTTCGGCGTTCCGCTCGTCGTGATCGTCGACGTTCCCGGTTACCTTCCCGGCGTGAACCAGGAGTGGGAGGGTGTCGTGCGACGCGGCGCCAAGCTGCTCCACGCGTTCGCCGAGGCGAAGGTTCCCCGCGTCACGCTCGTGACGCGCAAGATCTACGGCGGCGCGTACATCGCGATGAATTCCCGGGCTCTCGGGGCCACCGCCGTCTACGCGTGGCCGGAGTCCGAGGTGGCCGTGATGGGCGCGAAGGCAGCCGTGGGCATCCTCCACAAGAAGGCCCTCGCCGCGGCGTCCGAGGAGGAGCGCGAGGCGCTGCACGATCGGCTCGCCGCGGAGCACGAGGCGATCGCCGGCGGTGTCGGGCGCGCGATGGCCATCGGTGTCGTCGACGAGATGATCGATCCGGCCACCACGCGCAGCACCCTGGCCGCTGCACTCGCTGCCGCCCCTGCGGTTCGCGGACGGCACAAGAACATTCCGCTCTGATACTGCTCTTCCACGGCAGAAGAACACCGGCATCGCTCCGAGGAGCGATGCCGGTGTTCTCGTCTCGGGAAAGCTGTGGGGTGCGTTCCGGTCGTGATTCCGGGGCGGCGACCGCGGTCAGCCGACGTCCCGGCGGAGCCATGTCACCTGGGCGCCTTCGTCGCCGCTGCGGTACGGCTCGAGTTCCTCGTCCCATGCGGTCCCGAGGGCGCGGTGCAGTTCGCTCGTGACGTCGGAAGCGGAGGACAGCAGGGCACGCAGACGCATCTCTCCGACGACGATGTCGCCGTTGGCACTGGTGGCCCCCCGCCACAGGCCCAGTCGGGGGACGTAGCTGAAGCGTTCGCCGTCCACACCCTCGCTGGGGTTCTCGGTGATCTCGAAGCGGAGCATCGGCCACGAGCGCAGCACGTCGGCCAGTCGTGCGGCCGTGCCGACGGGCCCGACCCAATCGACGCAGGTACGCAGTAGGCCCGGGGAGGCGGGCTGACCCGTCCACGCGAGGTCGGGCCGGCAGTCGAGGATGTCGGCCAGCGCCCACTCGATGTGCGGGCACACGGCCGCCGGAGAGGAGTGGACATAGATCACCCCCGCCGTGGCATCCGCGAATTGGTTGGATGCGCGCATACATTCACCTCCGATTCGACCAGGACGTCTTCCCCAACGACCTTCGCCGATCAAGGCTTCTCCATGCGGGCTGCGTACAAGTGTGCCCGTGTGGCGGGTGTTTCGCCAGCGAACCAGAGAGGTTCATGTGAATTCGGTGATGATCCCGTCCCCGAGGGCGGGCCAGAGAGGCTTCGCCCAATCTCCGAACGCACGATCAGTAAGTACCACAGTGGCGACGGAAATTTCGGGATCTACCCAAATGAACGTTCCGGATTGACCGAAATGACCGAAAGTGCGCGGCGAATTCCGCGTGGCGGTCCAATGCGGATTCTTCTCGCCCCGGATCTCGAATCCGAGACCCCAGTCGTTGGGCTTGAACATCCCGTAGCCCGGTACGAGTCCGTTCAGCCCCGGGAACTGCACTGCGGTCGCCTCGGCGACCGTTCCGGGCGAGACCAGAACAGGCGTGAGCAATTCACGCGCGAACAGAGCGAGATCGGCCACCGACGACTGCGCACCGTGGCCGGCCGGACCGGGCAGGGAGGAGGACCGCATGCCGAGCGGCTCGAAGACCGCCTGCCGGAGGTATTCCGGGAACTCGATGTCGGTTTCCGTCTCGACGAGTTCGGCGAGTACCTCGAAGCCCGCGCTCGAGTAGATCCGCTTCCGCTCGGGCTCGGTCTGCACGGTGCGCTCACCGAACGCCAGACCCGAGGCGTGGGCGAGCAGATGCCGCACCGTCGACCCCTCGGGACCCGCGGGCTGATCGAGTTCGATCGCGCCCTCTTCGACGGCCACCAGGACCGCGTACGCCACGAGCGGCTTCGTCACGGACGCGAGCGGGAAGACCTCGTCGAGGTCCCCCCGGGACGCGACCGTTCCGCCGTCGCGGGTCACCACTGCGGCGGCGGAACGGTCGACGGGCCAGTCGCTGATCGGATCGAGGCTGTGCACGCGATCAGCCTACGAGACGACCCGACGGGGCGAGGTCACCGGTCGGCGCCGGTCACCAATCGGCTTCGGTGTACCGGATGACGCCGCGGATGTTCCTGCCCTCGAGCATGTCCCGGTATCCGTCGTTGACCTGCTCGAGGGTGTAGGTGCGCGTGACCATGTCGGCCAGGTTCAGCTGACCGGACTTGTACAGGTCGAGCAGGTTCGGGATGTCCACCCGCGCGTTGCAGCCACCGAATATGTTGCCCTTGAGCTCCTTCTGGAGCATCGAGAACATGAAGGCGTTCAGCTTGACGTCCATGTCCGCCATATGACCCATGGCGGTGACGACGCACGTCCCGCCCTTGCCGGTGATGGTGAGCGAGGGATCGACGTACTCTCCCTTCATCTCCCCCACGGTGATGATCGTCTTGTGGCACATGCGTCCCCACGTGATCTCCATGATGGGCACGATGGCCTCCTCGATGGAGGCGAAGGTGTGCGTGGCACCGAACTTCATCGCCTGCTCGCGCTTCCACGGCACCGGATCGATGGCGAAGACGTAACGTGCACCGGACGCGACCGCACCCTGCAGTGCGCTCATGCCCACGCCGCCGACCCCGATGACGGCCACGAAGTCCCCCGCCTTCACGTCGGCGACGTGCGTGGCCGAACCCCAGCCGGTGGGCACGCCGCACCCCACGAGTGCCGCGAGCTCGAAGGGAACGTCCTTGTCGATCTTGACCACCTGGGTCTCGTGGACGGTCATGTACGGCGCGAACGTCCCCAGCAGCACCATCGGGATCACGGGCTTGCCCTGCGCATGGACGCGGTTGGTCCCGTCGGCGATGGCCAGGCCGCTGAGCAGTCCGGCACCGAGATCACAGAGATTGGACTGCCCCATCACACAGGACGGACACCGGCCGCAGGCCGGCACGAACGAGAGCACCACGTGGTCGCCCACCTCGAGACCGGTGACCCCGTCGCCGACCTTGGTGATGACACCTGCACCCTCGTGACCACCCATCACCGGATAGGCCGGCATCGGCGTGGCACCCGTGACGATGTGATGGTCGGAATGGCACATGCCGGCGGCTTCCATGCGGATCTGCACTTCACCCGCGACGGGGTCGCCGAGCTCGATCTCCTCGACCGACCACGGTTCGTCGATGCCCCACAGCACTGCACCCTTGGTCTTCATCTGGCTCGCCTCCATCGCATTGCCGGTTGTGCACGTGACGATAGCCACAATCGCACAGAATTGAAACAGGTTCTACTCACTGTCCCGGTCACCGCCGAACCCGATTCCGCCGGAACGCAGTCGTGGGGCTACCGGGAGGACGATCTGCGCACGGCGTGGCCGATCCTCGCCGAGTCGATGGGCGCCGAGGCCCGATCCCGCACCGGGACACCGCTTCGGCTCGTCACCGATCGGCACGGGCGATCGCGGCGAGGCGCGTCGCGAGCCGGTCCGCGGCCGCCCGAAGCTCCGATGGCTCGAGGACGACCGCTTCGAAACCCATTCGCGCGACATGCATCACGATCCAGTCCGGGTCGTCCGCGCCGACGACGAGCACGCACCATCCGTCCTCGTCCTCCTCGACCCGCCCGACCTGCGGCGGCACCATGTCGCGCACCCGGTCGGCGTCCGCCCGTAGTCGGATCCGCGCGATGTACCGGTAGGGCGACTCCGTCACCGACCGCTGGACGTAGGCCACCGGATCGGGATGCTGCCGCGGCCGGAACCGCCACGTCGTGGGCGTCACCTCGCGCATCCGGTCGAGCCGGAAGGTACGCCAGTCGTCGCGGTCGACGTCCCAGGCCATGAGGTACCAGCGTTGTCCCGCTGCGACCATCCGCACCGGTTCCACCGTGCGCTCGTCGTCCGCATCCAGGCGGGTGGTGTACCGGAACCGCACGCGGGTCGCGTCGCGGCAGGCGCGGGCCAGCACCATCAGCATGTCGGCGTCGATCTCCGTACCCGCGCCGACGACGGTCTCGGTGGCGCCGTAGATCGCCCGCACCTTCTCGCGCAGGCGCGGTGGCATCACCTGGTCGAGTGTGGCCAGGGCGCGCAGCGCCGCCTCGGCGGCTCCGGCGATCGTGCTGCCCGACGCCAGTCGCAACGACACCGCCGTGGCGATCGCCTCGTCGTCGTGCAGGAGCAGCGGCGGCAACCTCGTGCCGGCTCCGAGCTGATAGCCGCCCCCGACTCCGGGAGACGCGCGCACGGGATAGCCGAGGGCACGCAGACGATCGACGTCGCGACGCACCGAGCGATCGGTCACACCGAGCTCCGCGGCGAGTTCGACGGCGGTCCAGGACGGGCGGCTCTGCAGCAGTGCCAGCATCCGCAGGACCCGTTCGGTGGTCGACTCGACGGTCATACGACGATGGTCGCACGGATCACGGACCGACCCTGTCCGCAATATGCGTCAACCTGTAGCCATGACGGAACTCGCCTGGAACCACCTCTTGCGACAGCAACTCGACTATCCGGTCCGCCGCCGTCTCGACGGCCTGACCGACGACGAATACTTCTTCGAGCCCGCCCCGGGCTGCTGGAGTGTGCGGCCACGCGGGACGAGTACCGCTCCCGTGCAGGGCGGAGCCGGGGCGATGACCATCGACTTCGCCTTCCCCGAACCCGATCCGCCGCCGTTCACGACCATCGCGTGGCGACTCGGGCACGTACTCGTCGGCGTGCTGGCGATGCGCAATGCGAGCCACTTCGGGCGCACCCCCACCGACTACACGACGTTCGAGTACGCAGCGACCGCCGACGAGGCCCTGGCCCAGCTCGATGCCGAACTCTCGACGTGGATCGCAGGCGTCGAATCACTCGGGGAAGACGGACTCGCCCGGCCGTGCGGTGAGGCGGAAGGACCGTACGCGCAGTACCCGATGGGCATGCTGGTCCTGCACATCAACCGCGAACTCATCCACCATCTGTCCGAGGTCTGCCTCCTGCGGGACCTGTACCTGCATTCCCGTAGCCGAGCCCGACAGGAGACGAGCTGACATGGCCCGCGATATCCAGATCACGTTCGACTGCGCCGATCCCGGAGCCCTCGCGGAGTTCTGGGCCGATGCCCTCGGTTACGAGATACAGAAGCCGCCCGGCAATTTCGTCTCGTGGGACGACGCACTCGACGCGATGGGAGTACCGCTCGACCGACGCAACGACGCGTCGGCGGTCGTCGATCCGGACGAGGCAGGTCCCCGGTTGTTCTTCCAGAAGGTGCCCGAGGGCAAGCAGGCCAAGAACCGGGTGCACCTCGATGTGCGTGCCGCTCCCGGACTCGACGGCGCCGAGCGCATGGCCGCCCTGGAAGCCGAGGCCGAGCGGCTCGTCGCGCGCGGTGCCACGCGCCGGGAGCGCCACGACCCGGCGCCACCGTTCGGGGCCGGCCACATCGTCATGGCCGACCCCGAGGGCAACGAGTTCTGCCTCGACTGAACCTCGCCTGGGTCAGGCCGGCTCGGAGACCCAGTGGACGAGCTGCCAGATGATCCCGTTGGGATCGGCGAACTGGCAGTACCGCTCGCCCCACGGCTCGGTCTCCGGCTCGGTCACCACCGTCGCACCGGATTCCGCGATGCGCGCGAACTCGGTGTCGACGTCGTCGACGACGAAGGCGATGAGCATGCCCTGCCCGGCCGGTCCGGCGACGGATTCCGGCTTGAAGGTCGACAACCCGGTACGCAGGAACACGATGTTGAATCCTGCGTGCGGGTGAGTCAACGAGACGAACCCGTCGGCCGACATCTCCTCGGTGAAACCGAAGTGCCGGATGGCGAAATCGGCCGATGCGGCCGTGTCGGCGACGTTGAGCGACAGTGCTGTGGAGTTGATTTTCACAAGACCTCCCGGGACAGAAACTTCGTACGTTGTATAGAGTACTCGTGAGGACGAGATTCCGGGAGGTATCGATGGCACGCGATCTGATCGACCTGCTGTGGCGCGAGCACCCCGAGGCGCCCACCGCCGGTTCACGCGGACCGAGAGCGAAGGTCACCACCACTTCCGCGGTGGACGCTGCCGTCGCCGTCGCCGATGCGGAAGGCCTCGAGGCCGTGACGATCCGCCGCCTCGCAACCGACCTGGGGATCTCCGCGATGGCCCTCTACACCCATGTCGGATCACGCGACGATCTTCTCGTCCTCATGGTGGACCGAGTCCACGCCCGACAACCCCGCCCGCCCTACACGTCGTCGTGGCGGGACCGGATACGGCAGGTCGCCGAAGCGGAACTCGAGCACTATGCCGCGCACTGGTGGCTGCTGGACGTCGACGACCAACGCACAGCCCTCGGCCCCGGCACGATCGCGAAGTACGACCACGAACTCCACGCCTTCGACGGAACATCCCTCGTCGATATCGATCGCGATGCGGCACTCACCTTCGTCGCGGACTTCGTGCGCGGTGCGGCGCGAGCACGACGTCCCGATCCGCACGCGGCCGACATGGGCGAGGCGTGGGCCAGGTGGAACGAGCGATTGGCTCACTATCTGGGCGACACCCATCCTCTCGCGCAGCGGGTGGGAGCGGCGGCCGGAGCGGAGATGAACGCCGCCTACAGCCCGCACCACGCGTGGGAGTTCGGGCTGCAGCGCGTCCTCGACGGACTCGAACCGCTTGTCTCCGTATCGGGATCGAAGCGCGAGGACCGGCCCGTCCGGACATGAGCCCCCCTGATCCCACCGAGCACTCCCCACCGGCAACGATGCGCCTCCCGACCGCGCAGCACCCCGCTGCCCGCTGCGAGGCCCACAAAGTTTGCATACGAAACAGTCGGGTATGTGGCCTTCAGCAGGCCCGACAGTCGGGGCCGCAAGGAGGTACACGATCATGGTCGACTCATCCGGCCGCCGCGCCGAATCCCCGGTGGTGCTGCCCTCCGAAGTACGCGGGCAGTTGTCACTGTTCGACCGTTTCGCCACACGTGCCGACGTTCTGGTCTCCCGAGCCGCGTTCTTCGCCTTCTGCGTGCTGTTGGTACTGGTCTGGGCGCCGTCGTTTCTGTTGCTCGACAACATCGACACCTGGCAGCTGATCATCAATACCGTGACCACCATCGTCACGTTCCTGTTGGTCGCTCTGTTGCAGAACACCCAGAAACGGTCCGACGATGCGATCCAGCACAAACTCAACGCGATCGCCGACGGCTTGGCCGACCTGATGGCACAGCTGTCCCGTGAGCACCCCGGCCTGCAGATCGATTGCGAGGAACTACGCGCGGCCGTCGGACTCGAGCATCGTGAAGGCTCCTGAGCCGTTCCGCTTTCCGGTCCGGCCGGCCGGGCACATCAGGGTACGCCGGGCACGGTGATCGTCGGGTCTCGGCGGCACACGGTGCGGCCTGACCACCCACCCGGTGCCTCACCTCGCAGTTGCCAGGATTTCACCTCCGTTTTCACCATCGGAACGTCCGTTTCCCGCCGGGACGGTCGTTCCCGAGCGGTGATACTTGTCCGTGGTGGTCCACGATCCCCGACCTGTGGGTCACCGGACGGCCCGCCTCGAGCCCGAGGCGGGCCGTCGAATCCCGCTCGGCGCACTCCGTTACCGCACTGCCTGGTCGGCCGTCCCGATCGCGGATCTCCAACTTTCGATGGATGAACGAACTCAACCAATGCGCGATGTCCGCACCCCCCGTTCTCCGCGAAGCTGGATACATGTTCCTCAGTCTCCGAGATCTCCGTTTCGCCAAAGGCCGTTTCACGCTGATGGCTTCAGCCTTGTTCCTCATTTCGTTGATGGTGGTCATGCTGTCCGGTCTGACCTCGGGACTGGGCAATCAGTCCATCGCCGCGATCGAGAAGATCGATGCCGACCACGTCGCCTTCGGCACTCCGGCCGAGGGCCGAGCGGTTTCGTTCGGCGAGTCGACCGTGACGATGCGCCAACAGGCGGAACTGGCCGGTGCCGACGGTGTCGACGCTGCCGCGATCATCGGGATCGCCCCCGTCCGGATCAGCGCCGACGGACGAGAGGTCGCCGCTTCCGCGTTCGGTGTCGACGGGCGGTCCTTCGCATCCCCGGTTCCACTCGACTCCGGCTCGGTCGCCGTCGACACCGACCTCGCGAGCAGCAACGAGTGGACGACCGGAACTCGGATCTCGCTGGGCGGCAACATATTCACCATCCGCGCTCTGGTCGACGACTCGTTCTACAGTCACCAGCCCGTGGTCTGGATGGAGCACGACGCATGGCAGTCGCTGCCGTCGGCCGGTGGTAGCGAGGGCACCGTCGTGGCGTTGCGCACCTCCGGCGATTTCGATGCCGATTCCGTCGGTGCTGCGACCGGAACGGTCGTCACCGACGACGACGGCGCGTTGAACGCCATCGGCTCGTACACCTCCGAGCGGGGTTCGCTCCTGCTGATGCAGACCATGCTGATGATCGTCAGCGCCCTGGTGGTCGGCGCCTTCTTCACCGTGTGGACGATCCAGCGCAGCCAGGACCTCGCCGTACTCAAAGCCGTCGGTGCATCCACCCGTTATCTGCTCCGGGATGCCCTCGGCCAGAGCCTGATCGTGCTCGTGCTGGGGGCCGGGCTCGGTACCGTGGCCGCACTCGGCCTCGGACTCGTTGCCGCACAGGTCGTCCCGTTCTCCCTCTCGATCTCGACCACCGTGGTTCCGTTCCTCGTCCTCGTGGCCACGGGCATGATCGGCGCGGCCGCCTCCCTGGCCCGTATCGCCAAGGTCGACCCCCTCACCGCGCTCGCAACCGCCCGATGAGCCACTCCACGAACCCGAAGGACTCCGATATGAGCATCTCCTTACGCGACATCGTCCTCACATACCCCGACGGCGACGAGCGCCGACGCGTCCTCGACGAGGTGGATCTCGAGGTCCGGCGCGGCGAGTTCGTCGCCGTGACCGGTCCGTCCGGGTCCGGTAAGTCGAGCGTGCTCGCCGTCGCCGGCCTGCTCATCACCCCCGACGCCGGCCGCGTCGTCATCGACGGCAGCGACATGACGGGACTGGGTCGCGACGAGCGCACCACCGTACGGCGCGACAAACTCGGATTCGTGTTCCAACAGTCGAATCTGCTGCCGTCGCTGACCGCCGTCGAACAACTGCAGATGATGACCCACCTCGCCGGCGGATCGGTTCGCGAGAACAGCGCGCGCGCCAGGGATCTGTTGTGCTCGCTGGGTCTCGAGGAACATCTGGATCGGCGTCCCCACCAACTGTCGGGAGGTCAACGGCAACGGGTCGCCATCGCCCGCGGTCTGATGAACGATCCTTCGGTACTGCTGGTCGACGAGCCCACCTCGGCGCTCGACGAGGAACGCAGCCGGGAGGTCGTGACCCTGCTCGCCGATCTCAGCCGGGACCGCGACGTTGCGATCGTGATGGTCACCCACGACCTGAACCAACTCGCTCTCGTCGATCGCGCCTACCGGATGCGTAACGGAGCCCTGTTTCCCTCCTCCGATCTTCCGACGGACGGCTCGGGGTATGGGCGAAGGTTCTCGACATCGTCCACATCGTGAACGTCTGCGCGGTCGGTTGCCCGGAACGATCCGGGGAACTCTGCCCCCGCAGCGCGGTCACCGGCTGCCGCGGCACCTTTGCTCCGCGGTAGGGCGGCACGCGGTGGCCCATGCCGGTCGACATTCCTCACCTCCGGCCGGCATCGGCCTGGAGGACAGCGAGCATCAACGCGCACAACTCGTCCTCGAACATATCCAGGTCGCGCCACACTCCCGCAACCTGGTCGCGTTCCCAGGACGCCAGCGCGGACACCACGAATCGCGCAGCCAGCGCCACGCGAGCGTTGCGCTGTTCCGGGGGTAGATGCCCGAGTTCGGAAGCCAGATCGGAGAAGAGCTCCTTCAGTCCTTCCAGTCCGGGGATCGCAGGATAGGCCGGGTCGTCGGGAAGCAGGGGCTGCGGGGAGGCGACGAAGTCGCTGCGGATACCCGCCAACCACTGTTCGTTGAACCGGGCCCAATAGGAGGGGTTGCGGGCGGCAACTTCCCGGACGAACGGGCGCACATAGGCTTCCACCAGCGCGGGCAGGCGGTCCTGTGCGTGTTTCGCGGTCTCGTGCAGCTTCCGGGCGGACCCGTCTCCGGCAGCGCGGGTGGCCCACAGGTCGATCAGCAGTCCGTGCCAGGATCCGAAGTGGTACTTCACCGCGTCGTTGTTGCGCTGACCGGCTTCCCGGATCACCTCGCGAACCGAGACACCGGCCAGGCCACGCTCGGCGACCAGACGTTCGGCGGCGTCGAGAAGTGCCTCTCGGGTACTGGGTGCAGGCATGGACGTGAGCATACGAGAGTGCTACCTTCCCCGATTAGGTCATTTGACCTAATCTCGTGATCGGTTCAGGAGGAGCACGATGCGCACCGATTCCCCCCGGCGAATCTCCTTACTCGCAGCCCTTACGGCGGCAAGCCTGCTGACGGCCTGCGGTTCCGCCGCCGAACAGGATCCGGTCACCGACGGCCGCGAACACGGAGCTCTGCTGACGAGCCGATCACTCTCGGGGCCTCCGAAACTGCCCGGCGCCGGGCGCAGCGAACAGATCACCTACCTGTCCCAGGGGCCGATGGGCCAGGACGTCGTCGTGTCCGGCTCGGTATCCGTACCTGCGGGCGAGGTTCCGGAAGGCGGATGGCCGGTGATCAGCTGGGCGCACGGCACCACGGGTGTCGCAGACGCCTGCGCGCCGTCTTCGGGCTCGGTACCCGGGTCGGACGGTGAATACCTGAGATATGTCGACGAGACCCTCGATCGTTTCGTACGGGCCGGCTACGCAGTCGCCCAAACCGACTATGCGGGACTCGGAACGCCGGGGGTCCACCCGTACATCAACGGCGATTCCGAGGCGGCGGCCGTCACCGACATCGTGCGCGCAGCACGCCGACTGGATCCCGATATCGGCACGGTCTGGTACGCCGCGGGACACAGCCAAGGCGGGCACGCAGCATTGTTCGCCGCAGATCGCGGACCCGATCTGGCACCCGAACTCGACTTGCGGGGAGCGGTGTCGATCGCACCGGGAAACAACCTCGGCGACACCGTCGAATACTTCGCAGCCGGAGGTCCCGAGTCGCGTGCCGTCCTCGGTTACCTACCGCTGATCCTGCTCGGCGCCCATGCGGCCGACGAGGAGTTGAGTCCCTACGATTACGTCACCGAGAAGATGACACCTCTGCTCGATGCCGCGAAGGGCGGCTGCACCGACATCCTCTGGGAACTCGCGGAATCGGTACCGCTGGACGAGGTGATCCGACCCGACGCAGACTTCGCGCCGCTGGTCTCCTATCTGAACGAGCAGAACCCCGATCGACTCAGCCCCCGCGTGCCGACACTGATCCTGCAGGGCGGCGGCGACACCGCCGTGACCGAACCGGGTTCTGCAGCATTGGTCGAATCACTGTGCGCCGGCGGTTCGCCCGTCGGTTACACCGTCTACGACGGACTCGAACATGTACCGACCGTTCCTGCTGCCGCGTCGGATGCCCTCGCCTTCTTCGACGCTCTCGGAGAAGGTCGGTCCCCTCTCCAGCCCTGCGACCGCTGAGATACCGGCGCGGACGGCCCTCGGCGTATCGGAGCGCGTGGCGGCGTCGTCCTGGCCACAGGCGGTTTCCAAGCCGACCCGGCCATGGTGCGCGACTGTCTGCGGGTCGAAGAGCACGTCCTGTGGGGATCACCTGCCGCCACCGGCGACGGTCACAAGATGGCGCAAGCAGTCCGCGCCGATCTGTGGCACATGGGAAACATGATGACCATCACCGGTGTTCGCGGAGACGACAGTCAGGGCCACTACCTCGCGTTGTGGAATGCACACAACTATCTGTGGGTGGGCGACGACGGCCGCCGATTCATGGACGAGACCGCCGATCCGTTCCACGGACACATCCCGCGCGCAGGATCCTACGAGCTGTTCCCCCTCCGGCCCTTCTACTTGATCTTCGACGAGCAGATGCGCACGGCCGGACCTCTGAGTCCGGCACCCGACATCCTGCCGGTCGGATGGAATCTCCTCATGAACGGATCCCTCTGGAGCACCGACAACAGCACAGAGATCGAGAAGGGCTGGATCGAACGTGCGGACTCGCCGGCCGAACCGGCCGACCTGATCGGGGTGGACGCCGACACGCTGGAACATACCGTCGCCCGCTACAACGCTGCGTGCGCGAGTGGACGCGACGAGCACTTCGGGCGGATTCCGGAGAAACTCGGGCCTGTGATCGAGGCTCCGTTCCATGCCCTGCGGATCACTCCGTTGCTGGGGTGGGCCAACGGCGGACCCCGACGCGACGGGCGAGCGCGTGTTCTCGACACTCGGGGCGAGGTGATCGACGGTCTCTATGCCGCAGGTGAAATCAGTTCCACCTACAGCTGGCGGAAGGACGGCGGGTTCCACATCGGGGACGCCCTGGCGTTCGGTCGTGTCGCGGGACGCGATGCCGCCACCCGGGCCTGACCGTCGGAGTGCCGCGGTCCCGTGATCTGCCGAGCCGGCCGGTAGGGTCGGCCCCGGAAAATATCGCCGACCCGGGGTGTTCGATGACCGAAGTCCTGCTCGTCCTGCTGATCGTCGCTGTGGTCGCGGCTGCCGTCGTGGTGGTGATCCGCACCCGCACACCCACAGCACCACCTGCCAGGGTGGATCCACTCGCCGACTATCCGGAGGTGTGGGACCCCTTCGGGATCGGGGTCGGCGACATCATCACCTACGCGGGTATCGACCACGTCGTCCGCGGCACTCTCACACTCGACGAAGAAGGCTACCGCTGGTACGAGCATCTCCTCGACGGGTCGACCGGTCGCCGCTGGCTCACCGTCGAGAACGACGAGGGTGAGCTCGAGATGACCCTGTGGATGCGTCGCGAGGGCACGGGCCTGCGACCCGACGGTGACGTGATCCTCGACGATCGTGTCTACCGCCGACTCGAACACGGCACCGCCCGATTCACCTCCGAAGGCACAACCGGAACCGCTCCCACCGGCACCATGGACTACGCCGACTACGCCACGGCCGACCGCACCGGTCTGCTCGCGTTCGAACGATGGTCTCGCGCCGGATCATGGGAGGTGTCCACCGGACGTGCGGTGACCCGCAGCGAATTGACGGTCATCCATGCCGGACCCGCCCGGTGAGCACGCACATCCTGGACATCGTCCCGCGTGATGTTTCCGCCTCGGCGCTGGGACTGGTACTCGACGCTCCCGCACCGCCACCACTGGTGTCCGCACGATTGACCGATTCCGCCGCGGGCATTCTCACCCTCGGTGTACTCGGCGCCTCCCACGTGGTCACAGCGCAATCCGGACGACGCACCCTCACCGAACAAGTGTCGTGCGACGCGGTCGAGGCGGGCGGACACCCGCTCCCCGAGCGTCACGACCGGGACGGCTACCTGTTCCGCAGTCGCACCGCGACGGTGCAGCGCGCAGAACTGGCGCAGCGGGCGAATCGACTGCGCGCTACGGCCCGCTCCGCACCCGGATGGCTGTGTGCAGCGTTCCCGGGGGACGACGACGCGCTCACCGTGCTCTCCGGCACCGCAGATGCCGGTGAATGGCATTGGCGGACCTGGCATCTCTATCCGTCCGTCGACACGGGCGTGATCGTCGAGACCGAGAGCCGGTGGCGGCCGTGAGACGAATCGTCATCGGCTCGCTGGTCGGTATCGCGGTCCTCGCGACCACGGCATGCGGGAGTCAGGCACGCGACCACATCGCCGACACCTACGACTACCGTGGCACCTCCGGTGATATCGACACCTATCATTCTCCGGATCCTGTGGGTACCACGGTCTCCCGAATCATCGCGGAGGACGAACCGGCCGCACGCAAGGCGGACGGCGGCAACGAATACCTCCGATACGACGACGACATCGTCACGGTCGGTGCTGCGCCGGAGGGTGGCAGCACCATCACCGTCGAAGACATCGACGGACGCTTCAGCAGCGGCGGTTTCGTGTTCCTCGGGCCGGGCTTCACCCCTGGTTCTCCGGCCGCCGGCAACCTGTCCGGTGGATCGGGAAGTGCGAAATGACGAACTCACCAGATCGGAACCTCGAAAGAATGATCTCCACCCTGTCGGCAACCGACCTCGAGATCGGCACCGTGGACCCCCTCCTGCTCGTGCTGGGAGTGATCGGGACACTGATCTACTTCGCTGTCGGTGTCGGCGTTCTCGCACTCGGATTCGCCGTGCTCGACGGGTTGACGCCCGGAAACCTGCGTCACCAGGTCTATGTGGACCGCAACCCCAACGCGGCACTGCTGCTCGCAGGAAATCACCTGGCGCTCGCGGTCATCGTGGTGACCGCGATCGTCACAAGCTCCGACGGGTTCGCGCAGGGGATCGCCGACTCGCTCGTCTACGGACTGGTCGGCGTGGTGCTGCAAGCCACAGCCTTGCTCATCATGAATCGTGTACTGCCGGGCCGGATCACGGCACTGGTCGCCGAGCCCCGCACGAGCGGTGCCGCATGGGCCGTGGCGATCACCCTGTTCTCGATCGGGTTGGTCAACGCCGCAGCGCTGTCGTGACAGCCGTGACGACTCCGGATGTCGACGCCGGTGCGCCACCTCTCGGCCGGCGGGCGCGGGCACTGCTGTTGACAGCGGTCGCCGCCTGCGCCGCGTGCGGACTGGTGTACGAACTGGCACTTCTGACGTTGTCGGCGAGCCTCACCGGCGGCGGAATCACGGAAACCTCGCTCATCGTGGCCGGTTTCGTGGCAGCACTGGGAGTCGGTGCGCTTGCCGCCAAACCGCTGCTCCCCTACGCCGCGACGGCATTCGTCGCGGTCGAGGTCGTTCTCGGATTGGTCGGCGGGTCGAGCGCCACCGTTCTGTACGTGGCGTTCACCTTCGTCGGATCGTCGACCTGGGTGCTCGTCGCGGCGACTGCAGCCATCGGGATGCTGGTGGGCGCGGAGGTCCCACTGCTCATGACGCTGCTGCAGACCGGTCGCAGTGCCGGTGCTCGCGATACCGGCAAGATCCTCGCCGACCTCAACGCGGCCGACTACGCGGGCGCGCTGATCGGAGGTCTGGTGTGGCCCCTGCTGCTGCTGCCGTCGGTCGGAATGATCCGTGGTGCGGCGCTGACCGGCATGGTGAACCTGGCGGCAGCATCGATCGCGGCATTGTTTCTGCTGCGCGGGCACCTCGGGCCGGCTACGCGAGCATTGTCCTCGGTGGCGTTGCTGCTCGCCGCGACGCTGCTCGGCGTTCTGCTGGCGCGCTCATCCGATATCGAGATCACAGCGCGGCAGCGCCTCTATCCGGATCCTGTGGTGCATGCGCAGCGTTCGCACTACCAGGAGATCGTGGTCACCGCCCGCGGCGACGACGTGCGTCTGTATCTCGACGGTGACCTGCAGTTCTCGAGCCGCGACGAACATCGCTACACCGAAGCTCTGGTATATCCGGCGCTCGCCCGCGATCCCGGCAGGGTGCTCGTACTCGGGGGCGGTGACGGACTCGCCGCGCGGGAACTCCTACGCCACCCGCACGTGCGGGAAGTCGTTCAGGTCGAACTGGACCCGATGGTGCTCGAACTGGCGAACACTCGGTTGAGCGCGCTCAACGGCGGGGCGCTACAGGACGAGCGGGTGACGGTGGTCACCGCCGACGCCTTCCGCTGGTTGCGCGAGTACACCGGTGCGGGATTCGACGCGATCATCGTCGACATGCCGGACCCGGATACCCCCACGCTGGGGCGGTTGTATTCGACGGAGTTCTACGGGCTGACCGCGTCGGTGCTGAACCCCGGCGGTCTGATGACCGTGCAGTCGGGCAGCCCGTATTCGACACCGGATGCGTATTGGCGGACGGTGTCGACCGTCGAGTCCGCGGGACTCGGTGTGGCCCCGTACCACGTGCACGTACCGAGCTTCGGCGACTGGGGGTTCGTCCTCGCGCAGGCAGGCACACCGGCGACACCGGCACTGTCGGCGAATGCCGCACCGCGAAGATTTCTCGATTCCGCGACTCTCGCTGCAGCATCGGTTTTTCCGCTCGATCGGCAGCCTCGCGAGATGGCACCGTCGACCCTGGATCGGCCGCGCATCGTCGACGACCTCCGGCGTGGATATCAGTTCTGACCCGAACGTGCCGGCACACCCCCGGTCCTGTTCCGGTAAGGGAGCCGTCATCGGTCGTTGCCCCCCCACGGAACGATCATCCGAGGACGCAGGCTGTCCTCTACACGGACACCGAACGCAGATACAACAGCCGGTCGTCGGCGACGATGACGCCGAGCTCGCGAGAATCCACCCGGATCAGCCGTCCGTCACGGACGACCCCGAGCACGATGACGGGCAGCTCCCGCGGCGAAAGCCCGAGCTCGTGCGGCTCGACACCGCGTTCGGAGACGGCGAACCCGTCCTCGGGAGTCAACAGATCCTCGATCATCTCCACCACCGTGGGAGTGGCAGGGGCCAATCCCAGCAACCGGCCCGCCGTCTCGGCGGAAACCACGACCGTATCGGCACCGGACTGGCGCAGCACATGGGTGTTCTCCGATTCGCGCACCGCGACGGCGATGCGCGCCTGCGGCGCGAGCTGACGAGCGCTGAGAGTGACGAGCACGGCGGTGTCGTCGCGATTGACGGCCACGATGATCGAGCCGGCATGCCGGGCCCCGGCCAGCTGCAGCACGTCCGACTTGGTGGCCGACCCCTGCACGGTCACCAGACCCTGACGCGACGCGATGTCCAGACTCACCGGATCGGCATCGACCACCACGATCTCCGACGGAGCGAGTCCCTCGGCGAGCAGCGCATCGACAGCGCTGCGCCCCTTCGTGCCGTACCCGACGACCACGGTGTGGCTGCGGGTGCGGCGACGCCACCGCTGAATCTTGAACGCTTGCCGGGAACTTTCGGTCAGCGCCGACAAGGTGGTGCCGACCAGCACGATGAGGAAGAACACTCGCAGCGGGGTGATGACCAGGATGTTGACCAGCCGGGCCTGCGGGGTGAGCGGAGTGATGTCGCCGTAACCGGTGGTCGACAGCGACACCGTGGCGTAGTAGATGCAATCGAGCAACGAGAGCGGGTTCTCCTGGGCATCGCGGTAGCCGTCCCTGCCCATGTACACCACGATCACCGCCGCGGTCAGCGCAGCCAGGGCGTAACCGATGCGGCGGACGATCGCCCGGCCCGGACTGGTCTGTTCCTCCGGTACCCGCAGCACCCCGACGAGAGCGAAGTCGGGACGGTCGGTGAGGGTATCCGAGCGCCGCAGCGGCACCCGCAATTTTCCTGCCATCACGACATCCCCGGCTCAGCGGTCTTCCGCTCCGCCCCCGGACATGCCGGATCGGCGAGGACGACTCGAACAGGCTCCATACGCATGATCATAAGGATGCCTACTGCGGACCTCTCTCACTCATGCACACGCCGACAGCGGGCCGGGAGGGTGGGGCGGGCGGGGCTCGAACCCGCGACCAGCGGATTATGAGTCCGCGGCTCTAACCGACTGAGCTACCGCCCCGTCGCGACGACACTTCGTCGCACAGTGCCGCACTCGTCGCACGGCGCGATCGAATGCTACCCGGACACAGCGGGCGACACTCTGCCGGGTGCAGAGTTAGGGAGATCACATCGATGGATGTCCTGCCGCATCTGTACACCCCCCGGATGCACAGAATCCTCCCACCCGTGACGGGTGGGAGGATTCTCGGGCGCTCCCCCGGCTGGACTCGAACCAGCAACCGTTCGATTAACAGTCGAATGCTCTGCCAATTGAGCTACAGGGGATTGTCCTGCGGTGCTCCGCGGTTTCCCCCGGTGCGTGAAAAACCATAGCGTCCTACCCGCCGCAGTACCAAATCGCCTGCTTGTGGGCATGCTGCGGGGTCATCGGGCAGGATGGGGACGACGCAGTCACAGGTGGAAGGACAGCACATTGATGGGTTTGTTGGTCGGGGTCGCTGCGGGATACGTGCTCGGCACCCGAGCGGGTCGCGCGAGGTACGAACAGCTCAGCAAGACGGCCAAGGCGGTGGCCGCGAGCCCCGTCACGAAGAAGGCGATCGAGGTGGGCCGGCAGAGACTCGCCGACTCGCTCAGCCCTCAGCCCAAACTCGAACCGATGAAGCCCATCGACGAGACGACCACGATCATGATCCCGCGGGACCAGTTGAAGAAGTAGGCGGTCAGCCGGCCAGGCCGTCACCGATGGCCTGGTCGAGCAAGCTCCGCCGGTACTGCTCGAGCGCCATGAGGTCGCCGAGCAGTGCGTGGAACTCCTCGGATTCGGTGGCCGGGGAGATCCGCTGCAATCTGGATTTCAGTTCGGCCACCTGCTCACCGACCCAGACCTCCTGGAGCCGGGCCAGGACACCGCTGATGTAGCGCGGCAGCCGGTCCTCTTCGGTGGGGACCGGTTCGACGGCGAGTTCCATCACCAGCGAATGCGCGACGGGATCCGTCGCGGCCCGGCCCACGGCGTCGACCCATTCGGCTCCCCCGAGGCCGGCGGCCGTTCCGCCGGCATCGGCGACGGCCTGCCGCACCGCCGCGTAGGCGGGGTCGGTGAATGTCTCCGGCGGCAGTGAGTCGAAGACGGTTCCCGCGATACCCGGATACTGCAGCGCGGCTTTGAGCGCGTCGCGTTGCGGCCACAGTGCCGGATCGTTGGGGCGGGGGCGCCGCAGAGCCGAGGCGGGCTCAGCCGTGGCCGTAGCCGGCCGCGTCCTCGCTTCCGGCGCACGAACTCCCCGGCGCGCTTCCTCCTGCACGCGCCGGCGCACCGTGGGAATGTCGTCCCATCCCGTCCAGTGCGCGAGTTGCACCGCGTAGTTGTCGCGGATCGTGCGGTCCTTGATGCGGGCCACCACCGGCACGCACCGGCGCAGGGCTTCGACGCGGCCCTCGACGGTATCGAGGTCGTGTTCGGAGAGAATCGATTTCACGACGAACTCGAACATCGGCGTGCGGCGGGCGATGAGATCGCGCACCGCGCCGTCGCCCGACTGCTGCCGCAGCTCGCACGGGTCCATGCCTTTGGGTGCGATCGCGACGTAGGTCTTCGCCGCGGTCTTCTGATCCCCCTCGAACGCCTTCATCGCCGCCGCACGACCGGCGTCGTCGCCGTCGAAGGTGTAGATGACCTCGCCACGGAAGAAGCTGTCGTCCATGAGCAGGCGGCGCAGCAGAGCGAGATGCTCGTCGCCGAAAGCGGTACCACACGCGGCGACCGCCGTCTTCACCCCGGCCAGGTGCATGGCCATGACGTCGGTGTATCCCTCGACGATCACGGCCTGATGGGACTTGGCGATCTCGCGCTTGGCGAGGTCGAGACCGAACAACACTTGAGATTTCTTGTACAGCACCGTTTCCGGTGTGTTCATGTACTTCGCGGTGATCTGGTCGTCGTCGTACAGGCGGCGAGCACCGAAGCCGATGACGTCGCCCGCAAGATTGCGAATGGGCCACAACAGACGACGGTGGAAGCGGTCGATCGGTCCGCGGCGTCCCTGCCGGGACAATCCGGCGGCCTCGAGTTCGGAGAAATCGAACCCCCAGCCGAGGAGGTGCTTCGTGAGCGCGTCCCAGCCGGCGGGTGCATAGCCGCAGCCGAACGTCTCGGCGGCCGCCTGGTCGAAGTTGCGTTCGGTCAGATAGTCGCGGGCGGCCTGCGCCTCGGGGGTGCGCAGCTGCTCGGCGTAGAACTGCTGAGCGGCCGCGTTCGCCGCGACCAGCCGGGCACGGGTGCCCCGGTCGCGCTGGACGGACGGACCTCCGCCCTCGTAGTTCAGCGTGTAACCGACACGTTCGGCGAGCTGCTCGACGGCCTCGACGAAGCTGACGTGTTCGATCTTCTGCAGGAACGAGTAGACGTCGCCGCCCTCACCGCAGCCGAAGCAGTGGAAGTGCCCGTGATTGGGCCGCACGTGGAAGGACGGGGACTTCTCGTCGTGGAAGGGGCACAGGCCCTTGAGCGAGTCGGCACCGCCGCGCTTGAGTGCGACGTACTCGCCGACGATGTCCTCGATGCGCACGCGGTCGCGAATGGCCGCGATGTCTCTGTCTGAAATACGGCCGGCCACGGTGACGAGTCTAAGCCGCGGCGCCGACCTGCCGACATCATGGTCTGTACGGATGGCTGAACAGGTTCCGCAGCGCTGCGGCGTGCGGACACTGTCTCCTCGTGCCAGGGGCTGCCGAACCGCAGGTTTGCGCGGTCCTGTGGACGGATGCCCGATGTCGACCACGAGCATCCGTCCCGGAGAACGCGTCTTCGTCAGCCCCAGCTCGCCTGCGCGGCGAGGCTGTCGCGGTCGATCCGTTCGAGGCGCGATTCGGTGCACGAGGCGATCTGATCGACCACCACCCGCACCTTCGCGGCGTCGTCGGGCGCTGCCTTCCATGCGGCGACGAAGAACGGGTCGAGCCCCACCGGCGCAGTGCGCAGCAGCCACTCGGCGACGCGATGGATGCGTTCGCGCTGGGATTCCTGGCGCGTGCGGTGGGCGCGGTCGGACATGACGAACTGCAGCGCCATCGTCTTGAGCAGAGCGACCTCCGAGACCACGATCGGCGGGATCACCAGGTCGGCGTCGTACCGGGTGACCGGGCGGCTCTCCGTCGCTTCCCGGGTTCCGAGGATCGCCGCGTTGGCGAAGCGGCCCACCAGCTCGCTGGTCAGCTTCTTGAGCGCGACCGAGCAGGCGAGAGTGCCGTCGAAGGTGCCGACGGCGCGGACCACCGGCATGGTGGACAACCGCTTGGCCGCCTCGGTCAGCTCGGCCGGGTCGAGGCCCGAGAATTCGCGCATGCCCACCTCGATGAGCCCGGCGACCTCGTCGGGATCCTCGAGCATCCGCAGGTCGATGCGACCGTCGATGACGCCGTCCTCGAGGTCGTGGACCGAATACGCGACGTCGTCGGACCAGTCCATGATCTGCGCCTCGAGGCATTTGCGATGCTCGGGTGCGCCCTCACGGATCCAGTGGAGGACTTCGGAGTCGTCGTCGTACGAACCGAACTTCGCGCCCGGGCGCGGACGCGTCCACGGGTACTTGAGCGTCGCGTCGAGCGAGGCCCGGGTGAGGTTGAGGCCGGCGCTCGTGCCGTCGGGATGGAGGACCTTCGGTTCGAGGCAGGTGAGGATGCGCAGGTTCTGCGCGTTGCCCTCGAATCCGCCGCAGGACTCCGCCACCGCGTCGAGTGCCCGCTCGCCGTTGTGCCCGTAGGGCGGGTGCCCGATGTCGTGAGCGAGGCCGGCGAGATCGACGAGATCGGGGTCGGCGCCGAGCCCTTCGCCGATGCTGCGGCCGATCTGCGCGACCTCCATCGAGTGCGTCAGACGGGTGCGCGGGGTGTCGCCGTCGCGGGGACCGACGACCTGTGTCTTGTCGGCCAGGCGGCGCAGGGCCGCGCAGTGCTGCACGCGCGCTCGGTCGCGTGCGAAGGCGGTCCGCTCGGACGCCGCGCCCTCGGACCCGGCGAGGGCCGAGGTCTTCCGCGGCTCGGCGACGCGCCGTTCGAGATCGTGTTCGCTGTAGCCCTGCATCACACTGCCTTCCGTCACCGAAGACCCTACGTTCCGCCTCACTGCTGCGCCGTGTACGGGAAATCGGCGGAGAAGTGGGTGATCTGGTACCAGATCAACGCGCCGGTCTCGCGGGCGATCCCGTGCAGTTGCGACTCGCGGGTGAACACCGCCGGGCCCTGCCGGGTGGGAGCGGTCCACGCATCGAGACCTGCATCGCGCGCCATGGTGCGGGTGCGCAGCGAGTGCCACGGGTCGCTCACCAACACTGCCGACGACAGTCCCAGCTCCGACATCTCCCGGCTGACGGCCTCGACGCTGAGCAGCGTGTCGGAGCCCTCTTCGACGGCGACGATCGATTCCGCCGGCACCCCGCGCGAGACGAGATAGTTCTTCCCCGCCGCGGCCTCGGTGAACAGGTCGCCTTCCTGCTTGCCCCCGACGGTGACGATCCGCGGCGAGACTCCCGCCTCGTACAGCTTGAGGGCCTGTTCGAGGCGGGCCTCGAACACCGACGAGGGCGTCCCCGAGTACTGGGCCGCACCGAGGACGACGATGGCGTCGGCGGGTGTGCGGTCGTCGATCCGCGCGACCTGCCAGACCCGGAGCGCCGTTCCGCCCACGACGAGAACAGCGGCGAGCAACACCCCGACGATCAGTCGTCGGAGCCAGCGCGCGATGCGCGCGCCTGCCCCGAGGTCGTCCCCGGTGTACGTCGCGGTGGTGCCGGTGCGGCGGGATGCGGTGCTCACCCCCGTGATTCTGCCAGCGAACGAGAACGCGCAGACCGGGCGACGCGCCGACCCCGCCGACGCCTCACAGCCACTAGATTCGATTCCATGCCACACGTATCGGCCGCACCGTCTCGGCGACCCGCACGGTCCGCGCTCGCATTCGTCCCTGCTCTGCTGGCAGTGGCCGCCTGGTTGCTCCTGCCGGCGGCGGCTTCCGCCGAACCTCCGTCGCGGCTTCCCCAGCCGATCACCGATACCGCGGGAGTCCTCGGCGATGCCGATGTCGCACGGATCCAGGAGGCGACGAACACCCTGTACGACGAGCACGGTCTGCAGTTGTGGGTGACCTACGTGTCGAGCTTCGACGGACGCGATTACGACAGCTGGGCGCAGGCCACCGCTCAGGCGAGCAACTTCGGTCGGAATACTGCCTTGCTGGCGATCGCGACGACGGACCGCGAGTACGCGCTGTGGACTCCGACGGGGTCCGAGATCTCCCCGAGCGAACGCGACCGGATCAGTTCGTCCGACATCGAACCCGCATTGCGGAACAGCGACTGGACGGGTGCGGCGGTGGGTGCGGCCGACGGCCTGAGCAACGCTCTCACGCCGTCGAGCGCCCCGGTGACGACACTGCTCGTCGGCGGCGGTGTGATCGCGGCCGGCGGTGCCGGGGTGTACGCGTACAACCGGCGGTCGAAGAAGAAGCGCGCCGAGTCCGGTGCCGCACAGGCCGCGCAGATCGATCCGGCCGACACCACGGCTCTGCGCGCCCTGCCGATCGAGGGTCTCGATCGGTACGCGCAGACCCTGCTGGTGGAGACCGACAACGCGGTCCGTTCCAGCGCCGAGGCGCTCGAACTCGCCCGGGGCGAATTCGGGGACTCTGCGGTGGCTCCTTTCGACCGCGCCCATCGGCAGGCGCAGAATGCGTTGGCGAACGCCTTCGAGATCCGCCAGCGTCTCGACGACGACATCCCCGAGACACCCGACCAGCAACGCGACATGCTCGTGCAGCTGATCTCCTCGTGCGGGCAGGCCGACCGCGAACTCGAAGCGCAGGTCGAGGCATTCGACACGATGCGTGATCTGCTGCTCGATGCCCCGGCCCGTCTGGACGGCCTCACCCAGCGGGCGATCGCACTGCAGGCACGCATCCCGGAGGCCGAACGGATCCTCGGGCAGTTGCACTCGGAGTTCCCCGCCGGTGCACTGACCCCGGTCGTGGACAACGTCTCACTCGCGCGAGAGGAGATCGCGTTCGCCGAGAACGCGATCGATCAGGGCCGCACCGCGGTGGCGCGACCGGTCGGCGAGCAGGGCGACGCCGTACGGGCGATCCGCGAAGCCGAGCGCGCCCTCGGTCATGCCGCGACGCTGCTCGACGCGCTCGATCACGCGGCCGAGGACATCCGACGCGCCATCGCGACACTCCCGGCAGCGATGGAGGATGCGGAGCAGGGCGTGGCGGACGCGAAACAACTCGTCGAGGCCGGCGGTCCCGCACTCGTCGACGCCCTGAAGGCCGTGCAGGAAGCACTCGAACACGCGCGCGCCGAGCAGCACACCGACCCGCTGGGCAGCTTCGCACGGGTCGTCGAGGCCGACGCGCGTCTCGACGAGCTGCGCGCCCGGACGCGGCAGGCCGAGCAGCAGGCCGCCGAGATGCGTCGCCGTCTCGAGCAGGACCTGGGCGCGGCGCAGGCGCAGGTCACCGCCGCCGCCGACTTCATCGGGACGCGTCGCGGGGTCGTCGGCGCGAAGGCCCGCACGCGTCTGTCGGAGGCCCAGCGCCACCTGCAGGCTGCGAGACAGGCCGCGGATTCCGATCCGGCCGCCGCCATCCAGTACGCGCGGACCGCTGCGTCGCTCGCGGTGGAGGCGCTGCGCAGCGCCCAGAACGACGTGCAGCGCTGGGACTATCAACAGCGCCCGCCGCGCGGCGGGTCGTCGGGCGGCAACATCGCCGGGGCCGTGCTCGGCGGCATCCTCATCAACAGCGTGCTCAACAGCGGGCGCGGCGGTGGCTTCGGCGGTGGTGGTTTCGGGGGTGGCGGCTTCGGGGGTGGCGGTTTCGGCGGGTCGAGCGGCGGACGCTTCTAGACCGTGCGCCCGATCGCGGCACGCGCACCGGGCACCGGCCTGGAATCGGTGATCCTGCGCACCCGCCGCGGTGACGAAACCCGTTTCCGGGACGTGGACTTCGAGTACATCGATCGGCGCTCGACCTGAGCGCTACGAAACGCTCGGCTACGAAACGGCAGATGCCCTCCGGTCCGTCGGGGCCGGAGGGCATCTGTGTCGATCAGGTCGGTCAGCAGCCGAGCAGGCGTTGCGCGAGGTAACCCTCGACCTGGTCGAGGCTCACGCGCTCCTGCGCCATGGTGTCGCGTTCGCGGATCGTGACGGCCTGGTCCTCGAGAGTGTCGAAGTCGACCGTGATGCAGAACGGGGTACCGATCTCGTCCTGGCGACGGTAGCGGCGGCCGATCGCGCCGGCGTCGTCGAACTCGATGTTCCAGTTCTGGCGCAGCTTCGCGGCGAGGTCCTTGGCCTTCGGGCTCAGGTCCGCGTTGCGGCTGAGCGGCAGCACGGCCGCCTTGACCGGTGCGAGGCGTCGGTCGAGGCGCAGCACGGTGCGCTTGTCGACACCGCCCTTGGCGTTGGGTGCCTCGTCCTCGGTGTACGCGTCGACGAGGAAGGCCATGAGCGAGCGGGTCAGGCCGGCCGCCGGTTCGATGACGTACGGCGTGTAGCGCTCGTTGGTGGCCTGATCGAAGAAGCTCAGATCGGTGCCGGAATGCTTCGAGTGCGTCGACAGGTCGAAGTCGGTGCGGTTCGCGACACCCTCGAGCTCACCCCACTCGCTGCCCTGGAAGTGGAAGCGGTACTCGATGTCGACGGTGCGCTTCGAGTAGTGCGACAGCTTCTCCAGCGGGTGCTCGTACAGGCGCAGGTTGTCCTTGTTGATGCCCAGATCGGTGTACCAGTTCATCCGGTAGTCGATCCAGTACTGGTGCCACTGCTCGTCTTCGCCCGGCTTGACGAAGAATTCCATCTCCATCTGCTCGAACTCGCGGGTGCGGAAGATGAAGTTGCCGGGCGTGATCTCGTTGCGGAAGCTCTTGCCGATCTGGCCGATGCCGAACGGCGGCTTCTTACGCGAGGTGGTGAGCACGTTCGCGAAGTTCACGAAGATGCCCTGTGCCGTCTCGGGGCGCAGGTAGTGGAGGCCTTCCTCGCTCTCGATCGGGCCGAGGTAGGTCTTGAGCATCATGTTGAAGTCGCGGGGCTCGGTCCACTGGCCTTTGGTGCCGCAGTCCGGGCACACGATCTCCGTCATCGGCACGGCGTCGGGATCGTCGAGCTTGTTCTTCTCGGCGTAGGCCTCCTGTAGGTGGTCCTGCCGGTGGCGCTTGTGACAGCTCAGGCACTCGACGAGCGGGTCGTTGAAGACACCGACGTGGCCGGACGCGACCCAGACCTGGCGCGGAAGGATCACCGACGAGTCGAGGCCGACGACGTCCTCGCGGCCGGTGACCATGTTGCGCCACCACTGCTTCTTGATGTTGTCCTTGAGCTCCACACCGAGCGGCCCGTAATCCCAGGCCGACCTGGTTCCGCCGTAGATCTCACCGCAGGGATAGACCAGGCCCCGGCGCTTGGCGAGGTTGGCGACGGTATCGATCTTGGATTTGGGTGCCACTCGGTTCTCCATCTTCGATGCGGGTTTTCGCAGCATGCGTCGATCTGTAAGCCTATCGCTCCTCGTTCGGAGTCCGAATTCGCGCCGGTTGACATGCGCAACCGTGCATATCAAAATGGAATCGATTTGCAATAAGGCCGCCCACCGGCGGCCGACCCGCCCCGAGGAGCCCCGTGAGTGTCGACGCCGATCCACACGACTGCAGCACAGGTGAGCGGGCCCTCGGATCGATCGGGACCGACGCCCTCGCGTCCCGGCCCGACATCTCCCACGACACACTGATCGCGGCCGGCGAGCTGCTGCGGGCGCTGTCGGCGCCCGTCCGCATCTCGATCGTGCTCGAACTGCGCGAGTCCGCTCGTTGCGTGCACGAACTGGTCGGCGCTCTCGGGGTCACCCAACCGCTCATCAGCCAGCATCTGCGAGTACTCAAGACCGCCGGCGTCGTGCGCGGCGAACGCTCGGGACGCGAAGTGCTCTACCACCTGGCCGACGACCATCTCGCCCATATCGTCGTCGATGCCGTTGCTCATGCACAGGAAGGACGATCGCAGTGACCTCCGCCCGCAAACCTCTCGTGGGGGTCCGCTCGACCCGTCAACGCAGCGCCATCGTCGACCTGCTCGACAACACCGAGGAGTTCCGCTCCGCCCAGGATCTGCACGACGAACTGCGCAAGCGCGGCGAAGGCATCGGCCTGACCACCGTCTACCGCACCCTGCAGTCGCTCGCCGAGGTGGGCAGCGTCGACGTGCTGCGTACCGACAGCGGCGAATCGCTGTTCCGGCGGTGCTCCTCCGGGCACCACCACCATCTCGTGTGCCGCCACTGCGGCTTCACGGTCGAGGTGGACGGCCCGGAGGTCGAACGCTGGTCGCACGAGGTGGCCGAGGCGAACGGCTTCGTCGACGTCAGTCACACCGTCGAGATCTTCGGCAACTGCCGGGACTGCGCACTCGTACAGGGCTGACCGC
>NZ_LPZN01000027.1 GCF_001646655.1 Rhodococcus gordoniae | reverse complement strand
TGGGGGTGGCGCGCGGGGATCCGGGGCGGGGCGTCGGGCGGCCGGGTCTGGGGGGCGGTGGCGGTGCGGGCCGGTCCGTCGAGCGCGAACAGTGCTTCGAGAGCGGCGTGCACGACGGTGCCGCGCGCCTGGGCGCGGGTCGGGGGTGCGGTGAGCCGGTCGACGGCCTTGAAGCGGTAGAGCAGCGGGCAGCGGGTGAAGTCGGCGGCGCGGGAGGGGGACAGGGCGACCGGCTCACCGCACCCCCGACCCGCGCCCAGGCGCGCGGCACCGTCGTGCACGCCGCTCTCGAAGCACTGTTCGCGCTCGACGGACCGGCCCGCACCGCCACCGCCGCGCAGACCCTGCTGCCCGACGCCCTGGCCCGGATCCTCGCCGCCACCCCCGATCTGGGCGTGGACACCGACGACACGGGGTTCCTCGCCGAGGCCGCCGCGCTGCTGAGCACCTACTTCACCGTCGAAGACCCCACCGCCGTCGTCGCCGACGGCTGCGAACTGCGGGTGGAGACCACCCTCGACGGCGACGTCCCGCTGCGCGGCATCATCGACCGCCTCGATGTCGATGCCACCGGCGCGGTGCATGTCGTCGACTACAAGACCGGCCGTGCCCCGTCCCCGCGCGGCGAGCGGGCGGCGCTGTTCCAGCTGAAGTTCTACGCGCTGATCGTGTGGCGGCAACGCGGCATCGTCCCGGCCTCGCTGCGGCTGCTGTATCTCGGCGACGGTCAGGTGCTGCACTACCGGCCCGACCCCGACGAACTGCGCCGCTTCGAACGGATCGTGCGGGCGATGTGGACGACGATCCGTCAGTTGCGCGGCAGCGGCGACTTCCGCCCCAATCCCGGCCCCGGCTGCCGGTGGTGCGATCATCGGGCATTGTGTCCGGCATTCGGCGGTCCCCCACCGCCGTATCCCCTCGACAGCCTTGCGGCGCAGTCGACGTCGGGTGCGCCCCACCGCATCGAGCAGCAGGAGAATCCCGAATGAGCGACGCCGCCTACTACGTGCCGGTCCCCCGGCCGGCCGGCCCCACCGGCCCGGCCGACGACATCGAGATCGCGGTGTTCCGCCCCACCGACCGCACCGTCAGCACCTGGGGCCCGCACCTGCAGCACGGCGCCCCGCCCTCGGCGCTGCTCGCCCGCGCCATCGAACGGCACCGGCCCCGCCCCGACACCCGCCTGACCCGCCTGACCGTCGACCTGCTCGGCCCCGTCCCGCTCACCGACCTCGAGGTCCGCACCCGCATCGAACGGCCCGGCCGCCGCATCGAACTCGTCGTCGCCGAATTGTGGGCCACCGCCCCCGACGGCACCCACCGCCCGGTGGCGCGCGGCACCGGCTGGCGCCTCGAAACCGTCGACCTGCCGGCCGTGGCCCGCACCTCCGAGACCCCGCTCCCGGCCCTGGGCAGCTTCGAACCCCACGCCCCGCACGCGTCGTGGCAGGGCGGCTACATCGACACCGTCGACTGGCGCATCATCGTCCCCTTCGGCACACCGGGCCTGTCGTCGGCGTGGGTGCGCGGCGAGATCGCCCTCGTCGAAGGCGAAACCCCCAGCGGCCTCGACCGACTGATGAGCGTCGCCGATGTCGCCAACGGCGTCGGCTCCAAACTCGACCCCCGCGAGTTCACCTTCCTCAACACCGACCTGACCGTGCACCTGTTCCGCGCCCCCGAGTTCCGCGAACAGGACTGGGTGGGGATCGCCGCGGAGACGTCCGTCGGACCCGACGGGGTCGGCATGACCGCCGGGCTGCTCTACGACCAGACCGGCGCGCTCGGCCGCATCACCCAGAACGTGCAGGTGCGGCCCCGCTGATCGCGGAGCCGCACCGAGACGACGGGAAGGTGCGCGTCTACTCGGGGGCGCGCATCGCCCGGCACGAGCGGATGTTCGACGCGAGGATCGCGCGGGCACCGATCTCGGCGAGCCGATCCATCACCGCGTTGTGGCCCTTGCGCGGCACCATCGCCCGCACCGCCACCGAATTGTCGTTCGCCAACGGCGAGATCGTCGGCGACTCGAGTCCCGGGGTCACCTGCACCGCCTGCTCGAGCAGGTGCTTGGGGCAGTCGTAATCGATCATCACGTACTGCTGCGCGAAGACCACACCCTCGAGCCGGGCGATCAGCTGGTTGCGGGCCCGATCCGAACGATCCGACCCCTCCCGCTCGATCAGCACACCCTCCGAATCGCACAGCGACTCCCCGAAGGCGACCAGATCGTGCTGCCGCAACGTCCGGCCCGAGCCCACCACATCGGCGATCGCGTCGGCGACGCCGAGCTGGATGGAGATCTCCACCGCCCCGTCGAGCCGGATCACCTCGGCCTCGATACCGCGGGCGGCGAGATCACGACGCACCAGATTCGCGTACGAGGTGGCGATGCGCAGCCCCCGCAGATCCTCGACCGTCCAGTCCCGGCCCTTCGGCGCGGCATACCGGAAACGCGACGACCCGAAACCCAGCGACAGGCGTTCGGCGACCGGCGCCCCCGAATCCATCGCCAGATCACGGCCGGTGATCCCCAGATCCAGCTCGCCGGAACCGACGTAGATCGCGATGTCCTTCGGGCGCAGGAAGAAGAATTCGACGTCGTTGACCGGGTCGATGACCGTCAGATCACGCGAGTCGGTGCGGCGACGGTAGCCGGCCTCCTGCAGGATCTCGGCGGCGGACTCGGACAGCGAACCTTTGTTGGGGACTGCGACGCGCAGCATGACGGATGGGGTCCTTTCGAACGACGAGCAGAAGCGAGGAAGGGATCTACAGGGCACGGACGGCGGCACCGCACAGCGGGCCGGCGGCCGTCACAGATGCTTGTAGACGTCCTCGGGCTTCAGACCCCGCCCCACCATCAGCACCTGCACCCAATACAACAGCTGCGAAATTTCCTCGGACAGTTCCTCGTCGGACTGGTACTCGGCGGCGATCCACACCTCACCGGCCTCTTCGAGTACCTTCTTGCCCTGGAAATGCACGCCGGCGTCCAGGGCGGCGACGGTGCCGGAGCCCTCGGGGCGGGTCGCGGCGCGTTCGGACAGCTCGGCGAACAGGGAATCGAAGGTCTTCACAGGGGTCGATTGTTTCATGCCCCGCCGCCGGCCCCGCAGCCAGGACACCGACACCCCTCAGAACTCGAGCTCCCGCCCGCTGACGAACCGCCGCGCCACCCCGCTGACCGGATCGGTGAACTCGAGCGACCGCGCCAGCAACCGCAGAGGATCGGTGAAATCGTCCGCCCCACGCGGCCGGAACCGCGGATAGAAGTTGTCCCCGACGATCGGCACCCCCAGGGACATCAGATGCAGCCGCAACTGATGGGTGCGGCCGGTGCGCGGACACAACCGATAGCGGGCCAGCTCCCCGCGCCGCTCGACCACCTCGATGCGGGTCTCCGAATTCGGCTCGTCGGCGAACTGCTCGGCCGTCAACTCCCCGTGCCGCTTGACGATCCGGGTGCGCACCACCCGCGGGAACGACAGGTCGGGCCGGTATCCGGCGACCGCCTCGTACACCTTGCGCACCCGCTGCCGCTCGAACAGCTCCTGATAGGGCCGCCGCCACCCCGGATCCGTGGTGCACAACAGCACACCCGCGGTCATCCGGTCGAGCCGGTGCACCGGCACCAGATGCGGCAACTCCAGCTCGCGCCGCAACCGCACCACCACCGATTCACGGATGTGCGCCCCACGCGGAATCGTCGCCAGAAAATGCGGCTTGTCGACCACGACCAGCCCGTCCTCGCGGTGCAGCACATGCACCGGGAACGGCACCGGTACCTCCGGCGCCGGATCGCGATAGAAGTACACGAACCGCGTCGGCCGATAGGGGGTGTGCGGCTCGACGCGGCGCCCGTGCTCGTCGACCAACTCCCCCGCCGCCATGCGCGCCGCCCAGTCCTCGTCGGGATGGTCGGCCTCGAGGAACTCCACGACCGTGTCGGCGCCGTGATCGGCGGGCATCCGGATACGGTCCGGGCCGAGCCCGTCGCGTACCGGCAACGGCGCGGCGCGCATCCGGTTACACCTCCACCGGGTCCGGCACACAGCCCTCGCACACCAGAGTCAACTCCCGGCCGCGAACATCCGGATGGTTGCGATACCGCGAGGTGGGCGTGCCGCACAGCGCGCAGCGCCCGATCACCGTCGTCTCGTCGCTGAACTCGACGTTCATCCGCCCGTCGAAGACGTACAGCGAACCCTCCCACAGGCCCTCGTCGCCGAAGGTCTCGCCGTACCGCACGATGCCACCGTCGAGCTGGTAGACCTCCTCGAAACCACGGTTGCGCATCAACGCCGACAGCACCTCACAGCGCACCCCACCGGTGCAGTAGGTCACCACCGGGCGGCCCTTGAGATGGTCGTAGCGGCCGCTGTCGAGCTCGGCGACGAAATCGCGGGTCGTGGCCACCTCCGGCACGATCGCATCCCGGAACCGGCCGATCTGCGCCTCGAACCGATTACGGCCGTCGAAGAACACCACCTCGTCGCCGCGCTCGGCGACCAGCTCGTGCACACCGTGCGGCGACAGATGGGTGCCGCCGTCGACGATGCCGTGCTCGTCGACCTTCACCTCGTCGGGCACCCCGAAAGTGACGATCTCCGGACGTACCTTCACCGACAGCCGCGGAAAATCGTCGCCGGTGCCGTCGGACCACTTGACGTCGGTGTCCTCGAACGCCGCGTAGCCGCGCAACCCACGCACGTACTTCTTCACGTCGGCGATGTCGCCGCCGACGGTGCCGTTGATGCCGTGCTCGGAGATCAGGATCCGCCCGGTCAACCCCAGCGACGACGCCAAGGTGTGCTGCCACAACCGGATCGCCTCCGGATCGGGCAGCGGGGTGAACTTGTAGAACAGCACGATCTTCGGGACCGCCACCTCAGGGCACCCCCGCACCGTGCAGCTCGTGCAGATCCTCGGCGCTCAACCCCTCCAGCGTCGATCGGAATACCCGCCGCCCCGAGCCGGGCACATCCACCAGCGACGGCACCACCAGCACCGTGCACCCGGCCGCATCCGCCGCGGCCGCCCCGGTCGGGGAATCCTCCACCGCCAGGCACTGCGCCGGATCCAGACCGAGCAGCTCCGCCGCCCGCCGGTAGGGCGCCGGATCGGGCTTGCCGGCCGGCACCTCGTCGCCGCACACCGAATGGTCGAAATGCTCACGGCCCAGGGTGTCCAGCGCCACCTCGCACAACGCCCGCTCGGTGTTGGTCACCAGCACCGACCGCAGGCCCGCCTCGCGCACCGTACGCAACGCTGCCTGCGCCCCGGGCCGCCACGGCAACCCGTCGGCGAACAACCGGCCCATATAGTCGGTCAGCCACACCGCGGCGGCGGCCGCCTCGTCCGGAGTCGGCTCGAGACCCAGACCGGTGAAAGTGCGCAGCACCGCCAGATCCATCGGCCCACCGATCGTGGAGATGCGGGTCTCCTCACTCATCGGCCCACCGAGATACAACGACAACTCGCGCATCCCGATGTCCCACAAGCGTTCCGATTCGAGCAGGGTGCCGTCCATATCCCACAGCACCGCCCGCAGCACACCGGCCCGCACCGCGAGCGGCGCCTCCACCCGATCAGACATTGAAGTACTTCGCCTCCGGGTGGTGCAGCACGAACGCATCCGTCGACTGCTCGGGATGCAACTGCAGCTCCTCCGACAACTCCACCCCGATCCGCTCGGGTTCGAGCAACTCGACCAGCTTGATCCGATCCTCGAGATTCGGGCACGCCCCGTACCCGAACGCGAACCGGGCGCCGCGGTAGGCAAGCTTGAAATACTCCGCGACCTCCTCCGGATCCTCGTCCGCAGCCGTGCCACCCCCGGCGAACGCCAACTCCTGCCGCACCCGCCGATGCCAGTACTCGGCCAACGCCTCGGTCAACTGCACACCGATGCCGTGCACCTCGAGATAATCCCGGTACGAATTCGACGCGAACAACTCGTTCGCGAAATCCGCAATCGGCTGCCCCATCGTCACCAGCTGGAACGGCCACACATCCACCTGACCCGACGCGACCGCATCCTCCCGCGACCGCACGAAGTCGGCGATGCACAGGAACCGCGAACGCTGCTGCCGCGGGAAGGTGAACCGGTAGCGCTCGGGCGCATCCGGGCGCGCCTCGGTCAGCACCACCACGTCGTCACCCTCCGACACCGCCGGGAAGTAGCCGTAGACCACCGCGGCGTGCTGCAGGATGCCCTCGGTCGCCAACCGATCCAACCAGTACCGCAACCGCGGCCGGCCCTCGGTCTCCACCAGCTCTTCGTAGCTCGGGCCCTCGCCGCCCCGCTGACCACGCAGCCCCCACTGCCCGAGGAACAACGCCCGCTCGTCGACCAGCGCCGCATAGTCGGCCAGCGGAATGCCCTTGATCACCCGGGTACCCCAGAACGGCGGCGTGGGCACCGGCAGATCCTTCGCGACATCGCTGCGCTCGGGGATCTCCGCCGGCGTCTCGGCGGCCTTGCGCTTCTCCGCGATCCGCTTGCTGCGCTCGTGCCGTTCCTTGCGCTCGGCGGCCTTGCGGGCCGCCTCGATCGCCTCCGGACTGTCCGGCGCCGGCGCCTCACCGCGCTTCTCCGCCATCACCCGATCCATCAGCGACAGACCCTCGAACGCGTCGCGTGCGTACGACACCTTGCCCTCGTAGACCTCCGCCAGATCATTCTCGACATAACTGCGGGTCAGCGCCGCACCACCGAGCAACACCGGGAACTGCTCCGCGACCCCACGAGAGTTGAGCTCCTCGAGGTTCTCCTTCATCACCACCGTGGACTTCACCAGCAGCCCCGACATGCCGATCACATCGGCACGCTTGTCGACCGCCGCATCCAGGATCGTCGCGATCGGCTGCTTGATGCCGAGGTTGACCACCTCGTAGCCGTTGTTCGACAGGATGATGTCGACGAGATTCTTGCCGATGTCGTGCACATCGCCCTTCACGGTCGCCAGCACGATCCGGCCCTTGCCCTCGTCGCCCGTCGACTCCATGTGCGGCTCCAGGAACGCCACCGCAGTCTTCATCACCTCGGCGGACTGCAACACGAACGGCAACTGCATCTGCCCGGACCCGAACAGATCACCGACCGTCTTCATGCCCGACAACAACGTGTCGTTGATGATCGCCAACGGCGGGGTGGTCTTCATCGCCTCCGCCAGATCGTCCTCGAGACCGTTGCGCTCACCGTCGACGATGCGCCGCTCCAGCCGCTCGAACAGCGGCAGCGCCGCCAGCTCCTGCGCCCGCGACTCGCGTGCCGACGCCGCCGACACCCCCTCGAACAGCTCCATCAGCTTCTGCAGCGGGTCGTAACCCTCACGGCGCCGGTCGTACACCAGATCCAGCGCAACCTGCCGCTGCTCCTCCGGGATCCGCGCCATCGGCAGGATCTTCGACGCGTGCACGATCGCCGTGTCCAGCCCGGCCTCGGTGCACTCGTGCAGAAACACCGAATTCAGCACCTGCCGCGCCGCCGGATTCAGACCGAACGACACATTCGAGATGCCCAGAGTGAAGTGCACCTCCGGATGCGCCTCGTGGAGGCGGCGGATCGCCTCGATCGTCTCGATCGCGTCGCGCCGCACCTCCTCCTGACCCGTCGAGATCGGGAAGGTCAACGCGTCGACGATGATGTCCTGCGGCGACAGACCCCACGTGCCGGTCAGGTCCGCGATCAACCGCTCGGCGATGCGCACCTTGTGCTCGGCGGTCCGGGCCTGGCCTTCCTCGTCGATCGTCAACGCGACCACCGCCGCGCCGTGCTCGACGACGTGCTCCATGATCCGCTGGAACCGCGAACCCGGACCGTCACCGTCCTCGTAGTTCACCGAGTTCACCGCGCAGCGACCACCGAGATGCTCGAGACCGGCCCGGATCACCTCCGGCTCCGTCGAGTCGATCATGATCGGCAGCGTCGACGACGTCGCGAACCGCGACGCCAGCTCCGCCATGTCCGCAGCCCCGTCGCGCCCGACGTAGTCGACGTTCAGATCCAGCATGTGCGCACCGTCGCGGATCTGATCCTTCGCGATATCCAGGCACTTCTGCCAATCCGCGGCAAGCATCGCCTCACGGAACGCCTTCGACCCGTTCGTGTTGGTGCGCTCACCGATCATCAGGATCGACGCATCCTGCTCGAACGGCACCGAGGTGTACAGCGACGCCACACCCGGCTCCGGCTGCGGGGCGCGCGGCGCCGGCTGCACCCCGCGCACCGCCTCGGCGACCTGCCGGATGTGCTCGGGAGTGGTGCCGCAGCAACCGCCGACGAAGGTCAGACCGTACTCGCGGACGAACCCGGCCAAGGCCTCGGCGAGCTCCCCCGGCTGCAGCGGGTACTCGGCGCCGTTCGCACCCAGCACCGGCAGACCGGCATTCGGCATCACCGACACCGGGATCGTCGCGTGCTGCGAGAGGTACCGCAGGTGCTCGGTCATCTCCGCCGGACCGGTCGCGCAGTTCAAGCCGATCAGGTCGATACCGAGGGGTTCGAGAGCGGTCAGCGCGGCGCCGATCTCGGAGCCGAGCAACATCGTGCCGGTCGTCTCCACCGTCACGTGCACGACGATCGGGATCCGCCGGCCCGCCCGCTCCATCGCGCGCTTGCTGCCGATGATCGCGGCCTTCGCCTGCAGCAGGTCCTGGCAGGTCTCCACCAGGATCGCATCGGCACCGCCGTCGAGCATGCCCAGCGCCGCCTCACCGTAGGCGTCGCGCAGCGCCGCGAACGGCGCATGACCGAGGGTGGGCAGCTTCGTACCCGGGCCCATCGACCCGATCACCATGCGGGCCATGCCGTCGGCGCCGGGACCCATCTCGTCGGCGACCTCACGCGCGAGGCGCGTACCACGTTCGGACAGGTCACGGATCCGGTCGGCGATGTCGTAGTCGGCGAGATTGGGCAGGTTGCAGCCGAAGGTGTTCGTCGAGACGACGTCGGCGCCGGCCTCGAAGTACGCCCGGTGGATCCCACGGATCACATCGGGACGAGATTCGTTGAGGATCTCGTTGCACCCCTCCAAACCGCGGAAGTCGTCGAGCGACAGATCCGCGGCCTGCAACATGGTGCCCATCGCCCCGTCTCCGATGACAACGCGCTGGCTCAGCGCATCGAGCAGGACAGAATGAAGTGGGGTGGACATGCCCCACAGACTAGTGGGCGCCCGGAACGGGCCGGGTCGTAGGCTGGACGAGTGAGTGCACCCGAGTATCCCGAGACCCCGGACCAGGACGTCCCCGTCCTGCGCGATCCGGTGCTCGTCGCCGCCTTCGAGGGGTGGAACGACGCCGGCGACGCGGCCAGCGGCGCCGTCGAGCACCTCGAGCTGATCTGGGACGCCGAGCCCTTCGCCGAGCTGGACTCCGAGGAGTACTACGACTACCAGGTCAACCGGCCACAGGTACGCCTCGTCGACGGCGTCACCCGCGAGATCGACTGGCCGACCACCCGACTGTCGCTGTGTTCCCCACCCGGCAGCGACCGCGACGTCGTTCTCCTGCACGGCATCGAACCGAGCATGCGCTGGCGCAGCTTCTGCGACGCCATCATCGAACTCGTCGACGAATTCGAGGTCCACACGGTCGTGTTGCTCGGCGCGCTGCTCGCCGACACCCCGCACACCCGCCCGGTCCCGGTCACCGGCACCGCCTACAGCTCCGAGGCCGCCGAACGCTTCAAGCTGCAGACCTCCCGCTACGAAGGGCCCACCGGCATCACCGGGGTACTGCAGGACGCCTTCGTGCGCGCGGGCATCCCCGCAGTGTCGTTCTGGGCGGCGGTCCCCCACTACGTGTCCAACCCGCCCAACCCCAAGGCCGCCGTCGCGCTGCTACGCCGGGTCGAGGACGTCCTCGACCTCGAGGTGCCCCTCGGCGAACTCCCGCTCCTCGCCGAGGAATGGGAACAGACCGTCACCGACATGATCGACGACGACGAGGAGATCGCCGAATACGTGCGCACCCTCGAGGAGCGCGGCGACGCCGAGGCAGAGGAGGACATCTCCGAGGTCATCGCCAAGATCGACGGCGACGCCCTCGCCGCCGAGTTCGAACGCTATCTGCGGCGACGGGGTCCCGGCGGCTTCAACAGGTGAGCGGTCCGCGCGAACCGCTGCAGCGCACGGCGCTGTACGCGGGTGGATTCCTCGGTCCGTTCGGCGGCAGCGTCGTCGTGTCGATGCTCCCCGAGATCGGCGCCGACACGGGCGTGTCCACCGGTACCGCCGCGACGACGGTCACCGCCTATCTCGGCGTGTTCGCCGCCGCGATGCTGTTCTCCGGCACCCTCGGCGCACGCTGGGGTCGGGTCCGCACCGTCCGCACCGCCTACCTCGTGTACGCCGTGGTCTCGATCGCCGCAGCTCTGGCACCGACCTTCTCGCTACTGATCGGCACCCGCATGCTGCAGGGCGCTGCCAACGCGTTCACGACGCCGCTGTTGCTCGCGGCACTGGCCGTCATCACCCCCAAGGACAGGCTCGGGCGCGCACTCGGGTTGTTCGGGGCCATGCAGGCCGCCGGCCAGACCGTCGCTCCCCTGATCGGTGGGCTCGCCGCCGAGGTGAGCTGGCGGTGGGCGTTCGTCGTGCTCGCCGGTGCCGCGCTGCTCCTGGCGCTCGCCGGGCTGCCCGCTTCGGTGCGCGACGACCCCTCCGGTCCCGACCGGGTCCGCCTACGCGACGCCGTGACTCCGCGCGTCCTGCGCATCGGCCTCGTCGCACTCCTCGGCTGGGGCGCTCTCGGTGGGCTCGGGTTCCTCCTCGCCTTCCGCGTCGAGGACGAGTTCGGGTTGTCCCCGTCCGGACGCGGCGTGGTACTCACCGTGTTCGGTCTCGCCGGAATCATCAGCTCCCGGCCGGTCGGGATGCTCATCGACCGTGTCGGGGCCCGCGCGATCGTGCTCGTCGGTGCGGTGAGCGGCGCCGCACTGGTCGCTGTCGTCGGTACCGTCCCGTGGCTCGTCGTGCTCGGTGTCGCGTGGTTCCTGGCGGGCATCGCCTCGCAGTTCATCCTCGTGGGGGTCAATGCCGCGGTGCTCGGCGGGCCCGGTGGCAATCGTGGTGGTGCGGTGTCGGTAGTACAGGCCTTCCGTTTCGGCGGGGCGGCCTTCTCCCCTCTTCTGTTGACCCCGGTGTACGGCGCCGACCCGGTGCTCGCCTTCCTGCTGCCCGCCGCACTGCTCGGCGGGCTCGTACCCCTCCTCATGACGCGGCGACCGGACGCACCGGGCCGTTGACCCCTGCCCGCTTCGGTGCGGGTGATTTGTTCGGAGGTGAGTTCGTGATGGTGGCGATTGTTGCGACAGGGAGAGATATTCTGTTTTTCTATGACTTCCGTATTGTTCAGAATATTTTTATGGGTTTCTCGCACCCATCGCCTTGCCTCGTCGGGCCACCCGTGTGCCCGACTCGTCGGTGTAGCCGAGACGGTGCGCCTCCCTTTCCCCCGGTCCGGCTTCAGCAGCTCCCCCGCTATCGGGCCGAAGGTCTCGGCCACGATCGCCCGCTACGAAGTCTCCTCCTCCCCCCGTCGTCACCGGAGGGTGCGCACCCTCGAACCCGGCTCCGCGGCCACCTGATGCCGGGTGAGATCCTCGGCCGGGCGGCGCAACAACACTTCACGCGCCCGGGCGGGCATGAAGCGCTGAACACCGACGAGACCGCGCGAGCGGCGGCCTGCCGCCGGCGCACCGAGACGCCCACCCTGCCGGCGACAGGGCAGACCCCGGCGGCGGAGAACTCATCCGGCAGCACACGTTGATCCGGCGCGCGCTGCCGGACCGCCTCAGTCTCCGGTCGGCAGCGCGCGCAGCGAGCGCACAGTGGCGTCGACGGCACGGGCCGCTTCGGCGCCCTTCTTGACGAAGTGCCGCGTGAAGTACTCGACGTGCTCGTCGTGCTCATGGAAGTTGTGCGGGGTGAGTACGACGGAGAAGACCGGGACATCGGTGTCGAGCTGGACCCGCATCAGCCCGTCGATCACCGCGGTGGCGACGAAATCGTGCCGGTAGATGCCGCCGTCGACGACCAGCCCGGCAGCGACGATCGCGTCGTACTGCCCGGTCTTCGCCAACCGCTTCGCATGCAACGGAATCTCGAATGCGCCGGGGACCTCGAAGAAGTCCAGCGCGTCCTGCGAGACCCCGAGACGGGTGATCTCGTCGGTGAATCCCGTGCGGGCCTGATCGACGATGTTGCGGTGCCAGGTCGCCTGAACGAACGCGATGCGCCCGGTGATTTCGGTCATGGTCACGAAACTAGCGCATGCCCCGTCACGGTTCGCGGTGCGGGAGGGGCGGTGTTCCGTCCTCTGAGATTTCGTTTATTTTTCTTTTCCGTCATGCACAGAGTGACTAACGTGGTGGATGTGACACAGCCGGCTTCCGCCCCCGAGAACCCGATCGGTCCCCGCCCCGAGCGGTACATCGACATCTACCGCCGCGCCACCGCCCGCCTCGAGGCATGCCTGCCGCTCGGCTGGTCGCTGTCCAACGACCGCCCCCGCTCCCCCGGCGCACCCACCCGGATGCTCGTCACCGCCCCCGACGGCGACACCGTGTCCTTCTCGGTCGTCACGTCCCGCGGTGTGCTCTCCGGTGACGTCGCCCGCATCGCCGCCGACCTGTCGGACGCCGACCGCGGCTTCGTGTGCGCCCACTATCTGTCCGATCCGGTGCGACGCCAGCTCGACCGGCACGGCATCTCCTACGCCGACGCGACCGGCAACCTCTGCCTCGTCGCGAACCGGCCGGCGGTGTGGGTCCGCGATCGCGGTGCCGACGCCGATCCGTGGCGCGGCCCGGGTCGCCCGTCCGGGGTGCTCACCGGCGAGCCGTCCGACCGGGTGGTGCGGGCGCTCGCCGACCACGTCGGGGAGATCTCCGTCCCGGAGCTGATCAAGCTGTCCGGCGCATCGACCGGCGCGACCTACCGCGTCGTCGAGGTGCTCGTCGAACGCGAACTCGTACGCCGGGTGCCCCGCGGTCCGATCGTGGAGGTGCGGTGGGAACCGATGCTCCGCGCCTGGGCGGCCGAACGGAAGGTGTGCCCGGTCCGGCGGTTCACCGCCCCCGACGGCGTCACCGCGACCCGCGCGCGACTCGCCGAACGCATCGACATCCCCTACGCCCTGACCGGGGTCGGCGCCACCGACTACTCCGCACCGGCGCTGCTCGAGCTCTACGCCGACGATCCCGACGACTTCGCGGACGGTCTCGGTCTGCGCCCGGTCGAGCACGGCGGTGATGTGGTGGTGGCGATCCCCTGGTCGCCGGTGGTTTTCGAACGGATGGACCGCCGCGGCGGACTGCGTCACGCGGCAATTTCGCACGTCTACGCCGACCTGCTCGCAGGTCCCTTCCGCAACGACGATGCCGCCGAGCACGTCCGCTCCCGGCTCACCGCGGACGAGCACTGGCGGCGCCCGATCCGCTGACCGTCCCTTCCGGCCGCTCCCCTCCCCGGATCCCGGCCGAGCTTTCCGATCTTTGTGTACGGTGCGAACCATGACGGGTCGCCGCGACGACAGGAGTACCCAGCAGATGACCGCGCCGCGCACCGTGGAGGATCTACCGTCCGCACTCGACGATGCGGCCCTGGCCGACCGTCTCGCCGGTCGCCGTCCCGCGGTCTTCCTCGATTACGACGGTGTGCTCACCCCGATCGTCGCCCGTCCGGAGGACGCGGTGTGGTCGGATTCGATGCGCCGCACCGTCCGTGAACTCGCCGACCGCGTGTCGGTGTGCATCGTCACCGGCCGCGACCGCGACGTCGTCCAGCAGCTCATGGGCGTCGACGATCTCGTCGTAGCAGGCAGCCACGGATTCGACATCTGGAGCCCTACCGACGGGCAGATCGGCCACGACGTCCTCGACGACTTCACCGACCTCATCGTCGAGACCACCGACACCCTGCGCACACGCCTGGACGGTCTCGACGGTGTCGGCATCGAACCGAAACGCGCCTCGGTCGCCGTGCACTACCGGCAGGCCGCCCCCGAGGTGCACGACCGGGTGGGTGCGATCGTCGACGCGCTGCTGCGGGAGAACCCCGATCGCCTCGCGGTGGTGCCGGGCAAGATGGTCTACGAACTCAAACCGGCGGTGGACTGGAACAAGGGCAAGGCGGTCCTGCACCTGATCGAGGTCCTCGGTCTGGCCTCCGACGACGTCGTGCCGCTCTATCTCGGCGACGACATCACCGACGAGGACGCCTTCCGGGCGCTGCGCGGCCGCGGTATCGGGATCCTCGTCGGCAGCCCCGACGACCCGGAGATGGCCGGTCGCCGCACCGACGCCGAGTTCGTGCTGGCCTCCGTCGACGACGTCGAACGCTTCCTGTCGGCCCTGGGTAGATGAAAGCGCCGCCGGGTGAGAGCACCGCCGGACAGTACGTGCCGACTACGACCCGCCAGGAGGTTCGCGTGTACGACCCGGAGTTCACGCTCGACTACGACGGTTTCGATCCCGACGACGAACGCCTGCGCGAGGCCCTGACGTCGACGGGAAACGGCTACTTCTGTTCGCGGGGCACCGCGGAGTGGGAGGACATGGGCGAGGCCCATTATCCGGGGACGTACGCGCACCGCTGCTACAACCGCGAGACCACCATCATGGGCGGGAGCCCGGTCCTCAACGAGGATCTGGTCAATCTCCCGAACTGGCTCGTGCTGAAGCTGCGCATCGACGGTGGGGAGGCGATCCGCCTGGCGCAGGTGGAGATCCTGGCGTACCGGCACATCTACGACATCCGCACGGCCACCGTCGCCCGCGAGCTCCGGTTCCGTGATCGGCACGGCCGCGAGACCTCGCTGCGCAGCAGACGTTTCGTGAGCATGGAACATCCGAACCAGGGCGCGCTCGAATGGTCGCTGACCCCGGAGAACTGGTCGGGGCGGGTCGAGATCGTCACCGCGCTCGACGGGCGGGTCTCCAACCGCGCCGTGGCCCGCTACCGCGATCTCGAGGCCCGGCACCTCGATCCGGTCTCGCCGCGCACCTACGGTCCCGAGACGATCGCGTTGAAAGTGCAGATCCGCCAGTCCGACACCTATATCGCCCAGGCCGCACGGACCCGGGTGTTCCGGGAGGGTTCGGAAGGGGCGATGCTCGTCGATCGGGATCTGTACCAGATGGAGGACTACATCCAGCAGGTGCTCTCGTTCGACATCGCCGCGGGGTCGACGGTGCGGATCGAGAAGATGGTGGCGATGTTCACCTCCCGCGACGACGCGATCACCGAGCCCCTCGCCTCGGCGGGCCGACACGTGCTGCGTTATCCGGATTTCGCCGAGGCGTACGACGAGCACGTCGCGGCCTGGGACGAGTTGTGGGACATCTGCGACATCCGGCTGCCGCGGGAGCCGCGGGCGCAGTTGCTGCTCCGCCTGCACGTCTCGCATGTGCTGCAGGTCTGTTCGCGCCACACCTCACGTCTCGACGCCGGGGTGCCGGCGCGCGGACTCAACGGTGAGGCCTATCGCGGGCACGTGTTCTGGGACGAGATGTTCGTCTATCCCTTCCTGAACATGCGGGTCCCCGAGATCACGAAAGGGCTGATCCTCTACCGCTACCGGCGGCTCGGTGAGGCGCAGGCCGCGGCGAGCGAGGCCGGTTACCGGGGCGCGATGTTCCCCTGGCAGAGCGGCAGCGACGGCACGGAGGAGACGCAGACGGTGCATCTCAATCCGATGTCGGGGCAGTGGGATCCGGATCTGAGCCGCAACCAGCGGCACGTCAGTGCGGCGATCTTCTACAACGTGTGGCACTACTACCGGGCCACCGACGACGTCGACTTCCTCGCCGACTACGGCGCCGAGATGATGCTCGAGATCGCCCGTTTCTGGGCGTCGATCGCGCACTACAACCCCGACCGGGATCGCTACGAGATCCACGGGGTGATGGGCCCGGACGAATTCCACGAACGGTATCCGGGTGCCCGCGAGGCCGGCCTCCGCAACAACGCGTACACGAACGTGATGGCCGCGTGGATCGCGGCGCGGGCCCTCGACGTCTTCGAGGTGCTCTCGAAGAGCCGGCGCACCGCGCTGCGGGCCCGGCTGCGCGTCAGCGACGCGGAACTGCGCACCTGGTCGGAGATGAGTCGCAAGATGTTCGTGCCCTATCACGACGGGGTGATCAGCCAGTTCGAAGGTTACGAGGAACTCGAGGAACTCGACTGGGAGCATTACCGCACCGAGTACGGCAACATCGGGCGCATGGACCGCATCCTGCGCGCCGAGGGACGCGACCCGGATGCCTACAAGGTCGCCAAACAGGCCGACACGGTGATGTTGTTCTTCCTGTTCGACGACGCCGAACTGCGGCAGGTGTTCGAGCAGCTCGGCTGTCCCTACGATCGCGATCTGGTGCGCCGCACCGTCGACTACTACGACCGGCGCACCTCGCACGGTTCGACGCTCAGTCACGTGACGTTCGCCGGTGTGCTCGCCACCTTCGATCCACAGTCGTCGTGGCTGCGGTTCAAGCTCGCGCTCGAGAGCGACGTGAGCGACCTGCAGGGCGGCACCACCAAGGAGGGCATCCACATGGGGGTCATGGGCGGCACCCTCGATCTGGTGCAGCGCTACTACGTCGGTGCCCGCGCCTACGGCGACGTACTCGTCTTCCGGCCCAAGCTGATCTCCCACCTCGACGGCGTGTCCTACTCCATGCGGTATCGCGGCACTCCCCTGCGGGTGCGGATCGACGGCGACAAATTGTCGGTGCGCGCCGAGACGGAGGGTTTCCGGGTTCCGGTGCGGATCGCGGTCGAGGGTGAACTCGTCGAGCTCGGCCCGGGCGACTCGCACGAGTTCCGGCTCGCCGCCGTCCCGGCCTGACCACAGGGGGACATCGTGGCCGAGACACGCTCGAGATTCCGCGCGGTGATCTTCGACGTCGACGGGGTGCTCGTCGACTCACCGCACGAGACGGCCTGGCGGGAAGCATTGGCCGAGTTGATGACCGGTGACTGGAAGGATCTGCGACCCGAGACCTCCTGGGAGGAGGACGCATTCACCGCCGCCGTGTACCGGCAGGTGCTGTCGGGCCGGCCGCGGATGGACGGTGCCCGCGCCGCCCTCGAGCACTTCGCGGTACCGGACGCCGACCGTCGCGCCGTCGAGTACGCCGACCGCAAACAGACCCGGTTGCTGCAGCTGATCGACGAACGGCGATTCCACGCCTACGACGACGGGGTGCGCTTCGTCGCCGCGGTGCAGGCTGCGGGCATCGCGGTGGCAGCCGCGTCGTCATCGAGGAACGCCGCTCTGTTTCTGCGGGCGATCCCCGCCCCCGACCGGCCGGGCGAGACGCTGCTCGACCGGTTCGACGCGGATCTGTCGGGACGCCCGGTCGCCCACGGCAAACCCGACCCGGACTTGTTCCTCACCGCCGCGAGCGCACTCGACGTGCCCGCCGCCGAGTGCGTGGTGGTCGAGGACGCGATCAGCGGGGTGCAGGCGGCGAAGGCCGGCGGTATGTGGGCGCTCGGGGTAGCGCGCTTCGGCGACACCGACGACCTCGAGGACGCCGGCGCCGATCTGGTGGTGACCTCCCTCGACGAGGTCGATCTCGCCGCCTTCACGGCCGGTCGGCTCACCCGCCGCGGCGCGGTGTGACGTTCAGTCGATTCCGACCCCCTGCCAGTGCCAGTCGGTGATCACCGGCATGTCCTCACCGTGGGTGCGCACGTAGCGGGTGTGTTCGGCGAGGATGTTCTCGAGTTCGTCACGGGCGTGCCCGGCGATCGGCCGGATCCTCTCGACGCGGTCCAGGACGTCGAGGGCGAGGTGGTAGCGGTCGATGCGGTTGAGCACGCACATGTCGAACGGCGTGGTGGTGGTGCCCTCCTCGATGTATCCGTGGACGTGGAAGTTCTCGTGGTTGGTGCGCCGGTAGACGAGGCGGTGGATCAGCCACGGATAACCGTGGTAGGCGAAGACCACCGGCCTGTCGGTGGTGAACAACGCGTCGAAGTGCGCGTCGGGCAGGCCGTGTGGATGCGCCCGATCGTCCTGCAGGCGCATGAGGTCGACGACGTTGACCACCCGGATCCGCAGGTCGGGAAAGCGGCGGTGCAGGATGTCGACGGCCGCAAGGGTTTCCGTCGTGGGGATGTCCCCGGCACAGGCGAGCACCACATCCGGCTCGGCGTCCCGGTCGGTCGAGGCCCACTGCCAGATTCCGATACCCTTGCGGCAGTGGGTCATCGCGTCGTCGATGTCGAGAAACTGCACGGCGGGTTGCTTACCCGCGACGATCACGTTGATGTACTGGCGGGTGCGCAGGCAGTGGTCGGCCACCGAGAGCAGGGTGTTGGCGTCCGGCGGCAGATACACGCGCACCACCTCGGGTTTCTTGTTGACGACGTGGTCGATGAAACCGGGGTCCTGGTGCGAGAAGCCGTTGTGATCCTGTCGCCACACGTGTGAGGTGAGCAGGTAGTTCAGCGACGGAATCGGCCGGCGCCACCGGATGCGGTTGGTGGTGAGCAGCCATTTCGCGTGCTGGTTGACCATCGAGTCGACCAGATGCGCGAAAGCCTCGTAGCTGGAGAACAATCCGTGCCGTCCGGTGAGCAGGTAGCCCTCGAGCCAGCCTTGGCAGGTGTGTTCGGACAGGATCTCCATGACCCGGCCGTCGGGGGCGAGACGGTCGTCGCCCGGGTCGATGCGTGCGTTCCAGGTGCGGTCGGTGGCGTCGAGGACGGCGTCGAGGCGGTTGGAGTTGTTCTCGTCCGGGGCGAACACGCGGAAGTTCTCGTCGTTGCGCCGCATGATGTCGCGCAGGAAGGTGCCGAGGACTCGGGTGGCTTCGGCGGTGGCGGTGGCCGGTTCGGGGACGTCGACGGCGTAGTCGCGGAAGTCGGGAAGGACCAGATCGCGCAGCACCGCTCCCCCGTTGGTGTGTGGGTTGGCGCTCATCCGCCGTGTGCCGCGCGGTGCCAGATCGCGCAGGGCCGCGACGGGAGCGCCGTCGTCGTCGAACAACTCGTGGGGCCGATAGCTGCGCAGCCAGGCTTCGAGATCACGGCGGTGATGCTCGTCGCCACGGGGATCGCCGATGGGCACCTGGTGGGCGCGCCACGTGCCCTCGACCGGTGCGCCGTCGACCTCCACCGGGCCGGTCCAGCCCTTCGGGGAGCGCAGCACGATCATCGGCCAGGCCGGGCGGGTCGCGTCGCCCGTGCTGCGGGCGGTCTGCCGGATCTCGGAGATCCGGTCGAGCGCCCGATCGAGGGCTGCGGCGAACCGCCGGTGCATGTCGGCGGGATCGTCGCCGGCGACGACGATCGGTTCGTGCCCGTAGCCGCGCAGCAGCGAGATCAGTTCGTCCTCTCCGATGCGGGCGAGCACCGTCGGGTTGGCGATCTTGAAACCGTTGAGGTGCAGGATCGGCAGCACGGCGCCGTCGCGTCGCGGGTCGACGAATTTCGTCGAATGCCAGCTCGCGGCGAGCGGCCCGGTCTCTGCTTCACCGTCGCCGACGACCGCGGCGACGATCAGATCGGGATTGTCGAAGGCCGCGCCGTAGGCGTGCGAGAGGGAATAACCGAGTTCGCCGCCCTCGTGGATCGACCCGGGTGTCTCGGGGGCGACGTGGCTGGGGATGCCGCCGGGGAACGAGAACTGGCGGAACAGGCGCCGCATGCCGTCCTCGTCGCGGGAGACGTCCGGGTAGACCTCGCTGTAGGTGCCTTCGAGCCACGCCGCGGCCACCGGTCCGGGTCCGCCGTGGCCGGGACCCATGACGTACATCATGTCCAGATCGCGGGCGGTGATCGCGCGGTTGAGGTGCGCGTACACGAAGTTCAGGCCCGGTGTGGTGCCCCAGTGCCCGAGCAGGCGCGGTTTGATGTGTTCGGGCCGCAACGGTTCGCGCAGCAGCGGGTTGTCCATGAGGTAGATCTGTCCGACGGACAGGTAGTTCGCGGCCCGCCACCACGCGTCGAGCGTGTCGAACTCCGGATCGATCGCGGGCCCCGGCTCGGAGGCTGCGTCGGAACTGGTCTGCGGGGTGCGAAGTGACATCGGATTCCTCGTCGTCGGCGACCGGAGTGCTCGTTGCAGCGGTACCCATCCGGCGACGGGCTCACTCGCCCCGTCGCCGCACCATCTCGCCGATCCAGCTCGGCGCGAAGGGCGACGTGCAGCCCGGCGAGGTGGGATAGTCCTTCAGTACCTCGAGGCGTTCGCCGATGTCGAGCGCGCGGGCGCGGTGCTCGGGGTGTTCGATGCCGATCTGCGCCAGGCACGTGTTCATCGCCCACTGCAGACGCTCCGGGGCGTCGCGCATCTGCGCGTCGATGGTGTCGAGCAGGCCGGACAGGTCGAGCCCGTCGGCATCCTTGACGGCGCGGTCGGCGGTGAGCGCCCAGCCGGCGCTCGCGACGATCGGATCGGGGTCGGTCATCCACCGTGCCCGCAGCTCCTCGGCATGCGGGTTCTTCTTCACGACGTAGTTGACGAACCAGTCGTGCACCTTCGGGGTGCCGGTCTCGCGGACCATCGCGTCGAGCTCGTCGACGGTGAACGCAGTGGGGCGGCAGATCAGCAAGGCGAGCAGGCGGGCGGCGGTGTCGCCGGTGGCCCAGAGTCGCTGTGCGAGCTCGTGCTGCGTTTTCACCCGCTTGGCGACGGAACGCAAGGCACTGAGGTTCACGCCGTGATCGTCGCCGTGCTTCTCGTTGACCGCACGGATCTTCGGGTCGTCGAGCGCGGCGAGTTCGGAGAGCAGCTCGTCGACGGTCGGAGCGTCCGTTGTCGTCTGTGCCACCGCGATCTCCTGTCCGTGTGTCGGTCGCGCCTCAGCCTACGAGCGCCGGCCCACAGTCTGGGTCGGTTCACGCTCGATCCGGGTGGGTTCGGCCCCGCTGAGCGGGGTCGGATCCACCGAAGTTCTTTCGCGACGTGGTTACAGCCCGAGCCGAGTGACGGCGTTGCCGACGAGACCGGCGTGGTGGCGGCTGTACAGCGCGACCATCCGTTCGTCCGCGTGCCCGGTCTGCGTCATGATCGTCTGTGTGGTCGCGCCACCGCGCACCGCCTGGGTGACGAACCCGGCCCGCAGGCTGTGCCCACCGAGGGTCGCGACGAGGTCGTCGCTGAACCCGGCGCGACGGGCGCGGCGCTGGATCATCGAGTGCACGGACTGCCCGGCCAGGGCCGTCGCGCCCACGGCGCCGCTGCGGTGCACCGGGCGGAACAGGGGCCGGTCGCCGTCCTGCGGGCGCCCGGCCGCCAGGCCCCGGCAGCAGTGCTCGGCCGGGTCGGGCGCGGCGGTGCCCAGCAGGTCGACGACCGCGTCGCGTCCGGACTCGTCCCACGCGTCGAGTACCTCTCGCCAGCGTCGATACGCGCACACCGGGCAGGTGTGCGGATCCGATCCGTACGGCAGGGTGACGGTGCGGCCGCGGGCGCTGCGGTCGGTCTTGGACCGCCGGACCGTCACGTACAGCCCGTCGGCGCGGTGCGGGATTACGTCGGAGACGACGAGCCCGGTGAGCTCGGAGCGGCGCAGCGCACCGGCCAGTCCCATGAGCAGCAATGCCGAGTCGCGGCGTTCGGCGACGCGGTCGGCCCACCCGGCGTCGGCCGCGTCGGTGCGCATTGCGGTGAGGATGGTGCGGATGTCGTCGGTGAGCAGCGGGGTGCGCCGCGCCGGCGGGGCGGCCCGATCACGCCGGATGCCACGCAGTAGATCCCGAACCGATTCGTGCCCACCGGGTTTCGGAAGTCCGGCCAACGCGTGCATCTTGTTGATGGTCGATACCCACCGCGACAGCGTCGACGGCGCGTACGCCCAGCGTCCGTCGGGGCGCAGTTCGGCGGCCTTCTCGGTGAGGAACCAGCTCAATTGCTCGGCGGTCGCCGGCATCGGACTGTGCCCGGTGCGTTCGCACCAGCGGGTGAAGATGGTCCAGTCGCCGAGTTGGGCGACGCGGGTGTTCTCCGAGGCCGCCTTCTCCCGCAGCCGCCGCATCGCGAGGGCGACCGTGTCCGGTACCGCGGGCACCTCGGGGCGGGGCAGATCCGGGCTCGTCACGGCGTGGTGATCCTCTGGACACGCATGTCGCGGGCGAGGTGGTCGCGTTGTTCGATTACGAGGCGCCGCAGCGCGGCCGGGGCGTCGGTGTGGGCGTCGAGCCACGCGTCGACGGGGTCGAGGCTGTCGGCCGCCGGGAACAACCCGATGACGATGCGGCGGGCGATCTCGATGCTGCGGCCGCTCCAGGTCTCGTGGAGCACCGCGAAATAGTCGGTGTCGTAGGCGGAGATCAGGTCGCGGCGCTCCCCTGCACGGAACCCGGCGATGGTGGCATCGAGATGGTCGTTGGTGAGAGTGTGATCGGCGAGGATCGTCGCCCACGCATGCGCCTTGACCTCTGCGCGCGGACGAGAGGCGAGCGCGCGCAGGTGAGCGGTGCGTCCCGAGGCGGTGTCGTCGTTGCGCAGTTCCTCGTCGAGGTCGGCCTCGTCGGCGTCGCCGGTGGTCGTCAACGCCGCCCACCAGCTCCACCGCAGGTCGGGGTCGAGGCGCAGCCCCTGCGGGGGTGCGGCGTTGCCGCACAGGATCGCCCGCAGGTCGGCGGCGTGCCGGTCGTCGACGCTCGCCGCGACACCGACCGCGCGGGCGAATGCCAGCTGGGCGTCGCTGCCGGGTACGGCGCCGTGCAGCCCGTCCCACACCGCGTCCAGCCACCGACACCGCGCATCCGTCCGCCCCGCGGCGGGCACATAGTGCTCGACGGCGTGGGCCGCATTGGCGAGCACCGCGGTCAGCAGCGCGATGTCGGCCTCGTGCGGAGCGAACCGGGCGGCCATGGACAGATAGCGGTCGACGGCGAGTTCACCGTCGCGAGTGGCGTTCCACAGCGCCGACCACAGCAGTCCGCGCGTGAGCGGGTCGCGGACGCGGTCCAGGGAGGACTCGACCGTGTCGAGCGACCGCGCGTCGAGGCGGACCTTCGCGTAGGTGAGGTCGTCGTCGTTGAGCAGCACCAGCGCCGCCTCGGGCAGCTCGACGGGGGTGCACTCGTCCGCGAGGTCGACCTCGACGCGGTGGGTACGTACGAGGTCGCCGGAGTCGTCGGGGTCGTAACAGCCGACGGCCAGGCGGTGCGGGCGCGGATCGCTCTGCACGATCTCGTACGAGTCCCCCGCCGCCTCGAGGTGCAGGGTGGACACGCCGGTGGTCTGCAGCCATGCCTGTGCCCACGACGACAGGTCGCGGCCGGAGGTGCTCGACAGCTCGACGAGCAGATCGTCGAGGGTGGTGTTCCCGAAGGCGTGGGTGCGGAAGTACCGGCGGGCACCCTCGAAGAAGGCGTCGCGGCCGACGTAGGCGACGAGCTGTTTGAGGACGCTCGCACCCTTGGCGTAGGTGATGCCGTCGAAGTTCAGCTTCGCGGCCTCGAGATCGACGATATCGGCGACGATCGGATGGGTCGTGGGCAGCTGGTCCTGCAGGTACGCCCAAGCCTTGCGGCGGTTCGCGAAGGCAACCCAGGCGTCGGTGAACTCGGTGGCCTCGGCGCTGGTGAAGGCGCCCATGAAGTCGGCGAACGACTCCTTGAGCCACAGGTCGTCCCACCACTTCATGGTCACCAGGTCGCCGAACCACATGTGTGCCATCTCGTGGAGGATCGTGTTCGCGCGTCCCTGGTGCTGGGCGGCGGTCGCCGCGCCGCGGAAGACGTAGGCCTCGGTGAAGGTGACGCACCCGGGGTTCTCCATCGCGCCCAGGTTGTACTCGGGCACGAACACCTGGTCGTACTTGCCGAACGGATACGGATAGTCGAAGTGCTCGGCGTAGAAGTCCATGCCCTGCCGCGTGACCTCGATGATCTCGTCGGCGTCGAGATGCTCGGCGAGCGAGGCGCGGCACAGCACCCCCAGCGGCACCGTCAGCTCGTCGCGGCTCCACGACGACTCGACCCGGTGGTACGGACCGGCGACGATCGCGGTGATGTAGGTGGAGATCGGCTGGGTCGGCGCGAACGTCACGGTCTGCGTGTCGTCGCGCTGCACGGTGCGCTCGGCGGCCTCGTTCGACAGCACCTGCCATCGGCGCGGTGCGGTCACCACGAACGTGAACGGCGCCTTGAGGTCGGGCTGCTCGAAGCACGCGAAGACGCGGCGGGCGTCGGCCGGCTCGTACTGGGTGTAGAGGTAGGTTTCGCCGTCGACGGGGTCGACGAAGCGGTGCAGCCCCTCCCCGGACCGGCTGTAACGGCCGGTCGCGACGACGGTGACGACGTTGATCGCCTTCAGGCCACCGATCGCGATCCGAGCGCCGTCGTACACGACGGGCACGAGCTCGCCGTTGACGGTCACCGACTCGACGGAATCACCGATGAAATCGAGCCAGGCCTCGTCGGTCGAGGCAGTGAATTCGAGCGTCGTGACCGTGGGAAATCCGGTGCGGCGGGCATCGACGGCGCCCCGCAGGTCGAGTTCGACGCGATAGGAGTGCACGTCGAGTGCGCGGGCGCGGGCGGCAGTTTCGGCACGGGTCAGATTCGCGGAGCTCACGAGTCCCGATCCTGCCACCACGCGCCCGGACTCGGCGGTATTAGCGGCTGTCGGGCACCGATCGCCTCCGCAGCCGGTGGCGCGGGACATCCGATGAGTCGTTCGAGATCTCCGCTGTCGGTGTCGAGCGCACCGACGGCGATGTCTGCGTCCGAGTCGGCGAGGACGGTGGCGAACTGTGCGGGCACTCCGGCGATCTCGAGGATCCTCGAGTGCTCCTCCTTCGGCAGATCCGTGTAGGTGACGGGCACGCCGACGATGCCGGAGTGGACCTCTGCCAGTTCGGTGTGGGTCGGTCGCCGACCGCCGAGTTCGTAGACGACACCGGCGTGTCCCCGTTCTCGTAGTTCTTCCGGCACCAGCCGTTGCAAAGGAACGCGTGGTCGATGTCGGAGCGGCGAGCCGTTCCTCGGTGGCCTCGTGTTCACCGGCGAGGATCAACGGGCTGGGGGGCGACGAGCAGAAGGGAGGTGTCGGTGATGAACGCGACGCTCGTGGTCTTCGCAGCGTCGATGATGTCGGTGTGCCGAGGTGGTCGCTGCTCCACTTCGCGGCCGGGCATGAGGAGCAACTCGTCGACATCGTCGCCGCGCAGGACGAGTACGACCGCACCCACTGATCCGGCGGGATCGATTCTCTCGATGCCGCCTGTTCGGTGGGGTGTCCTCCGTCGAACGACGGAGGACAGCTCGAGGGGCGTCACGTCCCGTAGGGACGCCGCCGCGGACGAGAGCGAATCCGCTCCTCCGGACCCGGTTCGGGAATCGGAACCCGAATCGGTGGTCGCACCTCCCAGTGCACCGGGAAGTCCGCTTTACGACTCAGCAAGGGTGGCGCCGCGCCGGCAAGCGACAGGCTCACCGTGAGCTCGCCGGCATCGCACTCGATGAAGTCGACTGCGCCGTGCCGAAGCGAGATGCTGGTGTGTCCCATCGCGAAGACGACGTCGAAATCGAAGTCGACGCGCGCCGATTCCTGGTTCTCGACGAGCAACGCCACGTAGGCGGAGCGACGGACCGGGATCCGGTAGGGATCCTGAATGGTCGCGACCACCCGGCGACCCGGGTCCGCCCGGGTGGCTCGAGCCGCGCCCATCACCTCCTGTAGGGCTCCGAGTCCTTTCGCGAACAGCGGGCCGGGATCGTCGTCGAGAAGACTCAGGGCCGTGGCCAGGATCCGACTTTCGACGAGCTTCAGGGCCGCCCGGGGAAGACGCGCGCCGCGCGTCCCGTCCGCGAGTCCCCGGCGGGGGAGGTTCGACGTCATCTGCTCGGTCAGAGCGGCGTCGTCGGCGCGGTCGAACACCAGCGCTCGAAGGGTGGTGTGAGTCTCGACGGTGGTCATGACTCCTCCTGGTTCGAGATTCTCAGTTCGAGATGGATGGAGCGGGTAGGTAGTGGATCCTCTGGCATATCGACCACGACGGGTGTTGCGGCGAGCCGGGTTTCGAAGCGGGTGACGAGGTCGCGGCGCGATGTGTACCGCCGGTGGGCACGCGCGACCCGCACCATCAGGAACGTCCCGGCCAGTGCCGCGGCGAAGAGCAGCCATGCCTGGAAGTCCGTGACGACCGCCTTCGACTCCACATCGGCAGTCGACGGAGCCGGTAGCGGTGGGGGTGCCGGTGACTCTGATGGTGCCGGTGGAGCGAGCGGCGCCGACCCGACTTCGGATTCGGGTGGCGGCGCGGGTGGCGCGCTGTCGTCGGGTGCTCGACTCCGGCCTGCTTCGACCCCTGGGGTGGTAGGACCGGCCGGCGCAACTGTGTCCTCGACGGTGGTGGCTCCTGGTTGTTCCGACCGCGGCTGCAGAGATTCGAGGCGCTGCGGTGGGGATGGAGTCACTTCTGGTGTCCACGACGGCACAGAAGGCCGCGACCATGAAGGTGGAGTCCACTGCGGCGGCGTCCACGTAGGGGGTCGAGGGGGTGGCCACGAGAGGGTAGGAATCGGGATCCGCGGAATGACGACTTCGCCACCCGTTCCACCGGAACCGCGCTTCGAACCGGATCCATCGCTTCCCGACGTCCCTCCTTCGGTACCGGACTCGGTCTCTCCTCGGTCGGGCCCCGAACAGGTCGAACACGCGTCGACTCCGGGCTTCTCCTGTGCTGCTGCGTGCATTGTGGACATCCCACCAACGAGAACCACTGCAAGGCAAAGCGTGAACAAGGCGCTGTGTCGGCGTGACGGTGTCATCATGGTTCCCTCCCTGCGTGACATCCACTTTCGCGTCGCTTCACGGGCAACTCGCGAGTAGAGCACTACGCGAATCGGCGAACACGGGGCGCACGCAGTGGCCTGCGGGTCCCCACCGATGTTTCGATCGCTGCCGCACCGCCGTTCGACGTCCTGCTGATCTGGCACTGCATCCGTTCTCGCTCGTCGACCACGAACCGGCGTGCCGGGTCGCGCGACAGATGGACTACCGGTGGCAGGAATCCCCGGAACTCGACGGACCGGGACCGGCCGACCTCTGGTCGCAATGCAAAAATCCGCCCCCACCGGCCCGGACGTGGCTGACAGAATGAAGCAGCCGGTCGTTCCGACCGGTATCGCTCGCCGGAAGGACATTCACGATGGCGCATGTCAACCTCGGTAAGCAGCACCCGGCCGCCTACAAGAGCGTATTGGCCCTGAACAAGGAGGTCGAGGAGGCCGTCGCGCGAGCCGGACTCGATGCGAAGCTGGCCGAACTGGTGAAGGTCCGGACGTCGCAGCTCAACGGATGCGCGTTCTGCCTGCGCATGCACACACGCGACGCGCTCGACAAGGGCGAGACCACCGATCGTCTCGCGGTCCTTGCCGCGTGGTGGGAATCGCAGTACTTCACCGAACAGGAGCGGGCCGCGCTCGCGCTCGCCGAAGACGTCACGCACCCCATGGAGCCCGGCGGTCACGAGTGGGACAACGGATCACTGAGCGACGAGCAGGTCTCCGCGATCACGTGGCTCACGATCGTCATGAACGCGTGGAACCGCATCGCCGTCCGAAGCCACTACCCCGTCGCTCCGTGACCTGCGCCGGACACCACCGCCGACCGGAAGATCTCCCGCGTCAGAAGTCGGTGAGGTCCGGGAAGAACAACACCTGCCCGACGGTGATCTTGTTCGGATCGGCGATGTGATCGGCAGCCGCAACGATCGGGAACATCTCCGCGTTCCCGTAGTGGTGTTGCGCCAGGGCCCGCAGGGTGTCGCCGGCGACGACCGTGTGCCGGAAATTGAGTCCCGGACGGATCAGCACGCGTCCGACCTCGACGTGGTCGGGGTCGGCGATGCGGTTCGGGAACGAGATGATCGGATGCAACTGCGCCTCGCCGTACCAGCGACGTGCCAGTTCCGAGAGCGTCTCCCCTGCGACCACGGTGTGGTGCCCGACGTCCCCGAGTTCGGGAATGAGAAGCGATGGACGTCGGCGATTCGGATCGAGCCGCCGATGACCATGCTGCTCACCATCAGCAGCAGGTACACGCGTAGCGCGCTACCCGAATTCACTACCGACGAGTCCCTTCGACTACGTCGGTGGCAGCAGTGGTCGGCAGAGAGGGGTGCGGCACCGAACCCGCACGAGTGCGAGCGCTCATCACGACGTTCTCGAGGTGTCCCCATCGACTCGGTCGTAGGTGCGCTCGGGACGGAACGCACTGCCGGTCATGGTGTCCGCCCTCACGACCGTTGCGCACCCCGGAAAGCACGCGGAACGTGTTCGACAAGGTGGATACCGGCGTCCGACATACCCCCGGGCTCACTGAGTCCGGGCCGTGCGACGACCTGTCAGTGCCGGCTGGTGGATTCGTCGGTGACGAGCCGGTACAGCACGTACACCGCGAACCACGCGATGAGCACCGACGCGATCACGAGGGCGATCTCGTAGAAGAGGACCATGTGCTCGATGCTACGACCCTCTGGAGCCGCCCGCCCACTATCGCGGGAGCTGTCCGCCGTGTCGGGTCGGCAGGTCGCGAGTTCCGAGCGCCGTCTCGAGGGCCGCTCGTCCGGACAACCGCGTCGAATCCGGTACCGAGGGCGGCGAATCATCCGGGGACACCAGGAGGAGGATCTCGGTGCGACCACAGCGGGGAGAGATCCGAGTCCGGACGACGATCCCGTCTCGATCGGCTGCGTGATGCCGGCGACGAGAACATCCGCGCGGAACGCTGCGGCAGAGCCTATTCGACTATCTCCTTCTTCGATGTGCTCGCTCGATCGAGCGCGGACTGCCGAGCGCCGCGCGGTCTTTCATCGCATCCGCCGGCCGGGGCAGACAGTGGACAACGTGCGCTCCGCGCATCCGGTGACCGCTGCCACAAATATGGGCTCCCTCCCCGAGACCCCTGCCATGTCTCCGCCCGGAGGGGTGCACAGTTTTCGACGTCGCGATCCGCGTGATCGTCATAAGTGAGGATTATGACGATCAATGGCCGCGTCCGACTTTGTATCGAATCGTATGTATCCGATCGCAATAACCGTGACGAAACCATCAGTTTTCGCTATTTTTCCAGTTCGCAATATTTCATATCATATCGTTTCGTTTCAATACTAATATGTAATTATGTAACGAAATACGGTAAGATGCCCTTCAACAGACCCTTCGAGGCACCACGACGAGGACATCCATGACCGACACGCACCCCCCTGCACCCGAAGCGACCTCGCAGGCGGACGACTCGCCCAAGCCCCGGGTAGGGCGCCCTCGGAAGTACGCCACCGCAGCCGACCGTGTGCGCGCCTACCGCGAACGCGAGCGCGCCAAGAAGGAAGCGGTCGGCATGGCCCCACCCGTGGTCGAAAGCCCCGACGACGCGGTCTCCGCCCTGACGGCTGCCGCCACCGCACTGCGTGCCCTGGCCACCAATACCGTCGAGCAGCACGCCGCGATCGCCGAGCGGATCACCACCGCGGTCGACAAGCTCACCGATGCCGAGGCTCTCGAAGCGCAGATGACACGGGCCGCCGCCGAACTCGCCAAGGTCAAAGCCGACGCCGACGCGAAGGTCGTGCGGTTACGCGAGCAACTCGCCCAGTCGATCGAAGACCGCGACAACGCGGATGCCGCTGTCGCTGCCGTCGACGCCGAACTCGCCGACGCCCGTGCCGCTCACGCCGAACAGATGCGCGGACTCGAAGAAGCGCACAACGCCGAGCTGACTCGATTGAAGGACGAGCACGCCGCGACGCTGCAACGGTGGAAGGACGAGTTCGAGGCTGCGGCTGCCGAACATACGCGGACCCTCGGCGAGCTGCGGGCGACGATCGCCCAGCAGGACGAGTCCCTCTCTTCGCAGCGACGGCAACTCGACGACGCCACTGCACAGCACGAGCGGGCGACCGGGGAAATCACCGACCTGCGTGCCGAAATCACGCGCCTGCAGGCGGTTCTCGACCGGGAGGTCGCAACCCGAGAACGTCTCGACACCGAACTCACAACCGAGCGCGAACGCGCATCCGACCTGCGGAGCCGGCTCGAAGACTCACGCATCACCGCTGCTACCGCCCAGGCGGCCGAAACCGCGGCACGGGCGCGCGGCGACGAACTGCGTGCCGAACTGGCGACGCTGCGCGATGAGATCACCACCCTGCGCGACGAGACGAGGACACAGCAGGCCGAGAATGCCGCACTCAGGACCGAATCACGCGCTCTGCGCGCCGATCTGGAGGCAGCGAGGGCACTCGACAAGGGCTGAGCCGTCAGCTGTTCATCGGATGCGTGTCCCCAACGGCTCAGAAAGTTCGGCACCGATCTCTGCCCGCGAAGGCGAGCGTCAGCCGAGTTGTTCGAACAGCGAGACGATGATCCCGTCTGGTCCTCGCACGTAGGCCATCCGCACGCTGTTCTCGTACTCGCCGATGCCCCCGACGAGCCCGTATCCCTGCGCAGCAACGGAGTCGACGGCCGCCTGGAGGTTTTCGACCTCGAACGACACATTGCGGATCCCGAGCTCGTTCGGCATTGCTGCCGGCGAGCCAGGAAGGTGACCCGGCGTGATGAAGCTCGCCAGCTCGAGCCGGGCTCCACCGTCCGGCGGTCGGAGCATCGCGATCTCGCAGTGCGTGCCGGGGAGACCACAGACGGTCGTCGGGAAGTCGCCTTGGACAGAGCCTGTGCCCTCGGCCTCGAATCCGAGTCCGACGAAGAACGCCGTCGCGACCTCGAGGTCCGAAACGGTGAGGCCCACGTGATCGAAGCGTCGCACGTGTGTCATGGGATCCATCCTTCGGTGTTGTCCGGTCCGTTCGATGCCGGGACGGAGTCGGTGCTCGGATCTCGACATCGCGCGTGGCTGCCGACCGCCACCCGGCTCTACGGCTTACCTACTGCCCTGCTACGTGCGCCTTTGATCCGAGAAGACCGGAGAATCATCAGCAGACATAGTCCGAGGCCCCACCCCAGCTCCGACAACATGACGCCTACTCCAGCCTGACCGGTGTCATCGGTGCCGGCGACCACGCCGAATGCGGTAGTGAACCCTGCAGCCGTACCTGTTGCGGCCGCGAGCCCGCCGCTCAGCGCCCAGCGAGATCGATGAGCGGCAAAGAAGCACGCCAGCACTACGGTCACTCCACAGGCGATCACCTGCCAGGTGGGGAACTCGTTCGGTGCAGGGAGGCCAGGACCTCGGAACTTCCCGTCGTATTCGGCCGACCAGGTCAACCATCCTGCGCAGGAAAGAAATCCGAGCGCGAATGCTACTGCGCCGGTCGCCCACAGTCCGAGCCGACCGGCGCCCGTGAATCGGGTCCGTGTCGAATTTCGGCGGGCCGGTGCGTGGCGGAGAGAGGCCTGCTCCGACTGCCGGGCGAACCGCACGATTCCCGCACCGAACAGTGTGGGAACGCCCACGAGGATGAGCATGTACCCGAGGAACTGCGACCAGGAGAAATCGAACGCGGTGACCATAGGAGGCAGTCTTCTCACAACGCGCATGACTCGTCCACTCCTTACCGGCGATCCCGAATCGGAGCGGCAGAGTCCTCCCGTACTACGAACAGGACCGGACTCCCCATCCGAGAGCAACCGCTCACTCGACTGGGCCGGTGGGTACGGGCGCATGGATTCGGCCACCGCCATGTCCCAGCGTCCCGACTTCGGAAATCCGACCTTCGTGGACTCGGCCCCGTCGCCGACAAGGATCGATGCGGTCGGTGGCGTACGTCGAAAGCGAAGATGTCCCCCTCGCCGACTCGCGGTACGTCACAGGTGGCGTCAGTCGGTCGACCGCGGGATGATCGAAGTACTCCGATGCTCGACCCGAGGTTCGACCTTGCGCACAGAGGAGAAAAGCTGTGAGAGTAAGTCATCTTCCCTTGCGTCTGACAACCGGCGCGTTCATTCTCAACTCGGGCCTCGGTAAGCGAGCACTTTCTTCCGAAGCTGCCGCCGGGTTACAGGGTATGGCCGCCAACGCTGTTCCCGCTGTACGCACGATGCGTCCGGAGACTTTCGGCAAGACGGTCTCCGCAGCCGAAACGACCCTCGGCCTGGCACTGCTCGCACCGTTCGTGCCCTCCGCGCTTGCTGGGGCCGCACTCGCGGCCTTCAGTGGTGGATTACTGACCATGTACTGGAAGACCCCCGGCATGCACGAGCACGGCTCGATCCGACCCACCCAGGACGGCACCGCCGTGGCCAAGGACGTGTGGATGTTGGGCATCGGTGTAGCCCTCGTGACCGACGCACTCGATCTCGGACGGCGAACAGCGGTCGCGGCTCGGTAGAAGCTCCACCTCGACGGCGCGCAGACAGACAGGCACGCCGAGCTCCTGACGTGGCCTGACCGGACATTCGGCGGATCGCGCGCCGGCGATCGTCGCTGATCGACGGGGCCACCGATATCTACTCACCGATCGACTGCGGTGTCTCTCCCTGTGCTTTTCTGCGCCATTCGGGCATGACCGGACCGATGTCGTGATTGGCTGTATTCGCGGATGCGTTGTCGACACGCGTCCGCAGAATGACGGAGTAGCGCTGAAATCATGGTCCGAACCGTGCTCGGTTGCGACGCTCCCGGCGATCAGGAGTCCGCCGGTCGGCCGAGATGCCCCTGCTGAACGCGAGCTGCATCGACTCCTTCACCCTGAGCGGAGTGTGAGATGGATTCCTGGCATTACGTGTTCGTCCTGGCGGCCTGCCTGATCGTGACCGCTCCCCTCGAATGGGGTGCCCGGGTCTACCGGCAGCCGGCCCGCGTCGTCCGAGCTGTCGCGCCGGTGGCACTCATCTTCCTGGCCTGGGATGTGCTGGCCGTTACCGCCGGGGTCTGGAGCTTCAATCCTCGCTACGTCACCGGGCTGGAACTACCGGGACACCTCCCGGTCGAGGAAGTCTTGTTCTTCGTCGTGATTCCGTTGTGTGGACTGCTCACCTACGGCGCCGTCGAATTTCTGTCGGACCGGTTACCACAAGGTCGACGGCGAACCGGGCGGCAACGGTCATGACCGGTCTCGGATACACGCTGCCTGCAGCGATCGCGGTCCTGGCTGTATGTCTCGCCGAGACGGTGGTCCTGCGTACCGGCCTGTTCCGACGGCCCGCCTACTGGCTGAGCATGACCATCGTGCTCGGCTTCCAGATTCCGGTGGACGGCTGGCTCACCAAGCTCCACGCCCCGATCGTGATCTACAACGACCGCCACATCAGTGGTGTTCGCTTCCCGCTCGATATCCCGATCGAGGACTTCCTGTTCGGATTCGCATTGGTCACTGCAGTGCTGCTCGCATGGGAGCAACGCCGTCAACGGCGCGCCGACCGGAAACGGACACCAGAATCGCGATGACGCCCCGCACTCATGTCGATCCGCGGCGTATCCGGCACCGGGCACCACCGGGTCTGCCCGACGCCGCACTGCTCCCGGCACGCCCGCACGTAGTTGTCGTCGGAGCCGGTATCGCCGGACTCGCGGCCGCGACCGGCCTGGCGGAACGGGGCGTGAGCGTGGACGTCGTCGAGCGCGAACGTTACCTCGGCGGACGCGTCGGAGGTTGGACAGACCACCTCGCCGATGGCACCCCCGTCGCGATGAATCGTGGATTCCACGCCTTCTTCCGGCAGTACTACAACTTGCGGGCATTGTTGCGCCGCACCGACCCCGAACTCCGCTTCCTGACACCGCTCGACGATTACCCCCTGATCGATGCACACGGTCGACGAGACAGCTTCCGCGGTCTGCCTCGCACGCCACCATGGAACGCGCTCGCCTTCGTGCTGCGCAGCCCCACATTCGGCCTGCGCGACCTGATGCGCATCGACCCCCGTGCCGCGGCGCCGCTGGCAGCGGTGTCGGTTCCCGACATCTATCGTCGACTCGACCGGCTCGATGCCGAGACGTTTCTGGAACGGATCAACTTCCCTGCCGCCGCCCGGCACCTGGCTTTCGAGGTGTTCTCGCGCAGCTTCTTCCTCGAACCGGCGCGCATGTCCGCGGCGGAGCTGGCCACCATGTTCCACATCTATTTCCTCGGCTCGAGTGAGGGCCTGCTCTTCGATGTGGCCGGCACCAACTTCGACGAGCTGTGGGAGCCGCTACGCGAATATCTGACAGCCGAGCGAGTCCCGTCCCGTACCGGCACCGTGCGCTTCCACACCGGTGTCTCCATTGCCGCCATCGACACCACCACCGGCGCTCCATTTCGGCTCTTCGACACCACCGGCACCTGGGTGGATGCCGACGCTGTAGTCCTGGCCACCGATGTCGGCGCGCTCGGCCGTATCGTGGCAGCCTCACCCACCCTCGGCGACGCGGCCTGGCGGACTCGAATCGAACACCTGGGCACCGCGCCCGCATTCCTGGTACAGCGACTCTGGCTCGACCGGCCCGTCGACGAAGACCGCCCGGCATTTCTGGGGACCGGCAGCCTGCATCCGCTCGACAACATCAGTGTCGTCAACCGCTACGAGGACCGAGCCCGCCACTGGGCTCATCGCCACGGCGGATCGGTGATCGAACTGCACGCCTACGCCCTGCCCGAGACCGCGACCGTCGACCCGGACCGGGTCGCACTGCGACAGCAGATGTCGGCGCGACTGCACGCCCTGTATCCGGAAACCGCGGACGCCCGTATTCTCGGCGAACGCCTGCAGTACCGACGCGACTGCCCTCGACTCGGCCCCGGAGACTTCGCCTCCCGGCCCACCGTGGACACCCCACACCGCGGATTGGTGCTGGCCGGGGACGGAATCCGTATCGACCTACCGGTGGCGTTGATGGAACGGGCCGCCACCACCGGATGGTCGGCAGCCAACCACCTGCTCACCCACTGGGGCGTGAGCGGCCACGACCTGTACACCGTGCCCACCCAAGGCCGATCGGCGCTGCTCCGACGACTGGCCGCTCGAGAAAGCCGCTAGCCATGAGCATTCCGGAACCGATGTACCGACGGTGGCCTCGGACGTGGCCGCTGCAACCGATCCCACCGACCTCCTGGGCGCGGCAACAACCCACCTACCAGGATGCCGACCCCCGCGTGATCACCGCGATCCTCGATCGAGCACAACAACGACCCTCCGGCAACTGGTACGTCTTCGCCGCCGGCGACGCCATCCGTACCGATCGCCCGCTGGCCGCCTCCGTCGCCGGCGTCGAACTCGTCGCCTGGCGCGACTCTCGGCAACAACTTCATGTCGGGCCCGGCGCCTGCCCCCACCTCGGCGCGCCTCTGGCCTCGGCAGTCCTCGACTGCGACAACCTGGTGTGCCGTTGGCACGGACTACGCCTGGGCCCCGACGCCGGGCACGGGTGGACCCCGTTTCCCAGTCACGACGACGGCGTCCTGGCTTGGGTCCGTCTCGACCACATCGGCAACGAACCCCCACTGGACGCGCCGGTCATCCCGCCACGACCGCCGGCCCGTACCCACCTGGCGGCCGTAGCGACCCTCACCGGAATCTGTGAACCGGCCGACATCATCGCCAACCGACTCGATCCGTGGCACGGCGCGTGGTTCCATCCCTATTCCTTCACCCACCTGGAGGTCCTCGACGCGCCCAGCCGCCACCGCACCGACGACACCGGCGACCGATTCGTTGTCGCTGTGACCTTCCGCGTCGGCGGCGGGCTCGGCGTCGCGGTGAAGGCCGAGTTCACCAGTCCGGAACCTCGTACCGTCGTCATGCGCATCATCGACGGTGAAGGCACCGGCAGTGTCGTCGAAACTCACACCACACCCCTGGGCGTCGGAGCCGACGGACATCCGCGCACCTGTGTCATCGAGGCTGTCCTCGCCGACTCTCCCCGGCGCGGCTTCGCCGTTGCACGCCGTGCTCACCGTGCCCTCTCACCAGTACTCCGTAGGGCCGCGACCCGACTGTGGCGTGACGATCTGGCCTACGCTGAACGGCGTTATCGGCAGCGCAGCCTGGTCGATCGTGGTATCGGTCCCCGACTGTCGACCTGAACCATCCACTCCTCGGGCAACGGCTCGAGTGTCGTCTTCCCGGTTCGCATGACGTGAAAGTTCCTCCGCCGGCCGGAACCGAGCTCATCGCTCACGCGGGCGTTACTCCCTCGGCCCGGAAGTTACCTCGCATATCTGCGCAGTTCGTTCTTGGCGATCGTGCGCAGGTGTACTTCGTCGGGGCCGTCGTAGATGCGCATCGCGCGGTGCCAGCCGTACATCGCGGCAAGGGGAACGTCGTCGCTGATACCGGCGCCGCCGTACACCTGGATCGCTCGGTCGATCACCGCGAGGGTCATGCGCGGCACCGCGATCTTCGCCGCGGACACGTAGGGGGCTGCGGCCTTGTTGCCGTGTTCATCGATGGTCTTGGCTGCAAGACGACACAGCAGCCGGGCCTGTTCGATCGCGACGCGCGATTCGGCGATCTGGTGCTGGACGACACCCTGCTCGGCCAGAGTCTTGCCGAAGGCGACACGATCCTGGGCGCGGGTGGTCATCAGCGCCAGGGCCCGTTCTGCGGCGCCGAGAGCGCGCATGCAGTGGTGGATGCGGCCGGGTCCGAGACGCGCCTGCGCCATGGCGAACCCACCGCCCTCCTCCCCGAGGAGATTCTCGGCGGAAACGCGCACGTCGTCGTAGACGACTTCGCAGTGCCCGTGCTGGTCGTGTCGTCCGAACACCGGCAGGTCGCGGACGATCGTGACGCCGGGAGTGTCGATCGGCACCAGGATCATGGACTGCTGACGGTGGGTGTCGGCAGAGGGGTCCGTCTTTCCCATGACGATCAGCAGGGTGCATCGGGGGTCCGCAGCGCCACTGGTCCACCATTTGCGGCCGTTGATGACGTAGCTGTCGCCGTCGCGCTCGATGCTGGTCTCGATGTTGGTCGCGTCGGAACTGGCCACGGCGATCTCGGTCATGGAGAAGGCCGACCGGATCTTCCCGTTCAGCAAGGGGTCGAGCCACTGCTTTTTCTGTTCATCGGTACCGAACAGGTGGAGCAGTTCCATGTTGCCCGTGTCGGGCGCTTGCCCGTTGATGGCTTCGGGTGCGAGATGCAGGCTCCAGCCGGTGATCTCGGCGAGTCCTGCATAGTCCAGCTGTCCGATGCCGGATTCGGAGGGTAGGAACAGATTCCACAGGCCGCGCCTGCGGGCCTCGTCCTTGAGGGTTTCGATGACGGGTGGAACGGTGTGGTCGTCGGGACCGACGTTGCGGCGGTAGGTCTCGTACTCGTGTTCGGCAGGGAACACGTGGCTGTGCATGAAATCCACCAGCATCTGCTCGAGTTCGAGTGCCCTGGGCGAGGGCCGGAGGTCCAGCGATTCGGTATTCGTCTGCGCGGTGAGCATGCTGTCGGCTACGTCGGTCATGTGAGTTCTTTCTCGAAGGGCCGTGAAAGGGATGTCATGGGCGGCTCGTTGTTCCGTCAGGGTCCGCGGGCGAGATCGGCGCCCCGGTATTGCATGAGATCGAGGGCGTACTCCACATACAGGTCTGCTACCTCTTCCGGGCTCATCCGGCCTCCCGGTCGCCACCAGGTGGGGAGGGCGGTGCACATCGAGACCACTGCGCGAGCGGCGTCCTCGGGGTTGCGGACCCGGAACGATCCGGCGCGTACGGCGGCCAGTACCTTCTCGTCCACGACCGCCTGCTGCCAGTTCCTCTTGCCGGCAATGATCTGCCGGTTCTCCGGTGTGAGAGCACGCATCTCACTGGTGCCGATGAACCCGAGTTCACGGCGGTGCGTGTGGTAGAGGGCCAGGTTCTCGATCAACAGCGTGAAGACCGTGACGGGATCTCGGCCGGCGCCTTCGGTGAGCGCCCCGCGTGTGCGTTGCTCGAGGTCGTCCATCGTCACCTGATAGATCGTCATCAGGATGTCCTGCTTGCCGGTGAAGTAGTTGTAGATCCCGGGAACCGACAATCCACAACGATTGGAGATTTCACGCATGCTCGTGCCGTGGTAACCCACGGCGAGGATCTCCTCGAGCGCTGCCTGGACCACAGGCGCCAGCGACAACGGTTCGTACTCGCGCCACTGCCGGCGTGCTTGGGCCTGCCCGGCTGGGTCCGAACGAATCGCAGGGGGGGCGCCCGGCTCCACTACCGGTGTCGCGAGCGCCGCCCGACCGGCTTCGAGGATCTCCGCCGGCCTCACCCCGAGTGCGTCGGCGATGCGGTTCAGGCGATCGACGGTCAGTCCGGTCTTGTCGTTCTCGATCTGACTCAGCGTGGCCGGACTGACGTCGATGCGCTGAGCCAAGCCCCGCAGCGTCATGCCGCGCGCCATCCGTACCCGACGCAGACCTGCCCCGACCGATGCCGACCTGTCGACCGAAACCGCGCCCACCGACCACTCCCGTGTTTGGAATAGCTGAACACTGCATACACGATCCTCGACCGCCTCGGGCAGCGTATCCACTTCCACGGCTGCCCCGCAGGCATTTTCGCGAGCACATCGAAACGTTGACGTCGGCAGGTGTGACGTGCACCATAGACTTACCGAGCGTGTGCTCGCTCCCGCTGTTTACCCGATGGAGGACAACATGACCGAGGTCGACGCTCCCGCGATGCGTGAACTGCTCGGAGAGAACGCGCCGAGCAATTGGGGCAAGTGGGGACCCGACGACGAGTTGGGCGCCCTGAACTACCTCGACGCGAGCGAAGTGCTGCGCGGGGTGCGGCACGTCGAGTCCGGCGAGACCTTCACCCTGCAGATTCATATGGGACGCGCCGAGAGCCCCGGCGACCCGCTCTGGCCGGGTCGCGAAGGCATCAAGCGGCAGAACGTGCTCGACGAGAGCTCCTGGGACGGTGACGGTGCACCGGCCTTCCCCGGCGGCCTGCACTACGCCGACGACACCGCACTGGTCTTCCTTCAGGGATCGACCCAGTACGACGCGCTCGGACACGTCTGGTACGACGGCAAACTGTGGAACGGATACGACGCACGCAGCACCGTCGGAGGAATGGAGAAGGCCTCCGTCCTCCCGATCGCGGAGAAAGGGATCGTCGGCCGCGGCGTTCTCATCGATATGGCCCGGCATCGCGGCAAGTCCTATCTCGACAAGGGTGAGACATTCGACCACCGCGACCTCGAAGAAGCGGCGACCGCCCAGGGCGTGACCATCGAACCGCACGACATCCTGATCATCCGCACCGGATGGCTCAAGTACTGGTACGAGCTGAACAACCCCGAACAGTTCTACGACGGATTCTGCGAACCCGGCCTGACCTATTCCCCCGAACTCGTCGAGTGGTTCCAGGACAAGGAGATCCCGAACCTGGTGACCGACACGATCGCCAACGAGGTGACCTACGACCCGCAGAGCGGCGTCGCATTGCCGCTGCACTGTGCCCTGATGCGCAATCTCGGTGTCACTCTGACGGAGATCGCCTGGCTCGATGATCTCGCCGACGCCTGCGCCGCCGACGGTCGATGGAGCTTCCTCTACACCGCCGCGCCACTGAAGATCGTCAACGGCACCGGCGCCCCGGTGAACCCCATCGTCATCCGCTGAGGCGAACCATGAGCATCTACGACGACAAGGTGTGGTTGTCGCAGTACGACGCTGCGCAGCGGGAACCACGAACGATCGAGTTCGACAATGCCCTGGCGATGTTCCGGGCGACCGTCGAACGCAATCCGGACGCCGACGTCATCCGTTACTTCGACGGCCGAATCACCGCAGGCGAACTCGACGAACTGAGCGATGCATTCGCCGCCGGCATCCTCGACGCCGGGTTCCGTCCGGGCGAACGAGTCGCGATCTATGCACAGAACGTGCCCCAGTTCGTCATCGCTCAGGTCGGAACGTGGAAGGCCGGCGGTATCGCCGTGTCCGCCAACCCGATGTACCGCGAACGCGAACTCGAGGAGATCCTGCACGACTCCGGTGCGACGGTCCTGGTGGCGCTGCAGTCGCTGTACATCGACGTGGCAGCGAAGGCCGTCGAGTCGACCGACGTGCGCACCCTGATCACCACGTCCGAGTTGGAGTACCAGAGTGCGAACAGTGGCACCCTCGCCGGCGTCCAACGCATCGAGTGTGCGGGCACCACGGACATGGCGGAGATGCTCGCGGCCTTCCGGGGTAAGAGCGTCCCCCCTGCCGAGATCGGCCCCGACACGGTCGCTTTCCTGACGTACACCTCCGGGACCACCGGCCCGCCGAAGGGCGCGATGACCACCCACCGCAACGTGGCGTTCAACGCGCAGACCTACCGGGACTGGATCGACATCGGCCCCGACGACGTCGTCCTCGGCGTCGCGCCGCTGTTCCACATCACCGGACTCGTCGGCCACATCGCCTTGTCGCTGCTGACCGGTGCACCCCTGGTGCTGATGCACCGCATGGATCCGGCCGACGCCATCGACACGATCGAGAAGCAACGCGCCACGTTCACCGTCGGATCGATCACGGTGTTCATCGCATTGATGAACGCCCCGAACGCGAGCAAGGAGGCCCTGGCGAGCCTGACCAAGATCTACTCCGGCGGAGCACCGATCCCACCGAGCACCATCGCGGCGTTCGAGGAGAGATTCGGTCACTACATCCACAACATCTACGGTCTCACCGAGACGACCTCCCCGTCGCACGCGGTGCCGCTCGGCAGGCGGGCACCGGTCGACGAGCTGACCGGAGCGACCTCCGTGGGCGTGCCGGTCTACGACACCGTCGTGCGGATCGTCGACGACAACGGCAACCACCTTCCCCCCGGTGAGGTCGGGGAGCTCGTGACCGCGGGGCCGCAGGTGGTGGCGGGTTATTGGAACAAGCCCGAGGCCACCGCGAACTCGATCCCGGACGGAGTGCTGCACACCGGCGACGTGGGCTACATGGACAGCGACGGCTGGTTCTACATCATCGACCGCAAGAAGGACCAGATCAACGCCAGTGGCTACAAGGTATGGCCTCGCGAGGTCGAGGACGTGCTCTACGAACACGACGCCGTTCGCGAAGCCGCAGTGGTCGGTGTACCCGACGAATACCGCGGAGAGACGGTCAAGGCCTTCGTCAGCCTCCGGCCCGGAACCACCGTCACGCCCGAGCAACTGATCGCATTCACGAAGAAACGGCTGGCCGCCTACAAGTGCCCACGCTTCGTCGAGATCATTCCCGACATCCCCAAGACGGCAACGGGTAAATTACTGCGCCGCCGGCTGCGGACCACAACACCTTCCTGACGGTCGTTACGGCGGAAGCGCTGTCGACCCCGCGAACCCGTGACGCGTGTCCGACCTGCAGTCGGTACCGATACCGTAGCGGGTGAGCGGACACACCTGTCGCCCCACCGAGAGGGTGCCGACCCGAACTTCTCGGGTCGGCACCCTCTCGTGTCACATCCGGGGTATGTCCGACAACAGCTCCGTCCGCCCTACCGGTCCTCGAGGAGTGGGTCGGTCCACGTCCCCGCGCCACCCACCGGTCTCGTGTCCGCTCTGCTCGATGAACTCCTTGAACTTCTTCATGTCGTTCTTGACCCGGTTGCCGAGAACACCGAGCTTGTCGGCGACATTCTCGACGAATCCCTCAGGGTCGACATCCATTTGGGCTGTCACTCGGGTCTTCTCGTCGGCGAGACGATGGAACGTGATCACTCCCGCGTGGTTGGGTCCCGAGTCCGAGGTCCACGCCACCCGCTCGTCCGGATGTTGCTCGGTGATGGTGGCATCGAACTCGCGGACCTGACCTGCGATATCGATCACCCAATGGACATGTGTGTCGTCGAGTTGCCGGATCTCTCGAACCCTCCCATGAAATGGGGAAACGATTCGAACTGCGTCCACTGGTTGTACGCGACCCGGATCGGTACATCGACATCGACGGCTTCCGTGATTGTGCTCATGACGATTGCGTACCCCTCCCCCGGGAAGGCCACACCCGGCACGAGGTCGCACACGATGCCGGACGGCGCGTCGTCGCCGCCGCGGGGGGTGATCTTCTGGAGACGCTGGGCGGCTGCGGCTATCTGCCCCGCGCCGATGCCGACGGCGGTATCGACCTCCGCAACTGCCCCTTTCACCTCGTCGCCCGAGACCATCTGGATGTGGTGTGCGGGTTGAATCTGCACCTGATCGAGGGTTTGATCGCCGGTAGCAGCGAACCCCATGCGCATGCCGAACTGGAACCGAGACCGGACCGGTGTTGCGTGGTGATCCACAAAGCAGTCGCCGGTTCGAGAACTGCGCCGAACAGGTGACGGACGCGCCGCATACCGTGCGGGCGGCCTCAAACCGTGCCGGCGGCCTCGTCGGTGTGCTTGCCGCGGCGATCGGTATCGATGCGTCGGCCGCGTGTTCACTCGCCGCCGATATCACCCGTCATCACTGTGACGACGACGCGACCGGGACAGCACACCACGGAGGTGCGGTAACCGGGGTCCGTCATCGGCCGGTGCCGAGCGTGCGCTGCCGGTTGGCAGCGTGGCGGAGCTGCAGGATCCGCAGACCGCCCGCGATTCCGACGATCGCCGCTCCGGCGATCGCCGCGAACAGCAATGCCACGCCCAGCGGCAACGAGAAGTCCCACCCGAAGAGTTCGAGGGTGATGCTGTCGAGATTTTGCAGGATGAATACCAACAGCAACAGCAGAATGAGGACACCGAGTATCAGAGCGGTCCACAGGGCCCCGGTACGAGTCCCCCGGATGCCTTTGCCACGGGCAAGGTCAGGATGCAGTCCGGCGACCGCGTCCGGATCGGGTGTCGTGCCCGACGGGGGAACCGGAACGTCGCTGCGGCGCGCGGAAGGCGAGAAGTCGGAATTCGAATCGCCTGGGCCTCTCGAGCTGGTTGTCATATCGGTCGAGTACCCCCGTCGTGCTCCGGTTATCCCGTTCCGTTCGGTCGCTCGAGGAGGGACACGGACGATGCGACTCGCAGTCGGCGGTAAGCACCACGAGGTCGACTCGTAGGCCTACACGCAGATAGCTCGACTCCGATAGAGAACTTCACTCCTGGATACGCTCGCCCCTCGCGTCTTCGACCGTTCAGAACAGGCCGATCGCTCGGACGATCAGCCCGACAGCAACCACCAGCACGACGATCACTGCAATCGCGATAGCAACGAGAGCACCGACACTGCGACGTTGCGGCGGCTCATGTTGCGGACCACCCACAGCGGTCTCGGCGGGCGGAGTATCTCCGGGCGCCACGCCTCCTCCGGGTTCGAGACCTGGAGTATTCGCGGGATCGGGGTTCTGCGGATCGAACCTGGACGCATCGGCATTCTCGTCAGCCATGCTTACGTGTACCCGAAAATCAGCGGCCGACGCCTCGATTGCCCCTATACGACGCGACAGTACTGAGGTCGTGAGTACAACCCCTGGGGCAACGATTCGGTGATCTCGAATTTCACATGTCCGCTGACCCGCGCGGATAAGCTGAAATCGGCCTAACGATGGACCGGCACGGGGCTTCGGCGCCGATAACGCCCCTGTTCCCAAGCCTTTCGATCTCGGGAGGAAGCATGACCGATTCACCGCAGGATCCCAGTAAAGAGGAAGGACGGGAAGGGCCGGCGGACGGCGGCGCAGCGGGCGTCCCGGGCGTTCACGACGGAGGTGCCGACGGCGGAGCCGACGGAGGTGCCGACGGAGGAGCCGACGGAGGAGCCGACGGAGGAGCCGACGGAGGTGCCGA
>NZ_LPZN01000113.1 GCF_001646655.1 Rhodococcus gordoniae | reverse complement strand
GTGCGTCGAGTTCGGTCTCGTCGTGTTCGTCGCGGAGTTCGTCGGGGAGCGCGCCGAGCGCAGTTCCTCGGCGGGTTCGATGCCGGCGGCGTCGCACGATGTGGTTGGCGGCGCCGTTGAGACCGAGGATCGCCCACCGGAACAGCAGCGAGAACGCCAGTTGGAGGCCGGCGGTGGCGCGGGCGGTGCCCATCGGGCGGGCGATGGCGATGTTCTTGGGGACGAGTTCGCCGAAGACCATGGAGAAGGACGTGGCGAGGAGCAGCGCGAGGATCAGGGAGACGGTCGCGGCGACGGAGGTGCTCAGGCCGAGCGCGTCGAACAGTGGGGTGAAGAACTGCGCGAGGATCGGTTCGGCGAGATAGCCGGTGATCAGGGTGGTGATGGTGATGCCGAGCTGGGCGCCGGACAGCTGGAAGGACAGGGTGCGGTGCGCGTGCTGTACCTGCCGGGCGCGGCGGTCGCCGTCGTGGGCGTGCGCGTCGACGGTGCTGCGTTCGAGGGCGGTCAGGGAGAACTCGGCGGCGACGAACAGGGCGGTGCCGGCGGTGAGCGCCACGAAGCCGAGGAGGGCGGCGATGTCGAGCAGGACGGACATCAGGGGCGGCCCTGCCGGGGGGAACGGGGGCCG
>NZ_LPZN01000026.1 GCF_001646655.1 Rhodococcus gordoniae | reverse complement strand
CGGAAGGGCGCAGCGGTGACCGTACGGTACGAGGAGCAGCACCATGACATCGATCGAACCTTCCCGAGGCGGGGGTGGCGGCACGATGGCGCGGCCGAACTCGTCCGGGCTGGCAGACGTCATCGACACCATTCTCGACAAGGGTCTCGTGATCGACGCGTTCGTGCGGGTGTCCCTCGTCGGCATCGAGATCGTGACCATCGATGCCCGCATCGTGGTCGCCAGCGTGGACACCTACCTGCGGTTCGCGCAGGCCGTCGACAGGCTGGAGATCTCACAGACCCAGCCGAAGGGTGTGCCCGAGATCGTCGGTGATATCGGCGGCAAGGCCGTGGAGAGCGCCGCCGAGCACAAGACCCACAGCGCCCTGGACTCCGCTGCCGAGAAGGTGCTGGGATTTCTCGACGATGTGTCGGAGAAGCGGCAGGAAGCTCCGCGAAGCAAACGGAAGCGGCGGTAGCGGATCGACCGTCGTTTTCCGGTGGCGAACGTACGGCGAAGAGCACGGATGGGCGATACCGTCGGAACCGCAGCACGTCGACCGAGGGGTGGCAGTGGCGGATTTCGAACGGGACCGGGCGCTGATGATCCGTCTGTGGCGCATGTGGGGCTCACGCGCCGCCGACCTGTCCGACCAGCAGTGGACGACCGACACCCGACTACCCGGTTGGACGGTTCGCGACCTCTACGTGCACATCACTCCGTCCGTGATGATCGACATGCTCGCCACCCCCACAGCGGACGGTGCCGCGAAGGTCACCAGCGCGGCCGAAATGCTCCGGGTCTTCAATGCCGATCCGACCGTGGCCGAATTGCGGCACGGGCAGATGGCCGAGATGGTCCGGCAACTGGCGGTCGATGCCGATCGCGCGACCATGGCGACGCGCTTCGTATCCGAGTTTCCCGCCGCCTTCGAGCGGCTCACGGGATTGAATCGTGCCACCGTCATCCCGCATCCCTTTCTGGACTCGGTCGCGCTCGGCGCCTTCATCGACGTAGCGATCCTGGAGACCACGATCCACTGGCTCGACGTGGCCGATGCGGTCGGAGGACCACCGCCGGAGTCGATGGCACTCGAACGGACGCGCGACATCCTCGCCGCGGTACCCGATCCGCTCACGTTCGTCGAGGCAGCGTCGGGACGGTCTGATCCGGCGATCCTGCCGGTCATGCGCTGAGGGACCACACGTCGTCGCTCTATGCTCGGACGATGTTCCTTCTCTTCGGCTTCGGCACCAAGCGGCAGAACCTCGGTCAGGGGCAGAACCGGACGTGTCCGCGCTGCCACAACACCACGCAGTGGGCCCGCATGCGGGAGTTCAAGCAGTTCACGTTGTTCTTCGTACCGATTGCGCGCTGGAGCCGGCGGCAGCTGGAGCAGTGCGGGATCTGCGGTACCGCGGTGGAGATCTGAGGGCGATCGGTCGGGATCGGCGAAGGTGGACGGCCGCTCGGCCATGCCCGCGGAGCCGGCCTCGATCCGATCGGGCGATCCCGTCAGCTCGACCCGCAGTATGCGCCGCCGGAACAGAAGCTCTGCCCGCCCGGTGGAGCACCACGGCGCGTACCGCGCGGTCGGTCCCCAGCTGCTCGGTGGCATCGACGATCGCGAACCTCCTCGAATTCCGGTGGGATCGCCACGCGCGGACAGCTCGGCCCGCAATCGCGAAGTCGGCTGCACAAGAGGGATTTCGATACCGACGACAGCATGTGGCTCGTCGCGAGGAGCTCTCTCCCCAGCGACCCGGAGACGCGTGCCGACGTCGGCACCGAACGCCTCGGCGAGGCACACCGTGACCGAACCGTTATAGTCGGCGTCATGACTACAGTTCTCGGTGTCTCGGTCGGTGCCAGCGCGGTGCGCTTTGCGCGACGTGACACCGGGAGTGTCGACAGTCCGATCTTCCGCTCCCGCGCGATGCCCGCCCTACTCGACCGGCCGGCCGAGCTGGCCGCGGAGTCCATCGAAACGATGCTCGCCGAGACCGACGAGATCGAACAGGTGCGGGCCATCGGCGTCGCCTACCAGAACGAGACGCAGGCCGATTTCGTCCAGGGCGCGATGAGCAGACTGGACATCGACAACTTCCGACTCGTGCCGGAGGTGACAGCCGCGCTCGAAATGCTCGAAACCACCGGCGATCTCGGCGATCACAACACGCTCGTCTTCTACGACCTCGGCAGCTCGGGCCTCACCGTCACGGTCGTCGACCGAGGCACCCGTATCGCATTGAGTACGGCGCGCTCGAACCGGATCAGCGGCGACCTCGTCGACCGCCTGATCTACGATCACCACGTCGAGCTGCAGCGTTTCGCCGAGCCGGCCGACATGGCGGCCCAGCGGGCGCTCACCGCCCGGTGCCGCGACGCGAAGGAGCAGTTGTCGTCGAAGGACGCGGTGTGCATGCCCGGTGAGGGTGGTCTGTTGCTGCTCTCGCAGGACAGTTTCGATTCTCTCATCGACGGACCCGTGAAGGCCTCGGCCGGCCTCGCCCTCGACGTCATCCGGCGCTCGGGACGCACTCCCGACGCTGCGGTGCTCATCGGGGGTGGAGCGAACATTCCGCTGGTCACTGCCGTGATGGAGTCGTGGCTCGACATGCCGGTCATCGTGCCCCCGCAACCCGAACTCGTCGCAGCGGAAGGCGCGGCGCTCCTCGCCCGCCCGGACACCGCGAAGCCCAGCGAGACGGCGGAGTTCGCCGCGCCGACGGAGGTGACCGAGACCGCACAGTTCGCCCCGCAGCTGATCGCGTCGCACGCGCCGACCGAGGGTTTCGCCGCAGCCGACCTCCGGCAGGAGCCCGAGGCGACCGCGCAACCGCGGAAACGGCGACGCCTCCTGCTCGCCGGTGGGGCCGTCGTCGTCGCGGCGGCGATCGGTCTGGGCGTCGAACTGCTGCAGGGATCCGGCCGCGATCCCCAACCGACCGCGACGCAACAGGAGATGCAGGTGCCACCGGCGCAGCCTGCACCGGAGCCACGTCCCACGACGACCACGGACGCCGGCACCTCGTCGGAGGCCACTCCCACGGTGGACGAGCAGTCGGCGGTTGCGGATCGGAACGAGCCCCGCACCACCTACCAGCCGCAAACGCAGACCTCCACACAGGCGCCCATCTCCACCGGGACGCAGCAGGACGCGGCGGTCGACACCTCGGTGCCGTCTCCCGAACCCGAACCTGCTCCACTCGTCCCCGGGCTCCCCCGCTTCGAGCTACCGACACTCCCGCCGCCGCCGCAGCTGCCGCTCCCGGAACTGCCCCGGATTCCCGGGCTCTGAGTCGTCAGCCGCAGACCACCGGGGTCCGCTCGGGATTCGCCGATCCCGGATGTGACAACAGTCGCTGCCACCACCGGGCCACACGAGGACCCGGGAACGTCCGTGCTCCACGGGACCGGGTCGTCTCCCGCTTCGTCGCGGGTTCGGGGTGAGCGGAAACCGTCGGCGCCGCATCGCGCACCACGCACTGTTTCTGCGGTGCCGAGTACCTGCCTTCGCCGTGGTCCCACTCGACCACCACCGAGCGTGCCCCGCTCCGGATGATCAGCGACCGCACCGGTCCCTCCACGAAGACCTCGCGGTCGACGTGATGTGCGTCGAGATGCCCGGCACCGGGTGTAGAGGCCACGCCCAACAGGATCTCGGGTTCGGTGGACGGTCGGCTCGCTTCGACCAGCAAGCGTTCTTCGTCGACTTCGCGAACAGTGACGTCACTCCGCCCCGAAACGTCTCCTACCAGCAACGCGACGTATTCGGTCTCGCCCTCCTCATCGTGGATCGCCAGCAATCGGGCCTTTCGGGAGCCACAGCGCAGCGACTCGTCGAGCTCCGGAACCATCGAGCGCGCATCCTCTGCCGCGCTCAGATCGATCCGTCTCGACGTCCAGCTGAAGAACGGCTCCGACGATGTCGTTGTCATCACCAGCTCCTTCGGCCGCTGCCCGTTCGGTTCACTTCGACGACTCCATCGTCGTCACCGAACATGCAGGAGTCGCGCGTAGTGGAGTACTCGAAACAGGGCCGCATGCCGGAGCCGAAATCTCCATCCCGGAGATATCCGCACTCTGCACATCTACGATCGAGTGCATGGATCAGCGCTGGCCACTGATTCAGCGGCGGGGGGAACTGGACATCATTGTCGCGGCCCTGACGGACCCCGACCGAGGCGGTGTGGTCCTCACCGGAGATCCCGGCGTCGGCAAGACCACCCTGGCCCGCATGGCCACCGACTCGCTGGCCGCCCCGGTGCGCTGGATCGCGGGAACAGAATCCGCTCGCAGCATCCCGCTGGGTGCCTTCGCGCACCTCGTCGAAGCTCCCCCGACTCGCGACCCCGTCGCGTTCCTCGCCGCCGCCCGACAGGCATTGCTGCACGAGCACGGCTCCGGTCACGCACGCCTGGTCCTCGGTGTCGACGACGCCCACCTGCTCGATCCGCTGTCGGCCACCTTCCTCCATCAGCTTGCACTCGATCGGGCTGTCCACACCGTGGCCACGGTGCGCCACGGCGAATCCGTGCCCGACGCCGTCACATCCCTGTGGAAGGACGGTCATCTCATCAGAGTGGAGCTGTCACCGTTCACCCGGCAGCAGTGCATCGACCTCGTCGAAACCGTGCTCGGCGGCCCGTTGGAGGAGCTGAGCGCCGACCTGATCTGGAAAGCGTCCGGCGGCAACGCCCTGTTCGTCCACCACCTCGTGATCGGAACCCGTGAAGCAGGCACGCTCCGCCGCGCCGGGAACGTGTGGCAGCTCCGTGGCGGCACGGCTGTCACCTCGGAGCTGGCCTCGCTCCTCGAACATCGCATCGATCACCTCACGTCGGAGGTGCTGCAGGCGCTGCAACTGCTGGCGTTCTGCGAACCGCTCGACCTCGAGATCCTCTGCGGTCTCGCCGGTGACGAGGCGGTCGAGGAAGCAGAACGACGCGGATTGATCGACGTCGTCGACGACGGCCGCAATTACCGCGTGCGCTACACCCATCCGCTCTTCGGCGAGGTGGTACGTCGCCGCGTGGGCCGGGTCGCAGGTCGCAGGATCCGCGGTCAGCTCGTCGAGGCCCTGGGCTCGCGTGTCCAACGGGGGCCGGCCGACCGGATCCGTCTGGCCGAGCTCTCCCTGGACAGCAACCGATCCGTCGGCACCGAACTGCTCGAGACCGCGGCCCACGACGCGATCGCCCTGGGCGACGCTCCACTGGCCGAACGGCTCGCCCGCGCGGCATTCGATGCCACGGGGACGTTCTCGGCGGCCGATCTGCTCGCCCGCGCCCTGGTGTGGATGGGTGGGATCAGCGAGGCCGAGTCCGTGCTCGCGTCGTTCGACCCCCGCACCCTCGACGAGAGCGAACTCGTGCGGTGGGGCACGACACGCATCTCCAATCTGTTCTGGGGAATGGGCAACGCCGCGGAGGCCCAGCAGGTGCTCGCCACCCTCCGCGAACTGGTCACCCGCCCGCACCTCCGTCCGGTGATCGACGCGATCGACTGCGGGTGTGCGGTGTACGAGGGCCGCCCACACGACGCGCTCACCCTGGCGCATCGCACCCTCGCCACCGAACCTGCACTCCCCTGGGCGATCGAGTGGGCCTTCTTCGGCGGCGGTCTGGCGCTCGCGGTGATGGGACGCGGTCACGAGGTCCCCGCGATGGCGGCGCGCTGTGCAGCGATCGCCCATCAGGTCGACGGTCTGCTGCGCTATCCCGCCGGTCTGGGTGAGGTCCTCGCGTTGCTCCTCACCGGGAATCTCGACGAGGCCGAGCGGCGGGCCGAGACCTACCGGCACAGCGCGATGCGCGGTCCCGCCGACGCCCGCGGAACCGTCACGTCGACAGGGCAGTATCTCGCCTGGGGCCTGGCGAACATCCTGCGCGGCGTCGTCGACACGACGCGAGGGAGGTTCGTCCACGCCGTGCACCGTCTCGAGCAGGCCGTCGCCGCGCTCCAGGTGGACGACCGCGCCGCCGCCGTCTCCTGGAACGTGCCGGCGTACATCGCCCTCACACAGGGCTATGCCGTACTCGGTCGTGTCAACGACGCGGACGACGCGCTGGCACAGGCCACATCGCGGAGCGGACGGCACGTCGCCGTCTTCGAACCGCAACTCCGGATCGCGGAGGCATGGCTCGCCGCGGCGCGCGGCGAGACCACGAACGCGGTCGGCCTCGCCCGAACCGCGGCGGAGAGCGCGGCCCGGAACGATCAGTTCGGCATCGAGGCCGTCGCCCTGCACGCCGCCACTCGGTTCGGGGATTACACGACAGCAGACCGGCTCTCGGTTCTGGCCGAACAGTGCGACGGACGCTTCGTCGCGGTCATCGCCGCCCATGCGTCCGCGGCCGCGGACGGCGACGGCCGGGGACTGTCCGCAGCGGCGATCGACTTCGAGGCACTCGGCGCGCTCGCCGACGCGGCCGACGCCCATGCTCGGGCCGCCCTCGCCTACCGCGATCGGGGAGACACCCGGCGGTCGATCGAGTCCGCGGCCACAGCCGCGGCGCTGGCCGTGCGATGCGACCACGCCACGTCGCCGGCACTGGACGAAGCGGCCCGCCCGCTCCCCCTGACCAGCCGGGAACGGGAGATCGCCGCCATGGTCACCGCCGGACTGTCGAACCGGCAGATCGCCGACCGTCTCGTGGTGTCCGTTCGCACCGTCGAGGGCCACATCTACCGGGCGTGCACCAAACTCGACGTGTCCGACCGCACCGAACTCGCCGAGTTGATGCGGGACACCGGCCGGCGCTAGCGCGACGACCGGCTCATCCCATCGATTTCGCGCCGTCGAGGGATTCACGGATGATGTCGGCATGACCGGCGTGCTGTGTCGTCTCCGCGACGATGTGCAGCAACGCGCGGCGCACCGACCATGTCTCCTCGATGTTCCACGGCGCCTTCGGAAGTTCATGGATCACGTCCAGCGACGGCAGTGTCCGCACCAGCTCGTCCGTCCTCGCCGCCACCTCGTCGTAGGCGCGCAGCGCTCCTTCGAGGGTCTCCCCCGGCTGCAGCTGGAAGTCCTTCTCGCGCTCGGCGAAATCTTCCTCGGTCCACTCGGTGAAATCCTTCTCGATGTAGTCGGCGCCGACCACAAGGAAATCCGCCCATCCTCTCTCGACCTCGGTGACGTGCTTGATGAGGCCACCGATCGTCAAGGCGCTCACAGTGGTTCGTTGGGACGCCTGATCGGTTGTGAGATCGCGGGCAGTGAACCGCAGGAAATGCCGCGCGTGGGCCAGGCTCGACAACACATCGCGGCGTTCCTGGTCGAGCCTCGGCGTGACGTTCTCGGTGGTGGTGGTCTCGGTCATCGGGTGCTCCTCGTCGTCGTGGTTCGGTGAGAACTACGCTACGAGCTATTGGTGCCAGTTCCTGTCACTTATTGCTCCGAAGGTGCGGAAGAATGCGACCATGTCCGACACGAGCTCCCGCACGCTGCGACTTCTGTCGCTGCTGCAGACCCACCGCTACTGGCTCGGCGCCGACCTCGCCGAGCGGATGGGCGTCTCGCTGCGCACCCTGCGCCGCGATATCGAGCGACTCCGCGATCTCGGCTACCCGGTGCGGTCGGATCGCGGAGTCGGCGGCGGATATCAGCTCGCGCCGGGCGCGTCGCTGCCTCCCCTGGCCCTCGACGACGACGAAGCGGTCGCGCTCGCTGTCGGTCTACTCACCGTGGCCCAGACCTCGATCACCGGGATCGCCGAGATCTCCGTACGCGCGCTCGCCAAGGTCATCCAGGTGATGCCGCCGCGACTGCGGCGCCAGGTCGAGGCACTGGACGCGGCGACGGTCTCCGCCGACACGCCGTGGGCGACACGCGCGACCGATTCGCAGCAACTGGTCACCGTCGCGCGCGCGTGCCGCGACGACGAACGCATCGTGTTCGACTACACCGCGGCCGACGGGACCGCGACGAGCCGACGCGTCGAACCTCGCCAGCTCGTGTCTCTCGGGCGACGCTGGTATCTGGTCGGGTACGACCTCGACCGCAGCGACTGGCGCAGCTTCCGGCTCGACCGGATGACCGAGGCCGCCGCCACCGGGATGCGCTTTCGCCAACGCGACCTGCCCGGCGGCAATGCCGCTGCCTTCGTCGAAGCCGGAATCCGCGGGCGCTCCCACGTGAAGGTCAGCGCCGAGCTGGCGGCCTCCGAGCACGAGGTGCGCCGACGGATCGGCCAGTGGGCCGAGGTGATCGCGATCGACGCCGACCGGTGCCGGATCGAGGTGGACGCCGACAGCATGGACTGGGCGGTCTTCGCCGTGGGCATGTCCGGTGGCCGGTTGCTCGGCGCATCTCCCCCGGAGTTCGTCGAGCACCTCGCGGAGTGGTCGAATCGCCTGCTCGCAGGTGCCGAGAGACCGGATTCACCATCTCCCGACACGGTATGACCCCCCTCACAATCGGATCGGCATCGGAATGTCGCCGGGACGCGAGCGGTTGCGCCACCCATGGACTTGTTCACACCGGTAGCTCTCGGAGACCTCGAACTCGCGAACCGTATCGTCATGGCCCCGCTGACCCGCCTGCGTGGTGGTTCGGCCGGCGTACCCGGAGATCTGATCGTCGAGCACTACCGTCAGCGGGCGAGTGTCGGCCTGATCATCGGCGAGGGAACCTATGTGAACTTCGAATCCCAGGCCTTCGTCGGCCAGCCCGGAATCGTCACCGACGAGCAGGTCGCCGGTTGGCGCCGCGTGGCGGAGGCCGTGCACGACCGTGGCGGCCGCATCGTGGTGCAGTTGATGCACGGCGGCCGCGTCACGCATCCCGCTGTGAACGGTGGTCGACGCGTCGTCGCGCCGAGCGCCCTCGCGATCGACGGCCAGGTGCACACCGAACAGGGTAAGCAGCCCTACCCCGTGCCCCACGCACTGACCACCGACGAGATCCCTTCCGTCGTCGACGACTTCGTCGCATCGGCCCGCCGAGCGATCGACGCCGGACTCGACGGCGTCGAGGTCCACAGTGCCAACGGCTATCTGTTGCACGAATTCCTCTCTCCCGCCTCCAACGTGCGGGCCGATCAATACGGCGGTTCGGTGGAGAACCGGATCCGGCTGGTCGTCGAGGTCGTCACGGCCGTGTCGGACGCCGTCGGTGCCGGACGCGTCGGACTGCGGATCTCCCCCGAACACAACATCCAGGACGCGGTCGAGACGGACCGCGACGACGTCCACGCCGTCTACGGCGCTCTGGTCGACGCCCTGCAGCCCCTCGGTTTGGCGTATCTGTCCGTCCTGCACAAGGAGCCGACCGGAGATCTGGTGCAGGAACTGCGGAACCGATTCGGCGGCAAAGTGATCGCCAACAGCGGATTCGGTTCGCCGACGACCCGTGACGAAGCCGTGCAGCTGATCGAGGATTCGCACGCCGACGCCGTGGCGGTCGGTCGCGCGGTGCTCGCCAATCCCGACCTGGCCGAGCGGTGGCGGGACGGACAGCCGGAGAACCCGCCGCGTCCCGAACTGTTCTACGCGTCCGGAGCCGAGGGGTACACCGACTACCCGTTCCTGCAGACAGTCTGAGCGGAGAACTCACCGCTCCTCGAAATCCTTGCGCGCCGAACCGTTTCTCGCCGCCGCTGTAGCGCGGGCGGAACCCGGTTCGGCGCGTGAGGTCGTCTCGGCGTCCAGGTGCAGGTCGGGCATCATCCGTTCGAGCATCGGTCGCCACCGCTCGACGTGGTCCGGGAAGCACGTGCGCAGCACCTCGATCAGTGCCGTCGGGGCGATCGAGGCGCCGGGTGATGCGCCGAGCAGACCGGCGATGCTGCCGTCCGCGCTCGTCACGACCTCGGTACCGAAAGTCAGGACACCGATCCTGCGGCGATCGGGCTTGACCAGCTGGGCCCGCTGCCCCGCGTCGATCAACTCCCACTCGGAATCCCGCACATCAGGGCAGAATCGCTGCAGCTGCCGAAACTTCCGTGTGCGGGACGCAAGCAGTTGGCCGATGAGATAGCGCACCAGCGGCAGATTCTGTATCCCCACCCCCAGCAATGGAGCGAGATTGTGGGGGCGCAGAGTGGTGAACAGATCGGTGAGCCGGCCGTGCTTGAGCAACCGTGTGCTGAACGTGGCGTACGGACCGAACATGAGCCATTCGCGCCCGTCGACGATCCGTTTGTCGAGATGCGGCACCGACATCGGCGGGGCGTCCACGTCGGCCTGGCTGTAGACCTTCGCTGCGTGCCGCGACACCACATCCGGATCGGCGGTGCGCAGGAACTGCGCCCCTACGGGAAAGACCGCGAAGCCTCGCACCTCCGGGATCCGGGCCTTCTGCAGCAGTTTCAGGGCATACCCACCGGCGCCGACGAACACGAACCGGGACCGGACCGAGAACCGCCCCGTCTTCGTGCGTCCCGAGACCATCCACCGCCCGTCGGCGGTGCGGCGCAGTCGTGTGACCTCGTGTCCGGTACGAATCTCGGCGCCACGACGGCGCGCGTCCGACAGCAGTCGATGTGTCAGGGCGCCGAAGTCGACGTCGGTGCCCGCCTCGTAGCGCGTAGCGGCGACCGGTTCCGATCCGGTGCGACCGGCCATCACCAGCGGCGCCCATCGGGCGATCGTGTCGGGGTCCTCGCTGTACTCCATCGCCGAGAACAACGGTGATCGCTGAAGCGTGGCGTACCGCCGGCGTAGGTAGTCCACATCACGTTCGCCGAAGACGACATCCATGTGCGGCGTCGCGTTCACGAACGTCGCAGGTGCCTCGTCCGGCTCGTCGAGGGAGTCCCAGAACTGCCGTGAAATCCGGAACTGTCGGCCGATCTCCTCGGCCCGGGTCGAATCCGTGGGATCGGGCATGTAGTTCAGCTCACACAGGCCGGCGTGTCCGGTCCCGGCATTGTTCCACGGGGCACTGCTTTCCATCGCGACCTCATCGAGTCGTTCCAGGACGAGAATCGACCGATCGGGTTCGAGCCGTGCCAACAGTGCACCCAATGTCGCCGACATGATGCCGGCACCGATCAGGACGGCGTCGTACTCGGGGTCGTCGTACTGTGTTCCTTCGGCAGAGTGTCTCCGACTCACCGTCATTCACCTGCTTTCGTCGTTGTCGATCATCAGCGTGCGCCCTTCCCCACTCATCCGTCCAATGAAATTCTGCGGTCAGTACCATGCAGATATGGATTGGTATGTGACGACCGAGACCGCCGCCGTGGCTCCGCTACTCGTTGCCTTCGACGCCGCGGCACGCGAAGGCCACATCACCCGGGCGGCAGATCTACTCGACGTCCCCCAGTCCTCGGTCAGCCGCCGTATCCGGGCACTCGAGAAGACACTGGGCGTGACACTGTTCCAGCAGTCCGGGCGCGGGGTCGTGTTGACGACGGCCGGACGAGAGTTGCACGAACGCATCCGACATCTGATCCGTGAACTCGACGGCGCGATCACCACCGTGCGCGAGCACGCCGATCCCGACCGCGGCGTCGTCCGCTTCGGGTTCCCACTCACCCTCGGACCGGTGAGCATCCCGTCGCTGCTGGCCGAGTTCCACCACCGCGCACCCGGAATCCGGCTCCACCTGGTCCAGGCTCACGGCGAAGCACTCGCCGCGATGGTCCGCGACGGCCGGCTCGATCTCGCCGTCATCATCCCTCCGCCGCAGGATCTACCGGTCACCGTGCTCGCCCAGCAGAAGCTGTTGCTCCACCTCCCGAGCACCCACCGACTCGCCACGCGTGCCCGGCTCGACCTGTGTGATCTCGCGGACGACCACTTCATCGCGAGCCCACCGGACTACCACATCCGAAGGGAACTCGAAACTGCGTGCACCGAGGCCGGATTCGAGCCGCACATCGCGTTCGAGATCAGCGAGTTCGACACGATCCGCGCACTGGTGGCGAAGGGCCTCGGGGTCGCACTACTGCCTCGCTCGGAAACGCCCGTGACCGGAACCGCCACGATCCCGGTCACCGGCATCGAGAACCGCACGATCGGATTGACCACCGGGACACGGACGCCCTCACCGGCAGCGGCGCGACTGCACGCCCATATCACCGAACACGCCGACAGATTCGATGATCGCCGGGTCGATCCATAGGGATTGCTCAGCTGTCACTCGTGCCGATGATCGCGGTCTGTAACGCCGCACCACCGTTCGAGCGCGTCGCTCAGTCCGTCCGTCGAGCCCTCCCCCACCCATGCCACATACCCGTCCGGGCGCACGAGCACAGCCGACGGCGCATCCACCCCACCGAGGACCGGCAACTCCCATGCGCCGTCGTAGCGCGCTCGCACGTGGCCGACGTGTTCGGGCAGGGTACCGAAATCTGTTGGCGGAACATCCAATTGCAGCAGCAATGGATGGGCCTGGTGCATGAGTTCGAACACGCGCACCGACTCCTCCTCCACGACGATGTCGAGATCCGGCATCCGCCGCCCCACCAGTGGATGACCTTCGCCGAGGTCGTAAGTGACGTCGAGACCGGAGATCAACGCTGCGATCGGCGATCCGGCGTCGTCGACGCGGAGCATCTCGTCGATCAGATCGCGCAGGGCCTCCTGGCGTGGATCGGCTTTCTGGAACAGGGATTGCGCCATCGTGAACTTCAGCGCTCGCGCCCCGGCCGGGTGCCGTTCGGCGTGATAGGTGTCGAGCAGTTCGTCCCCCGATGTCCCTCGCACGACCCGCCCGAGTTTCCAGCCGAGATTGACGGCGTCCTGGATGCCCAGGCCGATCCCGAGTCCCCCGGTGGGCGAATGCACGTGTGCGGCGTCGCCCGCGAGCAGGATCCGGCCGGCGCGATAGGTCGTCGCCTGCCTGGTCGCGTCGGTGAATCGCGAAAGCCAGGTGGGAGCGTGCACACCGAAATCGGTACCGAACACGTGGATCAACTCTCGTCGCAGGTCGTCCAGCGTCGGCGCTGCGGCCGGGCCCAGCTCGGCCTCGGTCACCACCACCCGCGCGCGGCCCTCTCCCATCGGATACAGCCCGTGGACGCCGCGTTCATCGATCGTGGCGTCGGTGGGGAGTTCCTCGGTGACCCGCACTTCGGCGATCAGGCTGCTCCGTGTCGCATCGGGCCCTTCGAGTCCGATCCCGGCCTCGCGGCGCACGACACTGCGACCGCCGTCGGCGCCCACCACGTACCGAGCCTGCACCGACTCCCCTGATGTGAGCCGAAGGTGGACGCTCCCCTCGTCCGCATCGACGCCGACGACCTCCGAGTCCCGTCGGATCCGCACTCCGAGTTCCTCGACCCACTGCAGCAACAGCCGTTCGACGTGGTTCTGGAACAACGCCAGCGTGTACGGGTGGCGGGTGGGTAGGCGCCCCACATCGAGCCGGGTGCCTCCGAAGGTCGCGGTGTTCACCGTTCGCCCCTCGGAGAGAAAGCGCTCGGCGATCCCTCGTTGATCGAGCAGTTCGATCGTGCGGGCATGGATACCGCCACCCCGTGACCCTGCGAGTTCCTGCGATGTGCGACGTTCGAGTACGACGACGTCCGCTCCGGCCAGGCGCAACTCCCCCGCCAGCATCATTCCCGTCGGCCCGCAACCGACCACTGCTACCTCGTGCATGTCCACCCCTCTCCACGACATCGGACGGGCAGTATGAGCCCCGGGGTGGGGGTTGCGGCAAGCCCCCACCTGCGCGATCCCGTGGAAACGGGACGGGACGACCAGCGTCCCGGGTCAGCCCTCGAGGATGCGTTCGATCGCGTCCAGGGTCGCCGGAATTCCGCTGCGGGCGGACTGTTCCCGTGCGGCGAGCCGAGCAGGTGCCTCCGCCCCGAACTTCTCGTGGAAGAACGTCAGTCCGGCTTCGGTGAACTCCCAGGTCTCCGTCAGCTCCGTGCCGGAGTCCGCGGGCCTGATGATGTAGCTCCAGCGCACGAGGCCGGGACCGACCGACCACGCGAACTCGCGGCCCGGAGATGCGACGACGACCTCCGACCGTGTCTCCCAAGTGCGCTCGGGGGTGACGTTCCGTCCGGTGAAGAAGGACCCGACCTCGGGGCCCTGACCTTCGTCCCACCAGCATTCCGCGCAGACGGGAGACCATTCACCTGTGCGGGTGACATCGGAGACGAGGGCATACACCTCGTCGGGGGTGGCGGAAACGACGACGGAGGATTCGAAGGTCAGGGGTGTGGTCTGCATGGCTGCCATCCTGCCCTGTCGAGATCACCGCGTCGCGCCGTACTACCCCGGCCGGATCGCCGGGACGGCTACGCAGCGACGGCTCTGCCCTCCACGCGCGCCGGCACGGGTTCGGCCGCGACCGAGGTGAACGGTGTCTTCACCGGAAACTCGTCGTGGAGGGATTGCACGCAGAGCTTTCGCACGATGCTCGCAAGACCGAGTGTTGCTTCGAGCATGGCGAAACGGTCGCCGATACAGGTCCGTGGGCCACCCCCGAAAGGCGGATACTGCCGACGCGACCGATTTCTGATCGCCCCGGTGCGAACCGCTCCGGATCGAACTTCTCGGGTTCGTCCCACAGTGCAGGATCATGGTGGAATGCATAGATCCCGACGACCGTGTTCGTGCCGGCCGGGATGCGGTAACCATCCACTTCCACGTCCTGCATCGCCATCCGCCCGGTCGTGGCCCCGGGCGGACACATTCTGAGCGACTCATGGATCACCTGGACGGTACAGGGCAGATGCTCGATATCGTTCGCTCGCAGAGGACGGTCCCCCAAGTCGACAGCTTCCGGCGCCACGCGCTCTTGAATTCCGGGATTGCGTCCGAGTTGCCACAAACTGTAGGTCAGAGTGGTCGCGGTGGTGTCGTGACCGGCGAAGAGAAAGGCGAACAGGTCGTCGCGAATCTCCTTGTCGGTGAATGGCTTACCGGTGGCCGGATCGGTGAGTTCGGAGATCCGATCCGCGTGAACCGCCACGTGGTTCCTGGTGAACAAGGGCTGCAATGCCCGGCGTCGGGCACCCACGGTTCGTGGGGAAGATCGAACAGGTTGTTGCCGCCCCACAACCGTTCCTGGACACAGACCGTCATCTCCTTGTCGAAAGCCCCGTCGGAGCCGCCGAGAACATCGTGGGCGTCCTGAGGCGAGGTGACGATTGCGAAGGTCGGCGCCCATCGAGCGGGACGGAGGTGGACGAGGGTGACCGGTCCACCCGGCATCAGGAACGAGGCACTGCGCAACCGCATTCTTGGTGAACTGCACGGGTGAATTCGTCTGCAGGCAACAGTTCGATCGAATGTCAGGATCGAACTTCGAACTGCAATTCGATCCGTAAAGCGCTGTTCCCGTGTCGATGTGTGCTTATACTCGCGCAATGTTGATCATCGGGATCATTCTGTTCGGGCTGCTCGTCGGCGCGGCGGCACAGATCGTCGTGGGCAGATCCGGGACCGGGATCGATTGGACGCTCGCGTGCGTTGCGGGCATCGGCGGTTCGTTCGCCGGCGGTCTGCTCATCAGCCTTCTCGCGGGTGGCGGACTCGAACTGCGGCCCAGCGGGATCATCGGCTCGCTCGTCGGCGCGATCATCGTGACGGCTGCCTGGTCGGCATGGAAGGCGCGCTCGCGTCGGGCGTAGCTGTCCGAGCGACCACCGGCGCCGCGAACGAGCAGCGACTGCTCGACATCGGGCCGGGAAATCCGGTGTGCCGCCGCGACGGTCGCTCAGGGGCCCGAGCACTGATCTCGATCATTCGTCGGAAGCGTCGTCGAAGCGACGCCGCGACTCCTCGATGCGGGGAAGATTCGTCGACGCCCACAGCAGCAGGGCGTCGATCGGTTCGCGCGCGGTCTTTCCCAACGGGGTGATGCGGTACTCGACCGCGACCGGTCGGGTATTCACCACGCGGCGTTCGACGATCCCGTTGCGCTCGAGTCTGCGCAGCGTGTTGGTCAGGGATTTCTGCGTGACCCCGGGGACGGCGCGGCGTAACTCGTTGAAGCGACGTGGCGCCTCGCACAATTCGGTGAGCACGCTCAGCGACCACCTGTCGAGGATCTGCCCCAGCAGCTCCCGGTGGGCGGCGAGGGCGAGCAGATTGTGATCAGCGGTATCCGTCATGAAACCTGGTTTCGTTGAAGTGACTTTCGGCTACCAAGTATAAATCGGATACCAATCGGATTCGATCTCAGGAGTAGCCCGTGCCCGTCACGTTGTTCAGCCCCGCAGGCATGCTGCCGAACGCGCCCTACCATCACATCGCCGTCGCCACCGGAACACGGCAGGTCCACGTCGCCGGCCAGGTCGCGCACACGCCGGACGGTTCACCGGTCCCCGCCGACCTGGCCGGCCAGGTGTCCCAGACGCTGCGCAACGTCGCCCGGGGCCTGGCCGGAGCCGACGCGAGCTTCCACGACGTCGTGCGCCTGACGTTCTACGTCACCGACTGGCACCCGGAGAAGATCGAGGCACTCATGACCGGCGTTCGGGCCGTGGCGCACGAGATCGGACTGCCCGATCCGATGCCGCCGGCGTCGCTGATCGGAGTCGCGGCGCTCTACGAACCAACAGTGCTCGTGGAGATCGAAGCGACCGCGGTTCTCGAGGGGTGAGCGTCGTTCGTCGGTCAGGCCGCGCAGACCTCGAAGATGGGGAACCCATCGCCGCACGCCGTCGCATGGAACGCGACCCGCACCCGGGCGTCGGCGCAGTCGGGGAACGATCCTTCGATCTTCGAGTACAGCCACGGCCCGGCGTCGAGTTCGACGATCGCGAGCGTGACGGCGGTATCGTCCTGCGGGCCACCGTCGAGAGGCTCGACGACCTTCCAGGACACGATCGAACCGGTACCGGAGCAATCGGCGGACTCGAGATTCGCGCTGCCACAGGAGGAGCAGCGCACTGTGTCGGGAGCGAGCAGCGTCGTGCAACTCCCGCAGCGCAGGATGGTCATGCGGCGCTGCGTCGCGTGGGGCGCCATCGCGGTCCTTCCGTCAACGAGAATGTCCGAGCCACAGCAGCAATCCGTCGCAGCAGGGGCGAGACCCCCGACGGGCCGATGACGTGGCTCCGGTCATCGGCCCCCATTCGAAGGTAGGCCTCGGTAGGGGGCTTGCCATCGGTACGGGAGCACACAGATCAGTGTTCCATGCTGGTCTCAGCGCACAATCCGGGGTTCTTCCGCTGGGACTTTCGGGCTGCCGTGCCATGTGGGGACGAGGGCCCGAACATCGCCGTGGACTGTAGGTTTTCCCCACCGGCCGGTGACGCACCTCTCCCTGGCACCCGGTGCCGTACGCAGTCACTGTGCGCACAGCCCGAAGGAGGCCCCGAACAGTGTGCACGTACCCCGGTGAAACGAACACCCATCCTCCTCAGCCTGGATGAGCAGCGAGCCCGCTGCGTCGCCGCGCTGGGTCACCCCGCTCATCGCGGCCGTCTCCCCTGCGGATCGACCGGCCCCAGACATTCGACCGGTTTGTGAGGAGTTCTCCTGTGACGACCGCACGCGACGTGCGCGCGCCATCCGCCCCCCCCGCGAAGGCCCGGGGGCCGAAACCCCACCTGGCCTTCCGACCGCTGTCCGCCGATGCGAGTTCCACGGTGCCAGCCCCCAGGCTCGGCTGCTGCCGGCGATCGACGGGACGGGGTCCGCCCCGGTCGCACTTCCGAATTGTGGCGGATCCTGGGTGGAAGGACCACGTGCGGGTTTCGACCGGGTGATGCTCTACCTGCACGGGGGTGGCTTCCTGTGCGGAGGGATGCGCAGCCACCTGCGTCTCGTGTCGCGAATCTCCGACGCGGGACGAACGCCGGTGCTGATGGTCGACTACCGGATGCTGCCGAAGCACTCGATCGACGACGCCGTCGACGACGGGGTGGATGCCTTCCGCTTCCTTCTCGCCGCGGGGTACCGGCCGGAGCAGATCGTCGTCGCCGGGGATTCGGCCGGCGCCTATCTCGCGTTCATGGTCTCGCTGACACTGCGCGACCGGAGATTGCCGACGCCCGGGGCGATCGTCGCGTTGTCCCCGCTCACCAAGTGGGATCCCACCCGCAAGCTCGGACATTCGAACGCGGCGCGGTGCGCACTGCTGCCCGGCAAGGCGCTCGAAGCGCTGGCGGGCCTGGCCGGTCTCGGGGACGAGCGGGATCGGGTCTGTCCCGCCGATGCTGATCTGTCGGGACTTCCGCCCACACTTGTCCAGGTGGGATCGCACGAACTGTTCCTGGTGGATGCGGAGTCGATGACCGAGCGTCTCACCGAGGCCGGCACCGCATGCGAGCTGCAGGTCTGGGACCGCCAGGTACACGTCTTCCCGATCGCTGCCGATCTGCTACCCGAAGGGATCCGGGCGATCGGCGAGATCGGACGTTTCGTTCGGGCCGTCGTCCCGGGCCGCCGGGCCGGATGACCGCCCTCACCCGGGCGGCAAGGGGCTTTCGGGATCCGGTGCGAGCACGGTGGGTCCGAGCCAGTGACACAGAGCCAACGCGTTCTCGAGATCGAGTCGATGTTCGCGCACGCTGTGACCGATCTGCTCCTCCGCCTTGCTGATCCGATAGGCGACCGAATTCCTGTGCAGGTGCAGCCGTTCGGCAGTCGCTACGAAACTTCCTCCACTGGTGAGGAATTCGCGGAGGGTGTGACGTAGCTGCGCGGCGCCGGGATCATCTGCGGCGAGCCGGCCGAGCACATCACCCACCCACGCACGCACCCAATCGAGGTTCGTGCACATCAGCGCCACCGCCCCGACCTCGTCGATCGAGACGAGCCGCGGCCCCGGCAGCTCGGACGTCAGAGCCACCTCCCGCGCCTGAGCCGCCTGCCGATGGGTGCGGACGAAACCGTCGATGCCCTCGTGAGGTGCGCCGAGCGCCACACCGATGGGTCGCTGCCACGCCGCAACGATCTCGGTCAACATGCTCGCATCGACGTGGTCGACCGCACCGAGCGGTATCCACGCCCAGGCCGTGTACTCGTCGGACTGCTCGAACAGCGCTCGACCACCGACTCCGAGGTGCTCGGTGAGCACCGTCACCGCCTGCTCGAGCCCGTTCCATTCGGTCCCGGACCGGTCGCCGCCGGCCACCTGGATGTCGTCGGTCCAGACGATCACGCCGAGATGGTGCTGCCCGAGCCGATATCCCAGGGTGCGCTCGGCGTCCCCGACCTCGATGGGACGTCCGGCCAGAATGTCCTGGATCCGGGCGGTTCGGGAGGCATTGCGGTTGAGCAACCAGGTGTCGCGTTCCGACTCGTACACTCCCAGCAGCGTCTGGGACACCCCGTCGATCCCGGCCGAGAGCCTCATGAGGATCTCCACCCCCGCCTGCGTCACCGCGCCGGCATCCTCGCTGAGTCCCGCCAGCGCCTCGAGATACCACCGCATGATGCTGTCCTGTGCAAGCCGATTGCTCCGATCCACCACCGAGACCGGGAAGCCCTGCCGGGCCAACATCCGGACCAACGCATACGATGCGGCCGGTATCTCGATCTCGTCGCGGTCGTTTCTGAGAAATCGGGTGATCGCGTCGACACCGTCCTCGGCGGTCTGCTCGAGTGCGCGACGAGTCGGGCGATCCTGGGACATCGCGTCGATCTCCGGGGAGATCCGCTCGAACATGTACCGCATGATCTCCGAGCGCCGCGTGATCGACAGATCGGCCGCCGCGTCGATCAGTGCACGCGTGTCCGGTGCCGGATCGCCCACCGCGCGGGCGCCCCGTCCGATCTCGTGAGCATTCATCGTTTCCGTTCCCGGAGCGTGCCGCCTCCGTCGAGGTGCGCTGCCTCGACGGTAACGGCTCGATGCGGGCGGCGACCGCGGATCGGCGGCGTTGATTCGGACACGATCGTGCCGACACTCACCCGGGTGTTGTCCTGACCCGTCGGCCGCGCCGCCTAACCTGTCACGGTGAGTGAATCAGGCCGAGCGCGGTTCGACGCGATCGAGGATGCGTTGGTGCGGGACGACCGCCTGCGGTTGTTCTCGTTCGCCACGGCCGAGAAAAGAGTGGACTACCTGTGGGTTCTGCGCGCATTCGATCACGCGCGCGGCAACTATTCGGTGCTGCTGCACGCCGGGGACGTCGAAAACGTCCTGACCCGGCTGCCCGGGGCGACCGGCGACGACGTCCCCGATTCCTCCG
>NZ_LPZN01000025.1 GCF_001646655.1 Rhodococcus gordoniae | reverse complement strand
TTGTATAAACCGGCGACCACCGACGTCATTGCGGTATGTTTGTGGTCCGGGGGGGTGTGGAGTTGTTAAAAAGAGAGGGGGGGCGCCCGGCGCGGCGCCCGGGGGGGCCGCCCCCCGCCCGGTCCCCGCCCCCGCCCCCGACACCCCCGCCGACGTCGAGGACCGGTTGGCGGTGACCGCCGCGGCACTCGCCGCGCGGTTCGCCCCCGCCGACGACGACGCCCCGGACGCCCCGGACGCCACGGTCGCCGCGGTGCTGCACGCCGCGACCGCCGTGCTCACCGCCCGGTTGACCGGTCACGACGACGTCCTCCTCGGCGTCGCCCGCGACGGCGAGGTGCTGCCGCTGCGGATCGATATCGACCCGGCCGAACCCTTCGCCGAGCTGGTGCGCCGCGTCCGCACCCTCGGCGAGCAACTCACCGCCCACGCCGACGTCGACCCGGCCGTGCTCACCCGCCTCGCCCCGTCGGTCCCGGTGGTGCTGTCCCTCGACGACCCCACCCCGCACACCGAGGCGATGGCCGCGGCGGTGCACATGGCGATCGACACCAGCGACACCGTCCTGCGGGTACGCACCGGCTACCGGCCCGACCAGGTGGACGCGGGCACCGCCCTCACCACCGGCCGGCGGCTCGGCCGCGCCCTGACCGCGGTGCTCACCGACCCGTGGCTGCCCACCGGGGACCTGCCGTTCGTCGGCGGCGACGAGGTGGCCGGGCTGGTCCCCGCGCACGGTGACCCGGCCCGCTCCGCGCAGACCCTGCCGGAGATCCTCGGGGCGGTCGCCGCGGTCGTGCCGGACACCGACGCGGTGGTGTGCGAGGATCGCCGCCTGACCTACCGTGAACTCGACGAATGGTCCAACCGGCTCGCCCGCGTCCTCGTCGCCGCCGGCGCCGGGCCGGAAACCTTCGTCGCCGTCGGCATCGTCCGGTCCGTCGAGTCGGTGGCCGTGATCTGGGCGGTCGCCAAGTCCGGGGCCGCCTTCGTGCCCGTCGACCCGAACTATCCGGCCGAACGCATCGAGTACATGCTCACCGACTGCAGGGCGCTGCTGGGTCTGACCACCGCCGCGCACCGCGACGAGCTGCCCGACACGGTGCCCTGGCTGGTCCTCGACGATCCGGACCTCGATGCGCGGATCGGGCAGGCGAGCGCCGACCCGATCACCGACGACGACCGCCCGGCCACGCTGCTGTTCGACCATCCCGCCTATCTGATCTACACCTCCGGCTCCACCGGACGCCCCAAGGGGGTGGTGGTTCCGCACCGCGGCCTGGCGAACCTGTCGGCGACCCTGCACACCCGCCTGGCCCCACCCCCGGCGGCGCGGGTGTCGCACTTCTCCTCGCCGAGCTTCGACGCGTCGATCTTCGAGTACATGACCGCCTTCGGCATCGGCGCGACCCTCGTGGTGGTGCCCGCCCACGTCTACGGCGGCGCCGAACTCGGCGCCGTGCTCCGCGACGAGCACGTCACCCACCTGTTCTCCACCCCGGCCGCGCTCGCGTCGGTCGATCCCACCGAACTCGGCTGCGAGGTGGTCACGGTGGCGGGGGAGACGTGTCCGCCGGAGCTGGTGACGCGCTGGGCGCCCGGCCGGCGCATGTTCAACGCGTACGGGCCCACCGAGACCACCATCGTCTGCAATATCACCGACACCCTGAAGCCGGGTGAACGCATCACCATCGGCAGCCCGGTGTGCGGGATCGACGAACTGATCCTCGACGGCCGGCTGCATCCGGTGCCGGTCGGGGTGGCGGGGGAGCTGTACATCGCCGGACCGGGTGTGACCCGCGGCTATCTCCACCGGCCCGGCCTGACCGCGACGCGGTTCGTCGCCGACCCTTTCGGCCCGCCCGGCAGCCGCATGTACCGCACCGGCGACGTCAGCCGCTGGCATCTGTCCGGCGGCGACCGGGCCGCCCGCAGCGGTAGGGACCGTCCGCCGACCGTGGAGTATCTCGGCCGCTCCGACTTCCAGGTCAAGATCCGCGGCTTCCGCATCGAACTCGGCGAGATCGACGCGGCGCTGAGCGACCAGGACGGTATCGCGTTCGCGGTCACCCTCGGCCGCACCGCCCCCTCCGGCGAACCGATGTTGGTGTCCTATCTGCTGCCCGAACCCGGTTACGGCCTCGACTCCGAGGCGGTGCTCGCCGCGCTCGGGCAGCGGCTGCCCGCCCACATGGTGCCGGCCGCGGTCGTCGTGCTCGACGAGATCCCGCTGACCGCCGTCGGCAAACTCGACCGCACGGCGTTGCCCGAACCGGTCTTCGGCGGCACCGGCGGCGGTGCCGCGGCGGCGATGTCGCCCACCGAGACCGTCCTCGCCGCGATCTTCGCCGATCGGCTCGGTGTCGCCGAGGTCGGCGCCGACGACAGTTTCTTCGAGCTCGGCGGCAACTCGCTGGTCGCCACCCGGGTGATTTCCCGCATCAACGACGCCTTCGGCACCGATCTGGGGGTGCGGGCGCTGTTCGAGGCCCCCACGGTGCGGGCGCTGGCCGCGAACCTGCCCGCCGGTGACGACGTCGACCGGCCCGCCCCGACACCGGTGCTTCCGCGCCCGCATCCCGTCCCGGTCTCCGCCGCCCAGCAGCGCCTGTGGTTCGTCGACCAGCTCGATCCGACGTCCGCCGCCTACAACATCCCGGTCGCGCTGCGGTTGCGTGGTCACCTCGACCCGGCGGCGCTGCTCGCAGCGACCACCGATGTGCTCGCCCGGCACGAGGCGCTGCGCACCGTCTACCCGGCCACCCCCGCCGGACCGATCCAGCAGGTGCTGCCCGTCGACGCGCTCGCCGTGGATCTCACCCCGACCCCCACCACCGATCTCGACGGCGACGTCGCCGCGGTGGTCGCGGCCGGTTTCGACGTCACCGTCGACCCGCCGCTGCGGATGCGGCTGTTCCGCATCGCCGACGACGAGCACGTGCTCGCCGTGGTGGTGCACCACATCGCCGCCGACGGGGCGTCGCTGGCCCCGCTGTCCCGGGATCTGGTCACCGCCTACGCCGCCCGCGCCGCCGGCACCGCCCCCGACTGGGCGCCGCTGCCGCTGCAGTACGCCGACTACACCCTGTGGTTCGCGCAGCTGCTCGGCGACATCGACGACCCCGCCTCCCGCGCCGCCCGGCAACTCGAGTACTGGCGGGAGATCCTCGCCGGCGCCCCCGAGCTGCTGGCGCTGCCCACCGACCGGCCCCGCCCGCCGCAGCAGTCCTTCCGCGGCGCCGGCGTCGACGTCGAGATCGACCCCGGCCTGTTCGGGCGGATCCGGCAGCTCGCCCACGCCCACACCGCCACCGAGTTCATGGTCGTGCACGCCGCCCTGGCGGTGCTGCTCGCCCGCCTGTCCGGTGGCGACGACATCGTCGTCGGCAGTCCCGTCGCCGGGCGCAGCCACCGCCACCTCGACGATCTGGTCGGCATGTTCGTCAACACCGTCGCGCTGCGCACCGCGGTGCCCGCCGAGCTGCCGTTCGCCGAGTTCCTCACCACCGTGCGCGACACCGACCTGACGGCCTTCGCGCACACCGACCTGCCGTTCGACCGGCTCGTCGACGCGGTGGTGCCGGCCCGCTCGGCGGCGTACTCGCCGCTGTTCCAGGTCATGCTCGCCTTCGCCGACACCACCGGCGCCCACCTGACCCTGCCCGGCCTCGACGTCGATATCACCGAGATCGACACGCACACCACCAAATTCGATCTGCACCTGCAGCTCGGCGCGGTCGCCGACGACACCGGCCGCACCACCGGGCTGCGCGGGGCCCTGTCCTACGCCACCGACCTGTTCGACCCGCGCACCGCCACCGCGATCACCGAGCGACTCGTGCGGCTGCTCGAGACGGTCACCGCCGACCCGGCCGTGCCCGTCGGGGACGTGGACCTGCTCACCGCCGACGAACGCCGCACCGTCCTCGAGATGTGGAACGCCACCACCGCCGACACCGGGCCGATCACCACCCTGGGGGCGGTGTTCGCCGCGCAGGTCGCCGCGACCCCGCACGCCCCGGCCGCACCCTCGGCTACGCCGACTTCGACGCGGTCACCAACCGGCTCGGCCGGCGGCTGCTGCGCGCCGGCGCCGGCCCCGACCGGGTGATCGCGCTGGCCGTCCCACGCTCCCTCGAGCTGCTCGTCGGCATGTACGCGATCGTCAAGAGCGGCGCCGCCTATCTGCCGCTCGACCCCGAGCATCCCACCGAACGACTGCGGTACGTCCTGGACACCGCCGCCCCCGTCGCGGTGCTCACCACCGGCGACGTCGCCGCCGTCGTGCCGGACACCGGCGCGGAGATGCTGCGGCTCGACCGACTCGACCTCGACGACGAATCCCCGGCCGCCCTGACCCCGGCGGACCGGCCGGAGCCGGCCGGCGCGCACCTGGCGTACGTGATCTTCACGTCCGGGTCCACCGGCCGCCCCAAGGGGGTGGCGGTGCCGCACGCGGCGATCGTCAACCGGCTGCGGTGGATGCAGCACAGCTATCCGCTGACGGCCACCGACACGGTGGTTCAGAAGACCCCCGCCACCTTCGACGTGTCGGTGTGGGAGTTCTTCTGGCCGCTGCAGGTCGGGGCGCGGCTGGTCGTCGCCGCCCCCGGCGGGCACCGCGATCCCGGTTATCTGCTGCGGCTGTTCGCCGAGGAGCGGGTCACCGTGGCGCATTTCGTGCCGTCGATGCTCGCGGTGTTCGTCGACGCCCTGCACCGCCACGACCGGAAGCCGATCACGTTGCGGCACGTGTTCGCGTCGGGGGAGGCGCTGCCCGCCGAGACCGCCGCCGCGCTGCGGGAGGCGTTGCCGCCCACCGCCCTGCACAATCTGTACGGGCCCACCGAAGCCGCGGTGGACGTCACCGCGTGGACCAGCACCGACACCGACCACGGGGCGGTGCCGATCGGCCGGCCGGTGTGGAACACCCGCACCCATGTGCTCGACGCGCGGCTGCATCCGGTGCCCGCCGGCGCCGCCGGCGAACTGTATCTCGCGGGGATCCAGCTCGCCCGCGGCTATCTCCACCGTCCCGGCCTGAGCGCCGACCGGTTCGTCGCCGACCCCTACGGCGCGCCGGGGGAACGGATGTACCGCACCGGGGATCTGGCCACCCGCCGCGCCGACGGCACCCTGATGTATCTGGGGCGCACCGACTTCCAGGTCAAGATCCGCGGTCTGCGCATCGAACTCGGGGAGATCGAGCAGGTGCTGCGCGCCCGCGCCGAGATCGGGCAGGCGGTGGTGCTCGTCCACCACGGCGCCGACGACCGGCTCACCGGCTATCTCGTGCCCACCCCGGGCCGCAGCATCGACACCACCGCGGTCACCGCCGACCTCGCCGCGCGGCTACCGGACTACATGGTGCCTGCCGCCCTCGTCGTCCTCGACGCGCTGCCCGTCGGCCCCAACGGCAAACTCGACCGGGCCGCGCTGCCCGCCCCGCCGGCCGCCACCGCCGCGGGTGGCTACCGGGCGCCGCGCACCCCCACCGAACAGCTCGTCGCCACCGTCTTCGCCGATCTGCTCGACGTCGGCCCGGTCGGCGCCGACGACCACTTCCTCGACCTCGGCGGCACCTCCCTGCTCGCCATGCGCGCCGCGGCGCGCCTGGCCGCGGACACCGGCAGCGACCTCGGCATCCGGGAGATCTTCGATCATCCGGTGGTCGCCGATCTCGCCGCCCACCTCGACCGGCCGGACCGTGCCGACGCCGGGCGCGGCGCACCCGTGGCCGGGCCGCGCCCCGACCCGATCCCGCTGTCCCCGGCGCAGCAGCGCATGTGGTTCGTCAACCAGTTCGACACCACCTCCCCGGCCTACAACATCGCCGTCGCCCTGCGGCTGTCCGGCCGGCTCGACCAGGCGGCGCTGTACCACGCCATCGGCGATGTCGTCGCCCGGCACGAATCGCTGCGCACCCGCTATCCGCTCACCGACGACGGACCCGTGCAGGTGGTGGTGCCCGCCGCGGCCGCCGTCCCCGACCTGGTCGTGCTCACCGTCGACGACGGCACCGAGGTCGACGACACCGACCTCGACAGCCGGCTCACCCCGATCCTCGCCGCCGGTTTCGACGTGGCCACCGAGATCCCCATCCGCATCCGGGTGCTCGCGCTGTCCGAGGACGAGCACGTGCTCGTGCTCGTCGCCCACCACATCGCCGCCGACGGCTTCTCCATGGGGCCGCTGGCCCGCGACGTCATCGCCGCCTACAGCGCCCGCCACGACGGGCAGACCCCGCAGTGGCCACCGCTGCCGGCGCAGTACGTCGACTACACCCTCTGGCAGCATCGGGTGCTCGGCGACGACACCGACCCGGCCTCCCTCGCCGCCGCACAGCTCCGGTTCTGGCGCGACACCCTCGACGACGCCCCCGACCTGCTCGAACTGCCGCTGGACCGGCCCCGCCCGGTGCAGCCGTCGCGGCGCGGGGCCCGCATCCCGTTCACCCTCGACGCCGCCGCCCACCGGCGGCTGCTCGACATCGCCCGCGCCCACGACGCGTCGGTGTTCATGCTGGTGCACGCCGCGCTGACGGTGCTGCTCGCCCGGCTGTCCGGCAGCGACGACATCGTCGTCGGCACCCCCGTCGCCGGGCGCGGGCACCGCGCCCTCGACGACCTGGTGGGCATGTTCGTCAACACCGTGGTGCTGCGCACCCGGGTCGACGACGACGAGCCGTTTACCGCGCTGCTCGACCGCATCCGCACCGGCGACCTGACCGCCTTCGGACACACCGAGGTGCCGTTCGAGCGGCTCGTCGAGGTCCTCGACCCGCCCCGCTCGACCGCCTACACCCCGCTGTTCCAGGTGCTGCTCGAATTCCAGGACACCGAACGCCCCGAGATCGAACTGCCCGACCTGACGGTGCGCGCCCTCGACCTCGAGCCGATGCTGGCCCTGTTCGACCTGCAACTGTCGATCGCCGAGACCACCGGCGCCGACGGCCCCGCCGGGATCCGCGGCGCCTTCACCTACGCCACCGACCTGTTCGACGCCGACACCGTCGCCTCGTTCGCCGACCGCTTCGTGCGGATCGTCGAGGCCATCACCGCTGCCCCCGACCTCGCGGTCGGCAGCATCGACATCGTCACCGACCGGGAACTGGCCGATCTGACCCCGGCGCGGGGTCTGCCGCCGGTCTCGCCGCAGCTGTGGCCGGAACTGCTCACCTCGGTCGCCGCGATCCTGCCCGACGCGGTCGCCCTGCGTTTCGCCGACCGGCAGATCACCTACGCCGAGCTCGACGCCTGGTCCACCCGCCTGGCACGGCTGCTCGTCGGGGAGTACCGACTCGGACCGGAAACCGTCGTCGCCCTCGCCCTGACCCGCTCGCTCGAATCGGTGGCGGTGGTCTGGGCGGTGACCAAGACCGGTGCGGCCTTCGTGCCCGTCGACCCCGCCTACCCCCCGGAACGGGTGAGCTACATGCTCACCGACAGCGCCGCCGCCCTCGGCATCACCACCGCCGCGCACCGCGCCGCGCTGCCGGTGCAGGTGCCGTGGCTGGTGCTCGACGACCCGGCCGTCACCGACCGGATCGCCGCAGCGGACACCGCCCCGATCACCGACGCCGACCGCACCGCCCCGCTGCACTTCGACCACCCGGCCTACCTGATCTACACCTCCGGCTCCACCGGCCGCCCCAAGGGCGTGGTCGTCACCCACCGCGGCATGACCAACCTCAACGCCGAGGTGCGCAGCCACTTCACCATCACCCACCACGCCCGCGTCTCGCATCTGGCGTCGCCGAGCTTCGACGCGTCGATCTTCGAGTTCACCAAGGCGTTCTGCGCCGGCGCGACCCTGGTGATCGTGCCGCCGGACGTCTACGGCGGCGACGAACTCGCCCGGCTGCTGCGCGAGGAGAAGGTCACCCACGCCTTCATCACCCCCACCGCGCTGGCCTCCCTCGACCCCACCGGACTCGACGACCTCGAGGTGCTCGTCGTCGCCGGCGAGGCCTGCCCCCCGGAGCTGGTGGCGCGCTGGGCGCCGGGGCGCCGCATGTTCAACGGCTACGGCCCGTCCGAGGCCACCATCGAAACCAGCGTCAGCCCGCCCCTGCGACCCGGGCACACCGTCACCATCGGCGCTCCCGCCGTCGGCTTCCACCAGGCCGTCCTCGACGACCGGCTGCGGCCCGTCCCGGTCGGGGTGGCCGGGGAGCTGTACATCGCCGGAGCGGGTGTGGCCCGCGGCTACCACCGCCGCCCCGACCTGACCGCCACCCGGTTCGTCGCCGACCCCTACGGCGACCCCGGCGAACGCATGTACCGCACCGGTGATGTGGTGCGGTGGCGGCACGACGGCACCGTCGAATATCTCGGCCGCTCCGACTTCCAGGTCAAGGTCCGCGGCTTCCGCATCGAACTCGGTGAGATCGACGCCGCCCTCACCGCCCACGACGCGATCGCCTTCGCCCACACCATCGGGCACACCGCCCCCAGCGGCGACACCGTGCTCGTGTCCTATGTGCTGCCCGATCTCACCGACACCACTGCCGGGCAGATTGATCCGCGGGCGCTGCGCGCCTGGGCCGCGGCCCGGCTACCCGGCCACATGGTGCCCGCCACCGTGGTGCTGCTCGACGAGCTGCCACTGACCCCGGTCGGCAAACTCGACCGCCGCGCCCTGCCCGTGCCGGATCTGACCCGCCTCGGCGGCGACTACCGCGCCCCGAGCACCGACCTCGAAGCCACCGTCGCCGAGATCGTCGCCGAGATCCTCGGCCACCCCCAGGTCTCCGTCGACGACAACTTCTTCGATCTCGGCGGCAACTCGCTGATCGCCACCCGCGTCGTCGCCCGCCTCAATGCCGCGCTCGGCACCGACGCCGGGGTGCGCGCGGTGTTCGAGGCCCCCACGGTGCGGGCGCTGGCCGCGCGGATCCTCGACGACCACGGCGGGCACGGCCGGGTGCCGCTGGTCGCCGCCGAACGCCCGGACCGGCTGCCGCTGTCCCCGGCGCAGCAACGCATGTGGTTCGTCAACCAGTTCGACACCACCTCCGCCGCCTACAACATCCCCCTGGCCATCCGCCTGTCCGGCCGCCTCGACGTCGCGGCGCTCACCGCGGCGGTGCGCGACGTGCTCGACCGGCACGAGAGCCTGCGCACCTGGTATCCCGGCGACGAACACGGCCCGCGGCAGGTGATCGTGGACACCGACCGGGTCCTGCCGGTCCTGACCGCCCGGCCGGTCACCGCCGAGGAGTTGCCCCCCGCACTCGGCGAGTTCGTCGGCGCCGGTTTCGACGTGGCCGCGGCGGTGCCGGTGCGGCTGCGGCTGTGGCGCCTCGACGAGCACACCCATGTGCTCGCGGTGGTGGTGCACCACATCGCCGCCGACGGCTCGTCGATGGCGCCGCTGGCCCGCGACCTGATGCTCGCCTACACCGCCCGCACCACCGGCACCGCCCCGGACCGGGCGCCGTTGCCGGTGCAGTACGCCGACTACGCGCTGTGGCAACGCCGCCTGCTCGGCGACCCGGACGACCCGGCCTCCCTCGCCGCCACCCAGCTGCAATTCTGGCGCGACACCCTCGCCGACGCCCCCGAACTGCTGCCGCTGCCCACCGACCGGCCCCGCCCCACCCAGCGCAGCTTCCGCGGCGCCCTGCACCACTTCACCGTGCCCACCGCCGTGCAGCGGCGCCTCGAGGTGCTGGCCGCCGAGCACGACACCACCGTGTTCATGGCCGTACACGCCGGGTTCGCGGCGCTGCTGGCCCGCCTGACCGGCACATCCGACATCGTCATCGGCTCCCCGGTCGCCGGTCGCGGGCACCGCGCCCTCGACGACCTGGTCGGCATGTTCGTCAACACCGTGGTGCTGCGCACCCCCGTCGACGGCGCCCTGTCGTTCACCGATCATCTGCACCGCACCCGCGAGATCGACCTGGCGGCCTTCGGCCACACCGAACTGCCCTTCGAAACCCTCGTCGACGTGCTCGCCCCGGCCCGCGAGACCGACCGGTCCCCGCTGTTCCAGGTGGTCCTCGAATACGGCAACACCGAACCCGCCCGACTGGTGTTGCCCGAACTGGAAGTCGACGCCCTCGACCCGGAGCTGCCGGTCGCCAAGTTCGACCTGCAACTGACCCTGCAGAACACCGACCCGGCCGGGGCGGGGGAGACGGACGGGATACCGGCGGCGTTCACCTACGCCACCGACCTGTTCGATCCCATCACCGTCGCCTCCTTCGCGCAGCGGCTGGTGCGGCTGCTCGACGCGGTCACCGCCGACCCGTACCGCCCGATCGGCGACGTCGATCTGCCCCCCGCCGACGAACGCCCCGCCGCACCCGTCCCGCCCCACCCTGTCCCGGACAGTTTGCTCGACGTATACGCCCGCGGCGCCGGACGCGATCCGGCCGCCACCGCGGTCACCGCCCCCGACGGAGCGCTGCGTTACGCCGAACTCACCGACCGGGTGCAGCGCCTGGCCCGGCTGCTCACCGAGCACGGCGCCGGCCCGGACCGGCTCGTCGCGGTCGCATTGCCGCGCGGCACCGACCTGATCGTCGCGTTGCTCGCCGTGCTGCACAGCGGCGCCGCCTATCTGCCCATCGACGTGGCGTTCCCCCCGGATCGGCTGGCGTACATGTTCGACGACGCGGCCCCGGTGTGCCTGCTCACCACCGCCGAGCACGCCGCCGGTCTCCCGCCGCACACCCCGCCGATCGTGGACCTGCACGACCCGGCCGTGCGCACCCGCCTCACCGAGATGCCCACCGGCGCAGACGGACTGCCGCAGGTGCATCCGGATGCCGCGGCGTACGTCATCTACACCTCCGGCTCCACCGGCCGCCCCAAGGGCGTGGTGGTGCCACACCGCACCGTCGTCACCCTGCTCACCGACACCACCGAGATGTTCGGCTTCGACGCCGCCGATGTGTGGACGCTGTTCCACTCCTACGCCTTCGACTTCTCGGTGTGGGAACTGTGGGGGGCGCTCGCCCACGGCGCCCGGCTCGTCGTCGTCGACTACCACACCGCCCGCAACCCGCAGGAGTTCCTGGCGCTGCTGCGCCGCGAACGGGTCACCGTGCTCAACCAGACCCCGACGGCCTTCTACCAGCTCATCGACGCCGACCGCGCCGCCGCCGCCGACCTGCCGGCGCTGCGCCGGGTCGTCTTCGGTGGGGAAGCCCTCGACTTCGCGCAGCTCGACCGCTGGTACCGGCGCCACGACGACACCGCCCCGACGCTGGTGAACATGTACGGCATCACCGAGACCACCGTGCACGTCACCGCCCGCACCATCACCCGCGACCTCGCCGCCACCGCCGCGGCCAGCCTGATCGGGGCGCCGCTGCCGTCGCTGCGCCTGCACATCCTCGACAGCCGGCTGCATCCGGTGCCCACCGGGGTGATCGGCGAACTGTACGTCTCCGGCGCCCAGCTCTCGCGCGGCTATCTGCGCCGTCCCGATCTGACCGCCACCCGGTTCGTCGCCGACCCGCACGGCACCTCCGGGCAGCGGCTCTACCGCACCGGTGACCTGGCGCGGCGTACCCGCGACGGCGAGATCGAATATCTCGGCCGCGCCGACTTCCAGGTGCAGCTGCGCGGCTTCCGCATCGAACTCGGCGAGATCGAAGCGGCACTGCTGCGCGCCCCCGGCGTCGCCCGCGCCGTGGTCGTCGTACACACCGCCCCGGGCACCACCACCGAACGTCTGGTCGGGTACGTGGTGCCCGAGACCGGCCACGATCTCGACGTCGACGTGGTGCTGAACCACGCCGCCGGGCAGCTCGCCGCATACATGCTGCCGTCCACCCTGGTGGTGCTGGACACCCTGCCGGTCACCGCCACCGGCAAACTCGACCGGCGCGCGCTGCCCGCCCCCGACTTCGCCGCCCGCACCACCGTCTCCCGCGCCCCGGCGCGCGGCCCCGAAACCGTCCTCGTCGAACTGTTCGCGCAGGTCCTGGGTCTGCCCACGGTGGGGGTGGACGATTCGTTCTTCGCTCTCGGCGGCGACTCGATCATGTCCATCCAACTGGTGTCCCGCGCCAAGGCCGCCGGCCTGGACCTGACCCCCCGCGCGGTGTTCGAACACAAGACCCCCGCCGCGCTCGCCGCCGTCGTCGGCACCGCCGCCCCCACCGAGACCCTCGCGGAGCTACCCGGCGGCGGGGTCGGCGACCTGCCGCTGCCGCCGATCGCGCACTGGATGCTCGACCGCGGCGGCAGCATCGGCCGCTATTCGCAGGCACTGCTGCTGCGTCTGCCCACCGGCCTGGACGCGGCGACGCTGCGCGCGATCGTCACCGCCGTCCTCGACCGGCACGACATGCTGCGGGTGCAGCTGCGGCCGGCGCCGGACACCCCCGGCGGGCACCTGCTGCACGTCCCCGCGCCGGGCAGCGTCGACGCCGGTACCGTCATCCACCGGGTGCCGGTCACCAGCGCCGCCGACAGCGACGAGTTCTTCGCCCTGGCCGCCACCGAACTCGACGCCGCCGCCGACCGGCTGGACCCGTATCGCGGGCGGGTGGTGCAGCTGGTGTGGTTCGATACCGCCAGCGGCGCCGGCCGGTTGCTCGTCGTCATCCACCATCTCGCCGTCGACGGGGTGTCCTGGCGCATCCTGGTGCCCGACCTGGCCGCCGCGTGGGCGGCCACCGCGACCGGTGCCGGTGCGCTGCTGCCCCCACCCACCGGCACCAGCGTGCGCCGCTGGGCGCACGCCCTGCGCGACGCCGCCCCCACCCGCCGCACCGAACTCGATTTCTGGCGCCGGGTGCTCGACGGACCGAACCCGCCGCTGGGACACCGGGCCTTCGATCCGGTGCGCGACACCAACGCCACCGTCACCACCCTCACCACCGCACTGCCCACCGCCGTCACCGAGGCGCTGCTCACCGCCGTGCCCACCGCCTTCCACGGCGCCGTCGACCACGGGCTGCTCACCGCGCTCGCCCTGGCGGTGGCGGCCTGGCGCCGCGACCGCGGCCACGACCCCGCCTCGCTGCTGCTCAACCTCGAAGGCCACGGCCGCGACAGCACCGCCGCCGCCGGCGCCGACCTGTCCGGCACCGTCGGCTGGTTCACCACCATCCACCCGCTGCGCCTGGACCTGACCGGCATCGACCTCGACGACGCGTTCGCCGCCGGCCCGGCCGCCGGGCGCGCCGTCAAGACCGTCAAGGAACACCTCGCCGCCGTCCCCGACCACGGCACCGGCTTCGGGCTGCTGCGCCATCTCGACGCCGACACCGCCGCGCGGCTCGCCGACGCCCCGGTACCGCAGGTCAGCTTCAACTATCTCGGTCGCCCCACCGCCGGGATCACCGATACCGACACCGCGTGGCTGCCCATCGACGGCTTCCCCCACGGTGGGGCGCAGAGCCCGGACATGCCCGCCGCGGCGGTGCTCGACATCAACGCCGTCACCACCGACACCCCGAACGGGCCGGTGCTCGAGGTGCACTGGTCGTATCCGGCCGGGTTGCTCGACGCCGCCGACGTCACCGCCCTCGCCGACCGGTTCGCCACCGCCGCGACCGCCCTGACCCGGCACACCCGCAGCCCGCACGCCGGGGGACTGACCCCCTCGGATCTGCCGCTGGTGCGTCTGCACCAGGACGTCATCGAACGCCTCGAGCAGCGTTACGGGCGCCTCGACACGGTGTGGCCGACCGCCCCGCTGCAGACCGGGTTGCTCTTCCACGCCCTGCTCGCCGGGGACCGCCCCGATGCGTACATCGTGCAACTGGTGCTCGACCTGCGCGGCGAGGTCGACGCGAACCGGCTGCGGCGCGCCCTGCAACTGCTGCTCGACCGGCATCCGGCGCTGCGCGCGGCGTTCCCCGCCGCCGGGGACGGGCACGTGCAGGTCGTCCCCACCCACGTGGAGGTGCCGTTCACCGTCGCCGACACCAGCGACGACCCCGACCCCGACGACGCCGCCGCCCAACTGCTCGCGCTCGATCGGCGCACCCGCTTCGACACCGAGACCGCGCCGCTGCTGCGCGCGACCGTGGTGCACACCGGCCCGGGCCGGCACCTGCTCGCAGTGACGAACCACCATCTGCTGCTCGACGGCTGGTCCACCCCGGTGCTGATCCGGGAACTGCTCGTGCTCTACACCACCGACGGCGACCTGCGGGCCCTGCCGCCGGCACCGCACTACGGCAGCTACCTGAGCTGGCTCGCCGACCGCGATCCGCACGCCTCCCTCGACGCCTACCGCCGCGCCCTGGCCGGGGTGGACGAGCCGACCCTGCTCGCCCCCCAGCACCGGCCCGGCACCACCGCCGGGATCTCCGAGGACCTCGACGTCGACCTGGACACCGCCCTGTCGGTGCGGCTGCACGACACCGCCACCGCCCGCGGCATCACCGTCAACACCCTCGTGCAGACCGCCTGGGGGCTGGTGCTCGGCGCGCTCACCGGCCGCACCGACGTGGTGTTCGGCGCGACCGTCTCCGGCCGGCCACCGCAGATCCCCGGCATCGAGGCGATGGTCGGGTTGTTCATCAACACCGTCCCGGTGCGCATCACCGTGCGGCCCGGCGACACCGTCGGTGCCCTCGTCGACCGCATCCAGGCCGAACAGGTCGCCCTGCTCGACCACCACCATCTCGACCTGGGCACCCTCGACCGGCACCTCGGCGCCGCGGTGCGCTTCGACACCCTCACCGTCTTCGAGTCGTATCCGGTCGAACGCGCCGGTCTCGACCGCGACACCGACCTCGCCGGCATGCGGGTCGCCGACATCGTCGGCCGCGACGCCGCGCACTACCCGCTGTCGGTGGTCGTGCACACCGACACCGCCGTGCACCTGCGCATGAAGTACCTGCCGGAGGTCTTCGACCGCGCCGCCGTCGCCGCGATCGCCGCGCGCATCACCGCCGTCCTCGACGCGCTCACCGCCGACCCGGCCACCCCGATCACGGCGCTGCCCGCGCTCACCGCCGCCGAACAGGCCGCGTTGCTGCCCGTACACGGCCCGGCCGGCGGCGGCGACGCGACCCTGCCGCAGCTGCTGGCCGCCACCGCCGCCGCCCACCCGGACGCACCGGCGCTGCGCGACGGGCAGCGCGTGCTCACCTACCGCGAGCTCGACGAACGCTCCACCCGGCTGGCCCGGGTGCTGCCGCGCCACGGCGCCGGCCCGGAGACCTTCGTCGCCCTCGGCATCGCCCGCTCGATCGAGTCGGTGACCGCGATGTGGGCGATCACCAAGACCGGGGCGGCGTTCGTGCCCGTCGACCCGCGCTACCCGGCCGAGCGGGTCGCGTTCATGCTCGACGACTGCGGCGCCACCGTCGGTCTCACCACCGCCGCGCACCGCGCGCAACTCCCCGACACGGTGCCGTGGCTGCTGCTCGACGACCTCGACCGCGCCGCGGCGGGGGAGGACCCCGCCGCGCTCGGCGACACCGACCGCCCGGCCACGCTGCGGCTGGATCATCCGGCCTACCTGATCTACACCTCCGGCTCCACCGGCCGCCCCAAGGGGGTGCTCACCACCCACCGCAGCCTGGAGAACTTCGCCCGCGACCAGCGCACCCGCTTCGGTGCCGGCCCCGGCGCGCGGGTCATGCACGTCTCCTCACCGAGCTTCGACGCGTCGATCTTCGAGTACCTCCTGGCGTTCGGCACCGGCGCCGAACTGGTGATCGTGCCCCCGCACATCGTCGGCGGCGCCGAACTCGGTGCCCTGCTGCGCGAGCAGCGGATCACCCACGGGTTCATCACCCCCGCCGCGCTCGCCTCCCTCGATCCGGCGGATCTGACCGACCTCACCGATCTCGCGGTCGGTGGGGAGGCGTGGCCGGCGGACCTGCAGGTCACCTGGGCGCCCGGCCGGCGCCTCGTCGACGCCTACGGGCCCACCGAGACGACCATCATGGCCGCGATCAGCGACCCCCTGGGCGTCGACGAGCCACTGACCCTCGGCGGTCCGCTGCGCGGGGTGCACGCCGTCGTCCTCGACCCCGCGCTGCGGCCGGTGCCGTTCGGTGCCGTCGGCGAACTGTATCTGGCCGGCTGGGGCCTGGCCCGCGGCTATCACGCCCGGCCCGCGCTGACCGCCGCCCGGTTCGTCGCCGACCCCTACGGTGCCCCCGGCGAACGCATGTACCGCACCGGGGACCTGGTGCGCTGGGTCGGCGACCTCGACGCGCAGGATCTGCGCCTCGACTACGTCGGGCGCAGCGACTTCCAGATCAAGATCCGCGGTTTCCGCGTCGAACTCGGCGAGATCGACGCCGTGCTCGCCGCGCACCCGAGTGTCGGCTTCGCCGCCACCGTCGCCCACCGCGCCCCCAGCGGGGAGACGGTCCTCGTCGCCCACCTGCATCCCGCGCCCGGCGCCGACATCGACCCCACCGCGGTGAAATCCCATGTCGCCGAGCGTCTTCCGGCGCACATGGTGCCCACCGTCATCAGCGTGCTCGACGAGATCCCGCTGACCCCGGTCGGCAAACTCGACCGCGCCGCGCTGCCGGCCCCGGAACTGCGCGCCGCCACCGACGACCGCCCGGCGCCCACCGACCCACTCGAGTCGCTCGTCGCCGACGAACTCGCCGAGGTGCTCGGCCTCGACCGGCTCGCCGCCGACGACAACTTCTTCGACCTCGGCGGCAACTCGCTGCTCGCCACCCGCGCCGTCGCCCGCCTCGGCGACCGGCTCGGCCGGCCCGTACCGGTGCGGGCGTTGTTCGAAGCACCGACCGTCACCGCGCTCGCCGCGCACCTCGACGAGCGGCCCGCCACCACCGACACCGCCGAACCCGCCGCCGGAACCACACTGGGCCCGGTCGCCGGGCCGCGCCCCCACCACATTCCGTTGTCCCCGGCACAGCAACGACTGTGGTTCATCAACCAGTTCGACCCGACCTCCGCGGCCTACAACATCCCCCTGGCCATCCGGCTGTCCGGACATCTGTCCCCGGCCGCGCTCGGCGCCGCCCTGCACGACCTGCTGACCCGGCACGAGAGCCTGCGCACCGTCTACCCGGCCTCGGCCACCGGACCACACCAGCGCATCCTCGCCGCCGCCGACGCACCGCTGCCGCTGGACGTGGTGCCGGCCACCGAGGACACCGCGCCCACCGCCGTCGCCGACTTCCTCGGCGCCGGTTTCGACGTCACCGTCGACATCCCGGTGCGGGCACGGGTGTTCGCCTTCGACCGCGACGACCATCTCGCCGTGCTCGTCGTGCACCACATCGCCGCCGACGGCGGCTCCACCGGCCCGCTCGCCCGCGACCTGATGATCGCCTACGCCGCCCGCAGCCGCGGCGAGACCCCGACCTTCGGGCCGCTGCCGGTGCAGTACGCCGACTACACCCTGTGGCAGCTCGACCGGCTCGGCGACCCCGCCGCCCCCGGCAGTCTCGCCGCCGACCAGACCGCCTACTGGCAGGACCGCCTCGCGGGGCTGCCCGAGGTGCTGGCGCTGCCCACCGACCGGCCCCGACCCCCGCAGCAGTCCTTCCGCGGCGACATCACCCGTTTCACCGTCGACGCCGACCTGCTCGCCCGGCTGCAACAGCTCGCCGCCGACCGGCACAGCACCGTGTTCATGACCGTGCACGCCGCCTTCGCGGTGCTGCTGGCCCGCCTGTCCGGCAGCGACGACATCGCCGTCGGCTCCCCGGTCGCCGGCCGGGGCCACCGCGCCCTCGACGAGGTGGTGGGCATGTTCGTCAACACCGTGGTGCTGCGCACCCCGGTACCCGCCGAACGGTCCTTCACCGACCTGCTCACCGCCGTCACCGACAGCGACCTCGACGCCTTCGCGCACGCCGATCTGCCCTTCGACCGGGTCGTCGACACCCTCGCCCCGACCCGCTCGACCGCGCACTCGCCGCTGTTCCAGGTCTCCCTCGAGTTCCACACCGCCGAGCTGCCCGCGGTGGAACTGCCGCACCTGAGCGTGCACGGCGTCGCGCTCGATCCGGTGGTATGCAACTTCGACCTCGAACTGCTGATCGGGGAGAACACCACGGGCGGGCTCGACGCCGCCTTCGTCTACGCCACCGACCTGTTCGACGCCGAGACGGTGCGCGGCTTCGCCGACCGCTTCGGCCGGCTGTTGCACACGATCGCCGCCGACCCGCACCGCCCCGTCGGAGACCTCGACCTGCTCACCACCGCCGAACACACCGCGCTGGTACCCGCGATCGGGCCGCAGCCGGAACCGGCAGTGCTGTGGCCGCAGCTGCTCGACACCGCCGTCGCCGCCGCCCCGGACGCCGTCGCGGTCGTCGACGGCGACCGGCAGGTCACCTACCGCGAACTCGACGCCCGCGCCACCCGGCTCGCGCGGCGCCTGCTCGACCGCGGCGCCGGACCCGAACAGGTGATCGCCCTGGCGGTCCCGCGCTCACTCGACTCGGTCACCGCCGTGTGGGCCACGGTGCGCAGCGGCGCGGCATTCGTGCCGGTCGATCCCACCTATCCGGCCGACCGCATCGCATTCATGCTCGGCGACAGCGCCGCGCGCATCGGCATCACCGTCGCCGCGCACCGCGACGCGCTGCCCGACGAGGTGGACTGGCTCGTCCTCGACGACCTCGACCTCATCACCGGGCCGGTCGCACCGATCGACCACGCGGACCGGCCCGCGGTGCTGCACCCGGATCATCCCGCCTACCTGATCTACACCTCCGGCTCCACCGGCCGCCCCAAGGGCGTGACGGTCACCCACCGCGGCCTGGCCTCCCTGGCCCGGGAGGAACGCGACCGGCTGCAGGTCACCGCCGCGGCGCGGGTGTCGCATCTGGCATCGCCGAGCTTCGACGCGTCGATCTTCGAGCAGATGATGGCGCTGAGCGCGGCCGCAACCCTGGTGGTCGTGCCGCCGCACGTCTACGGCGGCGACGACCTGGCCGCGGTGCTGCGCGCGCAGCGGGTCAGCCACGCCTTCATCACCCCCACCGCGTTGGCCTCCCTCGACCCGGACACCGTCCCCGAGCTGCACACCCTGCTCGTCGCCGGCGAAGCGCTCCCCCCGGAGCTGGTGGCGCGCTGGGCCCACTCGCGCCGCATGATCGACGCCTACGGCCCCACCGAGGCGACCATCATGACCTCCCTCGACGACCCCCTGACGGCCGGGGAACCGGTCACCATCGGCACCCCCAGCCGCGGCTTCCGCGCCCTGGTGCTCGACGGACGGCTCCAGCCCGTCCCCGTCGGGGTGGCCGGGGAACTGTACGTCGCCGGACCCGGCCTGGCCCGCGGCTACCACGCGCGGCCCGCGCTGACCGCCGCCCGGTTCGTGCCCGACCCCACCGCCGCGGGGGAGCGGATGTACCGCACCGGCGATCTGGTGCGGTGGACCACCGATCATCGCCTCGACTACGTCGGCCGCACCGACTTCCAGGTCAAGATCCGCGGGTTCCGTGTCGAACTCGGCGAGATCGACACGGCGCTGACCGCGCACCCCCAGGTGGTCTTCGCCCACACCCTCGGCCACACCGCCCCGTCCGGGCAGGCCCTGCCGGTGTCCTACATCCGCCTCACCCCGAATGCCGAGGTCACCGCCGCCGAAGTGAGAACGTTCGTCGCGCAGCATCTTCCGCCGCACATGGTGCCGGCGGTGATCACCGTGCTCGACGACATCCCGCTCACCCCGGCCGGCAAACTCGACCGGGCCGCGCTGCCCGCCCCGGAGTTCACCGCCCCGGCCGGGGACTACCGGGCCCCGCGCACCGACCTCGAAAAGCTCCTCACCGACCTGTTCGCCGAACATCTCGGTCTCGACCGGGCCGGGGTCGACGACGACTTCTTCGAGCGCGGCGGCACCTCGCTACTGGCGACCCGGTTGCTGCCCGCTCTCGGGGAACGACTCGGCCGCCGGGTGCCGATCGCCTCGATCTTCACCCACCCCACCCCGGCGGAGCTCGCCGCGCACCTGAGCAGCGGCGACCCCGAGGCGAGCAACGGAATCGACGAGGCGTTCCGGGTGCTCGTCCCGCTGCGCCCCGGCACCGGCACGGCACTGTTCTGCATCCATCCCGCCGCGGGGCTGGCCTGGCCGTACAGCACCCTCGCGCACCGCCTCGACGACCGGCCCGTCTACGGACTGCAATTGCCGGCCCTGTCCGGCGGCCCACGGCACGACACCATCACCGCGCTCGCCCGCCACTACGTGCGGGAGATCCGGCGGGTGCAGCCGCACGGGCCGTACCATCTGCTCGGCTGGTCCCTCGGCGGGGTGGTCGCGCACGCCGTGGCCGTCGAACTGCGCCGCGCCGGGGAGATCGTCGACACCCTCGCGCTGCTCGACAGCCACCTGGTCGTCGGGGCGTCCCCGGCCGTCGGCACCCGCGACATGCTGCGCGATCTCGGGCTTCCCGTCGACGACGACGAGCCGAGCTTCGAGCACGCCGCCGCAGTCCTCGACGAGGCGTTCGGTGGCGGCACCGGCCTGACCGCCGCCCACCTCGAACGCCTGCACGCCGGGTCCACCGACACCGCGCGCGCCGCGCGCCGGCACGAACCGGACACCTTCGACGGGGACGCATTGTTCTTCACCGCGGCCCGCTCGGACGCCCCGATCCCGGCGGTGGCGGCCTGGCACAACGTGATCGCGGGGGAGATCCACCAATACCGCCTCGACTGCGCTCACCACGAGATGGTGAGCGCCCGGGCGGTCGAGACGATCATCGCGGTGCTGTCGGCGCGGCTGACCGAGAGCGACGCCACGCTGCGCCGCTGGGCACGCGCCGAGGTGCCGGTCGCCGCCCGCAACGGGAACCGCCGGAACTGACCGTGGCACATCCGCCCCCCGGGCCGGGATCTCAACCGAGGCCGGTGAGCACCGCCGGCGCCCACACCGGCCAGCACACCGCACCCACCGGCACCCCACCCGCGAACCGCCCCACCACCGCCGGAGTTCCGGACGCCGTGTCGTACACCGACGCCTGATCGGCGCGACCGATCGCCTCCACCACCAGCGGCCACAACCGCCGATAACGCGCCCGGATCTTGTCCTCGGGCACCGCATGGCCCCCGGCGGCCACCCGATGCTGCACCCGCAGCACCGACATCGTCTCGGGCACCAGCATCACGTGCAGCACCACCACATATCCCGCCTCGTGCGCCCGGTCGACCAACTCCAGCTTCGACGGATGCGAGAACACCGTCTCCGCGATGAACGACCGGCCCTGGCGCATCAGCCGGTCCCGCGCGTCGGCGGCGAGTTGCGCCGCCTCGTACGACATCTCCTCGGCCCGCTCCGGCCAGCGCTGCCGCGCGATCACATCCGCGTTGACGAACACGCTGTGCGGCAGCAGGGGAGCGAGGGACAACTCGACGAACGTCGACTTGCCCGAACCGTTGGGACCGACGATCAGATCCAGACGCCTCATGCGTCGCCGAGGACCCGGCGGCTACCGTCGGGACGTTGCTCGACCAGCCGGCCCGCGTCGTCGAGCACCACCGTGGTGACCCCGCGCGCGGCGAGCACCTCGGCGTAGTCGGTGCGGGCCAGACCGTCCGCCAGGCGCGCGTCGATCTCCGCGTCGAACAGGCGTCCCTCGGCGGCGGTGAGATCCTCCGGTTCCCGCGTCCCGGCCAGCGCCTCGTGCACCCGGTGCAGGGAGGCGGTCTCGTGGGCGGTCATCGCGCGGCCGATGCGGGCCCAGTATTCGAGTTGCTGGCGTCCGGTGCGGTTCTGGCGGCCGCCCTCGGCGATGGCGCTGTCGACGAGTTCGGCGTCGAAGCGGGTGACCTTGTCGGTGGACGACGTCATGACGACCTCCCGTTGTAGCAGATTGCTACCAGTGTAGCGAGGTGCAACCTCGACTGTGCAGTCCGTCCGTGCAGCACCACCGGTTCGTGACCTCGTCCGCCGCATCGCCACCCGGATCGACACCCGATCGAACCCGCCGCGTCGCCGGACGAACCCCTGCGCGACCTACCGTAATGTCCGTACCCCACCGCACGGAGGTGTGTGATGACCACCGACACACACGATCTCGATCAAGGACGCCTCGAACAGACCCTCGGACAACTCGTCGTCGACATGGGCGCGGCCATGAACGGCGCACTGGTGCTGATCGGCACCGAACTCGGACTGTGGGGCGCGCTCGACGCCGCCAGCCCGGTCACCAGCGAACAACTCGCCGCCCGCACCGGCATCCGCGAACGCTATCTACGCGAATGGCTCTCCGCCGAAACCGCCAGCGGCTATCTCACCTACGACCCCGACGCCGGAACGTTCACCCTGGCACCGGAACACGCCATGGCCCTCGCCCGCGAGGACAGCCCCGTCTACATGGCCGGCGGCTTCCACCTGATCGGCTCCGTGTACAAGGACCGTCGGCGCATCGCCGAACGGATCCGCGCCGGCGAGGGATTCGGGTGGCACGAGCACGATCCGGACCTGTTCATCGGCACCGAGCAGTTCTTCCGGCCCGGTTACCGCGCCAACCTCGTCGACGTGTGGCTACCCGCCCTCGACGGGGTCGTCGACACCCTGCGCAGCGGCGCCACCGTCGCCGACATCGGCTGCGGCCACGGTGTCTCCACGACCCTGCTCGCGCAGGCCTTCCCACAGTCCACCATCCGCGGATTCGACTATCACGACGCGTCCGTCGCCCGGGCGACGGAACTGGCCGCCGAACAGGGCGTCGACAATGTCACCTTCGAGGTCGCCTCGGCGACGGACTTTCCCGGGCGGGACTACGACCTGATCTGTTATTTCGACTGCCTGCACGACATGGGCGATCCCGTCGGCGCACTGCGGTACGCCCGCGGCGCACTCGCCGACCACGGCACGGTGATGCTCGTCGAACCGTTCGCCCGCGACAGCCTGCCCGAGAACCTCAACCCGGTCGGCCGGATGTACTACGCCGCATCGACGGTGCTGTGCACCCCGTCGTCGCTCGATCAGCCGGGCGCACTCGGGCTCGGCGCGCAGGCCGGGGAGCGGCGGATCGCGGAGATCGCCGCCGAAGCCGGATTCGGCTCCTTCCGCCGCGCCACCGAAACCCCGTTCAACCTCGTCCTCGAAGCACGCCCCTGAAGTGCTCTCCGGTCGCCGATCGGACCCATCGGCGACCCCGGTGACGTCGATGGGCCACGATCGGAGGATGGACCGCGTCACCCGACTCTCGCTCGCCCTCGACCGTCAGGACGGGCGGTGCCTGTGGTGTGGACGGGAGTTCGGCCCGTTGATCACCCCGACCACCGATCATCTGGTGCCACGCCTGAAGGGCGGCCCGAGCATCACCGCCAACGAGGTCGCCGCGTGCCGACGCTGCAACGCCGACCGCGGCCACATCGCACCGGTCGAATGGCTCGACCGATGCCGGCAGCGCGACGGCTGGGCGCCCGACGAGAAGCTGCTGACGCGGTTGCTCGAAGAGCTCGGCGACGAACTCGTCCGGGTCGGGGGTCATCGTCGTGCCCGGGATTACCTGTCCGCGCAGTTGCGGCGGTTGCGGCGACCGTCGTGAAGTCGGTGGATCGACTACCCGGAGACCGGAATCAATACGTCACAGTGACGTTTCGAGGTCGGCCGAGTCCCGGATGGAGGAGGGGGTCCACATCGTCGCCCATGCGGGACACACCGCCCGGTACAGCGACCCGTCGCAGTGCGGGCGGCGGCGTCAGCATGTGCCGCCAGGCCGACTCGCGTCCGCCGCCGGCGGCGCGGGGCCGCGAGTGCCGGGCAGACGAACATCAACGCGCCGATCGGCACGGTCGACCTTGCCGGAGCGTGTTGCCACTGCCGCGCCGAGGATATCGACGCAGAGGCGCGATCACAGCAGGACCTTCCTGTGGTCCCATAAAAACGTCACTGTGACGTTTTTGCGACGGCCGGACGGACGAGCAGGGGACGAGGGCGGCGGGCCCGGAAGGTCACCTCGGGCGTGCGAGACAGCGGACGGGCGCACGGCGACGGGCCGGCCAGAGGCCGAGGACCGGGTCGGTGCGGATCGGGCCCGGCGGATGCGTGGCAGATCGAGCGTCGGGAGCGGGTCGGCGCGTCGCGGTTCGCACGCCGCACGACGCGGAGCGAACAACACGCGCCGGACGGCACTGCGCGCGACGCGACGCTGTGGCGTGCACCGACGTCGCGAATCTGCAAATCAGGACGTCGGCCGGGAGCATCAGGATCATCGGCGTCGAAGTCCAGGTCACGGCACACATCATTATTGCCGATAATCTATATTATGTTAACTAAAGTGGAATCGGGCCTCCTCCGGACGACTACGGCAGGGCGCCTGAGCGGTTCGACATCCTCGCATCCGTATTCGTTTCCGTATCGATGCGACCTCACTACGGGGTCCCGCGCCACCGGCCCGACTCTGCTCGATCCCAGCCGGGCCGATCCGGACTTCGGCTCGATCCGGCCCCGAGGCCGGATCGCGTCGGTGAACCGATCACCACAACAGTCACCGTCGGCGCTGCGCCGATGCACAGCTTGCCGACGGGTCCGATGCGACGACACCATGTGGTCGACGTCGCGTGCACGCTCTGCACGCGGTGCATCATGCCGAGTGATGCACGGGTGGCGATACGGATGAACCCCGTCCCCCGAGGTGTAGATGCCACCCGTCGCCCATTCCCGCCTCTTCCCTATTTGATGGATAATCACCGTTATCCACGAATACTCCACTGCCGCAATTGAGTTCGCTTACAGATGACATTCTCCTCGACGGGGTTACGGCGTCGTGCGGCCTTCTTCGCCGGGCCAGCCCCCCAATACCGACCGCCTGTTCCCACCCCACCTCAGCGGCAGACGGCGGCACGCGCACCCCGGGTTCGGCAACCTCAGGATCGCGCACCTCTCCCCTCCCCGGTCACCCCTCGCCACGTCCTACGATTCGTCACGGTGACAGTGACGTTGCACGATCTCCGCGTGGTGCTCCCCCGGCACCTGCCCGCAGGTTCTACGGTGGTCGCGTGACGATCCCCGCATCGAGTTATCTGTTCCAGGCCCGGACGTTCGTGAGCGGTTCCCGTAAGTGGCGGTTCGAGGCCGCGCTGGCCACCGCGCGGGTCTGCGAGCGTTTCGAGCGACCGTATCCGAAGTCGGTACGGTCGCTGGCGCACACCGCCTACGACATGCTGCGGATGGATGCGCCGGAGGTCGCCGCCGAGTTCGGGCCCCCGTCGTTCTGAACCCGGCCACCCGGCGTGTGCGGTCGCCGTCCCGGTACCGTGCAGCACAACTCGATCACGATGTCTGCGCGGCGAGGAGAGGCACCGATGAACCCTGCGATCTGGCTGACACCCGGCCAGTTGGCCGACCGTTCCGGGGTGGCGGTCTCGGCACTGCACTACTACGAGTCGCGGGGGCTCATCACCAGTCGCCGCACCTCCGGCAATCAGCGCCGCTACCGCCGGGACACGCTGCGCAAGGTCGCGTTCATCAAGGTCGCCCAGGGCGTCGGGGTGTCCCTCGACGAGATCAAGGAAGCGTTCGATTCGCTGCCGGACAGTCGCGTGCCGACCACCGCGGACTGGGCGCGGCTGTCCCGGGCATGGCACGACCGGCTGACCCGCCGCATCGAGGATCTCACCGCGCTGCGTGACAGTTTCACCGACTGCATCGGCTGCGGCTGCCTGAGCCTGGCGTCGTGCCCGCTCGCGAATCCCGGCGACGTACTCGGGGCGCAGGGGCCGGGTCCGCGCCGGCTACCGGTGCACGACGATCCCCCGGTGGGGCCGGCGCCGCGCACAGAATCCTCGTCCGGCTGAACCCGCCGGAGGTCAGGCGCGCACCGCGTCGATCTGCTGTACGAACCGGGCGGTGGCGGCGGCGAGTTCGCGCGGGTGGGAGCGCGGTGACCAGTGTCCGGCGTCGAGCGGCTGGATACGCAGGTCGGTGACCCAGTGGGAGGTGTCCTCGTAACTCACCGGGCGCACCGCGCGGTCGCGCAGGTTCTGGATCACCAGCACCGGGACGTCGGTGCGCCGCGCGCGGGGCCGGGCGAGCCGGGCGCGGATGTTCGCGCGGTACAGGGACAGTCCGTGCACCATGTCGTCGGCGAGGGTCGGGGCGACGGGTTCGATCGCGGCGGGGTCGGTGCGGTCGAAGAGTCCGACGAAGGCCGGCCAGTGGTGGGAGAGCCAGCGGCGCAGTACGGGATTCGGCAGGCCCGGGATCTGGAAGGCGAGAGTGTAGGCGGAGGCGAGGGTCTGTTCGGCCGGTCCGAGCGGGCGTCGCTGTCGGAGCCGTCGACGTAGCCACAGGCCGAGATGGTCGAGGTTGGGGCCGGACACGGAGGTGTAGGAGGCGATGCGGTCGCCGGCGTCGGGTTCGCACACCGCTTCCCAGCACAGCACGGCGCCCCAGTCGTGGCCGAGCAGGTGGACCGGTGCGTTCGGGGCGAGGGCGTCGATCACGGCGTGCAGGTCGGCGGCGAGGTGGTCGAGACGGTAGTGCGCCACCTCGCGCGGGACAGTGGAGTTGCCGGCGCCGCGGTTGTCGTAGCGGAGGATGCGGAAGTCGTCGGCGAGCAGGGGTGTGATGCGGTCCCACAGGGCGTGGGTGTCGGGCCAGCCGTGGACGAGGACGAGGGTCGGTCCGTGCGGGTTGCCTTCTTCGACGACGTGGAGCCGGACGGGTCCGTTCGTGACGGTGTGGGTGGTCATGGCTGTCCTCGCGTCTCGGGGGCCGGTGGATGGTCGCACACGCTCCGGTCCGGGAAGGGGCGGCGCCGTAGGGCGCTCGCGATGGCGAACAGGGATTCGGAGACGGAGGTGGGTCGTCCGCGGCGACGCTGGAGGAGGTGTGCGAGCGCGGACAGCAGGCCGGCGCCGAGGGGCACGGCGAGGACGAACAGGATTCGACGTCGGAGTAGTTTTCCGGACAGCATCCACATACGAGATTCCTTCGCGACCGGCCACTGTGTTTGTAACCAACGGTAACACTATCTTGGCCGGTGGGATCCGTCCTCGATGTTTTGCGACAGGCCCGGCCGGTGCATCCACCCGGAGAGTCGATGAGGAACGGGGCGGCAGATGAGGGTTCTCGTGATCGGTGCGTCCGGCTACGTCGGCAGCCGGGTCGTTCCCGCCTTCCTCGCCGCCGGTTGCACGGTGCGGGCCGGCGTCCGCGATCCCCGCTCCCTGCAGCGCTTCTGGTGGCACGACAGCGTCGAGAGCGCCGAGGTGGACGTCACCGACGGGAACACTCTGCCCGCGGCGCTCGCCGAGGTGGACGTCGTGGTCTATCTCGTCCACGGTATGCGTTCGGCGGAATTCCGGGAGGTCGATCTCGCGGCTGCCCGCGCGGTGCGGCACGCGGTCGAGGTGTCCTCGGCGACCCGCATCGTCTACGTGTCCGGTTTCGTCCCCGAGTGCGAGCCGGAGGCGCTGTCCGAACATCTGCTCTCCCGGTGGGAGGTCGAACAGGAGCTGTCCCGGTCGAGCCGGTCGGTAATCACCCTGCGGGCCGGGATGGTGCTCGGATCCGGGTCGACGAGCTTCGAGGTGCTGGGCCAGCTCGGGGGGAGGCTGCCGGTGACAGTGGTGCCGGACTGGATGAACTCGAGGGTCGAACCGGTCGCGGTCGTCGACCTGACCGCGGCGGTGGCCGGAGCGGCGGTGTCGGAGCTGTCCACTCGGTCGTTCGATGTGGGATGCGGTGAAGTCCTCCGGTACCCGGAACTGCTGCGGCTCTACGGCCGGGTCACCGGGATGCCGCGTGCGCAGGTCACCCTCTCCGGGCTGCCGGAAGCGGTGATCGGCCGGATCGGGTCGTGGCTGACGGAGGTGCCCTCCGAAACCGTTGCGGCTCTGATGGAGAGTCTGCGGCACGACATGACGGCCCGGGACTGCCGGTGGATCGGCCGCCTGGTGCCGTCCGGCTACCGGCCTGTGGGCATCGAGCGGGCGTTGCAGCGCGCGGTGCTTCCCGCCGACACGAGCGTCCCGTACGGGGCTCGGGACCCGATGGGCCCACTGCCCGGCGATCCGGACTGGGCGGTCGCCGCCGCGGAGGCCCGCCGATATTCGGCGCAGGGTATCCCCCCGCGGCGCCGGGCGCGGATACGCCGGCGCGACGACTGAGCCCTCGGGGTCGAGTCAGGTAAGGATGTCCGTCCTGTCGCCTCTCGGGGGTCCGGTGCTAGCTTCTCGACATGTCGCTACCGAACCCGCCGTCGGCGAACGATTCCCGGGGGCAGCACGAGGGCGCCGAACCGCACACGGGCGGGTTGGCGAGCAAGCTCAACTGGTTGCGGGCGGGCGTGCTCGGCGCGAACGACGGGATCGTCTCGACCGCGGGGCTGGTCGTCGGTGTGGCGGCCGCCACGACGGACGAGTCGACGATCCTCACCGCCGGGGTGGCCGGGCTGGCCGCGGGCGCGGTGTCGATGGCGCTGGGTGAATACGTGTCGGTGAGCACGCAACGCGACACCGAGCGTGCGGCGCTGCACACCGAGCGGCGCGAGCTCGCCGAGATGCCGGAAGCCGAGCTCGACGAACTCGCGGGGCTGCTCGAGAGCAAGGGCTTGTCGGCGGTCACGGCGCGTGCCGCGGCCGAGGAGCTGACGGCCCGGGATCCGCTTGCCGCCCACGCGGAGGTGGAGTTGGGGATCGATCCGGCCGACCTGGCGAATCCGTGGGTGGCGGCGCTGTCGTCCGCGGTGTCGTTCACCCTCGGGGCGTTGGTGCCGCTGCTGATGATCGTGTCGGTGCCGGAAGCCGTGCGGATCCCGGTGACGTTCGTGGCGGTGTTGTGTGCGTTGGCCGCGACCGGATCGATCAGTGCGTGGCTCGGTCGGGCCCGGCGGGGCCGGGCGGTGCTGCGGGTGGTGCTCGGTGGGGCGCTGGCGATGGCCGTGACCTATGCGGTGGGTCAGCTGTTCGACGTGGCCCTGTGACATGGCCCTGCGGCGCGGACGGTCGCGTCGTGATCGTGCGCGGCGGGCCGGTTCATGCGCCGAGCGCAAAGGCGATCAGGAATCCTGCCGCGGTGCAGATGCCCACCCACCAGCCGCCTTCCCGATAGGCCTCGGGCATCAACGAGTCGGCCATGACGGCGATGGTGGCGCCGCCGGCGAAGGCCTGGATCAGGGAGATCCCCGCCTGGGGCAGGGAGTCGGCGAAGGCCGCGGCCACGACGACCACCGCGACGAGCAGCACGGCCGTGATTCCCCAGATGGCCAGGGCGGTGCGGTGTGGGAAGTCCGCGCGCATCGAGGCGGCGCCGGCGACGGCTTCGGGGATGTTGCCGACCGCCACGGCCACCAGCAGCACGAGCCCGGCGGAGCCTGCCTCGGCGAGGGTGGTGCCGAGGGCGGCGTTCTCCGGGATGCCGTCGAGCAGCGCACCGAGCATCAGGGCCCATCCCAGGGCTGCGGGACCGAGTTTGTTCTCGATCAGGTGGTCGGCGACGACGTAGACGAGCGTGCCGAGCATCAGTGCGCCGCCGGCGGCCCACAGGCCTTGATCGGCGAAGGCGGGGGCGAACAGTTCGGTGGAGACCGCGGCGGCCATGGCGCCGGCGCCGAAGGCCATCGATCCGGCGAGCACCGGTCGGGGCAGGTCGTAGCGCAGTCCGATCACGGCGCCGAGGAACAGGGGCACTGCGGTGCCCAGTCCGTACCACAACGCTGTCCACATCGCGCTGTCCTCCGGTCCCGGGATGGGTGTGCTGTTCCCTGCTTGGATGCTTCGGATACCCGGGGGACGGCTCGGGGAACCGAGAGCCGCACCTCCATACCATCGGATAATCGACTATCCAATGGTATGCTGCGGATGTGGCCTCGCCTGACGTTGCTTCCCGGTGGCCTGCGGTCACCTACGAGCAGCACCCCTGGAGCAGCGGCGACACCTACGGCTCGCGGCGCGAACGGCGCCTCACCACCGGCCCCTACCGGGCCGCCGTACCCCCCTTCATCGCGCACCGGCCCGTCCCGCTCGGCGGCGACCTGCAGGCCCTCACCGAGGAAGCGGCCACGGAACTGACCCGGTTCGACGTCGAGGTCGGCCACATCACCGCCCCGTTCGCCTCCATCCTGCTGCGCACCGAGAGCGCGTCGAGCTCCGAGATCGAGAACCTCTCCAGCGGCGCCCGGCAGATCGCGCTGGCCGAACTCGGCGAACACGCCTCCCGCAACGCCCGCCTCATCATCGGCAACGTGCGCGCGATGCGCGCGGCGCTGGAGTTGTCCGATGCCCTCGACGCCGACGCGATCCTGCGGATGCACCACGCGCTGCTCGAGCACGACGATCCGGCGATCGCGGGCCGGTGGCGGCAGCAGCAGGTGTGGATCGGCGGCGGCAGCCTGGGCCCGCACACCGCACAGTTCGTGCCGCCGCACCACGAGCGGGTACCGGAACTGATCGACGATCTGGTGGTCTTCGCCGACCGGGACGATCTGCCGGTGATGGCGCAGATCGCGGTCGCGCACGCGCAGTTCGAGACCATCCATCCCTTCCCCGACGGCAACGGCCGCGTCGGGCGGGCGTTGATCCAGGCGATGCTGCGGGGCGGGCAGCTCACCCGCAGCGTGGCCGTGCCGGTCTCCGCGGGACTGCTGCACAACACGGCCGAATACTTCGCGGCGCTCGGCGCCTACCGCGCCGGTGATGTCGAACCGATCGTGCGGTCCATCGTGGACGCCTCGTTCGCGGCGGTCACCAACGGCCGCACCCTCGTCGCCGATCTCGGGTCGGTGCGAGAGATCTGGCGGAGCCGGGTGACGGCGCGGCGGGACTCGGCGGTGCACCGGCTGGTGGACGTGTTGCTGCGGCAGCCGGTGATCGACAACCGCACGGCCGCGGCGGCGCTGTCGGTGACCGGCGCCAACGCCCAGATCGCGATCGACCGGCTGGTGGACGCGGGGGTTCTCACACAGATCACCGAGGGTCGCCGCAACCGCCTCTGGCAGGCGAAGGACGTGGTGCGGGTGCTCGACGAGTTCGCCGCGCGCGCCACACGCCGCCGCGGCTGAGCCGGCCGGAACCGGTTCAGCCCGGGATGTCGCGCGGATCGTGGCCGTAGGTGTTGCGTTCGCCGATGCTCCCGTCCAGGTTGTGGACGAGATGTTCGACCTTGCGTCGGCGCGCTTCGTCGCGGCCGGCCGCGACG
>NZ_LPZN01000024.1 GCF_001646655.1 Rhodococcus gordoniae | reverse complement strand
CTCTACCGATCCCCGGGGGCTCCGCCCCCGGACCCCTGTCCCTCCCTCCCAAGGTTCCCGCTGCTCCGCGTGCACCGCGCCCGGTCGCCACACCACGGCCCTACCGGACCCGCCGACCACCGAGCAAGGGAAAACCCGCCCTTGCCCGGCAGTCACCGCGCCCGGTTCACCAGGGCCGCACCGACCGACCGAGGTACCCGCTCCACCACCGTCACCGAACCACCCCGATACACCCGCAAAACCGCAGGTCAGAGCCTAAAAGCGTGTGACCGGCATCACCTGAAAAGCACCGAAAAAGCACCAACAAAACATCGAAAAAGCATCAAAACAGATATAAACTAGAGTCATGAACAGCAACGAGAACAGCCCCGTTACCCGCCTGAACACCGCCCAGTTCATCGAAGGCATCCCCGCCTTCCTCGGCATGGTCCCGAACGAATCCCTCGTCATCGCCCTGTTCGATCCCCAGGGAACGACCGGCCCCTTCGCCCGCCTCGACCACGACAACGCCACCGCCGTTGTCGCTCTCGACAAGCTCATGGCCGCCGCCGAGTCCGCCGACTTCAACGCCACCATCGCCGCGCTCGTCAGCATCCACCCCAACGGCGACACCGCAGAGGAGACCCTTCTCGCCGCCACCCGCCACGCCTACACGCTCGGTCTGGCCGTGCCCATCGCCGCCGTCCTGCCCGAGTACACCGCCGGTGAGACCTTCTTCAACTTCCCCAGCGCCGAATCCGGCGAACTCGGCGACATCCTCGCGAGCACCGTTGCTGTCCTCGGAGTCATTGACGGCCGCGCACCCATTGCCCCCAGCCGCGACGCGCTCGCCGCCGAACTCGCACCCGCCGAAGACCTCGGAGTGTTGTTCGAGCGCCAGTGGGACGCACGCCAGGCCCGCGCCCAGGCTCCCGAGATCACCGACGCCGCGAACCTAGAGACGCTGCGCGACGCGATCGAAGCACCCCGCGAGCTGACCTATCCCGAAGCCGTCGCTGTCGCGATCACCCTCACCGACAACCCCCGCGCCCGCGACGTGGCCCTGTACTTCTCCCGCAACGTCGCCGCCGTCGCCATCCTGACCGACGCCGCCCGCAAGACCTCCGGCTACGCCCGCTTTACGATCCTGTCCGTCCTCGCCGCCGTCGCCTACGCACACGGCTACGGAGTCCGCGCCGCCGTCGCCCTCGACGCCATCGAGAACGGAGTAGCCCACGAGACCCAGATCCCCAAGCTCGCGCTTCTCATCCGCCAAGTCGTTGACCACGGCCTGCACGCCAAGGGAGTGCAAGAAGTCCTCAAGGCCGGTCGAAACGTCCTCCCCGAATTCGGATTCACCCCCGAGGACTGACAAACACACCACGAGGCCCCGCACCGACCGGTGCGGGGCCTCGCCCTATCTCCAACTCACCAACGAACCCGCCCGCACCTTCCGCAGCGCGCAGGGCCGAGCTCAGGACATCGAGCCCCTTCGCCCGGCTTCTCCCGCAGCTCGCGCACGGATCCGCGCCACCGCGCCGGGACGACACCCAACCGCAGTGCGCCGACCGTGGCATCGTCACGGTGCGATTCAGGCGAGCCGTCAGAGAATGTCCGGCTTATCCGAGAAGCAGATGTCGATGCTGCGAGTGCGGGGTACGTCCAGCACCGGTATGCCGGCGACCGCCGCATCGAGGGCCAGATCCGAAATCGGCATCACCTCGAGGACGGCATCGAGCAAGGCCGCTTCCGCTTCACTGCGCTGCATGAGAACCCCTAACGTCTCCGAAACCGCCCCGACTTGCGTGCAACGGTCGACTCTCATCATCGAATATCCACCGTGGCTGAACCAACCGCCTCGACACATCAGAAGACGATCGCCTGCCAACTACCACAGCGTTCCTTGCGCCCCGTCGTACAGGGCTGTCTCGATCGCGTGCTGATCCCAGCCATATCGCAAGACCGCCTCGCCCACCGCTCGTGAGCGTCGAGCACGTTCGGCACGGTCGGCGCCGAACCACAACCACCGGCCCCAGCCGCGACCCTTACGCCCCATGTCCGCCATGTTCTCAGCGGTCGACGCGAGCACCACATGGGCAGCGAAGGCATCACCGTCGCCCGTGTTGACGCACAGCGGGTTGTCACAACGCCGGTGCATCGCCACTTTGTTGTCGTCGAGGCCACGTTCCAGCTCCACAGCGAGCGCGTAACGGTGCGGTCGGACCACGATCTGATGACCGTCTCGAGCTATCCAGAACCGTCCGTAGCCGTCGTCACCGAGTGCCCCGACCCAGAGGTGACAGGAATCCAAGTCCGGTCCGTACACCACGCGTTGGAAGAAGCGAGTCCGTTCGATCTCGTCTCCTGGCTCCCACCGCACAGTGGCTCCGTCTCTGACCTCGCGCCGGTGCTTGCTGCCCGATCAGGAGCCGGAAGCAGCTACAGGCACGTCGGGCGTCGGTTCCTTCGCCTCACTGCCGCCCTCGCTCGATCCTTGTGCGGGAGGCGTCGAGTCGTTGTTCTCTTCGGCCAGCTTCACCAACCGGCGCACCATCGCCACGTCCAGATCGACGAGTTCGGAGATCGAGGTCGCGGTCTCGCCACGTCCAGCAACCTGCGCCAGCGACCTGCCCGCCGCGAGTTCGGCCGCAGCCTTCTTCTTTTCGAACTCTTTGTTCGCCTTGGCGATCGCCGCATCACGACGAACAGCGGCCTTGTCCACCTTCTCCAGCGACGCCAACGCGCGCTCGAGGTCGCGCTGGTTGTCGCTGATCCGCTTGAGCAATTCAGCGCGCCGTTCCGACAGCTTCGACCGTGCCTGACTGCGTGCCGAGATCACCTTGGTCTCGTTGTGCACCGCATCCCCCGAACCACTCACTGCGACACCCTTCCCTTCTACAACAACTCACGCCGAGTCTAAACCAGCAGCCCGACCAAACCCGTTCCTTCGCCGGAGCGGTCTTCGACCGCCGGCTACACCGATCCATATCGCACCGTATCCGGGCACCACCAACAGAAGAAAGGGGACACACCTCTTGCAGTTTTACTGCCATTCGGGATTCTCGCTCCCAACCTGCGTGTTCGTACCGCTAAGATCGAGCCCGTGATGACCCTCCACGTCCTGCACGCAGCGGACGGCTACGAGTACCTGACACGTCAGGTCGCCACAGCCGACCGCGAGCGTGAACGTGGAGCAGAACTGACCGACTACTACACCGCACACGGCACACCGCCCGGCGAATGGTTCGGCTCCGGCGTCGACGGTTTGAACGACCTTCTCGACGACATCCACGTCGCGAACGCCGACCGGATCTCGGTCGGAGATGTCGTCACCGAGGCGCAAATGAAGGCATTGTTCGGCGAAGGTCTCCATCCGAATGCCGATGCCATGATCGCCGAACTCATCGATCGAGGCGTCCCCTCCGAGGACGCAATCCGGCTCGCTCGACTCGGGCGAAAGTTCCCGACCTTCAAGAACAACGTCGAGCTGTTCGACCGACACGCGGCCGAAATCGCCGAGTACACCGATACCCACGGGCACGCCCCGAGTCCGGAGGAAACCGCTGCGATCCTCGACCGCATCGCCGGAGGTATGTTCCAGGACAAGCACGGCCGGCCAGTCGCGAACGAGGCCGAATTGCGGAACTGGATTGCCCACGAGAAGGGCAAAGTCCGACACCCGGTAGCCGGCCACGACCTGGTTTTCACACCGCCCAAGAGCGTGTCGAGCCTGTGGGCACTGGCACCGAACGAGACGCGTATCGAGATCGAGCGCATCGTCGATGCCACGGTGAAAGACACCCTCCGGTGGCTCGAAGAGAACGCCTGCTTCACTCGCGTCGGCCGCAACGGCGAGGAACAGATCGACACCAACGGTTTCGTCGCGACCCTCTACAAGCACTTCGATTCCCGCTGCGGGGACCCCAATCTGCACACCCACGCCGTCGTGTCGATCAAGACCCAGGCCGCCGAAGACGGCAAGTGGCGAGCCGTCGACGGATCGACCATGTTCCGCTTTGCCGTCGCCGCCTCGCAGCGATTCAACGCCGAAGTGATGCAGCGCCTGAGCACCGAACTCGGCCTCGAGCTGACCCACCGCGAGATCGATCAGGGCAAGCAACCCGTCGTCGAACTGGCCGTCATTCCCCGCGACATGCTCGAGATGTTCAGCTCCCGCCGCAGCGTGATCGAGGCCCGCCGCGACGAACTCGTGGCCGAGTACCGCGCCAAGTACCAGCGGATGCCCGACGCCAAGACGATGTATCAGCTTTATCAACAAGCAACCCTCGACACCCGCGAAGGCAAGGCCGACGCGAAATCACTCGCCGAGATGCGCGCAGAATGGCGCGAGAAGGCCGCCGAAATCCTCGGCGGCAACGAGGCTGTCGACCAGCTCGTCCGCGACGCCTTCGCCGCCGATCACGCCCCGAGGCCACAGCGCCGCAGCCTCGACGACGACGCCCGAGCCGTGATCACCAAGCTCGAATCCAAGCGCTCGCGCTGGCAACTGCCACACATCGTCTCCGCAGTCCAGGCCCACCTCGGCGGTGAGACGTTCCCCGACCTCGACACCTACCGGACGGCAGTCGATCGACTCACCAGCCGGGTCGTGGAGTTGTCGGTCACCACCCCACGCGTCGAGCTGCCCGCGATCCCGAGGCGTCTGCGCCGACGTAACGGCGATTTCGTTCTGTCCCACCACGGCAGCCACAAACACAGCTCCCAGCGCATCCTCGACGCCGAAACGATGCTGGCATCGGCCACCAGCGAACCCACCGTCTTCACCGCTCGAACCGCCTCGATCTACGAGGTGTACGAGACGATGCGCGCCGAAACCGGGCGCAACCTCAACGCCGGCCAGCGCACCTTGACCGAGCACTTCCTGCAATCCGGGGCACTGCTGGCCGTCGGTGTCGGACCCGCAGGAACCGGCAAGACCACCAGCATGAAAGTCGTCGTGCAGGCATGGCAAAACGAAGGCCGGGGCGTCATAGCCCTCGCACCCTCCGCAGTCGCCGCCGAAACACTCGGCGAAGAAGTCGGCGTCACCGGCCTGACCCTGGCCTCCCTGACCTACCCCTGGCGTGGTCTCGTCGGCAGTCGCCCCGGCACACTTCCGGCCGGCATCGACATCGCACCGGGCACGATGCTGCTCGTCGACGAAGCATCCCTTGCCTCCACCCTCGACCTCGCCGCCGTCGTCGAGATCGCCAAGGAACGTGGCGCAGTCGTCCGCCTGCTCGGTGACCCGGCCCAGCTCGACGCTGTGGAAACCGGCGGAATTCTGCGCTATCTGGCGCAGAACACCGACGCTCCCGAACTCGACACCGTGGTCCGATTCGGCAACGACACCGCTCAAGCCGAAAACTCGATGCTGCTGCGATCCGGTGACTCCACCGGCCTGGACCTGATCTACGAACGCGACCTCGTGCGCGAAGGAACGCGCGAAGAAATGATCGGCCAGGCCGTCGAGAACTACCTCCACGACCTCGCCGACGGTAAAGAATCCATCGTCATGCTGCCCACCCGCGAGGACGTCACGGCAGCGAACATCCAAGTCCAGGCCGTACGCCGCCACGACGGAACCAGCGACGAATCCACCACCGTCGCCCTCGCCGACGAACTCACCGCAGGCCGCGGCGACATCGTGCTCACCCGCAGCAACCGCCGCGATCTGAACCCCTCCGGCGGAAAGAAAGCCGGAGCGTTCGTGCGAAACGGCGACCTGTGGGAAGTGCTCGATGTCGTCTCCGAACGCGGCGCACTGACCGTCCGGCACCTCGAACACGGCGGCGTCATCACCCTGCCGGCCGACTACATCAGCACCCACGTGCAACTCGGCTACGCCTCCACCGTGCACCGCGCCCAGGGCGTCACCGTCGACACCGCCCACGCCATCATCACCCCCGACATGGACCGCTCCGGGCTGTATGTGGCCGTCACCCGCGCCCGCACCGACAACCGGATCTACGTCCCGGTCGACGTGCCCGTCAACCTCGACACCGAGCGTCCGCACCTCGAAGACAAGAACGTCTCCACCGGCCGGATGATCCTCGAAACCGTCGTCGCCACCGACAACGGCCACCGCACCGCCACCGAAGAACTCGCCGAACAAGCCGCCCACGCCACCGACCCGGAGCGGCTGCGCGAGGCATATCTGGCCGCCCAACGCCGCCTCCGCGACGACGCACTCGAGACCGAGATGCGCCGCACCCTGCCCGAACACATCGCCGCCACAATCGAAGGCACCGAAGGATGGGCGCAGCTTCGCCAGGTCCTCGCCGATGCCCACGACCACGGCCACAGCACCCGCACGCTCCTCGGACACGCCCTCGCCGAAGGCCCCCTCGCCGGAGCGAAAGACATCGGAGCGGTCCTCGCCCACCGCACCCGCGCCATCGTCGGCCAGTTCACCGAACACCCGACATTGCCGCCGCTACCGATCCGAGACCCGCTCCACACCGACACGGACATGCACGACTTCGCGGTCGAATGCGCCCGCCGCTACACCGAGACCACCGACCGCGCCGCGGCCGCAGACACCGGCATCGGCGAGGTCATCCGCCGCTACCGCGACACCTCCGCACTGCTCGAAACACAGAGAGTTCGCACCCTCGCCACCGCTGCACTCGGAGAAGAACTCGGTGCCCGCATCGCCGAAGAATCCTCCGCACGACTGCTCGCCCGCCAGCTCCACCGCGCCGCCCAAGCCGGCGTAGACCCGATCAACCTGCTCACCTGGCACCACGAACGCCTTGCCGCAAACGGCGTCGACACCACCGCGGCCGCGCTGCGCTCCGACATGGCCAAGCCCCTGACCGAGCTGATCGCCCGCCGCAACACCGCATGGCTCACCGAGCACGAAGAGACCATCGCCGAGCACCTGCCCACGCTCGCGTTGCAGACCGACGACGAACGCGCCCAGGCCATCGCCGGACGCATCGAACATCTCCACCGCCTCAGCGGAGCGAGCATTGAGGAGGTCGTGGCCGATCTGGCAGAGCGGACCGGAGCCACCGCCCCAGCGACCGTGCTCCTCGCCGAACTCGACCGCCTCGCCGCCGACGGACGCGACCTCACGAACCCCGACGCACCCGAATGGGTCGTCGCGCCCGTGTCCGACGCCGACACCATCGACCCCGAACTCGCCGCCACGATCCGCGAGGACTACCAGGCCATCGCCGAGCTCCACCGCGACTTCCGCGATCAGCTCACCGACGACACCGCACCGATCTGGGCATACGCGAGCCTCGACGCCTGCCCCGACGATCCCGAACACGCTGCTCTGTGGCGTGCCACCGTCGCGGACGCGGCTGCTTACCGAAGTACGCACCACATCACCGACGAGGACACTCTCGTCGGAGGCCGGCCCAAAGATCGCCGGGCCGCACTCGACTGGACCAACGTCGAACGTCAGCGTCTCCAACTGCACAAGGAGCGGACGCGACCAGAGCGGAATGCGGTTGACACCCCGGAACCTCGGTCTGCGGTCGCCGGGATTGAACACCGGACGAGGCGGATCTGACTGGGGGCGGAGGGGAATGCGTGGGGCCGGAAACGGGCTCGCGTCTCCGGAAAAGCCCAGTTGGAGCGGTGTGATATGATTCTCACGGCTAACGCGTCTAGCCGACCCCGGTAATACCGGAGTCGGCTTTTCTGCGCCAGCTACTCTCAACTGAAGAAAGGAGATCAGATGACATCTGTCGCTGCGCGTAAGCGCATCTGGGGTGTCCTCGGGCGCATGCTTGCCGGCGTACTAACCCGTTGGACTCTGGACAAGATGTTTGAGCAACTGGTCATTATCTAGTTGTTCGAGGCGGATGTTTCCAGCACTAGCTGGGAGCATCCGCCCTCTTGTTCTACAGAAAGGGTATCACTCTTACGCAAAAATTTATACACCCCTTGGACAGCACGGGGCCTAATTGAAATTTTCCTGGGTGCCACTCAGGGGGCGTTCCACTCCTCCCGCGAGGGCCAACCGGATAGACCGAACACACAACGGACACGACTTCGATCTGAGCGGGAAACCCCAGTTCGAGGTCGCGTCCGTGCGGAATGGTCGGCCACGACGCCTGGGCGGGCACTCTTCGCGGCCGACCACCACACCGAGGACAGGCCGGGTGGTGAGTCCGGTTCCGATGTCCTCGGCAGTCACTAGGTCCGTACGTACCCCTCTGTATCGTCGGACCACTCCCAAACGTGACCGTCATACGAGACCGGCCCGAACTCATCGTCAGCCTCAACCGGTTCGGCATCTCCCGAGTCGATCAGATCGACCATCCGCGCAGCATCGATCACCACCGGCTTCACCCCGTTGCCCGAGTCCGAGAACGATCCGGTCGCAGCGACCGCCGCCGCGATCGGGGTCGGCCGCGCCGCGATGTCCGCCGCGATCCACTCCCGTGCCCCCTCGAGCAGCGTGACCTGCACGGTCGGCGGTTCGCAGCGCCCGTCGATACAGTCGCCGAACTCGTCGGAGTTGACCGCCAGCCGTTGCAGAAGCGGTTGATAGACCTGGTAGTGCCAGCTTCCCGGCGACCACGAATGCACCTGACCGTCGCCGAGCTGTTCGTAGGCGACCTTGTGCGCCGACATCGCCGCCGTCAGTTCCTCGACCATCTTCGGGTGCCGATACCAGCAGCCCTTGATCCGATCGGTGAGCCGATAGCAGCCGCGAAACCACTCCACCCAGTCGATCAACTCGTCCCACAACTGTTGGGCTTGTTCCTGGTCGAGATGCCGCCACGACAACCGGCCCGGCGTGTACCCGCTCATCCGAGCACCACTTCCCCGCCCGTGCGGGACCAAGCCCAATCGGGCAGCTCCCCCGTCTCGCAGACCCAGTTGTAGACCTCTTGAGAGTCGAGCACCCGTTTCTTCCAGTGCGGAATGTCCCACACCAGCGGTAGATGGACCCGCGCCGGAGCCGCACCCCGGTAGATCATCAATGCCTGGTCAGCAGGCATTCCGCGAATCTCCGGGGCGGTCATCACCTTCGTCTGCCGAGGAGCCTGCGTCGGAGACCACCACTCTTCGCGCTCACCGGTCAATCGGGAGATCTGCTCGAGCTCGTTCACATCACCGAGGCCGGGCAGGATGATTCGCACCGGCGAGTTCGTCGTGAACATCTTCCCCGCGCTCGGACCCCATCGCCGGATGTTCTGCTCCTGACCGTGGCAGAACGCCCAGATCGAGATTCCTCGCCCGGCGCTGTCGGATACCTTGTCGGGCAGATCCGGGATGGGCGCGACATTGTTGACCTCATCGAGAACGAACCGCACCGGAGGATCGATTCTCTCCTCTGGGTACTCCCGCGAAATTTCTTTGGCCAGGTAATACGCCTCCGCCGCCAACGCCGTGACGATCGGTGCACTTGAGCCGTAGGAGCCTTCGGAGATCAGATACAGCGTCCCGCCGTCGCGGATGAGCTGCGCGAGGTTCACCGACTCGTCGGCGGTGACGTTGACTGCCGCCATCAACTTCGGTGAGGCGAGGGGATCGAGCAGCGTCGAGACCGTCGACATCACATCGTCGACCGAATCCGATCCCGAGCCGCCGAGCTGCGAATACTCCACGCTCCACGTCGGCAGGTCCCGGTCCAGAATCTCCTTGACCTTCGGCACCTGCCGCTGCATCGCCCAGCGATAGAAGGTGGTCACGTCCCCACCGGACACCGCTGCCGCATACAGACAGCACCGCAGGTACTTCGCTGCGTTCGTCGAGAAGTACCCACTGTTCTTGGTATCGCCGAGGGGAACAGCCTGCACCAGCGCATCGGCACGCCGGATCGCCGTATCCGGGTCATCGCAGCTGGCCAGCAGAGACCACCGCATCGGCGTCGGCCACCGCGTGATGCCCTCGGGGTCGAACACCTCGACCGGGCCGGAGGCCAACCGTTGCCCCACCGTCGACCACAGCAGATCAGGTTTGGTGGTCGTGGCCAGCACGAACCCGACCGACTCGACGATCCGCTGCCAAGCCAACCGCCAGCTCTTGCCCGAACCGGTCGGACCCTCGACCAGCGTGCCGTCCCGGTACTGGACGAACACCTCGGCATCTTTGCCATGCTCGTCGTAGAGCGTGCCGATCCGGGTCGCCACCTGATGCGCGTCGATCTTGCGGGCCGGAGTATCACCCAAGCTCGCCCGATTCGTCTTCGCGGCTTTCACCGCGCTCCTGCGATCGAGGCCGCGCCGCCGCAGCTCCGCCCGGTCCGCAAACCCTTCCTGGCGCGTGCGCTTAGCGCGCTGACGTGCCGAAACCTTCCCGTCGATCACGAGGACGACGGCGATATAGACCAGCATCGCTGCGATCAGGCACACCCACACCGCGACCGCCGAGCCCGGCCGCGAGTCCTCGGGCCAGCCCACCGTCGGATCGCCCGGCGTGAGCACCAACGCCCGCAACACCGACAACGTGCCGTACAGCCCTTCCGGGAACACCGGACCCGCCCCGGTCACCAGGCCGGCAACCGCGCCCCCGGCGTACACCGTCCACAGGACCGCGCCGATCACCACGACCACCAGGCCGGTGCCGACCGGGATCACCGGCTGTGTCGGCCGCTGTTGACCCCGCTCGTTCACTGCACCGCCCCCACCAGCTCGGCCAATTCCTCGGCATCGAGAGTGTCCGGGAGCCGGGTCTGCCCGACCAGCGTGCTCGCCTCACCCCGAATGACCTCATCGGTGTCGGTGAGGGTGATCTCGAGCGGGGACCGCTCGTGCTTCATCAGCACCGGATCGGACTTGCCCATCACCACGAGACACTGCCCCTTGTGCATCGACATCAGCAGATCGACGCAGTATTCGGGCAGGTGGTACATGCGAACCGTCTGCTCGGCATCGTCCACCCGATCCTGTCCGTACAGGAACACGATCCCGGCTTCCTGCATCAACGCCCTGGCCGGAGAATCCGCAGGTAGATCGGCGATGTGATGGAACGCTGAGACCGTGGACAGGCCGAGGCCGCGAGAGAGCTTCATGTTGTCCCGGAAAACCCGCCCGGTCGAGCCTTCCGCGATGTGCCAGCCTTCCTCGACGATGAGAATGGTCTGCTTGTGCTCGGATGCACGAGCGGCGAGAACATTCGACAGCCACGTATTGATGACCGTCATCACCACCCGCAGCGCCGGTCCTTTGTTGGGCAGTTCGGAGACGTCGAAGTGCACGAGCGGATGGTCGAGCGCATGACGGACATCGGTCGAGGTCGGCTGATCGACCAACCCGCGCAGATCTCCTTCGCAGAGCTGCCGCAGCGCCAGGCCCGGATCACGACCCCACCGGCACGCTTCCTTCTCCCACACCTCGCCGAAGGTGACTGTCGCTTCCTCCGGCGTGGATAGCAGCAGATCGGCGACATCACGCAGGATCGGCTCGGTGCCCTCGCTGCGGGCACGTTCGTTGACCAGTCTCAGCGCCAGGTTCAGCGCCGCGATCTCCGTCTGCACCAACGTCCGCTGCATGGTGTCCTCGAGTACCGCGGCAATCAGCACTTCTTGACCGGCCGGCACGATGCCACCAGAAGTGGTCACCGACGACGAAATCGCCGGGTCCATGATGTTCAACCGCGCACCGTCCCCGCCGGTCTTGAACCTGATCGACGGCACCCCCAGCGACTTGGCGAGCTCGGTGTACTCACCACCGCGATCACCCTGACGCTTCTTGTCGATCACCACGACCTGACGGCCGGCCGCGATCTGCCGCAGTCCCAGGGTGGTCTTGATCAGTGAGGACTTCGCCTTGCCGATATCACCGACCACCGCGACGTTGATGTTCTCGATCTCACTTCCGTACAACGCGAACGGATCGGTGATGACCAGCGCATTCGACATCAGGTTCCGCCCCGACACGAGTCCTTCGTGCCGCACGTTTTTGCGGGTGGTCGCCAGATTCAGTGCTTCGGCCTGGCGAGTCGTCGACCACACCCCTTCCGGGCGTGGCTCGTACCAGCCCCACCGGTCGAGCCACTTGTTGCGCTTCGGTGGACGCCGACGAGGAACCACCGGCGTGTCCGCCTGATCTACCTCCGGAGCGGTCGGCGCAGGCGCAGCGTCCTTTTTGCGGCTGCGTAGTGACGGCATCAGACCCCCTTGGCCCGGGTGTACTTGGTGGCCGCGAGTCCGCGGCCGAGCGGCAGAGTGAGGAATTGCGCGACATCGTGGCTGTCGTCGAACCAGGTGAACTCTTTGATGGCGGCTTGGTCGGCGGCCTGCTCGAGCCGCGCACACGCTCGCATCACCGCATCCTCATCCGGTGCGGTGACCGACACTGCCATCGACCAGATCACCCCGTGGTGTCCCGATCCCGGCTTGAGGTCTTCGCGGCGACGCAGTGATGCCGACGCCATGACCTCCGATGCACCGTCGGTGACCTGGCCCTTCTTTCGCTCCTTGTACTGGCGTGCTGCATCCTCGGTCGCGTCCTTGCGTGCCACCTGGCGCGCTTTGACTGCATCGACGAAATCCATCCGCACCTTCACCGTGCGGATTGTTGGCTGGGCCGGAAGCCCCTCAACAGGATCGCCGGGGTCCGGGTCGACGCCGGTCAACAGCGGCGAGAGCCATTCAGCGTGCAGCGGGATCGGTTCGATCGAACCGGGCCGGATCAACCCGACGCGGGTATCCCATCGGTCGGACACCCGTGTCGATAGGTCTCCGCCGACATACGACGGCCAGCAGTTGCCCCAGTTTGCGCCACGGTGGGCGTCGAGTGCGTAGGACGGATCGAGCATCGAGCGGAACACCGCACAGGCACGCTGTTGGCCGAGCACCTGCACCTGTCCGAGACGAGCTGAGGTCAGCGCGCCGACCGCCCGCATGGTCTCCTCGACGATGACCTGGCCGATACCGGCCTTCGTCTCTACGCCCTTACGCTTGGCGACCGCTCCGGCCGCCGACAGCAGTTCGATCGACTTCGGGAAGATCAGCGTGGCGTAGCAACGATGCTCTTCCGACTCCGGGGCCAGACCGTCGATGAGCTGGCCGTAGGACTCGACCGCGGGCATCACCCGGTGTGCATGAGGATTCGCGCGCACCACCGATTCCATCCACGCCACGTGGGGAGTCAGATCGGCCGGCACCGAGCGGTGCACCATCTCCAGCCCTCGAAGCAGTGAGGATCGGCGCGCGAACGAGGCCAGCGTGCGCGAGAACGCCTGCGAGGTCACTGCCCATTCCTCTGCACCGCGGAGTCCTTCGGCGAGCCCTTGAATCGACAGCACCACCGAGTAGTAGTTGTTGTCACCAGGCGTCCGGTGCTCGAGGATGAACATGTCATCGAGACCTGTATCGGTCAGATCCAGCGGAGCGACATCTCCGAGCGGCACCGGGAACTCCCAGCCCGGATCGGCTCCGAGCACCCCGTACAACTCATCACCGGGTGCCCGGTAGACGTGTTCACCGTGCTTTCGCCGCCGCCGATCCCGGATCCGGTGCAGTTTCTCCCCCGCCCAAGACCGGCGACCGTTGATGTCGGTCGTCGCCCACAGCGTGCCGCCCACCACCGCAAGGACACCGGCCAGTGTCCAGATCGTCGATCCGAAGAAGACGAACAGGAACATCGAGACCATCAGCGCCGCTGCATAGGCGAACAGCACCGGTTCGGGAACGGGGATCAGTCCTCGGCGAGCGATTTCCGAGCCGAGGATCGAGGTGCGCTGCTCACTGTCACTCATCACTGATCTCCCATGTTGTCGGCTCGTTCAGGAGCGTTCTGTGCCGCCTGGGCTGCCTTGTTCAGCGCTGCGCCGCCCACGGTCCCGGCCACGACAGCCGCTCCCACCCCGGCCGATGCGACCGTGCCGGAGATGCCCTTGGCTGCTCCCATGAGCTTGCGAGTGCTCGCCCCACCATGCCCCCCACCGCTATGACCTGCGGTAACACCCGAGTGCTGGTGGGAGGTCGACCCGGCGGAACTATGGGACGTCGACCCGTTCGAGGTGGAGGCCACTCCCCCACCAACGCTCCCGCCGCCGACAGGATGGGCGTGTGCCGCCCCTGCGGAGCGGGCCGCAGCGACCTCACCCCCGCCACCACCGCCGCGGGCCATCATTGCCATCTGCGCGGTCTGCAAAGTGCCGCCCAGCCCTTGTCCGGTCGCCGATCCGGTATCGCCGAAGCCTTCCGAATCTTCACTGGACGGCATGAACGGGGCGTACTTGAGCAGCGACCACGGAGCGAGGCCGACCAGTCCGATGCACACCGCCGACATCGCCAAGGCGCCAAGCGATGCGAGGTCACCGTCGACGTAAGCCCCGGCGCTGCTGTCGATCAGCACCGTGGCTAAGAACCCCAGACCGAGGAAGATCACCGGCTTGGAAAACACGATCGAGATGAATACGAAGATCGGGCGCATCGCCTTCTTCCGCAGGTTCGGATGCACCCACAATCCGAACGCGACACCGGTCAGGCCGGCGAGGATCGGCAAGGCAGCGGCGTGCATCAACATGCCGAAGAACAACGCCAGCGACCCGAGGAACAACAACCCGAAGAACACGATTCCGGTCAGAGAGCCACCGACGACGGTGTCGCTCGTGATGCCTCCGAGCATTGCCGATACGGACACCACCGCCTGCTCCAAGTCCTGCTTGAGCAGTCCGGACAGGGAGGTGGTCAGCGCGTGCGAGAGCTGGACCAGCATTTCGGCGGCGGCCGGGGCGAACATCATCGACAGCACACCTAACGGGGCGTAGCCGATCAGGCTGTGCACCAGTTCCATTCGTGTCGATTTCTGTGCGGAGGTTCGGTAGATCGTGAACAGTGCGGTGATCGACATGACGAACACCCCGATTCCGCAACTGACCGCGTACCACCGCAGGAAACCTTCATCCCGCGGGTTGAACTCGTGGATGTTCGCCAAGCCCTCAAGGACCGAGGTGGTCAGCGATACCGCGCTTTCCTTGGTGCTGTTGGCCCAGTCGTCGATCACGCTGCCCGGATCAGCGATGAACGCGACCACGTCACCGGCCTTGTCGACGGCCGCCATACCGAGGCCGACGCCGAGCTGGATCTGAAGCGGCGTGGCGGCCTTGAGGACCACACCACCGACTCTGGCGAGATCGAGGAACCGGTCAGCGAAGTCCTTGTTCTGCTCTTTCCAGTTCCAGATGCCGCCGAACATCGCCCCCACCCGCGTGTTCCAGGCGCGGCACTGTACGAGTTCATCCGGCCCTGAAGTCTTGTCACAGTCGAGGAAATAGGCCCTGTTGCACAGCATCTCGTGGTCGCTGCACGGATTCTCAAAGATGTCGTCCGGCAGGTTGTCGACCCACTTCTGTTGCTTCATCACTGCGATCGAACCGGCGTCGGGTGCTGCCGCCCAGGTAAATCCCCAGTGGTTCCCGCCAGGCTCGGACCACTTCGCCAGATCCGCAGCGCACACCTTGGCCGAGGGCGAGAACTCCGGGTCGCCACCGGGGAAGGATGCCGGCCAGGTGGTCGGAGCCTTGCCATCGAGCACCGCTTGCTTCGCTTCATCCTCCGAGACGCCCATCAGCTCGGCGTACTGCGCGATGCGCTGCGTCACCGGGGACGCCCAGTAGAGAATTTGCTGGTCGAAGCGGAGATACTGCGCGAGGTACTGCCCGAAGTCGCCACCCTTGTCCGCACACGCCGGATCGGTCGACCACCCGGCCGCCTCGAACTCCGGGTGACCGGGAAAGAACTCCTTGAGCTCGTCTGGCATCCCAGCAGGCCACCCTTCGGCAGCGCCACTGAGCGGCTGCGCCCACGCGGGAATCGCACTTGAGGCCAACGCAAGCACTGCCAGCAGCACCGCAAGAAAAGTACGGACAAGGGGTCGCATGATTACTCCACGAAGAAGGTGTAGAGGCCGTTCGCGCCGAATTTGGCGAGAGTGGAGTCCCCTTCGGGGAACGAGACCTCTTCGGGCTCGGGTCCGGACCGGAACGCCCAATCGACGGCCTTCCAATCCCCGTTCTCCCACTCCAAGGTCACCGTGGTCGTGGACCAAACCGTGAGGACGCTGATCTTGCCCGTGCCGCTCAGATCGCTCTGGCTCGCCGAGACTGCCCACACCGACACCACCGCACGGTCATCCGAGTAGTCCGTGACGTTGACCAGGACCGGGATGTTGTTCATCACGGTGTCTTCGGAGTGTGAGACGTTGTCCTCGACAATGGCAATCAAAGCATCGCTGGCGCCGTCCCCGACAAGGTTGTTTTTCAGGTCGGCGGCGGTCACCCGGCCGAGGGCGATCTGGCTCACTGCCTGCACGAAGTTGGCGGCCGCGGTCTGTGCTCCGGCCTCGGTGTGGTCGTAGCCATGCGGAACACCGTTGGTGATCGAGTTGGGACCGTGCCCGGTCCGCACCGTGTCGGACTCCGAGCTACCGCCGCTCAACCCCGCGAGAATGCTCCCGAGGATCGTCACCACGAGCAGGATCACCAGGCCGTACTTGAACCATGTGGGCAGTCTGCCGAACGCCGCCTTCCATCCTTTGGTCTCTGCCGTCTTCGCCGAGGATGTCGGCGTCGGTGCTGCTGTTGCCGAGGGCGATTGCTGGGAGCCCGGCTTGATCGAGCTGAAATCGGGTGCCATCTGATTCTCCTAACAGTGCTGGTAGATCGGCTATCAGCCGTTGACGACGAACAAGATGGCGCCGACGATGATCCCGGCTCCGGCCACGCAACCGAACGCCACACCAGCGGTCTTGGCCGAATCCATCGAATCGCTCAGTTCGCTCTGGTAGCCCCCGGCGCGAGCCTTACGGATCTTGTAGAGCGAAATGATCAGGTTGACTGCGGATACCGCCAGGACCGCACCCCAGATACCGCCCGCAATCCGCGACCAGGTGCTCTGGAACGTAGGACCGAACACCCCCAGATCAGGGGAGATTCCGTCGAGTGGATTGTCGGTCTGAGCCGAGGCGGTACCGGCGGTGAGCAACACCGTGCCGATCGTGGCCGACAGAAGGGACGCAGCACGGGCCACGCTACGAGGTAGCGACCGCATCGAGGTATTGCGAGACATCACAGGGGTCCTTTCACACAGAAGGTCAGGCGTAGGGATCGAAGCTCGACGGCTTCGGTGGTTGCGGCCGTCGGGCCGGGGCCGGCGGTTGGTGCACCTCAGCAGCGGATTCGCTCGAGGCATCCGGTTCGGGGGCCGCTTCCGCCGTCTCGGCGGTGGGCCGGTAGTCCAGGGGCAGGTCCCTGGCCGGGTCCGTCTCAGGCACCCGGACAGCAGGAACGGCAGCGGGTTCCACTACCGGGGCCGGGGGCGGCTCAGCTGCGGGAACCGACTCGGGAGCCCGGGCCGGCTGGGGCGCTACGACGCCCGGAACGTCCGCCGCGAACGTCGGCGGAGCCGGTTCCGGGGCGACCACCGGAGCCGGTACCCCCTGCTGCCGGAGTCCGGCCTGCCGCTCGACGATGGCCTCGGCCAGCGCATCGGTCACCATCGCCGCGACATTCGTCCACGCGATGATCGAACTCTGCGACAACGCCTCGAGCGTGATCCGCTCACCGGTGGCGAAGACCGGCTCGAACGGGACCCGAACGTAGGTCTGCACACCGAGAGAGTCGAACTCGTCGACAATCGCAGTTTCGAGGTTCGGATCGGACCCCGGCGTCGCGCACAGCAGCACGATCGCAGAGCGCACCAGATGCTCGAACCCCCGCTTACGGAGGCCGTCGAGCATCGCGTAGGCGTGCTGCGCCATGTCCCGGCGCATCGGCAGCGGCACCACCAGCACGTCGGCGTGGCGCACCGCCCACTGCCATGCCCCGGCCTGCGGAGTGGTGGCTGTGTCGATAATCAACAGGTCGCGATGGCGACGAAGCACCGCGCCCAACGCCGCGCACTCGTCCTCGCCGAGCATGTCGTCGTAGGAAGAATCGGTGTCCCCGGCCAGGATCTCGTCGTGGGTGGGCTGGAGCCGCAGATACGCCGCCAGCTCCCCCGCCTCGACGTCGGCCGACATCAGCCGCGATGCGTTGTCGAGGACATCCCACACCGTGCGTTCGATGGGTGCGGTGCGCGCTGCGCGAATGCCGAGGGTGCCGCCGGCCTCGCTCATATCCACCGCCACGACCCCGCGGCCGCGATGCTTACCGAGCATCGCTGCCAGCGCAATCGACGTCGGAGTTTTGCCGGCTCCGCCCTTGGTGTTGACCACAGCGACCGTGCCCGAACCCGGCAGCGTTCGCTGGATCGCTTCGACCGCCGCCCGGTGGCCGGTCTCTGCCGAGGCCGCCTTCGGGGCCAGTTTCGTTCCCAGAGCTGCATTGATCCGACCCCGCCAACCCCACTGAGCAGGCTGGGAAAGTGCCGGTGAGGCGGCCTCGTCGAACAGTGCGCCGTGCCCGGTGGACGGCATTGCTGTCGGCGCGATCGGCTCGTCGACGGCCGCGAGAGCATCTACTCCGACCCCGTACGGATCGGCGATGTCCTCGGTTACAGGCTCAGGAGCCGGGGCCGGTTCGGGTTCGACAGCGGGACGGTTCGGGCGTAGCCGCAGCCGACGCGGGTCGATGGTCGGTTCGTGGTTGTAGTCAGCGATGTCAGCCATCACGCTCACCTCACAGGGTGGTGACGGACGAAACGCGCCATCCGTCGCCGTTGTCGGTCAGCACCACGGCGACGTACTGCACGTCTGTGCCGATCTCGGTGCCGCTGGAATCGGTGACCGTGCTGGTCACCTCGTACATGCCGTGATACTTCGTCGCGGTATTGGCCTGTCCCTGGTTGGGGACCTCCACCGCCACGGCGGTGACCGTCGCGCCCTGCGACGCCCACTGTGCCCACTCACCGCTGGCCTTGACCGGGATCTGGACATCGGCGCGGACCTGCGCGTCGAGTTCGCCGGTCAGCACGCCCAGATCGGCGGCCCGCACAGGCGCGTCGTTGCGATTGGTGTCGGTACGGGTGTCATAGGAGAACCAGGTCTCGACGACCGTGCGGCCGAGCTCGCCCGGATCGGAGGTGTCCACACTCGGTGCCGCCGGAGCGGGGGTGGACTGCTCGGTGGGTGCAGCCGGTACGGTGGGAGGCCATGCCTCCGTCGACGACGGCTGTGCCGACGAGTTCGTAGTGCTCTGGTCCTGGTCGGTCTCGGAGCTGCATCCGGCCACCGTTAGGGCTCCGGCGAGGACACCGATCAGTGCCAGTCGGCGGATCATTCGGCCACCACCAGATCCGACAGGCGGATCGCCCGCCATTCGCCGTAGCCCGGTTCGAGGCACCACTGCTCGGCCGGATTCCCGGTCGGCGTCACCTCGAGATCGAGGATGACCTGCTTTTTTGCCGCGAGATCGGCCAGTTTTACCCCGTCGATGCGTTCACTGCTCACCCGCAGACGCAACCGAACCGCCTCGACCTCGAGGTGGTCGCGGACTTTCGCAGCGAGGAACACGGCTTTACCGGCGCTGGCTTCATCCGCCGAGTCCTGATCGCCGGGCCGGAAGATCCGATCGTCCTTGTGGAACGATCCGTACCAGGCGACATCGCTGGTGTCGGCATCGCCGACGACGGCGAACGAGCCACGTTCGTCGCCGGCCGAGGCCAAGGACACCACCGGAGCCGATGTTGCGGCCGCGGCCAGCTTTTCGGCCCGTTCACGCTGCTCGCGTTCTCGCAGGGCGTCGTAGTCCACATCGAACTGCTTGTAGAGCTCGCGCTTGATCTTCGGCCACTGGGTGCGCGTCATCAGGTTGTTCTCCGCAGCCCAAGCCCGCAGGTCCGAGGCCGTCATCGCCTGGACTGTCCGGGTCGATCCGAGGGTGCGGACGGCCGATTCCGCCGTGTCCCACTCTTCACTCACGGTGTGATGTTCCCTTCCTGGTGTGTCATCGTTTCCGATGTTCTGGCGTATGAAATCCGTTGTGTATCAATTAAATCGGATGGCTCTGACATGTTTCGGGGGCGTCCATTCGGTGATCCGGACCTTCTCTCCGGACTGGGGTGCTTCGACAACTTTGTTGTCCCCCATCCAGATCCACACGTGGCCGGGGTAGGGCTGCACGATGTCTCCGGGTTGCAAGTCCGCCGCCTCGGTTACAGGCGTCCCTCGAGGATCGTTGACCTGAGCGGAGTCCTGGTGTGGCAGAACGATTCTTCCGTCCGTCGCCTGCGCCACCGCGTACACGACCAGGCCCGAGCAGTCGAAGCCGACCTTGTTGTGGTCGCCGTGCTCATCGGCGACACCGCCATCGGCGATGCCGCGAGTCGGTCCGGTGGCATCCCCGCCACCCCAGGCGTAATCGGTGCCCAGCCATCCAAGTGCTGCATCGACCACCCGCGAACCACTCACCGACGGCGGCCGAGGCTGGTCGACACCGGCGAAGTCAGCGCGGCCGGCCAGGATATTGCGGACGTAGCTCGTGGTCTCTGCGTTGCCGCACACCCCGCCGGAAGCGAGTGTGTTGCCCGGCCCGCAGTTGTAGGCCGAGAGCATTAACTCGGTGCCGTCACCTGAGACTTTTCCCTCGCGGAGCCACTGCTGCGTCTGCTCCCACATCTGGCAGTCGTAGGCGGCCATCGCCATCACCGAATCACCGATGGAGTTCACGTCGGCCACGCCGTCACCGTCGTAGTCCTGGCCGATCGAGGCCCAGGTTGCGGGCATGAACTGCCCCGGCCCGCGTGCCCCCGCCGGAGACACCGGCGAGGAGGGACCGTAGCGGAACTGGTTCTCGGCGTAGAGCTGGGAGGCCAGCAAAGGAGCGTCGATCGCCTCGCAGGTCTGAGCCGCCTTGACGATCCACTCCCGGAACTCCTCGGGGACCGATCCCGGCGCGAGGGAGCGTCCGCCGGGGCGCGTCAGGCCGGTGCAACCGGCACCGAGCGGAGTCTCGGCCGCGACCAGCTGCACATTCGGCGAGGTCGGACGCTGTTGCGGGGCGTCGAGTTCAGACGCATCGGCCAGCCACGGCATCGGGTCGATCGGAGATCCGCCGTCGAGTCGGCCCCCGGGCCAGACCTCGAAATGCAGGTGCGGTCCGGTCGAACCTCCGGCGTTGCCGACCAGGCCGATCAGATCCCCGGCGCGCACCTCGTCACCGACGGAGACGAGAACACCGTCCGGGAACATGTGCCCGTAGACCGTCGAGATGGTCGACCCGTCCGCGGTGGCCGAGTCGACGATGATCCAGTTGTCGAAACCGTTCTCATCGCTCGCGCCGGAATCTCCTGCTGCAACAACGATTCCGTCGATCGGTGCATAGAAGGGCGTACCGATCGGCGCCGCCAGGTCGATGCCGTTGTGCGAGGTACCCCAGCGCGGGCCGAAACCGGAGGTGAACGTGTAGGTGCCGGTGACCATCGGCTGCACCTTCTTGCCGGTGGCAGCACGCAGGCTGTTCGGTGACCGGGACGGTCCCTGCGTCGGCAGGCAGTTGTCCGGATCGGGATTGTCGCTGCCGCACATCACCAGCGCACCCATCAGGGCCACGACGCTGGCTGCCAGCGTAATTTTCGTCGTCGAAGAAGCCACGTTCTCACCCCCTTTGCATGAGTGCTTGTCGCTAGCCCGCCCAGGCCATGCACGTGAGTGACTTCGCATCCGCCCGCCCGAGGTCGGATGCCGTGTTAGTGGAAGGCTCCCGGTCCTGGCAGCGGCACCACCCGCTGACCAGGACCGACCGGCCTCAGCCGATCGCCTTGGCGAAAACCTTCACCATCGTGTCGATCGCGTTGTCCCTCCCATCCGGGGACCAGCTCGGATACGCAATGTGCGAATTCGAGGCGTAGAAACTCGCCGCGGTGAATCCTTCGGCCACCAGCTGCCCCAGCTCGGCCGCACTGTCACTGCTCGCCAGCGTCATCACCGACTGGCCCAGGCCGGCCAGATCACTGTCCTGTGCCTGCACCGACATCAGCGAGCCGATCGGATCGCCCGGATCGTGCAGTTGATCGGGACTCATCTTCTGGCCCGGGGTGAGCACGCCGAGAGCCACCTGCGCCAGATCCACCGCCACCGGCATCAGCCGAGACAGCTCGAGCACGTTCCCGCTTTCGGCCACCGACCAGGCGATTTCCTGAATCTCGCCGACATTGCGGGCCAAGCGGATCACATCGACGTTGCCGAGCAGATCAAGCACCAGCGCGGCGATTGCGGCCGTGCCGGACGGGTCCGGAACCATCGCCACCAGCCGTGAGAGTGTCTTGAAATCCACCCCGGCAGCCATCTTCACCAGCGGGGAGAGCTGATTGTTCAGATCGCCCGCGACCGCGTGCGCCCCGTGCACATCGCCGGTGGCAATCTTGATCGGAAGCTGCTGCAACCCGGCCGCCACCGCCGGATAGTCGACCGAGGTCACGCCGGAGACGACGCCCAGCAGTTGATTGATGATCGTCGTCGGCTTGGCTACCGAAAGCACCTGCGTTGCTGTCCGCAACTCCACCGGACCCGAGGCCGCCAACGGCGACAGACCCGCGACCAGCGCATCTGCCGACCCTGCCAGCGTCGACACATCGACCGACTCCCCCGAGGCCCGTGACTTGAGCAAGGCCGTGCTCACCCCGGTCACCGCTTCGGCGGCCGACAACACCGCCGGGACATCGACCTGCTCGAGCATGTCGAGCACGCCCGCCGTGGTCGCCTCCGGCGATCCCTCGGGAGCTGAGGTGAACGTCTCACGCGCGCCCGGATTGCTGTCGATCCACTGTCGCGCCTGGTCGACCGGCGTCAAAGTCTCCGACACCAGCCGCGCCTGCTGCGTCATGCGGGCGATGTTCGCCGCTGAGGTGGTCGACGTCGGACCAGCGGCATCGAGCGAAGACACCGACTCGGCCAGTTGCGAGGCTGCCCCGAACACCGCCGACAGATCCGCGTTGCGCCAGGTCCCCGGTGAGGACAGCTCATCGACCAGGGAGGATTGCGCCACTGTCGACGTGCCGGTGATCGTCGGAGTCTGGGGTGATGCAGTCGAGGCGAGTTCGGCAGAGACATCGACCGCTCCCGGCGGATTGGCGATGATCCGGCCCAGAGACGCCAGGAACGGCGTCGACTGACCATCGGTGTTGCAGTACGCATCGTCCGGGTGGCAGATGTCGAACACCTTGCCCGCGAGCTTGCCGAACCCTTCCGGGGCCGGCCCCGCGATGCCCTGACCGCTCAGGGGCGGGCCGATCAACGTTGCGCCCTCGGTGCCCCGCTTCGGATTGGCGAGCAGAATCACCGCCTTGACCTGCTGCGGAGTGACGGGGCCGAGACCGTGGCCGATGTTGACGGCCAGATCGTTGCCGATCTGCGCGCCCTGGCTGTACCCGGCGATGAGGTACGTCGACGACGGGCACCGCTCCATCAACTCCGCTGCCGCTTTGTCGCCCCGCGACTTCGATTCGGCATAGGACGTGCCGTTGAAGAACGCCTCGCCCGGATACGGCACGTACACCACGTCGAGGTTCTTGCCGAACCGTTGCTCGAGTGCGTCACCGACCGCCGCGAGCATGCCCGTCGGCACGGTCGGATCAGCATGAGCGGACGTTTCCGTCGTGCCGGGAATCATCAGCGCGATCGTGCGCGCACACCCGTTCGTTTCCGCTGCATGAGCAACCGTCGGTGTGCTTACCGCGGCCGCGGTGGTCACTGCTGCCGCTGCCAGAGCGAGACTTGCTTTCCTCATGACCCGACCTCTTCGATGGAGCGGATCATCACTCGGCCGTCCTCGGCCGTGGTCGTTGTGATGCGCTGTTTGAACTCGTTGCGCCGATCCGGGCGGACCTCGGTGATCTGCGCGCTGTAGGTGTTCGGCCCGATGGCCGTGACCTCGAGGCAGTGCGTGGTCCCCAGCGGCACGGTGTCGATGCCCTGCTGGATCATTGCCGCGTCGGGCAACGGCGCATCAGGGGCCATCAACTCCCGCACCGACTCACCCGAACGCAGCAGGTAATAGCGGTGTTCGAGCGCCGCGATCACCCCTTCGCCGGAGAGTTGGTCACCCTCGCCAGGTGAGCACGGGTCATCTGCCGCTGCCGCGGCCGCTGTCGGCGCAGCGGTTGCGGTGTCCGGGACCAGGCCACCGAAGTCCGCGTCGTCGTCACCGCCGCCGACGAGAGCGGTGATGCCCCAGCCGGCCAGTCCCACGACGGCCACGGCCGCGAGGCCGAGACCGGCGTAGGTCAGTCCCTTCCCGACAGGGCGGCGCGTGGTCACCTGCGTGGTCGGGTGAGCGGCGCGGCGACCGGCATCGGCCGCCGCGACCACTCGAGACGCCGACTCACGGGCGGACGCGGTTCTCCCGGAGGAAAAGCGCTCTTCGGCCGCCGGTACCGACTCCCGAACCATGCGGGTGCGAGGTGCGGTCGCATCGAACACCCGAGGTGAGCCCGCTCGGTCGTTCCGCTTCATCGGTTCGTCTCCCTCTTCGACTGGACTCAGGCGTCGACTGCCGGAGCGGGCGCGCCGAGACCCAGACCGACCGCCTCGCTGACCAGGCGCGATGCCAGCCCCGGCGTCGCGTCGGTGAAGAACGAGTCGAGTGCCTGGTCGACCTGCTCGATGACCTGCTCACCGCCGGGCTGTGCCTGAACGAAGTCGCGGACCTGCTCATCGATCGCAGGTGCGGTCTCGGTGGCGAAGGTCTGCACAGCGTCGACCGCAGCCGCACCGATGGGATCCTCCGACCACTGCGCGAGCGTGGTGTCGACCTGTTCTGTGACCTGTTCGGCCTCGATGTCGGGCACCTCGGTTTCGATCGGCGTGGCATCCTCGCCCGCGCCGTAAGCCGTGCCGACCCCGTACCCGGCCAGACCGCCGCCGAGTGCGCCGAGTCCGCCACCGACCGCGCATCCGACTCCGAATCCGGCCGCCGCACCAGCGGCGGTAGCGGCAACGCCCGAGGTCACGGGAGCAACCCCCGGAATCGGCAGGGGCACCATCGTGCCTGCTCCTGCCCCGACGATGCCCGCGACCGTGCTCACTGCCAGTGCGGTCGGGACACCGGCCGCGAGGCAGCCGGTGCCGAATCCGGTCGCTGCACCTACGGCCGTGCCTGCGACCTGGGCCGAGGCGATCTTTTCGGCCTCTTCGGTCTCCATGCCGGTCGACCGGTGGTAGTCGGTGACCATAGCTTCGACCACTGCGGTCGTGCGGTTGGTCTTGTCGGCATCGACGTCCGAGACCCAGTTCGGCTGGTCGAAGAGCACCCGGCCGAAACGCATCTTGTTGACCGGAGCCTCGATCGGCAGGGTCGGACCTTCCACCACGACCGGTGCCTGCGGAGCAGGAACGCTGTAACCGGAGTAGTCGGAGTAGTCGCCGCCCGAATAGCCGTTGTACTGCGCCATCGACACACCACCGCCGGTCTGCGGGTTGTAGGCGCGGGTGCCGCGGTTGTATTCGGCCGGAGGCGCTACCCAGAAGTTCTCGGCGGCCTGCGGATCAGGGGCCGAGGGTGCAGGAGCAGAAGTCGAGGGGGGCGTGGAGGTGATGCCCGCCTGCCCACCACCGGACTGCGGCGGGGACGTGATGCCCGCCTGCCCGCCGCCGGAGTCGCCGGTCGGCGCTGCTGCTGCCGTCGGCGCAAAGGCAATGAGCAACCCGGCTGCCGCCGGTGCCAGAGTCGCGGTGCTGAGCACCGCACTGGTCGTTCGGCGGCGCCGGTGTCTGCCGGTGCCGGAAACCAGCTGATCTTCGTTGGATACGGACATGTACATCGCCTTTCCTGCGAATGAATCGAGTCCCGAATGCATGAAGGACCTGAGCGAGAAAGAGATCCGTCAGGGCCGAGAAGATCGGGTGGTCACCACAGGGGAAGTAGTCCGCTTGTGCACGTGTCGGCAGCGCCGACTAGGTGCGGGAACGCTGCTGCTGGCGCGCACAGTCGAGTAACGCCAGAACAGCAGCGCCCGACAAGGAAGTGGGTTCTCGTACGTAGTGACCTGGTGCCCGAGCTTGCGTAGTCAGCCCGGACGGGTTGGTACGTAGGTGGTTCAACCCCGGATACGTGACACCGACGCCAATCACTGACACGTGTCCGGGGTTTTCCCTTTTTGCCGGTGGCCTCACCGTGGCTCGCGCTGGCTGCCGGCCAGACGCTCCTCGGCTCAGCCGATCATTACCTCCTTCGCCACGAAACCCTTCATTGAAACTCTATTCCGGGACGTTACAGCAAAATCTATTCCAGTGGAAGATGACGCAAACCATTCCTGTAGGGCAGTGTTATGGCTCGTGGAAAGGTTTCGGGCATGACGAGACGACCTCTTCGGGGATTCGACCGTGAGAGGCTGATCGATCTGCGGACAGAGAAGGGTTACACCCGTGGTGACCTGGCGAGGTTCGCCGAAGTGAGCGTGGCGGCCGTGCGTGCCTGGGAATCCGGGCAGGCGACCCCGCAGGTGGACCGTCTGGCCCGTGTCGCCGCCGCCCTCGACGTTTCGATGTCCGAGCTGGTACGGATACCCCCGCACGACCGGTATCTGGGTGATCTGCGCGTCCAGGCCGGCCTGACCCAGCCCCAGCTGGCGCTGCAAGCAGGCATTTCCACGGCCTCGCTCAGCAGCCTCGAGCTGGGGGAAACCTCGCTGCGAGAGCCGGTAGCCGAACGACTGGCCCGAGCTCTGGAAGTGGACACAGCCGAGGTCCGGGCCGCCTACGAACGGGCCCGAACCCGACCGCCGGGCGCACCCGTCTGACACGCGCGACACGCTGTGTGTCGACGTACGACAAATACGGATAACCACGTCTGAGCTCCCCCCGCGGAGATAGCAGCCCGCCTCACGCGGATATGCGGAAGCGGCCGAAACCGGCTGTGCTACATCCGAGGCCGAGTGGGCAAGCCCCGGGAAATCCCCACGGGTGGGGACGCGGAAGACAAACTACCAGATCACAGCTGATAGTCCGGGACCAACCTACCCGCCTCGCACCCCCCGATCTGATCCCTGCAAATCCTCTGTGGCCGCATCGAATTCATCCGGAATCGTTGAAATCTGAACGAGCACGAGACGGTCGCTGAGAGGGCCGGGATACGGGCTGATCGACAATTGTGCTGCCCGCCAGCCCGATTTCGAACGCAGACGAGCTCGGACGCACCGAGGCGCGGTATCCCCCGAACGGAACGTTGCCAGTGCATCGGCCAGCACATGCCGGTCATCGGGATACACGATCTCGTTTCCACCCTTGACGTTTCGCCAGGACACCCACGGTGGAGCATCCGGCAGCCACATCGTCAGAACGGCGAGGTCGGCGACGAAGACGCCGGTGTAGACCCCCGCTGACCGCAGCATCTCCTGCATTCCCAGCTCGCTCAACGTCGGCAACTCCGGTGACGTCGTATCGGAGACGTCGTGCCACAGCAGCCGCAGTCCCACATTGCCCGGATCAGTGCGACCCTTGCCCCAGCAGTACCAGCGCATGACCCGCCCGTCGGCGTGCAGAACTGACATCGGAGCCTCCCACCGGCGACCGTGCACCGGGTCGATGCCCAGCTCGAACAACGACGCCGAATCGTCGAACTTCACCGCCTTGGCGATGTACTCCGCAGGAGTTCGCTCCGGAACGTGCTCTTCAGGAAGCACCCCGGACATCATCGAGGCTTCGACCGTCTGGCCGATCACCATCCGCTCGAGACTCCACGCAATCCCAGCTGCGATACGAGGTGGGGTGGGAACCCGGCCGGGCTCCCCCACCCATACCTGGACACCGTGCGCCTCCCCGCTGGGGCCGAGAACGGGCAGCGCCTCGATGTGAAACGCCTTCTGCGCCCCCTTACGCGAGCGCAGATCGATCGACATCGGCCGACGAGTGCGGATCACCTCGTCGATGATCCGCGTGACCGGAAGATCGGGGGCCGGCTGAACATGCCGGGTCACCGACGCCCAATCCTTAACTACGCCGCCGCAGCTGACAACGGACATCTCGCCGTCGACCAACGTCTCGACCAAATGCCACTCGTTGAGAACCATTGACTTATAACCTCCCCCGAACCGTGGGCACAGTACGGCTGCCCGGGGGGGAACTTACCTGTCGGCAGTCTCCGTCACCGACGTGAGAGCTTGACCTTCAACCCCCGCGGTTTGAGAGTGATCGCCTCGTGCACGTCGAGCTCGTAACCCGGTTCCGGAGCGAAGTCGTACCGCCGGATCAGCGATGCGAGCGTGAGCACCGCCTCGTGCAACGCGAACTGCCGACCGATGCACGCCCGGATCCCGGTGCCCCACGGCTTGAAGATGTGCGCCGGCCGTTTGCGCACGGCCTCGGGCTCGAATCGATCCGGGTCGAACCGCTCGGGATCGTCGCCCCACAGCGGGTCCCGGTGCAGCTGCGGCAGCAGTACGAACACCCACGAACCCTTCGGCAGGACGCGCCCGCCGAGGGTGGTCTCACCACGCACCTTGCGGAAATAACCCGGGGCGGCCGGCCACAACCGCAGCGTCTCGTCCACCACCCGCCGCACATACCGCAGCTTGGCGACCTGTTCGTACCCAATCCGGCCGTCGGCGCCGACGACCTCGGCGATCTCCGCCCGCGCCTTCGCCACCGCCTCGGGATGTCGGCTCAGGAAATGAACCGCGAAACCCAGAGTGGCCGCAGTGGTCTCGTTGCCCGCGACCAGGAAGGTCAGCACCTGATTGCGGATCGACTCCGGACTGAGCTTCTCGCCGGTGTCGGGATCGACGGTGTGCATCATCAGATCCAGCAGATCGCCGTGCTGCCCACCGGAGTGCATCCGCTCCTCGACGATGCGATCGACCGTCTCCTGCATCAACGCGATGTCGCGTTCGTGCTGCTCACGCGCCGCGCGACCGAACAGGGCCCGCAGGATCGGAATGTCGTTCGACGAGCGGTTGATGTACTCGAGCGCCCGGCTCATCGCCGCGATGAAGGGATCGGGTTCGGGGCGGCCGAACGAGTCGAAGTCGTAGCTGAAGCCGCACCGGCCGATGACGTCGAAGGTCAGCGACGTCATGCTCTTCGGCACGTCCACATACTCGCCGCCGGCCGCTGCGCTGTCCCAGCTGTCGACCAGCCGGCCGACGACGGTGAGCATCGAGTCGTGATAGCCGCGCATCGCGGCCTGGCTGAAGCCCGGACCGAGGATGTTGTGGGCCTTGCTCCAGTTCGGTTCGGAGTTGAACGCGGTGAACAGCCCGTCGCCGGCGATGACGCGAAGCTTGCGCAGCGGCTTGCCGAGGAACTTCGCCCACTTCTCCTCGTCGTTGACCTCGCGCACCAGATCGGCGCCGGAGACCACGATCAGCCGGTGCTGGAGGATCTTGCGTTCGAAGATCCCACCGAGTTCCTGCGCCATCTGCATCTCACCCTGAACCGGCTTGGCCACGTCGATGCTGAGCAGATCACCCACCAGCGGCAGTCTCCATCGAGGTCGCGGGATCGGCTGGGAGTCGGTGGTCGCAGGGCTGCTCGTCGAAAGCTGCGGTGACGCCATTCGTGAGAGTGTGCCCCACCGCCGGCGAGAGACACACCGCCGCCTCCCACCGCTCAAGGGCTCCCTGACTGCCGTCCCACTAGTCGACACGCGCCACGCCGATGTACGGGGGTAACTGACATCCGCGCTCGCAGCCGCTAACCTGAGTCAGATTCAACGGGCCGATCTTGAAGAACGGGGGTTTACGCATGGCACAGCCGCATAAAGGCGACCGCGCCGCGATGACTCTACGCATCCCCGCTGAGCTGCACGAACAGCTCCGCAACGATGCCAAAGACGCCAAGGTCGCGCTATCCCAATACGTCGCCGACCTGCTCGCACTACAAGCCGGTCGACCGGACCTTGCCCGCGAGATCAAGGCGGTAACCGTGTAAACGCCACCAGAGAGGGCCGCTAGCCGCCAACTAGCCCGCCCTCAGATGCAGAAAACCCCCCGCCTGCCAAGCGAGGGGTCTTCCAAACCGAATATGTGACCGAGCAAAGTCGCCAAACTCCTCGGGCACTCGAACTTTCTCACCAGAAAGCCTTCGTTATGCATATTAGCGAGCGCTGCTCGTTTGGGCCAACTTCCGTCTCAAATCACACTCCCGCGTGTCGCCCTCAACGGAGCGCACACACCGCCGGGGACAACCGTCGAGGTCCCGGCCGCGCCACTCCCCAGACCCGCCGTGGTCGCCGTCGCGGCAGCTACAACCTCCGCGTAGCCGATGGTGCCTACTCCCCCATCCCCGTCTGGGACTCCCGCATGGGGTGGATGCGCCAGATCATCACCTTCGCCCGCAGCGAGACCGGCATCAAGATCTGCCACGAGCACCGCATCGCCCCGGACAAGTTCATCGCCGCCGCCAACGCTCACGCCGCTTACGCCGACGAATCCACCGGCCGCAGCCTCACCGCCGCCCGCGACACCCTCGCCGAGTACGCCGGCATCAGCACCGACGTCCTCGATCGTGCCCGCCAGATCCTTCGCCGCATCGGAGCCGCCGTCGAGCTCGTCCGCGGCCGCTACCTCACCATCGCCGAACGCATCGAAGCCAGCCTCACCCACGGTGGAAAGCAACTTCGTGCAGCTTCCGTGTGGGCCTTGACCAGCAAGTTCACTGCCAACTCTTCTGTTTATCCCCAGTTTCCGAATCATGCGGATCTACCGGAGAACCCTTTGGGTTCTACAGGTATCTCTCGTTCTCAAGTAATCACCAACGCGCGCGCTACGCGCCGCGCCCGGGCTTCGACGAAGGCCGAGGGCGAGGGCGAGGGCGACCCACGACCCCTGCACGCTCAGATCGCCGCAGCGCGCCTGGCCGACCGACTCGGTGCCACGATGCCCGAATACCGCGGCGTGGATCGGAATGGCCACTACGTCCCCGGAACCACCCATCACCACGTCGGAGCGATCGCCGATGCCCTGACCGCCGCAGGCATCGACACCACCCGATGGACCGGCGACGACGTAGCCGACCAGATCACCGAGTTCCGCCGCGACCGCAGCCTCCCACACCTAGCGTCCCCGACCGCTTTCCTGCGCTGGCAGCTCCGTGCCCTCGCCGATGTGTGGTCAGGGCCTACCCCCACCGAGCGCCGCACTGAGATCCAGGACCGCCGCGCCGCCGAACGTCGCGCCGAACTCGACCGGCGTGCTGCTCATCCTCCGGCCAGCGACGACACCCGTGCCACCGCTCTCGCCGAGATCCGGCAGATACTGTTCCAGCGCTCGGGCATGCGCACCCGGACCCGCGGGGACCGCTTCGACCGGCACCGCTACTGAACGAAATTCTCGCTCCGGTCAGAACCACAGCGGTGAAGGGGAATCGAATCGTTTCACGCGGAAGCCGCTCCTACCCCTCGAGCTTGCGGGCATCATGCAGTATCCGACCCACCGCTCCGGTCGACATCTCCAGTTTCTCGGCGATCTCGCGGTACTTCATCCCCTGCTGGCGAAGTTCGACCACCTGCTTGCGTCGGCGTTCCGCGCGTTCGAGGAATTGGTCTCGGGGTTCGGCAATCAGGCGACGTGCAGTGCGCTCCGACGAGCCGAGCCGGCGTGCCAGTTCCTTTGCGGTGATGGACCGACGTTGTTGTGCCTGGGCGCTGCCCCTCATTGCGCGAACTCCAATGCTGTCGCCAGATTGAACTTGGTGGCCCGCTTCCTGTTTGCTTCCCGTTTGGCGGAGCTCATGACCTTGCCGCCCTTGCTGCCACGTGCTGCCTGGCGCGCCCGGAACGTCCCCTCGTCGAAGTTACGCCAGATCCACTTGCCGATGGAGTACGCCGTGGCACGGACCTCGATGAAAGGAAGAGGGTCGGCGAACTCGCTGTTGATTCCGTGACAACGCTGAAGAACCAGTTGGAGCCACTGGTCTACGGTGCCATGACGATGGTGCCACCACTGTGGGTACGCCCACTTACGGGCAGTGTCGAACATCGTCACATTGCGACCCAGGCCCACGGAGCGGTCGGGCCGGCGCGGAGCCTGACGAGGTGTGTAGATGGTCGCCAGATCCCGCAACGAGTACGGATCCCCTGGACCGTAAATGGTTTCCCACTCAGGGTGGATCGGGTTCTTGGTCAGCTGCCCACCGTAGGAGAAGTCCCCACCGACGGAGATACACAGACCTCGCTCGATGCGATGGGCGTAGCGCAGCGGAGTCAACCGTGCCGAGTCGGTACGGCAGACTCGATGGTCGCCCAGCCACCAACCCAGGTGCGCCCGCCCGGAGGGAGACTGCGCGACCCAGCTCGGCGTCGGATGATCCGACGGTTTCTCGAACGCCCGCATCGCGGCATCGGGGTGGTCACAGTCGATGACGATCGATCCGAGCAACGCGTGTGGAGAGTGCTGGATGTAGCGCATCATCAATGCCTGGTCACGGCTCATTCGGTACTGACCGTGCTCGAGTTGGTTCGTCGCGAACGGCCGATGCGGCAGGAGCACCTCGTTTCCCCACTGCTCGTCCGTGAGAAGGGACTCCCCCGCCGTTTCCATGCCGAGTACTGTGCACTACCAAGATCGAGTATTCGGGTAGGACACGCCGAGCCATATACAGATATTGTTCGGGTAGGTCATGCCAAGCCATATCAGGTATCCGCTCCGCCTTCTCCCTTTCGCACCCCCGAACATGTCCACTCGTGGCAGAGGCTGTGCCTCACGTGCCGAAGTTACGATGAGAACCATGACCGGGAAGAAGCGCATGGCCTTCGACATCACCGAAGCCGACGCCGACCGGATTCGCGCCGCCTACGTCGGCACCCGCGCCAGCCTGCCCCCGGCCACCCTCAGTGAGTTCATCACCGACCTGCTGGTCGAGGCCACCGAACGCCTCGAAGCCGAACACAACGAAGGCCGGCCCTGGCGCACACCCAGCCGCAGCGAACTCAAATCCCTCTCCCAGACCGGCGTCGGACGCAACGCCCCCGGCCGCCCCGGAGAACAGGACCAGCAATGACCGAGTCGTCACGCACACCGCGACCCAAACTCGGCTTCCACACCGACCAGGCCGAACGCATCCGCGCTGCCTACCTCGGCACCCGCGCAGTCCTCCCGCCGAGCACCTTCAGCGAATTCCTCGAGACCGCCGTCCTCGAAACAATCGAACGACTCGAAGCCGAACACAACAACGGCCACAGCTGGGACACCCCGGCCACCGGGGAAGTCAAGTCCACCGCCCAGACCGGCGTCGGCCGCTGGAATCGCACCTGACCGCGCCCACCGTTGCACATCCTCAACTGCGTTGAGGGACATGAGGAGGACCACTCACTCGCGGTGGGACTCTCACGTCTCATGTATCCCATTCTTACTATGGAATCCATGACATCAGGCAGCGGTGCAGAAGAACGCTCGATCATCTATGCGGGCGTGCGTGAGAATCCGCGACGATAACGCTTCCACCAGCACAAACAACGCCCATCCCGTAGTCGGCCGAATGTCAGTTGCCCCCGTCGTTCTCGTCGTAGCGGGCACCGTTCTCGCCGTCGAGCCGATAGCGGGGCGCACCACGACGCACCAAGATCAGTCGGTGCCGCGTGACACAGTGCCGACCACCGACTGACCGAGCCTGAGAAAAGGACCGCCACCGACGTGAATGAGCCCCACCTCTACGCCCAAACCACCTACCTCAGCTTCGACGGCCCACCCGAACCCGTCCGCATCCTCGCCGGAAGTCTCACGGGTCTGTGGTGGCTACTGATCGTCGCGGCGCTCATCTGCTTCGGAGCATGCGAGTACATGCGGAGAAAAAGCGTGACCAAGAGGGAACGGCAAGAGAAGAACAGGCTCGGAGCGGCCTTCTTCCTCTACTGCGGCCTCATGGGATTGATCGTCGGCATCTTCGGCCTGATCGCAGCGAACTGATCGAGGCGGCATTGATCGACGGTGTCCGATAAGCAGTTCGAGTCCCGATTGGCGCTGACGTGATGGGGTGCGCTCGCCGACGTACTCGTATGCGTCCTCGGCTACTGGCCTCTGGTATTCGCGCTGCGCGATATATGGGACGTAAACCGGCGGTCGATTGCGCGGGCTTCACGCCTTGTCGCCCTGCGCCGAGGGTGCGCGTGCCCAGAGGTGGACGAGCACCCACAGATTGGCACCGGCGATCACGGCGAACGGTGCCGTGAACACCAGGGTCTCGAAGGCGGACAGTGACGGTGTCCAGCTGTTGGGGTCCTGCTGCCGAATGCCGCCGGAGAGCGCTTCGGTGACACCGGCATAGGTGAGCGCGGCAGTCGCTAGCAGCGCTGTCGTACACCCCACCGTCGACAGCAGACGACCGAGACGGAACCAGCGCGTCAGCGCTGCGGCCCCACAGAGGGAGACGACCAGAACCGGCACGATCACCACGAAACCGATCACAGCGATGAAGTACCAATTACTCAGGACATCGCCGATGCCGGATTGGCGGTGCTCGTCTAGGTAATGCGCGCTGAGCAAGGTCGCGACTGCGAACAGCACTGGCAGCAGAGCCACCACCCTGATCCATCGTGTTGTCGTTTCGGCACTGCCCATACGAGAAGTCTTCTATCGATGACATGGACTCGAGACGGCGACACACCGACGGCATTCGTTTCGGGTGGGGCTGAGTCGGCACTACGTGCGCAGAACCGCCCAGATCAATAGTTCTTATCCGAATAATGGACCACGTCTTGTCTGTCAGGACTCCTAGATGGAGTAGTCGCCCGAGAACCGATCGGGCGCAGGCATCTCATCTCACGTACCTGACTCGATCCGGTCGTGACCTGCGACTCTCATCTGAGAAACCCCTTCTCATCTCATGGTTCTCATTGTTACTATGGGAACCATGAAGTGGACGAAGCGACACAAGAACAAGAACACCTCAGCGCCCGAGAACGTGACAGCCGTCAGCGGATCCATGTGGTTCGCAGGCGTGACCATCACCGTAGGAATCGGGGCGGCCGCGTTCATTCTCAGCTTCCTCGCACTGCGAGACCTGTGCATCCAGGCCGGCCAACCGAGAGAGATCGCCTTCCTGTTCCCCGTCATCGTCGACGGAACGATCCTGCAAGCAACGATGGGAGTCGTCTCCCGACGTCACGACCACCGGGCACGACGATTCTTCTGGAAGATTCTCATCGGAGCCGCCACCGTCTCGATCGCAGGAAACGCGATCCACGCCGTTCTCACCACGACCCCCGGCTTCAACTCCGTTCTCGCCGCCGTGATCGCCACACTCCCGCCGATCTCACTGCTCGCCTCCACCCACGCGCTGACCGTTCTCGGCCGTCGCACCGCCGCACCCACCGAGAACCCCGCCGAGACTCACATCGAATCCGCGCCCGCGACACAGCCGCGCCGTGAGACCGCACACGAGAACGCGACCGCACCCAAGACTCACGTCACGACCATCACCGAGAACCGTGCCGACGCCGAGACCGCACACGAGAACGCGACCGCACCCAAGACTCACGTCACGACCATCACCGAGAACCGTGCCGACGCCGAGACCGCGAGTGAGACTCCGGTCGCGCGGTCGACTCGCACCGCGACCGCTGACCCTCTCGCCCGACAGCTCGAGGTGCCACTGCCCCACCTGCCCGGCACCCACCTCGACACCAACGCCATCCCGGCCTTCCATTCTCACGAGGAGCGTCGCGAATGGGCACTCGCCCGGCGCCAGGCCGGAGTGGAGGTGCCCGTCATCGCCCAAGAAGTCGACCGCTCCGTCGCCACCGTTTACCGCTGGCTCTCCGAGGCCGACACCTCCGTCACCATCTGAGCATCACAAAGACATCGGAAATATCAACTTTTCAGCGTCAAATCGGAATCAACAAAAAATCAGACCGACATCAAAAAACGTCCACGTCTGATGCCTGTCATTCTCACCTCGGCGCATCGAACTCGGAAATCGTCCCCCGGTTCGGTGCGCCGAGTCGCATTTGCGGTGTTGACCAGGGGCGATCCGCCCCCGGACCCCCT
>NZ_LPZN01000023.1 GCF_001646655.1 Rhodococcus gordoniae | reverse complement strand
CTCGATCTCGCCGCCCACGGACTGCGCTACATCGACTGCGACCCGTGGGCGTACGCGCCGCCGCCCGCAGGCACCGACCGCCCCGGCATCGTGTTCCACCGCGATCTCGACCGGACCTGCGCGTCCGTCGAGGCCGCGTGCGGGCGCCGGGAAGCCGACGCGTACCGCCGATTCGTGCAGGACTGGGGCCCGCGCAGCGCGGCGGTGATGAAGTCGTTCACCCATCCCCCGACCGGCCGGCATCTGCTGTCCTCGTTCTGGGGTCTCGACGCCGGGGAAGGCGGCAGCGCCCTGTCCCGCCGTTTTCTCACCACCGGCGACAGCCTGCTCGACGAATACTTCGACGACGAACCCCTGAAAGCGGCACTGGCCTGGTTCGGTGCGCAGTCCGGACCGCCCATGTCCGAACCGGGCACCGCGGCGATGGTGGGCTTCGCGGCCCTCATGCACACCCTTCCGCCGGGCCGCGCGGTCGGCGGGAGCGGCGCGCTGACCCAGGCGCTGCTGTCCCGACTGCGTTCCGATGGCGGCACGGTGACCTGCGGCGACGCCGTCACGGAGATCGGCCGCTCCGGCGATCTGTGGACCGTGCGCACCGCATCGGGACGCTCCGTGCGGGCCCGCAGGGTCGTCGCCGGCTGTCACGTCCTCACCACACTGGAGCTGCTCGACCGCGGCGGATACGACCGCGGCCGGCTCGAAGGCTGGCGGCGCAGCATGCGGGTCGGCCCGGGCATCGGCATGGTCCTGCGGCTGGGCACCGATTCGCTGCCGCACTACCGCGGGTGCGACGAACCGGAGCTGACCACCTCGGGTCTGCAACTGCTCGTCGACGACCGCGCCCACCTGCGGGCGGCCCACGGTGCCGCGATGGCGGGAGACCTGCCCCCGCGACCGGCGGTTCTCGCGATGAGCTTCTCGGCACTCGATCCGACGATCGCGCCCGCCGGCAAACACCAGATCACACTGTGGTCCCAATGGCATCCGTACGCGCTGCGGGGCGGGCGACGCTGGGAGGACATCGCCCGATCGGAGACCGATCGCATCCTCGCGGAGATGGAGACGCGATCTCCCGGTTTCACCGCCGGCGTCGAACATTGCCACGTACAGACCCCCGCCGACATCGAGCGCGAACTCGGACTGCTCGGCGGGAACGTCATGCACGTGGAGATGTCGCTGGACCAGATGTTCCTGTGGCGGCCGCTGCCGGAGCTGTCGGGCTATCGGGTGCCCGACGCGCCCGGCCTCTACCTCACCGGCGCCTCGACGCATCCCGGCGGCGGTGTCTCCGGCGCGAGCGGACGCAACGCCGCCCGCGTCGCCCTCGCCGACGCCAGGGGCGGCATCATGGATCGCATGAAGGGCTGGGTGTCGCGATGACCGAGACCTACGCGCCTGCCCCGGCCCACCCGGCCCGATGGCGGACGATCCTTCCCGTCGTCCCGGCCGTCGCCGCGGTCCTCGCCCAGATCGCCTATCCCCTCACCGAGGGTGACGCCCGGGACGCCGCGACCGTCGCGGTCGTCACACTGCTCACCGCAGCCTGCCTCGTCCATGCGGCGCTGAACCGCGGTCCCACCTTCGCCGTCGTCCTGTTCGTGAGTTCGGCCGGTATCGGATACCTGTCCGAGGTGGTCGGCACGATGACCGGCTACCCCTACGGCTGCTACAGCTATGTCACCGACCGTCTCGGGCCGGCGGCCCTCGACGTTCCGCTCGTGGTACCGCTGGCCTGGTCGGCGGGTCTGTACCCCGTGTGGTGCGTGGCCTCGCGCCTCGTCCGCAACGGTCCCGGCCGGGTCGCGGCGGTCACCGTCGGCATGCTCGGATGGGATCTCTTCCTCGACCCCCAGATGGTCGCGGACGGTCACTGGTCGTGGTGCAATGCCGGCGGCCTGCCCGGGATCGGGCACATCCCGCTCACCAACTATGCGGGCTGGCTCCTCGTCGCCGCGATCATGGCGACCGTGCTCGTCCTCGTCGACTCCCGTTCGGACCGCCCCGACACGCCCCGGCACGACGGTGTGCCGATCGCGTTGTTCCTGTGGACGTGGCTCGGTTCGGCCCTCGCCCACAGTGTCTTTCTCGACACCCCCGAGCTCCGCTATTCGGCGCTGTACGGGCTGGTCGTCATGGGTGTGCTGGGCGTTCCCCTGCTGGTCTCGCTCGTCCGCGGACGCGGCGCGAGTGGATCCGGCCCGGAGCCGGTCGAGGCACGACTCGCCGCGAGCGACCCGAACAACCGACGAGGATGACCGTGCCTGGCACCATGTTCTCCGTGCAGTCGTCCACCATGTCCGTCCGCCGTCGTGTCGTCGCGGTCGTGGGGCTCGTGCTCCTCGCCGTTCCGCTCCTCACCGGTTGCCTGCGCGTGCAGGCGACCATGGGGATCTCCTCCGACGACCGCGTGTCGGGGCAGATCGTCGCCGCGACCATTCCCGCCGACGAGAACGATCCCGGCCCCGAGCTCACCGCCCCTTCGGCTCTGGCCGGGAAGGTGCGGGTGCAGGAGTACTCGCAGGACGGCTACGTGGGGAGCCAGGTCTTCTTCAACGACCTCACCTTCGGCGATGTCCAGCAGCTCGCGACGATGTCCGACCAGAGCGCGGGCATGTTCCAGCTCAACCTGCAGCGTTCCGGCGACCTCGTGGCCCTGAACGGACGTGTGGACCTCGAGTCCGCCCCGTCGCAGGGCACGGACGTCCAGTTCACCATCGCGTTCCCGGCCCGGGTGGCGACCACCAACGGCACCCGCGAGTCGGATTCGATCGTGACCTGGAAGCTCCCGGCCGGTGAGGTCAGCAGCCTCCGGGCGGAGGTGCGCTACGCGGATCCCAACACGCGCGGTTTCGCGGGCTGGGCCGGGATCATGGCCGGAGCCGTCTTCGGGGTCACGCTGATCATCGCGGGCACGGCCTGGTTCACCCGCAATCCGGCGCCGCGGTGGTCGGCGACGAGCGGGACACGGTCCTGACCGGCCTGTCGCGCGGACCGGCCCCCACCCCGTGGGAGCGGCTCGTCAGCGGTGGCGCCCTCGTCGCCTCCTACGGCGCGGCGGTCGCCGTCGCGAACCGGTTCGCGCTCCCCCGTCTCGCGCCGGGCCCGGTCGTCGACGAGCAGGTCACCGTCGTCGTTCCCGCCCGCGACGAGGCCCCGCGCATCGGTGCGATCGTCTCCGACCTGCGGGCACAACGAGGACTGCGCGCCCTGCGCGTGATCGTCTTCGACGACGATTCGTCCGACGGCACGGCCGACCTCGCCGCAGCTGCTGCGGAGGGAGACGAGCGCATCACCGTCGTCCGGTCGACGGACCCGCCTGCCGCCGGCTGGACCGGCAAGGCGGCCGCGTGCGCCGCAGCGGTCACTCACGCCGGCTCGGTGGTGGACGAGGGAGTCGTCCTGTTCGTCGACGCCGACGTCCGGCTCGCGCCCGATGCGCTCGCCGCCGCCGTCACCCTGCTGCGCCGCCGGAATGCAGCGCTCGTCTCGCCGTTTCCGTACCAGCGGACCGGGTCTGCGCTCGAGCGCCTCGTGCAACCCCTGCTGTTCTGGTCGTGGTTCTCACTGCTGCCCGTCGCGGTCTCGCACCGCACCCGCCGGCCGTCCATGGCGGTCGCGTGCGGGCAGTTCCTCGTCTTCGACGCCCGGGCCTACGCCGCGATCGGCGGGCACGCGGCGGTCGCGGCGAGTCCCACGGAGGATCTCGATCTCGCCCGGGCGCTACGCCGCACCGGAGAACGCACCACGGTCGCGGCCGCGGGCCGACTCGCGTCGTGCCGGATGTACGACGGACCCCGCGCGCTGGTGGGCGGCTACACGCGCTGGCTGTGGTCGGCGTTCGGCTCTCCCGCCGGGGCTGCCGCGGTCGTGGCGCTGTATCTCGTCGCGTATCTCGTGCCTCCGGCCGCGTCCCTACTCGGAGACGCGCGGACGCGACGCTGGGGCCTGGCCGGGACCGCCGCGGGAGTGCTGTCGCGACTGCTCGCTCGAACGACCGAACGGGGAGGCCGGCGGCACCCGGACGCCCCCGACCGTCTCGCCGGCGACCTGCTGGACGCCGCGGCCCACCCCGCCTCGATCCTGGCCTTCGGCGCGCTCACGGCGTCGTCGATTCGGGCACGGCGGAGCGGACGAGCGTCGTGGAAGGCCCGCACCCTCCCCTGACCGGGGCCGGGACGGGGACGGTTCAGGCCGGCTGCACCGCGGCGGGAGCCTCGAGTTCGTAGCCGAGGCGGGTGAGCACCTCGCCGGTCGCGCGGGCGAAGTTGAGCGTGATGAAGTGCAGGCACGGCGCACCCTCGGAGATCAGACGCTCGCACATCTCCGTGGCGACCTCGATGCCCACCTCGCGTACTGCCGCCCGGTCCTCCTCGGGACCGTCGCCCGCCGCCCGCCGCAGGCGCTCCTCGAGTACGGGCGGCAGCTGCGAACCCGACAGTTCCAGGCTGCGCCGCGCCGAGCGCAGCGACGTGATCGGCATGATCTCGGGGATGATCGGCTTGAGCCCCTGCTCGGCGTCGTGGGCCACGACCCGGTCGCGCAGACGCAGGTAGTGCTCGACGTCGAAGAACATCTGGGTGATCGAGTACTCGGCGCCCGCGCGCAGCTTCTGCACGAGATAGCGGGTGTCGTGATCGAGGTCCGGGGACCGGTGGTGCCCTTCGGGGAAGGACGCGACGCCGACGTGGAAGTCGCCGAGGTCGCGCACCAACCGGACGAGCTCGTCGGCGTACTCGAGGCCCTCCGGATGCTTCTCCCACTCGCCGAGCGGATTACCCGGCGGGTCGCCGCGCAGGGCCAGGATGTTGGTGATACCGCGATCGGCGTAGGCACCGACCATCGCGCGCAGTTCGTCGATGCTGTGCCCGACGGCCGTGAGGTGCGCGACCGGCAGCAGGGTGGTCTCCTCGGCGAGGCGTCCGGTGACCCGAACCGTACGGTCGCGGGTGGATCCCCCGGCGCCGTAGGTCATCGATACGAAGGCCGGGCCGAGACGCTCGAACGTCCGCACGGCACGCCACAGTCGTCCCTCGGCCTCGGCGTCGCGAGGCGGGGAGAACTCGACGGAGAACGGAATGCGGCCCGAACGCGCGGACCCGAGACGGTCCACGATCGACGGGGTCCGAGAAATCCCGCCGTCCTCGGTTGCCCTGACGAAGTCGCTTGTCACCGGTCCAGCATAGGTGGCGCCGCTGCGGCGGGCGCTACCGGCGACGATCCGAGAGTGCGGATAGGCTGGTCGCGGCGCCCCGGCTCCACTCGTCTCCGAGGTGCCGTCACCATCGACCTGGAGGTTCCGTCCTGTCTACCGGCGCCGATCACTTGCTTGCCGAGCAGCTCCCCCACCGTGTGGAGGACTCCCTCCGGCAGTTCTTCGCCTCACGCGCCGCGTTGATCGACTCCGTGGGCGGTGGCTACCGGCAGGCCGTCGACAGACTCGAAGCATTCGTGCTCCGCGGCGGCAAGCGGGTCCGTCCGCGTTTCGCGTGGACGGGCTGGCTCGGCGCCGGCGGGGATCCGACGGGCCCGGACGCAGAGGCCGTCCTGCAGGCATGCTCCGCGCTCGAACTCGTGCAGGCCGCGGCGCTCGTCCACGACGACATCATCGATGCCTCCACCACGCGCCGCGGGTTCCCCACCGTGCACGTCGAGTTCACCGAGCAGCACCGGAAGGCCGGCTGGCACGGCAAGGCAGAGCAGTTCGGCGAATCCGTCGCGATCCTGCTCGGCGATCTCGCCCTGGTGTGGGCGGACGACATGCTGCACTCGTCCGGGCTCGCACCCGAGACCGTCGCGCGGGTGACGCCGGTCTGGGCCGCGATGCGCACCGAGGTGCTCGGCGGGCAGTATCTCGACATCGCCAACGAGGTGGCGGCGGACGAATCGGTGGAGGCCGCGACGCGGGTGAACCGGTTCAAGACGGCGGCGTACACGATCGAACGTCCCCTGCATATCGGCGCCGCCCTCGCCGGCGCCGACGACGACCTGATCGATGCCTACCGCCGCTTCGGCACCGACATCGGCCTGGCGTTCCAGTTGCGCGACGACCTGCTCGGGGTCTTCGGCGACCCGGAGGTCACCGGCAAGCCCTCGGGCGACGACCTGCGCTCCGGCAAACGCACGGTCCTGTACGCGCTGGCCCTCGAGACCGCCGACGGCTCCGATCCGGCAGCGGCCGAGTTGTTGCGCACCTCGATCGGCACCGACCTGTCCGACTCGCAGGTCGAGCAGCTCCGCTCCGTGCTCGTCGATCTCGGTGCCGTCGCCCGGATCGAGGACCGCATCACCGCGTTGACCGACAGCGCGTTCGAGGCTCTCGAATCGTCCGGTGCCACGCAGGAGGGCAAGGCCCTCCTGCGCGACTCGGCGGTCGCGGCGACCCGCCGGGTGGCGTGAGACCGGTGCGGACGGTTTCCGGCGTCGAGAAGGTCGTGGTGGTCGGCGCGGGGCTCGCCGGCCTGTCGGCGGCTCTGCACCTGCGTGGCGGCGGCAAGGACGTGACGGTGCTCGAACGCGCCGACGACGTCGGTGGCCGGGTCGGCAGCTATCACGGGCCGGGCTACGAGATCGACAACGGCGCCACCGTGCTGACGATGCCCGAGTTGATCGACGACGCGCTCGCCGCGGTGGGCGCCGACCGGGACTCCGTCCGTCCGGCGCTCCGCACCCGGCAGCTCTCCCCCGCCTATCACGCGCGCTTCGCCGACGGCACCTCGATCGATGTGCACTCGGATCCCGATGCCATGGTCGCGGAGATCTCCCGGGTGTGCGGGCCCGACGAAGCACAACGCTATCTGCGGTTGCGGTCCTGGCTCGCCGACATCTTCGAGGCGGAATTCGACCGTTTCATGGACGCGAACTTCGACTCGCCGTTCGACTTGGTCTCGTCGCCCGCCGCCGTGCGCGATCTGGTGCGCCTTCTCCGCCTGGGCGGGTTCGGCAGGCTGGGCGCGCAGGTGAACCGCAGGATCACCGACCCTCGCCTGCGCCGCGTCTTCACCTTCCAGGCGCTGTACGCCGGTGTCGCTCCGGCACGGGCCCTCGCGGTCTACGGAGCCATCGCCCACATGGACACCTCGATGGGTGTGTACGCGGTGGACGGCGGTATGCGGTCGGTCGCCCGCGCGATGGCCGCGGCGTTCGTCGAGGCCGGTGGGCGGCTCGAACTCGGCCGGGAGGTGACCTCGGTCGATGTCACCGGCGGCCGGATCGACGGTGTCCGCACCCGCGACGGGCATCGTTTCCCGTGCGACGCGGCCGTCCTGACCCCCGATACCCCGGTCGTCGACGCCGTGCTGCCACGCCGCCGGCGCCGTCGCACGCTGGCCGCGCCCTCGGCGGTGGTGCTGCACGGATCTGTCCCCACCGCGGTGAGTGGCGGCTGGGCGGCGCAACACCACCATGTGATCGACTTCGGCGCCGCATGGAACCGCACCTTCGCCGAGATCACCCGCAGCCGCGGACGCGGCCGCCTGATGTCCGATCCGTCACTACTGATCACCCGGCCCGCACTGTCCGATCCCGGCCTGCGGTTCACCCGCGAGGGCGTCGAACACGAGCCGTTGTCGGTGCTGGCGCCGTGCCCGAACCTCGACAGCGCACCGCTCGCCTGGGCGGAACTCGCGGTGCCCTATCGCAACGAGCTGCTCGACGTCCTCGACCGCCGCGGATACGGCGGGATCACGGACGGGTTCCGCGTCGACCACATCGACACACCCGGGACCTGGCACGCTCGTGGTATGCAGGCGGGCAGCCCGTTCTCGAGCGCGCACGTCTTCCGCCAGACGGGACCGTTCCGGCGACGCAATCTCGACCCGGCCGTTCCCGGCGTGGTGCTCGCGGGTTCGGCGACGGTGCCCGGTGTGGGTGTACCCACGGTGCTGTTGTCCGGAAGACTCGCCGCCGAACGGCTCGGTGTTCCGCGCGCGCGGTGACACGGGGGCACTTCCGCGGGAGCGGCGATACCGGGCGCAGTGCGCCTCGCGTCTCCACTAAACTGTCCTCGTTCGCCAGCATCTGCGCGCCGCGCATCCACGTCCACGGGGGAGGAACCGTACCGATGTCGTCCCCTGCCTCGCCCGACGCCGAGTCGCAGACCTCGCCCGCGCCGGAGGGGACGGCCGCACCGGCACGTGAGCCTTCGAAGTATGCCTTCCTGAGGAGTCCCGCCGGCAATGCCGCGCTGCTCGGCGCGTGCGGCGCGGTGTTCATGACCTTCGGCAGTTTCGGGGCGGGCAGCGTCCGCCGGGTCGATCCGCTGCTCGAGGGCATCTACCTGTCGTGGCTGCGCTTCGGCCACGGCCAGTTGCTCTCGACGATCATCCTGTGGATCGGCGTGCTCGTCATGATCGGCGCGTGGGTGCGCCTCGGCCGGGCCGCCCTCGCCGGGCTCGTGACGGTACGCGATCTGTGGACGGTGCTGCCCGCGTGGACCGCTCCCCTGCTGTTCGCCACACCGATGTTCAGCCGCGACGCGTATTCCTATCTCGCCCAGGGCGCGCTGTTGCGCGACGGCTTCGATCCGTACGCGGTGGGGCCGGTGGTCAATCCGGGTGTCCTGCTCGACAACGTCAGCAACGTGTGGACGACCACCACCACCCCCTACGGACCCGTCCACCTGCTCCTCGGTGCGGGCATCACGTCCATCACCGACGACAATGTGGTGACGGGAACGTGGTTGTGGCGCCTGACCATGCTTCCCGGCCTGGCGCTCATGGCGTGGGCCGTGCCGAAACTCGCGCGCCGCATGGGCGGCAATCCCTCGATCGCCCTGTGGCTCGCGGTTCTGAACCCGCTCGTGCTGATCCACCTCGTCGGGGGCGTGCACAACGAGCTGCTGATGGTCGGTCTCATGATCGCCGGCATCGTGCTGGTCCTCGAGGGCCGCCATCTCGGCGGCATCGCGCTGGTCTCGCTCGGCGCCGCGATCAAGGCCACGGCGGGGTTGGCGTTGCCCTTCCTGGTGTGGGTGTGGATGGTCCACGAACGCGACCGTGCGCGCGCCGAGGGACGCGAGCCCGCAGCGCCGGTCCGTCTGTTCGCCAAAGCGACCGGACTCGGACTTCTCGTGTTCGCCGCGGTCTTCGGTGGCACCTCGCTGCTCGCCGGGGTCGGTATCGGCTGGCTCACCGCCTTGTCCGGTTCGTCGAAGATCATCAACTGGTTGTCGTTGCCGACGATGATGGCCCACGTCGTCACGTGGATCACCCCGTGGCGTCTCGGCTCGATCCTCGACATCACGCGCATGCTCTGCGCGATCGCGCTGGTGGTGATCCTCGTGTGGGCGTGGTGGCGATTCCGCCGCACCGAACGCGACGCGGTCTTCGGGATCGTCGTGGCACTGACCGCCGTGACTCTGCTGTCGCCCGCCGCACTGCCCTGGTACTACTCGTGGCCGCTCGCGGTCGCCGCGGCCTTCGCGATGTCGCCCCGGCTCCTCATGGTGCTCGTCGCACTGTCGACCTGGCTCATGTTGATCTTCAACCCCGACGGGTCGATCGGCATGTACAACCTGGCGCACGTCGCGCTCGCAGTGTTCGCCTCGATCGTCGCGGCCCGCGCTCTGGTCACCTACGATCCGCTGCGCCTGCGACTGCGGCCGCGACCGGCATCGCCCCCGGGTGCTGCGCGGGACGACCGTGCCTGATCGTCCCGCCGGGAGCGTGACCGACGACCTCGCCCGGGCCTATGCCTACTGCGCCGAGCTCACCGCAGAGCACGGACGCACCTACAACCTCGCCACCCGGTTGCTGCCGGCCCCGCGCAGAAGCGCCGTCCACGCGCTCTACGGATTCGCGAGGCATGTCGACGACATCGTCGACGTCACCGCGGTGGACGACCCGGAAGCCGCGATCCGCGGTGTCGACGACGCGCGCGCCCGGTTGCACGCCGCGCTCGCGGGCGATCCGGGCCCGCTCGACGACACCGGGCTGGTGGTCCGCGCACTCGCCGACACGATCGGGCAGTACGGCATCCCGATCGACTACTTCGAGGCATTCATCCGGTCCATGCGCATGGACGTGCCGGGCACCCCCGAATTCCGGTCCCACTATCGGACGATGGAGGAATTGCGCGAGTACATGTACGGCTCCGCGGCCGTGATCGGGCTCGAACTGCTTCCCGTGTTCGGAGTCGACGATCCGGCGGCCGCGCCGGCCGCCGCCGCACTCGGCGAAGCGTTCCAGCTCACCAACTTCATCCGCGACGTGGGAGAAGACCTCGAACGCGGACGCGTCTACATCCCGCTCGAAGTGTGGTCGGCGTTCGGGGTCGACCTCGACCTGCTGCGCGAGGGCAGACGCACCGGGGTGGTCGATCCGCGGGTCCGCCGGGCTCTCGCCCACGCGGTCGCGCTGACCCGTGCCGAGTACCGCAGGGCCGAGCCCGGCCTGGCGCTACTCCCCGACCGGATCCGGCCGGGCATCCGCACCGCGTTCACGCTCTACGGGCGGATCCTCGACGAGGTCGAACGCAGCGGGTTCCGGGTGCTCGACCGGCGTGCGACGGTTCCTCGCCGCACGCGCGCCGCGGTGATGCTCACCGAGTACGTCACCGGTTCACTGTTCCGGCACCGCTGACCCCGGAGAGAGCCGGGGGGTCAGAAGGCGAGCGCCTGCGCCCGCCGCATCACCTCGCGCGCGGATTGCGTGTGCATCGCGGCCACGGGGTTTCCGCCGGGAAGAGAATCGTCCTCGTCGAACAACCACCGCAGGATCTCGTCGTCCTGGTAACCACCGTCGTGCAGCACCGCGATCAGACCGGGAAGGCCCTTGAGGATGTCCCCCTCTCCGTCGAGGAAGGCCTCGGGTACCACGGGCACCCGGTCGCGTTTGAACGCCAGCAGCTGCCGGTCGCGCACCATCTGGTGGACACGCGAGATGGCGACGCCGAGGGTCTTCGCCACGTCGACGAGCTGCACCACGGGGACGGAGCGGTCGAGAACGTCGTCGCAGTAAGGGATTGCACTCACCCCACCACGTTATCGCTGTGCCCGCGCGGGCGGCTACGCGGCTACCGTCCACGGGAGCTGGCTACGATCGACGGGGACGAAATCACTTCGCGCACGCGGAGCCGGACCTTCGTCACGTCGATACCTCGAAGGCCCGGGTACCGGCGTCCCACCATCACGCACGAGACACGGGGGTACACCGGGTGACCGCTGGAGGCGACCGACTGGTCGGCGTCGTGCTCGACCGGCGTTATCGCATCGAATCGCAGATCGCGCGGGGCGGCATGTCGACCGTCTACCGCGGCACCGATCTGCGCCTCGACCGTCCTGTCGCCGTGAAGATCATGGACCCGCAGTTCGCGGCAGATCCCCAGTTCCTGGCACGGTTCGAGTTCGAGGCCAGGTCCGTCGCGCGGCTGACCCATCCCGGGCTGGTCGCGGTGTACGACCAGGGCCAGGACGGCGATCACGTCTTCCTCGTGATGGAGCTCGTCGAAGGTGGCACCCTCCGCGAGTTGCTGCGCGAACGCGGCCCGATGCCGCCTCACGCCGCGGCCGCGGTGGCGGCGCCGGTCCTCGGTGCCCTGGCCGTGGCGCACCGTGCAGGTCTCGTGCACCGCGACATCAAGCCCGAGAACATCCTCGTCTCCGGCAACGGCGAGGTGAAGATCGCCGATTTCGGGCTCGTCCGTGCCGTCGCCGCCGCGACCACCACCTCACGCAGCGTGATCCTCGGCACTGCGGCCTATCTGTCTCCCGAACAGGTCACCGTCGGCAGCGCGGACGCACGCAGCGACGTCTACTCGACCGGTGTGCTCGTGTACGAGATGCTCACCGGCCGCACCCCCTTCACCGGCGACACCTCGCTGTCGGTGGCGTACCAGCGGGTGGAGAAGGACGTGCCCGATCCGAGTTCGGCGATCGACGGGGTGCCGCCCGAACTCGACGCCTTCGTCCGCCGCGCCACCGAGCGCGAACCG
>NZ_LPZN01000112.1 GCF_001646655.1 Rhodococcus gordoniae | reverse complement strand
GCTGCGTGAGCTCGACGTCGACCGGGTCGACGTCGTCCAGCTGCCGGGTCTGCTCGACCTGTCGTCGCTGTGGCAGGTGCACGCCGTCGACCGTCCGGATCTGAAGGATGCGCCCTTCGTGCCGGCGACCCATCCCGCGTTCGGTGAGCGCGAGACCCCGAAGAGCGTGTTCTCGACTCTCCGCGAAGGCGACATCCTCGTCCACCATCCGTACGACTCGTTCTCCACGAGCGTCCAGCGGTTCATCGAGCAGGCCGCGGCCGACAGCCAGGTGCTTGCGATCAAGCAGACGCTGTACCGGACGTCGGGCGACTCGCCCATCGTCAACGCCCTGATCGCCGCGGCCGAGGCCGGCAAACAGGTCGTCGCGCTGGTGGAGATCAAGGCCCGATTCGACGAGCAGGCCAACATCAAGTGGGCCCGCAAGCTCGAACAGGCCGGTGTCCACGTCGTATACGGACTCGTCGGTCTCAAGACCCACTGCAAGACCTGTCTGGTCGTGCGACGCGAGGGGTCGACGATCCGCCGCTACTGCCATATCGGCACGGGCAACTACAACCCGAAGACCGCCCGCCTGTACGAGGACGTCGGCCTGCTCACGTCCTCCCCCGAGATCGGCGCCGACCTGACCGACCTGTTCAACACCCTCACCGGATACTCCCGAAAGGCCCAGTACCGCAATCTGCTCGTCGCACCGCACGGGGTCCGCAAGGGCATCGTCCAGCGCGTCGAGCGTGAGATCGAGCACCACAACGCCGGTCGTCCCAGCGGGATCCGGCTCAAGGCCAACGCGCTCGTCGACGAGCAGGTGATCGACGCGCTCTACCGCGCATCCCGCGCGGGGGTCCGGGTGGAGGTGGTCGTGCGCGGGATCTGTGCGCTCAAGCCCGGGGTGCCCGGTTTGAGCGAGAACATCACGGTGCGATCGATTCTGGGCCGCTTTCTCGAGCACTCGCGACTGTTCCATTTCCGCGGCAGCGACGAGTACTGGATCGGCAGCGCCGACATGATGCACCGGAATCTCGATCGTCGGGTCGAAGTGATGGTGCAGGTGAAGAACACCCGGCTCGCAACGCAGTTGGACGGCATTTTCGATTCTGCGTTGGATCCGGCGACACGCTGCTGGATTCTCGAGGGCGACGGCACCTGGACGGCGTCGCCCGAGCCGGGCACAGCTGCCCGCGACCACCAGGTCGAACTCATGCGTAGCCGCTCGTCCTGAGGTGGAGGAAACGTTGACCGAATCACGCGACAAGCCCGTGAAGGCCAACATCTTCGCGGCGGGTGCGGTCCTGTGGCGGGGCGCCGCCGAGAACGCTCCGTACGATGCGGAGGTCGCCCTCGTACACCGTCCCCCCTCCGCCTGGCTTGCGGCCTTTCCGCAAGGCAAACTCGACGCGGGCGAACGCAGCCGTTTGTCTCCGCCTGCGTGAGGTAAAACATTAC
>NZ_LPZN01000022.1 GCF_001646655.1 Rhodococcus gordoniae | reverse complement strand
GGAGGGGCCGGCGGCATCGGAGGGTGGGGGTCGGGCCGCGCAGGAGGGCTCGTCGGTGTCGAGCGGGTCGGCGGCGTCACCGGGGGAGGCGTTCTTCGCGGGAGCACCGCCCGTCCGGATTCGTCCTCGGATGCCACGTGCCGGGAAGGCTCGGGGCCGCGAGGATGTGCCGGAGGCAGCGACGATGTGGACGTGCTCGGCGGATCCGGCCGGGGAGGGGGATCGGATCGTCGCCCCACCTTGTCGAGCAGTTCGGCGACGGTGAGCTGTTCCGGGTCGTCCGAATCCGCGGCCCGGCGATTGCGTGCACCCTCGTGGCGACCGGAGTCGGGGTCGGGCTCGTCGGAGCGGTGCACCCCACCTGCGCGGCTGCGTCTGCCCGGACGGGCTTCGCGGTAGGTGCTGTCGGCTATCGGTCGTTCCCAGGGAGCGCGAGGATCCGGAGATCCTGTCTCGTGCTCCTCGTCCACCGATACCTGCTCCTTCTGCGGTCGCGCCGCATCGTCATCCGTCGTCGTCCACCCGATCGCTCAGCGGCGACCGTCGCGAGGACTCCGCAATGATACTGATCGCCGGTCGCATGTGACCGTGACGCGGCTGTGACGCACGACATCCGTGGGTCGATCCGCGAATCCGTCCAGGACAGTCCCCGAGGAAGGACTCATCCTCCCGAGTGCATCATGTCGGCGCCCTCGGGCACGCAGGTGTCCTCCGGGTCGTCGAGCCAGCCGTCGGGGAGCGCGACGCTGCTCGGGGAACCCTGACGTCCCCGCGGGCCTTCGGCATCGGCGGGGAACGGCACGTCGTGGTCGAGTTTGCCCAGCAGATCGTCGAGTTCGGCGAGCGTCGACACCCGGGCGAGCCCGTTACGGATCTCCGACCCGGCCGGGAATCCGCGCAGATACCAGGCGATGTGCTTGCGCATGTCGCGCAGGCCGCGGTCCTCACCGTGATGGTCGGCGAGCAGTTCGGCATGCCGGCGCATGATCTGCGTCACCTCACCGAGATTCGGTGGGGTGGGAATCGGGCGACCGCCGAGCGCGGCACTGAGTTCGGCGAACAGCCAGGGGCGCCCGAGGCAGCCGCGACCGACGACCACGCCGTCGCAACCGGTCTGGGCCATCATCTTCTCCGCATCGGAGGCGTCGAAGATGTCGCCGTTGCCGAGCACGGGTACGCCGGTGACGTGTTCCTTCAACCGCGCGATCTCGTCCCAGTCGGCCGCTCCCGAATACCGTTGCGCTGCGGTCCGGGCATGGAGGGCCACGGCTGCTGCTCCCTCGGCGGCCGCGATGCGACCGGCGTCGAGGTGAGTGTGGTGTTCGTCGTCGATCCCGATGCGGAACTTGACCGTGACCGGGACGTTCGTGCCCTCCGTGGCGCGGACGGCAGCCGCGACGATCTGCCCGAACAGCCTGCGCTTGTAGGGGAGGGCGGATCCTCCGCCCTTGCGGGTCACCTTGGGGACCGGGCACCCGAAGTTCATGTCGATGTGGTCGGCGAGGTTCTCGTCGACGATCATCTTCGCCGCGGCGTAGGTCGTGTCGGGGTCGACGGTGTACAGCTGCAGCGACCGCGGTGTCTCGGTGGGACCGAAGGTCGTCATGTGCATGGTGACCGGGTGCCGCTCGACGAGGGCGCGTGCGGTGACCATCTCGCACACGTACAGACCCGACGTGCTGCCGGCCCGTTCGAGTTCGAGTTCGCGGCACAGCGTACGGAATGCGACGTTCGTCACTCCCGCCATGGGCGCCAGCACGACCGGGCTGTTCAGTTCGATCGAGCCGATACGGAGGGAAGACATGGGTACCTCTGGAAACCGTTGTGTGACAAAGAAATAGCGTGCCCGTTCGTGGAGGACCGCGGAAGCGACTGTGCCCGGCTCCGAAATCGGCGCCGGGCACAGGATAACCTCCGTCGCGATCGGGCGTCGGCGCCCGTACGGGACTCAGGCGTTCGCGCCCACCTTCTCGCGCTTCGCGGCCTCCCGGGCGAGGGAGCGGTCGCGCATCTCCTCGAACCGGCCCGCCTGGCGTTCCAGCTCCTCGAGGAAGGTGCCGAGCTTGTCGAGATCGCGCTGTGCCTCGCTGCCGAGATCGCGCTCGAAGATCCTCCACTTGCGAAGTACCGGCATCACGACGTCGTCGAGGTGCTGACGCAGGTCGTAGATGCCGTGCTTGGCCATGAGCACGCCGTTGCGACGGAAATTCGGCATACCGGCGCCCGGCATCTGGAAGTTCTCGAGCACCTCGACGATCGCCGCCAGCGTCTGGACCGGTGCGACGTCGATCGCCGCGTCGCAGATGTTCCGGTAGAAGATCATGTGCAGGTTCTCGTCGGCGGCGATGCGCTGGAGCATCTTGTCGGCGATCGAGTCGTCGCAGGCACGTCCGGTGTTGCGGTGCGACACACGGGTCGCGAGCTCCTGGAAGGTCACGTAGGCGACCGAGTGGAGCATGCCGGTGGAGTTGGGGGACGCGAAGCCGTTCGTCATGTGCTCCATGCGGGCGTTCTCGAGCGCGACGGGATCGACGCCACGCGTGACGACCAGATAGTCGCGCATGACGATGCCGTGGCGGTTCTCCTCCGCCGTCCACCGGCCGACCCAGGTGCCCCAGGCACCGTCGCGGGAGAAGCTCTCGGCGATCTCGCGATGGTAGGAGGGCAGGTTGTCCTCGGTGAGGAGGTTGGTGATCATGGCTGCCTTGGCGACCTCGCCGAGTTTCGACTGCTCGGGCTCCCAGTCGACACCGCCCATCGCGGCGAAGTTGCGGCCCTCGTCCCACGGGACGTAGTCGTGCGGATGCCAGTCCTTCGCCATCGAGAGGTGCCGGTTGAGGTTGGCTTCGGCTACAGGCTCCAGTTCGCGCAGCAACTCCAGTTGAGTCAGGACTCGCGTCATACTCTTCTACCCCTCACATCGTGTCCGTGTACTCCGCCGGCATACGGAGAAGGGGAGCCCGGCCGATCATCCGATCGTCGCCGCTGCATGCGGCCGCACCGTGCAGTGGCCCCCCACATCGCCCGGATCACGGTACAGGTCCGGAACGCTCGAGGACAGTACCGTCCCGCTCGTGCTGCATCACAGAGAAGAGCGGAACGTGTTGTTCCAGAGGCTCTCAGCGCTTGCCGCCGCCGAGAAGTCCACCGAGGAGTCCGCCGAGACCACCACCCGAATTGCCACCGAGCACACTGCCGAGGACGTCGCCGAGACCGCCGCCGGCCGGGGCCGAACCGCCGCCGGCGTTCTTCAGCAGACCTCCGAGGAGATCGGCGAGACCGCCACCCTGCGAGGTGCTCGCGGAGTTCGCTTCCGCGCCACCGCCGATCTGCTTGGCGAGATAGGACAGCACGATGGGAGCGATGATCGGGAGTACCTTGGCGATCAGATCGTTCCCGCCCGCACCGTTCACGGAGCCGAGGGTCGAGATCACCTGCTCCTTGTTGTCGCCGAAGACGTTGGAGACGATCCTGTCGCCGTCCTCGGTGTCGATCCCGTCGACGTCGACGTCACCCTCGGCCAGGCTCGAGTCGGAGTGCTTGCCCAGCGCCGAGAGCAGCGACGCCGCCCCCGTCGCGTTCCGGGCGTTGGCGTCGAGACCGCCGACGAGGGTGGGGAGCGCCGCACGGACGGCTGTCTCCGCCGTCGCTGTGTCGACGCCGAGTCGCTGCGCCACCTGCGCGACCGGGATACGGGACATCAGTTCGTCGAGACTTGCCATCGTTCCTGCCTTGACTTGTGGGTGTCCCGAAGCGGTCACCCGGTGCGGAGAGCGTATCGGGACCGGCCCCGCCGCAGGGGGAGGCTCGGTCCGGGGTAGCTCAATCCAGGGAGGCGCGACTCGTCGAGGAGCGACGCAGTGCGACGAGGCAGCACAGGAGCGCGACGAGCGTGCCGCTGAACAGGAGGACGGTCCCGTTCTGATTGGTCAGCGTCGTGCTGCGGTTGAGTTCGACGTACTCACCGTGGGTCTGGAACAGACGAGTCCAGAACACCACCGCCGTGGCGACGCCGATCAGCGTCCCGGCCCACCCGACCGCCACCGAGTCGAACAGCGCGGCCGCGAGCAGGAGCGCTGCGGCCACCACGAGTGGGACCGCGAGGGACTCGTACAACGGCAGACCCGGGACCGCGACACTCGCGAGGTCGCCGGCGGGGAAGCCGTCGCGCAACGCCACCAGGGGAATCTCGGTGGGACGTATTCCGCCGACCACGGGTAACACCGATCCGATTCCCAGAGCGACAGCGGCCAGGAACAGGCCCAGATCCACGAAACTGCGCATGTCCCTCCCCGGACGGCGAACGTTCGATTACCCCTGCGGCTCACCGTATACAAAGTCGGGCAACCGTACCGGGTGAAATTCGCAGTGCGAAGGGACCTGCGGTGAAAGCGGTGGTCCGTAGGCTGACATGCGTACGGCAGGTACGCACGTACCGATCGGCGAGGAAGGTTCCGGATGACGAACAGCGATGTCGAGACCGTTTCGCGGAAGGGGTTGCCGCCGTGGGCCAGGAAGGTCATCACGGTGGTCGTGGCAGCGATCGTGCTCGTGATCGCTTATTACGCGTCGGCGGCGTTCGTTCCACGCTGGTGGGCGCAGCGGATCGCCGGGCTTGCGGACGGCGGATTCACACGGGGAGTGCTGTGGGGTCTGCTCTTCGGCATCCTCTGCACGGCGATCCCGATCTCGTTGCTCGCGTGGATCTGGCAGGTCCGTAACTGGAGATACCACCGCGGACTGCAGATCACTCTCGGCGTGCTCGCGCTGGTGGTCGCTCTGCCGAACCTCATGACCTTGGCGGTCGTGCTGGGCACCGGCAACGGCGCGCACGCCGGGGAGCGGATCCTCGACGTGGACGCTCCGGGTTTCCGCGGCGCCACGCTGATCGGGGCGATCCTCGGAGCGCTGGCCGCGATGGTGTTCGTCGTCGCGCTCACCCGCTACCGCAAGCGCGGACGCGACCTGAAGCAGGCCCGCACGGATCTCGAACAGCGCCGGATCGAACAGGAGCGACTCGAAGCGCGCCGCGATGCGGGGAAGGAACTCGGACGGAGCGCCGACGACGTCCCGCCCGGATCGCACCGCGTGTAACGGGGAACCATCCCTCGGAACGACGAACGCCGGCGTCGCGTACGACGCCGGCGTTGCCGGTGCCCCCAGTAGGGCTCGAACCTACGACCTGCGGATTAAAAGTCCGTAGCTCTACCAACTGAGCTATAGGGGCATGGGCGCACAGTGTAACCACATTGCTCGTCCCCGTACCGCTCGGGAACCACACTGCATCCTCACTGCGCGGTCGATGATATCGGACATCGCGTGGTGTGGGTGCCGCCTGTGAAGGAACGACAACGGCTCGGGTGCTCACCCCCTGCTCCGCACCCGAGCCGGACAAAGCGTACCACCCGGTGTGTTCTCTGAAAACCCCGATCTCGCCGGTGTGAAGTTCCTCGTTTCACTCGGTCGAACACGACCCGTGGGCGGGATCGCGGGGGCAGACTAGAGTTGTCTCGTGGGGGAACAGAGGAACGTGGAAGGCTGAATTTCCCCATGCCCCGTCAACAGGAGCGTGCTCGTCGTACGCGAGCTGCGATCGTCCGATCGGCAGCCACCGAATTTGCGCGGCGAGGCTTCGCTGCAGCATCGATCAACGCAATCCTCGAGCAGTCGAACGCGACCAAGGGTGCGATGTACTTCCACTTCGCCTCCAAGGAGGATCTGGCCAGGGCCGTCCTCGACGAGGGACTCGAGCGCTACCGCGCGATCGTCGCCGAGTGGATGGACGTACCCGGTCTCGATCCGTTCGAACGACTGCACGGACTCGTCGGCGATCTCGGTGCGGCCCTGCACGACGATGTGGTCATCGCCGCGGAGTTCCGTCTCGTCACCGAACCCGAGTTCGCGGAAGAGGTCAGGTTGCGGGGCAGTGTCGTGTGGGGACGGGCCGGCTACGAACTGGCACGCGAGGCGCAGGAGAAAGGCTTGTTCCGGCCCGATGTCGATCTTCGTCGTTTCGTCGCGGCGATCGCGTCGTCGCTCGCCGGTCAGCGCTATCTCGCCGACCTCACGGCACCGGACACCGACGTCCGTGCGCGCTTCGAGTCCTGTGTGGAGGTGCCGCTCGAGGCGATGGCCTCGGAGGAGTGGCTCGAGCGCTGGCGGGAGAAGGGGTGGCCGAGTAGGTCCGGCAACGACGAATAGGCCGGTTGACCTGCTGATTTGTGAATCAGGAATGCCGTGGCATAAGCTGTCCAAGCTCCCAACGGAACGCCAAACCCGTTGAGGGTGCGGTTCGGAGAAATCCGATCGGGCCCCCTTCGTCTAGCGGCCTAGGACGCCGCCCTTTCAAGGCGGTAGCGCGGGTTCGAATCCCGTAGGGGGTACGCTTCGACCTCGTCGAAGTGTGCAGTATCTTGGTGTGAGAAGTGAATATGTATGGCCCTGTGGCGCAGTTGGTTAGCGCGCCGCCCTGTCACGGCGGAGGTCGCGGGTTCGAGTCCCGTCAGGGTCGCTCCTAGATATACGATCGGCATTCGGTTCGGGTGCCATCCGGCCAGGTAGCTCAGTTGGTACGAGCGTCCGCCTGAAAAGCGGAAGGTCGCCGGTTCGATCCCGGCCCTGGCCACCACGGTTGTCCGGCAAACAACCATCAATTTCACAAGACCCGACCCACCGGATACGGTGGGTCATGCTATGGGAACCGAAGGTTCCTCATGGCCCTGTGGCGCAGTTGGTTAGCGCGCCGCCCTGTCACGGCGGAGGTCGCGGGTTCGAGTCCCGTCAGGGTCGCTCCAGGCGAAACCCCGGTATCACGTCGATACCGGGGTTTCGTCGTATTGTCGGTTCGTCACGGCTGCCCGTCCGGTAGGTCGGTGCTCCCACTCGTGTCGCCGATCCTCACGGCACCATCCCCGGCTCGCTATCGTGAGGGCACAAAACATGTTCTAGTGTGTGCCCTACACAACTAGTGGACATCTGTCCGAGACCTGGCCCTCCGAGCGGAACCCGAGGTGGAATGTGCGCGTAGCTCTGTTGTCGTACCGGAGCAAGCCGCATTGTGGGGGTCAGGGGGTCTACGTTCGCCATCTCGCTCGCGAACTCGTCGCCCAGGGACACACCGTCGAGGTGTTCTCCGGCCAGCCGTACCCCGAACTCGATCCCGGCGTGACGCTCACGAAGGTGCCCAGTCTCGACCTCTACCGCGACGACGACCCGTTCCGCACCCCGAAGCCGGGTGAGTACCGCGACCTGATCGACGTCCTCGAGGTTGCCACCATGTGGACCGCCGGCTTCCCCGAACCGCGTACCTTCGGTCTGCGCGCCGCGCGCCTGCTGCGCGGGCGTCTCGGTGATTTCGACGTCGTGCACGACAACCAGTCGCTCGCCTCCGGTCTGCTGCGCATCGCCGAGGATCTTCCGCTCGTCGCGACGATCCACCATCCGATCACCCGCGACCGCGAACTCGATCTGGCCTCCGCCACCACCTTCCGCCGCAGGTTCACGCTCCGGCGGTGGTACGGATTCCTCCGCATGCAGGAGAAGGTGGCGCGTCGTCTCCCCACCCTGCTCACGGTCTCGGAGAATTCGGCCGACGACATCCGGACGGCCTTCGGGATCGAATCCGAACGTATCCATACGATCCCGCTCGGCGTGAACACGGAGATGTTCGCTCCGAGGCAGGCCGAGCGCGTCGCCGGCCGGATCGTCTGCGTCGCGAGCGCCGATGCCCCGCTCAAGGGGGTTCCGACGCTGCTCGAAGCGGTCGCGAAGTTGCGCACCGAACGCGAGATCGAACTGGTCCTCGTCTCGAAGCTCGCACCGGGTGGTGCGACCGAGAAACTCATCGACGAACTCGCGATCGGCGATGTCGTGCGCACCGTCTCGGGGATCGACGACACCGAGCTCGCCGACCTGCTCGCCTCCGCCGAGATCGCGGCGGTGCCGTCGCTGTACGAGGGATTCTCGCTGCCGGCCGTGGAAGCGATGTCGTGCGGAACGCCGCTCGTCGCGAGTCGGGCCGGCGCCATCCCCGAGGTCGTCGGGGATGCCGGTCTTCTTGTGCCCCCGGGCGACTCCGAGCAGCTTGCAGCAGGGCTCGCGGCCCTGTTCGACGACCCGGCCGAACGCCGGCGTCTCGGCGCGAAGGGCCGCGACCGCGTGCTCGAACGCTACAGCTGGGCGGCCGTGGCGGCGAAGACCGCCGCAGTCTACGAAAGAGCGATTGCCGCGCACCGAGAGGGGAAGAACGGATGCTGACCGTCGACTTCGACCGCCTGGGCGTCGTACCGGGGATACGGGCCCTCGACATCGGCGCAGGTGCAGGGCGTCACTCGTTCGAACTGTATCGACGCGGTGCGGATGTCGTCGCCTTCGATCAGAACGCCGACGACATGAAGGCCGTCGCCGACATGTTCGTCGCGATGGAGCTCGAAGGTGAGGTCCCCGAAGGCGCGCTGGCCCGGGCGGAGGTCGGCGACGCACTCGCATTGCCCTACGACGACGCGACCTTCGATCTCGTGCTGATCTCCGAGGTACTCGAGCACGTCCCGGAGGACGAACGGGCCATCGCCGAACTCGTCCGGGTCCTCAAGCCCGGAGGTGTGGCGGCCGTGACCGTCCCGCGTTGGCTGCCCGAGAAGATCTGCTGGGCACTGTCGGACGCATACCACGAGGTGGAGGGCGGACACGTCCGCATCTACAAGGCCGACGAACTCGCCGCGAAACTCGCCGCCGCCGGCCTCCTGGTCTCGGGAACCGATCACGCCCACGCGCTGCACGCGCCGTACTGGTGGCTCAAGTGCGCCGTCGGAGTCGACAACGACGACAATCCACTGGCGAAGGCGTATCACCGGTTGCTGGTCTGGGATCTCATGAAGGCGCCGTGGATCACCCGGACGGCCGAGAAGGTCCTCGACCCCGTCATCGGGAAGAGTGTCGTGTTCTACCTCGAGAAGCCGGGAACAGCCGGTGCGGCGCGGTGACTCCGCGCGCGTGACGGTGCCCTCGGTGCCGGGAGTGCTGTCGCCCGAGCAGTGCCTGGCCACCGGTCGCGCCATCGCGCGGATGCAGGAGCCGTCCGGAGCCGTCCCGTGGTTCCCCGGTGGACACACCGACCCGTGGGATCACATCGAATCCGCGATGGCGTTGACCGCCACCGGTTTGCGCGAGGAAGCGGATGCTGCCTTCGAGTGGTCGCGGCGGACGCAGCGAGGCGACGGCTCGTGGCCCATCCAGTTCCGTGGCGACATCGTCGAGAACCACGACACCGACAGTAATTTCACGGCCTACATCGCCGTGGGCGTGTGGCACCACCATCTCGTGACGGGCGATCGCAGGTTCGTCGAGCACATGTGGCCGACGGTGCGCGCCGCACTCGATCTGGTGGTCGACATGCAATTGCCGGGGGGCCAGATCTCATGGGCACGAGGCGCGGGCGGCATGTTCGACGAGGCCCTGCTCACGAGCTGTTCGAGCATCCACCAGAGTCTGTGGTGCGGGCTGCGGATCGCCGAGCAGGTCGGTGAGGCCCAACCCGAATGGGAGGTCGCGCTGATCCGTCTCGGTCACGCGCTGCGCCGGCACCCCGAGGCGTTCACCCCCAAGCCCGAGTACTCGATGGACTGGTACTACCCGATCCTCGGCGGAGCGGTGCGCGGCACCGAGGCGCACGAACGGATCGCCGAGCGCTGGTCGGATTTCGTCGTCGACGGGCTCGGGATCCGCTGCGTGGACCACCGGCCGTGGGTCACCGGGGCCGAGACCTGCGAACTGGTCCTGGCGCTCGATGCTCTCGGTCACTCCGGTCGTGCGCGCGAATTGTTCGCTGCCATGCAGCATCTGCGCGATCCGGACGGTTCGTACTGGACCGGTCTCGTCTACGCCGACGGCAAGAGATGGCCGGTGGAGGTCAGTTCGTGGACCAGTGCGGCGGTGATCCTCGCCGCCGACGCGCTCTCGCGCACGACGGGAGGAAACGCCGTCTTCCGGGATTCTGCGGCACCCGCCCATCAGGTGGGAGCCGACCGCTGCACCGAACGCTGCCCGGTGCTCGTCCCGTAACTCAGCTGCCGGGCAGGGATCCGACCGTTCCGCCGGTGCGTTCGAGAACCCGCAGGGAGGACGTCACGGACTTCTCGACGAATTCGCCGCTCTCCAGTGCGAGGCAATAGATCTCGTACGGCGGCCGGCCACCGTCCTTCGGGTCGGGGAAGACATCGTGGATGATCAGGGCGCCGCCGATGCGCACCCATTTCGCCCACCCGTCGTAGTCCGCACGGGCGGCCTCGCTGCTGTGACCGCCGTCGATGAACACGAACGACGCCGGAGTGCGCCAGAACGACGCCACCACAGGAGAATTGCCGACCACGGCGACGACGTGCGATTCGAGGTCGCCGTCGGCCAGGGTGTGCCGGAGGGCACCGACCGTGTCGAGCAGGCCGGTGTGCGGATCGACCAGCGACGGGTCGTGGTACTCCCAGCCCGGTTGGTGCTCCTCCGAACCGTGGTGGTGGTCGACGGTGACGATGGTGCCGCCGGTGGCCTTCGCCGCGGCTCCGAGATACACGGTCGACCGGCCGCAGTACGTACCGATCTCGACACCGACGCCGTCACCGAGGTACTGCACCGCAGCCTCGTGCAACGCGGTTCCCTCGTCCTGAGGCATGAAACCCGGTGTCGCCTCGGCGAGTTCGATCGCCTCGCGGGGCAGGGTGGTGCGGGACATCGGATGGGTCTCCGTTCTTCTCGCGTGGTGCGGTGTATCCCGGATCACCCTACCCATCGGCCGCGTCGTCCGATGCTCTCGGCCGCGACGGTGGGACCGGAATCGGGAAGCGTCGACCTCGGCGATGGTGATCTCCCGCAGTTCCTCGACGTGCTCGCGCAGCGCGTCGCGCAACGACCGGAGGCGACGGGCCCGGAGAGCGTAGGTCGCGCGACCGGTCGGTGCCGTCGAAGGTGCCTCCGCTGCCGGGCGCCGGTCTTCCGTCGATCAGGAGCCCTTCGCCGCGGACAGACCGGCGCGCCGCCCGAAGAAGCTTCCGTCGCCCAGCGACGTGCCGCTCGCGTATCCCCACGCGCACACGCCCGATGTGCAGCGGCCGGCGGCGAACAGACCGGGGATCGGATCGCCGGACACGTGCAGTACCTCCGAGTCCACCGAGGTGCGCAGGCCGCCGAGTGTGAAGCCGGCGGTGCAGTTACGGAGATCGAGCGCCGCGATCGGGCTGCCGATCGGTTTGGTCCATTCGCTCTTCTTGCCCAGCACCGGATCGTTGCCGTTCTCGGCGTGCCGGTTGTAGACCTCGACGGTGGCCTGCAGCGTTCCGGCCGGCAGCTCCATGTCGGATTCGAGTTCTGCGACCGTCTCCGCGACCCACTTCGGCCGGAAACGGAAGAATGGCGTCGAACTCGTTGCCGCACAACCCTCCTCGTACGACTTCTCGTCGATGATCAGGTACGCCCGGTTGTCGTTCTTCAGCAACGTGAGCTGACCGATACGGCCCGGATAGGTGTCCTCGGGAACGTATCGTTGACCCCGGCCGTCGACGAGGATGCCCCGGGCCATCAACTGCGGGTCGCCGAAGAACGCGACCTCGGTGGCGTCCATGTGCGCGAGGTCGGCGCCGAGTGCCTGCGCCATGCGGATCGCGCGGCCGTCGTGCTCCTCGATCGCCGCACCCGGCCGTCCCATCAGCTGCGGTGCGTAGGAGGCGACCATCTCCTTGTTGTAGGCGAAACTGCCGGTCGCGAGGACGACTCCGCGGCGGGCGCGGATGTGGACGTCCTCGCCGTACTGCTTGGCCGCCAGGCCCACGACGCGTCCGTCGACGTCGACGATCAACCGCTGCACCCGCATGTCGTATTCGGCTCGTACACCGAGGCTTTCGGCGGCCTGCGAGAGCGGCCGCATGAGCATGTACCCACCGCCCTTCTCGCCGGTCCGCTTGTCGGCCATCTGCGGGACGTGGCCGCGCGGGGCGGGCGTCGCGATCTCGTTGAAGGGCGCGGAGTTCTCGCCGCCGGAGTACATCAGCCCGTCGTCACCGGGGATCTCCCAGCCCGGTTCGCCCCAGAAGCTCTCCTTGAACACCACGCCGTTGTCGACGAGCCACTCGTAGTGTTCGACGCTGCCCTTGCAGTACTCGGTGATCTTTGCTTCGTCGGCTCCCGGCCCGAGCGCAGCGAGCATGAATGCCTTCATGTTCTCGGGCGTGTCCTCGAATCCGAGTGCCTTCTGCAGTGGGGTGCCACCGCCGAGGTAGACGATGCCGCCGGACAACGAGGCCGCCCCGCCCCACCCGCCGGTCCGCTCGAGCACGAGCACGTCGGCGCCCGCGCGGGCGGCCTCGATGGATGCCGAGACACCGGCGATGCCGTAACCGGCGACGACGACGTCGGCTTCGTGGTCCCAGGTGGTGACGTTATCGGCGGAGAGGGGGTGGAGGTCGGTGCTCATGGGGATCCGTTCCGGTCGGTGATCAGTGGTCGAGTTTCGAGGCGAGGCGGTCGATGTAGGCGACGACGTCGTCCTGGGAACGGTCGGGCAGGCCGAAGATCACTTCGGTCACTCCGGTGTCCTCCCAGAGCTTCAGCTGCTCGGTATCGTGACGGCCTGCCAGAGCGAGGATCTCGGGAACCCCTGCGCGGCCGGCGTCGGCCCAGAGCTTGTGGAGGCGCGCGACGTTGTCGACGACGTTGTCCTCCCTGGGGGTGGTGATCCACCCGTCGGCGTGGCGGACGATCCAGTCGAAGTTGCGGTCGGTGGAACCGGCGCCGAGGAAGATCGGGGGACGTGGCTGCTGTACGGGTTTCGGCCACGCCCAGCTCGGCCCGAACGCGACGAAGTCGCCCTCGTAGGAGGCCTGCTCCTCGGTCCACAGCGCCTGCATCGCTTCGAGATATTCGCGCAGAGCGGTGCGCTTCTTCTTCGGTGGTACACCGTGGTCGGCGAGTTCCTCGGCGTTCCAGCCGAATCCGACACCGAAGTGCACGCGGCCACCGGAGAGATGATCGAGACTCGCAATGGTCTTGGCGAGCGTGATCGGATCGTGCTCGAGGGGCAGCGCGACGGAGGTGCCCAACGTGATCGTCGACGTCACCGCTGCCGCGAGACCGAGCGCCACCCACGGATCGAGGGTGCGCATGTAGCGGTCGTCGGGCAGGGTCTCGTCGCCGGTGCCGGGATGCACGGATTCGCGGCGGACGGGGATGTGGGTGTGCTCCGGGACGTAGAAACTGTCGAAACCGCAGCTCTCGGCGGTGGAGGCGGCGACATCGGGCCGGATTCCCCGGTCGCTCGTGAACAGGGTGATTCCGTGACGCACAGCTGCCCCTCTCCTGACGGTGACGGAGAAAATGTAACGCGTTCTACATTCGGAGGGAAGGGACATCCTCCCGCCTGTCCCGTCGGGACCGATAGCGGTACGAAGAGGCGGGGCACCCCCTGAACTATCCTCGGTACGGGTATGACGGAAGGTGACGAGATGACGGAGCAGTCGACGACGGTGACCGCGGGCGAGGGGCCGGCGCCGGCGCAGACGTCGCGGCCTGCCCTCGGGTCCGCCCGGTCACCCGGAGCGGGCCTGCGCCCGGCCCAGCGGGCACGGTACATGCGGATCATCGCCTCCGCCGAGGGACTCGCCTCGGAAGGCGGCTACGACGCCGTGCAGATGCGAGCGGTCGCCGATCGCTCCGGCGTCGCTCTCGGCACGGTCTACCGCTATTTCCCGTCGAAGAATCACTTGCTCGTCGTCGCGCTCGTGATCGAATTCGAAACCGCCGCAGAAGCTGTGGCCACCGCGGAGATTCCCGGCGACAGTGCCGGTGAGCGCCTCATGGGGGTGCTGCGGTGGGTGATGCCCCGCGTCTCGGAGAATCCGTTGCGCTACGACGCCCTCATCCGGGCGGCGATGTTCGCCGACGCGTCCTCGGCGCCCGAACTCGATCGTCTCGGTGAGGTGCTCACCCTTCTTTTCGCGAAGGCGTCCGGCATCGACATCGTCACGGAAGAGGTGCTCAACGCCGTGCGGATCATCGCCGACGTGTGGATGTCGGCGCTGGTCGCCTGGGTTGCCGGACGGCAATCGGTCGACGACGTGCTCGCGCACATGGACACCGCCGTCACGCTCGTGTTCGACCGGCTCGATCGGCTGCAGCGGGCGGACTGAGGCCCGCCCGCCGCAGAATTCCGATGCCGGTCAGGGTGCCGGCACGTCCACGATGCCGATCGTGGGCAGGAAGAAGCACGAGGTCTCGCCGTTCTGCACGGTGCCGAAGATGGCGGAGAGCACGGTCCCCGAACCTGTCTCGACCGGCGCGACCCGCACCCCGCCCATAGGCAGTGTGTCGGCGATGAAACTCGTGACGGCCTTCTCGATGATGCTGCGTGCCGGTTCGCCGATGCCGGCCGGAACCGCTCCCGCCGCAGCCTCCTCCGGTGTGCCCATCGGCACGAAACCGCCCTGGAAGGTGTTGACGTTGAACCACGCGAGCTGGATGCCCGAGGCGTCGGCGTCTTCCCCGAGGCCGACGGGAACGAACGCGAACAGCGTCTCGGCGGGGGCGACGACGTTCAGGTTCTCCGACGCGAAGGGGATGTCGGAGTCGGGCCATGGGCCGGGGAGTGCGCCCGCGACGGCCGGCACGATGCCCAACGGCAGGTCGCCGTCGGCCGTGCAGAACGGTGCGCCGGTGGGGTAGAGGAACGGTTCGACGCCGAGGCGGCGAAGGAATTCCATACCGTCCTCGTAGGCGCCGAGCGGGGTCGATTCCGCGGCGTCGACCGCACTTCCTCGTGCGTTCGCAATGGCTTCGGCCGCGGCCATAGCGGTGGGATCGACGCCGGGCAGTGCGCGGAGCGCTTCGAGGGCGGCCCCGAGCGGGCTCTCGACGGGCGCCTGCGCCGGTGCTGCCGGCTCTGCAGGGGCGGGCTCGGCCACGGCGACGGCGGGAAGCGTCAGGCCTGCGGCGACGGTGAGGGCTGCGGCGGCCGAGAAGCGGCGCATCCGGTGACGGTGTCTGCGGCTCATGTGGGGTTCTCCTCCTGTGGGTCGTGACACCCGGACGGGCTGTACCTAACTCTAAAGTAGAGGTTTAGGTTACGACAGTTCCAGGAGACCACAAAGGCGGCGCTCCGGCCGGAGC
>NZ_LPZN01000021.1 GCF_001646655.1 Rhodococcus gordoniae | reverse complement strand
CCGCGGCCCGGTCGCCGATTCCCTGGCCGCGGCGCTGCAGGTCGCCGACCAGGCCGGACCGGTGGCCGCACCGCTGGCCGAGTTCGCCAAGGCCGCGTTCGTGCACGGCAGCGGCCAGGCCGCGCTCGCCCTGGCCGCCCTCACCACCGTCGGGGCGATCGTGCTGGCAGTACTGGCCCCCGGCCGCGCACCACGCCGCCGATACATCTCGACCATTTCCCCCGCAAAACACGCTCCCTTCTCGTGAAAGACGCCCGTCATGACGGCCTATCGCACGATCATCGTCGACACCGACGGATCCGACCGCTCCTACCGTGTGGTCGACCACGCCGCCGAACTCGCCCACGCCACCCACGCCCGGCTCCTGATCATCTGCGCCCGCCACCACATCGACGCACGTGAGCTCGGGGCGGACCTCGACCGGCTCGGACCCGACGCCTACCAGCTACGCGGCACCACTCCCACCGAGGCCATCCTGCGGACCGCCCACCAGCACGCCCTCGCCCACGGCGCCACCGACATCGAAACCCACATCCTGTCCGAACCCGCCCCGCACGCGCTGCTGCACCTGGCCGCCGCCACCGGCGCCGACCTCATTGTCACCGCCGATCCCCACCGGCCACCGCTGCTGGCCCGGCTGCTGACTACCCCACCGATCGAGCTCGCCCGCAAAGCCCACTGCGACATCCTCTTCACCACCGCACGGTAGACACACCCCACAGAAAGCGCCCATGACCGAGAACACACCCAGCACCCATACACCCGAGCCCCGACAGGTCCCGGACTGGATTCCCGCCTTCCCTGTGCTCGCACCCGACTCCGCCGACCTGCCACCCCACCACGACCACTGCCTCGGCTGCGGACCGGCCAACCCCCACGGCCACCAGCTACGCGCCCGCCGCGACGCACACGGCGTCCACGCCCACCACCGCTTCGACTCTCGCCACGTCGGCGCCCCCGCGATCGCCCACGGCGGCGCGGTCGCCACCGTCCTCGACGAACTGTTCGGACTCTTGCTCTACACCGTCGGGGAACCCGCGGTCACCCGCCACCTTGCCATCGACTACCTCGCCCCGATCCTGCTCGACACCCCTTACACCCTCCGCGCCCACATCCACGCCCGCGACGGCCGCAAACTCCACCTGCAAGCCACCATCGAAAACGACCACGCCCACGTGATCACCACCGCCACCGCCCTGTTCCTCACCGTCGACGTCAACCACTTCCTCACCCACAACACACCCCCACACACCGATAACACCCCCTGACCTGTTCCGTAACCGGATCGGCCACCGGAACACCACGCAGAGCCAACGTCGGCCCAGCTCACCGGTGTTCCGTAGAGGTGTTCCGCTGACTGTGCCGGTCAACCCCCGCTATCTGGAACACTTTCGGCATGGGTGAGCCGTTCCGCGTCGGATACTGCCGCTGCTCCACCGACGAACAAGACGTCGAGATCCAAACCGAGCAGCTATTGGCGCTCGGAGTGCCGCGTGAGCGGATCTTCATCGACAAAGGGTTCTCCGGGACCACCCGCAAGAACCGGGCCGGGCTCGACAACGCACTCGCCGCCGTCACCTCCGCCGCGGCGGCCATCGACGGGCGACAGGTAGTGCTGACCACGCCGAAGTTCGACCGATTCGCACGCAACATGGCCGAAGCAGGCCAGACCCTGACCGAACTGCGCGAGCGCGAGGTGCTGTTCGGACTCGGGAGCTCGATCTACGACTGGAACGACCCGTTCGGCAAGCTCTTCCTGCAAACCTTGGCCATGGTCGCCGAATTCGAGGCCAACCTCAACCACCTACGCACCCGCGAGGGCATGGCCAAGGCCCGCGCGAAAGGCAGGCTCAAGGGCAAGCAGCCGAAACTTCCTCTCACGGCACGGAAAACAATCCACCGCCGCTACCACGACCCCGCCGACGACGCGAGCCTGGCGGACCTGGCCGAGGAATACAGCGTCGGCCGCTCCACCATCCACCGCATCGTCAGCAGTGCTGCACCACGAGCCTGAGAATTCACCAGCCTGTCGTCAGGATCCCGCTACTTTGCACTTCCTGACAACCTTGGGTTGCGGGCCCTTACGTCCCACACGAGTTCTGGCCCGAATCGGATCGTCGGCGAGCTGGGCGGATACGCCGCGCCCGCCAGGAGCCGGTGGCGAGACAGACGATCGTTTCGACCCAACAGGCCGAGCGGATCACCGACCGGGCACTACGCCATATCCGCCCGATTTTCGGCAAATGCTACGGCTACCCCGCCTTGCGACATGGCCTTGGGTTCGCTTCAAAAGCGTGCTGGTTAGGGATCGTCAAACAGCACACCCGCGAATCCGTCACAGCGAGCCGGGCCGAATTTCCGCCGCGACGGTCTCGCCGTTCGCAAGATTACCCGACTTTTGCGTTTGTTTCGTTTGCTGCGTATATTTCATTTAGAGGAGGTGGGTCATGTCCGCGATCGAACATCCCAGTGCCGTGGAACAGGAACAGGCACGACAAGCACTGAACGTTCTGCGGGACGTCAAAGCGGGCACCGACACGTTCGACGTCACCGTCGACGGGACGTCGGAGTCCGTTCACCTGCCGAGTTCGGCTCTGGAGTTGATCAAAGACGTCTTGGCGAACATGGCGGCCGGCCAGGGCGTGACCGTGGTCCCGGCGCATGCGGAGCTGACCACCCAGCAGGCCGCCGAGCTGCTCAACGTCTCGCGCCCGCACGTGATCAAGCTCCTCGACCAGGGCCTCATCCAGTATCGACTGGTGGGCCGGCATCGCCGGATCTTGGCATCGTCGCTTCTTGAGTACCGGCGCACCCAGCAGCGCGATGCGCGCGGGGCGGCGGACGAGCTGGCCGCCCTGTCCGAGGACCTCGGACTGTACTGACGTGACCTTCACTGTCCTCTACGACGCGAATGTGTTGTACCCGAACGTGCTTCGCGACGTTCTGATTCGTCTTGCCCAGAGCGGACTGGTGCATGCCCGGTGGACCGACCGGATTCTCGACGAGACGTTCCGCAATCTCGCCGCCGACCGGCCGGACATCCCCACCGCCACCCTGGCCAGGCTGCGGGAGCTGATGAACCGAGCGGTCCCGGACTGCATGGTCACCGGATACGAGGCACTCGTCCCAGCGCTGACGCTGCCCGACAAGGACGACCGGCACGTGCTCGCCGCGGCGATCCGCTGCTCAGCGCAGGTGATCGTCACCGCGAATCTGCGTGATTTCCCCGATGCCGAACTCGCCCAGTTCGGCATCGAGGCCCTGCACCCGGATGAGTTCGTCATGGACCTGTTCACACTCGACGGGGCACGGGTGCACCAGGCGATCAGCGCCACCGCTGCGGCGTGGCGCAATCCGCCCGGCACACCGGCCGACGTCTGCGACCGTCTCGCCGTGGCGGGCCTACCGATCTCCGCGGCTGCGTTGCGTCGCTGAGATTCCACGATGTGTTGCACACGGCCTGTTGTTCCGAAAGTTGTACTCGTACCGATGTTTCAAGGACTTGTTTCGGAATCAACTTATGAGACGTCGCGAGCTGGGGCGATTAGATCCCGCGTACACGCAGGACGGCTGTCTCACTGCCAAGGAATGAGACGATGCTGGTGAAGAAGACACCAGCCGAGAGGTTGTGGTGCAATTTTCCACGCGAGCCTGCCGAATCATTCGCCCGGACGGATATTTTCCTGGGTAAGCCGGTCGACCACTTGGGTCGGCAGACACCCATTCTCCGCCAGAGTCTCCCGGACATGGCGCCGCAGGATGTGAATCGGCTCTTGCTTGGCGATGCTGGCCAGCAGGTCCGCCCACACCGCCTCGACGTCACCAGCGATCTGACTCACCACTTCGGTAGATGCAAGGTAGACGTTCGGGTTGGCGACGGGTGCGTGCTCGGGTGCCACCGCCAGACGATCCGACACGATGATCGTCGGACTCCCCGCTGGGGCATGTTCGACGCCCTGGTCAGCGGCCAGTTGGTCAAGCTGAGTGTTGGCCTGCCGGATGTCCTTGAGAGGCAGGAGACCATCGGAGTGCTGCTCCGACTTGGCTTCCACTGTTAGCCAGAGCGCCGAATCCCACCGCCAGGCCGAGTCGCAGCGGCCCTGTCCAGCAGGCTTCGTTGCCGCGGCGCCAAGGAAGGCCCCGAGGGCGCTCAGGGATACCTCGTACGAGGTCGCTTCATCCTGACCGAGGGCCTCACGCATGTCGGCGAGGTCCTTCTTGATTTTGTTCGGCTTCAGCGCCCCGGTGAGCTTGGCAACGATGTTGTTGACTGCCACAGCATCCACGGCCGAGGGCGGGGCTTCCTCCGCCCCGGGTAGTTCCTTCATCTCCTTGAGCCAGGTACCGCGGATCGACGCCTTGGCCGCGTCGCGGACCAACTTTCGCGCATGCGCCCGGTGAGCCTCGCTCTCAGCTCCGAGGTGGAGCCAGATTCCCGCCAGGTAAAGCAGCATCCCGCGGTAACCTCGCGTGGCGTCGCCGCCCTTGCCGACTAGGCGGGCAGCGTCCTCGAGTTTCTGACTAGCCGCGATCCAGTCTTCGGAGAACGCGAGCTTCCATGCCTCCACCTCGAGTTCGGCGGATTCACCGAACGCGGCAGCGCCGGGAGCCTCGACCTTCTCAGCCTCCTCGCGGAACTCTGCAACGAGCGGCTCGCCGCCCTCACGCCAATCAGTGTCGTGTTCCAGGAAAATCCGGACATTGTCCAGGATGTCGGAGGCGTCCTGGCCCTTGCTGTTGTCCCACCCGAACTGGACTTCGGCCTGCAATTCGGGCTCCAGCGCCGTCTGGTTCTCCGCACGTGAGAAGTACCGCGTGAGGTCCGAGCCGACCACGACTACCACGGCGTAGTCGTTCGGGCCACGAGTTGCACGGCCCGCTCCCTGCACGATCCGTGTCCGCAGCCGCTCGGCAAGGGCCGCACTGGCTTCGGCGCGCTCGCTTAGGAACTTCTCTTGAAGACTGACAGCATCCGGCTTGCCATCGAGCACCACGATCCGGCAGGCGTCGTCCGGTAGGTCCATGCCGTCGTATCGGTTCGCCAGGCCAAGCACACCCGTTGGCGCCTTGGCGAACGTGGCGAGGCCTTGCTCGACAACGTCCTTGCCGAATGCGGGGACGCCCTCCCCGGCGAGAAGACGCGCAACCTGCTTGGCGGTTGCAGACGTCTTCTGGCTGAGCACGAGTGCCTTGTTCGTGACACCCACGATATTCTGTGTGAGGCCGCTGGCATCGCCACCTTTTACGAGATCGGGAAAAACGAACAGGCGCCGGCCCGAGCGCGGCGGAGTCTTGGTCGGCAGAGGCATACGGATGATCTCGGAGCGACCGAACGCCCGCTCAAGCTCACCCCCGGAGCCGAGGGTAGCTGACAAGTAGACCCGCTGGCCTGCATGGGAAAACACCTTGTTCTCGAAGGTCGGTGGGATCATCGGGCGAATCTGGATGCCACCGTAGGAGAGGTAGACGCAGCAGGAGGCGAGTCCGCCGCGGATCATGGCGAACTGGTACTTGTACGGCTCGCCGAGCTTGGCGAGCGCTGCGTCGAGTTCTGTGAGCGCCCCGGGGTCGACGGAGGGCAGGATGAGTCGCACCTGGTGGTGTGCCCCGGGATCGGGCGCTCCCTGAAGTCGCTGGATCTGTAGGCCCGAAAGAAAGGGACGCAGCGCCTTAAGGACCGCCAGGTAGGCGGCGTCCGCCTCATGTCGGCGGATCGTGACCCCGTACTGTTCGCCGACAAACTGCTCACCGGCGTGGGCATCGTCGAGCAGGACGAGGCGCGGCACGGGCAGCTTTGGGCTGCTGTTGAAGATCGAGCTGTACGTTGTGATCGCGATGGCCTCGCCGCCCTCGACATCGCTCTCGTCCGCCGGGTTCCAGTCGTGGTGACTGCCGACAAGGAGCCGGGCGGGCACGCCTTCGTTCTTGGCGGTGGTGAGTATTTGGTCGGCCAACTGCTTGGTCGGCGCCGCGTACAGGACAGGCCCTTCGGCCTTGCGTCGCACCCACTCGGCGACTAGCAGTCCGGGGAGGGTCTTGCCAGTCCCGGTCGGCAGTTCCAGTGCCAGGTCAGGCGTGTCCTGGTGCTTCGTGGCATATGCCCGGAGCGCGTCGCCCTGGTGGATCCACAGCGAGCTGACAGCATCTGCTGTTCGTGGAAGGGAGCCTCGGAGATACATCTCCTCAGGGGAGTCGAACAGCTGCTGAGCCTTCTTAGTCTTGCCCTGAAACGCCATTGTCAGGACTCCCTTCGTCGTCTGCGGTCAGCTCGCTCGGTCACGTGCTGTCTCTGGCACTCAAGCTCGCGCCGGCTGGCATGGTTGTAAGCGCTTCCCGTTCGATTCAGTCGGCGAGGCGTCGGTACACCGACGGTAGTAGCTCCCCGAGCAGTTTCTGTGCGAGGTCCTTGTTGTTGAGGATCTGCACTGAGAGGTCTGTCGAGGAGTCCATCGCGCCGATCACGGCGTCGACGAACGCGCTGTCGATGTCGGGGCTGGCCGAGAACTGGGCCAGGCTGTTGTTCTTGGCCTGCTGTTGCAGGTTCTCGTTCTCCTCGAGCCGGTCCTTGATGTGGGTGACGACGTTGCGGACCGACGAGTCGGGGTGGTCGCCGGAGAACAGGTCGTTGATCTTCGCGATCACCTCCTCCAACGCGACCAGGTCCGGATCCTTCACAGTGCCGGTGCCGGCGTCCTTGGCCGGTTCCAGCTGCACGCCGGGGGTGGGGGCCGGGTTCTGCTGGGCCTGTTCGTGGTGGCCGAGGTAGTCGATCGTGACCGCGGACAGGTCGATCGGGGTCTGCTTCTCCCCACCGGTGAGCTGCGGGGCCAGCAGTTTCAGATAGATGACGAGTTTTTCGAGCCACGGGTTTTCGTAGTCGAACAACTGGGAGAGGAACTCGTACTGGCGGATATAGGTGCCGACGTCCTTGCGGAACATCGCCAGTTCGTCGATCGTGGCTCGGTCGTTGTGTTCGACGGCGGTTTTCATGCGGATCGTGTACCGCTCGGCCGCCGGGGCGATCCACTTTTCGAGGGCACTGTTGCCCTTCTTCGCCAGATAGGCGTCGACGAGACCGTGAACTTCGGAGGCCTCGTAGATGCCAGCGACGGCGAGTTTGCGTTCGGTGTCGTGGACGATGTTCGGATCGGTGACATCGGCGAGGGTGGTGGCCTCGTAGTACGGGGAGAACGCATCGACGATGTCGGCAACCTCGTTCGCGAAATCGAGCACAAACGTCTGATCCTTCAACGGCGCAAATGTACGGTTGAGCCGAGACAAGGTCTGCACCGCCTGGACGCCGCCGAGCTTCTTGTCGACATACATCGCAACCAGTTTCGGCTGGTCAAACCCGGTCTGGAACTTGTTCGCCACCAGCATCACCTGAAACTCGTCGGTGGCGAACGCATCCCGCAGATCCCGCCCCTTCAAACCGGGGTTCATGCTGGTTTCGGTGAACGGCTCATCGCTGCCGGATTCGGCATCCTTCACTTCGCCGGAGAACGCCACCAGCGCGGCAACGTCGGTGTAGCCGTTCTCGGCGACGTACCGGTCGAAGGCGAGCTTGTAGCGGACCGCGGCCTTGCGGGAGGAGGTGACGACCATCGCCTTGGCCTGCCCGTTCAGCCGCCACGCCACGTTCTGGCGGAAGTGTTCGACGATGATCTGCACCTTCTGGGCGATGTTCGTCGGATGCAGTTTCACCCAGTTCATCACCGACTTCACCGCCGCCGACCGATCCACCAGATCCGCATCGTCGGGGTCGGCACCGCTAGTGACCGCGATCGTGCCCTCGCTGGTGTCGGAGGTGGCGTAGGTTTTTCCGCCGTGCGAGAGTCGGAACGCGGTCTTGTAGGGGGTGTAGTTGCGCAGCACGTCGAGGATGAAGCCCTCGTCGATGGCCTGCTGCATCGAATACAGGTGGAACGGGCGGGGGGATCCGTCCGCACCTTTACGGCCGAACGTCTCCAGTGTGGTGGCCTTCGGGGTCGCGGTGAACGCGAAGAACGAGACGTTCTGTGTGTTCGCTCGTGCCTTGGTCTCAGCGCTCAGGACGTCCTCGGCTGGTACCGGCGCGCCCTCCGCGACTTCAGCCAGTTCTTTCTTGGACAGAACTTCCTTGAGTTTGCTCGACGCTCCACCGGTCTGTGACGAGTGGGCCTCGTCCGCAATGATCGCGAAATTCCGATTCTGGAGGGTTTCCTTGTTCTCGATCACATCCAACGCGAACGGGAACGTTTGAATGGTGACGATGATGATGTGCGTCCCGGACTCGAGCGCATCCGCTAACTCACTGGATTTCGAGCCCGTGAGGCCGTCGATGTGGGCGACGACGCCGGTGGTGCGGTTGATTTGGTGGATCGCCTCCTGCAACTGCGCATCGAGCACCGTGCGGTCGGTGACCACGATGACCGACGAGAACACCTTCTCATCGCGCTCGTTGTAGAGGCTCGCCAAACGCTGCGCGAGCCAGGAGATCGAGTTCGTCTTCCCCGACCCGGCTGAATGCTGGATCAGATACTTGTGTCCCGGCCCCTCCGCCCGAGCGGCCGCCACCAACTGGGTGACTGCTTCCCACTGATGGAACCGCGGGAACAGCAGCGTTTCCTTGCGGGTCTTCTTCCCCGTCACCGGATCCCGCCGTTCGGACACCTCCAGATGGAGGAACCGGTCGAGGATCTCGAGCCACGTATCACGCTGCAGGATCGTCTCCCACAGATATGACGACGCCGACCCGTGCGGGTTCGGTGGATTCCCCGCCCGGTGACCGTTGCCGCGGTTGAACGGCAGAAACACCGTTCCCGGCCCATTGAGCCGGGTGGTCATGTGCACTTGCTTGTTCGACACCGCGAAGTGCACCAGGGCGCGTTTGCCGAACGTCAGCAGCGGTTCCCCCTTTGGGGCCCGATCCTTTTTGTACTGCTCGATCGCATGTTCCACCGACTGCGTGAAATCGGTCTTCAGCTCCGCGGTCGCGACCGGGATACCGTTGACGAAGAACACCAGATCGATGGCCTTCTTGGTGTTCGATGTCGAGTAGCGTACCTGCCGCATCACCCGCAACCGCACCGCCGCATACCGGGCCGCGGTCGTCACGTTCAACCCCGAATTGGGTTTGAACTGGCACATCGCAAACGAGGCATTGAAGTCGGAGAACCCGCGACGCAACACCGCCAGCGTGCCACCATCGGCCTTCAGATCAGCCGACAACGCCTTCACGAGGCGCTGCAACAGAGCAATTTTCGCCTTTTCCTGTACCTCCGGGGAGTCGGCGGGCTTGACCCGCTTCTCCCACTCGGTCGGCTGCGTCTCAGCGAGCCAGGAGAACACGTCCTCCGAAAACAGGGCCAACTCGCGGTCGTAGCCGGAGTCGTCCGGAGAGTACAACCAGCCGCGGCTAGCGAGATGCTGGCAGATCTCGTCCTCAAGGACAGACTCATGGTGTTGCGGCATGATTAGGCTCCCCCCGCACGTCGATCTTCCCCGTCACCGCATCGGTGATCAGTGCAGAGCGGTACTCACACAGCGTCTCGATCATCTCGGTCGACTTGTCGATCAAGGCGTCGATCTTCACGCAGCGCGCATCAAGAAACTCAGCGATTGCGATCTGTTCTTCGATTGGAGGTAGCAATGCCTCCATCCCCAGGTGATCGCCCGGCGTAATGCTCCACTGACTTGGTCTAACTCCAGTCGATAGCCTCCCGTAGCCGGCGGCGTACCGCTGGCAGCGGAACAAATAGTTCAGGAAACCATCAAACTGATCGTGAAGAGGCTTGTACACGTAGTAGTCCGGGCTGATGATCCCTCGGTACCGCGAGATGCCAACAGAGCCCTGCCATGCCTTCATGCGGTTCACCACAAGATCACCATGCTCAACGAGCTGGTAGTAGCTCAGATCAGCCGACGCCTTGTTGAAGTTGTCAGTCCTGCTGTCCTTCGGAACTACCCCGTAGTCACGGTAGATAGACAAGAGCTGCTCATCAGGATGGTCTTGATCCTTGCGCTTCGCATACAGGTAGCGAAGGGGGATGAGCTTCCAGTGTGCGGGCACGCTGCCGAGCCAACCGATCCCTGTGTTCTTCATCTCGGCGTTCGGGTCGAGGCCCTTGGTGACGGCCTGGGTGATCGTGGCGGCACGGTCCTCACGCAGGGTGGTGATGAGCTGCTCCTGTTTGGCGATCAAGACATCGATCTTCGCGGTCTCACGGTCGAGGAAGCTTGCGATCGCTTGCTGGACTTCATAGGTCGGCGCTGGGAGCCGGACAGCATTCAGATCGCCTTGAGTCATGCTCGGCAGTGCAGTGCTCGTGGATAGCAGGCTAAATGGAATGGTCGTGCAGGCGTAGTAGAGGAAAGCTGCATCCACCTCCGGGTGGGGCTGCGCACAGAATATGGTGTCGACAGTCCAGAACTCCCCGTCTACAAGGATCGGCCTGTCGATCGTCCCCTTCCGTCCCAGAAGCACAGCCGGTCCGGAGTAGAGCGATCGAGTTGCACGGGTGAACTCCCCACCAGATCCGTAAACTGGGAAATCCCCAAGATCGTCCTGGACCCCGCTATGGTCCGCGCCGTTGCGAATCCGAGCCAAACGTCGGAGCTGTTGAGTCGGATACATCTATGCGCCCACCTCGGCGAGCATGGCCTGGATTTCGGTGACGAGGCTGCGGAGGTCTTTCTGGATTTCTTCGAGGGGTCGGGGTGGGGTGTAGCGGTAGAAGTGACGGGTGAAGGGGATTTCGTAGCCGGTCTTGGTCTTGTCGTGGTCGATCCACGCGTCGGGGACGTGGGGGAGGATCTCCCGGGCGAAGTACTTTTCGATGTCCTCCGACAGGGGCACGTTCTCGGTGTCGCGCAGGGAGGAGTCGGCTTCGGGTTTGCCCTTGGTGGTGACGATGTCGGCGGCGGGGTCGTGCTGCCCGATGCTGGTCCAGATCGCCTTCACAATCGGTGCGGCGGGCTTGGCCATGCCGGCATCCTTGAGCGCGGTCTTGAGGTCGGCGACGAACTTCTCGCGGTTCGACCAGGACCGGCCGACCAGTGTGGTGAGCGCGTCCCGGACAGCGGTCTGCTCGGCATCGGGGAGCTTGGCGATCGCCTTGACGGCGAGGACTTGCTCGGCGGTGTCCTCGTGGACGTGGAAGGACAGTTGGAGGGGCCGTTCGACGGTGATGGTGCGGTACCCGAACGCTTCGTTGTCGAAGATCTTCGACAACGCGGGATCATCGATGCCGTCGTCGTGGCGGAACTCGTCGTAGAGCTGGCAGATCAATTGGATGTCCTCGTCGCGGAGCTGCTTGCGCTTGGAGCCCAACGATTTGCGCATCTTGCCGAACATGTCGACGGCGTTGATGAGCTGGACCTTGCCTTTTCGTTGCCCGGTTTTTTTGTTGTCGAGGATCCAGATGTAGGTGGAGATGCCGGTGTTGTAGAACATGTCGGTCGGCAGCGCGATGATCGCGTCGAGCAGGTCGTTCTCGATGATCCACTGCCGGATGTTCGACTCGCCGGAGCCGGCGCCGCCGGTGAACAGCGGCGAGCCGTTCAAGACGATCGCCAGGCGTGAGCCCTTGTCATCGGGGCTGCGGACGGGGCGCATCTTCTTGATCAAATGGAGCAGGAACAATAGGGAGCCGTCAGAGACGCGGGGCAGGCCGGGTCCGAAGCGGCCGGCGTGTCCGAGTTGTTCGTGTTCGTCGGTGACCTTCTTCTGCTGGGTTTTCCATTCCACTCCGAACGGGGGGTTGGAGAGCAGGAAGTCGAAGTGGTGACCGCTGAAGCCGTCGTCGGCGAGGGTGTCGCCGAGGTAGATGTTGTCGACGGACTGGCCTTTGATGACCATGTCGGATTTGCACATCGCGTAGGAGCGGGGGTTGATCTCCTGCCCGTACAGCACCGGTTTGGCGGCGGGGTTCATCTCGACGAGGTGGTCGTAGGCGGTTGAGAGCATGCCGCCGGTGCCGGCGGCGGGGTCGTAGATGGTGCGCACGATGCCGGGTGCGGTGAGTTCGAGGTCCTGGTCGGCGTAGAGCAGGTCGACCATCAGCGCGATGACTTCGCGGGGGGTGAAGTGGTCACCGGCCTGGGCATTGTTGGATTCGGCGAACTTGCGGATGAGTTCTTCGAAGATGTAGCCCATGTCGTGCCCGGATACCCGATCTGGGTGCAGGTCGACGTTCGCGAACTCCTTGACGATCAGGAACAGCCGGTCCTTCTTGTCGAGTTCGGCGATCAGGGTGGGCAGGCCGTAGCCGTCGAACACGTCGCGGATGTTCGCCGAGAACCCTTCGATGTAGTCGAGCAGGTTGTCCACCAGCCCGGCCGGGTCGGCAGCAAGCTTTCCGAAGTCCCACACCGAGGTGTTGAAGAACGGCAGCCCGAACTTGGACTTGAGCACCACGAACGGGTCGATCCCCAGCCCCTGGACCTTCTTATATTCGGCGATCACCTCGTCCTTGGTGGGGGCGAGGATCGCGTCTAGGCGCCGCAGGATCGTGAACGGCAAGATCACATCGCCGTACTGGTTCGGCTGGTAGGGGCCGCGCAGCAGGTTCGCGATATTCCAGATCAAGGACGCGTTCGTCGTCGCCATAGGGGTGTTCGTCTCCTTCGCCAGTACTGGGAACGAACTTACCGGGGCGTGGGGACAGCTCCGCCCAGGCGACAGCACCACGGGCGCGGGTGAACCAGGGGATTGGTCCCGAAGGGCCAGTTGACGTAAGAGCCGGTTCTCGGTGGTGACGACCGGAGGCTTGAGTCGTGGTGGAGTGGGCTGGCACCTCGCCCCGGCCATCGCGTGCACCCGCCGGGATGCCGGCGCCGGGTGCACGCGGTCACTCGGGTCGTCAGGTCGACAGGTCGAGCAGACGCACCTCGGTCAAGGTCGCGAGCCGGCGGACCAGTTCGACTTCGGGCCGCACCCAGCGGCAACGGCTCAGCGCAAGGGCACCGCTGTCGAGGTTGGCGCACACGTCGTTGCGGATGGCCGCCCGGAACATCGCTCGTCGAGCGTGGCGGAAGTAGCAGGCAGCTGCGGCACACACCTGCGGCCGATAGAACGCCGTGCTCTTCGAGTCGATAACGCCCCATCCATCACCGGTGGCATCGCGTTCGTGTCAGACCGGACACCTACAGTGACCCGCCGAGTACCCGAAAGGGGCATTGCGCCCGATTGGGACTCTGTGTCAGAACTGCAACGACAGAACAGGAACGGTTGATGGCTCTTCCGACGATCGGCGTCCACTATCTCGGCACCGTGTATTCCCCGTTCAGTGGGCAGGCAGCCGATTCGGACGACGGAGCGAACACCGGTGATCCGACCCTGCTGTTCGTCTACTACGGCGGTGCAACCGTTTGGGGCTACATCAGCCCCCCGGGTCACAGAAGAGATGCCGACCGAGGCCGGGGATCCGGAAGATCTCGACCCGGACGAACTCTTCGCGCTCCTGGAGATCGACGGCGCGATGGTCATGGTCGTCGATACCGACTGGAACGGCATCAACTACTACGGATTCGCCCCGGTCGAAACCGACAAATGATCTGTGCGCAGAGAAATCCCCGCCGCAAGGGGTACGGCGGGGATTTCTCTCCAGTGTGACAGAACCACCCGATACTCTCGGCGATCACCGTCACCGAGAACCGTCCGACCGCCGATCCGCTCGGGTGTGTGCCGAGCCGATCCCCGTATGCCGGGGGTGTCGCCGTTCGGTGATAGACACAGGTCGTGGCGCACTGGGATGTATTGATCGACAAGCTGGCGGTCGCCGACACGCCGGTCCGGCTGACGTGGGACGAACTCGAATCGCTCGTCGGGGACCTGCCGACCTCGGCGGTCAGACACCGCACCTGGTGGTCGGGCGATCGCGGCCATGTCAACGCCTGGAAGGCCGCCGGATTCGTCCTCACCGACCTGCGGCTGGGCGAGACGGTCACCTTCGACCGCATCACTACCCCCGGCCACCCGTCGTCGGATGTCGTGGCGGCGGATGGTCCCGGCCCCACCGCGACAGCCGGTGAGCGCTCGGATGGACATGTCGAGGCGGATCTGGTGCTCGTCACCTGCGTGAAGTCCAAACGCGAGGCGCCATCGGCGGCGAAAGATCTGTACGTCTCGCCGTTGTTCACCAAGCAGCGGGCCTACGCCGAACAGACGGGACGGCCGTGGTTCATCCTCTCGGCCGAACACGGACTGGTCGCCCCCGACGACTGGCTCGCCCCGTACGAACGCTATCTCCCCGACACCCCGCCCGCGTATCGCGCTGCATGGGGGAGGTGGGTGGCCGAACGCCTCGAACTGCTGACCGGTCCGCTGCAGGACCGGGTCGTCGAGATCCACGCCGGAGCGACCTACCTCGACGCTTTGGCACCGCACCTGCACGCCAAAGGCGCCAGCATCCGCACCCCGTTGGCGGGGTTGAGCATGGGACATCGCCTGAGCTGGTACACCCAGCACGGCAGCGACACCCCGGCCGCCGAACCGACGCCGGTGGCGGATGGCGGGGCCACGCATGCCGATACCGCTGCCTTCGTCGCCGGGCTGCTCGATCACACCCACGCCATGCGCCCGACCCAGTTCCTTGCCACCGATCCGGCGCCGTGGAAGCGGCCCGGCTTGTACAGCTGGTGGGTCGATGCCGCCGGCGCCGATGATCTCACCGTCGGTCTCGACCTGCCGATCGCACCGGGGTTGATCTACGCCGGGCTGGCCGGGGCGACACGCTGGCCCAGCGGCAAACGCTCCTCCAACACGTTGTGGTCCCGTATCGCCGGCATGCACCTGGGCGGTAAGCACGAGTTCTCCACCTTTCGGCGCACCCTCGGCTCGATCCTCGCCCACGCGCAGGGCAGCGACGTCATCGACGAGACTGCGTTGACCGCGTGGATGACCCGTCATCTGAGCGTGGTGGCGATTGCCTCCGCCGATCCGGACACCCTCGGGCACCTCGAGGACGAGGTCCTCGCGGCGATCGACCCACCGCTGAACCTGCAAGGGATGGCCGCCACCCCGGTCCGGATCCGGCTGAAAGAACTGCGGCGGCGCCACCGCTGACCGACGCCGGCCCGCGCACCGAGTGGCCTGCAGCCGGCTCGCGGATCGATGCTCGGGCGCGCCATCGGTGCAGGTCATATGTCCTGCACCCGCCCAGCATCCGACACGGCCGCAGGGTCGGTCCGTCGTCAGGGCGTGATCCGCCCGCACCGAGGGGGCGGCGTCGCTCCCGGCCGCGCTGCTGTACCAGTCCCGCGCTTGCGGTCCTGGAATCAATAGGCGAGAGAGTGGGCGATCTGGGCGATCGCCGCCTCGAAACGCTCCCGGCCCCCGGATGAGTTCAAGCCGCGGGCCGAGCAATGCGGAATCTTGCCGGGCAGCACATACAAGTCGCCGGTGATGCCGGCGCGGGCCCAGCCGTCGCGGGCAGCGGCCCCCAGCAACAGCACCTGCTCGAGCTTCGGGCACAGCTCGACGACTTCCCGGGTCCACCGCACCGCCCGGGCACGTTCGGCGGCTGTCGAGCCCCCGTTCTTGACCCCTGCCACGGGAAACGGCACCACATTCCAGTGCACGACCTGCGACGACGAGACGCCGTGGCGGGCGTAGGCCTCGCGGCAGTTGCGGGCGGTGCGATCGTCGTTGTCCAGACTCAGCAACCCGGAGCCGGTACCCGCCTCGGCCTTGGTGGACGGATTGTCGAGCAACACCAGCACCCGTGCTTCGATACCGCCTTGGTCCGGGTCGACGTACGGCACGTGACCGCGGGGCAAGCCGACCGCATCGGCGATCCGGTCCGCCAGGTCGTTGAGCGGCTTGACGTGGGGTTCGCGGATCCGTGCAAGTTTCGCGGCGACCACCGCGGGGTCGGCGTTACGTCCGTTCGGCATGCGACAGACCATGACACATCGGACCGCCAGAGGACCGCCGCCCGGGCCGGCTGGCCTCTCCGGTCGTCGCAAACGAGTGGGACGCAAAGACGTTGGACACGGCGGTGTGGAAGTCCGGCGCACCTCTCCTCGAGCGGTCGACACAGACGGTGACGTTCATGATGCCGGTTCGGCGGCGTTGATCTGCAGGGCGCAGCGCAGCACGATCGGCCAGAGCCGGTCGATCTCGACCTCGACCAGGGAAATCTTGCGGGCCGGGCCTGTGCGGTCCTGACCGAGGAAGGCAGCGAGCTGCTCGAAGCCCGGGTGGGCTTTGAGCTGCGGATAGTTCGTCCAGTTTCCTCGTGCCAGCAGTTCGCCGTCTTCTCCGGCGAGCAGGTGCAGTGGAGCGAATCTGAGTCCGTAGTGGTGCAGGAACACCCCACCGGTCGGGGGTCGACCGAACCACAGGTCCTCGGCGGTGCCTTTGCGTTCGTCGAGGCCCTCAATGCGGGTGAACAACTCGACCGCCCGGGTACGGGCGGCGCCGGGAGCGAGGGCGTCGAGGAAGGCGTCTTTCGTCCACAGACGTGTGGTCCGGGAGGAGTGTGCTTTCGCCGCGGCGACCTCCGCGCCGAAGGTCGAGGGGGTGAGGATCTCGATGTCGCCGTGGCGGGCGTAGGTCAGTTGCAGGGCGGTGACACGGACGTCGTCGCGGGTGATGCGGTTGAGGTACTCGATCAGGCGGCGCAGGTCGGCGTCGATGCGGTCGACCGCCAGGCACAGGTGGATCCGGCCGTCGCCGATATTGCGGTCGAGTTGTGCGCGGGTGCCGTCGTCGAGGCTGGACAGGTCCGGACCTGGCCGATGACCAGACGGCGGCGTTCGGAGTTGGAGGCGAGTTTGCATTCGACGACGGTGATCTCCCCGTTCGGATCGACGATGCACACATCGGCCGGTCCGGCGGTGGTGGACAGCTCCCGCAGGGCCACCGCGCCGTCGGGTACACCCGGCACGTGGTGCGGCGCGTCGGCGATGATCGCCTGCAGGTGGTCTTCATCGGTGTAGGCCGTCATCTCCGGCGACGACCACGCACCGCCCGTGCCGGCGTCTCGGATCAGCAGGGATCTGTTGCTCGTTCCTGCCATTGCGTCTTCTTTCGGGTCGGTCGACGATGTGTGCGCACCGTATCCAACGGCTGCGACCGGCGCGATGGGTTCGTCGCCTCGAGGAAGGGTGGCTGGAAGAAGACCCTTGAGGACGAGATGGTCGAGCTCGCGGTCGACCGGACCGAGATGTTCACCGGGGACCTGCATCGGCTCCGCCCGAAGGGGTCCGGTGAAGTCGGACGGCGCGAGGGGCCTCCGAGCGTGCTGAACTTGACCGACGTCGCCCCCGACATCGTCACCGGGGGTGATGACAGCGTCGGGTTCAGGCGACAGCCCAGGTCAGCAGGTCGAGCAGACGCACATCGGTCAGGCTCGCGAGCCGACGGGCCTGCTCGGTCTCGGACTGCGCCAGGCGCCGGCGCAGCAGCGGGGGGGCACCGTTGTCGAGGTTGGTGCACACGTCGTCGCGGATAGCCGCCCAGAACATCGCTCGCCGGCCGCGGTGAGGGTATCGGGCCGCGGCGGCACGAGCGTGGAATCGGTAGAACGCCATGACCTTCGAGTCGAGGACGGGGAACAATCCGGGGCGTTTGAGGTGAAGCACCTTGCTGATCTTGGCTACCCCCACGTGCCGGGGCGCGGCGGTGCGGAAATGGTCGTAGAGAGCTTCGGCACGGTCGTAGAGTTCGCCGCCGATGTTCGGGTCGGCGTCGACCAACCGCGCGTCGATCGGCACCGCCGCCCACGGGGCGTCGGCGGCGGTACGGATGAACCAGTCGCGTTGGGCGTGGCTGATGCGGGAGCGCACCTTGTGGGTGCGGGCGATCTCGTCGGCGGTGATCACCGCGGCGGG
>NZ_LPZN01000111.1 GCF_001646655.1 Rhodococcus gordoniae | reverse complement strand
CGACGACGGGGACGGTGCGTTTCGCGCGACGATCACGACGCGGAAAGCCCTCACGGTCCACCGGTTCGAGCCGCCGGCCGAGATCGAGCAGTTCCGCCTCCGAAGGTTGCACCGCCAGGACTCGTCCCCGCAAGTGGGCGGGCAGCGGAACGAAGGGGAGGAGGGAGAACGTTCCGAGCGCATTCGGTACGCGGGGCACCGCCCGGTCGACGAAGTCCTGCGCATGGGCGAGGACACGCCCGTCGCCGGCAGACCCGAGCATCGCCACGATCTCGTGGGACGAGACAGTCGGCCCGGACCACGGCGTGGAGCCAGGCGCGGAGGAGTCCGGGATCGCGCAGCGACCGGATACGTGCGGCCGCCGCCCAGACGGAGTCGTACACCACGTCCGATGCGGACGACACGGGGACGAAACCGCACGCGTATGCGTACAGACCGGGGGCGAAACGGTCGTAGACCGCTGCCGTGGCATCCGGCGCTCCGTTCCGCAACGCTGCGGCGAGCTCACGATCCGGACGTCCGGGGTGGTGCCCCATCGATGGAACCTTCCTGTCGTGCATACGCCCCCGCGCGCGTGCGACCGTACGTTCCGGGGCAGTCTACGAGCAGGTGCGGCCGACGGCGAGGGTGCAACCCATCGGGGCCACCGTGCGGGATCCGGGGGCATTGCCGCG
>NZ_LPZN01000020.1 GCF_001646655.1 Rhodococcus gordoniae | reverse complement strand
GTCGACGAGCACGGTGCCGCGCTCGCCGAGCAGCGACTGCACGGGGCGCGCGGCACCGTCGCGGTATTCGTACATGGTGACCCGGGTGTCGGCGCGCAACAGGACCGCGGTGAGGGTGTCGGTGTAGCCGCGGACATCGGCGACGTCCAGGACACCGCGCCACGCTTCGGCCTTGGCCGGATCCTCCTCGAGGTGAACGATGAGCGCTTCGCGGTCGCACAGGGGCCGGTCGAGACTTCCCCCGTAGAGCGCGGTGCGATCACCCGGGACCGCCGGCGTTCCGGAGACAGCGGTGACGGGGTCGCCGCCGGCCTCGACCGCCTCCGGGGGAGGGGGCGGCACCGCGACCGGCACCTGCGGCGGCACGAGCCGCGGCGTCCACGGATCGTCCTGCGCGGTGGCGACCTGCAGGTGTACCGGCGTCGACGTATCGACCGAACCGCCCGACGAGCAGGCACCCGCCACCAGTGCCGTCAGTGCGAGTGCCAGCCCGAGTCCACGAATCGTGTCGCTGGTCACGCCGCCATGCTAGGTCGATGATCGTCGGCGAAAGGGTTGTTCGGCGGTTCTCGTCGGTATCGCGATGCCGGAGACGACGTGTACGAGCAGTTCGTTCACCTCGTGGCGGCGCTCCATCTGCACGAAATGCCGTGCTCCTTCGAGCAGGTGCGCCCCTCGTCGATCGGGGAGCGAGGCCGGGGAATCCGTGACACATCGGCGACCGCGGGCCCTCGCCTCGATCGTCGATGTTCCACGTGAAACCGTCGACTTCGACGATGCGGCCTCCCGTCAGGAAGCGGGGACGCTCTGCATGTCCTCCTGGCTCCAGAACGCCCTCATGCTCGTGATCTTCGCGTCGTCGTCGAAGGTCATCACGTCGACGACCTCCATCACGAGATCCTGCTCACCCAGGTGCGTGACCAGGCGGAACACGAAGGCCGCGTTGTTCTCCGCGATCTTGAGGGTGATCACTCCAGCGGTCTGCGTGAGCGGTTCGACCACTTTGTAGAACTCGCGGATCTCGTCCTCGGTGGTGCGAACGGGCGTGCCGACCGGATCCTCGACCGTGGCGCCCGCCGCATACAGGGTGAGCACGTCGTCCACGGTGCCCGTGGCGACAGCCTTGACGTAGTTCTCGACGGTGGTACGGATCGCGTCCCTGCTCGCTGCCATGAGGTCCCCTTCGCTCGGTCGAATCCGGAACACGTTTCAATTCGACGATAGCGACGCGGATCTGCGGATGCACTCGCGATTCCCACTCGGAGGACCCCGCGCCGGAGGACGATGACATCGCCATCAACCGGAACGATCGGAGACCCGATGATCGACGCTGTCGCCTTCACCCTCGACGGACACGCCGGCGCTCTCGCAGCGCGGAACTGGGTCGGCGAGACCCCGCGCTACGTGGCACTGGTGTGCCACGGCTACGGCGAGCACTGCGGACGCTACGAATACGTGGCCACGCGCCTCGTCGCCGACGGAGCCGCCGTCTACGCGATGGACCACGTCGGTCACGGCCTCAGCGACGGCGAACGCGTACTGATCGACGACTTCGAGAAGGTGGTCGACGACTTCCGGCTGCTCGATCTCACGGCGCGACGCGAACATCCCGACGTGCCGGTCGTGCTCATCGGGCACTCGATGGGCGGCATGATCGCCGCCCGATACGCCCAGAGATACGGCTCGGAGCTGGCGGCCGTCGTCCTGTCCGGTCCGGTGCTCGGCAGCTGGGCGGCCGTCGACGCACTGCTCGCGGCAGAGGAGATCCCGGACACCCCCATCGATCCGTCGACCCTCTCCCGCGACCCCGAGGTGGGCCGCGCGTACGTGGCCGACCCGCTCGTCTGGCACGGGCCGTTCAAGCGCACCACCGTGCAGGCGCTGAAGAGCTGTCTCGACACCATCGCCGCCGGTGGCGCCGTCGACGACGTGCCCGTGCTGTGGCTGCACGGCGAGGACGACCGGCTCGTTCCCCTGGACGGCAGCGCGACCGGATGGTCGTCGTTCGCAGGCCGCGGGTCGTCGTCGAAGACCTATCCCGAGGCGCGGCACGAGATCTTCAACGAGACCAACCGCGACGAGGTCCTGGGCGATGTCGTCGACTTCGTCGGCACACACATCCACCCTCTCGAGTCTCTCGAGGATTGAAGCCCGGCGCGGCGGGCTACCCCTTCTCACGGGGCCGTCCCCTTCGTGTCCCGTACGGAAGGAGATGATCCATGGCCGAAGACAACGCATCCGACAGGGCTCGCCCCGGTGCATCCGACAAGGCACGCCTCGGGTTGAAGCAGACCGTGGTCGGCAAGGCGAAGGAGGTCGCCGGAGCCCTGACCGGCAACGATTCCCTCACCACCGAAGGCCGTCTCGAGCAGGAGCAGGCGCGGCAGACCAGGAAGGCCGACACCCTCTCCCACATGGCGGAGGCCGAGAGCGACGAGGCCGTGGAACAACTCGACGCCGTGCGCCGAGCCGGACAGCAGGAACGCGAAGCCGTGCAGCACCGGACCGAGGTGGCGCAGTCGCAGGCCGAGCGGGAGGCACAGATCCGCAAGCAGGCCGCCGAACTCGAACACCAGGAGAATGTGGTCCGGGAGCAGTCCGACGCCGCCCGCGAGGCCACGGCTGCGGAAGCGCAGGCACGTCGCGAGGAGAACGCCCAGGCCATGGATGCCGCTGCGGAGGTCTCGGCGGCACAGGACGACCACCGCGCTGCCTCCCACGACGCCGAACGTGCCCGTCTCCAGGCCGAACAGGAACGGCGCAAGGCCGAAGCCCTCGATCACGCCCTGACCGAGCAGGACACCGACGAGCGGGATCGCTGACGAACCCACCACCGACATTCCCTACCGGAGCTGTACCCCCACCGAAGTTGGAGATGCGCCCATGAACCTCACCACCCTGCCCAAGAGTGTTCTGCGATTGCAGTACAAGATCGCCCGTTTCCCGTTGGGATTGATCGAGCAGCAGTTGCGGTTCCTGCCCACCGACGCCCCGCCACGGCTGATGTACGAGCGGGGACTGGGCATGCTGGACGGCATCGTCGGCAGCGTGCTCGACGATCGGGAGATCGCCACGCGCGGGGCGCTCGCCACCGAACGCGCCGACGCGGTGAAGCGCGCGGAGAAACTCGACGCGCAGGCCGCTGCCGAGAAGCGCGCGGCAGACGCCGAACTCCGTCGAACGCGTGAACGTGCCGCTGCCGAGCAGGAAGCCGCGCGACGCGACCGCGAGAACGAAGTCCGGCAGGCCCGGGAGCGTGCGCAGGAACGCGCGAAGCAGGCGGAGAAGGAGGCCGAGCAGAAGAAGGCCGCCGAGACCGCGAAGGCCGACCAGGAGGCCGCCGCGAAGCGCCGGGCCGCCGAGACCGCGAAGAAGAAGGACGAGGAGCGGATCCGCAAGGCCGAGCAGGAGGCCGCCGAGCCCGCCAAGGTCTCCCTCAAGGAGGCCGTCGCCAAGCAGCTCGAGGCGAAGGAAGCGGAGGAGCGCGCACACGATGCGGGCGAGGTCGCCGAGTTCGAGAAGATCGAGCACAAGCACCCCTGATCCCGGCTGTGAATCGACGAGACCCCGGTGCTCCCTGTGCACCGGGGTCTCGTCCGTCGGAAGAATTTGCTACTTCACGACATTGACCATCTTGCCGGGAACCACGATCACCTTGCGCGGTGCGGCACCGCCGAGCAGTTCGGTGATCTTCTCATCGGCGAGCGCGGCCGCCTCGATCGCATCCGGAGCGGCATCGGCCGGGACGGTGATGCGGCTGCGCACCTTGCCGTTGACCTGGATCGGGTACTCGACGCTGTCCTCGACGAGCCACTTCTCGTCGGCGACCGGGAACGGGCCGTGCGCGAGCGATTCCGTGTGTCCGAGTCGCGACCACAACTCCTCGGCGAGGTGCGGGGCGACCGGCGCGAGCATCAGCACGAGCGGTTCGACGGCACCGCGCGGAGCACCCGAGGGGTACTGCTTGGTCAGGTGGTTCGTGTATTCGATCAGCTTGGCGATCGCCGTGTTGTCGCGCAGGTGGGCGTAATCGTCGGACACACCTGCCACCGCTTTGTTGAGCGCCCGCAGAGTGTCGTCGCCCGGGGTCTCGTCGGTGACGCGCAGGTCGCCGCTCTCCTCGTCGACGACCAGACGCCACGCACGCTGCAGGAACCGCTGCGCACCGACGACGTCCTTGGTCGCCCACGGGCGCGACTGGTCGAGCGGGCCCATCGACATCTCGTAGACGCGCAGGGTGTCGGCACCGTAGTCGTCGCAGATCCGGTCGGGACCGACCGAGTTCTTGAGCGACTTGCCCATCTTCCCGTACTCGCGGGCGACTTCCTGCTCACCGTCCGGGCCCGTCCAGTAGAACGTGCCGTCGCGTTCGACGACCTCGTCGGCCGGCACGTACACACCGCGCGAGTCGGTGTAGGCGTAGGCCTGGATGTAGCCCTGGTTGAACAGGCGCCGGTAGGGCTCCGAGGAGGTGACGTAGCCGAGGTCGAAGAGCACCTTGTGCCAGAACCGCGCGTACAGCAGGTGCAGCACCGCGTGCTCGACGCCGCCGACGTACAGGTCGACACCGCCCGGATCGTTCGGGCCGTGCACGTCCGGCCGGGGGCCTGTCCAGTAGGCCTCGTTCTCCTTGTCGCAGAAGGCATCCGAGTTGGTGGGGTCGATGTAACGCAGTTGGTACCACGAACTGCCGGCCCACTGCGGCATGACGTTCGTGTCGCGCGTGTAGCGCTGCAGGCCGTCGCCGAGGTCGAGTTCGACGTTCACCCAGTCGGTGGCCTTCGCGAGCGGCGGGGACGGCTCGGAGTCGGCGTCGTCCGGATCGAAGGAGACCGGCGCGTAGTCCTCCACCTCGGGAAGTTCCACCGGCAGAGCGGATTCGGGCAGCGGGTGCGCACGTCCCTGCTCGTCGTAGACGATCGGGAACGGCTCGCCCCAGTACCGCTGCCGCGCGAACAGCCAGTCGCGCAGCTTGTACTGGATGGTGCCGCGACCGGCGCCGTCCGCCTCGAGCTTCGCGACGATCGTCTTCTTCGCCTCGGCGACGTCGAGACCGTCGAGCAGGCCGGAGTTCACCAGCACACCGTCGCCGGTGTAGGCCTCGGCGGTGACGTCGCCCCCGGAGATGACCTCGCGGATCGGCAGACCGAAAGCGGTCGCGAACTCCCAGTCGCGCTGGTCGTGGGCGGGCACGGCCATGATCGCGCCGGTGCCGTAGCCGGTGAGGACGTAGTCGGCGATGAAGATCGGCAGCTTCTCGCCGTTGACCGGGTTCACGGCGTAGGCGCCGAGGAAGACACCGGTCTTCTCCTTCGACTCCTGACGCTCGAGGTCGGACTTCGCGGCGATCGACGCGCGGTAGGCCGCGACGGCGGCGACGGGATCGGCCGCGCCGCCGGTCCACCGCTCGTCCACGCCCTCGGGCCACGACGTACCGGCGATCCGGTCGACGAGCTCGTGCTCGGGAGCGAGGGTCACGTAACTGGCCCCGAACAGGGTGTCGGGCCGGGTGGTGAACACCTCGATCGCCGAATCGTGGTCGGCGACAGCGAACTTCACCTGAGCGCCGTGCGAGCGCCCGATCCAGTTGCGCTGCATCGACTTGACCTTCTCGGGCCAGTCGAGGTGCTCGAGATCGTCGATGAGGCGGTCGGAGTAGGCGGTGATCCGCATCATCCACTGCCGCAGGTTCTTCCGGAAGACGGGGAAGTTGCCGCGCTCGGAGCGGCCGTCGGCGGTGACCTCCTCGTTGGCGAGCACCGTGCCCAGACCCGGGCACCAGTTGACGAGCGAATCCGAGCGGTACACCAGACGGTAGGAGTCGATCACGGCGGCGCGCTCGTCCTCCGACAGCGACGCCCAGTCACGGCCGTCGCCGAGGCTGCGGGTGCCGTCCGCGAACTCGGCTTCGAGTTCGGAGATGCGGCGGGCGCGGCCGGCCTCGCGGTCGTACCAGGCGTTGTAGATCGTCAGGAAGATCCACTGCGTCCAGCGGTAGAAGTCGACGTCGGTCGTCGCGACCGAGCGGCGGTCGTCGTGCCCGAGCCCGAGGCGGCCGAGCTGACGCTTCATGTTCGTGATGTTGGCCTCGGTGGTCGTGCGCGGATGCGTGCCCGTCTGAACGGCGTACTGCTCGGCCGGCAGACCGAAGGCGTCGTAGCCGAGGGTGTGCAGCACGTTGCGGCCCTGCATGCGGTGGAACCGGGCGTACACGTCGGTGGCGATGTAGCCGAGCGGATGGCCCACATGCAGACCCGAGCCCGACGGATACGGGAACATGTCCTGCACGAACAGCTTGTCGGCGGGCACGTCGCCGGCGAGATCGCCCACCGGATTGGGGGCGTGGAAGGTGCCGCGCTCGCGCCACAGCTCCTGCCAGCGCTGCTCGATCCGCCCCGCGAGTTCGGCGGTGTACCGATGCTGCGGCGTGCTGCCGGGTTCGGGCTGGGAGGTCTGTTCGGGACGGGTCACGGGGATCACTATCTACTCGGCCGGGCGTGTGAGGGCTCCCACCAGGGTAGAACGTGCCCCCACCCGCGCAGACCGGTGGCACCGCCCGACGCGTATCCTGGTCGGGTGCTCATCGTCGCTGTCCTGCTCTTCGTGCTCGCTCTCGTCGTCGGCGCGGTGGGTGTCGCGGCACTGACCGGCAAACTGCCGCGCAACCGCTGGGCCGGTGTGCGCACCCCGGAGGCGCTGCGCGACGACGCCGCGTTCGCGCTGGCCAACAAGGTCGCCGCACCCAGCATGCTGGGTTCTGCGGTGCTGCTCGCCGTCGGTGCAGTCGCGTCGCTGACCCTGCCCACCGTTGCCGGGATCATCGCGGTGGTCGTCACCGTGGTGGCCTCCCTGATCACCGCCGGTGCCGGTGGATCCGTCGCAGCGCGGGTCGCCGCAGCGACGAAGCCGGAGGAGACGGCCGGCTGCGGTACCTCGTGCGGCGCGTGCAGCCTGCGCGGGGCGTGCGAGCCGACCGCCTGACCGGGCTGTTCACTCCCAGCGGCGTGCCCGCGCGTAACGCGGGGTCCACCAGAACCGGTTGAGCACCCGCACCGGTACCGGGAGGCTCTTCAGCACGACGGACACGCGGTCCTTCGGTGCCCCCTCGAAGATGTACGGCAGCAGTTCGGAGACCTCGTCCTTGTCCAGCTGCTCGAACGCACGCATCGAGAGGTCGTGCCATTCCTCCTTGGTGAAGGACCGTTCGATCAAGGGGAAGGCGTCACGCTCCTCATGCGCGGGTGAGCACCCAGCGACGTCACGAGACCGTCGAGCAGACCGCCGAGCCGCTCGGTCGCCGTCTCCCGGTCGTCGAGCGCGTTCTCGATCTCCGCCAGCGCCGGATCGATCACGGAATGTTCGGCCTCCATCGCATCGAGCACCTCCATCGCCCCCGCATCGTCGGCGAGCCGCGGCCGCATGAACGGCCAGACGTAGACGTCTTCGATGGAATGGTGCGTGTGCAGTTCGGTGCTGAAGCCGTGCCAGCCGAGGAGCAGCGCATCGTGCGTGCCGGGGTCCGCGGTCCGCCACTTCTGTGCGAAGTCGGCGAGACGTTCGGTGTCCCGGCGTAGAGCGGCGTGGATCAGATGCACGACCTCCAGGTCCTCGGCGGACAACGGGGTGGCGTGAGCGGTGGTCATGACGGGCACCTCGACTTTCGGATGAATCTCCCCGTGCTACGAGCCTCGCCACCTCGCGAGGTGTTCTCAATCCCACATTCGAGGGGGATACTTCGAGGCATGCGCTCTGCGCAGCGGTTGAGAGCAGGCATCCATGACGCAGCGTCCGCAGCTGCGGACGGGGCGCAGTTCCGCGAGTTCGTGATGGATGTGCTCGGCGCTTTCGTTCCGTACGACGGTGGTTGTGTCGCGCCCGTGGACCCGGCCGTCGGGGTTCCCACCGGCTTCACCACCCGCGGCCTCGACGACCCCGCCGAGGTACTCCGGTTGTCGATCGAGTTCGAGTACGGTCCGGACCTCGATCCGGACAGTCTCTACGCGCTCATGCAGCACCGGTCCGGAGTACGGCGGATCGGAGAACCCTCCGGCCGCGGACCGGGATACGACAACAGGCGTTATCTCGAACTCGTGTCGCATCTGGGCATGGGACACGAAGTGCAACTGGTCTTCCGGGACGGAGACCGTAGATGCTGGGGTGTCGGTGATCTGCTCCGCGGGCCGGGCCGAGGTTTCTCCGACGCCGAACTCGCGATGCTCGACGACGTTCTCGACGACATCGCGAACGGATTCCGCACCACGTTGATCCGGCACGCATCCGCACGAACACGGAGCACGGACGCCGAGAGCACCGCCTGCGGATGCTCGGGCCCGGCCGTGGTGGTGATCGGGGCGGACGGCGAATTCGATTCCGTCACTGCCGCAGCGACGATATTCTTCGAACGCCTCGGCTGGGAGAGTCCCGCTCGGGGGCGCCCCGGCCCGGCGCACGTGATCGCCCGCCAGGTCCGCAGAACACGACCCGTGCCCGCGGATGTGCGTGTTCGCACCCTCGACGGCGAATGGCTCGTACTGCGCGCGGCGATCTTCGACGAGACCGGCCGCGTCGTCATGACCTTCGAGCGGGCACGTCTACCCGAGATCGTCGCCCTGGTCACCGCCGCCCACGGCCTCACGCCACGCGAATCGGAAGTACTCGTCGAAGTTCTCGCCGGACGGTCGCGCAACGAGATCGCGAGCCGGTTGTTCATCAGCCCGTACACGGTGCAGGACCATCTGAAGAACATCTTCACCAAGACCGGCGTGAACAGCCGTCGCACCCTCGTCTCGCGACTCGCGTGTACCGAATACATGCCCCGGTTCGGTGCGGACCTGCGCCCCGACGGATGGTTCGACGAGAACGGAACGAAGACGGCAGCGGTGGAGGCCCACCCCTAGGCTGACCCCATGACGACGACGCGTCGGATCGACCCTGTGGGGGTGCTGCTCGGACTGGCCGTTCCGGTGCTGTGCGCCGTGGCCGTGCTCGTATTCACCCGCTCGTGGCTCCCACGATTGCCCGGTGAGATCGCGACGCACTGGTCGGGCACGACCCCCGACTCGTTCGGCTCGCCCATGACCTCGGCGTGGACCGCCGCCCTGCTGATCGTGCTCGTCGGGGGTGGCTGCTGTGCGATCGCCGCGCTCGCGCAGGCGCAGCTGCTCATGCGCCGCTACATGCTCGCGATCGGTCTCGGCGTGACCGGCACGATCACCACACTGTTCCTCGCCGGTCTCACGGGACAGCTCGACACGACCGACGCCACGCGGGCACCGCTGGAAGGGTGGCCCGCGGTATTCGGAATGTGGGCGGGTATCGCGGTGGGCTGGTTCGGCGGTCGGCGCCTGCGCGACGGCCGGGAACGGAAGGCGGCGACCGCCGCTCCGGATCCGGCACTGCCGCGCGGCCGGGCCGACCTGCCGATCGTCGAACAGGTGGGTACCGGTGCGGGCACGACGGCGGCACTGTCGCTGCTCGTCCTGATCCCGGCGTTCATCGTGTGTGCCGCTGTGCAGAGCTGGTGGCCCCTGGGCCTGATCGCCCCCGTCGTTCTGCTCGTCCTGGGTCTGCTGCGCTACACCGTGGTGGTCGACGCGGACGGGATCCGGGTGTCGAACCTGGCGACCGACGCGCTCGGCTACGACCTCGACGAGATCGTCGGCGCGAAGGTCACCGAGACCCGGCCCTTCCAGGACTGGGGTGGCTGGGGACTACGCGCCAAGGGTGGCAAGCGGTACGGCCTGGTCACCCGCACCGGACCCGCCGTCGTGGTGACCACGGCCTCGGGATACGAGTTGACCGTGACCGCAGCGAGGGCCGAGGAGATGGCCGGCGCGCTCAACACCCTCGCCGATGCCCGCTGACGGAGCTCAGTTGCGCTCGACCTCGATGGGGTGGGTCGCGAGCAGAGCCATCGGCAGCGGCTGGCGCCGCAACACCCTCGCCCACAGGTCGAGATGCGCGGGCGCGAGCACGTCGCCGGGCAGTGCCGAGACCACCATCCAGTCGTCGTTGCGCAGTTCGCCGTCGAGCTGACCGGCACTCCATCCCGCATAGCCCGCGAAGATCCGCACGCCCTCGACGTAGTGGGCGATGTGCCCGGGATCGGCGTCGAGGTCGATCATCGCGACGCGGCCGTCGACGTGGCGGATACCCGGCACGTCGGTGATGTCGGCCCCCACCCGCAAGGTGCCGAGACACAGTGCGGAACTGCGGTGGACGGGACCACCGACGAACAGGGACTTCGGTTCGGTGGCGAGCCACGACCACTGCGGCAGCATGGCGTCGACCGAGGTGTCGCTGATGCGGTTCAGGACGACGCCGAAGCTACCCGCATCGGTGTGCTCGATGATGTAGACGACGGTGCGGCGGAAGGTCGGCTCGGTGAGGTCGGTGGCGGAGACCAGCAGGCTGCCCGCCCGCACCCTGGGTGTCGAGGGTGCGGTGCGATCCTCGGGTTCGTCCTGATGTTGCGCCACGTCAGCCATTCTGTCACCGCCGTCACCGGCGCGTGGGGCGGAACCCGACGGTATGTGGCCACAGGGCGAGATGATGCTCGAACAGGACCCCGCGGTCCGGAGAAGTGTCGGGTCCGTACTGCCCGAAGACCTCGGAACCCACGACTCCGAACAACGACGACCATGCCCGGATGCCGCGTGCCGGTACGGAATCCGGACGGTGAGGGACCGCACGGATACCGGGCGCGGTGGTGCACTCGGCGAGGCGGTGCAACCGGACACCGAATTGCCGAACGAGGCCTGCCCGCGCGGAGCCGATAGTGTCGTACTCGTGCGAGACTCCGGGCAGCCGTCGAGGCAGCGGGCGTGGCGATCGACCGCGATCGCCCTGCGGCACTCACCGGGCCTCGCCCGTCTGACGGTGGTGCGCTTCGCGAGCCAGTTCGGCGACGGACTGTTCCAGGCCGCACTCGGCGGGGCGATCCTGTTCAACCCGGAACGTCACACCGACCCCGTCGCCATCGCGGCCGGCTTCGCGGTGCTGCTGTTGCCGTACTCGGTGATCGGCCCGTTCGCCGGCGCCCTGCTCGACCGATGGGACCGACGTCTCGTCCTCGTGTGGGCCGCTCTGCTGCGCGGAGTGTTCATCGCGGCGGCCGCGGCCGTCCTGCTCCTCGGAGGACCGCAGATCCCGCTCATGCTGCTCGCGCTCGCCGCCGTCGGCGTGAGCAGATTCGTCCTGGCCGGTGTATCGGCCTCACTCCCGCATGTGGCGTCCCGATCATGGCTCGTCCCTGTCAATTCCGTTCTGGCCACGGTCGGTTCGGGTGTCTCGGCGGTCGGGGCCGCCGTGGCGGTCGCGACCATCGGATTCGTGGGTGCGGGAGACACCGGCTCGGGCACGGCCGTCCTTCTCGGCGTGAGCGGTTCGATCGTCGGAGCGGTCGCCGCATCCGGATTCGCCGCGAATGCGCTCGGCCCCGAGGGAATACGACCCCGGACGGTGATCCGCACCGTCCTGTCGGGTCTGCGGACCGGTGCGCGTGCCGTGCTCGACGCGCCGGGTGTCACCGTCGCGATGCTCGGAATCGGCGCGCACCGCATCGTGTTCGGCATCGACACACTCATCATGGTGCTCGTACTGCGCGCCGCGGGCGGCAACTCCGGTGCTCCGGCCGGGGACAGCGGCTCCGATCTGCTGACGGGCTTCTCCGGATTCGGTGTCGCGGTCGCCTGCACCGCCGCCGGCATGCTCCTCGCAGCGGGACTCGCAACGAT
>NZ_LPZN01000019.1 GCF_001646655.1 Rhodococcus gordoniae | reverse complement strand
ACTGTCCGACGCCGCGGCCCGCGCGGTGCCGCAGGACGCCCTGCTGGCGTGGGTGAGCACCGTCGTCGACGGCGGTGTCGCGGTCACGGCACTTCTGGCCGCGTCGTTGTGGGCCGCGGGATGGGGGGCGGCACGGCTGGTCGCGGTGGTGCTGCCCACGAGTGGCACCGGTGCCCGGCTCGTGGCGGCGACGGTGGCGATCTGGAATCCGTACGTCGCCGAGCGGTTGTTGCAGGGGCACTGGAGTCTGCTCGCCGGGTATGCCGCGCTGCCGTGGACGATCTGTGCGGCCGTCGCGATCCGGCGGCGCCGACGCGGCGGGTGGGCATCGACGGCAGTCTGCCTGGCTTCCGCAGGCCTGACCCCGACCGGCGCGCTGCTGGCGATCGTGACGGCATGCGCTGTCCTCGCCGCCCCCGGTGGACGGACGCGGGTGCTGCCGCGGGTGGGCACCGCGCTCGCCCTGGGTGTCACGGTGTCGCTGCCGTGGCTGGTGGCGACGGCGCTCGCCGGGGGCGGCACCGAAGCAGATCCCGCCGGTGTGCGTGCGTTCGCCGCGCGGGCCGAACCCCTTCTCGGCACGATCGGTTCGGTGGCGGGGCTCGGTGGGATCTGGAACGCCGATGCCGTCCCCGCCTCGCGCACGACGGGATGGGCGCCGGTGGGCACCCTGCTGCTGCTCGCAGTGGTGGCGTGCGGTGTGCCGGCACTGTGGCGCCGGCGCGGCAATCCCGTGATCGTCGCGCTCGTCGCGCCGGCCGTCCTCGCGGTGCTCGTCGTCGCGCTCGCCGCGACCGGCCCGGGACTCGCCCTCGGCGAATGGGCGATGGTGCACGTTCCCGGCGCCGGACTGCTGCGCGACACCCAGAAGTGGGTCGCGTGGGCGATGCCCGCCTACGCGCTCGCCGCGGCCGCCGGCACGACGGCCCTCGCGCGGCGCTTCGCGGCGCCCGAACCGGTGTGGGCGGCGGCCGCGATCGTCACCGTGCTGGTCGCGCTCCCCGACCTGGTGTGGGGTGTCGGCGGGCAATTACGCCCCGTGCGGTATCCGGCGGGCTGGGAGCGGGTGTCGCAGCTCGTGACGGCCGGCGACGGCGATGTGGCCGTTCTGCCCGCGGGCATGTTCCGGGTCTTCGACTTCTCCGGCCCGGTGCCGGTTCTCGATCCGTCCCCGCGGATGCTGCGCGCCGACGTCCTGCAGACCGGAACTCTCGTCGTCGCCGACGGCAGCGTCGACGGTGAGGGTCGCCGCGCGGCGGACGTCGAGGCCCTGTTGTTGTCCGGTGCGGACCCGGGTGCGCTCGCTGCCCGCGGGGTGGGCTGGGTGCTCGTCGAGCACGGCACGCCGGGCGAACTCGGCGACGCGCAGAGCACGCTCGGAGCTCTCGGCGACGCGCAGAGCACGCTCGGAGCTCTCGGCACTGCCTACCGCGACGAGGATCTGAGCCTGTACCGGGTGGAAGGGGTCACCTCGCCGCCGTCACCCCACCGGGCGCCGGCGGTCGGGGCGCACGTGGTGTGGCTACTGGTACTGGCCGGCGGCGCTGGATGTGCGCTCGGGCAGCGGGTCGGTGAGAGACGACGGCTCGTCGGCGCGCGGGAACAATCCTGAGACGGTGTGCCCGAAGGTCGTGACGGACAGGACCTCGTGGACACCCTCACCCGTGGCCTCCCACGAGAATTCGCCGGCACGGATGCGGGCCTTGTTGCCGAGCTGACGACGACGGTCCGCGTCGGCGAGCAGATCGGCGACGGCGGCGGTCAGTTCGGCGGGCGAGTCGACGAGCAGACCGGTGACGCCGTCGATGATCGAGTCGGTGAGTCCTCTGGAGCTGCGGTAGCCGATGGTGGGCACGCCGTGCTGGGCGGCTTCGACCACCGCGAGTCCCCACCCTTCCTTACGCGAGGGCATCACGTGAACCCATGAGCGCGAGAGCAATTCGTGTTTCCGCTCTTCGTCGACGTGGCCGTGGAAGGTGACGGCGTCGCCGATACCGAGTTCGGCGGCCGCATCGCGGAGGTTCTGTTCCCACCAGCCGCCGCCGATGACGTCGAGGTGCAGGCCCGGAACGGTGCCGCGCAGCGCCGCGACCGCGGCGAGGGCATCCTCGATCTGCTTGTGCGGCACCAGCCGCGAGAGTACGCACATGCTGGGATGGGCCGTTCGCGTGTCGTCGCCACCCGCCGCGACACCGGCGGGGACGGCGTCGACGCCGTTGCGGACCACCGCGATCCGCTCCCGGTCGACACCGAGAGCGCGCAGCTCGTCGGCGGACGGGAGCGAGACGGTGAGGTACTGGTTGCGGCGGTGCACGCGCGGCGACAGCGACGACTCGATCCACCAGCCGAGCGTGGCCATCAGTCTGCCCGCGACCGGCCACTGCTCACGATGGCAGTGGTGCACGAGCACCGTGACCGGCGCGCCGGCGACGAGCCGCGCGAAGAAGGGGATGCCGTTCTGGGTGTCGATCACGGCGTCGGGGCGGACACCGGCGAGGGGACCGACACCGCACCTGCCTGCGAGGATCGCGGCGAGTGCGCGCGGATAGACGGTGAGCCGTCCTCCGCCGCGGCTGACGGTGATGCCGTCGATGCGGTCGCGCTTCGCGGCGCCGGGGTATGCGGCGGTTCGCAGGACGACCCGGACGCCGCGCGCCGCGAGCTGCGCTCCGACCTGTTCGAGATACCGCTCGCTGCCGCCCCCCTGCGGATGCCCGCTGTCGCGCCAGCAGAGCAGCAGAACCTCCCGCACGCGGCGACCCCCTGTAGTGACTCGACCAGCCTGCCGGTGTCGACTCGACCACCCGGCCGGGCAGATGTGACTCGGACGATGACAGGGACACAGTAGCGGGTGCCCGTCGGCGACAGGTGAGGGACGAGTACAAGCGCAGCACTAAGGTGACTGGACGTGCCTTCGACGACACCACCCCGCACCGACGTGACCCGGCTGTTCGCCCGCCGCGCCACACTGCGCCGTTCCGCGGGGTTGCTCGGCAGCTTCCGGTTCGAGCAGACGGCACCGGAGAAGTTCTACGGCGGTCTCGCCCGCGACACCGTCGATCTGATCGGCGACCTCTACACGGGTCTGACCGGCACGGATCTGACGGGAACCACGGTCGTCGACGTCGGTGGTGGTCCCGGATACTTCGCCGACGCATTCACCGAAGTGGGATCCCGGTACGTTCCGATCGAGCCCGACCCGTCGGAGATGCACGCCGCCGGTCTGCAGGTGGGCGGCGCGATCCGCGGCTCCGGGCTGGCGTTGCCGCTGCGGACCGGAGCGGTCGACGTGTGCTTCTCGTCGAACGTCGCCGAACACGTCGCGACGCCGTGGGCGATGGCCGACGAGATGCTGCGCGTCACGCGCCCCGGCGGGCTGATGGTGCTGTCGTACACCCTGTGGTGGGGTCCGTTCGGTGGGCACGAGACCGGTCCGTGGCACGCCTTCGGAGGCGAGTACGCGGCCAGGCGTTACGCCCGCAAGCACGGCCGGGAACCGAAGAACCGGTACGGGGTGTCGCTGTTCGACGTCGGCGCCGACGACGGCCTGCGCTGGGCACGCTCGACACCGGACGGCGAACTGCTCGCGGCGTTTCCCCGCTACCACCCGAGGTGGGCGTGGTGGCTCGTGCACGTGCCCGGCGTCCGGGAGTTCCTCGTCAGCAACCTGGTACTGGTCCTGCGGCGTCGCTGACCGGTCGCTTAATGTCGTGGCCATGACCGCATTGGCCCTGGACGTCGGCGGCACCAAGCTCGCCGCGGCCGTCGCCGCCGACGACGGCACCCCGCTCGAAGCCCGGTCCGTGCCGGTCCCCTCGAACGACGTGTGGGGCGCGTGCGCGGGACTGCTACGGCAGGTCGAAGAGATCGGCGCCGGGCCGGTGACCGCCGTGGGAATTGCCGCGGCAGGGCCGGTAGACACGACGACCGGCACGATCGGCCCGATCAACATCTCCGAGTGGAGTTCCGGCTTCGCACTCGTCGACGCCGTGCGCGGCCTGTTCCCCGGCGCCCGGGTGGACCTGGTGATGGACGGCGCCGCAGCGACCCTGGCCGAGCAGCGCTTCGGGGCCGGACGCGACGTCGCCGACCTGCTCGGCGTCGTGCTGGGCACCGGTATCGGTGGAGGTCTGGTACTCGGTGGCCGGATCGTGCGTGGCCGCACCGGCAATGCCGGCCATATCGGGCACGTGGTCTCGCCCTACGGTACGACGGTGTGCGCGTGCGGGGGCGTCGGCTGCATCGAGACGGTGGCGAGCGGCCCGTCGGCGGTGCGCTGGGCCCGTGCCCACGGCTGGCAAGGGCCCGACGGCGTTGCGCTCGCTGCGGACGCCGAGGCCGGAGTCGGCGTCGCCGCAGCGGCACTCGAACGAGCCGGGACGGCGCTGGGCCAGGCCATCGCGTCGGCGGCCGCACTGGTGGACGTGGGACGAGTGGTCGTCGGCGGGGGCTTCGCGCAGTCGGGCGGTCACCTGTGGCGGCCCATGCTCGCGTCGGCAGCCCGGCACGCCCGCTTGAGGTTCGTGCAGGACCTGCGGATCGTCCCCGCCGAACTCGGCGCCCTGGGCACTCTCACCGGCGCCGCGATCGTCGCTGCAGGTCACGACTGGATAACCTGACCGGGCACGCCGTGCTTTCCGGCCTACTCTGAGGACCACATCGGAGTCCCGGCGGAAACTGTGGCGGTCCGCCGGGATGCTCTGCGAGCGGATCGGCGGTACCGGATGCGGATTGCTGACATTTTGCGGAACAAGGGCTCGGCGGTGCACACGGTCGCGCCCGGCACCACGGTGTGCGAACTCATCGGCGATTTCGCGCGGTTCAACATCGGCGCGATGGTGGTGTGCGAGGGTAAGACCGTCGCCGGCATCGTCACCGAACGCGACGTCGTACGCGCCCTGCACGAACGCGGCCCGTCGATCCTTGCGGCACCGGCACACGAACTGATGTCCCGGACGGTGACGACCTGCCTGCCCAGCGATTCGGTCGACAGTCTCGCCGAGACCATGACCGAACAACGGATCCGGCACCTGCCGGTCGTGGTCGACGCTCGGCTGGTCGGGATCGTCAGTATCGGCGACGTGGTCAAGAGCCGCATCGACGAGCTACAGACCGAGCGCGACCAGCTCGCCTCGTACATCCACGACGGTGGGTGAACCTCCGGGTCAGTTCTCGCCGGTCGCGTCGTCGCCGGGAGCAGCGTCCTCGGTGGCACCGTCCTGGCCGGCCCCGTCCTCGGTGACGCTCGGGCGGTCGAGGATGCTCACGCTCATCCCGTAGGGCAGGAACCGCACCGAGCGTCGCGGATCGGTGTTGCCCTTGAGTGTGCGCAGCGCGTCCAGTTCGGTGCGATGAACCTGGTCGACGCGGGCGACGCCGTCGTCGTCGGTGGTGTAGACGACCCAGACCCCGTCGCCCTTCTCACCGGTGGTCTCGGGCCGTGGCTGCGTGCGCGTCGGCGCCGCAGGTGGCTCGAGGAACGAGAAGATGCGGTCCTTCAGCTCCCGCAGTTCCTCTCCGGCCTCCCGCACCACGCGGTCGAGATCTTCGGGGTCGAATCCGAACGGATTGTTCTCCGCCATGTCGTGTCTCCTGACCGTTGGGCACCCTCCAGTGTGGTGACGGTCGCCGATTCGCGCCACCCGGCTCCTTCCCCCCGCCGAACTCGGTGCCGCCGCCGGCTTCGCTCTACTGTGCAGCCGAGGGAGGAAGGAGACATCCATGGTGAACGACACGGATCTGCAGTATCTGCGGCGGTGCGTCGAGCTCGCGGAGGAGGCGGTCTCGACCGGTGACGAGCCGTTCGGGTCGGTGCTGGTCGACGCGGACGGCGAGGTCCTGGCCGAGGACCGCAACCGCGTCGCAGGCGGCGACAGCACCCGGCACCCCGAGTTCGAGCTCGCGCGGTGGGCGGCCGAACATCTCGAGCCCGACCGGCGCGCCATCGCCACCGTCTACACCTCCGGTGAGCACTGCCCGATGTGCGCGGCCGCGCACGGCTGGGTCGGCCTGGGGCGGATCGTCTACGCGGCGTCCTCCGAGCAACTCGTCCGGTGGCTCGACGAGATGGGCGTGGCTCCGGCCCCGGTCCGTCCGCTGCCGATCCGTGAGGTCGTGCCGGATGCCGTCGTCGACGGGCCCGCTCCCGAACTCGAACAGGAGATCCGCCTGCTGCACCGGCGCTGCCACCTCGGGGAGTGAGGCCGTCCGGTCCCATCGGATCTGGTGACCCCCTGGCCTCAGGCTGTAACGTGTTCTAGTGTTCGGGGTCACAGCACCGCGGCGCGCCCGACGGCCGCGAGATCCGAGACGTGAGCACACAGCAACGGATGAGGAAGACATGACCGACTACGACAAGTTGTTCATCGGCGGCGAATGGGTGGCACCGTCGACCGACGAGAGACTCGAGGTGTTCTCCCCCGCCACCGAGGAGCGGGTCGGCTCCGTGCCGGTCGCAGGACCGAAGGATGTCGACGCCGCGGTCGCCGCCGCCCGGCGCGCCTTCGACGACGGACCGTGGCCGCGCACGTCGCCGGCCGAACGCGCGCAGGTACTCGCCAAGGCCGTCGCGCTCATCGAGGAACGCAACGACGAGATCGCCGCCGTCCTCGGTTCCGAACTCGGCCAGCCGGGCCCCTCCGTCCAGATGGTGCAGATGACACCGGCCCTGGGGACGCTGAATTTCTATGCCGGACTGGCTGATTCGTTCAACTGGGTCGAGGAACGGGTCGGCTCGTTCGGCCGCACCCGCGTCACCCGCGAACCGGTCGGCGTCGTCGCCGCCGTCATCGCGTGGAACGTGCCGCTGTTCCTGTGCGCGAACAAGATCGCACCCGCACTGCTCGCCGGATGCTCCGTGGTGCTCAAGCCTGCCCCCGAGGCCCCGCTGGCCGTGAACCTCGTCGCCGAGATCTTCACCGAGGCCGGTCTTCCCGAGGGCGTGCTGTCGGTGGTTCCGGGCGGCGCGGACACCGGCGAGAGCCTCGTGTCCCATCCGGACATCGACAAGATCACCTTCACCGGGTCGACCGCGGTGGGCAAGCACATCGGCGAGATCGCGGCGCGCAATCTCAAGCGCTGCTCGCTCGAACTCGGCGGCAAGTCCGCGGCCATCGTCCTCGAGGACGCGGACCTCGACTCCACCGTCGCCATGCTGGTGATGTCGGGGCTGATCAACACCGGCCAGGCCTGTGTCGGCCAGACGCGGATCCTGGCTCCCCGTTCCCGCTACGACGAGGTCGTCGAGAAGGTCGCCGGCGCAACCGCGTTCTTCCCCGTCGGGCCTCCCGGCGACGAGGCCGCGCAGATCGGTCCGCTGATCTCCGCCAAGCAGCGCGACCGCGTCGAAGGCTACATCGCCAAGGGCACGGAGGAGGGTGCCCGCGTCGTGATCGGCGGCGGCCGTCCGGCGCACCTCGACAAGGGTTACTTCGTCGAGCCGACGATCTTCGCCGACGTCGACAACTCGATGACGATCGCCCGCGAGGAGATCTTCGGGCCCGTCATCTGCGTGATCCCCTACGACAGCGTCGACGAAGCGGTGAAGATCGCCAACGACTCCGATTACGGCCTCGCCGGTTCCGTGTACACCACCGACGTCGAGAAGGGCCTCGAGATCGCGTCGCGCGTGCGCACCGGCACCTACGGAATCAACTGGTACGCCTTCGATCCCGGTTCACCGTTCGGTGGATTCAAGAATTCCGGCATCGGACGCGAGAACGGCCCCGAAGGACTCGAGGCGTTCTGCGAGCTGAAGTCCGTGCTCTATCCGCCCGGCTACGAGGGCTGATCCCGTACGACGAGGGGGAGGGTATGTGCGAATTCTCCGACGAGAACGCACATACCCTCCCCCTCGGCAGGACACGACCTCAGATGTACATGGCGGGATCGATGTAGGTCGTCGGATCCACGAGCGGTTCGTGCTTCTTGCGGGAGCGGACGGTCGCGGGGATGCCCGTGGCGATCGAATCCGCCGGCACGTCGTGGGTGACCACGGCGTTGGCACCGATCGCGCTGTCGTCCCCGATCACCACCGGGCCGAGGACCTTCGCTCCCGCTCCGACGGTGACCCGGTTGCCCAGCGTCGGATGACGCTTCTCCTTCGCCAGCGACCGGCCACCGAGCGTCACGCCGTGGTAGAGCATCACGTCGTCGCCGATCTCGGCCGTCTCGCCGATGACCACGCCCATGCCGTGGTCGATGAAGAAACGACGCCCGATGGTCGCGCCGGGATGGATCTCGATGCCGGTGAGGAATCGGGTGAACTGCGCGAGGATCCGCGCAGGTCCCTTCAGCGCGGGCACCTGCCACATCCGGTGCGCGATGCGGTGCGACCAGATCGCGTGCAGCCCCGAGTAGACGACGGCGTTCTCCGCATCGCTGCGCGCGGCCGGATCGTGGCCGCGCGCAGACTGCAGATCCTCCCGCAGAGTGTGCAGGATACCCACGACGGCGATCAGTCCCGGATGTGTTCGAACAGCGGGGTGGAGATGTACCGCTCACCGAAGTCGCAGACGACGGCGACGATCAGCTTGCCGGCGTTCTCGGGACGCTTCGCCAGCTCGAGGGCCGCCCAGACGATCGCACCCGACGAGATGCCGCCGAGAATGCCTTCCTGGGTGCCCAGATCGCGCGCGATACGAATCGAATCCTCGAACGACACGTCGACGATCTCGTCGTAGACCTCGCGGTCGAGCACGTCGGGCACGAAGTTGGCGCCGATGCCCTGGATCTTGTGCGGTCCGGGCTCGCCACCGTTGAGGATCGGCGAGTCGACCGGCTCGACACCGACGACCTTCACGTCCGGCTTGTACTCCTTGAGCCTGCGGCCCGCGCCCGTGATGGTGCCGCCCGTACCGATGCCGGCCACGAAGATGTCGACCTCACCGGCGGTGTCCTTCCAGATCTCCTCACCGGTGGTGTTGTAGTGGATCTCCGGGTTCGCGGGGTTGCCGAACTGGCGGGCGAGGATCGCGTTCTCGGTGTTCGCGACGATCTCCTCGGCCTTCGCGACGGCACCCTTCATGCCCTCGGAGCCGGGGGTGAGGACGATCTCGGCGCCGTAGGCGCGGAGCATGACGCGACGCTCGGTGGACATCGTCTCGGGCATCGTGAGGATGACCTTGTAGCCGCGTGCAGCGCCGACCATCGCGAGCGCGATGCCGGTGTTGCCGGAGGTGCCCTCGACGATCGTGCCGCCGGGCTTCAGCTCACCGGACTTCTCGGCCGCGTCGATGATCGCGACGCCGATACGGTCCTTGACGCTGTTCGCCGGGTTGTAGAACTCGAGCTTCACGGCGACCGTCGCGCCGGACCCCTCGGTCAGACGGTTGAGCTTGACGATCGGGGTGCGCCCGACCAGCTCGGTGACATTGTTGTAGATACCGCTCATATGGGCCGATCCCTCCTAGCGGTCGTAGCGACGACCGGGTCGTTTCCGTCACACCATTGCATCATTCGCTGATACGTGCTGTGCAGCCGGGGAGCCGTGCACCCGCCCCGGTCACGCGCATGCGCGGGCACAGTGCGGCGACGGTGTGTCGGTCCGGCGTACACGGGTACTCAACATCAGCGGCCGCCTCGATCTTCCCGACGCCCACTGTGGCGTTCGTCCTCCGATCCGGCGACCGGCGGTCCCTGTCCGTCCGTACCGGTGAGGAGACGACGGTGGTCGATTTCGGCAGAGTCGTGCAGAACGCGAGCAAGGTCGCGGAGAACGCGAGCAGAGTCGTCGACAACGCGGGCAGGGCGGTGAACCATGCCGGTCACACGGTCGGCGGACTCGTCCGGCGCGCCGTGGACCGGCCCGTCGACGCGCGGAAACCGCAGACGGTGACCGTGACGGTTCCGCGGGCGCAGGTCATGCAGTTCTGGCGGGATCCCGAGAACCTGAGCAGAGTGTTCGGCGATCACGTGCGGGTCGAGACGGTCGAGGCGAACCGTCTGCGCTGGACCTGGGACGTCGCCGGCAGATCCACGATCTGGGACACCCGGGTCGATGTCACCTCGGAGGGCCTCGCATTCGTCGGAGAGGACGACGCGGACACGCCGGGCCCCCGAGTGGTCCTCGCGGTGTCCGACGCACCGCGCGGCACCGCGATGACGCTGCGCGCCCAGGTTCCCGCTCCCGACCTGGTCACCGGCGCGTGGACCTTCACCGCCCTCTACCGTGCGCGCGCCCTCATGCAGACCGGCGAGATCCCCACCCTGCAGGGCAGTCCGAGTGCCCGCGAATCGGAAGGAGACGCCTGATGCGAGCCCTGTGCTGGATGGGTGTGAACGAATTATCGGTCGAGACGGTCGACGATCCCGGCCTGGTCAATCCGCACGACGTGATCGTGAAGGTCCGCCTCACCACGACCTGCGGTTCCGATCTGCACTTTCTCGGCGGTTACCTACCGGGGATGCGCGAGGGCGACGTGATCGGCCACGAGTTCATGGGCGAGATCGTGGAGACCGGCCCGGAGGTGACCTCGGTACACGTCGGCGACCGGGTGGTCGTGCCGTCGTTCATCGGATGCGGGACATGCCCGTACTGCGCCGACGGACTGCACGCCGCGTGCGACACCACCAATCCGAACGCCGCCATGCAGCAGCCTCTGCTCGGCTATCCCACCGGCGGCATCTACGGGTACACCCATCCTTTCGGCGGGTATCAGGGTTCGCACGCCGAATACATCCGCGTGCCCTTCGGCGACGTCAACTGCTTCCGGATCCCCGAGGGTGTCGGTGACGAGCAGGCCCTGTTCCTGTCGGACGCGGTGCCGACGGGATATATGGGTGCCGATTTCTGCGACATCTCCCCGGGTGACACCGTGGCGGTCTGGGGTGCCGGCGCTGTCGGTCTCATGGCCGCGGCGAGCGCGAGGATCATGGGTGCCGAAAGGGTGATCGTGATCGACCGTTTCCGCGATCGCCTCGACCGCGCCGCGAAGAAGGTCGGCGCCGAGACGGTGGATTACACCGAGGTCGACAGCGTCTACGAGACGCTGCGCGAGAGCACCGGTGGGCGCGGGCCGGACGCGTGTATCGACGCGGTGGGCATGGAAGGCCACGGCACCGGCGTCATGCAGGCCTACGACAAGGTCAAGCAGGCACTGCGGATGGAGAGCGACCGCGCGACCTCCCTGCGGGAGGCGATCCTGTCCTGCGGCAAGGGCGGTGTGGTGTCGGTGCTGGGCATCTACGGTGTCACCGACAAGTTCCCGATGGCCGTCCTGACGAACAAGAGCCTCACATTGCGGACGGCACAGCAACACGGCCAGCGGTACATGCCCACCCTGTTCGAGCACGTCCTCGAGAACAGGCTGGACCCGAGTTGGCTCATGACGCACGACCTTCCGCTCACCGAGGCGGTACGCGGATACGAGATGTTCGAGAAGAAGGAGGACGACTGCCTGCGCGCGGTCTTCCGTCCGTGAGCCGGATCCTCACCGGTCGGGTTTCTTCAATACGAGCGCACGGTCGCCGTCCGACACTGACACCATGACGAATTCGGTGAATCCGGTCCCCGAGGGATACACCTCCCTCACCCCCTTCCTCGTCGTCCACGACGGAGGACGCGCGATCGACTTCTACAGCGAGGCGTTCGGAGCGACCGTCGTCGACCGGATGGACGGCCCCGACGGGAAGGTCGTGCATGCCGAACTCGACTTCGGCAACGGCCGAATGCAATTGAGCGATCCGCATCCCGAGATGGGTCTGCACACGCCCGGCGGAACGAACGAGGTCGACCATTCGTACGTGCTGTACTGCACGGACGTCGACGCCGTATTCGCGCGAGCCGTCACCCTCGGCTCCCGGGTGTTCGAGGAGCCGTCGACCTTCGTGACCGGCGACCGGTTCGCCTCGATCCTCGATCCCTTCGGTCACCGCTGGGCCGTGATGACGCGGGTCGAGAACGTTCCGGCCGAAGAGGCGAAGCGACGACTCGACGAGTGGGCGGCGCAGCAGAACGCGTGAAGGACGACGATGCCCGCTTCCGGAAGTACCGGAAGCGGGCATCGTCGTAACAGGATCGAATCAGCCCAGGCGCTGCTTCAGTGCCTCGAACTCGTCGCGGATGCCCGCGGGCACCTTCTCGCCGAGGAAGTCGAACCACTCGGCGATGCCGTCGATCTCGGCCTTCCACTCGTCGACATCGACCTTCAGGGCCTCGTCGACGTCGGCGGGCTCGACATCGAGACCGTCGAGCGTGAGGTCGGCGGCCGTGGGAACGTAGCCGATCGGCGTGGACTGCGCGCCGGCCTTGTTCTCGATACGGTCGACGATCCACTTGAGCACACGCGAGTTCTCGCCGAAGCCGGGCCACAGGAAGCGGCCGTCGTCGCCACGACGGAACCAGTTGACGTAGAAGATCTTCGGCAGCTTGTCCTCGTCGGCGTTCTTGCCGAGCGTGATCCAGTGGTTCAGGTAGTCGCCGGCGTTGTAGCCGAGGAACGGCAGCATCGCCATCGGGTCGCGACGGACGCTACCGACCTTGCCCTCGGCCGCGGCGGTCTGCTCGGACGACAGGGTCGCGCCGAGGAAGGTGCCGTGCTGCCAGTCGAAGGACTGGCTCACGAGGGGCACCGTCGTCTTGCGGCGTCCGCCGAACAGGATCGCCGAGATCGGCACACCCTGCGGGTCGTCCCACTCGGGAGCGAGGATCGGGCACTGCGACATCGGGGTGCAGTAGCGCGAGTTCGGGTGCGCGGCGTTGGTGCCGGACTCGGGGGTCCAGTCGTTGCCCAGCCAGTCGGTGAGGTGCGCCGGGGTCTCGCCGCCGATGCCCTCCCACCAGATGTCGCCGTCGTCGGTCTTCGCGACGTTGGTGTAGATGGTGTTGCCGGCCTCGATGGTGGCCATCGCGTTCGGGTTCGAATCCGCGCTGGTGCCCGGAGCGACGCCGAAGAAGCCGAACTCCGGGTTGACGGCGTAGAGACGGCCGTCCTTGCCGAAGCGCATCCACGCGATGTCGTCGCCGAGGGTCTCGGCGCGCCAGCCGGGGATGGTCGGCTGGATCATCGCGAGGTTGGTCTTGCCGCACGCCGACGGGAACGCCGCGGCGACGTAGTACGCCTTGTCCTCGGGGGAGATGAGCTTGAGGATCAGCATGTGCTCGGCGAGCCAGCCCTCGTCGTGGGCCATCGCCGACGCGATACGCAGCGAGTAGCACTTCTTGCCGAGCAGGGCGTTGCCGCCGTAACCGGAGCCGAAGCTCCAGATCTCACGGGTCTCGGGGAAGTGGGTGATGTACTTGGTGTCGTTGCACGGCCACGGGACATCCTGCTGACCGGCCTCGAGCGGCGCACCCACCGAGTGCAGCGCCTTGACGAACGGACGGTCGGTGCCGAGCTTCTCGAGAGCCGCGGTGCCCATGCGGGTCATGATGCGCATCGAGACGACGACGTACTCCGAGTCGGTGAGCTCGACGCCGAGCTTCGGGTCGTCGGCACCGAGCGGGCCCATGCAGAACGGAACGACGTACAGGGTGCGTCCGCGCATGCAGCCGCGGTACAGCTCGGTCATCGTGGCGCGCATCTCGTCGGGCGCCATCCAGTTGTTGGTGGGGCCGGCGTCGATCTCGTTCTCCGAGCAGATGAACGTGCGCGACTCGACACGGGCGACATCGGACGGATCCGAGTTCGCGAGGAAGGAGTTCGGCTTCTTCTCGTCGTTCAGACGCGTGAAGGTGCCGGCCTCCACCAGCAGAGAAGTCAGACGGTCCCATTCCTCATCGGAGCCGTCGGCCCATACGACGCGATCGGGCTGGGTGAGCTCGGCAATCTCCTGGACCCAGGCAAGCAACTCGGCATGCTGGGTCGGAAGCTTGTCGTCGGTACCGTTCAAACCGGGAATGGTCGCTGAGGTCATCAAAACTCTCCTGGGGTGTGCCCGGAACCGGATCCCGCCGCCGACCTGCACTTTGTCGGTGCAGACGATGGCAGATCCGGGCTTTCCCCTCTCGGCAGGGGTACCACCTACTTCGTCCGTGGCCGAACGGCGAAGCAGGCGCCGGATGTCCTTTTCATAGAGGTTAACGTCGGAAGACCGACCGGCGTCACTCGGGGCCGGTCGGAAATCTCACAGAAACGATTCAGAGCGTGCGCACAATACCGTCCCCTCCCCCTGCTACGCAGCCGGAGATGAATCACTTCGACCCTTCTCCGTGGTGTACGTCGTATTCCAGGCTACCTGTGTCGAGACGACTCCAGCGACCCGATCCGTCCAGCTCGCGACAGTATTCCCACACTCCGTAGCGTCCGTCGTCCGCGATCACCGACAGGCGGTCGCTGCCGCCGTCCAGATCGGTGTCGGTGGCGACCACGAGACCGTCGCCCCGGTCGCCGCCGTCTCCCCAGCGCTCACTGTCGGCGACCACCGTCTCGGCAACACCGTCGCCGTCGAGGTCGGTGGCCGGATCGAGGGCATCGGCCCAGGCAGCCACCTCGGAGGGGTCGAACACGGAAGGATCGAACGGATCGGTGAACGGATGGGGCGGTCCGCCCGATCCGTCGGCGAGTTCGGCCATCGTTTCCTTTCCGACCCGGCGGTCGCCGGATCGCTTCTATCCGGTTCGACGCACGCCGGCATCCCGCGGTTCCGGGTCGTGTCCGAGCGCCGCGAGGTCGCGTTCGCACGCCGCGATGCGGGCGCGCCGTTCCCCGCGGCGACAGGTGATCTCCGCGTCGATCGCCGCGATGCGCTCGCGCACGCGGGTCGCGTGCCGGTCGCGCGCGGCGATCGCGAGCGCAGTGGACTGCAGTTCCGTCTCGTGGATGCGGGTCCGGATCCAGTTGTCGAGCTCCGCGCGCACGGTGGCCAGCTCGTCGGCGATCCAGCGGCGCATCCGTTCCCGGTACGCGATACGCCTGCGGACCCGCATCAGCCAGCCCGCCGCCGGGACCGCGCACGCGATCGCGACCACCAGCGACATCCAGCCCGGCAGATTCCCGAACGGAGTGACGAGCAGCCTGCCGAGGCCCGCCCCTGCCGACGCGCCGAACACCACCGTCAGCGTGTCCTCCAGCGACCGCGCGGTCCCGGGCGGGCGGGACGTGCGGGTGGCTTCCGGGTCGGGTGTGCCCGGTGCGATCCGGGTCGTCTCCTCGGTGAGCCACGCGCACAGATCGTCGAGGTGGGCGTCGATCGTCGCGACCACCGCGTCCCCGTCTGCGGTCTCGAGCACCTCGACCGCATCGGTGGATGCCGCCCGTACCCGCACCGCGACCTCGTGCAGCAGCATCACCTGCAGTCGGCGCAGGTCGGGACCGGAGGTCGCGGGTGGTGCGGTGGTGGTGAGGCGGGAGCGTTCGGCGCGGAGGTCCGCTCCGTCGTCCTCCGTCCTCAGACGCTCCATCTCCTCCCCGATCATCGGGCGCGTGGCGGCGACGACCGCTGTGCGTACCCGTCGCGGGTCGTGCGACGACCGGACGGCGGCGGCCAGGACGTCCCGCAGCTCGACGATCCCCGAGCCGGCGAGCGCGGTCTGCCGAAAGGTCTCGCTCGCATCGTGCCCGCGGGCCCGCCGCGCGGCCTCGGCGGAGACGGGCAGCACGACGACGCGCGGCAGCCAGGGTGCGTGCCGGTGCAGGATCTCGACGTCGGCGTCGCGCACCGCACGGTGGTCGGGGTAGCGCTCGATGCCCGTCAGGGCACAGACCACCTCGATCGACTCGGCGGCTGCCGCGCGCACGAGTGCGAGTTCGGTCCGTCCGATCACGGCCGAGGGGTCGAACACCACGAGGGCGACCGCGGCCCGATCCGAGGGCCCCTGGGCAGCAGCCCTGCCGTCGTCCGCGATGTCCACGCCGCCGAGGTGCCGCAGTTCCGATGCCAGCGTGCCGGCGCCGGAACCGGGCACTCCGACGACCCGTACACCGGTCGCGGGTGGTTCGTGCAGCTGCATCCATCCGCGCGGGTTCCATCGGCGCAGGACGTCGTCGGCTGCGTTCACCGCGATCCCGCCGACACCAGATCCAGGGCGTGTTCGACGAGTTCCCGCACCTGCGGAGCCGCGGGGATTCCCGCAGCGACTCGGGCCAGCTCCTCGTCGCGGAGCCCGCGGGCGACGGCCGCACGCGCGGCGATCAGTTCTGCGAGCAGCCTCTCCTCGCGAACCGCGACCACCTGCCCTGGGGCCACGCCGGTCGCACGGGCGACGACGGCGCACTCCGCGGCATCCGCCCCACCAGAGACCACCAGGACGACGCGACGAGGATCGACGGTCGCGAGTGCGGCACGGTCGGCAGGGTGCGCGACAGCCGGGTCGAGGCGACGCGGCACCACGTGGACGACGAGGTCGGCGTCGAGCACCGGATCGGGACCGCCCGGTGTGTCCACTGCCACTCCGACGACGATCGTGCCCGCGGCCGCATCGTGCGGCAGCGACTCCCGGACCCGCGCCTCGGCCACCGCGCGGCCGGTCCCTGCGCGGCCCGCCACCTGCACCCGCAACGCGGCCGCGTGCCGGGCCAGCGCGCTGCGTAGGACCCGCCCGGCCTGCGCGTCGAGTTGCTCGACCTGCGCGGCGAGGTGATGCCACAACTCCCCCGTCATGATCCCCCGATCGTCGCCGGAGATTGTGGCAGAGAGACCGCCGGTGGGCAGCGGAACGAATGCTTCCCTGAGAAAACACTGTGGTCCCTCAGGTCACTCCCGCCACACACTCCCGAGATACGCGACAATGGACGGGTGAACGAAGCCGATCAGCACACCACCGAGACGCTCGACGAGCGCCCGACCCGCGGGAACCGCCTGTACCCCAGGGTGACGAGTTTCCGGTCCCGCCGTGGATCGCTGACCGACCCTCAACAGCAGTGCTGGGACCGTCGTTGGCCCGAACTCGGCAAGGAGGTCGGCGACGATCCGCTCGACGTCGAAGCGTGGTTCGGCCGTTCCGCACCGCTCGTCCTCGAGATCGGATCCGGAACGGGAACCGCTGCCCTCGCCATGGCCGGGGCCGAGCCCGAGGTGAACCTCATCGCCGTGGAGGTCTACAAGCCCGGCATCGCCCAGACGCTGCAGGGCATCGAGCGCAGCTACGACAGCGACGCGCCGATCGAGAATCTGCGGATCCTGCGTGGCGACGCCGTCGAGGTGCTCGAGAAGATGCTCACCACCGAGTCGCTCACCGGGGTGCGGGTCTTCTTCCCGGATCCGTGGCCCAAGGCCCGCCACCACAAGCGCCGGCTCCTGCAGGCCCCGACGTTCGCGCTGATCGCCGACCGGTTGAAGCCCGGCGGAGTGCTGCACGTGGCCACCGACCACGCCGACTACGCCGAAGCGATCGCCGAGGTGGGCGACGCCGAACCTCGACTCGCCCGGTTCTCCGGTACCGCCCCGATCGGCCTCGAGCGACCCGTCACGAAGTTCGAGGACAAGGCACACCAGGTGGGGAGCGCGATCAACGAGTTCGTCTGGGGGAAGATCGGAGCATGAGTGTCCATGAAGAGCTTCCCGGCGTGACCGATTCCTCCGCGATCGACGGCGTCGAGCCGGTCCGTAAGGTCCTGCTCGTCTGGGACGCACCCAACCTCGACATGGGCCTCGGCGCAATCCTCGGTGGACGGCCCACCGCCGCCTACCGCCCGCGCTTCGACGCTCTCGGCCGGTGGCTGCTCGGGCGCACCGCCGAACTGTCGCGTCAGCACTCCACCACCCTCGAGCCCGAGGCCACGGTGTTCACCAACATCGCACCGGGCAGCGCGGACGTCGTCCGCCCCTGGGTCGAGGCCCTGCGTAATGTGGGCTTCGCGGTGTTCGCCAAGCCGAAGATCGACGAGGACAGCGATGTCGACTCCGACATGCTGCACCACATCGAGCTGAGGCACCGGGAGGGTCTCGCCGGTGTGATGGTGGCCTCCGCCGACGGGCAGGCCTTCCGTGAACCCCTCGAGCTGCTCGCGCAGCAGGGCATCGCCACCACGGTGCTCGGTTTCCGCGAGCACGCCAGCTGGGCGGTGACCTCCGAGATCATCGAGTTCCTCGATCTCGAGGACATTCCCGGTGTGTTCCGCGAACCGCTGCCCCGCGTCAGCCTGGAATCGCTGCCCGACGAGGGTGCCTGGCTGCAGCCGTTCCGACCGCTTTCTGCTCTCCTGGTGGGGCGCAAGAGCGTCGCCGAATAGGAGACTCACGTGTTCGACCGTTGGGGAGAGCTCGTCTACCGCGCGCGCTTCACCGTCATCGCGGTGATGGTCGCGGGGTTGCTCGCGCTCGCCGGGTACGGGCTGAGCCTGAACGATCATCTCAGCCAGAGCGGCTGGGACGATCCCGGCTCGGAGTCCGTCGCCGCTGCCAAGCTCGCCGACGGCACCTTCGGCCGCGACACCGCGGGCGACGTTCTGGTGCTCTACACGGCGCCCGAGGGCAGGACGGTCGACGATCCCGAGTTCGCGGCGAAGGTCACGGACAGCCTGAACTCACTGGTCGCCGAGCACCCCGACGAAATTCTCAAGATCAACGGTGCGTACTGGCCGACCGACGACGCGCCGTCGCTGCCGTCGCTGGCCGATCCGTCGCGTCAGCACGCGATCGCGTCGGTCGCCATCGCCGGTGAGGACGACACGGAACTGACCGGCAACTTCCGCGAGGTCAAGGACGAGTTCGCCGTCGACGGTATCGACGTGCAGCTCGCCGGCCTGCAACCGATCTCCGGCGCGCTCAACGACACGATGGCCAACGACATCAAGCGCATGGAGATCCTCGCGATCCCCGCGGTCGGCATCCTGCTGTTCTTCGTCTTCGGCGGTGTCGTCGCAGCCGCGCTGCCGTTGATCACCGGCGGCCTGACGATCGTCGCGGCGAACGGCATCGTCCGGTTGATCACCAACTTCACCGAGGTCAACTCGTTCGTCGCGCCGGTCGTCTCGCTCATCGGCCTGGGCCTGGCGATCGACTACGGCCTGTTCATGGTGTCGAGATTCCGCGAAGAACTCGCCGAGGGCTACGACACGCGCGCAGCGGTGCGGCGCACCGTCGTGACCGCAGGTCGCACGGTGGTGTTCTCGGCGACCATGGTCGTCACGAGCCTCGGTGGTCTCGTGCTGTTCCCCCAGGGCTTCCTCAAGTCGGTCGCCTACGGCGCGATCTCGGCGGTGTCGCTGGCCGCCCTGCTGTCCATCACGATCCTGCCCGCCATCCTCAGCATCCTCGGCAAGCGCATCGACAAGTTCGGCATGAAGCGCTTCGGGCAGATCCAGTCGAACGAGCAGGTCGAGAACAGCTTCCTCGGCCGCCTGTGCCGCTGGGTGATGGTCAACCCGATGAAGGTGACCATCCCGACGGTCATCGGCCTGCTGCTGCTGATCATGCCGCTGACCGGCATCAAGTTCGGTGGCATCAACGAGACCTACCTGCCGCCCGAGCACCCCACGCGTGTGGCGCAGGAGACCTTCGACGAACTGTTCCCCGGCCAGCGCGCCGAACCGGTCAAGCTCGTCGTCCGCGGCGCCGAGGGCGGCGACCTCAACAAGATCATCACCACGGCCAGCGAGGCTCCCGGTCTCGTCGAGAAATTCACGATCACCGGCCCGGCGAAGGACGGCGTCCGCGTACTCAAGGCCGGCCTGACCGACCGCAACGAGTCCGCCGACACCATCGAGTATCTGCACGCGGCCGAATGGCCCGAGGGCGTCGAAGTGCTCGTCGGCGGCACACCGGCGATCGAACAGGACTCCATCGCTGCCCTGCTCGACACCCTGCCGTTGATGGTCGTGGTGGTCGTCCTGCTGACGACACTGCTCATGTTCCTGGCCTTCGGCTCGCTCGTGCTGCCGGTCAAGGCGGTGTTGATGAGCGCCCTGGGTCTCGGTTCGACCCTCGGCATCCTCACCTGGATCTTCATCGACGGCCACGGCGCCGGGCTGCTCAACTTCACGCCGGGACCGATCATGTCGCCGGTGCTCGTGCTGATCATCGCGATCGTGTACGGCCTGTCGACCGACTACGAGGTGTTCCTGCTCTCCAGAATGGTGGAGGCGAGGTCGATGGGGGCGAGCACCACCGAGTCCATCCGCATCGGTACCGCCCACACCGGCCGCATCATCACGGCGGCAGCCCTGATCCTCATCGTCGTCACCGGCGCCTTCGGATTCTCCGAACTGGTGATGATGAAGTACATCGCGTTCGGCATGATCGCCGCGCTGATCATCGACGCCACCGTCATCCGCATGTTCCTCGTGCCCGCCGTGATGAAGCTGCTCGGGGACGACTGCTGGTGGGCTCCGGCGTGGATGAAACGCATCCAGGAGAAGATCGGCCTGGGCGAACCCATCCTCGCCGACGAATTGATGCCCCAGGACGTTCCCGAGCTGATCACCGTCGGCATGTTCGGTCCGGCGACGGTCGCGGCCACGGGTGCGCATCGCTTCCCGGGCGCCTTCGAGGGTGGCTCCGACCTCACGCAGCCGCTGCCGAAGATCGCTCCGCCGCGTCCGGCTTCCGAACAACGCAAACTCCGAGATCTCACGCCGCCGCCGGTGCGCCGCCAAGCGCCCGGTCGTCCCCCTGTGCGTCCCGCAGCGCCCGCTGCGGGCCGCCCCCCCGCACCTCGGAACGGCGAGCGGGTGCCACCCGCGACCGGCCGTCCCACGCCGGCGAGCCGTCCGGCGCCGCCCGCTGCAGGTCCGGGACGTCCGTCGCGGCCGGTACCGGAACCGCGACGTCGCGCGGAGGATCGGACGCAGGTGGACGAGCGGAACGGCATGTCGCTGCCACAGCGCGGTGCGCTCGATCCCACGCAGCGCGGTGCGCTCGATCCCACGCAGCGCGGTGCGCTCGATCCCACACAGCGCGGTGCGTCCGAGACACCCGGAAGCCGGGCATCCGAACCGTCGCCGACGTCGGCCGTGCCGCCGCTCCCCCGCCGTCAGCGCGGGGAGGTTCCGCCGCCGCTGCCGCAGTCCTTCGTCCGGCCACCTGTTGTCCCGGGCGATTCGGAGCCTCTGCCCGGTGCCCCGGCGTCGCGTCCGAGGGAGTCCGGCACCGCCCGGGGACGGGATCCGCAGGCGATCGAGAACTGGTTGTCGCAGTTGCGCCGCACCTCGCCCGGCGGGGAGCCTTCCGCGCCGCGGCGGCGGCCCGCACAGGACGGACCGCGTCCGCCGGCACGCGAAGCGCAGCGTTCCCCGGCACCGGAACCCCAGCGACCTTCCGTCCCGGAGGCACAGCGTCCGCCGAGGTCTGAAGGACCGCGATTGCCGGCACCGGGACCGGCCCGGCCGCCCGTGCCGGGAACGCAGCAGCCGCCCACCCAGGGCATGCAGCCGCCCACGCAGAGCACCCCCCGTCCGCCTCTGCCCTCGCGGTCCCGGGGTCCTGAGCAACCGCCCCGCTCCGGGGGTGCCGAGCGACCGGAACAACGAGCGGACGACTCGCAGCAGGAACAGAACGACGCGGATTCACGCAGCCGCGGACGCCACGGTCCCGACGGTGGCCGCTCGATCAGCGTCAGCGAACTGATCGCCCGGCAGCGTCGCGACTGACGATCCGAAACGACTCGAGGCGACCCGCTCGCGGGCCGCCTCGGGTGTTGTCGGACTTCAGTTGCCGTTGAAGAACTTGCGCAGTCTCGTGGACAGCGGATGCGTCACGTTGAGGCTTCCACCGCGAACCTTGCCGGTCACCACGACGTGCAGCGGTCCGTACGGCGCCCCGCCACGCACCTTGGACGACACGCTCGACGCGACGTTCTCGACGCCGTTGACGTCTGCCGTGGCCTCGGCGGGCAGCACGATGCTGATCGAACTGAGATAGTCGCTCACATCGATCCGCACCACCTGCGTCTGCATCACCGCCTCGGTGAGATCGAGGGTCACCGAGGACGCGACGGTGTCCAGGGCGATGGCGGGCGGCACGTGCCAGTGGCCCTTCCGTTCGACGCTGGAGACACGCCCCTTGATCACCAGAGGTGCAGCCTGGCCGGGCACGGGGAACGCCGCTGCGGTCGGCGCGGGGTAGGACGCCTGCGATATCCCCGGAAGATTCTGTTCCTGGAACTCGGGACGGATCTGGATGCCCGGCAGGTCGACGAGCACCTGGTTCAGATCGCCTCGGGTCTTGGCGGCGAGGACGGTGTCCATCCGTTCGGTGAACTCGCCGAGCGAGAGCATTCCCTGCCCGACCGCCCGCTGGAGAAGTTCGCCGACGTGCTCGCGCTCGGCGTCCGACACCCGCAGATCCCTCGGTTCCATGCCCACGAGCTTAACGGGACACCTGGTATGCCTCAGCAGTCACTCGAGACCCTGCTCGATGACGTACCGGGTGAGTTCGACCCGATTGGCGAGTTGCAGTTTGCGCAGCGTCGCCTGGACATGGTTCTCCACCGTGCGGTGGCTGAGTGTCAGCCGCGCGGCGATCTGTTTCGCCGACATACCCTTCGCGACCAGCCGCAACACCTCCGTCTCGCGCCCGGTCAGGGTGGGCGGCGGGAGCCTGTCGCCGACGTCGTTCGACATGCGGCGGTACTCGCCGAGCACCAACCCGGCCAGCCCGGGGGTGAAGACGGCCCGGCCCCGCGCGGTTGCGAGGACCGCGTCGACGAGTTCGTGCACCGAGGCGCTCTTCACGAGATAGCCGGACGCCCCGGCTTTGACCGCACCGAGGACGTCGTCCCGTTCGGAGGACGCCGACAGGACGAGCACCCGACTGTCCGGGGAGACCTCGAGGACCGCGCGGGTCGCCTCGGTGCCGGTGCCGTCGGGCATCGCCATGTCCATGAGCACGACGTCGGGGCGGACGACCGCGGCGCGTCGCGCGGCGCTCGCGACACCGTCGGCCTCGGCGACCACGACGAACCCGGCCTCCTCGAGGTCACGTCCGACGGCGTTGCGCCAGATGGGATGGTCGTCGACCACCATCACGCTGACGGTACGACGTTCTTGTGCGGTGTTCTCGTGTGCTTCCGCGTTGATCTCCGCCATTCGTTTCCCCCTTCGGCACCCGGATCTCCCATTCGGTTCCTTCGCCTGCGGCGCTGTCGAGCAGTGCGACGCCGCCCAGCCATTCCGCGCGCCCGACGATCGACTTGGAAACCCCCATGCGTCCCTGGTCGCGAGCTTCGTCGAGTCGGCCCGGCCCGATCCCGACACCGTCGTCCCGGATGCTGAGGACGAGCTCGTCGCCGAGATCTTCGAGAAGGATGTACGTGGCGGCTCCGGCACCGGCGTGCAAGTGCGTGTTCGACAGGGCCGCGGTCGTGAGCGCCGCGAGTTCCTCGGCCCGGTCGCGGGGGATCATGATCGGATCGGCCGGCGCGGACACCGTCGCGGCGGTACCGGCGCGGGCCCGCACGAGGGCTGTGAGGTCGGCGTCCTCGCCACCGCGGTCGACATGCGTGTCCTGGTCGGAGATCAGCTGCCGCAGCGCGGCCTCCTGCTCCCGTGCCAGCTCCGCGAGTTCCGTCGCGCCCCCGCCCAGCTCGAGTCCGCGCCGTTGCACGAGGGCGAGCACCTGCAGCACTCCGTCGTGCACCTGACGGGCGAGCCGGTCCCGTTCCTCGGTGGCGGCTGCGACCCGCACGGCCTGCTCGAGCTGCCGGTGCGCGCTGCGCGCGGCGGTGGTCGCGAATCCCATCGCCACGCCGCACGCGACGAGCACGGGCGCCGTCGCGTCCCGCCACAGATCCAGAGTGATCTGGTCGCGCACGACCGCGCTGACGACGGACATCAGCAGCGCCGATCCGATGCCGGTGAGAGGACCGCCGAGAATCGCCGCCGACAGCACGGCGTTGGCGACCCACAACGTGGTCGGCATGGTCTGGTGGTTGCTGTACCAGTCGTGGTCGGCGACCAGCCTGGTGGCCGCCATCAGTGCGACGGCGAGGATCTGGTCCACCGCGGTGACCGTCCGGCGCAGACGTACCCGGTGGGAGAGCAGCATCGCCGAGACGATCGACCACGCCACGAGTACCCCGACGAAGAACCACGACAGACCCGGACGGGTGTAATTCACGACGGTCGAGAACTGCGATCCCACGGCGTACACGACGGTGACGAGCCGGAACACCTGGGCGGCCCGCCACAAGGGTGCATCCGCATCGGGACCGGTGGGAGACGATCTCATCTGTACGTTTCGCACCTTTCGTCTCGGTAGGTGGCGAGTGAATCCAACCACTCCGCACCCCCTACGGTGACCGCCCCACGCTGTGACCGTCCGCACAGTGGTTTGATTTGAAGTCGTGCTGAGGTCGTACCGAGCTGTCGCCGCCACTCTGCGGAGTCGTTGGCCGCTCTACATGGCCTCGATGGGCGCCTCGAATCTGTTCGGCGCGCTGCTCGTGTTCGCCTTCGTCCGCTACGGGATCCCGATCGGCGAGACCGAGGCGATCGTCGCCGATCGCGTCCGCAACTTCGCGGTCTTCGCGGTCTACCTGGTCTTCGCCGGCATCGTGAGCCTCGGCGCCGCAGCGATCACGTTGCGCTCTGTCGTGCGGTGGCAGCTCCGCGGCGGTCCGCCCACTCGGGCGGAACAGATGGCGGCCCTGCACGCCCCGTTGCGACAGGCGATCGTTCACCTCGGACTGTGGCTGCTCGGCGGCGTGCTGTTCGTCTTCCTCACCGCCGAGGAGATGCCGTCGCTCGCCGTGGCCGTCTCGGTCACCGTCGCGATGGCCGCGACCAGCACCTTCGGTTTCACCTACATGCTCGGCGAACGCATCCTGCGGCCGGTCGCCGCGCGGGCGCTGAGCGAGGGCAACTTCGACCGGACGATGGCTCCGGGCGTGGGCACGCGCCTGGCCATGACCTGGGGGCTGGGCACGCTCATGCCGGTCGCCGGGATCGTGCTGCTGTGTGTGACGCAGCTGAGCGCGAACACCGACTTCGACGCCGACGCCCTGGCCCTGTCCGTCCTCGCGCTCGCCGTGACGTCGATCGGCCTCGCCCTCGTGCTGTCGCTGCTCACGTCGGCGCAGATCTCCGACCCCATCAAGCAGTTGCGCTGGGCGATCGAACGCGTGCAGCGCGGCGCTTCGGGGGTGCGGGTCGAGGTGTTCGACGGCAGCGAGATCGGCCGCCTGCAGGTCGGCTTCAACCGGATGATGGCCGAGTCCGACGAGCGCCGGCGCCTGCGCGAGTTGTTCGGTCAGCACGTCGGTGAGGACGTCGCGCGCCGCGCCCTGCAGTACGGCACCGAACTCGGCGGCGAGACCCGATACGTGGCGGTGCTGTTCGTCGACATGGTGGGGTCGACGGCGACGGCCGCCGAGCGACCACCGAACGAGGTCGTCGAACTGCTCAACGAATTCTTCCGTGTCGTCGTGGAGGTGGTGGACAGGCACCACGGCTTCGTCAACAAGTTCATGGGCGACGCCGCTCTGGTGATCTTCGGCGCTCCCCTGGACCGGCCGGACGCCCCCACGGCGGCTCTCGCGGCCGCACGCGAACTTCGTTTCGCGCTCGACGAGATCACCGGACTCGACGTGGGAATCGGTGTGTCCGCGGGACTCGCCGTGGCCGGCAACATCGGCGCGTCCGAGCGCTTCGAGTACACGGTGATCGGCGATCCCGTCAACGAGGCCTCGCGCCTGACCGAGCTGGCGAAACTGCGTCCGAGCAGGGTTCTCGCGTCGTCGAGCGCGCTGTATTTCGCGGACGACGAGGAACGCAGCCATTGGGAACTCGGCGACGAGGTGCAGCTGCGCGGCAGGCGGCGGATGACCCATCTCGCGTGGCCGGTTCGCTATCCCGGTGTTCCCGGAGAAGCGAGTCGGACGGACGTATCGGACGGTTCGACGGACGAGTGACGGCCCGTTCCGCGGGACCTGCCGACGAAACGGAACGCCCCTGGCACCCTCTCCGCGACCCGATGGTCGGTTACGGTGAACAGCGTGGCGCAGCCGCACGACGATCCTCCATGCCCCGACGCCACGCCGCGCCGGGGCTCGTTCCGGTGGCTCAAGTGGGTGTCGGCAGTCGCGCTCGTCGCCCTGCTGACCGTCGAGGCGATCTACCTGTGGCCGACGATGAGCGACTCGTGGCGCGCTGTCACCGAGATGCACTGGGGCTGGTTCGCCGCGTGCGTGCTGGCCCAGATGATCTCCCTCAGCGGTTTCGCCGGGGTGCAGCAACGGTTGCTCCGGGCAGGCGGAGTACGCGTCGGGCACTGGCGCTCGGCGTCGGTGATCTACGGCAGCACCGCCATGGCGGTGACCCTGCCGGCAGGGCCGGTCTTCTCCACCGCGTTCACCTACAAGCAGACGCGCAAGTGGGGCGCGACGCCTGTGGTCGCGTCGTGGCAGCTCGCCGTCTCCGGCGTCATCGCGGCGGCGACGCTCGCGGCGGTGGGCATGATCGGTGCGTTCGCCGTCGGTAGCCGGATCAGCCCCGTCACCCTCGTGTTGTCGCTCGCCGGAGCGGTCGCGTTGATGTTCGGGCTGCGGTACGTCGCGAAGAATCCCACGTCGATCGAGTCGGCGGGTGCGTGGGTCCTCCACCGGGTCAATCGCGTCACGAGGAAGCCGAGGGGCACCGGCTTCGACGTCTTCGAACGCACCCTCGCGCAACTCGAGGCGGTCGAACTCGCACGTCGCGACGGCGTGGCCGCTGTGGCGTGGTCGGCAGTGCACCGCGCGGCCGATGTGGCGTGCCTCGGACTGGCGTGCTGGGCAGTGGGCGGCTCTCCGTCCGTGGCGGGCCTGTTCATCGCGTTCGCTGCGGCGAAGGCCGTGGGGAGCGTGCCCCTCGCACCCGGCGGCCTGGGATTCGTGGACGGCACCCTCATCGCGACGCTCACCGCTGCGGGGTTGAGCGCCTCGCAGTCGCTGGCCGCGGTCTTCGTGTACCGGATGGTGAGCTTCGCATTCGTCGCGCTGGCGGGCTGGAGTACGGTCGCCGCGATGTACCGGGGCACCGGCAGCGACGAGATCGACCCGATCGCCGAGCGCGCAGAACACGAGCGCAGCACCCTCGAACGGCGACGTCGTCCGGTCGAGAATCCGGAACCGGCGTGATTCGCATCACAATGTAGTTGCGCAAGCAACTACTTGGTGGCATGGTGGCACTCAAGAAGTTGAAAGTTGAATCATCGAGGAGGACCACCATGACGACCGCCACCACCACCTTCCCCGGCCTGACCAGCGGTATCTGGGCCATCGACCCCGTCCACTCCAACGTGGGCTTCACCGTCCGGCACCTCGTCGTCAGCAAGGTTCGCGGCACCTTCGAGAACTTCTCCGGCGCCATCACCGTCGCCGAGGACGGCACCGCATCGGTGAACGCCGAGATCGACGTGAAGTCGATCAACACCAAGAACGCCGACCGCGACGCGCACGTCCGCTCCGCCGACTTCTTCGACGCCGAGCAGTTCCCCGTCGCCACCTTCGCCTCCACCGGCATCCGCGCCGACGGCGAGGACTACATCGTCACGGGCGACTTCACCCTCCGCGGCGTCACCCGCCCGGTCGAGCTGAAGCTCGAGTTCAACGGCGTCAACCCCGGCATGGGCCAGGGCCCGGTCGCCGGCTTCGAGGCCACCACCGTCATCAACCGCAAGGATTTCGGTATCAGCATCGAGATGCCGCTCGAAGGTGGCGGAGCCGTCGTCGGCGACAAGATCACCATCACCCTCGAGATCGAGGCCGGCCTGCAGGCCTGAGCTCCCTCACACGCGGAACGCCCCTCCTCCGGGAGGGGCGTTCCGGGCTCTACCGGCACGGATCGTGCTCGAGAGCACGCGTCGGGCGTTCCTGCTCCTTCCACGTCGCCGCTACTCTGGAGCCGTGAAGAAGTACATCCCGGCGTTGGTGGCCGACGTCGTGCTCGTCGTCGTATTCGCCGTGCTCGGTCGTTCCAGTCACGACGAAGTGCTCGATCTCGTGGGGCTCGCAGGAACGGCGTGGCCGTTCCTCGGTGGCCTCACCGTCGGATGGTTCCTCACCGCATGGCTCTACCGCGACAAGTTCGACGCCTTCGCCGCCGTCCCCACCGGTCTGCTGGTGTGGGTGAGCACCCTCGTGGTCGGCATGCTGCTGCGCGCCGTCACCGGCCAGGGCACCGCGACCGCCTTCATCATCGTCGCCACGATCTTCCTCGGTCTCTTCCTGGTGGGCTGGCGTCTCGTCGTCGGACTCCTCCAGCGCCGCAAGGTCGACGCATAACGCCTCTCCGCGTCTCGGGTCTCACACTCGCGCCCGAAGTGTGAAATGCGACCGCGGGATATGCGAATATTTCGCGCTCGCGCCCTCCGCGGTGCAACAGTGGAGATCATGTCCACGCTGGAACCACCCACCCTGACCGGGTCCCGATCCGACCATCGGTTCTTCGGCCAGCCCCTGCCCCTGGCCAATCTGTTCGGTGTCGAGATGTGGGAGCGATTCTCCTTCTACGGCATGCAGGGCATCCTGATCTACTACCTGTACTACTCGGCATCCGAGGGTGGGTTGGGGATCAGCCAGGTGGCCGCGACCTCCATCGTCGGCGCCTACGGCGGCACGGTCTATCTGTCGACGATTCTCGGGGCATGGATCGCCGACCGGTTGCTCGGTTCCGAACGCACCCTGTTCTACAGTGCCGTGCTCATCATGTTCGGCCATATCGCGCTCGCCGTCCTGCCCGGTTTCGTCGGGGTCGGGGTAGGCCTGGTGCTGGTCGCCTTCGGTAGCGGTGGTCTCAAGGCCACGGCGACGTCGATCGTCGGCGATCTCTACGACGAGCAGGATCCTCGACGCGACGCCGGTTTCTCCATCTTCTACATGGGTGTGAACCTCGGCGCGCTCGTCGGCCCGTTGCTCACGGGCTTCCTGGCCGATCGCCACGGCTTCCATTGGGGCTTCGGTCTCGCCGCAGTCGGTATGTTCCTCGGTCTGCTGCAGTACACGATCTACCGCAAGCACCTCGGCGAGATCGGCAAGGTGCCGCCGCATCCCCTGCCGGCCGAGACACGCACCAAGGCGGCCGGGATCGGCCTGATCGCCGTGGTCCTCATCGCGGTCGCCGCGCTCACCGGCCTCGTCACGACGAGCAACATGTCCGACATCGTCGTCGTCCTGACGCTCGTCGCGACCGTCTCCTACTTCGTCGTCATGCTGACGAGCAAGCAGATCACGTCGATCGAGCGCAGCCGGGTGCTCTCGTTCATCCCGATGTTCATCGCGAGCGCCGTCTTCTGGTCGCTCTTCCAGCAGCAGTTCACGATGGTCGCCGTCTACGCCGACACGCGCCTGAACCGCGACCTGTTCGGGTGGGAGTTCCCCCCGTCCTGGGTGCAGTCGATCAACCCCGTCTTCATCATCCTGTTCGCGGGTGTCTTCGCCGCCGTGTGGACCAAGCTCGGACCGCGCCAGCCGTCGTCGCCCATCAAGTTCGCGGCCGGCACGATCATCATGGGCATCGCATTCCTGTGCTTCATCCCCATGGCCGGGGGCGGTGCCAACAGCGCTCCCCTGCTCGGGCTGGTCTTCATCCTGTTGCTGTTCACCTTCGCCGAGTTGTTCCTGTCCCCTGTCGGACTGTCACTGTCGACGAAACTCGCGCCGAAGAACTTCCACACGCAGATGGTCGCGTTGTTCTACCTGTCCGTCGCCTGCGGTACGGCCATGGCCGGTACTCTCGCCGGGTTCTACGACGAGACCGACGAGGTGCCGTACTACCTGTGGATCGGCGGAGCGTCGATCGCGGTGGGTGTCGTGCTCGCCCTGTTCTCGCCGCGCATCAAGAAGCTCATGCACGGCGTGCAGTAGACACCGACTCGGGCACCCGCCCTCGGCCACGCGGCCGGGGGCGGTCCCGATCGCCCTCGGTGTACCGAGCGCGGCGGATCAGTCTCCGACGAGCGGTTCGCCCAGCTTGCGCAGGAAGGTGTCGGCCATCTTGATCGCGCGGTCGCCACCGTCCGCATCGGCGACGAAGACCGCGAAGGCCAGGTCGCCACCGGTGTAACCGAAGAACCACCGGTCGTCGCCGCTCGCCGCGGCGATACCCGCGAGACCGGCGTGGCCGCGGAGGTAGGACGCGGGACCGTTCTGCACGTTGTCGATCATCATGCCGCGCAGAGCGTCGATCACAGAGCCGGGCAGCGCTTCGGGGGCGTCGTGGACGACGGTCTCCTGCCCCTGGACGATCGTGGGGACAGCGGCGCTGCCCCGAGCCACGGAGGCGGCCAGCACCGCGGCCCCGAGGGGGGTGATCAGGTTCTCGTCGGAGTCCGATCCGGCGAACTGGACCACTCCGGAGGGATTGTGCCCGATCTGCGCGGTCTCGAATTCGAAGCCCGGTACCTCGTAGTCGACGCCGAGCCCGAGGCTGCGGGCCGTCGTGGCGATGTCGTCCGAGCTCACGTCGTTCGGGTCGACTCCGCGCTCGAGGCCGGCTGCCAGCCGGAGCGGATCGAGGACACCTCCGGCGGGGTAGAGACCGTGGGTGAGCACCGGGCCGAGTTCCATGGCCCAGTTGTTGACGTCGGCGGCGAGGATGCCGCCGGTCGACGGCTGGATGGCGACCACCGCGGCCGGCGTACCCGCGGTCACGACCGCTTCCTTCGCGGCGAGCTGCACCTGGGAGTCGACGGTCGCCTGCAGATCCGGAGGCGGCGGGCCCTGGAAACCGGCCACCTGGATCGGGCCGCTCTCGGGATCCTCGAGCGTGACCGCCCAGCCTGCCGTCCGGTCGCGTTCGAGCTGCCAGGCCGAGCGCAGCGAATCGAGCAGGGGTGTGGAGATCCGGCGATCGGCGCTGATCAGGGTGGGGGTGGTGAGCACCTCGACACCCGGGATGGACACGATGTCGTCCTCGAGGAACTGGTAGTCCTGGTCGCGGAGCTTGACCGCGGTGACCCGGTTGCCGGGGTTCTCGTCCATCCGCTCCTGCATCAGCTGAGCGGTGACGACGGGTGCGACCGGCGCGAGAACCGCGGCCAGGCGGTTGGTGGTGCCGGCGGGATCGGGCATCGCCGTCGGATCGAGCACCACGGCGTTGATGGTCTGCTCCTCCATGAGGAGACGGCCGGTGCGGTCGAAGATCTTCGGCGGCGCGGCGTCGGTGCGCACGTGGTGGACGGTGCGCCCGGCCGACAGGTCGGGTACGACGACCTCCGGGTCCCAGGACACGCGCCAGCCGACGGCGAGCTTCCGTACCGCTCCGGTGACCTGGTACGACCAGTCCTTGCCTTCGCCGAAGTTCCATCCGCCGGAGAGGGTGAAGTATCCCGACTCGTCGTTGAGTTCGACGAGCTGGGTGACGTCGTAGTCGACGGTGCCGTCGGACAGGCCGTCGTACATCTGCGCGATCGTTTCCTCCGCCGCGTTCGGGTAGGAGGTCAGGGCAGCCGCTGCGGCTGCATCCCGATCGTCGAGGGCGGCGACGAAGTCGTCGACGAGGCGTTGCGCCTCGCTTCGAGAATCCGAGAACACAACTGTCGTCAGAGCGACGACAGCCACGACGAGGCATACGGCGAGCGCGACGATACGCCCTCGTTTCCCCCGCCACTCACGAAATCTCATATGTAACAACCTTCACTTCAGTCACACGAGATACCAGCACGCGTTGTGTACGAACCGATCACAATTGCGCCACGCGCCCTACCCCCTCAGCCATCGCCCCGCCGCTTCGACTGCGGGGGCCGAGCCGTCCGCCCCTGCCACGAACACCGCGAAGGCAAGATTATCCTGTGAGCCGATAAACCAGCCGTGCGCCCCGACGTTGTCACCGTACTCCGCCGTCCCCGTCTTCCCCGTCAGATCGGGAATGTCGCGCAACGTACCGGCTGTACCCTCGATCACAGTCTCGCGCATCATCTCTCGCAGTGCCGCGAGCACGTTCTCCGGCACCGGTTCGGCGTCCCGATCCGGCGTGGCCGGCTGCCCTTCGACGAGCATCGGAGCCGGTGTCCGGCCGTTCGCGACCGAGGCCGCGACCAGCGCCATCCCGAACGGCGACGCCGTCACCTCTCCCTGCCCGATCGCTGCTTCCACGCGGGCGGCATCGGTGTCGGCGACCGGCACATCACCCGTGACCGTGACGAGACCGGGCGTGACGTAATCGATGCCGAGACCGAGCCGTTCGGCCGTCGCGCGCAGCGCCTCGGGAGGCAGATCCAGGGCGAGCCGCCCCATGGTGGTATTGCACGAGAACGCGAACGCGGTGTGCAGCGGCACGGACCCGAGGTCGAAGTTCTCGTCGTTCGGAATCGTGCGCGAGCCGATCGAGGCGACCCCCGGGCAGGGCAGCACGGTGCCCGGTTCGGCGAGACCGGCACCGAGCGCTGCCGCCGTCGTCACCACCTTGAATGTCGAACCCGGCGGGTAGAGACCCGTCGCGGCCACCGGGCCCTCGGCGTCGGCCGCCTCGTTCTGGGCCATCGTGCGGATCGCGCCCGTCGCGGGCTCGATCCCGACGATCACCGCGGGAGTGTCGAAGGTCGCGAGGACCTCCTCGGCCCGTCGCTGCAGGCCGAGGTCGATCGTGCTGGTCAGGTCGGGGGCCTCCGGTCCCGACTCCCCTGCGACCCGAGTGGTGGCACCGTCCGCCGCGACCCGCCGGACCACCCAGCCCGCCGAGGCGTCCTGCCCTTCCTGCCAGAGTTCGGCGAGACCGGACCACACGGGCGAGGCGAGAGCACGTTCGGTGGTGAGCAGACGGGTCTGCGGCACGAGCGTCACGCCGGGCAGCGCGGCGAGGCGCTCCTCGATGAGTGCGAGGTCGTCCTCACGCAGGGTGATGACCCCCGCGGCACCGCCACCGGCCGCCGCGACCTGCTCGATGAGGCTCTCTGCCGTGATGGTCGGGACGACCGTGGCCAGCACGGGCGCGACCGCAGCCGGGTCGGCGGTGGCGTCGAGGTTCACGACGGTGACGACCTGCTCCCCCATGAGCGGCTGCCCGGCCCGGTCGAAGATCGTCGGCGGGGCACCGGCCGTGGTCAGGTACTGCAGCGACGCGCCGCCCGCCAGCTCCGGCGAGAGCACGGCGGGATCCCAGCGGACGCGCCACGCGTCGGCCCCCGGATCCTCCGTCGCGCTGCCGGTGGTCCGGTACGACCAGTCGCGGCCCTCACCGAAGGTCCACCTCACGTCGAGGTCGAAGGTGTCGCCGTCGCCCGTCCCCGCGACACTCACGGAGGGATCGTCGTTGCCGAGCCCCTCGAAGAGGGCGCCGATGGTGGTTTCCGCCGCCGCCGGGTCGGTGGTCAGCGCGGCCGCCCCCGCGACGTCGCCCGCATCGAGTGCGGCCGCGAATTCCTCCGCGATCGTCTCCGGCTGATCGGGGCCGGTCGCGCACGCAGGCAGCGACAGCACCGTCGCTGTCGCGACACCCAGGGTCAGCAGTCGGATCCGCACGGTCCCGATCATGCCTGCACTTTCGGTCCCGTGCCTGTTACCGCAGGTAGGCGCCGGGGTGAAATATTCGGTTGCATCCCGGACGGTGCAGGATCCACCATGGTGTCCGCATCCCGTACCCGTCGATCGGAGAAGTCCGTTGCTCCTGTGAGCGGTTCCGTCCCCGCGCATTCGCGCAGCCGACCCTCACCCTTCGGGAGCCACCTTGTCTTCATCCGGTATCACGCTGTCCGCACTCTCCTACGTCCATCCGGACGGCACCCCCGCCGTACAGGATCTCGATGCCGTCGTCCCGGCCGGGCGGATCGGCCTGGTGGGCCGTAACGGAAGCGGGAAGACCACTCTGCTCCGGTTGATCGCGGGCGAACTCCGTCCGACCTCGGGTTCGTCCACCGTACGGGGGCGGGTCGCCTACCTCCCTCAGGACGTCACGCTCGATCCGGCGGTGCCGGTCGATTCCGTCCTCGGCATCGGCGAAATCCGAAAGTCTTTGCGACGCATCGAATCCGGATCGATCGACGATCGGGACTTCGAGATCGTCGGCGACCGGTGGGACATCGAGGACCGCGCGCTCGCGCTCATGCATCGCGTGGGTCTCGACCGGATCCTTTCCGGTACCGACGATTTCGACCGCACCGTCGGTCAGCTCTCCGGCGGAGAGACCGTGCTGCTCGCCTTCACCGCACGTCTGCTCGACGAACCGGACGTGCTGCTGCTCGACGAGCCGACGAACAATCTCGACGCCGACGGCCGTGCGCGGCTGCAGGACGCGCTCGACCGGTTCCCCGGTACGGTGCTGGTCGCCGGGCACGACCGGGAACTGCTCGAGGGGACGGATTCGATCGCCGAACTGCACAACGGGTCGTTGCGCCTGTTCGGCGGTGGTTTCGGCGAGTACGAACGGATCGTCGCGGAGGAACAGGAGGCGGCGCGGGCCGCGGTGCGGGACGCCCGCAACGACGTGCGGCGCCAGGCACGCGAACTGGCGGCGGCGCACGTCACGATCGCCCGACGGCAACGCTACGGGCAGAAGATGTACGAGCAGAAGCGCGAACCCAAGATCGTCATGGGCGCGCGCAAGCGGCAGGCGCAGGAATCCGCCGGACGTTTCCGCCGCGAGCACGAGGAGGATCTCGGTACGGCGCGGGAGAACCTCGATCGGGCGCAGAGCGCGGTGCGCGACGATCCGGAGATCCGCATCGACCTGCCCGGAACGGCGGTCCCACCCGGCCGGCGGGTGGCGGACGCACCGCTCGAGATCGTCGGACCGGAGCGGATCGCACTGCGCGGCCCCAACGGGTCGGGCAAGACGACCCTGCTCCACCGCATCGTCGACGCGGGCCCGCTCGTTCCCTTCGCAATGCTCCCACAGCGCCTCGACATCTTCGACGACGACCGTTCGGTCGCGGAGAACGCCGAGGACCGCGCTCCGCACCTGACTCCGCAACAGGTGCGAGCACGGCTGGCGCGCTTCCTGTTCCGCGGCCGTCACGCCGAGGTGCCCGTAGGCGCGCTGTCGGGCGGCGAACGGTTGCGGGCGGCGCTCGCGATCGTGCTCGCGGCCGATCCCGCCCCGCAGTTGCTCCTGCTGGACGAGCCCACCAACAACCTCGACCTGGCCGGCCTCGCGCATCTGACCCAGGCCCTGCGCGCCTACAACGGTGCGCTCGTGGTGGTCTCGCACGACGAGCGATTCCTCGAAGAGGTGCAGGTGGATCGGTCGGTCGAACTCGGCGGGTGAGCCGTTCGGACATACTGCTGGAATGAGCCACGCGACGAACCCCGCCGACGGCACCCGGATCCGGTTCACCACGGCGGGCGCCGAGGATTCACCGGCGGTTCTGCTCGTCCACGGCAGTGCCCTGTCGTCGGCGGTATGGCGCGCATTCGGCTACGTGACGGCGCTCGGTAGGGATTTCCGGCTGATCATGCCCGATCTGCGTGGACACGGCCGCAGCGACACCCCTCACGACGAGGACGCCTACGCCATGGACGCGATCGTCGGGGATCTACTCGCCGTCCTGGACGCAGCAGGGGCCCACCGGGCGCACTACGTCGGCTATTCCTTCGGTGCTCGTGCGGGTCTCGCACTGGCCGTCGCAGCGCCGGAGCGGCTCGCGAGCCTGACCCTGCTCGGTGGGAGTGCCCGGCCCCAGGAGGGGTCGATGGACGCGATGTTCTTCCCCGGCACCGTCGCCGTGCTCGAACGCGACGGCATGGACGGTTTCGTCCGTGCCTGGGAGGAACGACGTCGCAGGCCTGTCGATCCTGCGACACGCTCGGCGTTCCTGAAGAACGACGCGCGTGCCCTCGCCGCCTACTTCCGCCGGTCGGATCGGGAATCGGGGATCGACGACGACACGCTCGCCGGCATCGACGTGCCCGTCCTCGCCGTCGTCGGGTCGGACGATCGCCTGCGGGTGGAGGACACCCGCGCGTTGTCGCGCACCGTGCCCGGTGCGCGACTCGCGATCCTGCGTGGGGTGGATCATGCCGAGACGGTCTCGGCCGCGCTACCTGCGGTCGAGGCCTTCCTCTCGGCACGCGCCCGCTGGAGCTGACCGGCGCGTTGCCCGTTCAGGCCGGGACGACGACCTGTTCGCGCGGCGCCATCGTCGCGGCAGTCCGGGACTGCGGAGCGATCCGGTGCACCGCCATCGCGGCCTTCTCCTGCGCAGCGCGGGCGACCGTCTGCTTCCGGGCGGCGCCGGAGGCCTCCATCAGCAGCGCCGACACCGCCCGTTTCATGACCTCGACGGCTTCCGGCACGGGCAGGCGCAGCACGTCCCGCAGCGAGACCCAGGTCGGCCACGTCGTGGACACGCCCAGCAGGTTCTCGATGTCGGCGCGGACGGCCTCGTCGACGCCCTCGAGCTGGTCGGCGAACAGCGCCCTGATCTCGTATCGCGCCCTGTCGAGATAGCGCATGCGGTTGCGTTGCAGCTCGCGCGAGAACGGGGCGCGAATCTCCGACGACCGCGCGAACGGCGCGATGTATTCGAGCAGTTCTGCCCGCTGCCTGCAGTAGGCATCGATCCGTTCGTCGAGCGGCAGCGACGGATCGATCGGCTCGTAGGCGTCGTCCTGGCGCCGCATCAGTTCGGCTCCGGTTGCGGCGAACAACGTCTCGAGATCGCCGAAGTGTCCCCACAACGATCGCAGGGACACCCCGGCCCGCGACGCGATCTGCGCCCCTGTGGGTTTGAGCTCTCCCGCTCGGATGAGCGCGATATGAGCCTCTATGACGGCCTGCCGGGTACGCTCTGCACGAGCGCTCCGGCCGTCCGTTGTCACCGGCGGCTTTTCGCCGCCCTTTCGTTCCGCGTACATCGCTCCCCCGATTTCCGCTCGGATTCCCCTCTGGAACCGGTCGCTCCCCTCGTCGGCGACCGGCATAACTTTGCTCATGGCGAACAATAGTCGACACATCGGGTGAATTGTCATCCCCCGCTCGAGATTTGTCCTTTTTGCGTATTTCGAGCGGTTGTATCCGTAGGTTACTGCGCCAGCAATCCCTTCGCGATATGTGTTACCTGAATTTCGTTACTACCGGCGTAGATCATCAGGGATTTCGCATCCCGGGCGAGTTGTTCGACACGATATTCGGCCATGTATCCGTTCCCGCCGAACAACTGCACGGCCTCCATCGCCACCTCGGTCGCCGCCCGCGACGAGTACAGCTTCATCGCGGAGGCCTCCGACAGACTCACCGGCTTTCCCGCCTGCGTGCGTTCGATGGCACTGAAGACCATGTTGCGGACGTTCACCCGCGCGATCTCCATCTCGGCGAGCTTGAGCTGGATCAACTGGAACTGCGCGATCTCCTTGCCCCACAGCTTCCGCGACTTCGCATACTCGGTACACAGCTTCAGGCACTGCTCGATGATGCCCAGGGCCAGATAGGCGATACCGATGCGCTCGGCGGCGAACGACTCCCGCGCGCTGTCCTTGCCGTCGCTGCGGCCACCCTCCTCGGTCTCCCCCAGCAAGCGGTCGCGGGTCAGGCGCACATTGTCGAAGAACAATTCGCCCGTCGGCGAGGAATTCATGCCCATCTTCTTGAACGGCGGGCTCTGGATGAGCCCCTCCATGCCCTTGTCCAGCACGAATGCGAGCACTTTGCGGTCGCGGCGATCGATCGAGGGATCCCCCTCGTCGAGTTTCGCGTACACGATGATCACATCGGCGTACGGACCGTTGGTGATGAAGGTCTTCTGCCCGTTGAGGATGTAATCCTCCCCGTCGCGGCGCACCGTCGTCTTCATCCCACCGAACGCATCGGAGCCCGAATCGGGTTCGGTGATAGCCCATGCGCCGACCTTCTCGAAGGTCACCAACTCCGGCAACCACCGCTTCTTCTGCGCGAGGGTTCCGCGGCTGCGGATCGTGCCCGCGGTCAGGCCGAGGCTGACGCCGAGCGAGGCGATGAGCCCGAGACTCACCCCGGCGATCTCGATGTTGAGCAACGCCGCCATCCCCGGCGACCCGCCGGTTCCACCGGACGATCCCGAAGACTTCTCTCCGCGTTCCTCTTTCGCGAGGGCATGGTCGAGCGACTCCCGGGCCATCTCGTCGATGCCGAAAGTCGCGTACAACTTCCGGATGATGTCGTACGGCGGCAGTTCTCCCGATTCGAGACTGTCGACGTGCGGGCGGATTTCCTTCTCGATGAAACCGCGAAGCGCATCGCGGAACATGAGGTCTGTGTCGGACCACTCGTACATGACGCAAATATAGAACGGGTTTCACTTTTTGCCCAGGCTCCCGTCCCGCCGAGCTCTCGAAAACGCTCCGCCTCCCCCGATGCCGGTACTAGCCTTCGCCGCAGAGCACTCCGTCGGTGGGAGGGACATCGGAGATGGTCGATACGAGTGGGTTCGCCGGCACGGACGTCCTCGCCCTGCACATGGGCGACGGCCTGATCGCCGGTCGCGCATCCGCGTGGTTCTTCGTCATCGCCGTGATCGGGATCAGCATCGCCGCCTGGTACGCGCGCAACGATCTGACCAAGCGGACGGTGCCGACGGCAGCGGCGGTCTGCGCCCTGCTGTTCGCCCTGCAGGTGGTCGACGTACCCGTCCTGCCCGCGGTCAGCGGGCATGTCGTGGGGGGCGCACTCGCGGCGATCCTGCTCGGCCCGTTCGTGGGCGCGGTCGCGCTGACGATCGTCCTGGTGGTGCAGGCCTTCGTCTTCGCCGACGGCGGCCTGTCGGCGTTGGGCGCCAATGTCACCAACATGGTGCTCGTCGCGGTCGCCGCCGGTTTTCTCACCGCCACGGCACTGCGCGCACTGTGTGAACACCGCGGCGTTCGGCCGGTCGTCACGCTCGGCCTGGTCTCGTTCGTCGGTGGGTTCGTCTCCGTCCTCGCCGCCGTGACGGGCTTCGTCGTCGAATACGCACTCGGTGGCACCTCCACGGTGCCGGTGTCGAACATCGGATTCCTGTATGCGACCCACGTTCCGGTCGGGGTTGTCGAAGGGCTGGTGACAGCCGCCGTCGTGCTCGCCGTCGCGCGGGTCTCCCCGGAATCGGTCCATCTGACGCGGCTGCCGGTCGATCCTCTCGACGCGAATGCCTCGCCGCCCCCACCGCCGCATCCGCGCGCTCGCGGGACGCTGTTCGTGGGGCTGGCGTTCACCACGCTCGTCGTGGCCGGGATCCTGGCGCCGCTCGCCGTCGACACTCCCGGCGCTCTCGAGGTGGCCACCACGCGCGGTTGCGAGATCGACGCGCTCGCCGAGGCCCTCTCGGGCGACTGCATGGCACGGGAGGTCGAGGAACACCGGCTCGCCGACAGTGCGCTCGCCGACTACACGATCGACGGCCGGCCCGGTTCGACGGGCATTGCCGCAGTGCTGGGAACGCTCGGCACCTTCGTCCTGGCGAGCGTGTGTTTCCGCGCTCTCGTCCCGCGGCCGGCAACCTCCGTCACCACGGAGCGGCGCACACAGCAGCGGAGCAACTCGGCAGGCTGAGTCCACGGGTCGACGCGGACCCCGGGTCAGCGGGGGAGGTGCGTCTCGATGATCGCTGCAGCCATGTCGCGGCCGAGCCGGATCGGTTCGACGGAGTGCTCGAACTTGCTGCCGGACAAAGCACCGTCGTAGATCAGTTGCACGCGCCCGGCCACCACCTCGGATTCGGTCACCCCGGCGAGATTCAGCAGGTCGACGAGCGTCGAATTCAGCCATTCCCGGTGTGCGAGTACGGGTTCGAGGCGTTCTTGCGGAAACTCCGTCGCGGCGTTGGCGTACTGGCATCCGCGGAAGTTCTTCTTCGGTGCCGACTGCATCGCGAGATCGAAGAAGGCGAGGATCTTCGTGATCGGATCGTCGAGCGGTTCGACGGCGGCGTGCCATCGCCGCCGGTCGCGCCGGTCGAGGTCGTCCAGATACGCCAGCACCAGTGCGTCCTTCGACCCGAACGACGAGTAGAGGCTCGCACGGGCGACGCCCGCCTCGGCGAGGATGCGGTCGATCCCCACCGCACGGATACCGTGCTCGGCGAAGAGCGCGCTCGCCGTGTCGAGCAGACGGGTGGCGGGCGAGGGCTTGGAGGGTGCTCGCTCGGCCGCCCCCTTCGGAGTGCCGGTCGCTCGATCCTCGGCAAACGTACGCACGAGCCCAGAGTAACGGACACGACGCGATAGACAGACCGTTCTATTCACAGTACGGTGGAGCACGTGACACACAGCCTTCTGACTCGACGCCTGCACGTGGATCTCGTGCGGGTGTCGACTGCTGCGTGTTGTCACTCCCCTTTCTGACCGGCCTCGCCCGCGTGTGCCGCATGCCGTAGTCGCCCCCTCGTCCGAAGACGGAACGGCGACCCGCCGTGCCCGGACCGGTCACAGTTCCGATTCCACTTCCCGGAAGGTGACCTCATGTCGCTGTATCTCTACGAACTCGTCCCCACCGAAGGCCGGGCCGAGGCCGCCATCAAGGCCTTCGGCGACGCTGTCGTCGCCGCCGGCGGCGAACTGATCGAATCGCAGGTCACCACCGGTGGCACGCGCGTGTTCGCGATCGCCGAGTTCGACGCGTGCCGCCCCGCCCAGCTCGAGTCCGCCTCCCTCGACGTCGCGGAGATCGTCGGGCCGAACGAGGTCCGTCTCGTCGGCGCCGAGCTCGATCAGATCAAGGCCACCCGACCCGAGGCCGGTTACCTCGTCGAATGGGACATCCCCGACACGATCGACATGGAGACCTACCTCGCCCGCAAGAAGGCGAACTCGCCGAAGTACGCCGACGTCCCCGAGGTGAGCTTCCTGCGCACCTACGTCCGCGAGGACATGGACAAGTGCCTGTGCTTCTACAACGCCCCCGACGAGGCCGCGGTCGTCCGCGCCCGCGAGGTCGTCAGCACCCCCATCGACCGTCTCCACTCCCTCGAAGGATAAGCACCCGATGACCGCGGCCATTGACCGAACGAGCGAGCACCAGCGCGCGGCGATCGCAGAATTCGTACGCGATCGCGCCGCCGCTCTCGATCGCGGAGAAACCGACGTCCGCACCGACATCGCCCGCACGGGCGAGCTGGGCCTGCTCCACAAGGGGCTGGATGGGGAGTGTCTCTCCGAGATGGTCGCGGTCATCGACGAGGTCGCCGCCGCATCGCTCACTGTCGGCTTCTCGCTGTGGGCACAACGCATGGCACTCGAATACATCGATCGCGCACCGCAGTTCCTGCGCGACCGGTATCGGGACGATCTCGCGTCCGGCCGCACGATCGGCGTCACCGCCATGGCCGCGGCCCTCAAGCACCTCGCCGGACTCGGCGAACTTCCCCTCGTCGCCGAGCGGACCGACGACGGGATCACCGTCACCGGACCGATCCATTGGGCGTCCAACGTCTTTCCCGATTCGGTGATCGTCTTCCCGGCCCGCACGGCGGACGGGGATCGCCTCGTCGCCGTGGTCCGCGCCGACACCGACGGCATCACCATCGCGGATTCACCCGAACTGCTCGCGCTGGGTGCCACGGCGTCGACCTCCCTGAAGTTCGACGGTGTGCGGATCCCGCAGTCGCACATCCTCACCGAGAACCTCGCCGGCTTCTGCGGCTCGATCCGGCCCACCTTCCTGATGCTGCAGACCTCGTTCTGCGTGGGCATCGCACGCGCGTCGCTCACCGAGGCCGCAAGCCGCCTGCACGGACTCGGCGAACAGTTCACCGGTGAGTACGAAGAACTCTCGGCCCGATACGACTCGCTGCGCGAACGGCTGTACCGTTTCGCCACCGACCCCGGCGCGATCGCTCCCGCAGAGTTCATCCGTCTGCGCCTCGACGGTTCGGTCGTCGCGGTCGCCGCGACCCGCCTCGAGGCGACGCTGCGCGGCGGTGCCGGATACGCGACGGCGAGCGCCACCAACCGCCGATTCCGCGAGGCGGCCTTCCTGCCCATTCAATCGCCGTCGGAAGGACAGCTGCGGTGGGAACTGTCGCAGTACGAATAACGAACGGGTACAAGAGCTTCGCCGGTCGCCGCGCCCCGGTCCTGCAGGGAGTGGATCTGGACATCGCGACCGGCGAGTTCCTCGTCGTGCTCGGCAGCAGCGGGAGCGGCAAGTCGACGCTGCTGCGGATCGTCGCGGGTCTCGATCACCTCGACCGCGGTTCCGTCGACTGGCCCGACACCGAGGGCGACAATCGTCCGCACACGGGAATGGTCTTCCAGCAGCCCTTCCTGATGCCGTGGCTGACCGTTCGCGAGAACATCGCCTTCGGCGGGCGGTTCGCCGCTCACCGCGAGCGGTTCGACACCACCTACGCCGATTCGCTCCTCGAACGCTTCGGTCTCTCCTCGCTCGCCGGCTACTACCCCGATCAGCTGTCCGGAGGTCAGGCCCAGCGCATCGCCGTCATCCGCGCCGTCGCGGTGCGTCCGCGGCTGCTGCTGCTCGACGAGCCGTTCAGTGCCCTCGACCCGGCCACCCGATCCGACCTGCGGTCGTGGCTCGGCGAACTCGCGCGCGATCTCGGTTTCACGACGGTCCTCGTCACCCACGACATCGACGAGGCGCTCGAACTCGCCGACCGCATCGCACTGTTCGGAAGTTCGGGTGTGGTGCACCAGGAATGGACGCTCGGCGACATGTCGGCACTCGACCGCGATGCTCTGCGCCCGGCGATCCTCGCGCACTACCGCGATTCGTCGCTGTCCACGACATGACCGATCCGGGTCTGTTCAGCCGTCGCACCCTGATACGCGGTGCGCTCGGGCTTGCGGCTGCCGGTGGTGTCGCCGGTGTCGTCGACCTCACGCGCACCGCGACCGCCGACCGCACCAACCGCACGGGACGGCTGCGCATCGGCTACCTCCCGATCACCGACGCCGCACCGCTGCTCGTCGCGCACGGGTCGAGTCTGTATCCCGCCGGCGTGGTCGATGCGGCGAAGCCGGTGCTCTTCCGCAGCTGGGCGTCGCTCGCCGAGGCGTTCGTCAGCCGCCGCGTCGACGTCGTGCACCTGCTCATGCCCATGGCGGTCCAGTTGCGGTACAGCCTGGGCAGTTCCGTGCGGATCCTCGGCTGGAACCACACCAACGGCTCGGCGCTGACGGTCGCGCCGCACATCACCGACCTCAGCGATCTCGCCGGGCAGCAGGTGGCGATCCCCTTCTGGTGGTCGATCCACAACATCGCCCTGCAACAGCTGCTGCGGGCGCACGGATTGACACCGGTCGTGCGGGAGGCTCCGTCGAAGTCCGCCCGCACCGTCGGACTCGTCGTCATGGGACCATCCGACATGATCCCGGCCCTGGCGAACGGGTCCATCGCCGCGTTCACCGTCGCCGATCCGTTCAACGCCGCCGCCGAGGTCCGCGGGGTGGGGCGGATCCATCGCTTCCTCGGCGACGTCTGGCGCGACCATGCGTGCTGCGCTCTGCTCGTGCACGAGGATCTGATCGAACGTGACCCGGTCGCCGTCCAGGCCCTCACCGACTCGGTGGTCTCCGCCCAGGTGCAGATCGGTGCCGACCGTCGGGCCGCCGCCGCGATGCTGTCCTCCGGTTATCTGCCGCAGCCGCTGCCCGCGATCACCGAGGCGCTCACCTATCCCGACCGCGAGGCCGGCACTGTGCACCCGCAGTGGCAGCCGCAGCGTATCGGGTACCAACCGTTCCCGTTCCCGAGTTTCACCGCGGCGCTGATCGAGGCGATGCACGACACCGTCGTCGACGGCGACACGCGTTTCCTGTCGCGTCTCGATCCTGCGACCGTGCACGGCGATCTCGTCGACGACCGGTTCGTCCGCACGTCCCTCACCCGCGTCGACGGCACCGATGCCTTCGGCCTTCCCACCGATCTCACCCGCACCGAGGAGGTCGATCCTTCGTGAGCGCCCCGACCCGCACGGCGCCGGAGGCCGCCCGCACCGCCCGGCGGTTGCCGTTCGTCCCCCAGGCCGTCGCCATCGCCATCGCCGTCGCTCTGTGGTGGTTCGTCACGACGGTGCTCGTCGCACCGGATTCGCTCGTCCGGGAGTTCGCCCCGCAGTACGTCTTCCCGGCGATCGTGGATCTGCTCGCGCGCGGTGTCCTGCTGCCCGACGCTCTCGCGAGCCTGTGGCGCCTGCTGGTGGGTCTGCTGATCGCCGCCACGCTCGGCATTCCGCTCGGGCTGTTGATCGGACTCAACCCGCTGGTCGAGCGCGCAACGATGCCCATCATGCAGTTCCTGCGGATGATCTCGCCGCTGTCCTGGGCGCCGATCGCGGTAGCGCTGTTCGGTATCGGGCACCAGCCGGTCTTCTTCCTCATCGCCGCCGCAGCGATCTGGCCGATCGTCATCAACACGGCGGCCGGCGTGCACGGCATCGACCAGGGTTATCCGATGGTCGCCCGGTCGTTCGGCGCGACGCGTCTCGAACTGCTCACCACCGTCGTGCTGCCCGCCATCCGCGCACAAGTGCAGACCGGTCTGCGGGTCGGTCTCGGCATCGCCTGGGTCGTGCTCGTCCCCGCCGAGATGCTCGGTGTGCGTTCCGGTCTGGGCTATCAGATCCTCAACGCCCGCGACCAGCTCGCCTACGACCAGGTCATGGCCGTGATCGTCGTGATCGGTTTCCTCGGTTTCTGGCTCGACTGGGCGGCGCGGCACCTGTTGCGCGAACGACGCAGACCGGTGAGCGTGGAGGAAGCCGACCGCCCCTTCTGATCCCTGATCAGGATCCGAACGGCGTCAGAACGAACACGGGGAGCACCCGGTCGGTGCGCTTCGCGTACAGCGCGTAGTTCGGCCACGTCCGCAGCAGCACCTGCCACAGCCGCTCGCGTTCCTCACCTTCCGCGACCCGCACCGACACCGCATGTTCGTGCCCGTCGTACAGCACCTCGGCCCGGTCGGCCGCGCGCAGGTTGACCGCCCAGGCCGGTGCTTTCGGGTGCCCCCAGTTCGACCCCACCACGAGCCATTTCCCCTCGTGCGGCACACACAGCAGGGGTGTGGACCGCGGTTCGCCGGTCTTCCGGCCCTTCACGGTGAGGACGAGAGACGGCAGCCCCGCGATCGCGAGCAGGGTCACCCTGCCGCGTGTGACGCGCTGGATGGTCTTGTCCACCACGATGATCGGCCGTGAATACCGTGGCAGCCACGGCAACGCTCCGATACGGACAGCGACCGGTCGGAGCAGATTCATGCGGTTATCTCCCCCAGGCTCCCAGCAGCGTGCGTGCTGCAGCGACGACAGCGAGCGGTTGATCGATCATCGGATGGTGTCCCGAGGCCGGAAGATCGATCAGAAGTGCATCCGGGCCCAGATTGTCGACGATCCGCCCGTAGAGCGCATCGTCGATGATGCCGCGTTCGCAACGGAAGTAGGCGACAGCACATCCCGGGTTCATCACCTCGAGGCTACGGCGTCCCTCGCGGCCCATCCGGAGATTGTCGAATTTCCACGACCAGCCCCCGTCCACCTGCTTCAGCGCCCCGCGGGCGATGTGCTCGAGCACGTAGGGTTCGGCGTCGTCCTGCGGCGGCACGAGACGGAACCTCGAGACGGCGTCCTCCACCGCGGCGTACACCTTCGGCGACCTCGCGCTCGCGACGGCCTTCGCACGCATCTCGAGTTCCTCGGGCGTCATGTCGCGGATCGGCGAGTCGATGATCACCACACCTGTGAGCCTGTCGCCGTGCAGGTGCGAGGCCGCGAACGACACGATCCCACCCATGCTGTGGCCGATCAGGACCGGCGGGCCGCTGATCCCGCCGGCTTCGGCCGCCGCGAGGACCTCCTCGGTCCACGCTTCCAGGGTGTAGTGCTCGCGGTGGTCGCTGTCGCCGTGACCGCTCAGGTCGAGCGCGACGACGCGCCGACCGGCCGCGAGCTGCGGGCCGATATGGTCCCACCATCCCGAATGCGCCATACCGCCGTGCACCAGCACGACGCCTTCCCGGCCGGATTCGCCCCACGCCCGGTAGGCGATGGCCGCACCGGCTACCTCGACCTTCCCCGTCTCGACGGGCGCAGCGAGGGCGTCGACGAACCACCGAGGAGCAGATCCATTAGTGCTCATCATCCGAACCTATGTCAGATGTGACGAGCGTCAACATTCGGGCCATCAGGTCGATCCGTCGCTCCTCGAGTTCCGGCTGCGGATGCACCGTCGACGCGAGTGCCTCGCCGTCGAACATGTGGACGAGCGAGAGCAGGAGGGTGTCGAAGACGTCGGACGGGAACCGTGCCGCGACCGGCAGCGACCTGCCGAAATCCACGATCTGGGCGTGGTATCGCTCCGCCATCGGTGCCAGGTGGTCGCGCAGCGCCGCATCGGTGCGTGCGGCACCGAGCAGTTCGTACCAGGCGGCGTTCATCGGTGCCCGGCACGCGGTGCGCAGCAGTTCGAGGCACACCCGCACCGATTCGACGGCGTCCGCCCGCTCGTCACCGAGTGCCTCGAGTCCCGCCTGGAAGTTCGCGAATTGTCGTTCCCGGACGGCGTCGGCCGCCGCGATCATCAGGTCCAGCCGGGTCGGGAAATGCCGGAACACCCCACCGGACGACACCCCCGAGCGCCGGCACACCTCGCCGATCGTGGTCGCGGTGTAGCCGAGCTCGGCGAGAGAGGCGATGGTCGCGTCGAGGATGCGACCGATCGTCTGCTCCCTGCGCTCCTGCTGGGTACGGCGTACGGCGGGTGCACTCACGCGACGGGCTCGCCCGCCGGGGTGCGGATCGGCGCGGGTCCCCGCTCTTCCACCCCTGCGCGCAGGAACCGGCCGGTGCCGACGGTGCGTCCGTATCCGGGCACGAACCTGCCGTCGCGGAAGACCACCCGCCCGGCGACCGCCGTCGCCGCCACCGCGCGATCGTTCCGGTTGACCATGCGGCGGATGCCACCGAACTCCGCGAGCGGAGCCTCGTGATAGGCATCGACGTCGCCGTTCAGCCCGGCAGGATCGACGACGACGAAGTCGGCACGATCCCCCACCCGCAGGTAACCGGCGTCGATCCCGTAGAAGTCGCCCAGTTCGCCGGTGAGCTTGTGGACAGCCTCGGGCAGCGTCAGGAACGGCCTGCCCGCCTTCCCGGCGTCGTGGACGCCCTTCTTCTCCGCGTCGTGGACGCGGCGGAGCAGGCAGATCGCGAAGTTGTAGAAGGCCATGTTCCGCAGGTGGGCGCCGGCATCCGAGAATCCCACGGTGACACCGGGCGTACGGATGAGCCGGTCCGCAACTTTCGCGCGGTCGTTGGCGATCACGGTGTGCCACCGGAACTTCCGTCCGTACTCGACGACGAGGTCGAGGAAGGTGTCGACCGGGTGCAGTCTCCTCTCGCGCGCGACGTCGCCGATCGACCGGCCGACGAGCGAGGCGTCGGGGCATTCGACGATCCGGGTGTCGTCGAAGTCGCGGTGCCACACCCGGGGTGAGAACTTCTTCTCGAAGTCCTGCCGGAACCAGCGACGGTAGGCCTCGTCGCTCAGCAGGTCGTTGCGGGCGAGTTCGTCCTGCAGATGCAGTGCGGCACGGCCCGATCCGAACTCCTCGAAGACGACGAGGTCGATGCCGTCGGAGTACACCTCGAAGGTCGTGGGCAGGTGCTGCCAGCGGAAGGCACCCTTGCCGATCCGGTTGGCCGCGAACGCGATCGGACCGAAGATGCGGTTGACCCACCGTTCGGCCTTGGTATCGGCCGCTGCGAGCACCGACGTTTTCATCGGCTTGCGTCCGATGCCGGTGCTGGCGAGCGCGAAGAAGGCGACGTCGTACTTGGTGTTCAGGTTCGGCACGGCCTGCAGGGTGCGACCGCGCCGACGCAGAATCTTGTGCAGGCGGCGGAATTCCGACCACGACGCATGGGTCGACGGCAGGGTGCGCGAACGGTAGCGGTCGCCGTCCATCTTGTCCCACGGGTTCGTCATCGTGGACACGCCGAGGAAGCCCGCGTCGAGGGCGTCCTCGACCCGCGCGTCGATGTCGGCGAGTTCGGCGCGGGTCGGCCGGTTCGCCGCCTCCGTGGAGCGCCCGAGTCCCATCACCGACGCCCGGATATCCGAATGCCCGACGAAGGCGGTCACGTTCGGCCCGAGCGGCAACGTGTTCAGCGCCTCGATGTACTCGCGGGGCGTCCTCCAGGTCCGGGACTTCTCGAGTGCCGAGAGGACGTGCTCGCGCGGGAGCGCTTCGACGCGGCTGAACAGGTCGGCGGCGTCGACCGGCGGCACGAACACCGTCGAGATCGAGCAGTTGCCCATGAGCACGGTCGTGACACCGTGCCGCACCGATTCGGGCAGGCCCGGACCCACGAGCACTTCGGCGTCGTAGTGGGTGTGGGTGTCGACGAAGCCGGGCATCACCCAGCGTCCGTGCGCGTCGATCACCTCGGTGTCCGGTCCGGCCGGCAGGTCGTCGGGAGTCGCGGTGACGACGACACCGTCGCGGATGCCGAGGTTACGGATGACGCCCGGCGCACCCGTCCCGTCGAACCAGAGACCACCCCGGACGATGACGTCGAAATCCCCAGAATTGTGACCCGCACCACTCATGGGGGGAGGGTAACACGAAAAAGAGGTCGTGCACTCTCCAAATGTCCGGTCCCGAACGTCTACGGTTCGGCCATGGATCTCGACACCACTCCGACACTGCTCGTCGACCGCGACATCCTCGATCGCAACCTCGCGCGCATGGCGGAATCCGCCCGCGCCAGAGGCCTGTCGCTGCGACCGCATGCGAAGACGCACAAGTGCGTCGAGATCGCGCGTCGCCAACTCGATGCCGGAGCCCGCGGCCTGACCGTCGCGACCGTCTCCGAGGCCGAAGTCTTCGCAGATGCGGGTTTCGACGATCTGTTCGTCGCGTATCCGCTGTGGGTCGACGCGGCTCGCGGTGCCCGCTTGCGCGCGCTGGCCGGTCGGGTGCGGCTCACCGTCGGGATCGACTCCGAGACCGGCGCCCGGCAGCTCGTAGAACATGCCGGCACGACGATCGGGGTAGTGATCGAGATCGACAGCGGTCACCACCGCACGGGCGTGATGCCCGAGCAGACCGGAACCGTGGCACAGGCGGCTCATGAGGCGGGTCTCGACGTGCGCGGTGTCTTCACCTTCCCCGGCCACTCGTACGCACCCGACGCGCCGGGCAGCGCCGCCCGGGAGGAGGCCGGCGCACTGGCAACCGCCGCCGCGTCGCTCCGCGCTGCCGGAATCGAGCCGTCCGTGATCAGCGGTGGCTCCTCCCCTACGGCGCTGCTCGAGGTACCCACGGTCGCAACCGAATTGCGCCCCGGCGTGTACGTCTTCGGTGATGCGCAGCAACTCGAACTCGGGGCGGTGAGCGAAACGGACATCGCGCTGACCGTCCTTGCCACCGTCGTCTCGGCTCGCGACGAGATCGTCGTCCTCGATGCGGGTTCGAAGGTGCTCGGCGCCGATCGGGCCGCCTGGGCCACCGGGTACGGACGCATCCTCGGCGAGCCCGAGGCCCGCATCACCGCGTTGTCGGAGCATCACGCGACGGTGCAGTGGCCGAACCCGTCCACCCGCCCTGATCTCGGGCAGAGGCTGCAGGTGATTCCCAATCACGTGTGCAATGCCGTCAATCTCGCGGACGAGTTGATCACGGTCTCCGGTGGCACGGTGGTCGAGCGATGGAAGGTCGCGGCACGAGGGTGCAACACGTGATTCCGGGGCGGTCCCCACGCGATCACCTCGTGTAGGTCACGAACACGACACCGATCCGCCTCGCACGCCGTTAGGCTGCGTTGATGCCGCTGAACGCCGACCTCGCCGGACGCATTTTTCCGCCGACGTCCTATCTCGTCGGCCGGGAGAAGATCCGGGAATTCGCCCGCGCCGTCCGATCGACGCATCCGATTCATCTCGACCCGGAGGCAGCCCGAGCCGCCGGCTTCACCGATGTCGTGGCTCCCACGACCTTCACCACCGTCGTCCAGAGCCCTTCGGTGACGCAGCTTCTGGAGTCGCCGGGTACCGGTCTCGAGCTGCACCGGGTGGTGCACGGATCGGAGAAGGTCGAGCACCGGCGCCCGATCGTGGCCGGCGACGATCTCACCACGACGCTCACCATCACGGAGGTCACCGAACGCGCCGGCAGCCACATCCTGTCCACGGTCTGCGAGATCCGGGACCACACGGGCGATCTGGTCGCGGTGGTCACGTCGACATTGCTTCACCGAGGAGACGACGCATGACACTCGGCACCGCACGACGATTCGACGAGCTCGAGGCCGGTGCGATCATCGCGAAGACCGAACTGACGGTGACCCGCAACGACCTGGTTCGCTACGCCGGAGCCTCGGGCGACTTCAACCCGATCCACTACGACGACGCCGTCGCTGCCGGTGAGGGGCTCCCCGGAGTGCTCTGTCAGGGAATGCTCACCGCAGCCCTCGCCCTGCAGACCGTCACGGAGTGGCTCGGGGATCCCACCGCGGTCGTCTCCTACGAGACACGGTTCACGCGCCCCGTGGTGGTCGACCCGATGCACGGTGCCGTCCTGTCGGTGTCTGCGAAGGTCGGCCACCTCGACGAGGCGGAGCGCACCGCACGCATCGATATCACGGTATCCGTCGACGACAGGCGGGTGCTCGGCCGGACCCAGGTCCGGCTCGCGTTCTCGTCCTGACGTCGAGCACCGGGAATTCGCCGGCGGAACGGACCTCGGCAAGAGAGGATCGACCCATGCCACGGACATTTCTCGCGAGCTTGGTCGCCGCAGCAACAGCCGTGCATCTCGGGGCATGCGCGTCCCCGTCGAGTCCGTCCGTCGACGAGGGCACCGCCCGAGTGAGCCGTACCGTCGCCGAGCCATCGACGCCCGGGGCGGGCACTCCGCGCGTGACCGGCATCGTCGCGTCCGGTCTCGACACTCCGTGGGGAGTTGCTTTTCTTCCCGGTGGTTCTGCACTGGTGACCGAACGCAACACCGGCCGGATCGTCGAGATCAGCGAGGGCGCGACCCGCGAGGTGGGCCGCATCGACGACACGCTCGCACAGGGCGAATCGGGACTGCTGGGGATCGCGGTCTCCCCGACCTTCGACACCGACCGATTCGTGTACCTGTATGTCACCACCGACAGCGACAACCGGGTACTGCGCACCACCTTCGACGGCACCGCCCTCGCAGAACCGGAGGTGATCCACGACGGCATCCCGGCCGGCCGGATCCACGACGGCGGGCGGATGATCTTCGGCCCCGACGGGATGCTGTACGTCGCCACCGGCGAAGCGGGCGAGCGCGAACTCGCCCAGGATCCGGAATCGCTGGGCGGCAAGATTCTTCGCATCACCGGCGACGGCGAGCCGGCACCCGGCAACCCCGATCCGGCGTCGCCGGTGTACTCGCTCGGCCACCGCAACGTGCAGGGACTCGCGTTCGACGACCGGGGACGGTTGTGGGCGTCGGAGTTCGGGCAGAACGACGTCGACGAGTTGAATCTCGTGACGGCCGGAGCGAACTACGGCTGGCCCGCGATCGAGGGAATGGGTGGCTCCGACGAATTCGTCGATCCGGTACTCACCTGGCCGGTCTCGGAAGCGTCCCCGTCCGGGCTGGCGTGGTTCGACGGCAGTCTGTGGATGGCGGGTCTGCGTGGAGAACGGTTGTGGCGGATCGGCGTCGGAGACGCCGGGGCAGAGACCGTCACCAGCCTTCTCCGCGGTGAATACGGGAGGCTGCGGACCGTCGTCGCCGCGCCGGACGGTTCTCTGTGGCTGACGACGTCCAACCGGGACGGTCGCGGCAGCCCGGCCGACGACGACGATCGCATCCTCCGGATCGAGATCTCCTGACGATCAGGGAACGAGAACGACGACCGTCTCGGCGACCAGCGCCGGACGCTCCCCACCCTCGATCTCGATGGTGTATCCGACCACGAGGTTCGCGCCCTTGGTGGTGCGCTCGAGCGACGTGAACTCCACACCGGCACGGATCCGCGAACCGACGGGGACCGGCGCGGGGTAACGAACCTTGTTGCTGCCGTAGTTGACCTTCATCTTCAGCCCTTCGAGGGAGAAGATCTGGGTGCCGAGGACCGGCAGCAGCGACAGGGTCAGGTAGCCGTGGGCGATGGTCCTGCCGTACGGGCCGTCCTCGGCACGCTCCGGGTCGACGTGGATCCACTGGTGATCGCCGGTGGCTTCGGCGAACAGGTCGATCCGCTTCTGGTCGATCTCGAGCCAGTCGCTGTGACCCAGGTGCTCGCCGACGGCCTTCTCGACCTCGTCGATTCCGTTGAAAACCCGCATTGTTGCTCCTGTCGATGTGCGGCGACGATCAGAGACCGGCTCGCCGGAGGGTGACGCGGTAGGTGTAGTGCTCGGGCAGAAAGTAACTCACCGACAGCTCGGTGAGGGCCCCGGCGTCGTCCGAGTACAACCGGTCGACGCGCAGTAGCGGATGCCCCACGGCACAGTTCAATTCCGTCGCCACCTGTTCGGTGGCGAGGGCGACCGTGATGGACTGTGCGGCTTCGACGATGGGACTGTCGAGATGGGGTTCGAGCAGGCCGATCATCGTGTTCCGGCTCGACGCGCCCGCGTGCAACTCGGGCGAATCGAGCACGTGTGCCGCGACGTGCTCGGGCAGATGAACGGTGGTGAGGACGAACGGGATTCCGTCGTGCAGACGCTTGAACACCGCGGTGTACAGCACGTCGGTGTCGAGGCGGAGCCGGCTCGCGGCATCGATGTCGACTCCGCGCCGCAACGGCGAGACGATCTGCATGACCGTATCGGCCGACAGAGCGAGCAGATCCTCGATCGAGCCGAGCTGGCGCCGATAGCGCCGGCCCGACTCGTTCGCGAAGGTGCCGCGTCCGGGCACGCGGTAGACGATGCCGTCGGCGACGAGATCCTGGAAGGCACGGCGCACCGTCTGCCGGCTCACCCCGTGTTCCTCGGCGAGTTCGGCTTCCGTGGGCAGCCGAGTGCCGTCGCTGTACCGTCCCGCCTCCACGGCCTCCCGGAGCAGGCGCGCGAGTTGCGCGTAGGCCGGTTCCGTTTCCCGCACCTTGTAGTCCATGACGGACCGATCCTAGCGGCCGGTCGTCACAGTCCGCCGCGTGCTACGAGCTGGCTCGCGATGACGTTGCGCTGGATCTCGTTGGTGCCCTCGCCGACGATCATCAGCGGTGCGTCGCGGAAGTAGCGCTCGACGTCGTACTCGGTGGAGTAGCCGTAACCGCCGTGGATGCGCACCGCGTTCAGGGCGATCTCCATCGCGATCTCCGAGCAGTACAGCTTGGCCATGCCGGCCTCCATGTCGCATCGCTCGCCGCTGTCGTACTTCTCCGCCGCGTAGCGCGCCAGCTGGCGGGCGGCAGTGAGCTTGGTGGCCATCTCGGCCAGGTAGTTGCCGATGGACTGGTGCTTCCAGATCGGCCGGCCGAAGCTCTCGCGCTGTTGCGCGTAGGCGAGCGAATCCTCGAGCGCGGCGGTTGCGACACCGAGGGCGCGGGAGGCAACCTGCAGGCGACCGGTCTCGAGGCCCTTCATCATGTGGGCGAAGCCCCTGCCGGGCTCGCCGCCGAGGATCGCGTCGGCGGAGATGCGGTAGTTGTCGAAGCTCAGCTCGCACGATTCGACGCCCTTGTAGCCGAGCTTGGGCAAATCGCGCGAGACGATCAATCCCGGACCGTGCTCGACGAGCACGACGGAGATGCCCTTGTGGCGCGGCTGCGCGGTCGGGTCGGTCTTGCACAACAACGCGATCAGCCCCGAGCGACGCGCATTGGTGATCCACGTCTTCGCACCGTTGATCACCAGTTCGTCGCCGTCCCGCTTGGCGGTGGTGGTCATCGCCTGCAGGTCCGAACCGCCGCCGGGCTCCGTGAGCGCCATCGTCGCGCGGATCTCGCCGGTGGCGAGCCGGGGCAGGTACTTGCTCTTCTGCTCCTCGGTGCCGAACAGGGTCAGCAGCTTGGCGACGACGGTGTGCCCGCCCATCGCACCCGACAGCGACATCCATCCGCGGGCGAGTTCCTCGGTGACCTGGACGTAGCAGGGCATCGACACCGGCGATCCGCCGTACTCCTCCGGCACGGCGAGCCCGTAGATGCCGATCTGCTTCATCTGCTCGATCCACTTCTCGGGGTACTCGCCTGCGTGCTCGACCTCCTGCACCGACGGCTTGACCTCCCGATCGATGAAGTCGCGGACTGTCTCGACCAGAAAGGTCTCTTCGTCGTTCAGGTAGCTCACGGGCGATCCTTCGCTGGGGACGGGCCACGCGGACCCGGGAAACTTTGTACGGCCATTTTGTGGACGAGGTTCCGGTGTTGTCAACGCGAACACCGCCATTCGACGCCGTGATTGCAGAGTTTTCGGTGATTCGAACGACTGCACCTTCCTATGACCACACCCTCCCGAGGGGTGGCATGTCACCAACAATGGCCGTACATTTAGCGCCGTCATTGCCGACCGAACTTCCCCGAGGTCCCCGTGTCTTCCGAGCAACACCTCCGCCGGCGCGCCGTTCTCGTCGCCCCCGGCTCCGACGAACGCAAAGCCGGTAAGGCCCTCGCCTCCGCCGCCGACGAGGTCGTCCTCGACCTCGAGGACGCCGTCACCACCGCACAGAAGGACGCCGCCCGCGAACTCGTGGCTCCACTGGTCCGCGAACACGGTGCCGCGCGCACTGTCTCCGTCCGCATCAACGGTCGCGGCACCCCCTGGTTCGAGGACGATCTGCGCGCCTGCGCCGCGCTCGGCGACGCCCTCTCCTCGATCGTGATCCCCAAGGTCGAGAGCGCCGACGATCTCGCCGAGGCCGACCGCATCCTCGGGACCGATTCGGCCGTCCCGGTGCAGGCCCTCATCGAGACACCCGCCGGCGTCCAGCGCATCGACGAGATCGTTGCCGGACCCCGGGTGGCCGGCGTGATCATCGGCTACGCCGACCTCGGCGCCTCCCTGGGCCGCGCCCGTACCGCCGCGCCCGAGCACTGGCTGTACGTGCAGGACCGCGTGTTGCACGCCGCGCGGGCCGCCGGCGTCCAGGCCATCGACGGACCGTTCCTCGGCATCGCCGACGACGACGCCTTCCGTCGTTCGGCGCAGTGGGTCGCCGATCTCGGATTCGACGGCAAGTGGGTCATTCATCCGGCGCAGATCACCTCCGCCGCAGCGGCCTTCACCCCCACGGACGATCAGGTCGACGCCGCCCGCAAGGTCCTCGCCGCACTCGAGGAAGCCGAGAACCGCGGCGCCGGAGCCGCTCGGCTCGACGGCCGGATGCTCGACGAGGCCGTCGCCGTCGCCGCCCGCCGCACCCTGTCGAAGATCGGAGCCTGACAACCATGACCACTTCGTACGTCGGCGGACCCTGCTTCGACGAACTGACCGTCGGACAGGTCTTCGACACCGCCCCCGCCGTGACACTCACCGACGGTCTCGCCGCCGCGCACCAGAGCATTCTCGGTGACCGCCTGCGCCTTCCGCTCGACAAGCACCTGTCCGCTGCCGTCGCGGGCGGACCGGTCGCCCATCCCGGCTTCGTCACCGACATCGCGATCGGCCAGTCCACGCTCGTCACGCACCACGTCAAGGCCAATCTCTTCTACCGCGGCCTGCGTTTCCATCGCTTCCCCCACATCGGCGACACCCTCTACACGACCACGGAAGTCGTGGGCCTGAAGGAGAATTCGGCGAAGCCCGGCCGGAAGCCCACCGGTCTTGCGGCGCTGCGCATGAACACCGTCGACCAGGACGGCCACACCGTCCTCGACTTCTACCGCTGCGCGATGCTGCCGCTGAGCGAGAATCCCGACCCCGACCGCGTCGTGTACTCCGACGATCTGTCGGCCATCGGACCCCAGGACGAGCCGCAGTGGTCGGCACCCGCCGACTGGGATCTGGGCGTCTACCGGTCGAAGGTGCCGGGCGAGCACTTCGACAAGGCCCTCGCCGGCGCCGTGCTGCAGTCCAGCGGCGACGTCGTCTCGAGCGCACCGGAACTCGCGCGCCTGAGCCTCAACATCGCGGCAACGCACCACGACGAGCGGGTCGGCGTGTCGGGTCGTCTCGTGTACGGCGGACACACCATCGGTCTGGCGTTCTCCCAGGCGACCCGCGCCCTGCCGAATCTCGTGACGGTGTTGGGCTGGAAGTCGTGCGACCACACCGGGCCGGTACAGGAGGGCGACACCCTCACCAGCGACCTGCACGTCGAATCCGCCGAACCCCTCGCCGAGGGTGGTGGCGTGTTGAACCTGCGGTCGCTCGTCTACGCGCACCGCGGCGGTGCCGCGAATGGTGACCGCGGCGGTGCCGCGAATGGTGACCGCGGCGGTGCCGCGAATGGTGACCGCGGCGGTGCCGAACCGGCACCGGTCCTGGATTGGCGGTTCACCGCACTCATGGCCTGACGGCCACAGTCGAGACCGACGTCGTGCGCGAAATCTTCCGGGAAATCGCACACCACGTCGGTGTCGTCGTTACGCATCGACGCGTTTGACGAGGCGCTCGTAGCGCTGCCGGGCAGCCTGAATGCTTCCCAGGCCGAGGCCGAACGCAATCTCCTGCCAGGTCATCCCACGCTCGCGCGCGATGCGGAGGATCAGCGCCTCGAGTTGGTCCATCTCGGCGCGCGCCTTGGGGACGAGGCCCAGCGCGGCGACGACGTCGGCATCGTCGACGTCGGGTTCGTCGGGACCGGGACTGTGCACGCCGCCCGCCAGTGCAGCGACGAGACGGATGGCGCCGAGCGGGTCGAGCATCTCGGGGTGCGACTGCCGTGCCCGTTGCTCGGGAGTGCTGCCGTGCCGTTCGGCGATCCGGAACAGCCCCGCGTACTCACGGTGGGCGCGTTCGCGACTCGGATTCGGTGGGGTGAAGCCGTCCTCGGGCATGATCCCAGGATGGCGTGTGAACAACTCATTGTCAACAATTTGTTCACATGCTGCGGATTTCGTCCACCAATCCCCAGTCGAGTGCACGGGAGACGTCGAGGGGCGCAGCCGTGACGAACAGGTGCAGCGACCGCCACCTGCCGATCCGTCGCGGAATGCTGACCGTTCCCCCGGCCCCGGGGATGAGGCCCATCGAGACCTCCGGGAGGCGGAAGACCGTGTCGGGAGTCGCGACCACCCGTCCCGCGAAGGCCGGGATCTCGATCCCCGCGCCGATGCAGTGACCGTGCAACCGCACCTCGATGCGACCGGCGAGCTGCGCGACGAGACGCCCCGCTCCCCCGCGTGTGCGGACGAAGTGCGCGAGCGTGATGTCGGGCGTGCGACCGAACTCGTCGAGATCACCGCCGGCGCAGAACGACGATCCCGCCCCGTCGAGCACCACCCGTTCGATGCTGTCGTCGAGGGTCGCGAGTCGCAATGCGTCGACCAGGGCGTCGCGCAGCACCGTTCCGTAGGCGTTGCGGCGCTCGGACCGGTTGAGCGTGATGTGCAAGAGGTCGCCGTCGCGCGCGATCAGCACCGGTTCGTCCGAGGGCGGCGGCAGGGGACGCGGGCCGCGTCCGGCGAGCCACGCGGCGAACTCTGGCCCGCCCTGCAGCGTCGAGTAGGCGAGCGACTCCACGTCGATCGCTTCCGGCACCGCGAGCGTCTCCGACGCCCGCACGACCTGCCGTGCCACCAGCGCGGCCTGCGGGTTCGCGGCGACCGCCTCGGCAAAGGCGGCGATGCTCGCATCCGGGTCCGGTGTCTCCACCACGCCACGGGATTGCGCGACCGGCGCGTAGGTGAGGTCGAGCGCGTCGATCAACGGACGAACCTCGGCGGGGATCTTGCGGGTCGCGCGGCCGACGAGGATCCGATCGGCCAGTGCGGCCTGTTCGACGGCACGTTCGATCAGGGGAACGCCTGCGTCGAGGTCGACGACGACCATCGGCCGGGACACGGCACCGCCCTCACCGAGAAGGGGCTCTCCCGCCACGCCGTTCGTCAGGTCCGCAGCAGAGACAAGCATCGCTCGTGCCGTATCCATGTGGTCCGTCCTTGTACTCCGCCAGGCCCCATCCGGCACGAAATGTAACATCACGGTCGTGGCCACCGACCTCGCCGCAGACCCGGCACGCGACTGGGCCCACAGCGGAATTGCCTCTCTGACCGGCAGAGTCGACGGTCCCCCACTGCTCCCTCCTGGCCGCGCCGCCACCGTCGCCCGCGAACGCTCCGCGTGGATCGCCACCGCCTCCGGTGGGGTCGTCGATGTCGACGGCGCGCGTCTGCTGTCCGAACGCGCAGCGTTCACCGGTCATCGTCGCGGCGGAGCGGTCTCCGCCGGAGGTGCGTGTCGCCTGTTGCCGACGATCGACGGCTGGGCGTCGGTCTCGTGCGCGCGTCCCGATGACCCGCTCCTGCTCGGCGCCCTGATCAGCGCGGAGATCCCCGACGATCCGTGGCCCGCTGTCGCTGACTGGCTCGTCGAACACACCGGGGCGGAGCTCGCCGAGCGAGCCGAACTGCTCGGGATCGCGGCGGGCCCGGTCGTCCACGGTGTGGCCGCTCCCCTGACGCCGGTGGAACCCCGCGCGGTCGACGGGTTGCTCGTCGTCGACTTCAGTGCGTTGTGGGCCGGCCCGCTGTGTGCGCACCTGCTCGGTCTTGCCGGTGCGCGCGTCGTCAAGGTCGAGACGCCGTCGCGGCCGGACGGTGCGCGTCGCGGCAATGCCGACTTCTACCGACTCCTGCACGGCGGGCACGAATCCGTCGTGCTCGACCCGAACGATGCCACACAGCGACGCGAACTCGCGGACCTGGTGGCAGCGGCCGACATCGTGGTCGAGGCGTCGCGACCGCGGGCGCTCGCCGGTTTCGGACTCGATGCTGCGAAGGCCGTGGACGACGGCACCACGTGGGTCTCGATCACCGCACACGGACGGGATTCGCACCGAGTGGGTTTCGGCGACGACATCGCCGCCTCCGCCGGATTGATCGCGTACGACGCGGAGGGTCCCGCCTTCGTCGGCGATGCGATCGCCGATCCCCTCACGGGTCTCACCGCCGCAGCTCTGGCCATGTCGACACCACCCGACGGACGCGGAAAGCTCTGGGACATCTCGATGTCCGCTGTCGTCGCGGCGACTCTCGACGAACCCACGACCATCTCGCAACCCGCCATCCGCGACGGCGAGCAGTGGGTGCTGCAGACAGCGGACGGTGTCGTTGCGGTCGCCGAACCGCAGAAGCGTGAAATCTCCGGTGAGGTCGCCGAATCCGGGCGCGATACCCAGCGAGTACTCGCCGATCTGGGCATCCGGCCGTGAGCGTCCTCGTTGTACGCGACCTCGAGGTCGACGGCGTCGGTGGAATCGATGTCCTCATCCGCGACGGAGTCGTCACAGCACTCGGGACGGACGTGCCGGTGCCCGTGTCTGCGGACGTCATCGACGGTCGTGGAGGCGCACTGCTTCCGGGCCTGCACGACCATCACATCCACCTGCACGCCCTCACGGCCGACCGCGCGTCGGTCCGCTGCGGTCCTCCTGCTGTCCGCACTGCCGACGACCTCGCCCGCGCACTCGCAACCGCGGCCGGCGGCGGATGGATCCGGGGTGTCGGGTACTCGGAAGATGTTGCGGGTCTGTTGGATCTGAATTCTCTCGACGCACTGCACGCCGAGTGTCCCGTGCGCATCCAACATCGAAGCGGCGCAGTGTGGTTCCTGAACTCCACCGCCGCCGCACTCACGAGCCTCGGAACGGCCGATCACCCCGGCGTAGAACGCGACGAGAAGGGACGGCCGACGGGGCGGGTGTGGCGCGCCGACACATGGCTCCGCGACCGGCTACCCGATACCGGCCCACCGTCGCTCGCAGATGTGGGCGCCGAACTGGCGTCCTACGGCATCACCGGCCTCACCGACGCGACACCCGACCTCACCCCGTCGACCCTCGAACACCTCCGCGCTTCCCACGTCGACGGATCAATCCCGCAACACATCCGACTTCTCGGTGCACCACTCGATTTCGCCGGATCCGAGACGTTCGCCGCAGGCCCGTACAAGATTGTGCTCGCCGACTCCGGGCTGCCCGACCTCGACGACCTCGCGGCGACGATCCACCGCGCCCACGCTGCGGGTCGCGCGGTGGCCGTGCACTGCGCCAGTCGCGAGGCGTTCGCGATCCTGCTCGCCGTCCTCATCGAGGTGGGCACCGTCCCCGGCGACCGCATCGAGCACGGCGCGCTCATCCCGGCCGAGTCGATCGACGACCTGTGTCGTCTCGGCCTGCAGGTGGTCACCCAGCCCGGCTTCCTCGCCGACCGCGGCGACGCCTATCTCCGCGACGTGCCCGCCGTCGACCTGCCCGACCTCTATCGCTGCCGAAGCCTCCTCGACGGCGACGTGCCGGTCGCGCTGTCCAGCGACGCCCCCTACGGCCCGGTCGACCCGTGGACGGTGATCTCCGCCGCGGCCTCCCGCGCGTGCCCGACCGGTGACGTCGTCGGAGTGGACGAACGCATCCCCGCCGCGACCGCCCTCGACCGGTATCTGGCCCCGCTCGACGACCCCGGTGGCGCTGCCCGTCGCGTGCGGGTCGGCGCGCCGGCCGATCTCGTCCTGCTCGCCCGCCCCCTGGTCGACGTCCTCGCAGCACCCACCGCAGAGATGGTCCGCGCGACCGTCATCGCCGGTCGCGTCGTCCACCACGCCTGACCCGCTACAACGTCGGTCATCCGCTACAACGATTGCCGTAGCGGATGACCAGGGCGGTAGCGGATCCACCTGTATCGTTATTCCAGAGCGCGCGCTCTGTTATTGTCTCGATCATGGCGCGCACACGCACCCACGACCTGGACCGACTGATGGATGCAGCCGAAGCGCTCGCGGTGGAGTCCGGCCCCACAGCCGTCACCGTCCGGGCACTCTCCGAGGCGACGTCGGTGTCCAACGGCGCGATCTACCACGCCTTCGGGTCGCGAGCAGGACTGATGGGGCACGTCTGGCTGCGCGCGGCCCGGCGCTTCCTCGATCTGCAACGAGACGCCGTCGACCGCGCACTCACAACCGGGTCGGCGCCGCAGAACGCAGTCGAGGCCGTCGTCGCCGCTGCGGATGCGCCCGCCGAGTATTCGATCCGCTACCCCGTCTCCGGACACTTCCTCCTCGCCGTACGTCGCGCGGACGTCCTCGGTTCCGGCGACGTCCCGAACGACGTCGCCACACAATTGAACGCCCTCGACGACGCACTCACGACCCTGTTCGTTCGACTCACCCGCGGCGTATGGGACCGCGCCGATCGCGAAGCGGTGGCGGTGATCCGCGACTGCGTCGTCGAGCTCCCCGCCGCCCTGCTCCTGCGGGGACGACGGGACCCCACTCCCGCCGTGCGCGACCGCCTCGCCGCGGCCGTCCGAGCCGTTCTCGCCCTCACCCCACCCGATCCGGCACCACGCTGATCACCCGACCGACAAGGACATCCGTCATGACGACCAACCTCGACATCTGGAACAGACTGCAGCGCGTGCCGTTCGGGAACTGGCTGTTCACCCAGGCAGTGTGTTTCAAGGCGCCCTACTTCCGCAGCATCCATCCCCTCATCCACGAACTGCGGCCGGGCCTGTGCCGGGTCACCGCACCGAATCGGCGCAGCGTGCACAACCACCTCGGCACCTATCACGCGATCGCGTCGTGCAACATGGCCGAGATCGCCGGCGGCATGATGACCGACGCCACCGTCCCCGCCACCCACCGCTGGATCCCCGTCGGGATGACCGTGGAGTACAAGTCGAAGGCGACCACCGCCGTCACCGCCGTCGCCCGGCTCGACGACGTCCCGGACTTCCCCGACGAGCCCACCGAACTCATCGTCCCCGTGGATGTCTCGGATGCCGACGGCAAGGTCTTCGTCACGGCGCGCATCACCATGAATGTCTCGCCGAAACCCCGCCGATAGACATCCGCTACAGCGTCGGTCATCCGCTACAACAATTGCCGTAGCGGATGACCGGGACGGTAGCGGATACAGGCCTCAGGGCACGGTCCACGTGTTGTCACCCCGCAGCAACTGCTGCAGGTCGGCGGTGCCGGACTCCTGCGCGGCCCGCACCCGGGCGCGCTCGGCGTCGTCGTAGGTCGTCCGCCCGACCTGCCGCACGATTCCCGTGACGACGTGGCGAAGACCCTGGTCCGACAGGCGCGACAGTGCGTACGCGTACTCGGGGTCGTCGGTGTGCGCGTCGTGCACGACGATGTCGTCGGCGGCGACCTCGGCGCGCTGCGCCACCCGCACGCCGAAACCTCTTCTGACGACGCACAGCTCGTCGTCGGTTCCGAAGATGATGGGTTCGCCGTGTCGCAGCGGGATGAGGTGCGACCGTGCTTCGTCCTTGCGCAGCACGTCGAACGATCCGTCGTTGAAGATCGGGCAGTCCTGCAGGATCTCGACGAAAGCCGCACCGCGGTGGTGTGCCGCCGCGCGCAGCACGTCCGTCAGACCGGCACGATCGGAATCCAGGGCGCGTGCCACGAAGCTCGCCTCGGCACCGAGTGCGAGCGACAAGGTGTTGAACGGAGCGTCGACCGAGCCCGAGGGCGACGACTTGGTGACCTTGCCGACCTCCGAGGTCGGCGAGTACTGGCCCTTGGTGAGTCCGTAGATCCGGTTGTTGAACAACAGAATCCGCATGTTCACGTTGCGGCGTAAGGCGTGGACGAGGTGGTTGCCGCCGATCGACAGGGCGTCGCCGTCGCCGGTCACGACCCAGACCGACAGATCCGGGCGGGTGACCGCGAGTCCGGTCGCGAGCGTCGGCGCGCGTCCGTGGATCGAGTGCACACCGTAGGTGTCGAGATAATAGGGGAACCGCGACGAGCATCCGATGCCGGAGACGAACACGAGATTCTCACGCCGGACACCCAATTCGGGAAGCAGACTCCGCACCGTCGCGAGGATGACGTAGTCGCCGCAGCCCGGACACCACCGCACCTCCTGATCGGACGTGAAGTCCTTCGCCTTCTGCGGGTCGTCGGTGCGGGGCACACCCTCGAGCGCGTCGATGTGCGGGCGGAGTCCGAGATCGTGGCCGACGAGTCCGGTCATGCTCGTGCCCTCTCTGCTGTGGGGTCGAGTTTCGTCGACGAGGCGACCGCGTCCGGCGTCCGGGATCGTTCGGTGTCGGCGAGCGTTCCGGCGAATTCGGCTTCGATGGCGTCGTGGAGCTCGTCGGCGCGGAACGCCATGCCCGATACCTTCGTCACCGGCTGGATGTCGGCGTCGAACCGAGACCGCAGCAGGAACGACAGCTGACCCAGGTTCATCTCCGGGACGAGCACGCGCCGGTAGCGGCCGAGCACGTCACCGAGGTTCTTCGGCATCGGCGCCAGATGACGTAGGTGCGCTCGGGCCACCCGGTGCCCGGCCCGTCGGGCACGGCGCACCGCCTCCCCGATCGGCCCGTACGACGATCCCCAGCCGAGCACCAGCACCTCGGCGTCACCGGTGGGGTCGTCGACCCCGAGATCCGGGACGTCGATGCCGGCCACCCGCGCGACCCGCAGCCGGGTCATCAACTCGTGGTTGGTGTGGTGGTACGAGATGTCGCCCGTTCCGTCGGCCTTCTCGAGACCGCCGATCCGGTGCTCACGACCTGCGGTTCCGGGAATCGCCCAGTCGCGGGCGAGGGTGTCGGCACGGCGGGCGTAGGGCAGGTAGCCGGGGTCGTCGTCCTCCGGCGACTGTGCGAAGCGCGGGTCGATGCGCGGCAGATCGTCGATGTCGGGGATCCGCCACGGTTCGGATCCGTTGGCGATCGCGCCGTCGGACAACACCATGACCGGGGTGCGGTAGGTGATCGCGATGCGCGCGGCCTCGAGCGCCGCGTCGAAGCAGTCGGCGGGCGATTGCGGGGCGACGATCGCGACGGGCGATTCGCCGTTGCGCCCGAACATCGCCTGCATCAGGTCGGCCTGTTCGGTTTTCGTCGGCAGTCCCGTGGACGGTCCGCCGCGCTGGACGTCGACGACGATCAGCGGCAGTTCGGTCATCACCGCCAGGCCGATGGCCTCGGATTGCAGCGCGATTCCCGGACCGGAGGTGCTGGTGACGCCGAGCGCCCCGCCGTAGGACGCGCCGATCGCGGCACCGATGCCTGCGATCTCGTCCTCGGCCTGGAAGGTGTGCACACCGAAGTGTTCGAGCTTGCTCAGTTCGTGGAGGATGTCGGAGGCCGGGGTGATCGGATAGGTGCCGAGGAAGACGTCCATCGCCGCCGCGCGACCTGCCGCGACGAGACCGTAGGCGAGCGCGGTGTTGCCGGTGATCTGCCGGTATGTCCCGGACGGCAGCGACGCGCGCGCCACCTCGTAGGTCGTGGCGAACGCCTCGGTGGTCTCCCCGTAGTTCCATCCGGCACGCAGCGCGAGGACGTTCGCGTGGGCGATGTCGGGTTTCGACGCGAACTTGCGCTCGAGGAACGTCTCGACCGGCGCGATCGGACGCCCGTACATCCACGACAGGAGACCGAGCGCGAACATGTTCTTCGAGCGCTGCGCGTCCTTCTTGCCGACGCCGGCGGGTTCGACGGCACCGGCGGTGAGCGTGCTCATGGGCAGGGCATGGACGGTCAGATGCTCCACAGCGTCGGTGCCGAGCGGATCGGCGGCGTAACCCGCCTTGTTCAGGTTCCGTTTGGTGAATTCGTCGCTGTCGACGATGACGGTGCCACCCCGGGGCAGGTCGCCGACGTTGGCCTCGAAGGCCGCCGGGTTCATCGCGACCAGCACGTCGGGCCGGTCGCCGGCGGTGAGGATGTCGTGGTCGGCGATCTGGATCTGGAAGCTCGAGACTCCGGGAAGGGTGCCCCGGGGTGCGCGGATCTCGGCGGGGAAGTTGGGCTGGGTGGCCAGGTCGTTGCCGAAGGCGGCCGCCTCGGCGGTGAACCGGTCACCGGCGAGTTGCATGCCGTCGCCGGAGTCGCCGGCGATGCGGATGACGACCTGTTCGAGTTTCGCGCTCGACGCCATGCGCTCCATCGTGGCCCTCACGCGCCCATGTGCAACCGTTTCTCCCGAAAAATTCTGCCCATTCGCGTCAGGAGCGGACGGTATCCCCGATGAAGCTCAGCGCCTGGGGCCACGACACGGCGTAGGCATCGGCATTGACGGGATTGCCGTGCCGGCCACGGGAGGAGAAGCCGTGTTCGGCGCCCGGATAGACGTGAGTGAGGGTCGCGCCGGTCTCGCGCTGCTGCAGCGTCGCCTGCAGATTCGCGAAGGTCTCGGCGCTCATGATCGTGTCGGCGCCGGCGTGCAGCACCATGACGGGTGCCGCGACGCGACCTGCCTGCTCGACGGCGTCGATCGTGTGATTCGGGGCGGGCGGCACCGTGATCGACGGGTGGTAGGCCACCACGTTCGTGACTCGCGTGTCGCGGGCGCCGAGGATGAGGGCGAGGCGTCCGCCGAGGCACCATCCGATCACGCCGACCTTCTCCAGTCGGAGTTCACCGAACGCGTGGTCGAGCAGGGTCGCCATCTCCTCGAGGCTCTTCTCGTCGTCGAGACCACGCATCGACTCCGCGAGCGCCTCGCGCGAGGTGTCGTCGGCGCTCGGTCCGTGCCACGGGTCCCAGACGAGTGCGGTCACGCCGGTTCCGGCGATGTCGTGCGCATATTCGCGAACCTGGGCGTCGATGCCGGTGATCATGGGCAGCAGCAGCATTCCTCCGGTGGCACCGCCGAGCGGCCTGGCCAGATAGGCACGCAGGCCTGCGATGTGAACGAATTCCGCCTCGATGTCGTCCATCGGCCGTCCTTCCCCTTCCTCCGATTGTTCGTCATGATCTTCGTACGAAGCCGTCTCTCGTGCGGCGGGTTTTCGGAGCACGACAGACGGCACGCTCGAAAGGGATACAGGCACATGGCTCGCACCGTATTGGTCAGTGGTGGCACCGGCGGCCTCGGCAGCGCCGTGACGAAACATCTCCTCGACACCGGATGGCGGGTCGTGGTGCCGTGGCTGGTCCGCGACGAGCTCGAGCGCGTGGGCACGCATCCGAACCTGCGGCTCGTGCAGGCCGACCTCTCCGACGAGCAGCAGCTCGGGGACGCCCTGAACCTGGCGTGCGACGACCCCGACGCTCCCCTGTTCGGCGTCGTCAACCTCGTCGGCGGATTCACGTCCGGCCCGCGGGTGCACGAGACCCCGATCGAGGTGCTCGACTCCCAGCTCGATCTCAACCTGCGCACCGCCTATTCCGTCAGCCAGGCCGCACTGCCCCACCTGATCCACCGCGGCGGTGGATCGATCGTCTGTATCTCCACCGCCGCGACGCTCAGCCCCTTCCCGGGCGGCGCGTCCTACATCGCCTCGAAGGCTGCGGTCTCGGCGCTCGTCGAGACGATGGCACTCGAGTACCGCGACAACCACATCCGCGTCAACGCGCTGCTGCCCGTCGTCATCGACACCCCCGCCAATCGCGCCGCGATGCCCGACGCCGACACGAGCCGTTGGTCCAAACCGGCCGACATCGCGAAGGTCATCGAGTTCCTGATCTCCGATGCGGGTGCCTCGATCACCGGCGCCCTGATCCCCGTCACCAACGTCGGCTGAGCTCAGACCGACTGGAGACGACCGAGTTTCACCGCGCGTTCGAACGCTCGCCGTTCGGCGTAGTTCATGCCACCCCACACGCCGTGCGTCTCTCCGGTACGCACGGCATGCGTCAGGCACGCGTCGATCACCGGGCAGGAGCGACAGACCTCCTTCGCCTGCCGCTCGGCCCGGAGTACCGCACCGCGGCCGTCCTCGGGCCGAGGGAAGAACATCGCCGTGTCCACCCCGCGGCACCGCGCCGCGACCACCCAGTCGCGGTCGCCGGATCCGTACATCGCCGCCTCCTTGCCCATCGGGCCATCGCCGACCCGCACTCGTCGAACGAGTATTTGTACGGCCATTTTTCGATACCCGGCGGGGATCGTCAATCGTTGAGCAGCGCGGATCCATCAGAATCGGCGATGGCAGTCGCTTCGGATACCTATAAGCACCGGAAGCTATGGCCGCACATTTGACGAGCGGCCGACGTGGAGCGGATCAGCCGACGATGCCGGCCCTCTTCAGGCCCGCGATCTGCTCGTCCGTGAGGCCGAGATCGGCGAGCACCGCCTCGGTGTGCTGACCGAGCCCCGGCACCGCGCCCATCGGCAATTCGACGTCGCGGAAGTTCATCGGCGGCAGGATGCCGCGCACCGGACCCGCCTCCGTCTGCACCTCGCGCCAGCGGTCGCGCGCCGCGAGTTGAGGATGCTCGATGAGCCCGCGCAGATCCCGCAGCTGCGCGGCCGGCACCCCGGCGTCGGCGAGCTTCTCGTCGAGCTCCGCGCTGGTGAACTGCTTGGTGGCCCGAGCGACCAGCGCATCGACCTCCTCGCGGTGACGCACCCGCTCGAGATTGGTGGTGAAGCGCGGATCGTCGCCCCGCTCGGGAATGCCGAGGACCTCGGTGAGCGTGCGCCAGCCCCGATCGTTCTGGACGCCGATGAGGATCTCCCCGTCCGCGGTGGGGTACTTGTCGTACGGCGCGATCGACGTGTGCGACAGGCCCATTCGCGGCACCTGCCGCCCCTGATACATCTGCAGGTACATCGGATAACCGAGCCATTCGGCGGTCGCGTCGAACATCGACACGTCGATCGTCGCGCCGACGCCCGTGCGGTGCCGGCGCAACAGCGCCGCCTGGATGGAGGTGAGCGCATACATGCCCGCGGCGATGTCCGAGGTGGGGATGCCCGTCTTCACCGCAGTCTCGGGCGTACCGGTGATCGAGCACAGGCCGGTCTCCGACTGCACGAGCATGTCGTAGGCCTTGCGGTCGCGCATCGGCCCGTCGGTGCCGTAACCGGACATGTTGACCACCACCAGTTCCGGGTGGTCCGCACGCAGGTCGTCGGCGCCGAGCCCGAGTCGCTCCACCGCGCCGGGGGCGAGATTCTGCAAGAAGACGTCCGCACCGCGGATCAGCGCCTTCACCGCATCGATGCCCTCGGGAGCCTTGAGATCCACCGCGAACGATTCCTTGCCGCGGTTGAGCCAGACGAAGTGTGCGGCCAGGCCGTGCACGGCACCGTCGTAGGCGCGCGCGAAGTCGCCGTCGCCGACACGTTCGACCTTGACGACACGGGCTCCGAGGTCTGCGAGATGGCGCGTCGCGAGGGGTGCGGCAACCGCCTGTTCGAGGCTCACCACGGTGATGCCCTCCAGCGGCAGGCCGGCAGAAACCTCCACCTCGGTCCGATCGGTTCGGTCGCTCGTCACCTGATGTCCTTTCGCGTTCGCGGTTCCCCCATCCGGCGTCGCTGCATGTCTACCAGGACGAACACGGACTCCCCAGTAATACCTCTGCGGTATCGATTCGGGTCCTATTAGGTATTGGACTGTAAAGCCGAGCCCTGACACCCTCTGCTGAGACGCAGACCACATTCCCCCGCCCCATCGGGGCGTAGCAGACGGAGGGCGCATGAGTTCGTCCACACCCACCGATCAGGAGATCGCAAAGAAGGCCCGCAAGGCCGGCATCGCCTCCTTCATCGGCACCACCATCGAGTGGTACGACTTCTACATCTACGGCACGGCCGCCGCACTGGTGTTCGGCCAGGTCTTCTTCTCGGACGAACTCTCGAGCGGTGTCGCGACCCTCCTCGCGTTCGTCACCCTGTGGGCAGGCTTCCTCGCCCGTCCGCTCGGCGGCGTCATCTTCGGCCACCTCGGCGACCGGATCGGCCGCAAGAACACACTCGTCATCACACTCGTCATGATGGGCATCGCCACGGTGGGTATCGGCCTGCTCCCCACCTACGCGCAGATCGGCATGTGGGCGCCGGTCCTGCTGGTCTTCCTGCGCATCGTGCAGGGTGTCGCGGTCGGCGGTGAATGGGGCGGCGCGGTCCTCATCGCCAGCGAGAACGCACCCAAAGGCAAGGGAATCATGTATTCGGCGTTCGCACAGCAGGGTTCGCCCGCCGGCAACCTACTGTCGACGATGGCGTTCTTCTTCCTCGCAGCACTGCCCACTCCGCAGTTCCTGATGTGGGGCTGGCGCATCCCGTTCCTGTTCTCGGCGCTGCTCGTCATCGTCGGTATGGTCATCCGGCTCAGGCTCGAAGAATCGGATGCCATGAAAGCCGTTCTGGCACGCAAGAAGACCGTCAAGTTGCCGATCAAGGAAGTGCTGCGCAAGCACTGGGTCCTGGTCCTGCTCGGCGCCGGCGCGCTGCCTCTCGCCCAGGTGACCTATTTCAAGAACACCTTCGCCCTGTCGTGGGCGACGAGCGAACTCGGTTACGAGCGTGGCACCTTCCTCGCGATCATCGCGATCGCCCTCGTCGTGCAGTTCATCGTGCAGCCATTCGGTGCCGTCCTCGTGTCGAGGATCGACATGCGCAAGGCAATGCTCCTGATGATCGTCCCGGAGCTGTTCCTCATGCCCGCCATGTTCTACGCCATCCGCACCGAGACCTTCGCGATCGCCGTGATCGGCATGTGTCTCGCGACGATTCCGCACTCGATGTTCTACGGCGCCATCGCCGGCATCCTGGCCCGGGCCTTCCCCGCGAACATCCGGTACTCGGGCCTGTCGCTGGCCTACCAGCTGTGCTCGCTGATCGTCGGTGGTGGCACACCGGTGCTCGCGCAGTACCTGCTCAACTCGTCCGGGGACGTCACCGGCGTGGCCATCGCGGCCGGTTGCTACGCCGCGGTCTCCCTCGTGTGCACCCTGGCCCTGCTCGAGCGCACCGGGTACGACCCGAAGGCACCCTCGGTCGCCGAACAGTCCGACGCCGAGGAACTCGCCCTCGAACAGTCCGAAACAGCCGAGCGCGACCGCCGTACTCCGGGAACCTACGACACCCCACGAGATCGCGTCCATGCCTAGGACGGATCGCTCGCACTCGGGGCCGGCCGGCGCAGTCGCCGGCCGGCCCCGGTCACTCCGGAGTGGGCAGTGCTTCCTCGGAGAGGCGGAGGACCTCTCGCAGCGCGGCACTGTCGTCGTCCTCCCGCCACACCAGCCGCACGTCGAGCGGCTCGGGGTGGTCGGCGAGGGGAACGAACACGACCTCGGGGTTGATGACGTTCGCCGCGACCGACGAGACCGTCAGCGAACATCCCACTCCGGCCGACACCAGGGCGATCAACGACAGCGAATCCGGGGCACTCTGAACGATTCTGGGTGTGAATCCGACGTCGTGGGCGAGCCGGAGCAGCAGTTCGCGCAACATGGATCCGGGTTCGGCGGGCAGCATCACCCACGCCTCGTTCGCGAGATCCTCCAACCGGACGCTCTCCCGGTCGGCGAGCGGGTGCTCCTTGGGCAGCGCCACGACGAGGTTCTCACGGGCCACCACACGCGACGCGATACCCGGCGGGAAGAACAACAGTCGCACGATGCCGATGTCGAGTCTGCTCGCCGCGAGCTTGTTGAGCGCCTCGCTCGCGTAGGCCGAACTGTCGAGCACGAACTCGATACCGGGATGAGTGCGCCGCACGAGCTTCGCCCAGCGACCCACCAGATAGTGCGAGGACGAACCGGCGAAACCGATACGGACCCGGCCGGTCCGGCCCGAGCCCGCAGCGGTCACCGCCATCTCCGCCGATCGGCAGGCGTCGAGGATGTTCCGGGCCGGTTCCACGAGCGCCCGTCCGCTCTCCGTCAACCGCACACTGCGGGTGTTGCGTTCGAAGAGTTCGGCACCGAGCTCCTTCTCGAGTCTGCGGATCGTGCGGCTGAGCGGCGGCTGGGCCATGTGCAACCTCTGCGCCGCCCGACCGAAATGCAGTTCCTCCGCCACCGCCAGGAACGCCTTCACCTGCTGGATCTCCACCCGTCGATTATCACGCCTGCAGGCGCCGGACACCCGACACCGCATCACCGACCACACGGAGGACGACCGGTATGCCGGACAAACTCATGACCATGCGCGAGGCGATCGCCACCTATGTCGAGGACGGGACGACCGTTGCCCTCGAGGGTTTCTCGCACCTCATCCCGTTCGCGGCGGCGCACGAGATCATCCGGCAGGGCAGGCGCGATCTGACGTTGTGCCGCATGACCCCCGACATCATCTCCGACCAGCTCATCGCCGCCGACTGCGTATCGAAACTCGTCGCGTCGTTCTTCGCGAGCGGCTCGGCGGGGTCGCTGTACGAGATCCGCCGGCGCATCGAGAACCACGACCCCGTCGCACTGGAGGTCGAGGAGTACAGCCACTACGGCATGGTCTGCCGCTACCAGGCCGGGGCGGCCGGGCTGCCTTTCTTCCCCCTGAGATCGTATGCGGGCAGCGACCTGCCGAAGATCAACCCGGACATCCGGCCGGTGGACGATCCCTTCGGCGGCGGCAGCGTGTACGTCGTCCCTCCGCTCAACCCGGACGTGACGATCATCCACGCCCAACGCGCCGACCGCGCCGGGAACGTCCAGATCTGGGGGATCGCCGGTGTCCAGCAGGAAGCGGTGTACGCGGCGAAGAAGGCCATCGTGGTGGTCGAGGAGATCGTCGACGACGACGTGATCCGCTCCGACCCGAGCCGCACGCTCGTCCCGTCGCACGCCGTGGACGCGGTCGTGCTGTGCCCGCGCGGAGCACACCCCTCCTATGCGCAGGGCTACTACGACCGTGACTGTGCGTTCTACCGCCGATGGACCGCGATCAGCAAGGACCCCCAGCAGCTGCGCACCTGGTTGAAGGAATGGGTCCTCACCACCGCCGATCACGCCGAATACCTCGAGAAACTGGGCGAGGAGTACTGGGCCGCCCTCGAGGTCGCGCCGCGCCCCTCCGGGACCGTCGACTACGGGAGCCGAAAGTGACTGCCACCGAAACCTTCTCCACCACCGAACTGATCGTCTCCGTCGCCGCGCGGGCCCTGGCCGGCAAGGCCCGGGTCTTCGCCGGGGTGGGCCTGCCGACCCTCGCCGTCGACCTCGCCGCCCGCACCTCGAACCCCGACGTCGAGCTGATCTACGAATCCGGCGTCTGCGGCGCGCACCCCGAGGCGATGGCCGAAGGAATCGCCGACTCCGTCGTGGTCTCCGGCGCCGAATCCGTGGTGTCCATGGCATCGCTGTTCGGGTACGTGCTGCAAGGCGGCAACGTCGACGTCGGCTTCCTCGGTGCGGCGCAGATCGACCGCTACGGCAGCCTCAACACCAGCGTCATCGGCGACTGGGACAAGCCCACCGTGCGTCTGCCGGGCGGCGGCGGAGCCGTCGAGATCATGCCCAACGCCGGCGAGGTGTTCGTGATCATGCGACGCCACGATCCGAGCGCTTTTCCCGCCGAACTGGACTTCTGCACGTCGCCGAGCCCGGTGCGCGCCCGCCAGGCCGGCGTCGGCATCATGCCGCGCGGCCGCGGGGTGACGAAGGTGTTCACGAGCCTGGGTGTGTTGTCCCGGCAGGATCCGTCCGGCGAACTCGTACTGACCAGCATCCACCGCGGTGTCACAGTGGACGAGGTTCGCGCGGCGACGGGCTGGGATCTGACGGTCTCCGACGACCTCACGCGCACCGAGGATCCCACCGCCGAGGAGATCGACCTGCTGCGCAACGAGATCGACAAGGTACGCCTGTATCTGCGGTGATCCCACCGGAGGTCGTCGACTGCGCCCACGCGGTGGCTGGCAGGATGTCCGCAACGGACGACGCACCGGACCCTGCCTTCGGCGGCCCGGCGTACGTCCCTGTGATGCCCGGCGGACCCACCGCCGCGTGATGCGGGAAGGCGGCACGTCATGCACGCGAGCGCGATCCACGACCTGGTGGACGGCACCGTGGTTGCTACCGCAGTGTCGTCGATCGCGGCGGATCCCGGTGCAGATCGGCACATCCCCGTCCTGGCCCCGTTGATCGAGCTCACCCACGGTGCGGCGGAGAATGCGTCCGTGCGTGATGCCGTCGCACTCGTCGACGAGGACGAGGTGTTCGCCGATCCGGCGGTGGTCCTGCGCCGGATCGCTGCCGTGCGCGAACGCGGAGTCGCCGTGGCCGTGCGCGTCGCGGAATCGGCGCCACGCGCCACGGTCGTCCTGGCACTGGTGGAACCGGAGGTGGTCGTCGTGCCGGCGGAGGCGCTCGTCACATCCGATGCGCGTGCCGCCACGACCCTGTTGTCCTTGCGGGCACACTGCGAGCGCACGAACTCGGTCGTCGTCGCCGAGGGCATCGACTCCGATCTGCATCGCCAGGCCGCGCTCGCTCACGGCATCGGCTTCGGATGCGGCGCAGCACTGTCTGTCCCGGAGGACGGCACAGAACCTTCGTCGCGGTGCAACCGGTTGTTCCGGGAGCCCACCTGGAGCGCGCCGCTCGACGCCGCAACCGCGTCCCCTTTCCGCATCCTGTCGGCGGGGCGGGAGTGCGTGCGGAGCGGGAAAGGTCTGTTGGTCTCCATGAGCGCTGATCTCGAGGCCCGAGCCACAGAGGCCGGTGCCGACGTGATCGCGCTGGGCACCTTCCAGCACCGCGACCATTTCACCGGAGCGGCGAGGAGACGCTGGATGTCGATGGCCGGCGCCCTCGCGCACGTCGCGGTCTTCGCGGTCGGCTTCGGCGCGGGCATGTCGGGCACGAACCTCGTTCCGATCGAGCCGCACGATCCCCTCGTCGACGAGTGGAACGTCATCCTGCTGGGAGCGTCGTTCGCGTGTGCGCTCTCCGCCCTCGACCTGCACCGTCGATCGGCGGATGGTGAGCGGGAGTTCGAGTACGTCGTCTCCTACGATCGCGGGGCCGTCGCCCGCGCGGCGCGCGCGACCCTGGTCCGTCCCCGGACGGCACCCGCCGAGGCCCCGCCGCCGTCCTGAACCGTGCCTCGCGGGTCACCCTTCGAAGCGCGCCAGAATGCTGTGGGCGCACCGGATGACGGTGCCACGGTCGTAAGACAGGACGTACTGGAATTCACGGTCGAGATCTGCTGCCTCGGTGTGCATGTCGAACGCGGCGAGCACACACGCGAAGTGCGGGCCGAGGACGACGACGTTCCATTCGTCGACCATCGGATCGTCCGGATCCAACGGCGCGTGGTGCACTGCGGAGTCGACGTAGGGATCGATCCCGACGCCGTAGACCCCGGTGTAGGCGACCTGTTCGGCGAGCTGCGCCCATCGCGCCCGTGAGGTCGGCGTGAAGTGCTCGGCGCGCTGGAAGGTGCCGAGGACGATCGTCTCCGGTCCGGCTCCCACCGCATTGGTCTCGAGCAGCTTGCTCATCGACACCAGCAACCGCTTGAAGCTGCTTGTGCGCCTGCGCCCTTCGGATGCCAGAGCGAAAGGAGTGAGTGCGGGATCGTCCGCGACACCCGGACGTGGATGCAGCGGCAGGGGATCGATATCCGAATCCGGGTGCGCAGCATCTCTGTTCGTCGCGCGCACCCGATACAGCTGCCCCATACCGTATCGGGCCGCCAATCCGAGAGCGCGGCGGCGATGCAGTTCCGAGTCGACGCCCTGCGCGATCACGACCGCATTGCTGGACTCGATATAGGCGGCGACGGCGTGCGCGACTCTCGCCGTCGAGGCGTCGGCGGCACGGCCGATCAACGCGGGCGACGTGATGATCACGTCCGGTTCGACGAGCGGCAGCAGCGCCAGCGCCTGGGCTCGCGCCCCCACCCCGTCCACCGCGACGAGCATGCCCGCCGTGCGCGCTGCGGCGATGGCGCGCAGCGTCCTGGCAGGGCTTGCGATCAGCGACTGCTCGGTGATCAGCACGACCCTCGCCGGTTCCGGGCGATCGCCGAGCTCGCCGAGCTCGTCGAGGGAATCGAGATCGACGGTGACCAGATGCGGCACCGCCGAGTCGGGGTACCTGCCGGCCCGCTGCCATTTGATGCGGTCCAGCACCGACTTCTCGTGCATGGCCCGGGCGGTCTCACTCAAAGCTGTCGCGTCGTGCAACGACGAACCTTCGGGACCCCGCAGCTGCACTTCGACGGCAGACAGGGCGCCATTGTCGAGCCGGTGGATCGGGGCGAACTCCGTCTCGACGACGAGGCCGCCGAACGCGGTCTCCGCGTCGGCGGCAGGAACAGCGCTCATCGGTCCAGCATCCCACCTCCGGGCACGGATCGCCCGCGCGGGCCGACGAATCTTACGTTCTCCATTGTTTCTGCAGTTCGGGGGGGATTAGTTATCGAACAGTGATCTTTCGTTACCATTCCGTTATGGAATGGATCGTAGGGAAGCAACATCCATCGGACAGTCTCTGTGCAAGCCCGACGCGAGTTCTCACCCCGACCCCCAGCAGGCCGCCCGCCTGCTCAGGATCCAGCCCGCACCGGACGGCACGAATCCACGCCGACAGGAGACCGCAGTGAGCACACGTACGAGCACCACCCGCCGGATCGTCACCCCGCCCGGCGCACTCTCACGAGCCGCTGCAGCGACCGTCGCCCGCGCGCCGCGCTACCGCCTCGACGTTCACTCGCCGTCCCGTCGCTGCAGTGTCCTGCGCGCGAAGGGCGATCTCGATATGACCGCTCGGGCGGAGTTCGCCGCGACGCTCTGCGACCTCGCGCACTCGGGCGATCACGTCGTCGTCGACCTGTCCGAGGTGACCTTCATGTACTCCGAGGTGGCCTCGACGCTGGCCGATGCCGGCCATACTCGCCCCGGCCTCTTCCGGATCGTCGCCCCCACCCGTCAGGTGCGCATGCTGCTCGACATCCTGGCCCCCGGTCTCGACGTCACGGACCGCGCCGAGAACGACACCGCGGGCCACGCCGCCTGATCCCGCACGATCGTCAGCGTGCCGGGCCACCCGTGATGAGGGCCCACACGTCCCCGGCCTCACCGGCCGCAGCGAGCAGTTCGGAATCCCACGCGGCGACGGTGCCGAATTCACTGCGCCACGACAGGATACGGTTGGCATGCCGGTGCAGTTCGTGTTCCATCGTGAAACCGATCGCACCGAGCGCCTGATGCGCGTTGCGGGCGACCACCGACGCCGCGTGACCTGCGCACGACGCCGCGGCAGCGATCGCGAAACGCGTCGACGCCTCCCCGAATCCTCCGGCGAGAACGGCATCGACCGCAGCGTCGGCGGCGGCGTGCGCGAGCGAGACCTCGGTGGCGATGTCGGCGACAAGCGCCTGCACGGCCTGGAACTTTCCCAGCGGGCGACCGAACTGCACTCGCGCCGTGGTGTGTTCGACGACGAGCTCGAGGATCCGGTCCATCGCGCCCGCGGAGGCGAGCGCCCGGGCCAGCGCGCCGCGGTAGCGGAACTCGTCGGCGACACCTGCCGGAACGTCACGCCCGGTGAGTGTGGAGAAGTCGACGCACAGGTGGTCGCGGGGCTCCGCCGCCAGATTCACGGCCTCGACGAGTTCGACGTCTCCGCGCGCGACCTCGGCGACCTGCCATCCCTGCGGCGACTCCCACAGCACGACGATGGAGTCCGCGAACCGGGCCCACGGCACGTGACGTGCCCGGCCGTCGGCGTCGAGGACCGCCGCGGTACGCACACCCGGCGTGACCTCGAGTCCGGCGGTCTCGAGCAACCACCCCGCGAGCAGGTCGTTCTCGGCCGTCGGTACGGCAGCAGCCGCACCGCCGGCGGCGTCGAGCAGCAGGGCGGCCTCGAGCCAGCCCGCACCGCTTCCGCCGTGCTCCTCCGAACCGGTGAGCCGATCGAGGCCGAGCTCGGTGAGGGTGTTCCACAGGGCACGATCGAGTTCGACGACCTCACCGATGCGGTGGTCGTCACCCGAGGTGAACACCCCGGACAGCATCTGTGCGAAGTCACGCAGTTCCGTCGACTGCAGTGCGTCCTGCCCGCTCATCTCATCCCCAATCCTCGTGCGATGACCCCGCGGAGGATCTCGCTCGTGCCGCCGCGCAGCGTGAAGCCCGGTCGTTGCATGACGCCGGACCGGACGAGCTCGGCCAGGTGCGCGTCGGCCGTGGTGTACCCCGCGATCTCGTCGGCGAGATCGGCGAGATCGCCCTCCGTCTTCGTGCCGAGCACCTTCACGACCGACGCCGCGAGCTCGGCGTTCTCGCCGCGCTCGAGTGATTCGGAGACCGCGGTGGACATGCGATGCATTCCCGCGATGCGTCCGATGGCCGCCCCGATACGGGTGTCCGGTTCGACGCTGCCGTCCACCACACCGTGCACGAGGGACTCGAGCACCCCGAAGGTCGACAGGAAACGTTCGGGACCGCTGCGCTCGTAGCCGAGTTCGCTCGTCACCTGCTCCCAGCCGGCGCCGATCTGCCCGAGCACCAGATCGTCCGGGACGAAGACGTCGTCGAGCAGCACCTCGTTGAAATGGTGGTCGCCGGACATCGACAGGATCGGCCTGATGGTCACACCGGGCGAGTCGAGCAGGACGATGAACTGGCTCAGTCCGTCGTGTCGGTGCGCCGGATCGAGCGGGGCGGAGCGGGCGAGACCGAAGAAGGCGTCGGCGTGGTGCGCCCCGGACGTCCACAGCTTGGTGCCGGAGATCCGCCACCCACCGTCGATGCGGGTCGCCTTCGTCTTCACACTCGCGAGGTCGGAACCGGAGTCGGGTTCGGACATGCCGATGGCCCAGCAGATCTCACCCGCCGCGATGCCCGGTAGGAACCGCTGCTTCTGCTCCTCTGTACCGTACTTCAGCAACGACGGAGCGGCCTGGCGATCGGCGACCCACTGGGCGGCGACCGGCGCTCCCACCGCGAGCAACTCCTCGGTGACGACGAACCGCTCCATGAAAGTTCGTCCGTGCCCGCCGTATTCGACGGGAATCGTCATGCCGACCCAGCCGCGGGCGGCCAGCGCACGCGTGAACTCGGGGTTCCATCGGGTCAACCAGGTGTCGATGCCCGGAGTGAACACTCCCGCGTCGATCTGTTCCTTCAGGAACGCCCGTACCTCGGCGCGGAGTTCGGTCAGTGCCGGGTCGGGGGTGCCCGCCCTCGGTACCGGTCGTGCACTCATCGTGAACCTCCTTCTCCACCGGTGACGGTGGGACACAGCAGCGCCAGCGACAGGTCCGCATAGCGTTCTGCGATCTCGTCCGAGGTGTCCGGCCCGGCAGGGTCGTACCAGTTGGCGATCGCCGAGACCATCGCCAGGATCGACCGGCGGCAGTCGTCGGGATACTTCGTGGTGAAGACGCCCTGTGCCACACCACGATCGATGATGTCGCGGATCCGCTTCCGACCGGCACGCCGGCGCTCCTCGTACAGGTGCGCACCCTCGGGTTCGAGGTTGCGCACCTCGGTGGCGATCATGCGTCCTTGTTCGGGGAACTGCGTGCGGAAGACGACGTTTCCCTTGACGAACGCACGGATCTGCTCGACCGGATGGTCGCCGACACGGGCAAGTTCTGCCTCGCAGACGGCATCGTAGGTGTCGACGCCGTCGAGCAGGATCGCCAGCAGCAGATCCTGTTTGTTCTTGTAGTGGTAGTACAAGGCGGACAGGCTCACGCCCGCCTCCTGCGCGATCGTACGGATCGACGACGAACCGTATCCGTTGCGCACGAATTCCTTCCGTCCCGCCTCGATGAAGACGCGTTGTTTCGGCGACAGCACTCTCACGACGACGCTCCCGTATCGGCGTACTGCGCGATCAGATCGCCGAGCCTGCCCATGACCATCTTGCCCGTCGGCGTGCGCGGCAGTTCGTCGACGAATCGCACGTGCCGGGGACACTTGAAGCGCGAGAGTCGCTCCCGGCAGAATTCGACGACGGCCTCTTCGAGCTCGTCGGATCCCTCTGCACCGGGGACGAGTTGCACGAATGCTTCGACGCGTTCGCCGCGGTCCGCATCCGGCACGCCGACCACCGCGACGTCGGCGATCGACGGGTGCAGCGCGAGGACGCTCTCGGTCTCCTGCGGGTAGATGTTCACCCCACCCGAGATGATCGTGAACTTGTCCCTCCCGGTGAGGAACAGATAATCGCCCTCGTCGAGATATCCGATGTCGCCGGTGGTGTACCAGTTCTCCTCGAAGGGGTGCCGCGTGGACGCCGTCTTCTCCGGATCCTTGTGGTACTCGAACGAGAAGTCGTCCCGTTCGAAGTAGACGGTGCCGATCTCGCCGGTGGGCAACCGGTTGCCACGCTCGTCACAGATCCGTGCGAGACCGAGAGTGCCGGGACCACCGGTCTTCCCGACCGTTCCGGGCTTGTCGAGCCATTCCTGCGGCGTGACGAGGGTATTGCCGATCGCCTCGGTCGCGGAGTAGTACTCGTAGACGATCTCGCCCCACCACCGCATGATCTCCTGCTTGACCTCGACGGGGCACGGCGCGGCCGAATGCAACGCGCACCGCATCGACGACAGGTCGTAGCGATCCCGGACCTCACGCGGCAGTTTCAGCAGACGCACGAAATGCGTCGGTACCCATTGGCTGTGGGTCACGCGGTAGTGCTCGATGCACTCGAGGCTGCGCTCGGGATCGAACCGGTCCATGAGCACGACCGTGCCGCCGAGCGCCTGCGTCGACACGCCGTACCGCAGGGGCGCGGCGTGGTAGATCGGTGCCGGCGACAGGTACACGGTGTTCTCGTCGAAACCGAACCGGCGCACCTGCTTCAGCAGAGGAGGACCGGGCTCGTCACCGACCTGGGCCCCGGAGAGAGCCGGCTCGATGCCCTTGGGGCGGCCGGTCGTGCCCGAGGAGTACAACATGTCGCTGCCGCGCGGCTGGTCCGCCGTCGGGGTGACCGGAAGGCCCGCTACCTCCTCCTCGTACACCAGATGTCCGGGCACCTCTCCCCCGAATGCGATGCGGTGCGCCACCTTCGGGGTGAGCGGCACGATCGCCTCGGCGAGGTCGGCGAGGGGTGACGAGACCACGAGCACCTTCGCGTCGCAGTCGTCGACGATGTACGCGGCCTCGGCCGGAGCGAGATGCGTATTGACGAAGGTGACATACACGCCCGACCTCACTGCACCCCAGTACAGTTCGAACGCCGTGGCGTCGTTGACGGTGACGACCGCGATATGGTCGCCCTTCCCGACGTCGTGTGCGCGCAGCCAGTGCGCGAACCGGACGGACGCGTCCTCGAGCTCTCGGTAGGTGAGCGTCCGACCGGTCGCGGCCTCGTGCACCGCGGGCCGGTCCGGGGCGACGGCGGCGTAACGTCCCGGGTACACCCCTACAGCCCCAGATCCTTGGAGATGATCGTCTTCATGACCTCACTGGTGCCGCCGTAGATCCGGGTCACCCGGGTGTCGGCGTACAGGCGGGCGATGGGGTACTCGGTGATGTAGCCGTAGCCGCCGTGCAATTGGAGGCACTTGTCGATCACGCGTCCGGCGACCTCGGTGCAGAACAGTTTCGCGCGAGCCGCGTCGGCGACGGTCAGCTCCTTGCGGTCGAGCAGTTCGAGGCAGTGGTCGACGTACACCCGCGCCGCCTGGGTCTCGGCGGAGCACTCGGCGAGCACGAACTTGGTGTTCTGGAAGGAAGCGACCGGCTTTCCGAACACCTTGCGTTCCTTGGTGTATGCGATCGCGTGGGCGATCGCGGCCTCGGCGAAACCGACCTGGTTCAGAGCGATGCTCAGACGCTCCTGTGGCAGATTGTGGGTGAGATAGTCGAAGCCCGCACCCTCCTCGCCGAGGAGGTTCTCGACCGGCACCTTCACATCGGTGTACGACAGTTCGGCGGTGTCCTGCTGGTGCAGGCCGATCTTGTCGAGCTTGCGGCCCACCGCGAAGCCCTCGCTGTCGGTGGGCACCGCGATGATCGACAGTCCGCCGCGGCGGTTCTCGGGATCGAACGGACTGGTGCGGCACACCGTCAGGATGAGGTCGGCGGTGACGCCGCCGGTGATGAAGGTCTTGGCGCCGTTGAGGATGTAGTGCGAGCCGTCCTCGGACAGCTTCGCCGAGGTGGCGATATTCGCGAGATCGGACCCGGTGCCGGGCTCGGTCATCGCGATCGCCGTCATGATCGAGCCGTCGGCGAAGCCGGGCAGCCAGCGGCGCTTCTGCTCCTCGGTCGCATATTCGAGCAGGTACGGCAGGATGAGGCAGGCGTGCACGGTGTAGGAGCCGAACGAGACTCCTGCGCGCGCAACCTCTTCGAAGACGATGGCGTCGAACTTGAAGCTCGACTCGCCACCACCGCCGTATTCCTCGGGCACCTGGATCCCGAGAATTCCCAATTCGCCGAGACGACGGAAGAACTCGCGAGGCGGACGGCCCATCTCGTCCCATTCCTCACGATGTGGCACGACCTCACGTTCGATGAAGTCGCGCACCATCTTCCGGAACTGCTCGTGTTCTTCGGTGAAGATCGTCCGCTGCATGGCGTGTCCTCGGGTTCTTGGGGATGAAATGTCAGTTGCCGGTGAAGTCGCCGGTGCGTCGTTCGAGGAACGCCGAGAGGGCTTCGCGGTGGTCCTCGCTGTGGTGCGAGAGGGCCTGGAGAGAAGCCGACAGCTCGAGGAGCGTGTCGAGGTCGACGCGCTGGCCCTCGCGCAGCAGCTTCTTCGTCATGCGCAGTGCGTTCGGGGGATTGACGGCGACACGCGCGGCGAGCGCGTTCGCGGCGTCGAGGAGCTGCTCGGGTTCGACGACCTGCGAGACCATGCCCCAGTCGAGGGCCGTCGCGGCATCGACACGATCGCCGGTGAAGGCCATCTCGGCGGCCCGCGCCGCACCGATCGCGCGCGGCAGCAGCCAGGCGCCGCCGTCGCCGGGGATGATGCCGAGCTTGACGAAACTCTCCGCGAAGAACGCCGTCGTCGAGGCGATCCGCATGTCGCACATCATCGCGAGGTCGCAACCGGCACCCACGGCAGGTCCGTTGACGGCGGCGATGATCGGCACCTCGCAGTGGTAGATGGCGCGGGGCAGGCGCTGGATGCCGCGGCGGTAACCCTCCCGCAGGGCGTGGGGTGCGCCGCCGAACATGCCGCGACGCTCGTCCATGTCCTTGACGTTGCCGCCGGCGGAAAAGGCCGATCCGGCGCCGGTGAGGATCACGACGCGGGTGTCGATGTCGCGGTCGGCCTCCTCGACGAGCTCGACGAGGCGGTCGACCACGGCGTCACCCGAGATCGGGTTGCGCGCCTCCGGAAGGTTGATCGTCCAGGTCACGACATTTCCGTCGCGCGTGCTCAGTACGACGTCCTGCGAAGTTGCCATTGAGGTCGCGGTCCTTCCGGTAGCCAGTGTGGCTCGCACCATAATTAGGTCGAACGATCGTTCAAATTACGGGGCGCGACGGATCCTGTAAAGGCCGAACGGGGTTCTGCCTCAGTCGGGCAGGCTCACGTTCGATTCGGCGATTCTTATGGCGACTTCCTCCGGGAAGATGTTCCGGAAGACGAACGGATCGCGGCCGAGCACCCAACCGGGCGCCAGCGCGGTCGCGTAACGCTCGAAGTATCCGAGCTGCTTCCCGAACAACACGAGTTCCTCGGGAGTGGACGTGTTCCATTTGCGTCCGAGCGAGACGAGCGCGCCGATCAGCTCACTGAGCCGCAACTCCCCCACGTCCTGGCCGAGCAGCGGGCCGAAGATCTCGGCGACCTGCCGTCCGACCGCCGCGTCGTCGACGTCGAGATCGGCAGCGACCCCGAGGGCGCGCACACTCTGCGCGACCGCCGTGAAGTTCCCGTCGAGCAGCGCGGCGCGGAACAACGCCCGCAACAGCGCGCGCCACTCGTCGGGCAGTTCGCCGACGATGCCGAAGTCGAGCAGCGCTACGCGCCCGTCGTCGAGCAGCCACAGATTGCCCGCGTGCACGTCACCGTGGAACGGACCGTGACACAGCACCGCCTCCATCCACACCTTCACCCCGCGGCGCACCAGCAGGGAGGTGTCGAGATCGTCCTGGCCCGGCACCACCCGGTCGACCGGCTTGCCCTGCAGTCGCTCCATGCAGATCACCCGCGGTCCGCACCATTGCCAGTACACCTCGGGCACCGTGACGTAACGGTTGTCGTCGAAGGCGGAGATGTTGCGGCGGAAGCGATCCTGACGATCCGCTTCGACGGCCGCGTTGAGTTCGGTCATCGTCGCATTGTGGAGATCGCGGATGATTCCGGGGGTGTTCGCGATGCGGAAGAATTCGAAGATCTGCAGCATTTTCGCGCCCACGTAAGCGGCCCGCAGGTCGACGAGCATGCGGTGCGCGATCCCCGGTCGCTGCACCTTCACGACCGCCCGGCGGCCGTCGCGTAGCACGCAACCGTGCACCTGTGCGACCGACGCCGCGGCGAGCGGCACGTCGTCGAACGACTCGAACATCTCGTCGATGCGATGTCCGAGATCCTCCTCGATCACCGCGCGGGCCTGCTCGGACGGGAAGGTGGGAACGTCGTCGAGCATGCGCAGGCACGCATCGGCGAGGGGGGCGGGGAACAATCCGGGCGACGACGCGATGAGCTGACCCAGCTTCACGAAGGTCGGTCCGAGATGTTCGAAGGCATCGACGGTGCCGTGCGCGGCCGCTTCGACGATGCTGTGCTGCCGGGGCCGGACGGTCCACCGCAGCACCGCCCACACCACGAAGGCGATCAGGACGGCGGCGACGACCACGGCCCGCCCGAGCTCGGCCGGCCCGAATCGGTCGAGCGCGGGTCGTTCGACGTCCAGGGCGCCGGGCGGGAGGCCGTTCGCGTACGGTCCGACCGGTCCGGTGCAGTCGGGTCCACTGTGGTCCTGTCCGCTGTGGCCCTGTCCGTCCGATACGCCCTCGCGCAGCGTGTACTCGTGCACGACCTGTCCCCACTCCGTCCACCACGCGCTCACCTCGGCGCGACTGCGTGCACGGTACCTGCATCCGGCGCCCCGATCGAGACCCCGTGATTATCGCTGTCGCCTGTCGGTACCCCCGACTACTCTCTGACGGGTAGCGGATTCGGGTCCGACCAGCCGGGGGTATCGCGCTCATGACCGAACAACTGCTCGAGGAATCAACCGGCTCGACATCGACGTCGACCGATTTCATGGAGCTCGCCGAGCCGTTCCGCCGAGAACTGCTCGCACACTGTTACCGCATGAGCGGGTCGCTGCACGATGCGGAAGACCTGGTCCAGGAAACCTACCTGCGCGCCTGGCGCGGGTACGAGAACTTCGGCGGCCGCTCCTCACTGCGCACGTGGCTCCACCGGATTGCCACCAACGTGTGCCTGACGGCGCTCGAAGGTCGCAGTCGCCGGCCGTTGCCCACCGGGCTCGGTGCGCCGAGTTCCGATCCCACCGAGGATCTGGTCACCCGTCCCGAGGTGCCCTGGCTCGAACCGTTCCCCGCCGGGTACACCACCGACGATCCGTCGGATCCTGCCACCATCGCCGCCTCCCGCGATTCCGTGCGTCTCGCGTTCGTCGCGGCCCTGCAGCATCTCTCCGCTCGCCAGCGGGCGGTCCTGCTGCTCCGCGAAGTCCTGCAGTGGCGCGCCACCGAGGTCGCGGCCGCGCTCGACACGTCGACGGCCGCGGTCAACAGCCTCCTGCAGCGGGCACGCGCGCAGCTGAAGGACGCCCGTGTCCGCGACGACGAGCTCGCCGAACCCGACAGCGCCGAGACCAAGGCGTTGCTGCAGCGCTGGGTCGACGGCTTCGAGAAGTACGACATCGACTCGCTCGTCGAGATGCTCACCCAGGACGCCGTCTGGGAGATGCCTCCCTTCGAGGGCTGGTACCGGGGTCCCGACGCGATCGTCACCCTCATCAAGAAGAACTGTCCCGCGAAGGGCCCCGGCGACCAGGTGCTGCTTCCCGCCGTGGCGAACGGCCAACCGGCGTTCGGGCTGTACATGCGAGGGGAGGACGGCCGCCACCACCCTTTCCAACTGCAAGTGCTCGACATCGTCGACGGTAGAGTCACGCACGCCACCGTCTTCTTCTCCGACGACACCACTGCGTTGTTCGCCCGATTCGGGCTGCCGGAGGACCCGGCAGCCCGCTGAACCGCACGGTCGGCCTTACGCGGTGGCGTTCTCCTCGGCGTCATCCGGTGCCCACGCCTGCGCTGCGGCCGACATATCCATCCACATGACCTCCCAGACGTGGCCGTCGAGGTCCAGGAAGGCCCGCTGATGGGCGAAGTCCCCCATCTCCTCCTGCGCCTTCTGCCCGCCGGACGTCACCCATTCGCTGCCACCCGCGGCGACGGCACCGTCTACGAGCGCATCGACGGCCTCGCGAGTGTCGGCCGACACGCACATCAGCGCCTCGCGGGCCTTCGTGGTGTCGCAGATGTCGTCGTTGATGAAGTCGCGAAAACGCGGCTTCTCGAGCAACATCACGTAGGTCTGCTCGTTGATCTCCAGGCACGCGGTGTTCTCGTCGCAGAACATGTCGTTGAAAGTGAATCCGAGCTGGTCGAAGAATTCTCGGGAGGCGGCGACGTTCTCGACGGCGAGGTTGACGAACAGCATGCGCGACATGGTTTCTCCTGTGTTCGATCGTCCCTGTGCGGGACGCGGTGAGGTGTCACGGATACAGACCGAGCACTCGGCGAGAACTCATCACGCACCCGGAAATTTCTCGGTACGACGTCTTCGTCACTGCTTCCCGAGCACCCATACCGGTCCCGTGATCAGCCAGATCACCGTGATCACGCCCAGGGTGGGAAAGATTCCGTACAGTGCCGAGGCCTGGTCGGTGTTCGCGACCGTCGAGCCGAGCCCGAGAACGGCGCCCCCGCTGATTCCGGCCGCGATCAGCCACCGCCCGAAATCCGCACATTCCTTACGGAAGGCTTCCGGTCCTTCCTTCGGAGCGGGTTCCGGTTTCGCACCGCCCGCGAAGTGATAGGCGAACCGGCGATCGGCCCAGCGGACGATGCTCGGCCCGAATGCGACACTCACGCCGAGATAGATACCCGCCACGCGGTGGACCCATCCGACCTCCGTCCCGTTGTGCAGATCCACAGCGACGGCCGCGAGCAGGACGACGTCGATCAACGGAATCAGGGTGAGCAGGACCGCGCCTGTCCTCCTGAGCCGGAGTAGGTACCGGAACACGAGCCCGGCCGCGAGTACTACCCAGAACGCGATCTCGCATCCGACGATGAAGGCGGTGATGTGGCTGAACATGACCCCAGAGTCGCGCGTACCTCCCGCGCTCGCGTCGCCCGATGGGCGGTCGCCGCCTCATCACTTCGGGTGACCTGGACCCTGATCCCCGCACAGCTGTGGTCGAATCGTTCCTGTGGACAATCGTGAATCCGAGATTCGAGTGGGATTCGTGAACCCGCGCTACAACTCGCTGCTCGTCGCGCTCGCGTACTTCGGGGGCGGCGCACTGTTGTACGCCCTGAATCTCGGTGTGCTCGTCGAGGACCGCCCGCCTCGACCGTTGTGGGTGTGGCTCGTTCTACTCGCCTGCGTGTGCACACCGATGACGATGCGCCGAACGCGACCGCTTCTCGCGCTCGGGCTGGGCACCGTCCCGGTGCTGGTCGACCTCGTCGTCGGCCCCTCCCTGCCCGTCTGGATCGCGTACGGCGACCTGCTGTATGCGGCAGCGTTGTTCGGCTCGGCGCGGACCAGCCTCGTCCTCGAACGTGCACCCGTGGTCCCGATCGTCGTCGGCGCTGTCGCGCTCGGTGTGTACTCCGGAGACTTGCGCATCGCTGTGTGGGCCGTCTCGATCGCCGTGCTCGTGATCGTCGTCCCGATCTGGTGGGCCCGATCGGTCCGTTCTCACCGCGACGCCGCCGAGATCGAACGGGCACGCGTCCAAGCGCTCACGCGCGTCGCGGAACTGGACCGGCACGCCGCCATCACCACCGAGCGGCAGCGCCTGGCCCGCGACCTGCACGACGTGGTGGCGGGACACCTGTCGTCCATCGCGATTCAGAGCGAGGCCGCGCTCCGCCTCCGCGAATCCGATCCGGACCGAGCACTGACCGTGCTCGAGTCCGTGCGGTCCGGCAGTGTGGCCGCCCTGCAGGAGATGCAATCGCTGGTGCGCCTGTTACGCAGCGACGACACCGACGACGAGATCACCACGGCGGGTCGCCTCGCCGATCTCGAACCGCTCACCGTGTCCGCACGCGCCGCCGGCACCTCGGTCCGGATCGATGGTCGTCCACCCACCGGTCTCGACGCGGAGGTCGATCTCACGGCCTACCGCATCGTCCAGGAAACCCTGACGAATGCGGTGAAGCACGCACCGGAACAGCCGGTGACACTTCGTTTCGACGGCGTCGACGGTCGGTTGGGCATCGAAGTGGTGAATCCGATCGGCACGGCGGACGCCGCGGAGCCGTCACTGGCCCGCAGCACCGGGCACGGCCTGCGGAACATCGCCGAACGCGCCGCCGCGGTGGGCGGACAGGCCCGCTCCGGTCGCGAGGGGAACGAATGGAGGACATACGTGCAACTGCCACTGGCGAAGAGGCCTGTGACGTGACGATCAGAGTGTTGCTCGCCGACGACCACGGCGCCATCCGCGCGGGACTGCGACTCCTGCTCGACACGAGCGAGGACATCGGGGTGGTGGGTGAAGCCGCCGACGGCGCCGTCGCGGTGTCCCAGGCCCGTGCGCTCGACCCGGATGTCGTCCTCATGGACATCCGGATGCCGCATGTCGACGGGATCGCCGCGACCCGCACCATCACTCGGGAAACGAGAGCCCGGGTGCTGGTGCTGACAAGCTTCGAGATCGACGAGTACGTCTTCGAGAGTCTGCGTGCCGGGGCCGCCGGATATCTTCTCAAGACCGCGTCGGCGGACGCCATGCTCGATGCGATCCGAGCGGTGTACGTAGGCGAGTCCGTACTCTCTCCGCAGATCACCCGGACGGTGATCGACGCGTTCGTCTCCAATCCACCTCGGCAGGAAGACCTTCCGGACGGACCGGATATCGATGCCCTCACCGCTCGCGAACAGGAGGTCTTCGCCTGCCTCGGCGAGGGCCTGTCCAACCGCCAGATCGCAACCCGTCTCACCATCGGTGAGAACACGACGAAGACACACGTCGCCCGGGTGCTCCACAAACTGGGTGTGCAGTCGCGGATCCAGGCGGCCATCATCGCCCGGGACACGCCCGGTCGCCGGCTCTAGGATCAGGGATGAACGAGGACTCGACAACCGACTCCGAAAGCGCGGGAAAGAAATGACCGGCAACTCCGATCACGACGACCTGCTGCTCAGCGACGCCGAACGCATGCACGCGTTGAACGCGCTCGGCGAGCACTACGCCGCGGGCCGCCTCGACAGCGCCGAGTTCTACGAACGGTCCGGGGAGATATCCTCCGCGCGAACGTTTTCGGCGTTGCTCCCCTCCTTCCGGGGGCTGCCCGGCGGGGCGCCTCTCGAGCAGGTCGACGGCCACATCCGGATGATCCCCGACGTCTCGGCCCCGGCGGTTCGCCGCGACACCTCTCCTGCGGCGCCGCAGTCGGCGGAGGACGAACTGGCATCGCTCCGCGACCGCGGAAGTACGGTCGAGACACTGGACTGGATCATCATCGGCATCACCCTGGTGACCTTCCTCGTCCTGCAGATCGTCCTCGACTGGAGTTACGCGTGGATCGTATGGCCGTCGCTGATCGTCACGCTCAGCGTTCCGCGTCTGATCCTGAAGTACAGCGACGACGACGAGAAGGTCTACGAGGAGCTGAAGAAGTCGGAGGCTGCGGAGAGGAAGAAGCGGCTCGAGGAGGCGTCGAAGCGGATCCGGGAACTCGAGGGCCGTCGCGGTCCCGAGACGCCGCAGAGCTGAGCCCGGGGGCGATCCTGCACCGGGGCGAACCACTCCCCGCCCGGTCTCGTCCGCGCCGTCCCTGATAGAAGCAAGGTATGGCAATCGAGACCGCACAATTCTCCGTCGACCGTCCCGGTCGTGTGATGGGCGTCGACATCGAGATCGCCGACGACGCGTCGGTCTCGATCACCCAAGCCGTCGGACCGCACTTGTTCGACCACCGCGGGCAGACCACCCTCGCCTCCGTCGGTGTCTTCACCGACTTCGCCGCGGGCGTACCCGCCGGCATCGCCCGGTTCGCGGAGACCGGTGAGCGACCGCAGGGTGTGCTGTCGCACGTGACGGCGACGCTCGCACACCCCTTCCCGTCCTCGGGCCTCCTCGTCGGCCGCGGCAGCAGCCTGTACTACGACGACTCGACCGCGGTGTCGCGCACCGACGTGCACGACGAGCAGGGCGTTCTCGTTGCGCACCTGGTCGGCCGATCCATCGTCGTCGGGCGTACACCGACGGAACTCGGCCCGGACGCGGCGGAGACCGTGCCGGAACGCGGTGAGCCGGAACCGTGGTCGGATGCGGCGATCCTGGCCGAACTGCCCGGCCTCGACATCGTCACGGGCATCTCCACCGGGACTCTTCCCCGCGGACCGCTCGCCGGCCTGCTCGGACTCGAGGTGACGGCCGCCGAGCACGGAGTCGTGCAGGCCCGCTTGTCGCCGCGCGAATGGATGGCCAACGTGATCGGTTCGGTGCAGGGAGGTGTGCTCGTATCGATGGCGGAGGCCGTCACCGGTCTGGCCGCACAGACGCTGACCGGCATCGGTCAGGACTATCGCGTGCTGGAGATCGGCCTCGATTACCTCCGCTCGCCCGCTGTCCCCGGGCCCGTCGTCGAACTGCGGTCCGAAGCGGTGCGGGCCGGACGGCGCCTCGCGTCCTTCGAGACGACGCTGTGCGCCGCCGACGGCACCGTCTACGTGCGCGCGCATGCCAATGTCCGGCTGTTCCCCCGCGCATAACTGATTCGCAGGGATCTCCCAGCTCTCTCATACCGAGCATCGAGCGTCCGGCCGCCCGATCCACGACCCGGCGGCGCCACGGTCACCGTGCGTCGGAGCGACCGGGTCCTCGCGGCGATCGACGTGGCCGGGGAGGTCCGATCACGCTGCGCGGCGCGCAGCGGTGACGGCCGCCGCGCCGAGCCTCGGGAACCGTCCGTCGGAGATCGTGGTGAAGGTGTTGCCCATGCGGTTGGTGACGAATGCGACCGACAGCCCGGTCTCCGGATCGGCGAACGCTCCCGAGCCGCCGAATCCGAAGTGTCCGACAGAGCGCAGCGGCTGCTCGCGCAGCGCGACCCATCCGGGGTGGTAGCCCAGCCGCCAGTTGGGCCGGATACCGAGCACGTAGTCCCGCCGCCGGGTCTGCACTTCGAGCAACTGCTGAACGGTGTCCTCTTTCAGCAGGCGGACACCGCCGATCGTTCCTTCGTTCGCAATCGCCGCGTACATGCGAGCGAGAGCACGTGCGGTGAACACACCGTTCCATCCGGGCATGACGGCGTCGTGAGCCGACGGACTGCGCATCAATTCGTCGAATCCCTCTGCCATGCCCGCTTCGACCAGCCCCCGCACTCCGGGTGCGCGCGACAACACCGCCGCAGATGTCGTCCACGGCGCCGGCAGGAAGTTGACCTTCGGGAACACCCGGGCGATGCGGTGCCGTTGGTCCTCGGGCACGCGGTACCAGAACTCGTCCATGCCGAGCGGCTCGGCGATCTCGGTGCGCACGAGCTCCTGGAAGGGCACCCCCGACACTCGCGACGCGACCTCGGCGACGAGGTTTCCGTAGGTGACGGCGTGATAGCCCGGTCCGTGGAATCGGCGAGGATCGGGCGGTGACGCGGCGAGCGCGGCGGCTACCGCCTCGGAGTCGAGCAGACCCTCGCGGCCGGGCACGAGACCTCGCGATTTGTGCAGTCCGGCGCGATGCGACATGAGTTGCCGCAGCGTGATCGTCTCCTTGCCGGCCGCAGCGAACTCCGGCCAGTACTCGGCCACGGCGGCGTCGTAGTCGAGCAACCCGCGTTCGGCGAGACGGTGCACCACCGTGCTGGCCACCCCTTTGCCGGTGGAGAACGACAGCACGACGGTGTCGCGCGTCCAGCGCTTGTCGCGCGCGGCCCAGCCCGCCCAGATGTCGAGCACGGGTTCACCGTGCAGATAGCACGCGAGAGCGCCACCACCCTGGCTCGGCTTGTAGAACATTCGGAAGAACAGATCCGCGACGGGCATGAAGCGAGGATCGACCAGCATCTGTGTCGGCGGGGTCGCCGCGGGCGGCTCCGCCATGGAACCTTCGGTCATGTGCCCGATGCTAGGAGCCTGCGCCCGGCCGCGTGCGTGTTCGCCCACTTCCACAGATATCTGCACGTCGGTGTCTGCACGCCGGGCGAATCGAGTGTAAGGATGTGAGGCATGACCCTCGCGCAGAATTCGGAGATCCGCTCCGGCATCGACCTCGGACACGTCGACGAGCGGGTCCGCCCTCAGGACGACCTGTTCGAACACGTCAACGGCCGGTGGCTCGCCGAACACGAGATCCCTGCCGATCGCGCACTCGACGGCGCGTTCCGTACGCTCGCCGACAAGGCCGAGGTCGACGTCCGGGCCATCATCGAGGAAGCCGCGGCGTCCGGCGCCGGACCGGGCACCGACGCTCAGAAGATCGGCGACCTGTACACCTCGTTCATGGACACCGCGGCGATCGAGGCCGCCGGTCTCGACCCGATCCGTGACGAACTCCGAGCGGTATCCGACGCTACGGACCGTGCTGCGCTCGCGGCGGTGCTCGGACGCTTGCAGCGCGCCGGCGTGACGGGCGCGATCGCGCACTACGTCGACACCGATTCGAAGAACTCCGAGCGGTATCTCGTGCACGTCTCGCAGGGCGGGCTCGGCCTGCCCGACGAGTCGTACTATCGCGAGGACCGCTACGCCGAGATCCGTGAGCAGTACACCGCACACGTCGGCCGGATGTTCGCGCTCGCCGATCTGCCCTACGACGCGGCGAATGTGGTCGCGCTCGAGACGAAGCTGGCCGCAGGCCACTGGGATGTGGTCAAGCGTCGCGACGCCGACCTGAGTTACAACCTGCTCACGCTCGACTCGCTGCTCACCGATCTCCCGCAGTTCGACTGGGCAGGCTGGATCACCGCTACCGGCGCGGCCACCGGACAGTGGGCCGAGATCGTGGTGCGTCAGCCGAGTTTCCTCGAGACGTTCGCCGCGCTGTGGGCCGGCGAGGACCTCGACGACTGGAAGGCGTGGGCCGTGTGGCGGGTGCTGCGCGCGCGAGCCCCGTACCTGTCCGATGTCTTCGTCGAGGAGAACTTCGCCTTCTACGGGCGCACGCTCACCGGTACGCAGGAGATCCGCGACCGCTGGAAGCGCGGCGTGTCGCTCGTGCAGGACCTGCTCGGCGAGGCCGTCGGCAAGCTCTACGTCGAACGGCACTTCCCCGCGGAGGCGAAGACGCGGATGCAGGTGCTCGTCGACAACCTCACCGAGGCGTACCGGCAGTCCATCACCGACCTCGAATGGATGAGCCCGGCCACCCGTGAGGCGGCCCTGCGCAAGCTCGAGAAGTTCACACCCAAGGTGGGTTATCCCGACACCTGGCGCGACTACTCCGCCGTCACGATCGCGCCCGACGACGTGGTGGGCAACTACCGCAGCGGGTACGCCGCCGAGTACGACCGCGATCTCGGCAAACTCGGTGGCCCGGTGGATCGCGGCGAATGGTTCATGACCCCGCAGACGGTCAATGCCTACTACAACCCGGGGATGAACGAGATCGTTTTTCCCGCAGCGATTCTCCAGCCTCCGTTCTTCGACCTGCATGCCGACGACGCTGCGAACTACGGCGGAATCGGCGCGGTCATCGGACACGAGATCGGCCACGGCTTCGACGATCAGGGCGCGAAGTACGACGGCGACGGCAACCTCGAGAACTGGTGGACCGATTCGGACCGCGAGGAATTCGGCAAGCGTACCGCGGCACTCATCGCGCAGTACGACGAGTTCGAACCGAAAGCCCTTCCCGGACAGCGTGTCAACGGCAGTTTCACGATCGGTGAGAACATCGGAGATCTCGGTGGCCTGTCGATCGCGTTGAAGGCCTACGAGATCGCGCTCGACGGTAAGCCGGCGCCGGTCATCGACGGGCTGACCGGACTGCAGCGCGTGTTCTTCGGATGGGCTCAGGTGTGGCGCACGAAGGTTCGTGACGAGGAGGCGTCCCGCCGACTCGCGGTCGACCCGCATTCGCCGCCGGAGTTCCGCTGCAACGGCGTGATCCGCAACATCGACGCGTTCTACGACGCGTTCGACGTCCACGAGGGCGACGAACTGTATCTCGACCCTTCGAAGCGCGTGCGCATCTGGTAGCTGCGAGAACGACACTGCCCCGACGCGGAATGCGCCGGGGCAGTGTTCGCTTCAGGCTTCGTTCACGGCTGTCGAGTACCGGATCAGCCCAGGTGCGAGCTGGGCACGGGAACGCCGCGCGCGTGGAACCACGGGATGGGATCGATCTTGGCGCCACCCGGCTGCCACACCTCGTAGTGCAGGTGTGGTCCGGTGGACTGGCCGCGGTTGCCCATCGTGGCGATCTGCTGGCCGGCGCGCACGTGCTGGCCGACCGACACGAGGGACTGGTCGATGTGACCGTACACGCCGGTCGTACCGTCGTCCTGGGCGATGCGCACCCACAGGCCGAAGCCCGAGGCCGGACCGGACTCGATCACGACGCCGTCGGTGACCGAGACGATAGGGGTGCCGATGGAGTTGGCGACATCGATGCCGTTGTGGTTCGTACCCCAGCGCGGACCGTAGCCCGAGGTGAGGGTGCCGGCGGCCGGGAATGCGAGGGCAGGACGACGAGCGGCTTCTTCGCGAGCTGCCTGCTCGGCGGCCTCACGGGCGATCCGCTCGGCCTCTTCCCGCTGCGCTGCTTCCTGCGCGGCGACCTCCTCGGCGACGCGCTGCGCTTCACGGTCGGCGGCGCGACGGAGCTTCTCGGTGTAGTGCGATGCGTCGACATCGGCAACCTTCAGCACCTGGGGTGCCGTGGACAGGTTCTCACCGGCACCGGTCCATGCCGTACCGGACTCGGTGTGGATCTGGTCGCCCGCAGCGTTCGCGACCGTCGTGCCACCGACCGTCACTGCGCTCGCAAGGACCGCGACGGCCATCCACCTGCCGGTACGTGCTGCACGGCGACGGATGTCGGTGGTTTCTCGGATGGGAGTGGATTCAGAATTTCGGCTCACAACAGTTCCTCTGGGACAGGCCCTCGGTAACGATAGGGTCACGATTCCATCACAGAGTACTTCGATGTTTGACTACGCCAGCGTGTCGGGTTGACAGAAAACCGACCGGTACCGGACAAAAACTGCCCGTTTTGCCCCACTGGAGTCACATGGACACCATCGCTCTCACCTGTTCGGGGCAGAACAGGGCCGAACAGTGAGCGACGTCATGGCAGAGGGTGTCGTGGAGACGGCGCCGAGTGGGTACCGGAAGGGGTTCACCGCACCGCGAAACGCAACCCGAAATTGTCGAACGTAGCGGGCAAGGGACCCGTCGGATCGGGCTTCACGTTCGACACCACCGTGAAGTCCGCGGAGCGGAGCAGATACGCGAGGAAGGTGCTCGCCGTGAAGAGGACGATGCTGCGTCCGGGGCACACCGTCGGGCCGGCACTGAACGGCACGAGCGCCGGATGACGTTCGGCTCGGCCGTCCAGCCAGATCTCGGGTTCGAAGGTGTCGGCGAACGGGAGGTGGTCGGCGCGATGGAAGGCCGAGGAGAGGATCACGAAGCCCGTCCCCGCCGGGATGGTCGCGGTGCCGCCGGCACCGTCGCTCCATGTGGTCTCCTCCACGGAGTCCCGAAGGATCACCGGGGTGGTCGGCCACAGGCGGGTCGTGTCCAGTACACAGGCCCGCAGGTATTCGTAGACCTGCGGTGTCCCGGCTTCGGTGCCCGCCAGTTCCGCCTCGACGCGCAGGCGCTGTTCGGAGTGCGTGGACAGCACGGCGAGGGTGCGGGCGCCCACCATGCCCGCGGCGTCGAACGCGAACAGCCAGTGCGGCATCTGCCCGATCGGGTCGACGGACGCCGGTGCTGCGAGGTCTCGGACCACACCGGCCAGACTCTCGGACGGAGCCGCAGTGACGTGGTGGTGCAGGTTCTGGGTGAACCGATCGCGCAGGCGGTGCCGAAGGGGATGCGCGAACGACCAGTTCCCGTTCGAGCGGAGCGTCCACAGCTGGTCGGTGATGCTCTCGTCGTCACGAGCGGCGTCGCCGAACGCGAGTCGCCGGACCAGCCGCCACCAGGCCCGCACGAAATCCGGGGCGTCGAGTTCACCGCGCGACCTCGCCTGATCGAGCAGCCCCTGCGCCTCCTGCTCGATCACGGGGACCCAGTCGCCGGCGAGGCGGTGCAGGGCGTGTTCCGGTTCGAGCACCGACTCGTTGAAGGCACGTCGCTGGGCGCGGATGTCACCTCGGGAGATGAGCACACCGTTGGGCTGGAACGGGCTGAGCGCAGCCACCTTCTCCTTGTTGGCCGCGGTGAACGACGCCGTGTCGGTACGCAGGATCCGATCCACATCGTCCGACGTCAGGACGATCGCGAGCGTGCGTCCGGGGATCGGCACGACGAGCGGCCCGTCACCGTGCCGCTCACGCAGATCCGCGACCAAACGGACCACGCGGGCGTCCGACTGGTTCTTCTCGAGCAGCTTCATGGCCCACCGTCGCCGAGCGATCGGTCCCACAGCCACGAACGGCACGGCCACCTGTCCGAGGAGCCGAACGGCGTCGGTGGGCGAAACGGTCGCGGTCGTTGCAGGCACAGGCGCTCCCGGCGTCGAGGGGACAGGACCATTGAAGGATCCCCGCGGAGAGCGCATCCAAACGTCCCGGAGCGAGCAGGCTCACGCACCCTGCGGACAGACCCCCCGCTCGGAAAAGTGTGCAGCCGTCCTCAGGACACGCACACGTCCGGCGATGCAGCGACGACGGGAGCCGGGAAGCGCGCGATCCGGTCGTCGCGTCGTTCGCCCGGGGCGCCACGACGATTCCCGTCCCGGTCTTCGAGACGGACGCCGTCCTCGACCTGATCGAGCGAGAGAGTGTGACCATGCTGCCCGGTCCACCCACCTCCCGTCGTGGCGCCACTGTCGAACAGATCGCCACCACGAGTGGAAAACCCTGTGCCGGAGCGGAAGTGAGCATCGCCGACGACGGCGATGTGCTCGGCCGGGTGAGCAAGGCGTTCGTCGCCTCGCCCGCTCCCGTCCCCGCCGAGGAATTGATCGCCTGGAGCCGCACCGCATGGCGGGATTCGAGCTCCCCCTACCGAACAGGAGTTCCGTCATGACCGACGAAGCTGCGACGCTCGATTTCGCCGTCAAGTGGCGGCACTGGAACGGCGGGCCCGATGAGGACATCTGGGTCACGTTCGGGATCGCCCCCGAGGAGTACTTCCATCGCCTGCGTGGTCTGCTGACCGCGCACCGGTGGAACCGATTCGAACCGCATATACTCGAGCAACTCGTGCGCATCTGCGACGAGCGGCTCGGCACCGTCGACATCGACTCCGCGGTGGACCGCCGTGGTCGAGTGCGGTACACCTCGTCGGCGCACCCGCTCAGCGCACTGTCCGCCTGAGTCCGGCCTCGAGGAATCTCTGCCGGCGTCGGTTTCACGGTCCTCCCACCCGGGTACGCACGGGGGCACCGATCTCGATCTCTCGATCGAAGGGAACGACCGTGGATACCGGTTCCGCCACCCCGACGCCGGAGGCCTCGTCTGCGCCCCCGGAACAGGTGCGACGCGCCATCGGCGCATCGGCCATGGGTAATTTCACCGAGTGGTTCGACTACGGCGTCTACGCATACACGGCCACCTATATCGCCGATTCGTTCTTCCCCGGCGATCTCGAGTCCGCGACACTGCTCACGCTGGGTGTCTTCGCAGTCTCCTTCGTCATGCGTCCGCTGGGCGGTTTCGTATGGGGCCCGCTCGGCGACCGGTTGGGGCGCCGGCAGATCCTGGCACTGACCATCCTGCTGATGGGTGGTTCGACAGTATTGCTCGGTGCTGTTCCGTCGTACGAATCGATCGGGTTCTGGGCGCCTGTGCTGCTTGTGCTGTTGCGCATGCTCCAGGGGTTCTCCACCGGTGGTGAATACGGCGGGGCGGCAACGTTCATGGCCGAATATTCCCCCGACCGCAAACGCGGCTTCTACGGCAGCTTCCTCGAGTTCGGCACGCTGGGCGGTTTCTCGGCCGGCGCGTGCCTCGTCCTGATCATCGATCTGCTGTCGACGGACGCGTTCATGGCGACGTGGGGCTGGCGTCTTCCGTTCTTCGTCGCCGGTCCCCTCGCGCTCGTCGGTCTCTACCTGCGTTCGAAGCTCGACGAGACCCCGGTCTTCAAGGAGCTCGAGCGTGCGCACGAGGAGGAGAGCAGCGTCGGCGCCGAGTTCAAGGACCTGCTCACGAAATATTGGCGGCCGATCGTCGAACTGATGGGGCTGGTCGTCGCGCTGAACGTGTGCAACTACACGCTGCTGAGCTACATGCCCACCTATCTCGAGAACCGGATCGGATTGACCGGCACCGCGCCCCTGGTCCTGGTATTGATCGGCCAGCTCGCGATGATGGCGGTCATTCCCTTCGCCGGCGCGCTGTCGGACCGGATCGGTCGCAAACCGCTCTGGGCGGCATCGTTGACCGGCCTGTTCGTTCTCGCCATCCCGATGTACATGCTGATGTCCGTGGGCTTCGGATGGGCAGTCGTGGGCTTCACCGTCCTCGGCCTGCTCTACGTGATGCAGCTGTCGACCATCTCGGCGACCTTCCCCGCGATGTTCCCCACGCACGTTCGGTTCGCCGGTTTCGCGATCTCCTACAACGTGTCGACATCGCTGTTCGGCGGCACGGCGCCGGCGATCAACGAATGGTTGGTGGAACGAACCGGGAACGACCTCGTCCCGGCCTTCTACATGATGGGCGCGTGCGCGGTCGGGCTCGTCGCGCTGTATTTCGTGGCGGAGACGGCAGGCGCGTCGCTGCGCGGACGCGGCATCCCGGGAGTCGACACCGAAGCGCACCCCACCGCCCTGTCCCGCAGCTGACACCGCCCGCCGCGTTGTTGTTTCCACGCTTCGACGGTCCGACATTTCAAGATCGAATACAGATTCACGATGGCTGTCACGTTATCGGCCACAAGTCCGAAATGCGCGAAACATCCCCTCGCGCCGGATTTTCCATGCCGTGGTTGGATGTGCGGGCGAGACACGGCTTCGCGCGCGGGACGGCCGCGGGGCGAGGTCGAACTCCGCACCAGCCCACAGCCCGGCCCGGGAGGAACCATGACCGACATCGAGACGAAGAACTTCTTCACCGATCCGGACCTCGTCCAGGACCCGTACCCCTACTACGACGCCCTCCGCGAGGGATGCCCGGTCGGTCGCGAACCCCATCACGACGTCATGATGGTCACCGGATACGAAGAGGCGATCCAGGTCCTGAGCGACGAGCAGACGTTCTCGTCGTGCATCTCGGTGACCGGCCCGTTCTCCGGACTCCCGGCCTGCCCCGAGAGCGACGACATCACCGACTTCATCGAGGAGCACCGCCCCTCGCTGCCGATGAACGACCAGCTCCCCACGATGGACCCCCCTCAGCACACCGACCATCGCGGCCTTCTGATGCGGCTCATCACCCCCAAGCGTCTCGAGGAGAACGAGGCGTTCATCGAACGCATCGCCGACCGGCTCCTCGACGACCTGCTGGCCCGGGGCGAGGGCGATTACATCACCGGCTTCGCCGCGCCGTTCGCGATGCTCGTCATCGCCGACCTGCTGGGCGTCCCGGAAAGCGACCACCAGGAATTCATCGAGGGCCTGAACATCCAGGTGGAGAAGGGATTCTCGCTCGGCAGCACCGAGGGTGAAGCCCTGAAGCTCAACCCCCTCGAGTTCCTGTACAAGAAGTTCGGTGCGTACATCGAGGACCGCCGGGCGCACCCGACCGGCGACGTGCTGACGGGTCTCGCCACCGCGACCTTCCCCGACGGCACCCTCCCGCCGGTCGACGACGTCCTCCGCATCGCCGCGAACGTGTTCTCCGCCGGTCAGGAAACCACCGTACGTCTGCTGAGCTCCGCGATGCGGATCATCGCCGAACAGCCCGAACTCCAGAAGACTCTGCGGAACGAACCCGATCGCATCGCGAACTTCATCGAGGAGACGCTGCGCTTCGAGAGCCCGATCAAGGGCGACTTCCGGCTCACGAAGACCTCCACCACCGTAGGCGGGGTCGACGTCTCGGCCGGCACGATCATGATGCTGGTCAACGGCGCCGCCAACCGCGATCCGCGCCAGTTCTCCGATCCGAACGAGTTCGACCTCGACCGCCGGAACGCCCGTACCCACATCGCGTTCGGCCGCGGCGTGCACACGTGCCCGGGTGCTCCGCTCGCCCGCACGGAAAGTCGCGTGGGCATCGCGCGCCTGCTCGAGCGCACCAGCGAGATCCGGATCTCCGAGAAGGTGCACGGCCCCGAGGACGACCGGAAGTTCGGTTACCTGCCGACCTTCATCCTGCGCGGCCTGCTCGCACTACACCTCGAGTACACGCCCGCCGAAGGTGAGGCGGAGTGAAGGTCTTCGTCGACGACGATGCCTGCCGTGGACACGGTGTCTGCCTCGCCGCCTGCCCGGAGGTCTTCGATCTGAGCGACGGCGGGTACGCCGTCACACTCGTGTCCGAGGTACCGGCCGAGCACGAGGAGTCCGTGCGGGAGGCCACGGCGGGTTGTCCCGAAAGGGCGATCCGGCTCGGCTGAGTCACCGATCGAAGCTGCGCACCGGCGTGGGCCCGGACCGAAAGGTCCTGGCCCACCCTATTTTTCGTTTCGTCACCGCGAGTCGATCGACGCCGTCGCCGTGTCGACGACCACCCGGAACTCGTCGAGGGCACCGTCGGTCGCGTCGGGCACGTTCATCCCGGCGCCCACACCGCTGCGGAGATAGTCCACGACCGCCCGGTCGAGTCGCTCCCCCGGCACCACCGCGGGGATGCCCGGCGGATACGGGGTGAGCTGTTCCGCCGCGATGCGGCCGGCAGCGCGGTCTGCCGGCACCATCTCGGTCCGGCCGAAGAACGCGTCACGCGGGGACATCACGGATTCGAGCTGCAGTTCGTCCGGACTCGGCAGATCGATCCGCGGCGGCGCATCGAAGGACTCCGCCGCCCGGGACAACGCCTCGAGTGATTCGACGAGCCGATCGGCGGTGTCCTCGTCGTCGGCCATGGACATCGTGGCGAGGATCCTGCGGTGATCGGTCATGCCGACGTCGACATGGCAATGTTCGCGCAGCCAGTCGGCACACTGATATCCGGAGACCCCGAGTTCGTCGAGGTCCATGAGGATCTGCATCCGGTCCAGGTCGTGCGAGGCCTCGTCGCCGAGCAGCCGGTCGTCGAGGACCGAGATCCCGTCGATCCCTTGGATCCTGACCCGAGTGCTCCGGGCCAGGTCGAGGGCCTTGTCGAGCAATTCGGTGCCGTGCTCGACCATCTGGCGCCGCCATCCGTCGATCGCCGAGTAGATCAGCACGTTCGGGCTGGTGGTCATGAGGAGGTCGGCGCACGCCGAGAGGTGTGCGGCGTCGACCAGATCGCCCTGGACGTGGTACACCGAGCCCTGCTCGAAACCGGCACCCATCTTGTGCACACTCACCACGCAGACATCGGCTCCGGCGTCCATCGCCCAGGTCGGCAGGTCGTCGTGGAAGGGCAGGTGCGCTCCCCACGCCTCGTCGACGATGAGCGGCTTGCCACGTTCGTGGCAGACATCGGCGATACCCCCGATATCGGCGCACGTCCCGTAGGGGCTGGGACTGACGATCAGCGCCCCTGCTGCGTCGGGGTACTCGTCCCACATCCGACGAACCTGTTGTGGCGACGGCGGATGGGAGAAGTGCATCTCCTCGTCCCATCGCGGGGTGATCCAGCGCGGGGTGACACCGCTGAAGATCAGTCCGGCGACGATCGACTTGTGCGAGTCGCGGCCGAGCAGCAACCCTCCGGGATCGTTGCCGGCGACCGCCATCATGGCAGCCTTGACCGACAACGAACTGCCGCAGGTCGAGAAGAAGGCCTGCTCGGCTCCGACTGCTTCGGCCATGAGTTCTTCGGCTCTGCTGAGATAACCGTTGCGCGACAGCCGGTCGTCGAGGCCGCCCGAAGCGAGGACATCCGCTCGGAAGGGATCCCTTCCGAGCACGTGCGCGACCCGGTCGTCCACGCCGCGGCCCTGCCGGTGTCCCGGCGGGGAGTAGCCGTATCGGTCGAGCCGATGGTACTGCGCGAGAGCATCGAGCAACGGGGCTTCCGACTGGTCCATGCCGGTCGGTTACCCCGGTCGACGATCGGCAATCAGCGCACCTGGTTCTTCGCCGGGTCGGGATGGTTGGAGAACCACAGGCTCTCTTCGATGAGGCGGCAACTCTTCCAGCCGTCTTCCGTTCGCACGACCTCGTGGTGATAGTTGCCCCCGCAATAGGTCAGGCCGTCGACGCCGGGGAGTTGCATCGGGTTGTAGAACATCGCTCGCACCGTCGCCCGGTCGCCGTCGAGATCGACCTCGACGTTGGTGATGAAATGCTGCGACATCGGCAGGTACGACAGTGCCTTCTGCAACTCCGCCAGCACGTCGTCCCTCGGTCCGGGCGAAAAACCCACGGAGCTGTAGTCCAGATGGGCGTCCTCGGTGAAGACCGACGTCATCTTCTTCCAGTCCTTGGTGTCCACCGCCGTCGCATAGCGGTAGAGGAGTTCGGTGATGGCGTACTTGTCGCACAGCTCGTCGGGCGTCATGGTGCTCCTTCGATCTCGTCCGGAATTTTATTCTTTCAGAAGAGAACCTTCCTTCCAAGACCTCGTTCCGGTGCACGTCCGTATATGGGACAACGTGATTCACTCCACGATCCGAGCGGGAAAATCACGTCGGACATACACGTTTCCGGGCTGCCCCTCCGCTACCGGAATCGTTGTCCGCTACCGAAATTGCCGCAGCGAACGACGATTCCGGTAGCGAATACCCCACGCGCCGAAGGATGCAGGTCCGGACCTTACAGCTGTGGTCGACGAGGTGATCGCCGTCGCACACCGTCCGACTGCCTCCTTTCCCGGCGCCGAGCCCCGGTAGACGCGACAGAATAACACTCTCTCCTGGCGAGAGGATTATCCTCGAATCGGTGCGGGAACGGGAGGTCGGTCCCGCTGTACGCCCCTGCGCTCCGGTACAGTGCTCCTATGTCCACCCCCCGCGACACAGGGCGATCCCGGCAGTGACGGGCCCCAGGGAAGAACCGGCCTGGAAGCAACGCGCAGTCGAGCGCTCCCTCCGGACAGCCAAACTGCGCGCCGAGCAGCGCGTTCAGCGCTTCCTCGACGCCGCGCAGGCGATCATCACGGAAAAAGGCAGCACCGACTTCACGGTCCAGGAGGTCGTCGACCGCTCCAAGCAGTCGCTTCGCAGCTTCTACCTGCAGTTCGACGGTAAGCACGAGCTGCTGCTCGCCCTCTTCGAGGACGCCTTGAGCCGCTCTGCCGACCAGATCCGCGCCGCTGCCGCCGGCGAGAAGGCACCTCTCGACCAGCTCCGTGTCGCGGTGGAGTTGTTGTTCGAGTCGTCCCGGCCCGATCCCACGGCTCAGCGACCGCTGTTCACCGACTTCGCGGCGCAGCTGCTGCTCACCCATCCTGCAGAGGTCAAGGTCGCGCACGCCTCCATGCTCGCGCTGTTCACAGAACTGATGGAGAAGGTCGATGCCGAGGGCAGTCTGCGCGAAGGGTCGAACCCGAAGCGGATGGCCACCATGACGATGCAGACCGTGATGTTCATCGCTCAGTCCAGCGGGGGCGACGACAGCACGAACCGTCCCATCACGGCCGATGAGGTCTGGGACTTCTGCTCGCAGGGATTCACCGCGTAGGGGGAGAACGTCATTCTCTGATGGGAGTAGTTCACTTACGTTCGGCTCGTGACCGAGTTGCGGAACGATCTCCCCGCCTGTCTCGACGTGCACCCGACGCTGAAGGGAACAGTGCACGGTCGACATGCCCCACCGGCCGGCGCCCACCCCTCGTACACGCTGTCGAAGTACGGAATGTCGCTGTTCACTTCGGGATTCGCGACGGGATTTCTTCCTCGACAAGGACTGACGCACCTCAGGTGCGGCGGACGCGAACAGCGGTGCCGGCACACAGCACGACGGCGGCACCGCACGCAACGACCGCCCAGGTCAGCGGTTCTCCCAGCAGCCACGCGGCCCAGCCGACCGTCATGATCGGCTGAGTGAGCTGAACCTGACCGACCCGCGCCATCGGCCCGATCGCCAGACCTCGATACCACGCGAAGAAGCCGAGGAACATGCTGACGACGCCGAGATACGCGAACGACGCCCAGTGCGTCACATCGCCTTGCGGTAGCCCGGCGGTGAACGAGACGAGGGTGAGCGACACCATGAGCGGCGACGCCAGAACCAGTGCCCACGAGATCGTCTGCCACGCACCGATCTCCCGTGCCAGCAGACCGCCTTCGGCGTAACCGAGGGCGGCGGCCACCACCGCACCGAGCAACAGCAGATCGGCTCGGCCGAAGCCCTCGAAGCCTCCATCGCGTAGGCCGGCAAAGACCATGACGGCGAGCGTCCCCGCAGCTGCCGCGACCCAGAACGGCGCCGGGGGTCGTTCGCGGGCACGCAGTACCGCGACCACCGCGGTCGCTGCGGGGAGGATTGCGATGACGATCGCGCTGCGGTTCGCCGGTGCCGTGGTCAGGGCGTACGAGGTGAGCAGGGGAAATCCGATTACCACGCCGCCCGCGACGACGGCGATTCTGCCCCACTGATGTCCGTGCGGGAGTCGTTGTCCCGTGAACGCGAGCGCGAGAGCGGCGAGAACCGCTGCGACGACCGCGCGACCGGCGGCGACGAACAGCGGTGACATCACCCCGCTCTCGACGGTGATTCGGGTGAGGGGCACTGTCAGGGAGAAGCCTGCGACGCCGAGAAGACCCCAGGCCAGCCCGCGAGGATCGGGGGATAGCACTGGCCGGTCCGGAATGATAGCGCTACTCTGTACTCTCATGTCGAACAGTAGCAGTTCGCAACTCGTCGCGGAACTGACCCGGTGGCTCGCCACCGCTGCGCCCGGCGCCCGACTGCCCTCGACGAGGTCGCTCGTCGCGCAGTACGGCGTCGGTCCCGTCACGGTGCAGAAGGCACTGCGAACGCTCCAGGCCCGGGGGCTCGTGGAGAGCCGCTCCGGTGTCGGCACCTTCGTACGGCAGATCCGCATGTCGAACACGATCGATCACAGTTGGCAGACGGAAGCGCTCGGAACAGCTCCCCCGCTTGCCCGCGCCTCTGCTGCCCTGCGCACGGTGGCCAACGACGTGGTTGCACTCCACTCCGGTTACCCCGACCGCACACTGCTTCCCGAACGTCTCGTCCGCGGAGCGTATTCGCGGGCATCCCGCAGCAATGCCGCCGTCGAACGGACCCCTGCCGCGGGACTTCCCGAACTGCAGGCATGGTTCGCCACGGAACTGACGGAAGCGACGAACGCGCGCACCGCCCCACCGTTCGCGGGCGACGTGATCATCACACCCGGCAGCCAGAGCGGCCTCGGTTCGATCTTCCGCGCACTCGTCGGCGCCGGCAATCCCCTCGTGGTGGAGTCACCCACCTATTGGGGAGCGATCCTCGCCGCCACGAAGGCGGGCGTACAACTCGTGCCCGTCTCGAGCGGTCCCAACGGACCCGATCCCGACGAAGTGGCCCGCGCGTTCGACCGGACACGGGCGCGCGCCTTCTACGCGCAACCGAACTTCGCGAATCCCACAGGGTCGCAATGGTCGTCGTCGATCGGCGAGCGGGTCCTCGACGCGGTGCGCGATGCGGGAGCGTTCGTCATCGAGGACGACTGGGCCCACGACTTCGGGATCTCCACCCCGTCCGTCCCACTGTTCGCACGCGACGACTCCGGCCACGTCGTCTATATCCGCTCGCTGACCAAGAGCGTCGCACCGTCGGTGCGGGTCGCGGCGATCGTGGCGCGAGGACCCGCTCGCGAACGCATCCTCGCCGACGTGCAGGCCGAATCCGTCTACGTGAGCGGCGTTCTCCAGACCGTCGCGCTCGACGTCGTCACCCAGCCCGCGTGGCAGACCCACCTGCGGGCAGTCCGTCGCGAACTCGAATCCCGCCGCAACCTCCTCGCGAGCGAATTCCGTGAGCACGCACCCGAGGTGGAATTCGACGGACTACCGCCCGGTGGGCTCAACCTGTGGGGCAGGCTCCCCGACGACACCGACGCCCAGGCAGTCGCGCGCGACTGCGAGGCCGCCGGGGTGCTCGTCGCGGCGGGCGACGAGTGGTTCCCGGCAGAACCCACCGGCCAGTACCTCCGGCTCAACTTCGCCGGCCCGAATCCGGCGGCCTTCCGAGAGGCCGCCCGGGTCATCGGACGAGTCGTCGCGGACAGGTGACGACGGTCGGTGTCACCGACTGGTGTGGCGCCGGCGGGCACTTCTCACCCGGGCGCGTTCGTCCTCCGTGAGCCCGCCCCAGATCCCGTAGCGTTCACCGGAATCGAAGGCGTACTGCAAGCACTTCTGCCGCACCGGACAACGAGCGCACACCTTCTTGGCCGAGGCCATGCGGTTCTCCCTCGCGTCGCCCCGCTCGTTGTCCGGGTGGAAGAACAACGAGCCGTCCACGTCGCGACAAGCCGCGTCCATCTGCCAATCCCACTCCTCGGCAACGGGAGGCGGCAGATAGAGCAACTTCGGCGCGGGCATGTCCTTACTTCCCTCCGTCGCGCAGGGTTCGGTAGGTCTCGATCAGGTGGTCGGTGGAGGCATCGCCGGTGTCGGGGGTCTCCTCGCCGGCGAGCACCGCCTGCAGGGCGGTGGCCTGGGTCTTGCCGAGTTCGACCCCCCACTGATCGAACGAATCGATCCCCCAGATCACCCCTTGGACGAAGGTCTGATGCTCGTAGAAGGCGATGATCTGCCCGAGCACCGACGGCGTCAACTCGGGGGCCAGGATCGTCGTCGACGGCCGATCGCCGGGCATCACCTTGTGCGCCACCAACGCCTCCGGCACACCTTCGGCGCGGACCTCGTCGGCCTCACGCCCGAACGCCAACACCTTGGCCTGGGCGAACATGTTCGCCAGCACCAACACCTGCATCGAGGTGGTGCCGTCGCGGGCGGGCAGGTCGTCCCCACTGCGGGCCAGGCCCAGGAAATCGACCGGCACGATCTCGGTGCCCTGATGCAACAACTGGAAGAAGGCATGCTGACCGTTGGTGCCGGGCTCACCCCAGAACACCTCCCCGGTCGGGCAGCGCACCGCGGTGCCGTCCGCGCGCACCGACTTGCCGTTCGATTCCATGGTCAACTGCTGCAGATAGGCCGGCAACCGCGCCAGATCCTGCGCATAGGGCACCACCGCCCGCGACCGGTGGCCGAGGACACTCGCGTTCCACACCCCGATCACCCCGGCCAGCAACGGCGCATTGCGCGCCGGTTCGGCGGTGGCGAAATGTTCGTCGATGGCGTGCATGCCGGCGAGGAACTCACCGAACCGCTGCCGTCCGATCGCGCACATCACCGCCAGCCCGATCGCCGAACCCACCGAATAGCGGCCCCCCACCCAGTCCCAGAACTCGAACATGTGCGCCGGGTCGATACCGAACTCGCGTACCCGCTGCGTGTGCGTCGACACCGCCACGAAATGCTGGGCGACGGCGTCCTCGCCGAGGGCGTCGACGAGCCAGCGGCGGGCGGCGGTGGCATTGGACAGCGTTTCGAGGGGGGGGAAGGGCTTCGACGCCACGACGAACACCGTCGGCGCCGGGGCCAGGTCGGCCAGCGCGGCGGTCAGAACCGCCGGGGGGGCGTTGGTGACGAACCTGCTTCTTACACACAACTCCGCGC
>NZ_LPZN01000002.1 GCF_001646655.1 Rhodococcus gordoniae | reverse complement strand
CCCCCGGATGAGACGCCACTCCTACGCCCGTCCCGCCGTTCCAGAACTGATCGACTCCTTCTTCCGGGACTTACGCTGCGACGATGCCCGCGACGGGAATACGCGCGTCGACCGCCTGCCGGAAGTTGATCATCGCGCGTTCGAGGTGGTCGCGGTTCGTCACGAGTACAGCGGTTCCGGTGGAATCCCCCGTGCCACCAACCAGTCCTTCATCGCCCGCGCTTCGGTGACGCCGTTGCGCGGCACACCACCGGTGACGACGATCGGTGCTTCCGGATAGCGGTGCGCTGCACGCAAAGCCGTGTCGAGACGTTCTTCGAGCACCGGCCTGATCTTGCCGTCCTCGGTGAGTCCGGCCCCGAGCACGACGAGATGCGTACCCCTCGGATTCAGGTCGAGCATCAGCGGAAAGTGCGGCGTGAGCTTCTCGAGCTCGGTACACGCGACAATGAGTGCGTCGATGGTTCCCTGGCACAGCGGGGTGATGGACAGTACTCCGTTCACCACGGTGTCGACTGCCGGCGTCGCCGCCGCCTGCCCTGTCGATCCTCCTACTGCAGCTGTGGCCGCGACTGCCGTCGCCACCACCGTCCGTCGCACAGCTCCCATGCGAGTCCCCCTTGTCTTCTCGGATGTCGGCCGTGCCGCACTGTGCCATCTGGACGCGCGCCTGGGGGAAATCGGGACCGACGCGAGGAAGTCTCACCGCATGCCGCAGCCGGATCGATGACGTCTGACAATCGGCTTTACATCCGCACCACTGGACTATCCATGAACAACAGCGGCGATCGTTGCAAGGCGCACTATTCGTACGTGCCCATATGCCCAGGTGTGCGCACGAGCAGAACGCGAGCGCGTCGACGCAGCCCGTCGCTCGTCCCACAGTCCGACGTCAGCGCGCCCACCGAAGATCTCGCCCGCACCGGAGCAGCCGATGACCTAACACCCGCTGAATTCGTCCTCTTTCAGAACCGACAGCACTGGGTCGCCTTCACCGATCGATGCCCCCACCGAGGGAGCCTGGTCGACGACGACCCAGTTCATGTCCCAAACCTGCGTGCGTTCCTGACCGCTCGCATCGATGCTCGTGGAGTAGAACACGCCCGCAGCCTGGATGGCGTCTTGTGCCGCCTGGAGATTCATGCACACGACATTCGGCATCACCGCGGTGGACGCGACCGCCGCGACCTGCGTGGTGGAGACCTTCGTCGCGGGAGCGGTTTCCGGAGCGACGGTCCGCGCCGTGGTGGCGGCCGACGTCGTGTACTGCGTGGTGGTCGTCGGTGCGGCGCGAGGAGTCGTACTCGCGTCGTCATTCGTGGGTGAGTCCAGCCCGTCCGAGATATCGCCGATGATTCCCATGAGGACGATCAGTCCGGCGACGGCAGCGGCGATGACCACCCCGCGGCGGATCCGCGGGCGCTTCGGCGGCTCGGGCGGCGGTGCCATCACCGCCCGCACATCCCCCGCGAGGAACGCGCGGTGGCCGGCTTCGGCGCGTGCGGCGATCGCGTCCTGCTCGGCCTTGATCCGCTTGCGGCGGTCGCGCAGGGGCTTGCCGATGGCGAGATATCCCAGGCCGGCCGCGAATGCCAGGAACAGGATCGCGTCGGCCACGTTGCCGTTGAGTACTTCTACGATCGCCAGCCACAGCGTGATGGCGGCGAACATCCCCGCTACGACGCGCAGGTAGGGGACGACGAACTTCATGTTTCTCCTTCAACCCGGCACCAGGCCCCGTGTGCCGCTTTCCCGGTCGCACACGCGCTGAATGCCCTCCTGAACTGGTGTCGGAGCGTCACCCCTCGTCGTTACGGGAGGCCGTTGATGGAGGTCATGCGGCCATGGTGGGTGCGATGGCCTCCATCTGCTCGATAACGAGCTTGGTAGCACTGGTACGCCGGTCCGGCGGGTACTTGTAGCGCGCCAGCAAGCGTTTGACCTGCGACCGCAGCTTCGCCTTGACGTCTTCACGCACGCTCCAGTCCGTCTTGACGTCGCGTTGCATGATCCCGATCAGCTCGCGCGCGATCTGGGCGAGCACGTCCTCCCCCATTTCGAGGAGGGCCGCCTCGCTCTGCGCGATCGCGTCGTACAGCGACAGCTCGTGATCGCCGAGGGGCGGATCGAACCGTTGCCCGCGCTTCGCTTCGTCCTGCACTTCCTTGGCGAGCACCACCAACGCGGCGATGATCTCCGCCGAGGTCAACTGGCTGTTGGTGTACTTGTTCATGAGCTCACGGAGCTTCTGCGAGAACGCTCGCTGCCTGACCAGATTGTGACGCGAAACCTTTCGCGATTCGGAGGCGACGAGGTTGCGCAACGCTTCGATCGCCAGCGACGGGTGCTTCGCTTGCACGGTGCGTTCGAGGAAATCACCGTTCAAGTCTGCGAGCGAGGGCTTGGGCATCCCGGCAGCGTCATAGATGTCGAGCACTTCCTCCGACTCGACGGACGCCGCCATCAAGGCCCGCAGCGCACGCTTGACGTCGTCGGGCACCGCGGCGCCGTTCGCGCGTCGCTCCTCCGCGTCACGTTTCGCCATCTGCACGCGCACCTCTTCGAAGAAGCGAGCGTCGCGAGCAAGTGGTTGGACATCTTCATGGGTACTGCAGATCGCCCAGACCCGGGACAGTTGGGACGAGTACTCGCGGTATCGGGTGGCGAGTGTCTTCTCGCCTTCACCGACCTTGTTTCCCGGGTTCTGCTTGTCGCGGAGGAATGCAACGGTAGCGATGACGGTATCGAGCCACGCCCGCGGTCCCGGCGCGTTGCGATGTGCACGCCAGTCGAATCCGTGGAGCATGTTGTCGAGGATCGTCATGCAGTTCTTCACCGCATCGACGGCTTCACCGACAGGCCTGCCGAGCGGCTTGGTGTTGCGGTCGGATGCCGTGTACTCGGCCAGCGCTTCGGCGAGGTTGTCGGCGACCGGCGCGTACGCCACCAGCAGACCGTCCTGCTTACCGCGGAAGGTGCGGTTCACCCGTGCGAGGGTCTGCATCAGCAACGCCCCCTTGAGAGGACGGTCGAGGTAGAGCGTGTGCAACGGCGGGGCGTCGAACCCGGTGAGCATCATGTCCTTGACGATGACGAGTTCGAGTTCGTCGTCGATGTCCTTGAGCCGCTTCTTGATTGCAGCGCTCTCGGAATCGCGGCGGACATGGTCGCTGATCGGCGGCTGGTCGGTGGCGTCGCCGGAGTACACCACTTTGATGCGTCCGCCGGAGAGATCATCGGAGTGCCAGTCCGGGCGCAGTTCGACGATGAGCTGGTAGAGGTTCGCGCAAATCTCACGGGTCGCGCAGACGATGAGGGCCTTGCCCGGCGCGGTCGGATTGTCGTCCGATCCGACGAACTTCGCCATCTGGCTGCGCCGGTTCTCCCAGTGGGTGACGAGATCTTCCGCAAGCAGCTTCAACCGGGCCGGCGCACCGTAGACGGCGTTGATGACAGCTACCGACTTTTCGATCCGGGCGCGCTCGGTGTCGTCGAGGCCGGCGGTCACCTCGTCTGCGGACGAATCGATCTGGTCTTCGGACACTTCCTCACCGAACGAGACTTTCACGAGGCGGCTTTCGAAGTGCACCGGCACGGTTGCACCGTCCTCGACCGCTCGGGTGAGGTCGTAGATGTCGATGTAGTCGCCGAAGACGGCCCGGGTGTTGCGGTCTTCGAAGGAGATCGGCGTTCCGGTGAAGGCGATGAGCGTTGCGTGCGGCAGCGCGTCGCGCAGGTGCCGGGCGTAGCCGTCGAGATTGTCGTAGTGGCTACGGTGGGCTTCGTCGACGATGACGATGATGTTGCGTCGCGCCGACAACTGCGGGTGGCTGAGACCGGCTTCGCGCTCTTCACGGCTCTTGCCGAACTTCTGCAATGTGGTGAAGTAGATGCCACCCGTCGTGCGTCCGGACAGTTCCTGACGAAGCTCTTCACGGCGCCGAATCTGCTTGGGCCGCTCGGGAAGAAGCTGTGAGCGTGCGAAGGTCTCGTAGAGCTGGCCGTCGAGTTCGTTGCGGTCGGTGATGACCACGATCGTGGGGTTGGCGAGCCTGGGGTGGCGGATCACCTGGTTGGCGTAGAGCTCCATCTCCATGGACTTGCCGGAACCCTGAGTATGCCAGACGACTCCGGCCTTGCCCTCCGAAGCGACGGCTTCCACCGTCGATCCTACGGCCTTGGACACTGCGAAATACTGATGGGGTTTCGCGATTCGCTTGACGAGTCCGTTCTCGCTCTCGTCGAATGCCGTGTAGTTGCGGAGCAATTGGAGGAATCGTTCCTGGTTGAACAGCCCGTAGAGCGCGATGTCGAGTTGGTGATGGTCGCCGGTGGGTTCCACGGGTTTGCCGTCGTCGTCGACATTCCACGGCGAGAAGTGCTCGAACGGCGTGAACGGCGTGCCGTAGGCGGCGCCGACCCCGTCGGAAGCGAGGCTGAGCACGGCGAAACGGAAGGCGAGCGGAAACTCGCGGAGGTAGGTCCGCAACTGAGCGTGGGCATCCGTCAATCCGGCATAGGGATTGCCGGCATTCTTCAACTCCACGACAGCGACCGGCATGCCGTTCAGATACAGGACGAGGTCGAAACGTCGCTCATGGTCTCCGCGGATCACGGTCACCTGGCTGGCGACGAACCAATCGTTGGCGTCGGGATCGACGGACACCAGACGGATGGTGGGAGTCACCTGGACCCCGTTGTCGTCCGCGTACGAGACCTTCCGCAGACCCTCGGTGAGGTACTGGTGGATCTGCCGGTTCTCGGTGATGGCGTCGCTCGAACCGGCTGTGGCGACAACGGTCACGGCGTCGTCCACTGCGCTCGGAGGCAGTGCGGGGTTGAGGGTGACTATGGCAGACCGTAGGCGCGCCGGCACCAGCAGTTCGTCCCAGGTGGCGCGTTCGCCCGTGCCGGGAGCGATCTCGCTGCCCGGCATGTGGCGCCATCCGAGTTCGCCGAGGGTCTCGAGCGCCATCTGTTCCCAGACGGATTCGGTGAGTCGACCCGGGAAGTCCAGTACATCTGCCATGCACACAACTTAGAAGCTGATCAACCAGCTAGCGAGACACCCAATCGATAAAGGGGGTTATCAAGCGGAAAATCTGCTCCGCGACGGGTACGGCCGACGATCTGAACGTCCACTTCGAACGATCAGGAGATCGCCGTGACCACTCAGTTCGCTCCTGTGCCCGCCGAGTCCACCGAGCCCGAAGAGCGTGCCACGTCCCGCTTCTGGCCGGGCGTGGTGGTCGGTGTGTGCACCGCGACGGTTGTCGGCGCGCTGACCGCGGCCGGTTTCCTCATCAACGCTCGGATTTCCGCTCCGGCACTGTTCACCATCGACGGCACGATCACCCTGGTCGACGGGTCCACCTACAGCAGCACCCCCGACTTCGAATGCGAAGGTGACCGTGGCTACGACGACATTTCGTCCGCCGCTGCGGTCCGGGTATCCGACGAAACCGGAACGCTGCTCGCCAAGGGATCTCTGACCGGCAGCGTCCGTGAAGACGACTTCTGCACCTTCTTCTTCACCGTCCCCGACGTGCCGCGCGGGGCGTCGTTCTATGACGTCGAGGTCTCTCACCGCGGTTCCGTCTCGTACGACGAAGCCGAGGCCGACTCGGGTGTGCATCTCACCCTCGGCCGCTGAATTCGTTCCACTCACCGAATAGAGGTTTGCCATGACCATGCCCCACCAGCCCGGCGCTCCGGTCCCTCCCGCCGGCTACGGACCCGTCCAGCAGAAGAAACGCAAGAAGTGGCCGTGGATCGTCGGCGGACTGGTTGCCGTCTTCGTCATCGCGTCCGTGTCCGGCGGGGGTGACGACGACAAGCCCAGCACGTCTGCGAAGACGGATACGACGGCGGCTATCGAGGCCGAGGCGCCCGTCGCCGAGGACGTCGTCGAGGACGAAACCGCGACGATGAACACGCCTGTTCGCGACGGCAAGTTCGAGTTCGTCGTCAACGGGGTCGAGACCGGCATCAGCACACTCGGCGACAACCCGTACCTCGCGAAGGAAGCTCAGGGGCAGTTCGTCATCGTCACGATGACGGTCAGCAACATCTCGGATCAGCCGAAGAGCCTCAGCCCCAGCGACCAGAAACTCGTCGACGAGCAGGGACGCACCTTCGGACCCGACACCTCGGCCGCCCTGAACCTCGACTCGGATGTGCCGATCTGGGACAAGATCAACCCCGGCAACACGGTCACCATGCCGGTCGTGTTCGACATGCCGGTCGACGCAGTTCCGACGGCGATCGAGCTGCACGACTCGATGTTCTCCAACGGCGTCACCGTCTCCCTGCGGTAACTGCCTCCCCTACTGCCGGTGCGCCCGAGGAGGGGTCGGGCGCACCGGTTTTCCCCACGATTCGTTCACCGAGTAAGGACCCTGTGCAATGTCGAACGACAAGTCGCCGGCGCCGGCCGGCTGGTACCCGGACCCCCACGGCGGGCAACGATATTGGGACGGGACGACGTGGCTCGATTTCCCCGAACCCGAATCAGGCGACGACGAGACACCCGAGACGACGCGTTGGTTCCGGAAGCGGGTCGTCGTCATGACGTTGCTGGTGGTGGCACTCGCAGCTGTCGGTGGGACGGTGACGTGGAAGATCAACCACGACGCCCAGGTCGCCGCTCAGGCATCTGCGCTGGAAGAAGCGGCGAAGCGTGAAGCCGAGCGCATCGAAGCGGAACGCGCCGAGCAAGAGGCTGCCGATGCGGCGGAACGCGCTTCCCGGGCGTTGAGCGTGACGAACATCGAGGCGAGTATCGAAGAGATGGCGCTCGAGCACGTGAACAAGGGCATGTTCGACGGTCCGGTGCTCTCGGTGACGTGTTCCCCCGTCAACGGCGGCTCCACGGATAATCTCAACGAAACCACCACGGTATTCGAATGTTTCGTGGGCACCGAAGACGTCGGGGGTGGTCGGATGCGGGGTTACAAGTACCACGCGACGATGAACTGGAGCAGCGGTGAATTCACCTACGGGTTCGGGGCGCCGTAGATCGTTCACATGTCTGCTTACTCGGGCGTCGCCGGTCGTGGATGATTCGCATATGACCTCGGAAGCTCTGCCGCCGGCTACGCGCACCCTGATGAAGCAACTCGAGTTGGTCTGGCTGTTCGCCGACCAGCACGTGTTTCCCCGCATCGACGACGCGGCCACGCACTGGGAACCGTCGTCCAATTGCGTCGCCGTCCGACGGGTCGATGGCAGGCTCGTTGCCGACTGGCCCGATGAGACCGCTGAGGTCCTTCCCGAGACCACGATCGCGTGGCTGCTGTGGCATATCGAATGGTGGTGGTCGAACACCCTCACCGTGTGCCGTGGAGGGAGCCCAGTGGCGCCCGACGATCACGACTGGTCCGGTTCCGAAGGTCGCCTTCGAGCTCTGCGCGACGAATGGGCCGGGCTCCTCGAAGCCACCGATCCGGACACCGTCATCGTCGGCCTCATGCCCGATCCCAGCGCCCTCTGGGAGGTCGCCGGATGGGTCAATTTCGAACTGACGAAGAATATTTCGGAGATCAGTCAGATGTTGACACGACGAGCGAACGCGCTGTCCTGATCTTCACGGTTCGACCTACGCAGCCACGATGCCTGCGATCGGAGTACGGGCGTCGACCACCTGGCGGAAGTTGATCATCGCGCGCTGAAGGACGGATTTTGCCGTCTTCCGTGAGGCCGGCACCGAGGACGACGAGGTGCGGGCCGCGCGGATCGAGGTCGCGCATCAGTGGGAAGCGCGTGGTGAGCCGCTCCCATTCCGTACAGAGGACAATCAGTGCGTCGATTGTTCCCCGGCACAGCGGGGTGATCGATAGGGTGCCGTTCACCACGGTGTCGGGTGCGGGTGCTGCCGCGGCCAGCCCCGTCAAAACACCCAGTATCGCTGCGCTGCGACTACTGTCCGGCGCACAACTCCCCTGCGAATCCCCTCGCGATGCGATCGAATGTGGACCGTGCGGGAGTGCGCCAGCATGTTCCGTCCGGATACGGGCGGACCGAAGCCCGAGGAGATGTCATCAGAGGCAAGATCGATTATGGGTATATCTGACAACGGATGAACTGTATGACGTGTCAGTCCTCGGGTTGGCGACGAATGAAGTCGTCCATGCCTGGGACCGTGAAGCCGATCCGGCCGTGTTCCGGAGACCAGACGAGCCCCTTCTTGATGGCAGAGTCGCGAACGTCGCTGATGGCGGAAGTGGACTGACCCATCAGAGCGGCCACGGTGCCGGATCGAGGCGCCTTCTCACCAGTAGCAGCAATGGCACGCATATAACGCCGCTCGCGTTCGGTTGCGCGGTTCCACCGGGAGGGGAAGAAGCCGTTGTCGAGTGCTCGACGTCCTTCGTCTATTGCGAGAAGCGCATCGTCCTCGGTGAACGGCGTTGCCTGTGCCACTGCCCAGATTGCCTTGCCGAACTCTTGAAGGAAGTAGGGATATCCACCGCTGGCATCGACCAGAATCTCGAGGGCGGTGGAAGTAAACGCGCCACCATGGCGCTCTACCGGCAGGCGCAATGCGTCGGCTGCATCAGCATCGGTCAAGGGCCCGATGGTGCTGTACGTAAACTGCCGCTCGGCGTACGAACGCGTATCGGCCAGGACAGCAGGTAAATTGGGCAGGCCGGCTCCCACGATGAAGAACGGCCACTCGCGTTGACTCGCGCGATGCTGGACGGCGAGTAGCGCACTCAGCAGATCCCGATCGAGGTCTTGCATCTCGTCGATGAAGAGCCCGAAGGCAGTCGACCGCTTCTTCATTTCGTCACAAATCGCTTCGACCAATTCTTCGAGGTCCAGATCCAGATCTCCGGTCGCGGCGTGTCCGTCCAGCGCGATCTCCACTTTCGCGGGCCCGAGACCGATACCGAGAGTAAATCCCCGCGACAGCTCGACGAGATGATCAAGTGTCTTCTGCAGCCTGTGGCGACGACTGAAACGACGCAGTCCAGCGGCAAGCTCGTTGCCAAGTTTGGCCCGTACCGCAGCGACACCGGCTTCGTTCGGACGAGCCTCGATGCCGATCACCAGCCATCCCTGGTTCTCTGCGTGCTCGGCGAGCGTATTGAGCAACGTCGTCTTCCCGACGCCGCGCAGTCCCGACAAAATCATCCCTCGGTCGTAGTTTCGAAGCTTGCTACGCGCCACGAGAAGATCGAACTGCTCGCGCTCTGCATCACGGCCTTCAAGAGCAGGTGGTCGAAGACCCGACCCGGGTTTGAAGGGGTTCAGGGCGGGGTCCATATGGGAAATTATAGCGATCTATGGGCACCTATGGAATTTTTTCCATAGGTGCCCATAGATGCCCATAGATTCCTATAGATGGCCATAATCCTCCATAGCTCGCTGGATCGCCGGATCACCACTCTCCACCTACGACAGGCACTATGGAACACATGTTCGAGTTGACGTTGATCAACTCGCGTGGCACCATCCCTGCAACGATCTGAATACAGGTCGACCCCGGAAGGTGCGCCAACACCTGACCCGGGGTCTGGGCACAAGACAGAAGGAACCTGTCATGCACCGTAGGGTGGATTCTATCCACACGCCTATCAGAGGCGTGCACCAGCAATCGGCCGTCTCGGGCCGCTCCTTCACCTGGCCACCAGGTTCATTTCTGACGCTCTGACTGTTCGTCCTTCAACCGCCACGGTCGGAGGGCTCGAGTTGTTTCTTCCGCATCGACGTGCACGAGGGCCGTTCCGGTATCCGAGGCACATCGACGCATTCGTCGCTCGTCTCCCACAGTCCGACGTCAGCGCTCGACGCTGCGAATTTCGGGTGACATTCCTCGGATTCGAAACCGACTGGGCACCAGTATCCTTCGTCTCCGCAGCTGGTGGTGGAGCACCCGATCGTGAGGGTCGACACGAACGACCGGGTCCAGTACAAGCCGCGCGTCCTATGCGACGTGGGGCCAGAAGTGCTGGCCGAGACGGTCTATCGGGGCATGGCGACCGGGCAGCCTTGGGGAAGGGGACGACGACTCAAGGACCCGAAGGGTCTCCGATCGGTCGAGCGCAGCCGCCCGCAGGGCGCCCGCTTTTCGTTTCCGTCAGCTTGCGTTTCCGGTGGTTTCGAGCAGCCGACGTAGCAGACTTCCCATCAAGCCGTCCTCCACGTAGCTCTCGAACGCGCCGACCACATACCGATCAGCTCGAACCGATACGGTCAAGTACCGCAGGCAATCTGCTGCCGACGCATGACCGATCGGGCGCGGATCGGAAAGTTCGAGCACCGCTTTGCCTTCCCAACTGGGCCAATCGAACGGGACGATCAAGCCGCGATCGTGCAGAAAGTCCCATGCCCAACCAACCACAGACAAATCGGCCGATGCCTCGGCGGCCGCAGTGTCGTCGCGAGCACAACTGCTCGAATAGCTATCGAGGTTGGAGACGAGCGATCGCAGCTCTTCCCAATCGCGTGGAGTCATCGCGTCTATCGCCTCGATGAACGGCGCGTCATCCAGTTCAGTACCCATTGAACTCATCTTCCTTCACCACAGCTAGAACAGCGTCACCCTTGTCGATGCGGGCACCCGGCGCGGGCGACTGGTCGACGACCATCCGTCTACGATTATGTCGACGACAAGCAGTCGGTGCGGTGGGTTTCGTGCCAGAACGGAGCCATCTACCGTTTCTCTTGTTCGTGCTTATGCAACCCGCGGGGTCGCCACGATTCGTAGATCCTTTACACATATGGCGACCCAGACCCCTCATATAAGGTTTTCTACAAGCCTTTCCCTGTCTCGTACCCGTAGCTCACCTGACATGAGACGAGGTAGGAGCGCCTCCCGCAAGGAAGCCAACGTCCTGTTTTCATCCCGTAAGGAGCCGAGGTGCTTCAGCAGTGGAGCCGCATCGGCGCCCCACTCGGCCAACTTCGAATCCTCGATCTTCCTGAGGGTAAAGCCGGCAACGTCGGCGGCCGAGAGCCTCTGACGCCCCGACGTGCCGACCATGTGCTGCATAGCGGTCGCCCTGAAACGCGAGCTTGTCGTCAGGAAGAACGCCAGCTCCTTGGGTACGCCCGGTCGCGCTCTGAACACAATGTACTCAGTGGAGCCCAAGGCCACTTCCCCGTCGTCAAGAAAGTCGACGTACCCGACCTTCCGATTTTCAAGGCAAGGAGTTATTCGCGCGAGCAGGGTGTCGCCGTTCATAAACCTAGTTCCGCTCTTCGCTGGTCGCTGGTCCCAATCTGAGACCAGCATGTCGGAAGTTGGAAGATTTTTCATGTCCAGGTACGTCGGCTCGTCCGCTTGAGGTTTCGCGCACTTCGGGTTCAGTTCAAAATACGTATCCAAGCGAATTTGGTCCCCGTAGTCCTCGTCTAACTGAAGTGCGGAGAATCTTGCGGAAAGGAGTGCCTGCGCTACGTCAGCCAGCTCACGGTTCGCGGCGATCTTGTCGTCGAGGGCACCGAGGACCTCGGCGATAGCCCTTTGGTCGGCGAATGGTGGAACTAGCACTTTGAGCTTAGCAATGTAATTTCGGTTCAACATCGGCTGAACACTGCCCGAATCGAAGCCACTGAGATCCATATTCTCAAATAGATGAAATACAAATCTGGGGTGATTATCGTAAAAGTTTGCCGCGTAGAGCGTTGTATTGAGTGGCCAAAAGTCGCCGTCTGACCATGTCGGTACACCAAGGTTCGTTGCACGACCAACCACCATTCCTGGGCCTTTAATAGGACCGGAATCATGCCAGCCTGCGGCGGCACCCGCGCTTAATACTGGGTAGGGGCCTCCACGTCGTTCCCGGGCCGGAAGGTCGAACCCACGCTTCAGTTCGACGACTTCGTTGAGGTTCTTCAGTTCCCATCCGTTAGGAAGATCAATCACTGAATCCTCCCCAACTGCTCCCGCACCACAGTCTGCAACCGTGCCGACTCGTCGAATTGCTCGTACAGTTCCTTCGTCAGCCGCACGATCTTCTCTTCGATCGGCTCACCGTCGTCTTTGAGTGGCGCCGCACCCACATACCGCCCCGGGGTCAGCGCGTAGTCGGCTTCCTTGATCTCCGCCAGACTGGCCGAGTAGCAGAAGCCGGGCTCGTCGGCGTATTCACCCTTCGCCGATTCTCTCCCGCGCCACGAGTGGAACGTGTCCGCAATCTTGGCGATGTCATCATCCGACAACGCGCGCTCCGCGCGATCCACCATGTAGCCCAGGTTGCGGGCGTCGATGAACAACACCTCGCCACGACGGTCGATCGAACCCTTTACGCCGGCAGACTTGTCCTTCGCGAAGAACCACACGCACACCGGAATTCCCGTGCTGCGGAACAACTGTGTCGGAAGCGCGACCATGCACGACACCAGATCGGCCTCGACGAGCCGCGCACGGATCTCGCCCTCGCCACCGGAATTCGAGGACATCGTTCCGTTTGCCATCACCACACCGGCCGAACCACGCGCCGCGAGCTTCGAGATGATGTGCTGAATCCATGCGTAGTTCGCGTTGCCGGCCGGCGGAACACCGAACTTCCAGCGCTTGTCGTCCTCGCGACGCGACCAATCCTTGATGTTGAACGGGGGATTGGCCATCACATAGTCGGCCAGCAGATCGGGATGCAGGTCCTGCGCGAACGTATCTCCCCAACGCTCGGCGAGATTGGCGGTAATGCCATGAATCGCCAGATTCATCTTCGCCATGCGCCAGGTGCGCTCGTTGAGTTCCTGACCGTACACCGAAATGTCCGTCGGGTTGCCACCGTGATGTTCGATGAACTTCTCGGCCTGCACGAACATGCCACCCGACCCGCACGCCGGGTCGTACACGCGGCCGCTGTACGGCTCGAGCACCTCGACCAGAACGCGCACAACACCTGCGGGCGTGTAGAACTCGCCGCCGCGCTTACCTTCTGCGCGAGCGAACTTCTCCAGGAAGTATTCGTACACCTCACCGAGAAGGTCCCGCGCCTTACGCGCACCCTCACCCGTGAAGCGAGTGCCGTTGAGCAGGTCGAGGAGCTCGCCGAGACGTCGCTGGTCGACGTTGTCGCCGTTGAAAATCGTCGGCAACGTACCCTTCAACGACGGGTTCTCCGTCATCAACGCGAGCATCGCCCGGTTGATCAGCTCGCCGACGGTCAGTCCCTCGGTCTCCGCAGTCTCCTGGACACCCTTCGCGTTCTGCGCGAGGTACTCCCAGCGCGCTTCCGCGGGTACCCAGAACACGGTGGACCCCGTGTATTCGTCGCGGTCGTCGATCAGCGAGGCCACGTCCTCGTCGTCGAGTCCGTCGGCGCGCAGTTCCGCTTCGAGCTGCTGACGACGCTCGTCGAACGCATCCGACACGTACTTGAGGAACACCAGCCCGAGGATGACATCCTTGTACTGGGACGCATCCATGGAACCGCGCAACTTGTCGGCGGCCTTCCACAGTGTGTCCTTCAGTTCCTTCATGGTCGACGGTGCTGTGGCCGTCGCCCTCTTCCTCGGTGGCATCTTCACCCTTCCTCCGGGACGGACCCGTTGTGTGCCGTGACGGACAGGACTCCGCGAGTCACGCCGTCGATCATTGTGTCGGTCAGTTCGTTCACTCTGTCGAGCAGGTCCTGCGCCTCACGACGACGCGCGTCGAGATCTCGCAATACCGTGGTCATTGCGTCTACCTGATCGGAATCGAGCATCGGGATCGTCCAGTCGCGCCATCGCCGACCTCCCCGGACGGCTCCCGTTGGCTTTCGGGTGGAGGCCCGCTGCCGCAGATGCCGCGCGATCACCTCGGGCATCAAGCCCTCGGTCTCCCAGGGACGGATACGGAAGGCGCGGGCCGGGGCAAGAACGAGCGACCCACCGTCGGGATCGACCATGACACCGAAGTTCGGCGCAGTGCAGAACACGATGTCGCCCGGCTCTGTGAAGCGACTGTTCGGATACTTGGTGATGTGCGTCAAACGGTCGACGCGTCGCTCACCGAGTCGCTTCTCCCCCAGCAATTCGGCGGAACCGATCACACGCACGTTGCCGTCCGGGCGGATATCGCGGTCGTCGACGCGGTTCCCGGCGATGACCGCCAGCTTCTGGCGCGCCACCAGTTCGCCGGCGGTCGGCATCGACGAGGCAGCCGAACCGTCGTACTCGACCTTCACCTGCAGATCTCCGACGACGCGCCGCGCGTGCTCGTTCACGGTATCCACGAGTGTCATCACGCGACTCGCGACATCTGCGCCGACAGGGACTGGCCGCTCATCGCGCGGCACGACGAGACCGAGGCGGTCCGCAGCAAGCAGACCCGATGTCCGGTGCACAGCTCCGAACGCGAATGCGTGGGCGCGGACAGACTTCCAATCTCCCATCGCAGCAACAACATCGGATACGACATTGTCGATCGTCTCGTGGTCGAGGCTTCGATGACCGACGTCGGCGAGAACCGTCCAGCGATCTGCCGGAGCGGTCCGCTCGTCGGGCGCACCCAGTACCCACATCGCCATCGACATGCCGGGCTTGGTCACCATCAGCCCCTCGGGGAGCCTGACGGCGGCGCGCAGACGATCGGACCGGACGATCCCCGAACGGATTGACAATGCCTCCCGGTCACGGATCGGATCGACGAGAACACTCGCCGGCGCGATCACCACCGCTGTGTGTTCCGGCCCCATCTGAACGGTGATGTTGTCGATCTCCGTCAACACATCCACGGGCGAGTAGCCGAGTGTGGACGGCGACGGATACTGAGTGAGGAACAGCGCCGGCTGGTCCAGCGAGAAGTCTGCCCCGAACCCTTTTGCGGGGCTGGGGTGCCGGCGCCAACGGTGGATGGCCAGCCGCCGTCGCGCCAACCGGGCCGAGGTTGTATCTGCGCGACCGGTGATGACGATCGGCTCCGAGTCTTCGGAGAGATCGCGCCGCAGCGCGACCAGCAGATCGCTGCCGTCGACGGAGGGATCGACGAACGTCACGCGGTCGCTGGAAACCAACGCCGTCGCGACCCGAGTGCACAACGCCAGAGCACCCTCCGCGAGGGCGGAGTCGGCCCAGTCGGCCAACGGCAGCCGGAACCGCTGCGCGATGAGCGCTTCGAAGGCGTGCTCCGGGGTGTAGGCGGCGTCGGCCATGCGGTCGGCATGACGCGCATACGTCGAGAGATGCCTGCCGAGGTCCGACAGCTCTCGATACAAGTAGACGTCGTCGGGGTCCAAGTCGTCGGCCTCGTCGAGAATCTCGTCGTCGTCCAAGCCGATCAGCGACATGCCGACCTGCGCCTTCAGGCACAGCAACGCGGTGAGCCCGGCGAACGCGATGTCGGGATCGGCACCGGTGGGGTGTTCGAGCGCGGCGTAGACGGCGACATCCTCGGCCAGGGTGTCGTTGTTGCCGAGCCCTCGGTCGCGGAGCCAGGAAACTATGTCGTCGGCGGCGAACTTCTCTTGGCGTGCATCAACGCGTGCCGGCTGCGGGAAGGGGCGGTCGCTGTTGCTGTAGCGCTTCGCCCACATCGTCACGACCGGTCGTTTCACCCCGGCCAGGGCCGCGATGTCGCTTTTGGACAGGAGCAGGGTGGGCTCGTCACTCATGGGCGTTCGTCTCCTTCCCTTCCTGCTCCGCGGCCGATCGAGTTCCTGCCGAAATCTACGACAGGCGGCGGACACCGCCGCGCGCGGACTCGATAACCCCCATTATCACGTGATTCATCGACGGCATAGGCAACCGATTTCATGATCGTCATCGACCCCGAAACGAGGAGGACCCGATGCTCGCCGCCATTCACATCAGGCAGACCCATAGCGACGCCGGCCCGCAGATCTGCGCCGCAATCGCGACCGACGAGGACGTCGCCCTGCTCACCCGCGACGGAGACTCCGAGACCGACCGTCTGCTCCTCGGCCTCGACGCGTTCGACGCGCTGTACGCCAAGGCTCAGGCCTCCCCCGCCCGGGTCCACATCTCCGACGGCATGCTGCGTCGCACCTTGAAGAATGTCGCCGAGTCGTTCCCGGCCGTACAGTTCGTCGACACGGCCTTCGGCCCGTTCGGCGTGCTTCTCACTCGCGCATCCGCCACCATCGGGGCACACGTCGCGGCCCTGCTCGCAGCAGACGAAGCACGCCGCGAGGCGGAACTCGAAGCGCGTCCGCCGCTGGTGGTCGCGACCGACGCATCCAAAGCCCGCAATCGTCGCGGCACCGGACTCGGCTGCGTATCGAACGCCGGTGTACATCACATGCGGATGGCCTGCGACGCCCGCTCGATCCTCGAAGGCGAACTCCTCGCGATCGACATGGCCGTCGCTCGCTTCTTGCACCCCAAGCTGCACATCCTCACCGACAGCCGGCTTGCCCTCGCCTGCATCGAAGGCACCTACGAAGGCCGTCCCGAGATCGCGGACGTCGTGGAGCGCATCCGGAATCGGATCAAGGGTCGCACTGTCGAGTTCTCGTGGGTGCGCGGGCACAGCGGACACCCGCTCAACGAGGTCGCCGATCGGCTGGCGGTCGCGGCGAGGCGCTGCCACGACGCGAACGTTTCGCCGGAGGTGGCTTCGACGATCGCGAACAACATCGTCGCTTCGATGAAGAACCCGCTTCCCGAAACCGCTTGACCCGAACAAGTTCCACGAATCTCAAACAGGAGAGCCGATGAGTACTCGAGATTTCGACCAGCGTTACAACGCACATCTGATCGCGGCGCTCGCCGCAAGCGTCGGCATCATGCTCGGCAGCATCGGCCCCTGGGCAAGCTTCATGGCCTTCACCAAGAACGGCCTCGAAGGGGACGGGATGGTCACTCTGATCCTGGGAGTACTGGCGACCGTCGCGATGTTCACGCTGTTTTCCCGAGGATCGGTCGGCCGAAAGGCTATTCGGTGGGTCGCACCCGCCGTGAGTGTGGTCTGCCTCGGTATCGCAATCTACGACATCATGAACGTCTCGTCGCACACTGCCGAGTTCTTCGGAGAAACGATCGGCGTCCAGATCGGCTGGGGATTGTGGTTGGTGGTGATCTCGTCGGCAATCCTGTTCCTGACGTCGACGACCGTCGCGAAGAAACCCCGCAATCGCGATGACATCCCTCCCGGGAGCGAGGTTCGCAACTGAAAAGCGAGGCTCACAACCCGGATGGTCGACCAGCAGGGTTGTGAGCCCCACCTTCAGGTTGGCTGCCTCCCGAGAAGCTTGCTCGGACACAGCAGCACAAGTAGCGAGGCGAGTGAGAGCTACCCTGGCTTTCTTCCCAAAACGGCGTAATGTCGGCCGAAATGCACACCTGCCTGTCAACGGCAGACGCCGGTGGAGTGCATCGCCTCTTCGGGTCCTCCAAGGAGTACGCATGGCACGTAAAATCCGCCCCACTTCGAAGTCACGCAAGACTTCCCTGCCGGACCAATCCACCCGGCGGGTCCGAAACGCCGCTCGGCAGGCACCCCAGCGCACTGCTCCGTCCGGACTGGACTTTCACGAAGCACGGGCGCCGAAGGGAGCAATTGTTGCCGACACCTCCAGCTATCACTACGCCATCAAACCTGTCGCTTCCGGGTGGGAGCTGCGCATCTACGAACGAACCAACGGGTCCGGTGAAGGCCAGAATCCGGGCGGCCACGAGTTGTTCGCGTCCCACTCGAAGACGATGACCACCAAGTCTGCCTGCACAACCCTGGCCCTGGCATTTCATAATCTCGGTGACAGCTTCAACGAGTTCGCCCACGGATATCGCAGCCGATTCAGCCAAGCACTCTTCGAGGTCGAGAACCCCGGCCAGAAGACGCAGGCCCCGAGGGGTGTCAAGACTGCTTCCACGTCGCCCGCTTCTGTACCGGTGGCGACCACTGCCAGGCCGCCGAGAGACGTACCTGAGAGCAACGGTCCCCGGGCGGAGCCGACGTCGGCGCCCTCCGGCGTTTCGGTTTCCAGAGTTTCCGCCACCCGAAAGCACATCGGAACCGCGTCTCCTCGGCGACCGAGCGCCGAAGAACTCCGTAAGGCGGGCGCGATCTCCCGCAAGCGCGTCTATGTCAATCGCGACATCGGGTATTTTCACGCCTCGACACGGTGCAAGGTTGCGCGGAACGTAACTCACTGGTGCACGGCAGGCGACGCATACCGCAGCCATCTGCGACCCTGCCCACGGTGCAGCACCACTTTGGCGATCGACCTCGAGAGATACTTGGAAACGACATCTTCCGGAAGGGGAACCGAGCGACAACCACTACGCCTGATCCAGATCGGCAAGAAAGCTCCCACCGCCGAAGCGGCATCGCGCCGTCGACAGCCTCGTTCGAAGAAGGGAACGCCCGGACGTAGGACAGGTTCCCGAGGAAGCGGCGCAATCCCGTACGGAAACCCGTCGGACATCGACGACATCCGGTTCTCCCATCGGACCGCCGCGGAGTGGGGAACTTCGTCTTTCCGGCAGCACCCCGAGGAGTTCCTCGGGACCCCTACCGATGACGATCACGACTGGCGGGGAAGGAACTCGCTCTACGAGTGATCGTGGAGCGATCCACCTTCCTCGCAGCGCCGAACGAGCGTGCGTGCGCGTGCGGCTCAATAGCCGTACGCGCCGCAAAGATTCGGATCGGTGATATAGCCTTCCTCGCAACCGTGTTGGGTTTGGATGTCACCAGATGTCGGCGGTTCGCCACACAACAGACCGCAGCGATCGGCATTGATCACCGGCGTCCCGTCCGGCCAGTAGCACCCGGTGGAGTTACATGAGTAACCGCGGTCGGACGTAGTACCCGTGGGAGCTGAAGGAACAGCGTTGCGATCGGGAAACGTCACGCCGGTATACGGATTTCGGCATACCGTTCCGTCACATTCGAATGTGTTGGCTTCGCGTTCTGCCCGAAGGTAATCGTCCCCTCCGAGTTGATCGAAGCACCACTGCGAAAAAGCGCGCGTCCCATCGCTGAACAGGGCAGGCCCGGGCGTGCCTTCCAGACATTCCACGACATACGGCTCTTCGGCTACGGGTTGAGCCGGCAACTCCGTCGGTGCGGCAGGCGGTGCCGATTCCTCCGACGTCGTGGAGGCCACGCTGGTGACGGAGACGGAACTCGTCGGGCTCGCAGTAGTAGAGGTAGCGGAAGTGGACGTCGCCACCGAGGGGGGAGCCGAACTCGAAGTCGCTTGGCCGGCGCCATCTTGTCCACCAGCACTACATCCCGCTGCAAACAGGACACCTGCTGCGATCCACACGATCGGATGTCGTTTCACCATTGCTCCCTGCCCGACACGTCGACCGCGCGCCACACTCACCGAACTCATGACGAACATCGACCGATTCGGAGTTCGCGTTACCCCCGACCGAGATGCTGAGACGACCGAGCGACCGATGTGACGGTTGACACATGCAATAGGTGAATGTAGCTTCAAGAGAAATGAATAGTCATTCACTCACCGGGAATGGCCGTTCGATCAAGCCTCTACCTGCACCGATGAAGGGGATCCCATGACCGACTTCGAAGACATCACCTACGAGATCGACGGCGCAGCCGGCATCATCACGATCAACCGGCCCGAGCGCTACAACGCCTTCCGGGGCAAGACCGTCGAGGAACTGATCAAGGCATTCCGGTCGGCCTGGGCCGACAGCCGGGTCTCGGCCGTCATCCTCACCGGCGCCGGTGAGAAAGCCTTCTGCACGGGCGGCGACGTCAAGCAGCGCGCCGAGACCGGCGACTACGGCCCCACCGAGAGCGGCATGTTCGAGATCGGCTACCTCCACAAGCTGATCCGCGACATCCCCAAGCCGGTCATCGCCGCCGTCAACGGTGTCGCCGTCGGCGGCGGACACGTCCTCCACGTGCTGTGCGATCTCTCCATCGCGTCGGAGAACGCCCGATTCGGCCAGGCCGGACCCAAGGTCGGTTCGTTCGACGCCGGTTTCGGCTCCGCCTTCCTCGCCCGCGTCGTCGGTGAGAAGCGCGCCCGCGAGATGTGGTACCTGTGCCGCCAGTACGACGCCACCACCGCCGAGCGCTGGGGACTCGTCAACTGGGTTGTCCCTCAGGAGAAGCTGCTCGACGAGGCCAAGGCCGTCGCCGCCGAGATCGCCGAGAAGAGCCCCACCGCCCTCAAGTTCCTCAAGCAGTCCTTCAACGCCGACACCGACCACCAGGCCGGCCTGAGCAACCTCGCGATGTCGGCCCTCGACCTGTTCGGCAAGTCCGACGAAGGACTCGAAGGCGCGAAGGCGTTCGCGGAGAAGCGACCCGCCGACTTCGCGAAGTACGTCAAGGCCTGAGCCGAGTTACCCAGACCCGTAAGGACTTCCCATGAGTAACATCGCACTGGTCACCGGCGCCGGTTCCGGAATCGGCAAGGCCATCGCTCTCGGCTTCGCCGCGCAGGGTGATCGCGTCATCGCCGCCGATCTCGATCTCGCTGCCGCCGAGGCCACCGCCAAGGAATACCCCCAGCTGATCACGGCACTGCCGGTCGACATCTCCGACCGCGCGCAAGTCGACGAACTCCGCGACCGCACCCATGCCGAGGTAGGCGTGCCCAACGTGATCGTCAACGCCGCCGGCTGGGACCGCACCGATCAGTTCCTCAACGCCACCCCGGAGTTCGCTCAGAAGGTCGTCGCGATCAACTATCTCGGCCCGGTGAACATCTGCAGCACCTTCCTGCCCGGCATCATCGACGCCGGAAACGGTGGTCGCGTGATCAACCTCGCCAGCGATGCGGGCCGGGTCGGCAGCTCCGGCGAATCCATCTACGCGGGAGCGAAGGGCGGCGTCATCGCCCTCACCAAGTCGCTCGCCCGCGAGATGGCCCGGCACAACATCAACGTCAACTGCGTGTGCCCCGGACCCACCGACACCCCGCTGTTCCAGGCCCAGGAGGAGAAGCTCAAAGCTGCTCTCATCAAGGCCATTCCGTTTCGGCGGCTCGCGCGACCCGAGGAGGTCGCCGCACCCGTCCTGTTCTTCGCATCCGAGTCCGCATCGTTCATCACGGGCCAGGTGATCAGCGTCAGCGGCGGCCTCACCATGGCCGGCTGACCGACATCGTCAGGGGAGATCGAATCATGAGCGCGTCGTACAACGCCCGGGCCTACCGGGAGTACTTCGAGAACGACTTCACGTATCTCAACGGCTTCCGGCGCAACCTGGGACGGTACGGGAACCGCGTTGCCATTACCGATCCCGACACCGGAACCCGGTTGACCTACACCGAACTCGGCGAGCGTGTCGACCGAGTCGCCACAGGTCTGGCCGATGCAGGTGTGCAGGCCGGGGATGTCGTCGCCTATCAGCTGTTCAACAGTGTCGAGTTCGCCGAGCTGTATCTCGCCACCCAGGCGGTGGGCGCGGTGGGTTCGCCGATCAACTTCCGGCTTGCCTCCGGCGAAACCTCGTTCATCCTCGACAAGTCCGCACCCACGGTCTTCGTCTACGACACCGAGCTCACCCCGATGGTGACGGAGGCGCTGGAACGCTCGGCACACACACCGAAGGTGATCGTCGCGGTGGGCGACGGCGACCCTGTCTCCGTTCCCGGCGCCACCGTCGTGCGGTACCGGCACCTGGCGGCCGATCGGGTCGCGCTCCCGCCGCTGCACCGGACGGTGTGGGACGAGACCACCCGCCTCTACACCTCGGGCACCACCGGCATGCCGAAGGGTGTGCCGCTCAACAGCATGATCGAGATCTTCAGCGCGCACGACGTCATCATGCACTTCCCGTTGAGCCCCGAGGACAAGACGCTCAACATGACGCCGTGGTTCCACCGCGGCGGCCTGTACTCCGGAGGACCCAACCCGGTCTTCTACATCGGCGGAGAAGTGGTGCCGCTGCGCACCTTCGACGCCGACCGTGTCCTCGACCTCGTCGCCGAGCACGGCCTCACCTTCCTCATCGGAGCACCCACCAACCTCGCGATGCTCGCCGCCGCGCAGGAAGCTCGTCCGCGCGACCTGTCGTCGCTGCGCGGCATCGTCACGATGGGTGCGCCGCTCGAACGCGAAGCAGCACTGCGATACCAGCAGGTCCTCAACCCGCGGATCTTCAACGGCTACGGCAGCACCGAAGGGTTCTGGAACACCTTCCTGCGCCCCACCGATCTGCCCGAGCATGCCGGCACCGCGGGCCGGGCCTGCACCGACGACGACGTGCGCGTGGTCCACATCTACGAGGACCGACTCGCCCACCACGACGACGTCGTCGCCAAGGACGGCGAAGAGGTCGGAGAAGTGATCGTCCGCTCCCCCAAGGGTTCGAACGCCTACTTCGACTCCCCCGACCAGGAGAAGGCCAAGTTCAACAACGGATGGCTGCACATCGGCGACCTCGCCACGTGGGACGCCGGAGAGTTCGTCACCATCGTCGGACGCAAGGACGACATGCTCGTCTGCGGTGGTGAGAACGTTCATCCGGTGCAGGTCGAGGAAGCGCTCAACTCGCATCCGGGTGTGTCCGACTGCCTCGTCGTCGGCGTGCCCGACGACCGGTGGGGACGCATCGTCGTCGCGTACATCGTGGCCGGCAGCCCGGACGTCACGGCCGACGTCCTCGACGCGCACTGTCGCGAGCACCCGATGCTGTCGACCTTCAAGCGGCCGCGGGCCTATCGGTTTGTCGAGTCGCTGCCGGTCTCGGCCACCGGAAAGAAACTGCACTACAAGGCAACCCGAACGGCAGTCGACGAGTTCGCCGCAGGGTTGTTCACCGCCCCCACCGACTCGAGGATCACCCGATGAACGCACGCCTCGAATACGAGACCGAGCACCAGCAGTTCCGCGAGGTCGCCCGTGATTTCGTCCGCGACAAGATCACTCCCGTGCACGAGGACTGGGAGCACGCGAGCTGCCTCGACCGGTCGTTGTTCACCGAAGCCGGGAAGCTCGGGCTGCTCGCCTTCTCCGTCGAGGAGCAGTACGGCGGCCCAGGCGTCGACGACTTCCGGTACAACGCCATCCTCATCGACGAGGTCAACCGCGCCGGCAACGCCGCAGCAGGCATCGCGTTCTCTCTGCAGAACGACGTGGTGCTGCCATACCTGACCGAGATGACCACCGACGAACAGAAGGCACGGTGGCTGCCCGGCGTCGTCAGCGGCGAGACCGTGCTGGGTATCGCCATGACCGAACCCGGCACCGGCAGCGACCTCACCGGCATCCGCACCTCCGCGGTGCGCGACGGCGACCACTACGTCGTCAACGGAGCCAAGACCTTCATCTCCAACGGTCAGAACGGCGACCTGTTCGTCGTCGCGACCCGCACCTCCGACGACCCGCACAAGGGCCTGACGCTGCTGGTCGTCGAGGCCGACACCCCCGGCTTCTCTCGCGGGCGCAATCTCGAGAAGATCGGTCTGCACGCCCAGGACACCAGCGAGCTGACGTTCACCGACATGCGGGTGCCGGTCGCGAACCGGCTCGGCGACGAAGGCCGCGGTTTCTACCAGCTGGTACACAACCTCCCGCAAGAACGGTTGTCGCTGTCGATCGGTGCGGTCGCCGCAGCCGAGGGCGTCCTCGCGCAGACCCTCGACTACGTCCGCGAACGGAAGGCCTTCGGGAAGCCGGTGTCGAGCTTCCAGAACACCCAGTTCGTGCTCGCCGAGCTGGCCACCGAGCTCGACATCGCCCGCACCTACCTCGACGACTGCATCGCCGAACACGTCGCCGGGCAGCTCACCGCCGCCCGCGCCGCCCGCCTGAAGTGGTGGGCCACCGAACTCCAGGTGCGTGTCGCCGACCGGTGCCTGCAACTGCACGGTGGCTACGGCTACATGCGCGAATACGGCGTCGCACGCGCTTTCGTCGACGCCCGCATCCAGACGATCTACGGCGGAACCACCGAGATCATGAAGACGATCGTCGCGAAGGATCTCGGGATCTGACGACCGTCCCAGCTGCACGATTCACACCACTGAGCACTCGGTACTGTGAATCGGACCGAAAAGTGACGAGGAGCCCCTATGACCACCGACCACGATGCACTTCCCGTGGAAGAGGCCGTGCGGGCAGTTCGCACCAGTTCCCGCCGCAAGCAGGTCCTCGACGCCGCCGTGCAGGTCATGCAGCGCACCGGTTTCCACCAGATGTCCATGCAGGCGCTGGCCGACGAGGCCGGCGTCAGCGTCGGACTGATCTACAAGTACTTCGGCGGCAAGGAGGAGATCCTTCTCGCCACCATCGTCTCGATCCTCGACACCTTCCGCGACCAGATCGAACCTGCGATGGAGGCCGCCGGCGACGACCCGGTCGAACGGCTCGCCGCCGGCATCCGCCGCTACATCGAGATCGTCGACGAGAACCTCGACGCCACCGTCCTCACCTACCGGGAGAGTCGCACGCTCGACACTGCCGGTCGTGCCCGGATCAAGGAGCTGGAGGTCGAGACGTCGGCGCCGCTGCGCTCCGCCCTCGACGACGGCATCTCCGCCGGAATCATGGAGCCCATCGACGTCGACCTGATGGTGTTCGACATCCTGCTCCTCGCCCACGGGTGGGCGCTCAAGCACTGGCATTTCGGGTCCATCTACACCCTCGACGACTACATCCGCCTCCAGACCCGGCTGGTTCTCAACACGACGCTGAAGGCGGAGCGGCGCGGGGACTACGCGCACTTCCTCCGGTAACCACCGGCCTCGACCGAGGGCGGCGGAACGCGAAGTGGTCATAGGTGCGCGTTATTGCGCGCTCCCATGACCGATTCCCGCTCCGCTGTCGGTGTCGGGGTCGGTGAGTGCGGGGTCCCGCGAGGTGTCCTTCAACGCGACGCCCGACGCCCCCAACTGCCGCGCCCCGTTCACGAGGGCCGCGACGACGCGCGCCGCGTGCTCGTAGGTCATCCCACCGGGCGGGTGGATGTTCGACACGCAGTTGCGTTCGGCGTCACTACGCCCCGGCCTCGGATGGTGCGTCGAGTACACACCGACGCTGTCGGCCACCGAGAGGCCGGGGCGTTCGCCGATGATCACGAGCATCGTCGCGACACCGAGCTGCTCACCGATATGGTCACCCAGCGCAACGCGGGCCTGTGTCGCGATCACCGGCCGCGCCACCGTCAGACCCGGCAGGGCGGCGATGACCGCCGCCAGCAGGTCGGGTCCGTGGGCGTCGAGAGCCGTGGACGACAACCCGTCGCACAGCGCGATACCGAGATCGGCCTCTGTTCGCGGCAGTGTGGTTCCCTCGGCGAGCCGTCGGCCGAAGTCGGGGCGCCGCAGATACGTACTGCGATCTCCTGCTGCGCTTTCCACGATCAGCGGCTCACCGAGGCCGAGACCACGGATCCGCTGAACCAAGCCCGGCACATCGAGCGGGACGTGCACGGCGTCGCGTGCTTCGGCATGCGCCGTCACGAACTCCAGATGACGGCGTGTCGGGATACTGTTCCCGGTGCGCCCCAGCCCGATCCGTGCTTGGGTGTGCCGACGCAGCTCGTCCCACAGATCGCTCACAGGGCACCTCCGAGCGCTCGGAGGGGAGACGCGCCGACGTCCACCGGCAGGATGCGACCGACGTCGTCCGCCATGCCTTGTCTGCGTAGCCATTCCTCGAATTCCGGTGCCGGCCGTAGGTTCGCCGCCTCCCGCACGTACAGCGCGTCGTGGAACGACAGCGACTGGTAGCCGAGCATGACGTCGTCGGCTCCGGGCACGGTGATGACGAATGCTGTTCCGGCAACGGCCAACAGGGTGAGCAGGGTGTCCATGTCGTCCTGGTCGGCCTCGGCGTGATTGGTGTAGCAGACGTCCACACCCATCGGCAGGCCGAGGAGTTTGCCGCAGAACTGGTCTTCGAGACCGGCGCGGATGATCTGCTTGCCGTCGTACAGATATTCCGGTCCGATGAACCCGACGACCGTGTTGACGAGCAGCGGATCGAATTCGCGGGCAACGGCATACGCGCGTGCTTCGAGGGTCTGCTGGTCGACGGGTCTGCCTCCGGTACCGAGATGCGTACCGGACGACAACGCCGAACCCTGCCCGGTCTCGAAGTACATGACGTTGCTGCCGACGCTTCCCCGTCGCAGCGACCTGCCGGCCTCGTTGCCCTCCCGCAGCACTGCGAGGTCCACCCCGAAGCTGCGGTTGGCGCCCTCGGTGCCGGCGACCGACTGGAACACCAGGTCGACGGGCGCACCCTTCTCGATCAGATCGATGGTGGTGGTGACGTGGGTGAGCACGCACGACTGGGTGGGGATCTCGAATCGTTGCCGGATCTCGTCGAGCAGGTGCAGCAGGTCGGACACGGCGTGCGGCGAGTCGCTCGCCGGATTGATCCCGACCACGGCGTCGCCGCATCCCATCAGCAGTCCGTCGAGGACGGACGCGGCGACTCCCTGTGGATCGTCGACGGGATGGTTCGGTTGCAGACGCGTCGCGAGCCGGTCGGGCACCCCGATCGTGGTGCGGAACCCGCTGGTCACCGTCGCGGCGCGGGAGACCGCGATCAGGTCCTGGTTCCGCATGATCTTGCTTGTCGCCGCCACCATCTCCGGGGTGAGTCCCGGCGCGAGTGCCGCGAGCACGTCGGCCGAGTCCGCTCGGGCCGCGACCTCCAGGAGATGGTCGCGCAGCTCCCCGACCGTCAGGTGCGAGACCGGCGCGAAGGCCATCGCGTCATGGGTGTCGACGATCAGCCTGGTCACCTCGTCGGTCTCGTACGGGACGACCTCCTCGGTGAGGAAGGTGGTCAGCGGGAGATCCGCCAGAGCCAGCTGTGCCGCGGCACGTTCGGCGTCCGAGGTGGCGGCGCACCCGGCGAGTTCATCGCCCGAGCGGCGCGGTGAGGCCTTCCCGAGCAGGTCGACGAGGCCGTCGAACTCGTAGCCGGTTCCGCCGAGCTGTTGCCGGTAGATCGTCATCGAGGCCTCCCGCGCAGGACCGGTTCGACGAATGTGCGCACGCAGTGGAATGCAGCATTCCACCTTTTCGCCGTCGTGTCCGGCGAGTGTCGCGAACGAAACGCCGCTGGTCGTCGGTTCCTAACCCCGCTGATACCAGACGTCCGTAACCCGTTGCGCCATGTGCCGCATCCCCGCCGCTGTGGGGTGGAGGGCCTTCGCCAGCGACAGCGACTGCCGCCCCTCGTACCAGCGCTGCTCGGAGGGCGCACACGCGTCGTGCCCTTCAGCCCCGGCCATGACGTCGACGAACTCGGCACCGGCCTCGGCGGCGGACTTGGCGAGCACACGGTTCATCCGGGAGAAGAAGTTCGTCACGAACGACGCATCGGCGTCGCTGGTGGGGATGTTCGGCCAGCAACCCCGGTTGCCGAAGACACCGCCGTGCCCGACCAGCAGGACCCGTGCGCGCGGTGCACGTTGCTGAACGGCGGTGAGTGTCGCGGTGACCTTCGGTCCGAGCGCACTCAGGGCGGCGTCCATGCGCGAGACGGTGCCCGGGTCGGTGCGGCAGTGCGCGTCGCCGCCCGGAAGCTCGGTGTAGCACGCCGAGACGATCCCCGACCAGCCGACATCATTGCCACCGATGCTCAATGTGACGAGATTCGTGTCCGGGGCGAGCGAATCGATCTGCGGGGCGACCGATCCGGTCGACGTCTGCTGCGGGACGGATGTGATGTGTTCGGTGCGCGCACCCGTACAGGCGACGTTGACGAAGCCGACCGGGTGCAGCGAACCCGCGACGAGATTCGGATATCCCGCGTCGGCGCGGGCGCATCCGCTGATCATCGCCGCTGCGTCGAGGTAGGGTCCGGCGGCACGCGAGTCGCCGAGCGCGACGTAGCGAATGCCCTGCTCGCTGCCCGGGTCACTCATCGCGGATACCGGCCACACCATCGATGCAGCTGCCATGCCGGCGACGATCCCGGCTCGCACAATCGTCTTCATTCAGGCCCTCCGACAGCATGTTCTCCCGGCTTGAGATCGGCACGAATTACAAACACGTTACGAGCAGCGGGTGAAGATCCCGGATGAAGCGCGGATGCACCTCGCCCCACCAGCACATTTTGTTTACCTTCCTGTTCGAACGGCTACCGTCCACCTGTGACCGCCCACAAAGTTCTCGACGGCCGCTACGAGCTGAGCGGCCTACTCGGCGTGGGCGGGAGCGGCGAGATCCACGACGGTTGGGACACTCGCCTCCACCGGCCCGTCGCGGTCAAACTGCTCGGACGGGAGTTCGGCAGCAGACCGGACGTACGACGACGTTTCGAGGTCGAGGCCCGGGCGGCTGCGGCCCTGAACCACCCTCGCATCGTCGCCGTGTACGACACAGGCGAACACGACGGACGTCCCTACATCGTTATGGAACGGCTCCCCGGCCGCACCCTCGCCGACGACATCTCTCGCGGACCCCTGCCCGGCGATCGGGTACGCACCGTGCTCGTCAGCATTCTCGAGGCTCTCGTCGCCGCACACGACGCAGGGATCCTCCATCGGGACATCAAGCCGGCGAACGTGCTCATCACAGAGAACGGCGAGATCAAGGTCGCCGACTTCGGCATCGCCAAGAGCGTCGGCGACGACCTCACCCGCACCGGTGAACTCGTGGGGACCGTCGCCTACCTGAGCCCGGACCGCATCACCGGACATGCCGCGTCCGTGACGGACGATCTGTACGCGGTGGGGATCGTCGGTTACGAATCCCTGTGCGGGCGGAGGCCGTTCGCCGAGGACAACATCCTCGCGCTGGCACGGGCCATCACACACGACCTACCGCAGCCACTGCCCGAGCTCCGTCCGGATGTCCATCCGGGACTCGTCGCGGTGATCGAGCGGGCCATGGCACGTGAGCCTTCCGACCGATTCCGCACTGCACGCGAGATGCTCTCGGCGCTGAGGAATTCCAGCGAATACCCTGCCGCGACGTCCCGCCTGCCGGCAGGATCCGTAGCCGGCCCGACAACCACCGCACACAGATCCACGGATCGTCCTCGTGGAGTTCTCCTCGCGACGGGACTGACGCTGGTCGGAGCGCTCACCGTGGGCGGCCTCGCGCTGGGATTCGGACGGGATTCCGCCTCCCCGCCTGCCGCAACTCCGGAGACCGCCACTTCGGGCACCTCCGCGTCGCTTCCTCGACGGATACCGGCGACGACCGAGATCCCCCAGCCCACCGACTCCGGGGTCGTTCCGGCGAGCACCGCAGTCGAGACTCCGATCGTGCCCGTCCCGGAGACCGTCCCCGTCGCACCACCGACCGATTCCGTACCCACGAGGTCCGGACCGGAGTCCCGCGGGAACAGCGGACCCGGAAACAACAACGGGAACGGCAATTCCCAGGGGAACAACGGGAACAACAACGGCAACAACGGCAACAACGGCAATGGAAACGGGAACAGCGGCCGCGGTAACGGCAACGGGTGAGGTCGCTCAGCTCGATCCGCGGGCGACGAGTTCGACGGGCAGCTTCATCGATTCCGTTTCTCCGGTGCGCACGAGTTCGAGCAGACGCTCGATGGCGGTCACTCCGATATCGTGCGCGGGTGAACGGACCGTGGTGAGCGGAACCGGCAACTGTGCGACGACGGGGATGTCGTTGTAACCGACCACGACGAGATCGCCGGGGATGGACAGACCCAGGTCGCGGGCGACGCCGAGGATGCCGATCGCGATGGTGTCGCTGACCGCGAAGATCGCACGGGGGCGATCGGGGCGATCCAGCAGCGCACGCGCGGCCTCCACGCCTCCGGCGACATCGAAGCTCGACCGCACGACCCGCTCGGGCGGAAGCGACACCGAGGCGTCCTTCACGGTGTCGACGAAGCCGTCGCGACGGTCGCGGGCGGTGCTGGCGTGGTCGGGACCGGCGATGATCGCCAGGTCGTCGTAGCCGCGGTCGAGCAGGTGCCGGGCGGCCAGTGCCCCACCCCGGTAGTCGTCGCCCACCACGAACGGCAACCCTGCGTCGGCGTGCCGGGTGACCGCGAGAATCGGCAGCGACCCGAGTGCCAGCGACTCGACGAACGCGCGGCCCGGAAGGTGCAGGCTGCTCAGCAGCAGGCCGTCGACCTGCCGGCCCACGAGCAGCGCGATTGCCCGACGCTGTGCGTCGAGGTCGTCGGGAGGGCTCGACAGCAGTACCGAGTAACCCGCCTTCGTGGCGGCCTCCTCGATGCCCTGGTAGGTCGTGGCGACCACCCCGTCGGTGAGTCGCGGCATGACGACACCGAGGGTCGTCGTCTTGCGGGTGCGCAGGCTCGCCGCCCACAAATTGGGTCGATATCCCAGTTCGGCCGCGACCTCCCGCACCCGCAGGGCCGAGTCCGACCAGCCGTCGACCGGTTCGGGTTGGCGCAGCACCCGAGAGGCCGTCGAGACGTGGACGCCGGCGCGCTCGGCGATCTCCTTGAGCGTCGGGGCGCGGTCGGGACGGGGCATTCGGCTCTCCTGCTTGTCTCGCATCGAGTTCGCGTTCCGGGTTGACGAGCCCGGAACATGCCCTTAGCGTATGCCATGCAATCGTTCGTGCAAACGTTCTCGCAATCGTTCTGACAAACGTTTCCTCGACCACCGGAGAAAGCCATGTCCCACGCTCAGTCGCTGCCCCAGCTCTTCGCCCTCGACTCCCTCCTCGAGCAGGAGGAGATCGACATCCGCGACACCGTCCGCAAGTTCGGCAACGAGCGCATCCGCCCTCACGTGGCCCAGTGGTTCGAGGAAGCGAAGCTCCCGGCCCGCGAACTCGCCAAGGAGCTCGGGCAGCTGGGCGTGCTGGGCATGCACCTCGACGGTTACGGTTGCGCCGGCATGAGCGCCACCGCTTACGGCCTGGCCTGCCTCGAGCTCGAGGCCGTCGACTCCGGCATCCGCAGCCTCGTCTCCGTGCAGGGCTCGCTGGCGATGTTCTCCATCCACCACTGGGGCAGCGAGGAGCAGAAGCAGGAATGGCTCCCTCGCATGGCCGCCGGCGAGGCCATCGGCTGCTTCGGTCTGACCGAACCCGACTTCGGCTCCAACCCTGCCGGGATGCGCACCAACGCCAAGCGCGACGGTGACGACTGGATCCTCAACGGCACCAAGATGTGGATCACCAACGGCTCGATCGCCGACGTCGCCGTCGTCTGGGCACAGACCGACCTCGAAGAAGGCGCCAAGGGCATCCGCGGCTTCGTCGTCCCCACCGATACCCCCGGCTTCTCCGCACCGGAGATCCACGCCAAGCTGTCGCTGCGCGCCTCGGTCACCTCGGAGCTCGTCCTCGACGACGTGCGTCTGCCCGCCTCGGCGATGATGCCGAAGGCCGAGGGGCTGCGCGGACCACTCACCTCGCTCGGCGAGGCCCGCTTCGGTATCGTCTTCGGTGCGATCGGCGCGGCCCGCGATTGCCTGGAGACCGCGATCGACTACGCCCGGTCGCGCGAGGTGTTCGACAAGCCGCTCGCCGGCTACCAGCTCACCCAGGCCAAGATCGCCGACATGGCGCTCGAGGTCGGCAAGGGCCACCTGCTCGCCTACCACCTCGGCCGCATCAAGGACCGCGGCGAGATCGCCCCGGAGCAGGTCAGCCTCGGCAAGCTCAACAACGTGCGCGAGGCCATCGCCATCGCCCGCGAGTGCCGGACCATCCTCGGCGCCAACGGAATCACGCTCGAGTACCCCGTCATCCGTCACGCCAACAATCTCGAATCGGTGCTGACCTACGAGGGCACCTCCGAGGTCCACCAGCTGACCATCGGCAAGGCGCTGACCGGTGAGGCGGCCTTCCGGTGACCGCCGTTCCCGGTGCGCTCGAGGGGCTGGTGATCGCCGACTTCGGTCGCGTGCTCGCCGGCCCGTACGCCACCATGCTGCTCGGCGACCTCGGGGCAGAGGTCGTCAAAATCGAACGCCCCGGCTTCGGGGACGACACCCGGCACTGGGGTCCGCCCTGGGTGGGCGAGGAGTCCACCTACTTCCTCGGCGTCAACCGCAACAAGAAGTCGGTGGCCATCGATCTGACCACCGAAGGCGGACTCCACCAGGCCCGGGATCTCGTGCTCCGTGCCGACGTCGTCGTCGAGAACTTCCTGCCCGGCACGATGACCCGGCTCGGACTCGGCTACGAGCAGGTCCGGGAACTCAACCCCGGCATCGTCTACGCGTCGATCACCGGCTTCGGCGGACACAACGATCTGCCCGGTTACGACCTGCTCATCCAGGCCGTCGGCGGCTTGATGAGCATCACCGGACCCGACCCGGCGACACCCACGAAGGTCGGTGTCGCCGTCGTCGACGTCATCACCGGAATGCACGCTGCGGTGGGCATTCTCGCCGCACTGCGGCACCGCGACCGCACCGGGGAAGGACAGCGGGTCGAGGTGAACCTGCTGTCGTCCCTGCTGTCGGCGCTGGCGAACCAGTCGTCCGGCTACGTCGCGGCGGGTGTGGTGCCGAAGGCCATGGGCAATCGTCATCCGAGCATCGCGCCCTACGAGGTGTTCCACACCGCCGACCGGCCGTTCGTCCTCGCCGTCGGCAACGATCGTCAGTTCGCTTCGCTGGCCGAGGTCCTCGGAGCTCCGGAACTCGCCTCCGACGACCGGTTCACCACCAACACCGCCCGCGTAGCGAACCGAGAGGAATTGACGAAGATCGTCGACGAGTTGCTCTCGGCCGAGACGGCCGACGTGTGGTTCGACGCACTGACCGCCGCCCGAGTGCCGTGTGGTCCGCTCAACGACATCGCCGACGCGGTCGCGCTCGCCGAACGACTCGGCCTGTCGCCGGTGGTGTCGATCGACGATCCCGAGCGGGACGCTCCGCTGCGCCAGATCGCCAACCCGATCCGGCTCAGCGCCACCCCCGCGACCTACCGCACGCCACCCCCACGGTTGCCGTAGACGGACGCTCTCGTCAGTCGGGCCTCTGTTCCTTCAGAGTGTGCGCGACGAGAGCGTTGGCGTGCCCGTGGCCCATCCCGTGGTCCTCTTCGAGCCAGTTCACCAGCTCCATGTGCTTGCCGAGATCCGACGCGCGGATCATGGTCTTCCACTCCTCGATCGGGCGCCCGTACTTCTGCTCGATCGACGGGAAATACGACTCGGGTCCCTTGACCTTCTCGCTCATGCCGGAAGGCTAGCCGGGGCGACCGACAAGTTCCGTCCGATCCGCTGAAAACGACCGCGGCGCCGCAGTCCCGGATGGGACGCGGCGCCGCGGAGGTACGGAAGTGGATCAGGCCTTCGGGCCACCGGCCACGTAGATGACCTGACCGGACACGAAGCCCGCGCCCTCGGACGCGAGGAACGATGCGGTGTGGGCGATGTCGTCGACCTCGCCGATGCGGCCGACCGGGATGTCGGCCGCGACGTTCGACTTGAAGTCGTCGAACGACACGCCGAGACGCTCGGCGGTCGCGGCGGTCATCTCGGTGGCGATGAAGCCCGGCGCGATGGCGTTGGCGGTGACACCGAACTTGCCCAGCTCGATCGCGAGGGTCTTGGTGAAACCCTGCATGCCGGCCTTGGCTGCGGAGTAGTTGACCTGGCCGCGGTTACCGAGGGCCGACGTGCTCGAGAGGTTGACGATGCGGCCGAACTTGGCGTCGACCATGTAGCCCTGGACGGCACGCGTCATGAGGAAGGCGCCACGCAGGTGCACGTTCATGACGGCGTCCCAGTCGTCGACGGTCATCTTGAACAGCAGGTTGTCGCGGGTGATGCCGGCATTGTTGATCAGGACGGTGGGTTCGCCGAGTTCGGTGGCGACCTTCTCGACGGCAGCGGCGACGGACTTCTCGTCGGAGACGTCGGCTCCCACGGCGAGCGCCTTGCCCCCGGCGGACTCGATGGCCGAAACGGTGTCTTCACAGGCGGATTCGTCGAGGTCGAGGACGGCGACCCGGTACCCGTCGCCGGCGAGACGCTTCGCGACGGCTGCGCCGATACCGCGTGCGGCTCCGGTGACGATGGCAGTGCGGGGTTGTGTGCTCATAGCGTTCCTCCGTAGGGATGGGTGGTGCCGTCAGGTGATGGTGAGTCCGCCGTCCACGGCGATGGTCTGACCGGTGACGTAAGCGGCGGCGTCGGACGCCAACCACACGGCGGTAGCTGCGATCTCCTCGGCATCCCCCGTCCGGCCGAGAATGATCCGCTGCTTCATGGAATCGAGGTATCCGGGCTGGTACTCGTCGGTCATCTCGGTGCGGAAGAAGCCCGGCGCGATGGCGTTGACGCGGATCCCCTTCCTCGCTCCCCACTGCTGCGCCAGGTCGCGCGTGAGGCCGATGACGCCCGCCTTGCTGGCCGAGTACGCGGCCTGCGGCAGACCTGCCGTGGTGAGACCGAGAACCGACGAGATGTTGACGATCGCGCCACCGGGTTGCATCACCCGGGCGACGGCCTGTGCCGCCCAATACGATCCGTTGAGATTGATGTCGATGACCTGCCGGAACTGCTCGGGGGTCTCCTTGGTGGCGGGGACGGCCGTGCCGATCCCCGCATTGTTGATGAGGATGTCGACCCGACCGAGCTGTTCGACGGCCTGATCGACCATGCGCTGGGCCTGTTCGGGATCGGCGATGTCGGTCTCGACCGTGACGGCCTGCCGTCCGGCTTCGCGGACCAGCTCGGCGGTCTTCTCGAGTCGGTCGACCCGGCGTGCGGCGAGCACGACGTCGGCTCCCGCCTCGGCCAGCCCTCGGGCGAACGCGACACCGAGGCCCGAAGAGGCACCGGTGACGACGGCAACGCGGCCGTCGAGACGGAAGCGGTCGAGCACGGACATACGTCATCTCCTCGCTGTGACGGGGCCTACAGGAACTGTACAGCCGACGGTCATCTCATCCACCAAACAGCCTGTATCCAATTTTGTTGAACAACACTGCATTTCAGAGCCAGATCCTATTCTTCTCCTCGGCGGATCCTATGCTGCCGCGAACGCTGCAGCGCGGAGAGGACTCCGCGTCGCACCCACCGTTACCAAGTCGATAAGCACTGGCTTACTTCTAAGCGCTTGCTTATCGTGCGATGCCGTAGCGGGCTTGTCAACAGCAGCCGGACAGGAGCGGAAGACCTTCGTGAGCGATGCATGGGACGATGTCGTCGGCGGATCCGAGGCCCTCGGGCCGTTACGACGACGCTGCGATGATCAGCGCCCCGTATGCCGATCCTGCCCTGCGCCTGGTGGGTGCCGTGCGTTAGCATCGTCGCCACCATCGGATCGGGGGGATCTACGTGGGCAGGGGGATATCGCGCCGCCGTCGGCTCCTCGAGACGCGAGAGCATCTGAGGGGAGCTGTCGTCCATGTCCATCAATGACAACGTCGTCGACCGACTGTCGGTGTCGCTCGGGGTCGACGCCCCGGCCCCCGATTCCGTCGCCCGCCGGCAGTCCAATTACGACACACTGGCCGCACGCATCGACGTGGGCGTCGATCCCGAGTACATCGCGGCGTTCGAGAACTTCCACGGCATGGAGCACGCCGACATCCACCGGTTGTCCCAGAGCATCAACCCCGTCGCGATGACCACCCTGGCCACCGAATGGGCCGAGCTCGGAAAGGGTTTCAGTCTCACGGTCGCGTGGGGCACGCTGATGATCCGCAAGCTCGTCTCCCAGCACTGGGAGGGTGCGGCGGCCGACGCTGCCATGGACGCGACCGTGCGATTCGGCGAATCCGCACAGCAACTGTCCGATGCCGCACGCGCGACGTCCGAGAAGCTCCGCATCGCCGCCGACGTCGGTGAGCGGGTGCGATCGTCCGTCCCCCCGCCCTCGGCGAACACGTCGTCGCTCCTGTACGCGCTCGATCCCGTCGCGGGTGCCGCCGCGGCCCGGCAGGAGGAGGCCGCTCGCGCCCAGGCCGTGCGGGTGATGGAGGCGCTCTACAAGCCGTACTACCGCGATTCCGGCTCGGCGGTCCCGGTACTGCCCTCGCCGTATGCCGCCACCACGAGTCGAGCAAACGAGGGCTTCGTTCCCCAGAGCTACGGCACGTCGGCGATCGGCGGCACCCAGGCGGCGGGTGGCGCGGCGGGGGCCCCGAGTGGGAACGGAGGAGGTCCGGACGGGCCGGCACCTGCGGAGGCGGAGAACCGTACGCCCGCGGAGACTCCCGGAGAAGACCCGGACGCACGCGCGAACAACTCCGATTCCGCCGGTGGAGCAGGTTCGAACGATCCTGCGGCGACCACTCCTGCGGCCACCTCCCCGACTGCGAGCGGCGCCCCAGGAAACCCGACAGGTCACTCGTACGGTTCTCCGTCCGCCGGGGCGGGTGGAGGTGTCGGGGGTGGTCTACCGGGTGGCGGCTCGGCCGGCGGGGCGTCACCTACGGCCGGTCCCTCCCCGCTCGTCGCGGGAGCCGCACCCACCGGCGGTGTGGCCGGTCAACCCGGTGCTGCCGCGACCCGTGGCGCAGGCGCTCGCCCGTTCGGGATGATGCCGGGAATGGTCCCGCCCGCCTCGTCCCGCGGCGACGAGCAGGACAAACGCGTGGCGAGTTATCTCGTCACCAGCGACAACGGGAACGAACTGATCGGGTCGTTGCCCGACACCGCCCCGCCGGTTCTGGGGGCCTGAGGCTGTGGACCGGCACCTCACACCCGACCGATTCCTGGCCTCCTGGACCGCCGCGGGCGGCGACGAGTTCCCCTTCCCGCTGCGCTACCGAACCTCGGTCCTGTGGGAGGACGAGCACGCCGCGAACCTGCAGGCCGCCCGAGCGTGGCGGAACGAGACACCCGACCCTGCCCTCGACGACGCGATGCGCATCCTGCTGACCGGCCGGATTGCGGTGGAGGTCTACGGTCGTTCGACGGATCCGGCATGCGAGGTCTTCGTCCGCGCCGCCGCGACCGGCGAGCAGGCCGTCCTCGCCCGTCAGGCTCCCGTCGCAGGCGATATCCGCATCACCACGACCACCGACCTCGCGGGCGCGATCGTCGGGGAACTGCCGGTCGTGGCCGCGGGCCGCGAACCGGCACGCACCGCGCCGAGCCGCGAGGTGCTCGAACCATCCGAAGCCGGAGCAGTCCGCCGTCCGGCGAGTGGCACGCACGCAGAGTCGTTGCGCCGGTTGCTGCGTCGCGAACGCTCGGCCACCGGCAGCATCCGCATCCTGCGGTACGCGCATCCGGGGTACACACCCGTCGCCGACATCGGCTGGTTCGACGTCGTGGACGACGGCCGGTATCTCTTCCACCCCGGTACCGATCTCCGTGTCGCCCCGGGCACCGTCGACGCATTCGTCCGGGAACTGTCGACGCAACTGTCCAGGCTGTCCCCCGAAGGTCGGAACGGCGTCCTCCGGCCGTACTGAGCGTCGTTCGGACCCCTCACCGAACAGGCCTGTCGTCTAGGCTGGCGACATGACGGACCGGGACCGCACACCCGACGGCAGGCCGCAGAACGCGCGTCCGCGCGACGCCCTGGGGCGCCCGCTGCCGCCGGGCGAAGAAGGCGTCGAACGCATTCCCGACGATATCGACCTCGATGTCGAGGAGACCATCGCCGAAGGTCAGCGTCTCCTCGATCACGGTTTCCCTTTCCACGCGCACGAGGTCTTCGAGGCGATGTGGAAGAAGGCACCGCCCGAAGAACGTCCCCTCTGGCAGGGTCTCGCCCAGCTCGCCGTCGGTTTGACCCATCTGCTCCGGGGCAACCCGACGGGGGCCGCGTCACTGTTGAAGCAGGGGCAGGCCCGGGTGCGGCACTACGAGGACGAACCGCCGTACCGGCTCGACATCGACGGTCTCTCGAGCTGGGCCGATCATCTGCTCACCGAGATCGCTCGCGACGAAACCGTTCCCGCTCCCCCGACCCCGCGCCTGAGGATGCCCTGATGCCGATACTTCCCATGTTCCCGCTCGGCACCGCCCTGCTCCCCGGATCCGACCTGCCGCTACGCATCTTCGAACCGAGATATCTGCAACTCGTCCAGGACTGCGCGGCCTCGCCGGACGGCCCTCGCTTCGGTGTCGTCCTCATCGCCCGGGGACACGAGGTGGGCGGAGGCGAACAGCGACACGATGTCGGTACCGTCGCACGGATCGTGGTCGACGACGAGGTCGGTGCAGGTCGTCGTGAACTCGAATGCATTGCAGAGGAACGCATTCGCGTCACCCGATGGCTTCCCGACGATCCCTACCCGCGCGCGGAGGTGGAGCCCTGGCCCGACACCGATTCGGGGCCGGTGGATTTCGCCGCGATCACCGGACCGATGGGCCGGCTGTACGGGGTACTCGATCGCCTCACCGACGGCCGGGCCCCGCTACCTCCCGCCACCACCGAGCTGCCGGACGATCCCGGCGCGCGACTGTTCGCCCTCGCCCGGTACGTGCCGATGGGGGAAGCGGACCGTTATGCAGTGCTCGCCGCACCCGGCCCGGCCGAACGCATGGCGGTGCTGCTCGAAGCGATATCCACCGCAGTCGATCTCGCGGAATGGAAGCTGAAGGGCTGAGATATCAGGCCGTCCGGTCAACGGGAACACGCCTCCTGTGACCACCCGGTTGCGGGCTAGGGTCCGTGGCACTGCTCGTTCCCGACCGGAAGGCACACCGATGGACACCGTCGAGCAAAGGCTGGCCCGGCTCGAAGCCCTCGAAGAGATCAGGATGCTCAAGCATCGCTACTTCCGGGCGTGCGACGCCAAGGACCCGGAAGCGATGCGCGGATGCTTCGTCGCAGGGCGCGCCGACATCTACTACGGACCCGCGCTGGGCAGCTTCGACGACGCCGACGCCCTGATCGACATCTACTCACGCATCGCCCTCGAACGGCTCGACGACCGTTACGTCGTGCTCGACATGCATCACGGCATGCATCCGAGCATCCACCTCACCGGACCCGGTACCGCCACCGGCGCCTGGACGCTGCGGTTCCGGCAAGTGGATCTGCGCGCCCGCACCGAACGGGTCACCGCGCTCGACTACGACGACGACTACGTGGTCGAGAACGGCACATGGAAGATCTCCCGCTGCCACGTGAAGGTCCTGTGGTCGATCCAGCGGGCCCTCACCGACGACGTGGAAGTGGTGCAGTGATGGCAGAAGCAAAGGTGGCGCTGATCACCGGCGCGAGTCGCAGTGTCGGCAAGGGCATCGCGTGCGCTCTCGGTTCCGACGGTTGGACCGTCTACGTCACCGCCCGTGGCCCGGTCGACGTCGACGGTCCGCTCGACCACACCGCGGCGGAGATCACCGCCCGCGGCGGACGAGGCATCGCGGTGCAGTGCGATCACCGCGACGACGCGCAGATCCACGACCTGTTCCGCCGGATCGCCGACGAACAGGACTCCCGGCTCGATCTGCTCGTCAACAACGTGTGGGCGTCACCGCCGGGCTTCGCGGGGTTCTCCGAACCGTTCTGGAAGCGTCCGATCAGCGACTGGGACAGCCTGATCGACGTCGGGCTCCGCGCACACTATGTGGCCTCCGTCGAAGCCGCACAGCTGATGGTGCCGCGCGGCGACGGGATGATCGTCAACATCTCGTCGTTCGGTACGCGCGGTTATCTGCACTCGGTTCTCTACGGCATGTCGAAGGCCGGCCTGGACAAGATGGCCGCCGACATGGCCGTCGAACTCCGCGGAACGGGGGTCACCACCCTGTCGCTGTGGCCGGGCCTGGTGAAGAACGAAGCCATGCTCGCCCGTGGCATCGACAACTTCGAGGGCTTCTCGTTGGCCGATGCCGAAACCCCCGAGTTCATCGGGCGGGTGATCGTCGCTCTCACAACCGATCCCGAGGTGAACGCACGCAGCGGCCGCACCCTCGTCACCGCCGAGGCCGCCCTCGATTACGGCATCGTCGATGTCGGAGGCAACCAACCCGCTTCACACCGGGAGATCTTCGGGGGCGGGCCGCTGTTCTGATGTGTGCAGGTGGCAGGCCACCCGGCCGCCACCTGCCACTTCGGTGACCGCAGGTCGCACCTCCCGGCACACCGGCATGACCAGCGGGCAGCGAGTGCTGAACGCGCAACCGGTCGGCGGGTTCGCCGGATCGGGCAGCTCCCCGTCCAGACGGATGCGTTCGCGGCGGCGCTGGCGCGCCGGATCCGGAACGGGGACCGCGGACAGCAGAGCCTGCGTGTAGGGATGGGCCGGTTCGGTGAACAGGCGCTCCGTCGGTCCCCACTCGACGATCCGTCCCAGATACATCACGGCCGTGGTGTGGGCGATGTGACGCACCACCGCCAGATCGTGCGCAATGAACAGGTAGGCGATGCCCAGCTCCGCGGAAAGCTGCTCGAGCAGAGCGATGACCTGGTTCTGCGTCGAGACATCGAGTGCGCTGACGGCCTCGTCCGCGACCACCAGTTTCGGTTCCACCGCGATGGCCCGCGCGATCGCGATGCGCTGACGTTGCCCACCGGAGAACTCGTACGGATACCGGTCGGCGTGCTCGGCGCGCAATCCGACCTGTTCGAGCAACCGGCCGACCTTGCGCCGGCGTTCGTCCTCGGTGAGATCGGTATGCACCTGCAGGGGTTCGGCGATCGCATCCCCGACGGTGTGCGACGGATCCAACGACGAATACGGGTCCTGGAACACCATCTGCATATGACGTCTCGCGCTGCGCAGTTCGCTTCTGTCCAGCGCGGTCACGTCGACACCGTCGAGCACCACCGAACCCTCGGCGACATCGACGAGTCGCAGGATTCCCCGAGCCGTCGTCGACTTGCCCGAACCCGATTCACCGACCAGAGCGAACGTCTCGCCGGGGAAGATGTCGAAGTCGACCTCGTCCACGGCACGCACCACCTGCTTGCGACGCGACATCCGCCCCCCGACGGGGAACTCCACGCGCAGCCCACGAACCGTCAGCAGTGGCTGCCTGGTCTCGATGTCGACGAGTTCGGCGGTCATCGGTTTCCCTCCAGCATCAGATCGTTCACCCGTGCGCAACGCGAGACGCGCTCGTTCCCCAGCGCATGAAGCGGTATCACCGTGTCGCATTCGTCGAGATGGTGCGCGCAGCGCGGCCCGAAGCGGCAACCCGCCGGCATCGTGCCGGGTGCGGGCGGGGAGCCGGGAATGGTGTGCAGGTCGCTGCGACCGTCGATGGTCGGAACCGACCGCAACAGGCCTTGGGTGTACGGATGTTTCGGAGCTGCGAAGAGTTCCTCGGTGCGGGCCTTCTCGACCACCTGCCCGGCGTACATGACGACCACCTCCGTGCACAGGTCGGCCACCACCCCGAGATCGTGGGTCACGAACAACACACCCATGTCGAACCGCTCGGCCATGTCCCGGATCAGGTCCAGCACCTGAGCCTGGATCGTGACGTCGAGCGCGGTGGTGGGCTCGTCGGCGATGAGGAGGGACGGTTCGCACGCGAGCGCCATCGCGATCATGACCCGCTGTCGCATGCCCCCGGAGAACTCGTGCGGGTACTGACGTACCCGGCGGGCCGCATTCGGAATCCCGACGAGGTCGAGTACCTCGACGGCGCGCGCCAGCGCGGCCTTCCGGTTCACGCGTCGGTGCCGCCGCACCACCTCGGAGATCTGGTCGCCGACCGTGAAGACCGGGTTCAGGCTCGTCATCGGTTCCTGGAAGATCATCGCGATGTCGTTGCCGCGCACGTCGGCGAGTTCGCGGTCCGGCATCGCCAGCAGGTCGCGCCCACGGAACCGGATGTTTCCGGAGACGGTGCGGGACTGGTTCGCCGGCAACAATCGGAGGACCGACGAGCAGGTGACGGATTTCCCCGAGCCGGATTCGCCGACGAGACCGACGAGTTCACCGGCCGCCACATCGAAGGAGACGTCCTGCAGGACCGATGTCCAGCCGGAACCGGTCGCGAATTCGACTCCGAGGCCGTCGACGCGCAGCAATGGTTCGGTCATCGTTCGCTCCGGTTCTCGCGGCCCACCGAATCACGGATTCCGTCGCCGAGGGTGTTGCAGGCCAGTACGGCCAGGATAATCGTCAGGGCGGGAATCACCACCGGCCAGGCCGTGTAGTTCCATGCTTCACGCCCCTCCGCGAGCATGCGGCCCCAGCTCGCCTCCGGTGGCTGGACACCCAATCCCAGGAAGCTGAGTGACGACTCTGCGAGCAGAGCGAAACCGCACGCCAAGCTGATCTGAACGATCAACGGAGACAACGTGTGCGGAAGGACATGCATACGAACGATCCGTGTGGTCGGGGTTCCGATACTGCGCGAGGCCTCGATGAAGGTGCTCTCGCGTACTCCGATGACGGCTCCACGTACCACGCGGAAGAATCTGGGGCCGAACACGATTCCGATCGCGATCATCGCATTGGTGAGATTGGTACCCATCACGCCGACGATGGCCATCGCCAGCAGCAGCGGCGGGAAGCTCAGGAAGGCATCGGCGACACGGGAGAGGATCGTGTCCCACCAGCCGCCGAGAAAGCCCGCCATCAGGGCGGGCACGACCCCGATGAGCAGTCCGACGGACACCGAGATGATCGCGGCGGAGACCGCGACGCGCGCACCGTACAGCAACCGGGACAGTGTGTCTCGACCCAGATTGTCCGTACCGAGCAGGTATCCGTCCGACAGCGGAGGCAGGCGACGCGCGGTCAGGTCCTGGACGATCGGGTCGTACGGTGCGATCAGCGGGGCGAGCAATCCGAGGACGGCGATCAGCAGGAGGAAGACGGCCGCCACGACGGCTCCGGGACGATTCCGGAACCGCCGCAGGAATCTGCGGCGTGGAGATTCGCCGGTGGCCACGGTCGTGTTCTCCACCGGCGTGGAGACGGTGTGGTCGCTCATGCGGCGCTCCTTGTTCTCGGATTGAGGTAGCCGTAGGAGATGTCGACGAGCAGGCTCATGATCACGGTGGCGAAGACGCCGAAGATCACGACTCCCTGGATCGCGGGCAGGTCGCCGGAAAGCACCGCCTGCACCGCGAAATCTCCGAGGCCTTTCAGTCCGAAGACGGATTCGATGACGGCCGTGCCACCGAGCAGGAAGGCGATCTGCATGCCCAGGACCGTTGCCGTCGGGATGAAGGCGTTCTTCAGGGCATGCTTCCACAGGACGCTGCGCCGGCTCAGGCCCTTGGCGGTGGCGGTGCGGACGTAGTCCTGCTGCATCACCTCGATCATGGAGCCGCGCAACTGGCGGGCGATCTCGGCCGCCGCGGCCAGTCCCAGTGCGACGGCAGGCAGCAACAGGTGACTGAGCCACGGCCACACTCCCTTGGCGAGGGGGGTGTAGCCGGTGGCCGGCAGGACGCGCAGGGTCAGCGAGAAGACGAGCACGAGGAGCAGACCCAGGACGAAGTTCGGCGTGGCGACTCCGAGCGTCGATCCCACGCCGGTGGCACGATCCTGCCAGCTACCGGGCCGGCTGCCCCCGACGATGCCGGCCGGGATCCCGACGAGCAGCGCCACGACCACGGCCACCATCGCCAGCGAGAACGTCACCGGCAGGCGGTCGACGATCATGTCCAGCACGGGCGCCTGATAGGTGAAGCTCGTACCGAGGTCGCCGCGAACGACTCCGAACAGGAAATCGAAGTACTGCACGAGGACCGGCTGGTCGAGGCCGAGTTCCTCGCGGACCGCCTCGATCTGCTGAGGCGTCGCCGACTCCCCGGCGATCCGGTGTGCCGGATCGCCGGGGATCAGGAAGATCAGACCGAATGTGATGGCGGTGGCGATCATCAACAGCGGGACGATCGCCAGCAGGCGCTGACCGATAATCCGAAACATTCTGCACTCCCTGTGGTTTCACGGATCCGTGACGATCACGGTCATGAGACCGTGCGACTGCCTGTCAGGGGGCGGCCACGCCGACACCACGCCACTCGTCGACCACCCGGTTGGGTTCGTAACCCACCAGCCTGTCCGAGGCGACGGCACCCAACTCGGCGAACGCGATCGGCAGCATTGCCGCATAGTTCATCACCACGGCGTTCACTTCACCGAGGCGCACCGCGCGTTCTGCGGGGTCGGTGGCGCGGTTGGCCGCTTCCATGGCCTCCCGGAAACCGGGGATCGCATCGTGGGACGGGTTCTGAGGGGAATCCTGACCGTAGAACGAGGTCAGCAGCAGGGAGGGATCGGCGCGGCCGACGAGCGTGGTGAGGATGGCATCGAGCTCTCCCCGGTTGAAGGCGGGGTTGAGGTCCGTCGGCGTCATGGAGCGGATCTCCATGGTGATTCCGACCCGTGCGAGTTGCTCCTGCAGGATCTGCCCGATCATCTGGTTCTCGGGAAGGTTGGACACACCCGCCACGAAGGAGAATCCGTTCGGGACACCCGCGGTGTCGAGCAGGTGCTTCGCCTTGTCGGGGTCGAATGCGTACTGATCGTCGAGGTCGTCGTTGTGGGCGAAATATCCCGCGGGGAAGTTCTGGCTCGCGGGTTCACCGTGCCCTTCGAGTGCGGTCTCCACCACCGACTCCCGGTCCACGGCATGGGCCAGGGCCTGACGCACTTCGAGCTTGCCGAACTCGCTCCGGGTCCGATTCAGGTTGAGAACGTAGTTGTTGAGGCTGGTCTGCACATTCGTCTGCAGTCCCTGCTGCTCGGCAGGGTCGAGCGACATCGGCGTCGCCATCGCCGCGTCGAGCTGGTCGGAGGCGACGGCATTCACACGGGTCTGCGGATCGGTCATGACGACCCACTCGAAGTGCTCTGCCTGCAACGCTTCCTGATCCCAGTAGTCGTCGCGGGCGACGAAACTGTACTGAGCCCCCGGCTGGGATTCGGTCACCGTGTACCGGCCGGCTCCCGCCGGTTGGAGTACGAGCGCCGCATTCTTGTCCGGGCTTCCGAAAGCGTTGGGGTTGACGATCATTCCCGGCAGGTCCGACAGCGTGAGCACGAGCTGTCCGCCCGGTCCGTTCAGTCGGAGCACCACGGTGTGTGCGTCGGACGCCTCGACCGATTCGACGCCGGCGAGCATCGCGGCCGTGATCGAGTCGGGTTCCAGCGCGCGACGGAGATTCGCCACCACGGCAGGCGCATCGAGCGGTGTGCCGTCCGAGAAGGTCACGCCCTGACGCAGCTTCAGGGTCAGCGTGGATCCGTCCTCGGAGAACTCCCAGGATTCGGCGAGTCCGGGCACCGGATCGGCGTTCCGGTCGCGATGCACCAAACGGTCGTAGACGAGATTCAGCATGGTCGAATCGCTGGTGATCCGAGTCTTGTGCGGATCGAAGGACGACGCACCGTATGTCGTGGCATAACGCAGGGGTACCTGCGGGTCGATCTCCGCGGTGCTGTCGGTTGCAGCCGACGTCCCACAGCCGGCGAGCAGAAGCGCGGCGGCGAACGCGGCGACGACCGAGGTCAACGATTTACGAGACATGAGATTCCTTCGTTTCTGGAGCGGTCGACGGTCAGGACGCGGCGATGCCGACGCCACGCCATTCGTCGATCAACAGGTTCGTTTCGTATCCGACGACCCGATCGGTGAGCGTCGATCCGAGTTCGAAGAAGACCAAGGGCACAGCAAGGACGTTGTCCGAGACGGTCTTCGAGACCTCTCCGAGCCTGTCCCCCCGAACCTGCAGGTCGGTCTCACGGTTGGCGGCGTCCAGCGCCTCCCGGAAGCCCGGTGCAGTGGTGCGGGAAGGGTTCTGCGGTGAATTCTCCCCGAAGAGCGCGGACAGCAGCAGCGCCGGATCGGAACGGCCGGTGAAGGTGGTGAGAAAGGCATCGGCGTCCCCCCGGTAGAAGGTCGGCGATGCATCCGACGGGGGCAGCGGCTCGAGCTTCATGTCGATGCCGACCTGTGCGAGTTGCTGCTGCACGATCTGCGCCACCTGCACGTTCTCGGGGAGATTCAGCAGGATCGCAGTGAACGAGAATCCGTTCGGCAGCCCCGCATCGGCCAGCAGCTGCCGCGCCTTCTCGGGATCGTATCGGTAGTCGTCGGCGAGATCCGGGTCGTACGCGAAGTAGTCCTTCGGGAAGTTCTGCGTCGCCGCTTCGGCGTGGCCCTCCATCGCCGTGTCCGCGATGGCCTGACGGTCGATTGCGTGTGCGATGGCCTTGCGTACCTCGAGCTTGCCGAACTCGCTGCGGGTCCGGTTGAAATTCAGCGCCATGTGGTCGAGCCGAAGTGCGGTCTCCACTCGAAGGCCCTGCTGTTCGGCGGCGTCGATCATCAGGGGTGTGGTGATGGCGACGTCGATGTCTCCGGCCGACACCGCGCTGAGACGCGCTTGCGGATCGGTCATCACCGTCCAGACGAAGGTGTCGGTGCCGATCGCCTCCGGGTCCCAGTAGTCCGCCCTGGCGGTGAACTCGTACTCGGCGCCCGGTCGGGACGCCGCAAGGACGTACCGTCCCGCACCTGCGGGCGTGAGCGCGAGTCGTGCGTCCTTGTCCGGGTTTCCGAAGGCTCCGGGATCGACGATCATTCCGGCAAGATCCGACAGCGCCAGCACGTACTGAGCACCCGGACCGTCGAAGCTCACCACGACCGTGCGGTCGTCCGATGCGGCGACCCCACTCACACCCGCCAGCATCGGCGCCGTGATCGAGTCCGGCTCGAGCGCACGTCGGAGATTGGCGACGACGGCGTCGGCGTCGAGGACGGCGCCACCGGAGAAGGTCAACCCCTCCCGCAGGTGGAGGGTCAACGACCTCTCGTCGATCTCCCACGCTTCGGCGAGTCCGGGCACCGGCTGCCCGGCTGCGTCACGGTGGACGAGGCGGTCGTAGACCATGTTGAGCATGGTGGCGTCGCTGGTGATCCGCGTCTTGTGCGGATCGAACGACGAGACTCCGAAGACGGTGGCATAGTGCAGCGGCACGGCAGGATCGGCGACCCCGGAGTTCTCGGTGGGAGTCGAACCGCACGCGGTGAGCAGGACTGCACAGGCTCCGATCGCCGCTCCCCACAAGCGGATCGGCGACCTCCTCGACACAACAGCCATGCCGCCCCTCTCTCGAAAATGTTCGTACAGACCGGTTTCGGGCAGCCGTACCACGGCTGCCCGATTACCGACCGAACCTATGAGTCTGTGACGCGTCACACTCTGCAGGTCCCGCTGATCGAGATCGGCAAGCACGGGGACGTTCTACGGACGAGGGGTGGTCAACGCGCCCTCGGAAGTCGTGTATGGTTGGACATGCAACGCGGGGTGGAGCAGCTCGGTAGCTCGCTGGGCTCATAACCCAGAGGTCGCAGGTTCGAATCCTGTCCCCGCTACCACCGACCGGCCCGGACTCACACGAGTCCGGGCCGGTTCTTTTGTGGATGCTCCTCGGTCTCGGTACGGCTCCCCCCGGCCGCGCTCACCGAGTAGATTTCGCGGCAGAGTCTCTGCAGAGCGGGAGGGTGGGATGGCCAAGCGCGCGACCGTCGCCGATCGACCACGGACTCCCCGTTGGCTCCGGCCCACGATCGTCGGTGTGCTGCTGGCCGTCGCCTTCTATCAGATGTCGGGCTGGCTGTTCCACAATCTGAAAGGCTTCCTCGGCCTGTTGTTCCTGGCATGGTTGTTCAGCATCACCATCGAACCGATCGTCGATCGGCTCGAACGGTTCGGGATGCGTCGCGGTGCCGGCACCGGCCTGGTGTTGTTCTCCCTGATCGCACTCACCATCGGGTTCTTCGCGGTGTTCGGCACGCTCCTGTTCGACCAGATCGCCCAGTTGCTCACCACACTTCCGGATGCGCTCACACGCCTCACCGATTGGGCGAACCGCACTTTCGACACGAATTTCAAGACCGGGGACGAGCTGCTCAAGATCACGCCCGACACGCTCCGTGATCTGGCGCAACGGTTCACGCCCGGTGTGCTCGGCGTCCTCAGCACCCTGGTCGGTGCCCTGTTCCAGATCCTGACGCTGCTGTTGTTCGTCTTCTACATGTCTGCGGAGGGGCCGCAGATGCGGCGGACGATCGCGAGCTGGTTCCCCGCCCGGCAACAGCAGTTGATCGCGAACGTGTGGGAGACCTCGGTGGAGAAGGCCGGCGGTTACGTCGTCTCCCGGCTGATCCTCGCCGCCGCCTCGTCGATCTTCACGGGAATCTTCTTCCTGATCATCGGCGTTCCGTACTGGCTTCCGCTCGCGATCTGGACCGGGGTGGTCTCGCAGTTCATCCCGACCATCGGTACCTATCTCGCAATCGGTCTCCCCGCGCTCATCGCCGCGGTGCAGCAACCGCTCGACGGCGTGTGGGTGATCGCCTTCGGCACGATCTACCAGCAGGTCGAGAACTACGTGCTGCACCCACGCATCACGGCCCGCACCGTATCGATCCACCCGGCGGTGGCATTCGGTTCGGTGATCGTCGGTGCCACCCTGTTCGGCCCGGTGGGCGCTCTGGTGTCCGTGCCGGTGGTCGCGATCCTGCAGGCGCTCGTCGAGTCCTTCGGGCACCGCTACGAATTGATCCCGGAGGTGGGCGGGGAGGAGCCGGACCCGGACAGCCCCGACCTCACGGCCGACAGTGACGACTACGACTGAGAAGCGAGACGGGGCCGGTCGCACGATCTCCTCGCGCCCGGCCCCGCCGTCGTTGTCCGGTCGGACGATGTCCGATCAGACGATGAGCTTCGCCGCGGTCGCAGCGACGACGTCGTCGGTGCTCACACCGGGCGCCGTCTCGACGAGCTTCAGTCCCTCCTCGGTGACGTCGATGACCGCGAGGTCGGTGATGATGCGCTGCACGCACCCACGACCGGTGAGCGGCAGAACGCACTCCTCGAGGATCTTCGGGTCGCCCTTCTTGGTGACGTGATCCATCATCACGATGACGCGCTCGGCGCCGTGGACGAGGTCCATCGCGCCGCCCATGCCCTTGACCATCGCGCCGGGCACCATCCAGTTGGCGATGTCGCCCTTGGCGGAGACCTGCATCGCGCCCAGGACCGCGACGTCGATCCGGCCGCCACGGATCATGCCGAACGACTGTGCCGAGTCGAAGTACGACGCACCGGGGATCGCGGTGATCGTCTCTTTACCGGCATTGATGAGCTCGGGATCGAGTTCGTCCTCGGTCGGGTACGGGCCGACGCCGAGTACACCGTTCTCCGAGTGCAGGATGACCTCGACGCCGGGCTCGAGGTAGTTCGGCACCAGGGTGGGCATGCCGATTCCGAGGTTGACGTACTGGCCGTCCTCGAGTTCCTCGGCGACGCGTGCCGCCATCTCCTCGCGGGTCAGCCCCTTCTTCGTTGCCTGTGTCATGAGCGCACCGTCCGGTTCTCGATGCCGACCTCGACGGGGCCGACGTGTACGACACGCTGCACGTGGATGCCGGGCGTGTGGATTTCGTTGGGGTCGAGTTCGCCGGGTTCGACGAGGTGCTCGACCTGCGCGATCGTGATGCGGCCCGAGGCGGCGGCCGGCGGGTTGAAGTTGCGGGCGCTCGCGCGGTAGACGAGGTTGCCGTGGCGGTCGCCCTTCCAGGCGTGCACGAGCGCGTAGTCGGCGACGATGCCGCGTTCGAGCACGTAGGTCTCGCCGTCGAACTCGCGGGTCTCCTTCGGCTTCGACGCGAGGGCGATACCGCCGTGCCCGTCGTAGCGCAGCGGCAGTCCGCCTTCCTCGACGGCCGTGCCGACCCCGGCGGGCGTGAAGAAGGCGGGGATGCCCGCGCCACCGGCGCGCAGGCGTTCGGCGAGCGTGCCCTGCGGGGTGAGCTCGACTTCGAGTTCGCCGGCGAGGTACTGGCGCGCGAACTCCTTGTTGGAGCCGACGTACGACGAGATGGTGCGGCGGATGCGCCCCTTCTCGAGCAGCAGACCGAGCCCGAAGCCGTCGGTACCGCAGTTGTTGCTGACGGTCTCGAGGTCGGTGGCGCCCTGTTCGAGCACTGCATCGATGAGTATCTCGGGGATGCCGACCAGGCCGAACCCTCCGACAGCGATCGTGACGCCGTCGGGGATGTCGGCTACGGCCTCGGCGGCGGAGGCAACGACTTTGTCCATGTGTGCCACGATACCCTCATGTGTACGTCATGTGAACTACCGTCCGCAATGCGAACACATACGCGTAGGATCGTTGCGGGTGCACAACGGCGGCACTAACCTGTTCGCATAGCGTCCATCCGTCCACATCGCGAACATTTCGGATCGGAGGTCCGTGTCTTCCTCATCCCCCGGCGCCGGCTACCGGGGCCCGCTGTTCGACCCCGTCTTCGGCGCGGACGAACTCGGTGCCGCCCTGTCGGACCGCGCGTGGATCGGCGCCCTACTCGACGTGGAGGTCGCGCTGACCCGTGCGGCAGCTGCACTCGGCCGCATCGAGGACGCCGACGCCGACGCCGTCGCGACAGCGGCCGCGTCGCTCGCCGGTGATCTCGATCCCGCCGACCTCGGACGACGATCCGCGGCGGGCGGCAATGCCGTCATCCCCCTGGTTTCGTTGCTGCGGGAGCGAGCCGATGCTCCCGCGCGGGCCGTGCACGTCGGCGCGACCAGCCAGGACGTCCTCGACACCGCGCTGATGCTGCTCGCCCACCGCGCGGGCGCCATCGTCGTGGCGAATCTGCGCTCCGCGGCCGACGGCGCAGCCCGTCTGGCCGCCACGCACCGTGAGACGCCGATGGTCGCGCGCACCCTCGGCCAGCAGGCGCTGCCCACCACCTTCGGTGCTCTCGCGGCCGGCTGGCTCCTGTCCCTGGACGACGCCGTCACCGAACTCGGCCGCGCCCTGTCCGTCCTGCCCGCGCAGTACGGCGGGGCCGCAGGCACGCTCGCCGCCGTCCATCCCGACGGCTTCGCGTTCGCCGACACCGTCGCCGACCTGCTCGGACTCGCACGTCCCGTCGCCCCGTGGCACACCGCACGTACTCCGATCACCACCCTTGCGGGCGCACTCGGCGTCGCCGCGGGTACGGTCGCGAAGCCCGCCACCGATGTCGTGCTCATGGCGAGCACCGAGTTCGGCGAGGTGAGCGAGGATGCGCCCGGCGGGTCGTCGGCCATGCCGCACAAGCGCAATCCCGTCGCGGCCGTCACCGCGCGTGCCGCCGCCCGGCGCGTACCCGGTCTCGTCTCGACGATCCTGTCGTCGACCGACCACGAGTTCCAGCGCGCCGCCGGCGCCTGGCACGCCGAATGGGAGACGCTCGGCGACATCCTGCGCCTCACCGGCGGTGCCGCGCACCAACTCTCGGTGAGCCTGAACGGGCTGCACGTCCACACCGACGCGCTCGACCGCAATCTCGCGCTCACCGGCGGAGCGATCCTCGCCGAGAAGGTCACTGCCGCACTCGCCGAACACACCGACGACGCACGCTCGATCGTCACCGATGCGGCGGTCGCCGGCAGGCGGCTCGACGAGGACCCCGTCGTCACAACACATCTCGATCCGCAGAACGTGCGCGAACTTCTCGACCCCACACGCTATCTCGGTCATGCCGCCGACATCGTCGATCGCGTTCTCACCCGCCACGACACCACGAACCGAACCACAGGAGGTACCCGATGACCGTCATGCTCAACTACGAACAGTACGGCGACCCCACGAAGCCGACCGTCCTGTTCCTCGGTTCGCTGGGTTCGGACCTGTCGATGTGGGCACCGCAGATCCACTCCCTGTCGCCCGACTGGAACGTCGTCGCGGCCGACCATCGCGGACACGGCCCCTCCCCCGCGCCGTCCGGCCCCTACACGATCGAGGAGCTCGCCGGCGACGTCGTCGCCCTGCTCGACTCGCTCGGACTCGACGCCGTGCACTACGTCGGCCTGTCGCTCGGCGGTGCCGTCGGACAGTGGCTCGCCGCGCATCACCCCGAACGCGTGCGCACACTGACGCTGCTGTGCACCTCGCCGGCCTTCCAGCCCGCCCAGCCCTGGTACGACCGGGCCGCGTCCGTCCGCAACGACGGCCTTGCCTCGATCGCCGACTCCATCGTCTCGCGATGGTTCACTCCCGAACTGGCCGAGCACGATCCGGATCTGGTCACCCGCCACGTCGAGATGGTGAAGGGCACCACCGACGAGGGCTACGCCGCATGCTGCGAGGCGCTGGCGACCTGGGACGGCCGTCCCGACCTCGCGCGGATCGTCGCGCCCACCCTGGTGATCGCCGGCGAGCAGGATCCCGCCACCCCGCCGTCGACGATGCAACAGCTGGCCGACGGAATCGCCGACTCCGCCTTCCACGTCGTCTCCCCCGGCGCGCACCTCGCCAACGTGGAGCAGGCGGGACGGATCACAAAGCTCATCCGCGAACACATCTCGTGCGCCACTCCATCCGCCGCGCACCGCACCGCGGTGTTCGAGGAGGGACTGCGGGTGCGCCGTTCCGTCCTCGGTGACGCCCACGTCGACCGGTCCATCGAGTCGACCACCGAATTCACCCGGCCCTTCCAGGATTTCATCACCCGCACGGCATGGGGCGACATCTGGGCACGTCCGGGCCTCGACCACCGCACCCGCCGCCTGCTCACCCTCGCGATCCTCACCGCGGTCGGCAACGAGCACGAACTCGACATGCACATCCGCGCCGCCCTCCGCGCGGGGATCGATCCCGACGACCTCGTCGAGGTGTTCCTGCACACCGCGGTCTACGCGGGAGTCCCCAACAGCAACCGCGCGTTCGCGCTCGGCAAGCAGGCACTCGCCGACACCGAGGGAGGCACGGGGTCGTGAGCACTCCCGACGTCACCACTCCCGAGGTCGCTCGCGAGAACCCGGGAGCGTCAACCGATTACGTGCAGTCGCTGGCCCGTGGCCTGTCGGTCATCAAAGCCTTCGGTGCGCATACCCAGCGGCAGTCGCTCTCGGACGTCGCCCGCGCGACCGGCCTCACCCGCGCCACCGCCCGCCGATTCCTGTTGACGCTCATCGAACTCGGCTACGTCCACACCGACGGTTCCCAGTTCTGGCTCACCCCACGGGTGCTCGAACTCGGATACAGCTATCTGTCCGCGCTGACGCTTCCGGAGGTTGCGCGGCCGCATCTCGAATCGCTCGCCGAGAAGGTCAAGGAATCGACCTCGGTGTCGGTGCTCGACGGAGACGACGTCGTCTACGTCGCGCGAGTCCCTGTCAGCCGCATCATGACCGTCACCATCACGCTCGGCACCCGCTTCCCCGCCTACGCGACCTCCATGGGACGAGTGCTGCTCGCCGGCCTGACCGACGACGAGTTCGAGGCCTATCTCGCCCGCGCCGATCTCGCACCCATCACCGGCAACACCGTCACCACCGCCGAGGAGCTGCGCGCCGAGATCGCCACGGTACGTCGCAACGGATACTGCGTGGTCGACCAGGAACTCGAAGAAGGCCTGCGATCACTTGCCGCACCGATCCGCGACGCGTCGGGAACCGTTGTGGCGTCGGTGAACCTGTCGACCCACGCCGCCCGCTACCGGATGGAGATCGTGCACGGCGAACTCGTCCCGGCGCTGCTCGCCACCGCCGAGGCGATCTCCACGGATCTCGCCCGCACCCAGACCCACCAGTGAACAACCCCGATCGAGGTACATCATGACCGACGTAGTGATCTGCGAACCCCTGCGCACCCCGGTGGGCCGGTTCGGTGGTGTTCTGAAGGACATCGCCCCCGAGGATCTTGCAGCCACCCTCATCCGCGAACTCGTCACCCGCACCGGCATCACCGGCTCCGACATCGACGACGTCCTCCTCGGCCAGGCCTCCCCGAACGGTGAAGCCCCGGCCCTCGGCCGCGTCGCCGCCCTCAACGCCGGTCTCGGCGTGGACGTTCCGGGCCTGCAGGTCGACCGCCGCTGCGGCTCGGGTCTGCAGGCGGTCCTGCAGGCCGTCATGCAGGTCCACACCGGCGGCAGCGACCTGATCCTCGCCGGCGGCGCCGAGTCCATGAGCCAGGCCGAGTTCTACGCGACCGGCATGCGCTGGGGCGTCAAGGGCGAAGCCGTCGCACTGTCCGATCGCCTCGCCCGCGCTCGCGTCACCGCCGGTGGCCGCGACTTCCCGGTGCCCGGCGGCATGATCGAGACCGCCGAGCACCTGCGCGCCGAGTTCTCCATCAGTCGTGAGGACCAGGACGCGCTTGCCGTGCAGTCGCACCAGCGCGCCGTCGCCGCGCAGAAGAACGGCGTGTTCGCGCAGGAGATCGTGCCCGTCACGGTGCCGCAGCGCAAGGGCGATCCGCTGGTCGTCGACACCGACGAACACCCCCGCGCCGACACCTCGATGGAGTCCCTCGCCAAACTGCGCCCGATCCGCGGCAAGGTCGATCCCGAGTCGACCGTCACCGCGGGCAACGCCAGCGGCCAGAACGACGGTGCCGCTCTCGCGATCGTCACCACCGCCGAGAAGGCCGCCGCGCTGGGTCTGCGTCCACTGGCCCGCCTCGCGAGCTGGGCGGTGGCCGGTGTGCCGCCGCGCACCATGGGTATCGGCCCGGTGCCCGCCACCGAGAAAGCCCTCGGCCGGCTCGGACTCACGCTCGCCGACATGGACGTCATCGAACTCAACGAGGCGTTCGCCGCACAGGCCTTGGCGGTCACCCGCTCGTGGGGCATCGAGGCCGACGACCCGCGCCTGAATCCCAACGGCTCCGGCATCTCGCTCGGACACCCGGTGGGCGCGACCGGCGGACGCATCCTCGCCACACTGCTGCGCGAACTCGACCGCCGTGAGGGTCGCTACGGACTCGAGACGATGTGCATCGGCGGTGGCCAGGGGCTCGCCGCTGTATTCGAGCGCATCGCCTGACGGCGAGTGACGGTATTCGACCGTAGCGCCCGACGTTCCCCGCACGGTGCTCGCGACGCGATCCTCCGTCGCGAGCACCGTACGGTGTCCGTCACTCCGGCGCGACCCGCACGAGCATCTTCCCGAAGTTCTTCCCTTCGAGCATGCCGATGAACGCCTCCGGGGCGTTCTCGAGTCCGTCGACGATGTCCTCGCGGTACTCGAGCTTCCCGTCTCGGACCCACGCCGAGACCTCACGCAGGAAATCGCCGTACATCTCCTTGACGAATTCGCTCTGGATGAACCCGCGGATCGTGAGGCTCTTGGTGAGAATCGAGTTGAACAGTCCCGGAAGACGGTCCTTGCGGTTCAGATCTGCACCGTTGTACTGCGCGACCAGACCGCACACCGGAATTCGCGCGTAGGTGTTGAGCAACGGCCACACCGCCTCCTGCACCGGTCCGCCCACATTCTCGAAGTAGACGTCGATGCCGTCGGGAACCGCCTCGGCCAGCGTGTCGGCGAAGTTCGGGTCGCGGTGGTCGATCGCCGCGTCGAAACCGAACTCCTCGATCAGCGCGCGGCACTTCTCCTGCCCACCTGCGATACCGACCGCGCGCGCCCCTTTCAGCTTCGCGATCTGCCCCACGGCAGATCCCACCGGCCCGGTGGCGGCAGCGACGACGACGGTCTCGCCCTCCTTCGGCTGCCCGATCTTCAGAAGTCCGGAATAGGCTGTGAAACCGGGCATTCCGAGCACACCCACGGCAGTGGATATCGGTGCGGCCCGCGGATCGAGTTTGCGTACCGCGGAACCGTCGAGGACGGCGTGCGACTGCCAGCCGGCACCTGCGAGGACGTAGTCGCCCGGCTCGAGTCCGTCGTACCGCGATTCGACGACCTGGCCCACCGTTCCGGCGACCATCACGTCCCCGAGTTCGACGTGCGCGGCATACGACTTCGCGGTGCTCATGCGGCCGCGCATGTACGGGTCGAGGGACAGGTAGACGACGCGCAGGAGGATCTGACCGTCGTCGACCTCGGGCAGATCCACCGTCTCGAAGCGAAAGTTGTCGGCGGTGGGTGCCCCCTCCGGACGCGAGGCGAGAACGATGCGGGTGCTCTGACTCGTGGTTTCACTCATGCCGACAGTGTGCCGCACGCGGAGGCGTCCTGAACGCCGCGCGGGCACCCCGGCAGGCACGATCTCGCGCCGGAGGGGTGTGGGGTCAGGCGCTGCGCTGCACCTCACCGCGAGGCACCTGATAGTTCGAGAACAGCTGCGAGTGGATGACCTCGGTGAAGGACGGTCCGTCCTGCTCGACCCGGGCAGGACGGCGAGTGGACGAAGCGGTGTGCGAGGCACCCATCTGCGATGTGGAGCGGATCGCCATGTCGATCTCCTCTCGGAAGGCGGGGAGAGGTGGCCACCGGCACCGTACAGAAGGTGCAAATCGGGTGAGCGACCCCTTGGGAGATACATATACCCCGTCCATGCCCGATATGCACCTGTCGCTTTCGGCGTACCTCGCACCGGTCCGTCGGAGGCCCTCGGGAGCTACCTGCGGACCTCGTGACCGTCCGAGGCGGGAAGTACACGGATCGGTGCGCTCGTGGCCGAGTTCAACGCCCCCACCCGGCCACTCAGGGCCGAGTCCGGATCCCAGGCCCGCACGGCGATCGTACGAGAACCTCCGGGAGGCAGGTGGAACCACGAATCCTGCAGGTCACCACCGGTGACATCAAGATGAACGTAGTGCGCGGCGGCCTCGGTTCGCACCTGCACGCTCCAGCCGTCCGGGACCGGTCGAGCGGTCGCGTCCAGCCCGGTTCCACGCTCGACGGCCCGTGCCGGACCACCCACGAGATGCACGGACTCCGACAACACCGCACCGGCGTGATCCACCAGCCGTGCGGTGGCAGTCTCGAATGTGCGCGGCCCGAATCGATACGCAAAATTGACATCGGTGAAGCCGCCTGTCAGCGCAGCCCACGAGAACACCCGGGTTTCGTGCGGATCGAGACACAACGGCAGCGACACGTCCACCGGCACGGCACCCGACGGGGTGTGGGCCTGCACCTGCAGCGTGACGTCGAGGACGTCGGCGGTGTCGTTGATCGCGTCCACACGCAGACCGTCGAGGCCGTCGTCGGTGAGAAGCACGGTGACGGGCGCGAACACCCGGGCCAGCACCCACCACGGTGCCTTCGGGTTCCCGTCGGCGTCGAGCACACCCCATCCGGCACCCGGTTGCAGGTCGCGGGCGGACAGGATCAGGGCGCCGCGACATCCCGATCCGGCTCGTCGCCAGTACTGCAGCACCTCGGTGTACGCCTCGCACATCGCCGCCCGCCCGAGCGCGAGATACCGGGCGGGATCGGCCCACCGCACCTCGGAGGGGTCGACCCCGAAGATCGTGCGCACATAATGGTCTCGCACGTCCTCGAAGTCCCAGGGGGCGCCGTTGTCGCGTGGCACAGCCGCCTTCCACCGCGGATGGTGACCGGCAACATTCACGCTGCCGAACTCGGCTTCGATCGCGGTGTCGGACGGCGGAATCGAGAACGCGAGGCATTCGGCGGCGAAGCGGACGCCGGCGACACGTACGTCACCGATCGGACGGCGGTATCCCCCGACACCGAAGTAGTGCGCCACACCCGAACCGACCGCGATCGGAAGCGTGTCGCTGCCCGGGGGCGCGGACGGCGACGAGGACACCCACACCGCACCCGGCCACTCACGGTCGACGATCTCGGGCAACCAGTCGTCGAGTGCCGCAATCGGCACGCCGGTCAGACCCAGCATGGCCGGTTGCTGTTCGGTCTCGCTCCCCCCGCACAGCACGACGAGAGCCGGATTCCCCGCACACCGGCGCGACAGTGCGCGCACCTCGCCCTCGAGCAGCGAGCGGACGTGCGGGTCGTCGGGCGGGTCTGTCGTGGCGAGCATGACGTCCTGCCACACCATGATGCCCAGTTCCGCACACGCCGAGTAGAACTCGTCGTCCTCGTAGACCAGGGTGCCCGGGATACGGATCGTGTCCACGCCTGCGGACACACAGCGTTCGAGGATGCGTCGGGTGCCGGCCGGGTCGTTCAGCGCGATGGGGTCGGTCGGTGTCCACACCAGCCCGCGGCAGAAGACGTCGACGTCGTTGACCCGCAGGCCGAAGCCATCGCCGGGAACCTGCTCCACCGAGCGGAAACCGATGCGGCCCAGTTCGATCCGATGCCCGTTCAGAAGAACATGCGCCGCATACAGGTTCGGGTCGCCGTAGGTGTGCGGCCACCACCGTCTCACCTCGGGGAGCGTCACCTGCATCCGCACGTGTGCCGTACCGTCGGATCCGTAGTCGGGCCGTGCGTGCGCCGTCGCGCCTTCGATGTCGACGACCGCCTCGGAGACGACGGCGCCGGCCAGGACGAGATCGATATCGGCGATCCCCTCGGATCCGTGCAGAGCCGTCCGTATCGCACATTCCAGCACGACCGGTTCGCCGGAGCCGACGAGACGCACGGGACGCCACGGACCGACCGGTGCCGGGGCTCCGCCGTAGACCGGGGCACGCCCGAGCATCGTGGTGCGGAACCACCGCAGTCCCTGGGCCGATACGAGCGACGAACGCCAGCGTCCGCGCGGCCTGCGCTCACGGAGTGCGGCGTCGAGCGAGGCGCACCGGATGGCGATCCGCGTCGTCGACGACAGGTGGTCGAGAACGACGGTGAACGGCACGAACATCGATTCCGATGTGGCGACGAGCGTACCGTCGACCCAGACGTCCGCGAGGGTCGCGAGCCCGTCGAAGGTCAGGTACCACGGTCCGTGGCCGGACACCTCGACGTCGGTGACGAACCACCAGTCGCTGCTGTCGGGTGACGACGCCCGGGCCGCCGCGGCGCCGTCGGCATCCCGGATCGCGCCCGCGGCCGTGCCGGGTATGCGGACCGGTAACCAACGACCGTCCTGTGGGAGTTCGTCGGGATGGACCACCGTCCCGGAATCGACTCCGAGGCAACGCCACCGGGCGTCGTGCAGCAGATCCATGTGCGCCGGACCCGTCATCGCACGCCGGCGGCGCGGACGACGGTCGCCATGGCGTCCCCCCAGGCTTCGGCCATCGCGACCAGCTGATCACCGGGCTCGACATCGCGGCCGCGCGCCGCGCGGGCCATGCGGAACTGCACGCTCTTCGCACCCTCGGCGACCGCGCGGAATCCGTCGGCCGCGGCCGCCGCACCGGGGTAGCCGCGACCGTCCATGTAGAGGCTCACGTCGGCGGCGAGTTCGGCGGTCGCGCCGCATTGACGGAGCACCCCGAACGTCCACGGATGGAAGACGTCCATCCCGCCGGTGCGGATCCGGTCGACGTCCGCAAGAACCCGGGTTCCGAGTTCGCGCACCGGGTTCGAACCGGCACGCATACGCAGGTGCCGCAGGAGCACCGTGTCGAACGCATCGCACTGCGGCTGCGACGCCTCGACCCGCACCTGCTCGAGATAGGGCGGCCAGGTGGGTACCGGCTCGTCGAGACCGAACACTCCGCGGAAGTCCTCACCGGTGAGGATGTGATAGCCGCTGTTGTGGAAGTACTCGAGCGTCTCGGCATCCCGGTCGATGAGGTTGGGCACGATCGTGGTCTTGGAACGACTCTCCCGGTATCCGGTGCCCTCGGTGTCGGGCAACCAGTAGGCGTCCACCTCGACCGTGGACAGCAGACCGGCGGCGGCATTGTCCTCGAGGTGGTCCACCGGACGGCGCCACACGTTCATCTCCGCGACGTCGACCCCGTAGAGCGACATCAGGTCTTCGGGGCGGAACTTGAGGAAGGTCCACTGGGCGCCGTCGAACCGGGCCGAGAACGCGCACGCCGCCGCGGGGACCGGATCGTGGCCGAGCGCATGCAGCACCTCGACCCACAGGTCGACGTAACAGTTGGTCTCGGTCCAGATCCTGTCGGCGGCGTGCACGAAATGCGGTGAGTATCCGCCGACGCGGACGTCGATGAGCCGATCGCTCACGGGAACAGCCTGTCGCGCACCGGAACGGGCCAACGGTCGACGTCGAGTCCGTGGGTCCGCAACAACGCCAGGGCAATGCGCTCCATACCGAATCCGACGCACGCGCTGTGTGCGACTTCGCCGTCGGCCGTGCGGATCTCGAACGTCTCGCCGAAGTGCTCACGATGGCAGTTGCAGGAGACCACGGCGGTGCCCTCGTCGAGGTCGCCGTAGAGACGGACGGTCAGTTCGGTCTTGAGGTTCTCGGTGCGCTGGCTGACGGCCAGCATGCGTCCGGCCCGTCCGAAGAACGGATCGTTGGCGGGCACGGCGCTCGCGTCGAGACCGAGCGAGTCGAGCACCTCGAGTCCTCGCTGGATCCAGGAATCACGATGCTGCGCAGCATCGTTCTCGGTGCCGATGCGCACGAACTCGTGCATGCGGAATGCCTGCATGCGGGCGGGATCGACGGCGGGTTCGTGCCGGAAGCAGTAACCCAGAACATCGAGCAGTTCGCCGCCCTCACGCAGCGTGCCGGTGTACCGCGAGTAGGCGGGATGGCATGCGGCGGAGACCAGCACGGTGTCGGCGGGTTCGAGCCACGGGTCCCACGCCTCGCCGCGCGAGCGGGCGGCCAGCAGTGCGGCGTGCTCGGCGTTGCTGCCCGCGAAGGTGTTCACCGCTCCCGTCAGGTGCGGGAACGAGGCGATGTAGTCGGTCCGCTCGAAGCTAGTCCTCGGGAAGACCGGCGGGAAGCGCAATCGCGTCGCCGCCCGGCCCGGACCTGCCGCGACCACCACTCGGTCGATGCCGTCCACGATGTCCTCGAAGACACCCGAACGTCCGTAGAGGCCGGGAACACCGGTCTCCACGAGCAGTTCGGCCCCGAGCAACTGTTGCTGGAAGTCGAGGCGGGCGCGCTCGAGTTCGGACAGTTCGTCGGTGGCAGTGCTGGTCGTGGCCGGACTGGTCACAGAGTCCCCCGGTAGGCGATCGACATCTGGGCCGAGTTGTTCATGATGCGGTCGTTGTTGACCATCACGGCGGCACCGTGCGCGTCGCGCAGGTGACGGCCGAGCGAGTACTGCGAATCCTCGCGGTATCCGGCGATACCGCAGACGAGCATCGCGCGGTTCACCAGATCCACGACGAGGGTGGACGCGGTGACCTTGAGGTTGTTCATGGCGAGCGAGAAACCCATGCCCGACATCGATTCGTCCTGTGCCGACGCCGCGGCGTCGAACCGGGCGGCGGACGCGGCGACGAGATCGGCGAACTGCTGGTGCACGGCGGCCGCTTCGGCGAGTCGCAGCGCACCGGGCGGGGTGACACCCGGGCTGCGGCGGGCCGCCGACCGCACGAACGAACGGGCCTTCTCCATCGTCGCGTCGGCGATGCCGAGCCACACCGCCGACCACACACTGTGCGAAACGGGAAGCATGGTGCGCGACGAGATCTCGGCATAGGACGCACCTACCACGAGATCGGCGGACGTCGTGCCGGTGAGGACGAATCCGGGACTGCATGTGCCCCGCAACCCCAGGGTGTCCCAGCTTCCGGTGGGCTCGAGGGTCACGCCGTCGCGTCGGCACACGACGAGCGCCTGGTCGCTCGGCGGGCTGTCGGCGGTGCGGCGCGCGGTCACCAGGATCGCATCGGCGTACTCGCCGTACGAGATGACCGGCGCGTTCTTGGTGAGCGAGACCGTCTCTCCGTCCCGAGTGAGGGCGCAGACGCTGCTGCGCACGTCGCCACCGGTGCCGAGTTCGGTGGTCGCCGAAGCGATCAGGTAGTCCTTCGCCACCGCCTCGGCGACGAAGGCCGCCACGCCCGGGGTGGAGTGACGCACGAGCGACAGGATCTGCGTCTGGTGCATCGCGAAGATCATCGCGGTCGAGGCGCAGTACCGGCCGAGGATGCGTGCGACGGCGCACAGCTCACCCAGCGACGCTCCCTCCCCGCCCTGTTCGACGGGGACAGCGCAGTTCAGGAGCTTGTAGGCGCGCAGCGCGTCGACGGCCTCGTGTGGAAATCGTCCCTCCCGATCCACCTCGGCCGCCGCGGGTCCGGCGCTCTCGCGTCCGACGATCTCGGCACGCGCGAGCAAGGACAGCTCGGTGTTCTCCGATACGGTGAGCGGCGCGGACACGGAGGTCACGCGACGCCCAGTTCCGTCAACGCCGACCGGATGGCTCCGACGCTCGCGAACGTGCTCTTGCGCAGCAGTTCGTCGGGGAACTCCACGTCGAAGGCGTCCTCGAGGGCGAGCATCACGTTCACGCTGGCGTGCGACGTCAGGCCGAGTTCGTAGAGGTCGGCGGTGGAGTCGAGCACCGTGCTGTCGACCGACAGCTTCGCGTGCGCACCGAGGACCTTGCGGATCACCTGCTCCGTCATGGATGTTCTCCAGTTTCTGCTTCTTCGACGCGGGTCGCCACGACCGTCGCGATGGCATATTCGGGCTCGTGAGAAATCGAGACCTGAATGTCGGTCACCTGTTCATCTCGCGCCAGGGCAGCCGCGTTACCGGCCAGTAGGACGGTGCATCCGCCCCAGTCCGCGCGGCGGATCTCGATGGCTCGCCACGGCACCGCGCGGTCGCGGGGACGCAGGACCTTCATCACGGCTTCCTTCGCGGCGAACCGCGCCGCGAGCCGTTGTGCGCGACCCGGGCCGGTGCATATCTCCAGCTCGTGGAGGGTGAACACACGCTGCAGGTAGCGGTCGCCGAAGCGGTCGATGCTCGACGCGATGTCGCGGACCGTGACGACATCGCAGCCGACGCGTGTCGTCGCGACGCAGGGGCCGCTGCCATCGTCGTTCATGGGTCACTCCTCGGGATGCGCTGCACACGGTAACCGCAGGCCGGCCGAGATACACCATCCGAACACCTCTGGCCCGCAGGAAATCCCGGAAATCACCCCGACTTTCACCCGGAGTGCCCGTCGAGCACCGGCAGTTCGCGCGGTGAGCCGGGGTTCGCCACCGCTACACGCCGCGTCGGTCCCGGCTCGGCGCGTCGACGGCGAAAGGCCCCGACCGGATGGTCGGGGCCTTTCGGTGATCGGAGAACTATGCGGACGCCGGCACGGCTTCCTTGTCGCCCGGCCGCTCGTCCTTCGTCTCCGTCGCTTCGTTCTCGGCGGTAGGCACCGGCGCGGCGCCCTGCGCGTAGTAGAAGTGCGGGCGGCGGTGTCCGAGGAAGGAACCGCACCACGACAGGACCGCGATATAGCGGTTGCGGAAGCCGACCAGGTAGACGAGGTGGACGGCGAGCCACAGGACCCACGCGATGAAGCCGGTGAGTTCGATCTTCCCGACCCGCGTGATGGCGCGGAATCGGTTGATGATCGCCATGCTGCCCTTGTCCTTGTACTGGAACGGAGTGCCCATCGCGACCTTGCCGATGATCATCTTCGCCACGTGGCGGCCACCTTGCATTGCGAACGGCGACTGCGCCGGCAGGTTGTCGAGAGTGACCATGTCGCCGATCGCGAAGATGTCGTCGCTGCGGCCGACGGTGAAGTCCGGGTCGACGAGCAGGCGTCCGCCGCGGACCGTCTCGCAGCCGGTGCGCTCGGCGAGCACGTCGGCGAAGTCGTTGGCCTGGATACCGGCCGACCAGATGATGGTCTCCGCGGTGAGGCGGCGGGTCTCCTCGGTCGTGGGCGTGGTGAGCGTGGCCCCGTGCTCGTCGATGTCGGTGACCATCGTCCCGAGAACGACGTCGACGCCGCTCTTCTCGAGCGATTCCTTGGAGTACTCGCTGAGCTTGCCGCCGAACGGGGGCAGCACCTTGTCGGCGCCCTCGACGAGCGTGACGGTGACGTCCTCCGCGCGGATGTTGCCGATGGACTCGGCGAAGTAGCGCTGCGCCAGCTCCTTGATCTGTCCCGCGAGCTCGACTCCCGTCGGGCCGGCGCCCACGACGATGAAGCTGAGCAGATTCTTCCGACGTTCCGGATCGGTGGTGACGTGTGCTTCCTCGAAGCACCGCACGATCTGACGGCGAAGCCGCTCCGCGTCCTCGACCGTCTTCAGCGCGTACGTCAGGTCGGCGAACTCGTCGCGTCCGAAGTACGCCTGACGCGCGCCGGTCGCGGCGACGAGGTACTTGTAGCCGAGGCGCAGACGCTGACCGCCGGCTTCGTAGACGACCGTGTTCTCTTCGGGCAGGACATCGACGACCCGGCCCAGACGGACGTCGGCCTGGGGGTACTCGGCGAGGATCGCACGCACGGAAGGAGCGATCTCACCGGGCGAGAGAACCCCGGTGGCGACCTGGTAGAGCAGCGGCTGGAACAGGTGCTCGGTGGTCTCCGAGATCAGTACGAAAGGCGTGCCGGCCTTGGCGAGCTTCTTGGCGGTGGCCAATGCTCCGAAGCCGGAGCCGACGATGACCACGTCCGTCCGATCGATCCGGGTCGCTGTGTCCGCACCGTCCATGCTGTCGTAAACCTCCGCGTGCTGGTGTCATCTCCGTTGATGTATGACTCCCAACGTAGGTACGAAGGACCCTTGTTATCCACTAACCTGGGATATTCGAAAAACTGTTATCTGTTCTGCTCATAAATACAGGTGGCCTGTCCTCGGGAGGAGCCATGGATTTCCGTCAGCTGCGCTACTTCTTCGCCGTCGGTGAGGAGGGCAGCTTCTCTCGTGCCGCCCAGCGTTGTTTCATCTCGCAGTCGGCGATCAGCCATCAGATCGCGAAGCTCGAACACGAACTCGGCGCCACCCTGTTCGACCGCACCACTCGTTCGGTCGAGCTCACCCCCGCCGGCCGGCGCCTGATGCCGATCGCCGCCGAGGTGCTCGGCCTCGAAGCGAAGGCCCTCGAGGTCGGCCGCGAGCCGCGGGAGAGCATCCGGATCACCGCGAACATGAGCTTCGCATCGCAGAGTCTCGACGCGATCTCCAGCGTCCGGGAACGTCATCCCCAGATCGACGTGGAGTTCGTCATCAAGGACTTCACCGACCGCGTCAATGCGGTCGCGTCCGGGGAAGCCGACCTCGCGCTGATCCGCGGCGACGTCGACCGGCCGGGTCTGGAAGCGGTGCGCCTCGGCATCGAGGAACTCGTGATCGTCACGTCGAGCGAGCACCCACTGTCGGCGTTCTCGACCGTCGACCTCGGCGATCTCGCCCACTATCCGTTGCTGCTGCCGCCGCGGGCCAACCAGGTGCTGTTGCACCGTGTCGTGGAGGACGCTTTCGTGGAGGTCGGACGCCGCGTGCGTCTCGGACCCCCGATCGCCCGCGACCACACGGCGACGCTCGAGGTGCTCACCAATCCGCGGGCGTGGACCGTGCTCTACGCCGGGACGGCGGCCGGCACCCCTCGCAAGGGGCTGAAGTTCATGCGCGAGATCCACCATCGGCTGCAGGTGCCGGTGTGCGGGGTGGTGCAGAGGAACGCGAACCCGAACCCCGAACTCGAATTCCTCATGCGGGCGCTCGCGCATTCGATCGTGCCGCCCACCGACAGCGCGCCGTGACCCGATCCTCCCCACGGCCCGGAGGAATCGGAGAGTGAGGCGGTCATCGGTGCGCGCGTTTCCGCGCACCGATGATCGCCTCACTCGTCCGCCCCCTACAGCGTGGTGGCAACCTGCCACGCCGAGTGCATTGCGCCTTCGATGTAATCGACCGAACCGGCGTCACCGACGACCCGGACGTCGACGCCCGAGCCGGTCAGTTCATCCGCCAGAGGAGCGGCCGCCGACACCCCCGTGGCAACGATCACCATCGATGCCCGCACCGAATGCGTTTCTCCGCCTGCGACGAACTCGACGGTCCTGCGGGTGATGCGCTTCAGGGTGGCATTGCGGTGGATGTCGACGCCGACGTCGCGGGCATGTTTGACCGCCGTCCACCGGCGCGGCATCGCCATGGGCACACCGAGCTGACCGCCCTCGGCGACAAGGGTCACGCGGCTGCCGCGCTCGGCGAGGAACTCGGCCAGCTCGAGGCCCACGAGAGAACCGCCGACCACGACGACGTTGCGGGTCATCGGCAGGAACTTGAGGAACTTGGTGCTCAGGAACCGGATCCTGTCCGGGCTCTTCGTGATCCCCAGCGCACCCCCGAGCCGCCCCATCACACGCAGCAGAGGGGACTGGCCGGAGACGTCACCGGATCCGGTCATGAGAGCGCGCATGGTGTCGCCGGTGTGTACGTGCGGGAGATTGCCGCCCGGGACGTCGGGCCGGTCGCGGACGGCGCCGGTCGCGACGACGACGACGTCGGGCGAGAGCGCCCGGACGGTCGTGGCGGTGGCGGTGGTACCGAGCCGGACGTCGACGCCGAGGCGGGCGACCTCACTCTTCAACCAGTTCAGCAGCCGTTCGTTGTCGGGGGTGGTCAGCGTGGAGAACCACAGGGTGCCACCGAGCCGGTCGGTCTTCTCGAGCACGGTGACCCGGTGCCCGCGTTCGGCGGCGATGCGCGCGGACTCGAGACCGCCGGGGCCGGATCCGACGACCACGACATGCTTGCGGGTCTCCGTTTTCGGGAACGGCAGCAGGGTCTCGTTACCGAGCGCCGGATTGACGGCGCACAACGGGGTGTCGTCCCAGAAATTCTCCTGGACGCACACGTAGCAGTTGATGCAGGGGCGAATCCGCTCGGGCGTACCGGCTTCGAGCTTGTTCACCACTTCCGGATCGGCCAGGAGCTGACGACCCATCGCGACGAAGTCCGTGCGTCCTTCGGCGATCATCTTCTCTCCGACCTCGGGGAGCATACGGCCGACGGTGATGATCGGGACCGACACCGCGCGCTTGATCACGGCAGCGTTGTCGGTGTAGAAACCGACCTTGTTCGGCAGCGGGCCGTCGGTGAAGTTCGCGAACGCGTTGAGCGCCGTACCCGTCACATGGATGGCGTCGGCACCGGCCTGTTCGAGCAATACCGCTGCGGCAGCTGCCTCGTCGGGTGCCATGCCGTCCGATTCGCCGTACTCCTGCCCGGCCAGACGGACGATCACCGCGAGGCTGTCCCCGACCTCGTCCTTGACGGCGCGCACGACCTCACAGGCGAGTCGTGCCCGGTTCTCGAGCGAGCCGCCGTATTCGTCGGTGCGCTGGTTCGAGTAGCGGCTGAGGAACCCGCCGAGCACATAGTTGTGAGCACAGTGGATCTCCACCGCGTCACCGCCTGCCGCCTTCACCCGGGTGGCCGCCTCGGCGAACATCCTGACGAGCCACGCCAGATCCTCGTGGGTGGCTTCGTGATAGGTCGACGTCTTGCCCCCTTGGATGGCGGCCATCTTCTTCAGTTCCGCCGGGGTGCAGTCGATCATGGCGCTCATGTCGCTCGGCGGCCGGGGCTGCGAGGGAACCAGCATAGGGCGGTCTTCGAGCGTGTCGATCCGCGCGACCCTGCCGTGATGGGTCATCTGGACACACAGCTTGCTTCCGGCCGCGTGGACGGCGTCGGCGAGGGCCGCGAGACCGGGAATGAATCGGTCCTCGGACAGGCCGGGTTCCTTCTCGCTGGCGCAGCCGAGCGGATAGGCGACCGCGCAGCAGCCGGTGATGATCATGCCGGTACCACCGGCGGCGCGCGCGGCGAAGTGGTCGATGTCGGGCTGGTGGATCTCACCGTCCTCGCACAGGTTCATGTCCATCGCCGCGAGCACCACTCGGTTGTCGAGGGTGATCGGGCCGATGGTGCCGGCGGAGAGGAGGTGGGAATAGGACCGGGTGTCGTTCATAAGGAAAGCAGCTCCTGGAAATGGCCGAGAGAGATCTCTCGAATGGCATGAGAATGTGTTGTGCAGCAGGTCTATACGCGATGGGCGTTCCTCGGAAGTGTGTTTCGGCCCGCATCCCGGCGGGGTCGGACGAGAGCCTGCAGGGCGGCACCGTAGCGGTCGACGATGTCGTCGATGGGCGCGGCGAGCAGCCACGGGCTTTCCACGACGTACAGGGCGGTCATCAACCCCGCGAGCTGTGCTGCCAGCAGATGAGCGCGCAACTCGGCGTCGTCGCCGTCGAGACGCGGCGCCAAGGGGGTGATGATCATCTGTTCGATGGCGTCCTGCAGGTGCTCGCGGACGGCGGGGCGGTCCGACGCGCGTACGAGTGCGGCGTAGACGGCACCGGATTCGTCGGTCTGCCGGGCGCGGGTGCGCCGGACGACGAAGTCGACCAGCGCTCTGCCCAATCCGTCGAGTGGCCCCCCGATGACCTCGAGGAACGCGTCGGACATCGTCATCGTCCGCACGAACAACTTTTCCTTGGATCCGAAATAGCGAATGACCAGCGCGGGATCGACACCGGCGTGGCGCGCGATATCCCGGACGCCGGTGGCGGCGAAGCCCTGCTCGGTGAACAATTCCTCGGCCGCTTTCTCCACGGCAGCACGGTTGTGGGCGGTACCGGTACGGGCACCCTGCTCGATTTCGCCAGACATCCTCGTCCTCACCTGTAGTTCCGCCAGTTCAGTCAACGGCGTTGACGAGACCATGTCAACAGTGTTGACCGTCTCACCGTCACAGAAACCGGGCTCACCGATGAAGGTGCACGTCGCATCCGGCGTGAGCACGATGACCGTCCTCGTACGCACCTACGGATGCACCCGTCGCCGACCGCACTCGGACCGTTCGGCCGGCCCTCGTGCAAGGATGCGAGGAGCAGTAGTCGACGAGGCCGCAGGAGGCGCTCATGGAGCACACCGAATCGTCGTTCACCGGCGGCGGGGCGATCCCGATCGTGTACGACGTGTGGTCGCCGGAGGCCCCTACGGGCGTGCTGATCCTCAGCCACGGACTGGGCGAGCACGCCCGTCGCTACGACCACGTCGTCGAACGGCTCACCGACCTCGGCCTGGTCGTGTATTCGCCCGACCACCGCGGTCACGGACGGTCGGGCGGCAAGCGTGTACACGCACGCGAGATGCGCGAGTTCACCGAGGATCTCGACACCCTGATCGACCTTGCGCTCCACGAGCATCCCGGACTGCCGGTGTTCATGCTCGGGCACTCCATGGGGGGTGCCATCGCACTCGCCTACGCGTTCGACCATCAGGACAGGCTCACCGCGCTCCTGTTGTCCGGACCGGCCGTGATCGTCACGTCGGGAACACCGAAGCCGGTCGTGGAGATCGGGAAGCTGATCGGACGTTTCCTGCCCGGTGTGCCGGTGCAGAAGCTCGACAGCACGGCGGTGTCGCGCGATCCCGCCGTGGTCGCGGCGTACGACGCCGATCCGCTCGTGCACCACGGTCTCGTGCCCGCCGGGCTCGCGCGAGTGCTGGTGCTCAACGAGCAGAGCCTCGAGCGGCGCCTTCCGAGCCTGACCCTGCCCTTGCTCGTCATGCACGGCACCGAGGACACCCTCGCCGATCCGGCCGGGGCGCAACTCATCGCCGACCGTGCCGGTTCGGAGGATCTGACGCTGAAGTTGTACGACGGGTTGTTCCACGAAATATTCAACGAACCGGAGAAGGACCGCGTGCTCGACGACCTGACGGCCTGGTTGAAGGCCCGGCTCGCCGGCCGATAGGAGAACTCGTGCCGACACGCATGCCGGTCGCCTTCCTCGGCCACGGCAGTCCGCTCAACGCGCTCGAATCGAACCGCTACACGCAGGCATGGGCGGCATTCGGACGTTCCGTTCCGACTCCCCGCGCGATCCTGGCGATCTCCGCGCACTGGTACATCAACGCCACTGCTGTGACGTCGATGCGATCGCCCCGCACGATCCACGATTCTTCGGGTTCCCGCAGGATCTGTTCGACGTGGAGTATCCGGCTCCGGGTGCTCCGGAACTGGCGGAGGAGATCGCCGATCTCGTGCACCCGACGTGGGTGGGCGCCGACATCGATTCGTGGGGCATCGACCACGGCACCTGGTCGGTGCTCACCCATGCTTTCCCGAATGCGGATATCCCGGTGGTGCAACTCGGCCTCAATGCCTACAAACCGCTCGACTATCACGTGGATCTCGGCGCTCGCCTCGCCGCATTGCGCGACCGTGGGGTGTTGATCGTCGCGAGCGGCAACGTCGTCCACAACCTCGGGGCGTTGGATCCGCGGCGACCGGGGACGGGATTCGACTGGGCGCACCGATTCGACGAGGACGTCCTCGCCATCCTTCGGGACCGTCCCGGAGACGCGGCTGCGCTGCACGAGCACGCCGACTATCGCAAGGCCGTGCCCACCCCGGACCATTTCCTGCCGCTGCTGTACGTCGCGGGTCTCACCGCCGAGTCCGGGGAACAGCCGGCCACTCTCGTCGACGGGGTCGAATACGGATCGTTGTCGATGACGTCGTATGCCCTCGGAACGGACTGCCCGTCCACCGACGGTGACGGGCACGGGGCCGGATTACCCGAGACCCCGGAACCATCCGACACCAACCTGTGAGCGTTCAGGCAGCGTCGTCCACTGCCACGATCGCGCGCCGTGCGAACCGGGTACTGAGTCCGATCAGCTCCATGGCCTCGGGAAGCGCGCGGGCCAGGACCGGCCACGCGTGGATCTGCCCGCGCCACAGATGTGTCTCCACCGACCGACCTGCCGACGCGAGATGCTCGGTCATGATCTCCACGTCCGGCCTGGTCAGCTCGTATTCGGCCGCGCACATGAACATCGGGGGGAACAGCGCGGGATCGGCGTCGACGGGGTTCATCTCGCCCTCGATCGCTTCTTCTCCGGCGAACCAGCGCGGACGGATCTTCCCGAGGGCCTTGATGGGTAGGTAGGCGTCCCTCGCCATGTACTTCGGATCGTGCTTGTCGAGATCGAGGTTGAGCAGCGGCGAGTAACCGATCACCGCTGCCGGTCGCGGGATGCCGCGACGCGCGGCGAGCTCGGCGACCTTCGCCGCGAGATAACCACCGGCCGAATCGCCCCCGACGACGATGCGGGTGGGGTCGTCGGCCACCTCGAGCAGTGCGGTGTACGCGTTCATCGCGTCCTGCACCGAACCTGCGATCGGCACCGCGGGCACCTGCCGGTAATCCATCGAGTACACCGGTGCGCCGGAGTCCAGGGCCAGTTGCACGCACAGCTGACGGTGGGTGGACGGGCCGCAGAAGATGAAACCGCCGCCGTGGAAGTAGAGGATGGTGGCGTCCTCGAGCGGGTCGTCGACCGGCTTCGGGGAGATGATCCGCTCACCGGGCACTCCACCGAGTTCGGTCTGCGTGACGTGCACGGCACGCGGGGTGGGCGTGATCCTGTCGACCACCCACGACAGCCGGCCGAGCACGGCGATTCCGAAGTCGTTGCTCGGCCAGAGGCTCAGGATCGGCTTGAAGAGGATCCGGACCACCCACAGGAGGATCAGCGCGACCCTACTGCTGCGGTCGTGCCAGGTCACCGCATCGGTACGCATGTGCACACACTATGTGACCGATACGGTTCGGGCATCGAGAGTTCCGACACCCGCGAGTCCCGGCAGGGATACCGGTCACCCGATCCGCAGCAGCGGCACGAGCAGTTCCTCGTCGGTCAACGCCCCGTGCTGCCCGGGCAGGTTGGACATGACCTGCTCCCCGTCGCTGCGGATCACCGTCGATTCGCCTCGTCCGACGGCCACGATGTCGCCGATCCGCCTGGCCAGCGACGGATCGGGATCGGATCCGAACAGGCACGCCGCGAACGCGTCGTCGCGGGTGCCGACCCACGCGTGGTCGCCGAGTTCGTTGCGCCAGCGTTCGAGGACCCGGCCGACGTGGTCGGTATAGATGTGGCGACATCGCGGCTCGCCGGCAATGACGGTGACGTCCTCACCCAGACCCGGTGTGTGGTCGAAGTCGATGCGACGGCCGCGGGAGGCGTCGACCATGCCGTGGTCGGCGGTGACGAGCAGACGGGTGCCGTCCGGCAGCGCCCCGGCGAGCTGTTCGACGAAACGGTCGACCACCGTGAGCTGCGCGAGCCACGCTGCGGATTCCGGCCCGTAGACGTGCCCGAGCGTGTCGACCTCCCCGATGTAGCAATAGACGAGACTGCGGCCGCCCGTGCGCACCGCGGCGGCGACCTGGGCGAGCAGATCGCCGTAGGCGGAGACCCCGACGAAGTTGCCGCCGCGCAGCACGGCCCGGGTGAGACCGCTCCCTTCGAAGGCCTTCGGCACGACGGTCGTGACGGTCAGCCCGGCCTCGCGGCCGCGTTCGAACACCGTCCGGTGGGGCTGCACGGTCTCCGGAACGAGGTCGTCGCGCTGGTCGATCGCGGTTCCGGCGAGGGTCCAGCGCAGCCAGTTCACCGGAGCTTCGATCTCGTCGACATACGACTGGTAGCCGGTGATGCCGTGGAGACCGGACGGCAGCCCGGTCCCGAGGGAAGCGAGGCTGACCGCTGTGGTCGTGGGGAAACCGGCACGCATCGGGCTCCCCGGCGCCTGTGTCAGGTACGGGGCTGCTTTCGTGTTGCGCTGCAGCAGTTCCCATCCCATTCCGTCGACGAGCAGGACGACGGTGTGGTCGGCCGGGGCCAGGTCGAGTCGATTGCTCTCACCGGCGACCCCCGCCGACGAGAGCACCGAGGGCATCAGGTCGGCGAGGGTCGGCTCGGCGTAGACGTCGCGCAGGGGCAGGCTCATATTCCGAGTATGAGCCACGGCCGTGCGCGCGGGTGTCACTTGATGTCGGACCCGTGCTTCGTCAGCGGCATGATCTCGATGTTCATGTAGGGGAACAGCGGCAGGTTCCACAGGATCTCGTGCAGCTCGTCCGCCGACTCGACGTCGAAGATCGAGATGTTGCTGTACTGGCCGACGATCCGCCAGATCTCGCGCCACTTGCCCTGGCGCTGCAGATCCTGACTGTAGGCCTTCTCCTTGGCGACGGTCTCGGCGCGCACGTCGGGGTCGAGATCACGGGGGATGTCGACATCCATCCGAACGTGGAACAGTGCCATGATATTTCTCCTTCTTCTGTTCTGGCGAAAATGCGGATCAGGAGCGCGCGTACTTCTTCACGACGTCCATGTCGAGGTCGACGCCGAGACCCGGCCCCTCGGGCAGGTGCACCTGACCCTCGGAGTAGTCGAGCGGCTTCTGCAGAAGTTCGACGGCGAACAGCTGCGGACCGAACAGTTCGGTGCCGTAGTCGATCCCCGGTTCGGCGCAGGCGAAGTGGATGGACGCCGCGGTGCCGATGGGTCCTTCGATGGAGGTCGCGCCGTGGCAGCGCAGACCTGCCGCCTTCGCGACGGCGACGACCTGCTTGCTACGCTGCAGCCCACCGCACTTGGTGGTCTTGAGGGCGACGACATCGGCGGCGCCCAGCTTGGCCACTTCGTACGCGTCGTGCGGAGTCTGTACGGATTCGTCGGCCATCACGGGCGCCGAGACGCGGCGGTTGATCTCGGCGAGAACATCGAGTTGGTCTGCGGGAGTCGGCTGTTCGATGAGCTCGACACCACCGTCGACGAGTTGCGGGACGTGGCGCAACGCGGTGAAGCGGTCCCAGCGGGCATTGACGTCGATGCTGAATCCGACCTCGCCGCCGAACGCTTCCACGATCTTGACGACGCGGCCGGTGTCGACCGCCGGGTCGAGCGCACCCATCTTGAGCTTGAAGGAGAAGTTCAGGCGCTGCTCGCGCTTGTGTGTGACCTCTTCGACGATCTCCTCGAGTGGAGCCGCGCCGAGCGCCCAGCGCACGTCGACGCCGGTGCGGAAGGCACCGCCGAGCAGCGACGAGACCGGCACACCCAGTGCACGACCCCAGGCGTCGTGCATCGCGACGTCCACGGCGGCCTTCGCGAAACGCGCGTTGGCGACGATGCGCTCGATATCGACCATGACGCCGCTGATTTCGTCGACGCCGCGCCCGATGATGTAAGGACCGATGTAGCGGTCGACGATCTGCTGCATCGTCTCGACCGACTCGCCGCCCCACCACGGTCCGCCCGGCACGACGCCCTCACCGTAACCGGTGACGCCACTTTCGGTGGTCACCGCGACGAGCAGGATCGGCTGCGCCTCCGAGGTGGTGGTGGCGAACTTGTGGGGCCGGATCAACGGCACATCGATGATCGTCGTGGTGACGGATGCGATCTTCAGATCGGGATCGGACATCGGAATTGCTCACAATCGGGTCGGGGTGTGACAGGGGGTACGTCGCCGGTGTATTCAGCATGAATGCCGGTGCCCCAGAGGGACACCGGCATTCACGATGCGAACCGCGCTCTCGTTCGGATGTGATCAGGCCGCATCCGCGGTCCGGATCACGCTTCCGGGTCGAGCACGAAGTTGTAGGTCACCTCGGCGATGCCGTCGGCGTTGGGCTGCGGATCCAGGATGAGCTCGGGCTTGACGGCCGTCGCGACATCGTCCTCGACCCACTCGCCACCCTGGAAGTACAGCTGGGTGGTGATGGCGCGCTTGCCGGGAGCCTTCACCATCAGGTGCAGGTGGGCGGGGCGCCACGGGTGTCCGCCGTAGGACTTGATGAACCAGCCGGTCGGGCCGTCGGACGGGATCTGGTAGGGAGCCGGCTTGAGCGTGGTGATCTCGAAGTTGCCGTTCTCGTCCACCTCGACGGTGCCGCGCAGGTTCCACTCGGGGATGCCGGGGGCGAACTGCGAGTAGAAGCCCTCTTCGTCCGCGTGCCACAGCTCGACGGTGGCGCCGGGCAGACCGTTGCCCTCGAGGTCGGTGACCTGGCCCTTGAAGACCAGCGGCGGCGCGACCTTGTCCTTCTCGCGCATCGGCATGGTGCACTTCGACGGGAGCTTGGGGCTGTCCGGGACGTAGTAGGGGCCTTCGATGGAGCCCTTGGTGCCGGTGAAGCCCTTGCGGTTGTAGTGCATTTTCTCGATCTCGTGCTCGAGGAAGACGTCGAGCCACAGCGGCCACTCGCCGTATTCACCCACGTCGATGAGCCACTGCTTGAGCACGCGGTACTCGTCGTAGGTCACCTGGTGCTTGTCGACGATACCGGCGAGAGCGTCCAGCAGGTCCTTGTAGATCGCCGACGCGCGCTCGACCGAGGTGTCGGACGTGACCCGCTCGGACTTGAACTTGTCGGTCGCAGCGTTGCCGGACCCGTGGGCAGTGGGGTTCTCCATGGTGGTCATGGCTCTCCTCGTGAAGGACTGAACTATCGGGAAGTGTGGGGCCGGTGCGACACGGGGGCTGCGGTGATCACCGGTCTGTACGCTGTGCGTACTTGTGTATCGCAGTGCGTACACCACATACTGTGCGTGGTGTCACACAGCTTGTCAACACCGGATCGGGCACCATCGACGAGTACGCAGGTAGGAGGCAGGATGCCGAGCATCGACCTAGGTAATGGTCCTAGCAACGACCGGGACTTCATTCAGAGCATCGAGCGTGGTTTTGCGGTATTGCACGCCTTCGACGACAAGGACCCGAATCCCACCCTCGCCGAACTCGCCGCCAAGACCGATCTGTCCAGGCCTGCGGTTCGACGTATCCTGCTGACCCTGCAGAAACTCGGATACGTCACCTCGCAGGGGACGCGATGGTCGCTCACCCCGCGCGTACTCAGCATCGGCCAGCACTACACCGCGTCCCACACCCTCGTGGACTCGGCGCTACCGAAACTGGTCGAGATCGCCGAACACACCAACGAATCGGCGTCGCTCGGCGTGCTCGACGGTACCGAGGTCGTCTACGCCGCGCGCGTTCCGGTCCGCAGGATCATGAGTATCAACGTCTCCGTCGGCACCCGTGTCCCCGCCTATGCCACCTCGATGGGCCGGGCACTCCTGGCCTGGTCCCCACGCGAACTGGTCGACCACATACTCGACCGGACACAGTTCGAGCGACTCACGAGCGCAACCATCGACAACCCGGACGACCTGCGTACCGAACTCGCCCACGTGCGCAGCCGGGGATACGCCCTCACCGCCGCGGAACTCGAAGAAGGACTCATCACGATCGCCGCGCCCGTCTTCGACCCCTCGGGCCACGCGGTCGGAGTGCTCGCATGTTCGACGTCGACCGGCCGGCACACCCTCGAGTCGTTCCGCGATCTCACCGCGAAACGGGTGGTGGACTGCGCGGAGCGGCTCAGCAGCGAACTCGGCTACCGCCACCACTGAGGACGCCCACCTCATCCCCGCAAGGTGGTCGACGGTGGCACCCCGTACTTGCGCTTGTAGGCCGCCGCGAACCGCCCGGTATGGGTGATGCCCCACTCGAGAGCCACATCGGTGACCGACAACTCCGCCGCGTCGCCCATGGTGAGTGCTTCGTGGATACGCTCGAGGCGCAGGTCGAGAAGGTAGTCGCGAGGACACACCCCGAGATATTCGCGAAAGCCCTCCTGCAGGCGCCGCACACTGACCCCGGCCACCTCGGCCATGTCGGCGGTGGTCCACGCCGAAGCGGGGTCCTCGTGCAGGCGGTCGAGAACCCGCTTGATGATGCGCGGACGCGCACCCCCGGTCGGATCCGCGTCCTCGGGCATGACCGCGAGGATGAACGACGTAGTCAGAGTACCCGACAGCTGCTCCGCGACAAGCGCATTCCCCCAGAGCGATTGGTCTGCCCCGAGTTGCTCCACGACCGAACGCAACAGCGTCATCCAGCTCTGCCCCGCCTGGGTCGTCAGATCGACCTGGTCCGGAAGACGCAGATCGGGGCGAGCGAGGACGCGCGCCATCTCGCGCTGCAGGTAGTCGCGCTCGAGCTTGATCCCGACGACCTCACAGTCGTTCGTCCACTTCTGCTCCGGCGCGGCGGTGTCGGGACGGAAGACGGCGCCGTGGCCGACCGGCGACACCACCTCGTCGCCCGCGGTGATGAGACCAGACAGCGGAATGTTCACCGCATACGCACCGGGATGATCGCTTCTGATCGACACCGCCGCGCCCCAGCGGATGCGCGCGAGACGGATGGGCCCGAGCGGCAGCGTACGGAGCCGGAGCGACGGCGCGACGTCGTCGAGGGGGCTCAATTCGTGCTCGAAATACGCATTCGAGACGGCTTCTTCCACCTCTTCCCACTCGGCGGGCCTCGGAGTCGGCTCCACTGCCATCGGCTCCTCACCTTCGTTCCGGCTCGTCATCGACGTTCCGACCTGCACATCCACACGATCCGAACGCATGCGACCCAGTGTGATGCGGAACACCGTCCCAGGCAAACAAGGACCTAGGACCTACTCGTCGCGCTAGGTGGATAGTGACCGCGCTCACCGGATCGCACAAGCCTCTCGACCTCCATATGGTCTGTGTCACAGCGCATCGAACCCCACCCCTTCGCACCGGACAGGAGGACGCAATCATGGATCAGCGCATACTCCGCAACATCTTCGGACAGTTCGCCAGCGGCGTCACCGTCATCACCTGCGCGAACAGTGACGGGGAGCCTCACGGCGCGACCGTCACCGCGTTCACGGCCATCTCACTCGAGCCGCGCCTGTGCCAGGTCACCCTGACCCGCACGTCGAAGGCCTGCGGATTCCTGTCCGACGCGCCGTTCGCCGTCAACATCCTCGCCGCCGACCAGCTCGGCACCGCGATGCACTTCGCCGGACGGCCACAGTCGCCCGAACCCGTCTGGGAGCAGGGACCGACCGCCCCTGTCCTCGCCGGCACGGCCGCGACCCTGTCGTGCACTCCGTGGCGGGAGTACGACGGTGGCGACCACGTCATCTACATCGGCGAGATCGTCGACGCGACCTTCGACGAGACCGCCGACCCGCTTCTCTTCTACCGCAGCACCTTCCACGAACTCGGCGCTCCGAGTGCCTCCACCGCGTGGAACGGCTCGCTGGACGACCCGCACAGCGGATGGTTCGACTCCCAGACCCGCTTCGTGCCGTTCCACCTCGCCGCAGCCCGCGCCTGAACGTCTTCCACTCCCCCCGGACAAGGAGAAATCCCATGACCACCACCGAACCCCGGCCCTCGGAAACCCTCGACCGTTCCAAGGTGAACGTCGCCGCGGACTCCCCGGCCAACCAGCAGACGAACTTCGCCTCCCGTCCCATGACCGGCGACGAGTACATCGCTTCGATCGACGACGGTCGCGAGATCTACCTGCACGGTGAGCGCGTCAAGGACTTCACCAACCATCCGGCCTTCCGTAACTCGATCCGGATGACCGCACGTCTCTACGACGCCCTGCACACCGGCGAGCACGTCAACACCCTCACCACCCCGACCGACACCGGCAACGGCGGCGTGACCATGCCGTTCTTCCGGACCCCGAAGTCCGCCGACGACCTGCGGGCCGACCGCGACGCCATCGCCACCTGGGCGCGGCTGACCTACGGCTGGATGGGCCGCAGCCCCGACTACAAGGCGTCCTTCCTCGGCACGCTCGGCGCGAACGACGAGTTCTACTCGCCCTTCCAGGACAACGCGAAGCGCTGGTACCGCGAGTCGCAGGAGAAGGTCCTGTACTGGAACCACGCGATCATCAACCCGCCGGTCGACCGTCAGCTGCCGCCGGACCAGGTCGGCGACGTATTCATGAAGGTCGAGAAGGAGACCGATGCCGGCCTCATCGTCTCCGGCGCCAAGGTCGTCGCGACCGGCTCGGCCATCACGAACTACAACTTCATCGCCCACTACGGCCTGCCGATCAAGAAGAAGGAATTCGCGCTGATCTGCACGGTGCCGATGGACGCACCCGGCATCAAGCTCATCTCGCGCGCCTCCTACTCGCAGAATGCGAACGTCGTCGGTTCGCCGTTCGACTACCCGCTGTCGTCGCGGATGGACGAGAACGACGCGATCTTCATCTTCGACAAGGTGCTCGTGCCCTGGGAGAACGTCTTCATGTACGGAGACGTCGAGAAGATCAACAACTTCCTCGGTGGCTCCGGCTTCCTCCAGCGCTTCACGCTGCAGGGCTGCACGCGACTCGCCGTCAAGCTCGACTTCATCGCCGGTCTGCTCATGAAGGCCCTCGACGCCACCGGCGCCGGCGGATTCCGCGGCGTGCAGACCCGTGTCGGTGAGGTGATCGGCTGGCGCAACCTGTTCTGGTCGCTCACCGACTCCATGGTCAACAACCCGGAGCCGTGGATCGACGGCACCGTCATCCCCAAGCTCGAATACGGCCTCACCTATCGCATGTTCGCGATGCAGGGCTACCCGCGCATCAAGGAGATCATCGAGCAGGATGTCGCCTCGGGCCTGATCTACCTGCCCTCGTCCGCCGCCGACTTCAAGAACCCGGACGTGCGCCCGTACCTCGACAAGTACGTCCGCGGCTCCGACGGCATCCAGGCGGTCGACCGCGTGAAGGTCATGAAGGCACTGTGGGATTCGATCGGCTCCGAGTTCGGTGGCCGCCACGAACTGTACGAGCGGAACTACGCCGGCAACCACGAGAACGTCAAGGCCGAACTGCTGTTCGCCGCCGAGAGCCGCGGCGACGTCGCCTCCATGAAGGGCTTCGCGGAGCAGTTCATGAGCGAGTACGACCTCGACGGCTGGACCGTGCCCGACCTGATCGGCAACGCCGACGTCAGCGCGTACTACAAGTAGAAACCCGCACTCCGCGCGCGGGCGGATGATCTCCGTTCCCCCTGCCCGCCCGCGCGCGGTCCCACCACCATTCATCCCGCGAAGGAGCGTCCGAGATGACCACGACTGCTTCGAACTCCGTATCCCATCCCCCTGTACCGGAATTCGACGCCGTGGTCCTCGGACGCTCCTTCGCTTCTCAACGGGTGGCGGCCCGCTTGCGCGACGAATTGCGGTTGTCGATCCACGAGATCGGCACCGCGAGTCTCGTCCGCTACGACGACATCGACCACAGATGGGAGATCCTCATCGGCGACACTGTCGTCACCAGAGCGAAGTTCGTCGTCGACGGACACGGCGGTCTCGCGGTCCTGGGCCGCGAGGACAGCACGACCAACCGGCGAACCGTGACAGTGAACGGTTTCCCGAATCTGTTCCGTCCCATCGTCACTACGCACACGGATCCCATCGGGTACACGGTGTCGTGCATCGAGTACATGCGCAGCAACGGTCTGGACTATGTCGAGCGACGGCTGCGGACGCCGGTCGCGGACGACGACTTCCCCGAGCTGTCGTTCGATCGGCCTATGCCGATCCTCTGGTTCGGCTGAGCCGTCCGAGAGGGCACCGAGCGGGTGACGACAACGAAGTCGTCGCCCGCTCGCGTACGTTCGCTCTCCCCGCTGCTCAGCCACGCAGGACTTCGGCGGGAGCGACACCGTACCGCTTCCGGAAGGCCGCGGCGAAGCGCCCCGGGTGGCCGAAGCCCCATCGGAACGCTACGTCCGCCACCGTGATTCCCCCTGCCGCGAGGTCTGCGTGCGCCCGATCCAATCTGATGTCGAGCAGGCATGCGGACGGGCTGCTTCCCACGTACTCGGAGAACGCCTCCTGGAGCCGCCGCACACTCGTTCCGGCGATCTCCGCCATGTCGGCCGCCGTCCAGGCACGGCCCGGATCCTCCCGCAGAGCGTTCAACACCCGGCGCACCATCCCCGGACGCGGTGCCGGTGACAGCCCGTCGGCCGGCGCGACCGCCAGGACGAAGGCGGTGGTGACCGCTCCCGCGAGCTGAGCCGACACCAGAGGGTTCGTCAAGACGTGCGTGGCGCCGGTGAGCTGGTCGCTCAGTGATGCCACCAGCCCGTGCCATTCCTGCGCGGAACCCTTCAAGTCGATCCGATCGGGCAGCTCGAGTCGTGACCGTAACGGGCCACCGAGGATCCGGTCCGCTTCGCGTTCGAGGTGCTCGCGGTCGAATTTGATTCCCAGGACGGAACATTCCGCATCCCAGCGGGTGATGAGCGAGGGAGTGTCGGCGCGGAAGACCGTCGCGGAGCCCGGTTGGGAGACGACGACTCCCGACCGGCCCCGCGATTCCAGACGTCCACTCAAGGGGATGTTCACCTCGTAGGCACCGGGATAGTCGCATTCGATCGCGACGTCCGCTCCCCAGCTCATCCGGCCGATGGTCACACCACCGAGATCGGCCGACACGAGTTCGAGTCCGGGCCGATCCGTCGTCCCCAGGCCTGTGAGGCGGTGCGGGAAGTAGACATCCGCCACCGCACGGGAAGCCTCGTCCCAATCCTCGATCTCGGGCACACTCACGCTTTCGAGACTAACCACTACGGAGACCTGGATCACATAGTCGCGCGATCCGTCCGGAAGCCGCGCAATGTGCATCGACCTTCGGCCCGGTTGCGCCATATGGTCCACGTCACACACATCGAGGGCCCCTTCCCGGGGACCGCAGTTCCCACCGCGTAGGAGATCGAATGACCAGCACCCTCTCGTGGCTCGACGAGGTCACGATGGAACAGCTCGAGCGCAACCCGTATCCCGTCTACGAGCGTCTTCGCGCCGAGGCGCCGGTGGCCTTCGTCCCTGTTCTCGGCGCCTACGTCGCCTCCACGATGGAGGCCTGCCGTGAGGTCGCGACCGGCGACGACTTCGACGGCATCATCACGCCGGCGGGTGGGCGCACCTTCGGCCATCCCGCGATCATCGGCGTCAACGGCGACATCCACCGGGACCTGCGATCCATGGTCGAACCTGCACTCCAGCCCGCCGAAGTGGACCGGTGGGTCGAGGATCTCGTCCGTCCCATCGCGCAACGCTACGTCGAGGCGTTCGAAGCCGACGGCACGGCGGATCTCGTCGCCCAGTACTGCGAGCCGGTGAGCGTGCGCGCCCTCGGCGACCTGCTCGGGCTGAAGGACGTCTCCTCGGACACGCTGCGCGAGTGGTTCCACAAGTTGTCGGATTCGTTCACCAACGCGGCGGTGGACGAGAACGGAAACTTCACCGGCCAGGAGCGTTTCGACGAAGGCGACCGGGCCAAGGAGGAGATCCGATCGGTCGTCGATCCGCTCATCGACCATTGGATCGAGCACCCCGACGACAGCGCCATCTCGCACTGGTTGCACGACGGCATGCCCGAGGGGAAGACACGCGACCGCGACTACATCTACCCCACGCTGTACGTCTTCCTGCTGGGAGCGATGCAGGAGCCGGGTCACGCGATGAGTTCGACGCTGGCGGGTCTGTTCACCCGCCCGGAGCAGTTCGAAGCGGTCGTCGACGAACCGTCGCTGATCCCCCGTGCGATCTCCGAAGGGATGCGCTGGACTGCACCGATCTGGTCGGGAACGGCGCGTATCGCCAAGCGGGACAGCATCGTCTCGGGAATCGAGATCGCCGAGGGTTCGGTGGTGATGCTGTCGTACGGATCGGCGAACCACGATATCGACATCTTCGATGCACCGAGCCGATACGACATGACGCGTCCGCCGCTTCCGCATCTCGCCTTCGGTGCCGGCAAGCATGCCTGTGCGGGCATCTACTTCGCGAACAACGTCAGCCGCATCGGTCTGGAAGAGCTGCTCGAGACGATTCCCAATCTCGAACGCGATACCTCCGAGGACGTCGAGTTCTGGGGCTGGGGCTTCCGTGGACCGAAGGCTCTGCACGCCCGATGGGAGATCTGACCGTGACGTACACACTGACCGCCGGCACCCGCACAGTGCCGTGCGAACCCGGCCAGACGGTGCTCGACGCGTTCCTGCGCAGCGGGCAGTGGATGCCCAACTCGTGCAATCAGGGCACGTGCGGTACCTGCAAGATCAGGATTCACAGCGGCGAGGTGGATCATCGGAACTCACCCGAGCAGACGCTCACACCCGACGAGCGTGCCGCCGGTTACGCACTGGCGTGTCAGACCACACCGTGCAGCGACGCCGTCCTGAACACCCCTGCCGGGCAGGACACGACCGGCACGCACACGCTGCGCGACCTCGCGGCGACCGTCATCGAGGTCCGGGACATCGCCGCCGAGACCCGCAGGGTCCTGCTCACCGCCGACGAGCCGCTCGAATTCTCGGCCGGGCAGTACGTCGAGCTCACGGTGCCCGGGACCTCCGTTCGTCGCCGGTACTCCCTGGCCAACCCACCCTCGGAGCCGAAACTGCTCGAACTGCACGTCCGGCGGCAGCCGGGTGGGATCGCGAGCGATTGGATCTTCGGAAGCATCGAGGTGGGTGAACGCGTGGAGATCACTGGTCCCTACGGCGACTTCACGTTCGATGCCGAGAGTGCCGGACCGATGGCGCTCCTCGGCGGCGGTACCGGCCTCGCCCCGCTCAAGGGCATCGTCCGGCATGCACTCGTCCTGAATCCCGATCGGGAGGTCCTGCTCTACCACGGGGTCCGCACCTGCGCCGATGTGTACGACGCCGACTTCTTCCGCGAACTCGAGGCACGCCATCCAGGCTTCCGGTACGTCACCTGCGTGAGCCGGGAGACCGGCGGCGACCGGGAGGGCTACGTCACCGACGCGTTCGTGGAGGACGTCTCGTCCGCGAAGGAGTTCACCGGTTACATCTGCGGATCCGACGCATTCGTGGAAGCATCGGTCAAGTCGTTCAAACGGCGCCGCATGTCGCCGCGGCGTATCCGACGGGAACGATTCACCGCCGGCTGAATCAGGAATTCGGCAGCGCCGCCCGTGTGGTCACGGGCGGCGTTCGCTTGTCGAGGGTCTTCCGACCCGGTTCCCAGGGGTCCTAGGTATCCCTAGGCATTTACCCGGTGTGACTGTGGACACAGGCTGTCATCGTGGATGTATTGCCGGACACCCCGCGGCCGGGCAGGACCGGACGACACACTCGTCCGCCGCACTTTCCGCCCGCGTCGGCCGCGTCGGACCCAGCCCGTCCGTCCCGGAACGAAGCCGATACCTGGAGGATCTCATGACCGACACCGTGGAACACGTGCGCGCTCGACTGGACGGCGCTCTGATCGAGGACCCGACCACCGGGCGGTACCAGATCCGCCGTGACGTCTTCACCGACGAAGAGATCTTCGAACTCGAGATGAAGTACATCTTCGAGGGCAACTGGGTGTACCTCGCGCACGAGAGCCAGATCCCCGAGGTCGGCGACTACTTCACGACGAACATCGGGCGGCAGCCGGTCGTCATCAGCCGCGACAAGGAAGGCGAGCTGCACTGCCTGATCAACGCGTGCAGCCACCGTGGCGCGATGCTGTGCCGTCGCAAGACCGACAACCGCACCACCTTCACCTGCCCCTTCCACGGCTGGACGTTCCGTAACAACGGCAAGCTGCTGAAGGTCAAGGATCCCCGCGACGCCGGCTACCCCGAGCAGTTCAACACCGACGGCAGCCACGACCTGCGGAAGGTCGCTCGTTTCGAGAGCTACCGCGGTTTCCTGTTCGGCAGCCTCAATCCCGACGTCAAGTCGCTCGAGGATCACCTCGGCGACACCACGAAGATGATCGACATGCTGGTCGACCAATCGCCCGAGGGCCTCGAGGTGCTGCGCGGTTCGTCCACCTACACCTACGACGGCAATTGGAAGCTGCAGGCGGAGAACGGTGCCGACGGCTACCACGTCTCGGCCACCCACTGGAACTACGCCGCGACCACCGCGCGCCGCACCGCCGGTGAGTCCACCAACGAGACCAAGGCGATGGACGCCGGCACGTGGGGCAAGCAGGGTGGCGGTTACTACTCGTTCGATCACGGCCACCTGCTGCTGTGGATGTGGTGGGGCAACCCCGAGGATCGCCCGCTGTACCCGCGCAGGGAGGAGCTGGCGAAGGAGTTCGGCGAGAAGAAGGCCGAGTTCATGGTCGGTGCGTCGCGCAACCTGTGCCTGTACCCGAACGTGTACATCATGGATCAGTTCTCCTCGCAGATCCGGCACTTCCGCCCGATCTCCGTGGACAAGACCGAGGTGACGATCTACTGCATCGCGCCGAAGGGCGAGAGCCCCGAGTCCCGCGCCAACCGGATCCGTCAGTACGAGGACTTCTTCAACGCGACCGGCATGGCCACCCCGGACGATCTCGAGGAGTTCCGCTCCTGCCAGAAGACCTACCTCGCGACGGCCGCGCCCTGGAACGACATGAGTCGCGGCGCAACCCACATCCTCAACGGACCAGACGAGGTCGCGAAGGATCTCGGGATGACGAAGGTGCTGTCGAGCGGTGTCAAGACCGAGGACGAAGGCCTGTACCCGATCCAGCACGGCTACTGGCTCGAAGTGATGCGCGACGCCATCGCATCCGAGAGCTCCGCCGCCGACCCCTCCGCGCTCTGAGAGGACTCCAGATCATGACTGCTGTACGCGAATTCACGCAGACCGACATCGAACAGTTCCTCTACCGCGAGGCCCGGCTGCTCGACGACCGCGAGTTCGAGAAGTGGCTCGAGTGCTACCACCCCGACGCCGAGTACTGGATGCCGGCCTGGGACGACGCCGGTGCTCTCACCGAGAACCCGCAGACCGAGATCTCGCTGATCTACTACCCGAATCGCGGTGGCCTCGAGGACCGGGTGTTCCGCATCCGCACCGACCGTTCGTCGGCGACCTCGTTGCCCGAACCCCGTACGGGACACAACATCACCAACGTCGAGATCCTCGAGCGTCGCGGCACCGAGATCGACCTGCGGCACAACTGGTTCTCGTTGTACTTCCGCTACAACACCACCGACACCTACTTCGGAACCACCTTCCTCACCCTCGACGTCTCGGGCGCACAGCCGGTGATCAAGAAGAAGAAGATCGTCCTCAAGAACGACTACATCCACCACATCGTCGACGTCTACGTCGTCTAGTCCGACCCCATCACGAAAGGAGGCACGTGCCATGGCGTACCAGGTGGCATTGAGCTTCGAGGACGGGGTCACCCGCTTCATCAAGGTCAACCCCAACGAGACCGTTGCCGACGCCTCGTACAAGGCCCGCATCAACATTCCGCTGGACTGCCGTGACGGCGCGTGCGGAACATGCAAGGCCTTCTGCGAATCGGGCAGCTACGACGGTGGCGACTACATCGAGGACGCTCTCACCGACGAAGAGGCCGAGCAGGGTTACTGCCTGCCGTGCCAGATGATGCCGGAATCCGACCTCGTGGTGCAGATCGCGAGCACCTCCGATGTCGCGAAGACCGCGGCTGCGTCGTACACCGCGACCATTACGGACCTGCGCCGTTTCTCCGAGAGCGTCGTCGGGTTCACCGTCGAGATCGACAACCGCGACGACCTGGTGTTCCTGCCCGGCCAGTACGTCAACATCGGCGTGCCCGGCAGCGACGACGGCACCGGTAGGCCCGCGACCCGCTCGTACTCGTTCAGCACCGGTCCGAACGAGAGTTCGCTCGCGTTCCTGGTGAAGATCACCGAGGGCGGTCTGATGTCCGAGTATCTGCGCGACCGCGCGCAGGTCGGCGACACCCTCGAGTTCACCGGCCCGTTCGGCAGTTTCTTCCTGCGCGAGCGCAAACGCCCGTCGCTGCTGCTCGCCGGCGGCACCGGCCTGGCGCCGCTGCTGTCGATCCTGTCGAAGATCGAGACCGACGGCTCCGACCACCCGGTACACCTGATCTACGGCGTCACCTTCGATCACGACCTCGTCGAACTCGACAAGCTCGAGGAGTACACGAAGAAGCTTCCGAACTTCACGTTCGACTACTGCGTGGCCGACGAGTCGTCGTCCGCTCCCAACAAGGGATACGTGACGGGCCTGTTCGAGCCGTCGCACCTCAACGACGGGGATGTCGACATCTACCTGTGCGGTCCGCCGCCGATGGTGGAGGCAGTGCGTAACCACCTGTCGGACAACGGCATCAATCCGACGAACTTCTACTTCGAGAAGTTCAACACGTCCGCGACCCCGGGCGGGGCGACCGCCCCGGTGGCGACGGACGCGGAGAAGGCCGCTGCCGAGAAGGCTGCCGCCGAGACCGGCCGTCCGGTGGTGCTCGAGAACCCCGAGCCCGGCAACTACGAGATCGGCGAGGAGCACCCTCCCGTCGCCGAATCGGACGAGCAGTTCGATGCCCGCATGGCTCTCGAACTCGGCGTCGTCGAACTGACGATCGGCCGGCTCACCCCCGAGCAGCTCGTCGAGTTCCGGATCCTCGCCGAGGCGTCCGGCGCTTCGGTCGAGGGTGAGCACTTCACCGACGCCGCAGCGTTCACCGACACCAACGCGGCCTTCCACGAGTTCCTCTTCCGCTGCTGCACCAACCCGGTCCTGCTCGAGGCCTACGACAAGCTCGAGGTGACCCGGCTGATGAAGCAGGTCCTGCGCGACGCGCAGTGGGTGGAGGAGCACATCGTCGACGAGCACATGAAGATCGTCGAGGCGTTCGAGAAGGGCGACAAGAACGCAGCGCGCGATCTGATCGTCGTCCATTCCCAGCACGCCAAGGAGACGATGCGCCGGGCGATCGCCAGCGGTGCCACGGCCGGTGCCTCCTCATGACCGACACGAAGATCTTTCCCGGCCGGTTCGACGGCCGGTGCCTGACGATCACGGGCGCCGCGCAGGGCATCGGCCTCGAGGTCGCGACGCGGATCGCCGCCGAGGGTGGTGAGGTCGTGCTCGTCGACCGCGCGGAACTCGTGCACGAGGTGGCCGAGCAACTCCGTGAGTCCGGCGGCAGGGCCCACTCGGTGACGGCGGATCTGGAGACCTTCGAAGGGGCCGAGGAAGCGATCTCGTACGCGATCCAGACCACCGGCCGCATCGACGTGCTCATCAACGTCGTCGGTGGAACGATCTGGGCGAAGCCGTACGAGCACTACGCGCCGGAGGAGATCGAGAAGGAGATCCGGCGTTCGCTGTTCCCCACCCTGTGGACGTGCCGCGCGGTCGCGCCGCACCTGATCGAGCGACATGCAGGGACGATCGTGAACGTCTCGTCGGTGGCGACCCGCGGCGTCAACCGCGTCCCGTATTCGGCGGCGAAGGGCGGAGTCAACGCGATCACCGCGTCGCTCGCTCTCGAGCTGGCACCCTACGGCGTTCGCGTGGTGGCGACCGCGCCCGGCGGCACCGTCGCGCCGGAACGACGGATCGCTCGCGGTCCGTCCCCGCAGTCGGCGCAGGAGAAGGGCTGGTACCAGCAGATCGTGGACCAGACCGTCGACTCCTCCCTGCTCAAGCGGTACGGCACGCTCGAGGAGCAGGCCGCCGCGATCTGTTTCCTGGCCTCCGAGGAGGCCTCCTACATCACCGGCACGGTTCTTCCCGTCGCCGGCGGCGATCTGGGCTGACCGCCCCTCGTTCGGCCTCACCGGAGACACCGATCCCTCCGGTGAGGCCACTTTTCTCCCCGAATCAGCTTGTGACTCCCCTTACAGACCGGAGTAACCCATGATCCATGCCACGCAGACCTGGGCCAGTCCACAACATCGGCGCAGCGTCATCTGGATCGTCGCGCTCGCGACCCTCGCGATCATCTTCGACGGCTACGACCTCGTCGTGTACGGCACCGTCCTCCCCACGCTGATGGCCGACCCCACTCAGCTCGGCGAGATCTCCGCCCAGCAGGGCGGTGCACTCGGCTCCTACGCCCTCATAGGCGTCATGGTCGGCGCACTGACGACGGGAGCCTTCGGCGACCGAGTCGGTCGGCGGAAGATGATGCTGATCAACATCGTCTGGTTCTCGATCGGCATGGGCGCCGCCGCCTTCGCCACGAGCATCCCGATGTTCGGTGCGCTCCGCTTCTTCACCGGCATCGGGGTCGGAGGCCTGGTCGCCACCGCCGGCGCCGTGGTCGCCGAGTTCGCTCCGCCCGGTAAGCGCAACCTCTTCAACGCCATCGTCTACAGCGGTGTCCCCGCCGGTGGTGTCCTGGCCTCGCTGCTCGCCATCCTGCTGCGCGACGCCATCGGCTGGCGCGGGCTGTTCCTCATCGGCGCGCTGCCCCTCGTCATCCTGCTTCCGCTGGCGCTGATCAAGCTTCCCGAGTCGCCCGCCTGGCTGCAGTCGCGGGGACGATCCGACGAGGCACAGCAGGTGTGCGCGAAGTTCGGTTTCCCATTGCCGTCCGCGGCACCTGTCGCTCCCACCGAGAAGATCGGGTTCGCAGCACTCGCCACCCGCAAGTACGCGCTCGGTACGGGCCTGCTCGGCATGATGAGCTTCGCCGGCCTGCTGCTCACCTACGGGCTCAACACGTGGCTGCCCAAGATCATGGCCGACGCCGGTTACAACGCCAACGGATCGCTCGCCTTCCTGCTCGTCCTCAACGGCGGCGCCATCCTCGGTGGCCTGCTCGCCTCGAAGATCGCCGACGGCCGGGGACCGCAGTCCGTCATCGTCACCACCTTCTTCCTCGCGGCCGTGGCCCTGGTGCTGCTGACCCTCGGCTTCCCGCTGCCGGTGCTGCTCACCGCCGTCGCGATCGCCGGTACGGGCACGATCGGCACCCAGGTGCTCATCTACGGTTTCGTGTCCAACTACTACGACACCCCGGCCCGCGCCGCCGGCGTGGCATGGTGCGCCGGTTTCGGCCGCCTCGGCGGCATCGTCGGCCCGGTCATCGGCGGACTGCTGATCGGTGCGGGCTTCGCGAACAACGTGAACTTCTACATCTTCGCGGGGATCGCGCTCGCCGGCGGTCTTGTCACCTGGTTCGTCCCCCGTCCCGCCGGCATCGTCTCGACGGTCCGCAGTTCCGACCGTTCCGCGCCGACTACCGTGGACGTGTGACGGGCAACACTGTGCTGATCGGCCGGAACTCCGAGTTGATGCAACTCGAACGCCTCCTCGACGAAGCCCGCGCGGGGGTCCCCTCGCTCGTCCTCGTCGAGGGGGCGTCCGGCGTCGGAAAATCTTCCCTCGTCTCGCATTTCGTCGCTCGCCACGACGACCTGGCCGTCCATGACGCATCCGGCGCGCCCTGGGAGGCCGGACATCCCTGGTCCGTGCTCGAACAGCTTCTCGGCGACACCGTCGTCGCGGGCGACCCGGTGGAAGCGGCCCGCACTCTCCTCGATCGGATCGACGATGTGACCGTGATCGTCGTGGACGACGCGCACTACGCGGACGTCGAGTCGTTGCAGTCGCTGTCCTCCTCGATACGGCGAGCGCACGGACGCCCCCTTCTCATGATCTGGATCGTGCCCGACGTGCTTCCCGACGATGTCGCCGAGGCGACCGCGCGCCTTCTCTCGAACAATCATCGCGTGGACACGATCCACGTCGGTCCGCTGACCCCACCGGATGTCGCGCAGCTCGCCCTACATCGCATCGGTGTCGATCTGTCCGCGTGGACGGCTCGTCGTCTGCAGGAGCACACTCTCGGAAATCCCCGCTCGGTCCTGCAACTCCTCGACGAGATCCCCCGCGACGAATGGTATCGGTGGCAGGCGCGCTTCCCGGCCCCTCGGCAACACTCCGGGAGGGTGGCCCGCATCCTCGCTCGATGTTCACCGGACACGCGTGCCCTCGTCGAATCGGTTGCCGTCCTGGACACTGCCGCCACGCGGGGATCCATCGAATCACTCACACTCGTCGCAGAACTCGCCGAGATCGGCGACACCACCGGACCACTCGACGAAGCGCACCGACTCGGTCTGCTCACGATGCGCGAACAACGAGGCGTGGTGTCGTTGTCGTTCCCCGACCCCATGACCCGTGCCGCCGTGGCCGACGAGATCGGTCCGGCACGCTGGCACAGTCTGCACGAGCGGGCCGCCTCGATCGTCGACGACGAAGGCGCCCGGCTGTTCCACCTCGTGTCCGCGACGCCCACCGGTAACGAGGAACTCGCCGCCCGCCTCGACTCCTATGCCCGGCGCTGCGCCGCCGACGGCGCCTGGTCCCAGGCAGCCGAAGCGCTGATCACTTCCAGCCGCATCACCCTCGACCGAGAATTGCGGACTCGCAGGATGATTCGCGGTGTCGACGCACTGACCGGCGCGGCGGATCTCCCTCAGGCCCAGACGTTCGTTCCCGAAATCGAGAGCGTGCCGAGCGGGCCGATGCGCAATGCCGTGCTGGGTTATCTCGCGATCCAGAAGGGGCGGGCCGCGGAAGCCCATCATCTGCTCACCGAAGCATGGTCGATGCTCGACGACCCGGAGTCCGACCCTGTACTCGCTGCGACGATCTCCCAGCGAATGGTGCTGCACTCGCTGGCACGACTGCGCGGCGACGACCTCGTCCTGTGGGCCGATCGCGCCTCGCACACCCTCCCCGAGACAACTCCTCCAGTGGTGGAGTCGCGAGCCATCCGGGGCCTCGGACTGGCGATGACCGGACGGGTCGACGAAGCGGTCGAATCGTATTCGGCTCTGTCCGACGCCATCCGGCTCGGGGCGCAGAGCCAGCGCATCCGCATGGCCGAGGGATGGCTCGCACTCGCGCTCGACCAGCCCGATCTCGCGCGCACGGAACTCGAAGCCGCAGAGCCGACCACCTTGCGCGGGGGGTCGCTGCGGATCTCCTTGTGGGCACAGGCGTGGCTCGCCCGAACGCAGTTCGCCCTGGGCGCATGGTCCGACGCTCTCCGCACCGTGGACCGTGCCGCGGCACAACTCGAGGCGACGCAACTCGATCTGCTCCGACCGCTCGTGCACTGGACCGGGGCCCAGGTCCACGCGTTGCGCGGGAATTGGGGTGCAGCAAGAGAGCACGCCCATCGGGCTCGCGCCGGAACCGGTGACTACTCGCTGATGCTCGTACCCGCCTGCCTGTGTCTGGCGCAGTGCGCCGAAGTGGTCTCCGACTACACGAGTGTCCTGCGCTACCTTCAGCCGATCGTCACCATGCGCGGCCGGGGTGCGATCGACGAACCCGGGCACTGGCCGTGGCCGGACTTGTACGGTAACGCCCTCGTGGTCACCGGACGGGTGGACGAGGCGGACGAATTCCTGCGTCCACACGAGGAACTCGCCGCCGAGCGCGAGCACCGGTCCGCCAGGGCACGGCTGGGCTATGTACGCGGCCGAATTCTCGGCGCACGTGGCGACATCGACGCTGCCCGTGACGCCTTCGAGAGCGCCCTCGACGAGATCGACACGCTGCCACTGCCCTACGACCGCGCGCGCATCAACTTCGCGTACGGCCAGACGATGCGCCGGGCGGGGCGCCGCCGCGACGCCGACGCGGTGATCCGCACCGCCCGTGAACTGTACTCGTCGCTCGGTGCCGTCTCGTACGTCGAACGCTGCGACCGGGAACTCAAGGCCGGCGGTCTTCGTACCGGTGACAATGAGGCAGACTCCCTGCGTTCGGATTTCACGACCCTCACCCCGCAGGAACGCGCTGTGGCCACACTCGTCGCGTCGGGCCGCACCAACAAGGAGGTCGCCGGTGAGCTGTTCCTGTCCGTCAAGACTGTGCAGTACCACCTGACCCGCGTGTATTCGAAATTCGGCATCCGCTCGCGCAGCGAGCTCGCCGCGAAGTTCCGACAACAGGATCGAGGTTGACCATTGACCGCCGTGGACGATCGCCCCACCGCCGAGACCGACCTGTACGAACGTCCCGTACGTCCCGTCGTCGGGCCGCGCGGCATACTCCGGGATCTCGGTCCGCGATACGCCGCGAACGGTCTGATCGGCCTCATCTTCTCGTGCACGGGCCCGGTCGCGGTGATTCTCGCGGCCGGCGCCGCCGGTGGGTTGAGCGCGCCGCAACTGGCGTCGTGGATCTTCGGGGTGTTCGTACTCAACGGCCTGCTCACGATCGTGATGAGCATCGCCTACCGGCAACCCCTGGGGTTCTTCTGGACGATCCCGGGCACGGTGCTCGTCGGCGGGTCGCTGACGCACCTGAGTTGGGCGGAGGTGGTCGGCGCGTTCTTCGTGACCGCTGCCCTCGTGACGGTGCTGGGGGCCTCGGGACTGGTCCGCCGGGTGATGGAGGCCCTGCCGATGCCGATCGTCATGGCGATGGTCGCGGGTGTGTTCCTGAAGTTCGGTATCGATCTGGTGGCGGCGCTCGGTTCCGACGTCGCGATCGCCGCCCCGATGGTGATCGTCTTTCTCCTGCTCAGTTCCGTTGCCGTTCTGGGTAAGTGGATGCCGCCGATCCTCGGCGCGCTCCTCGCCGGGGTGTGCGCGGTCGCGTTGTCGGGCCGGTTCTCACCGTCGGGGACCGACAGCGCGGTGTTCGCCGCACCGGTGTTCACCGCCCCGCAGTTCACGTGGTCGGCGATCCTCGAACTCGTCGTGCCGCTCGCCATCACCGTGCTGGTCGTGCAGAACGGGCAGGGCATCGCGGTGCTGCGTTCGGCCGGCCACAACCCGCCCGTCAACGTCTCGGCGATCGTGTGCGGGCTGTGGTCCTTCCCCGCCGCCTGCGTCGGTGCCGTGTCGACCTGCCTGACCGGGCCGACCAACGCGCTGCTCGTGTCGTCGGGCGAACGGTCCCGTCAGTACACCGCGGCGATCACGTGCGGGACGCTGGCGATCGTCTTCGGACTGTTCGCACCGTTGTTCGTCCGGTGGATGATCGCCGCGCCCGCCTCGTTCGTCGCGACCCTCGGCGGCCTGGCGATGCTCAAGGCGTTGCAGGGCGCCTTCGTGGCCGGATTCGCGAGCAAGCACACCATGGGTGCGCTCGTCGCGTTCGTGGTCACCGCCTCGAACATCACCGTCTGGAACATCGGCGCAGCCTTCTGGGGGCTCGTCGCGGGTGTGGCCGTGTCGTGGCTGATGGAGCGTCCGGACTTCAGCCGCTGACCCCGACCCCGACGTACTCGGCGAGGTGCTCGCCGGTGAGCGTCGACCGCTGCTCCACCAATTCGGCGGGGGTGCCCTCGAAGACGACGCGTCCACCGTCGTGGCCGGCGCCGGGACCGAGGTCGATGATCCGGTCGGCGTGGGCCATCACGGCCTGGTGATGTTCGATGACGATCACCGACTTCCCGGACTCGACGAGCCGGTCGAGCAGGCCGAGCAACTGTTCGACGTCGGCGAGGTGCAGGCCCGTGGTGGGTTCGTCGAGGACGTAGATCTCACCCTTCTCGGCCATGGCCGTGGCCAGTTTGAGCCGCTGCCGTTCACCTCCCGACAGGGTGGTCAGGGGCTGGCCCAGCCGCAGATAGCCGAGCCCGACATCGGACAGTCGCTGCAGGATCTTCGACGCTGCAGGTGTGCGCGCCTCGCCCTCGGCGAAGTACTCCTGCGCCTGCGCCACGGACATGCCGAGCACCTCGGCGATGTTCTGTCCCGCCAGGGTGTACTCGAGCACGGCGGCCTGGAAACGCTTGCCCTCGCAGTCCTCGCACACCGATTCGACGGTGGCCATCACTCCGAGGTCGGTGTAGACGACACCGGCACCGTTGCAGGTCGGGCAGGCGCCCTCGGAGTTGGAACTGAACAGGGCCGGCTTGACGCCGTTGGCCTTCGCGAACGCTTTGCGGACAGGTTCGAGCAGACCCGTGTAGGTCGCGGGATTGCTGCGACGCGAACCCTTGATGGGGCTCTGGTCGATCGTGACCACCCCGTGGCGGTCGGCCACCGAGCCGTGGATCAGCGAGCTCTTGCCCGACCCGGCCACGCCGGTCACCACGACGAGCACGCCGAGGGGGATGTCGACGTCGACGTTCTGCAGGTTGTGCGTGTCGGCGCCGCGGACCTCCAAGGCGCCGTTCGGGGTGCGCACCGTCGGTTTCAGCGACGCCCGGTCATCGAGGTGGCGACCGGTGAGGGTGTCGGCACGACGTAGTTCGTCGACGGTGCCCTCGAAGACCACCTGTCCGCCCTCGGTGCCGGCGCGGGGACCGAGATCGACGATGTGGTCGGCGATCGTGATGGCCTCGGGCTTGTGTTCGACGACGAGCACGGTGTTGCCCTTGTCGCGCAGCTGCAACAGCAGGTTGTTCATCCGCGCGATGTCGTGCGGATGCATGCCGATCGTCGGTTCGTCGAACACGTACGTGATATCGGTCAGCGACGATCCGAGATGGCGGATCATCTTGATGCGCTGCGATTCTCCACCGGAGAGCGTGCCGGTGGGGCGATCCAGCGACAGATATCCCAGCCCGATCTCCGCGAAGGAGCCGAGCAGATGCCGGAGGCTCTTCAGAAGCGGAGCGACCTGCGGAAGATCCAGTCCTCGAACCCATTCGGCGAGATCGCTGATCTGCATCGCGCACACGTCCGCGATGCTCCTGCCGTCGATCTTCGACGACCGGGCTTCGGGAGCGAGGCGCGTACCGTCGCAGTCCGGGCACGTGGAGAAGACGACCGCCTTCTCGACGAACGCGCGGATGTGCGGCTGCATCGCATCGAGATCCTTGGACAGGAACGACTTCTGGATCTTCGGTATCAACCCTTCGAAGGTGACGTTGATGCCTTCGACCTTGACCTTGGTGGGTTCCTTGTACAGCAGGTCGTGGAGTTGCCGCTCGGTGAACTTCGCGATCGGCTTGTCGGGGTCGAAGAAGCCGCACCCACGGTAGATCCGGCCGTACCAGCCGTCCATGCTGTAGCCGGGGATCTTCAGGGCGCCTTCGTCGAGAGAGAGACCGTCGTCGTAGAGCACGGTCAGGTCGAAATCGGATACCGACCCCTTACCCTCGCAGCGCGGGCACATGCCGCCGAGCCGGTTGAAGGTCACCTTCTCGGCCTGGGTCTTCCCCGCGCCCCGCTCCACCGTCACCGCGCCGCTCGCCCGCACCGACGGCACGTTGAACGAATAGGCGTTGGGCGGACCGATGTGCGGCTGCGCGACCCGGCTGAACAGGATGCGCAGCATCGCGTTGGCATCGGTGGCGGTGCCGACCGTCGAGCGCGGGTTCGATCCCATGCGCTCCTGTCCGACGATGATCGCCGCGGTGATGCCGTCGAGCACGTCGACGTCCGGGCGGGCCAGGGTCGGCATGAAACCCTGCACGAACGCGCTGTACGTCTCGTTGATCAACCGCTGGGATTCTGCGGCGATGGTGCTGAACACCAGCGAGCTCTTCCCCGAGCCGGACACACCGGTGAACACGGTGAGCCGCCGCTTCGGGATCTCCACGCTGATGTCGCGGAGATTGTTCACCCGTGCTCCGTGTACCCGGATCGCGTCGTGGGTGTCGGCGACGTGCTCTTCGTGTGCCGGTGCGTCCTTCGTCGAGGTCATGATCGAAGACTCCAGTGTTCGTATCGGTACGGACTCGGAAACGAATACAACGATCGGAGAGTAGGACCGATCGTCGGATCGGTCAGCGCAATTGCTGGATGCGGACCATGTTGCCCGCGGGATCGCGGAGAGCGCAGTCGCGGACGCCGTACGGCTGGTCGGTGGGTTCCTGGACGATCTCGGTGTCGCCGGCCTGCAACTGCTCGAACGCCGTGTCGAGATCCTTCGTGGCGAGGATGATCGACGCGAAGGTGCCCTTGGCCATCATCTCGGCGATGGTGGCGTTCTCCTCCTCCGTGATGCCGGGGTCGGCGTCCGGCGGGTACAGCACCAGGGACGTACCGGGAGTGTCGCTGCGTCCGAGCGTGATCCAGCGCTTCCCGGCGTAGCCGACGTCGTTGAGGACCTCGAAGCCGAGCAGATCGCGGTAGAACGCGAGGGACGCCTCGGGATCGGTGTGCGGAAGGAATGTCTGGTGAATGGTGATGTCCATGTCGATCACGGTAGGACCGGCGGACCCGTCCGCGCTTCTCGATTCCTGATCGGTCTGGTGACATTCCTGGCCACGCACGACGGGATCCCGTTCGTCTCCTCGGATGCCTGTGTGCGGTAGACGCTCGGAGGCACACCGACGAGTTCCGTGAACCGGGTGCTGAAGGTACCGAGCGACGAGCACCCCACCTCGAAACACACCTCGGTCACGGTGAGGTCGCCGCGTCGCAGCAGGGTCATGGCCCGCTCGATGCGCCGGGTCATGAGATACGAATAGGGCGACTCGCCGTATGCGCTGCGGAACCTGCGGCTGAGATGTCCGGCCGACATGTTCACGCCCCGCGCGAGCGCCTCCACATCGAGGGGCTGCGCGTACTCGCGATCGATGCGATCGCGGACGCGGCGCAGCAACGCGAGGTCGCGCAGACGCTGATCGGTGACGGGTCTACCGGGCACGCTCCGATCGTGCCACGTGGCGGCGTCACAATCCGTTCCTCGTGGGAGTCCACAGACGATTCACCCCGTGAGGACCACGGAAGCACAAACACGACCCGGCGAACCCGGAAAACTGACAACCTGTCCCTACCTGCTCATGTACGGACGAAAGGTCACCGATGGCTCGTGCGGTTCGCGTCGTCGTTCTCGGATCCGGGTCGTGGGGCACCACGCTCGCCTCCCTGTCCGCGCGGAACACTCCGACGACACTGTGGGCGCGGAACGACGACACGGCCCGTGAGATCGACACCGAGCACCGCAACCGCCGGTATTTCGGTGAACGCCCTCTGCCGCAGAGCCTGCGCGCAACCTCCGATCTGGCCGCGGCCGCGCGCGAAGCAGACGTCCTGGTCGTCGGTGTCCCGTCGCATGCGATGCGCAAGACGCTCGAACAGGTCACGGACGAGGTGCGAGCGTGGGTACCGGTCGTCTCCCTCGTCAAGGGTCTCGAGCCGGGCACGCGACTCCGGCCCACCGAGGTGATCACCGAATGCCTGCCGGGGCATCCCGTCGGGTTACTCGCCGGGCCGAACATCGCCGGGGAGATCGCCGACGGGATGGCCGCCGCGGCGGTGGTCGCGATGCAGGACGAGGCAGTGGGAGCCGCACTGCAACCCCTCTTCGCCACGTCGCTGTTCCGCGTCTACCGCAACACCGACGTGCTGGGCTGCGAACTGGGCGGAATCCTCAAGAACATCGTGGCGATCGCGGCCGGAATGGCCGAAGGGCTCAGCGTCGGCGACAACACCCGGGCGATGGTCCTCTCCCGCGGACTGGCGGAGATGACGCGGCTCGGGGAAGCCATGGGCGCGGACCCGCGTACGTTCGCCGGGCTCACGGGCATGGGAGATCTGATCGCGACGTGCACGAGCCCGTCGTCGAGGAACCGCAGGATCGGAGAGGCGCTGGCGCGCGGACTCGGCATCGACGAGGCCGTCGAGGCACTGGGGCAGGTCGCCGAGGGAGTGAAGACCGCGCCGACGGTCATGGAACTCGCACACGAGTACGGGGTGGAGATGCCCATCGCGGCCGAGGTCGCGGCGGTGGTGACGGGGAAGAGCACGCCGACCGACGCGTACCGGGGCTTGCGTCGCGTCGCTCCCGGCCATGAGGAGGACATCGTCTGACCCTTTGTTCGACGTTCCCGGGCAGGTGCCGGAAAGCCGAACGAAGAGCTGCCTCCCTCTCCCACAGGCTGAGCGAACGCTAATTGAAATGTTGTGCCATCGTGGTGCCATGACTTCTGCCGCCGACACGCTGTCGTCCCTCCTCGACACTCGTTTCAGCTGCCGCGCGTTCCTGGCCGAGCGGGTCCCGCGCGAGGACATCGAACGCATGCTGCTCATGGGGCAGCGCACGGCGTCCTGGTGCAATTCGCAACCGTGGCAGACCCACATCGTCAGCGGCGAGACCACCGACCGCCTGCGCGAGGCCGTCTACGCGCAGGCGACCTCCGGCAATCCGGATCCCGACATCCCGGGGCCCGCCGAATACCGTGGCGCGTACGCCGAACGTCGACGCGGTGCCGGCTATGCCCTGTACAACGCGCTCGGTATCGCCCGCGACGACTACCAGCGCCGCACCGAGCAGATGCTCGAGAACTACCGCTTCTTCGGCGCGCCGCACGTCGCGATCATCACCACCGACAAGGCCCTCGGCGTATACGGGGCGGTCGACTGCGGTGGGTACGTCTCGACGCTGCTGCTCGCCGCCGAATCGCTCGGCATCGCCGCCGTTCCGCAGGCTGCCGTCGCAATGACCTCCACCGCGCTGCGACGCGAACTGAACATCGACGACGACCGCGACATCGTCTGCGCCATCTCGTTCGGCTACGCCGACGAGGCGCATCCGGCCAATGCGTGTCGCACGGATCGCGCCACGCTCGACGAGACCATCGAGTGGCACGACTGATCCCGGTCGTTCCGGCCGCAGGTCGCGCCCGCGGCTGAAACCGTGGTCGTTGTCGATGTTTCGGTGAATTCTCGACGACAACTGCAACCTCGGCGCCTGCCGGGTCCATGCACGCATGCGCATTCCAGACTTTGACATTCATTTTCGATAGCGGTTATTCCTTTCTGCATGACAACGCTCTCCCGCTACGGCGGCGCCGCCCTCACCGCCGTCGCTGCAACCTTCGCTGCCGCATGCACCGGCACGACAGAGGCCGACACCCCCGAGACGCCCACATCCACCGCCGCCGCGGAGGTGGCGAGCGCCGAACCACGCCTCGTCGTCACCTACGACGGCGGCGTCCTCGTCGTCGACGAAGAAGACCTCACCGTCGTCGGCGACTTCGCACTCGACGGCTTCAACCGACTCTCCCCCGCCGGCGACGGACGGCACGTGCTGATCTCCACCGAGGGCGGATTCCGCGTCCTCGACACCGGTAGCTGGACGGAGGCGCACGGCGACCACGGCCACCACTACTCCGGAGCGCCCGCTCTCACCGGCCTGACGTTCACCGCGGAGAAGCCCGGACACGTCGTGCCGCATGCCGGGGTCACCGCGCTGTTCGACGACGGCACCGGACGCATCGACGTCTTCGACCCCGCCGACCTCGCCTCGGCGACCGAACTCCCGACCCTCGACAGCCGCACGCTCCCCGAGGCCCACCACGGCGTGGCCGTCCCGATGCCCGACGGCGGCATGCTCGTCACCCTCGGCGACTCCGAGAAGCGGACGGGGGTGGCACTGCTCGACGAGAACGGCACCGAGATCGCGCGCACCGACGAGTGCCCCGGCGTCCACGGTGAGACGGTCGCGGCCGACGGGGGCGTCACCTTCGGATGCGAGGACGGCACGGTCATCTTCCGCGACGGATCGTTCACCAAGGCGCCGGTGCCCGACCCGTACGGCCGGATCGGGAACCAGGCGGGAAGCGAGGACTCGACCATCGTCCTCGGCGACTACAAGATCGATCCCGACGCGGAACTCGAACGCCCCGAACGCGTCGCGCTCGTGGACACCCGAACCGCGTCGGTGCGCCTCGTCGACCTCGGCACGAGTTACACCTTCCGCTCACTCGGTCGCGGGCCGGCGGGTGAAGCACTCGTCCTCGGCACCGACGGCAACCTTCACGTGATCGATCCCGGGTCCGGGGAGATCGTCCGGCGGATCGAGGTACTCGAGCCGTGGACCGAACCCGACGAGTGGCAGGCACCCCGGCCCGCACTCGAGGTGCGCGACGGGACGGCGTTCGTCACCGATCCCACCACCGACTCGCTGCACGCGGTGGATGTGACCTCCGGGGAGATTCGCTCGGCCGAACTGCCGCGCACCCCGAACGAGATCAGCAGCGTCGACTGACTCCGCTACGGAAGTATTCGGCTTTCCGATGCAAGGGCCGGAAAGCCGAATACTCTCCTCGCGAACAGACGGCCGAGGCCTTCCCGCACTGTGATCCACCTCACCCGGCAAGCGTGCGAAACGGAAATCTCCGTCAAAACGGCTGGGGAGGCATTGTTCTCGTCGCCCGATCCCGAAGACAACGATTGTGTAACGTGGCGACGCACCTGTTTCCGACCGGGAGGTATCGCCCGTGCTGTCGACCGAAGTCCGTTCCCGACCTGTTCGATCCCTGCTGATCGCCATCGGTCTGACGGTCTCGGCGCTGGCAGTCGCGGGATACATGCGCGACGCGGTGAACGAGTACCTCATGGATCTCGACGTCTTCCGCGATGCCGGCTGGGCCTTCCTGCATCACACCCCCCTGTACACGGAGGGCTTCTTCAGTCATTCCGGCTTCCGGTTCATCTACCCACCCTTCGCGGCGTTCCTGTTCGCGCCGATGGCGCTGGTGGGCAGCACCGCACTGCAGGTGTTGTGGACGGCAGGGCTCATCGCTCTCGTGTGGTGGGTGCTCAGGGTCGTCTACCGGCGACTCGACATGTCCCAGCCGAGTCTGATCGCCGCCGCGTCGCTCGGGCCGGTGCTGTGGCTCGAGCCGTTCCGCTCCAACTTCACGTTCGGCCAGATCAACATCGTGCTCATGGCGCTCGTGGTCGCCGATCTGCTCGGCGTGATCCCGAAGCGCTTCCGCGGTGTCGGTATCGCGCTGGCCGCCGCGATCAAGGTGACCCCGGCCGCCTTCGGTCTGATCTTCCTGCTGCGCCGCGACTGGCCGTCGGCATTCCGCGCGTTGGGTGCCTTCGCCGCGACCGTCGCGTTCGGTTACTGGTTGCGCCCCGATTCGACCGTCTACTTCTGGACGACGGAGTTCTTCGCGACCGACCGTGCCGGCGACCCGTCGTTCTTCCGCAATCAGGCCCTCACCGGTCTCATCGCCCGCTTCGACTTCTCCGACGGCACCGCCAAGGCACTGTGGCTGGCCGGTGCGCTGATCATCGTGGCCGGTACCGCGTGGGCCGCCTACCGCTTCCTGCGGGCCGACGAGCCGGTGGTCGCGGTGGCCCTGGTGGGCCTGGCGTCGCTGCTCGCCGCTCCGATCGCCGTCACCCACCACTGGGTGTACGCCCTGTTCCTCGTGCCGCTGCTGATCGCGCCGGCCTACCGCCGCTGGTGGCCGGTGCTGCTGCCCGCCACCGTGGTCTTCCTCATCGGACCCAACCACCTGCTGCGTGAAGCGTCCTCGGGTGGCTGGGTCGAGCAGCTTCTCCTCGAAGTCCTCGGGACCTCGCAGTGCCTGGCCGCGATCGCGGTGTTCGTCGCCGCGATGGTCGCCGCGCGCCATCGTCGCCCCGGCGCCGAGAACGCCGTCGAGCGCGAGGAGACCGTCGCCGCGCCGGTTCAGGTCCAGAACGCCGACGCGACGAGATAGAGACCCGTCCCGACAACGGTGCTCAGCGCGGCGTTGCGTCGCCACAGATGCACCGCGATCGTGCCCGCGAGACCGACGCTCGCGGGTAGCCAGGTCGACTCCCCCACGTCACGCAGTGTGTACATCACCAGGATCACCATGACGCCCGCGGGCATCGTACGGCCCAGGAAATCGACGAAGGCGGAGTTCTTCAGCGCCGACAACGCGAGGAACGGCGCCGCGCGCAACGCGACCGTCACGACGAACATCACCGCCAGAGCGCCGAGGACGTATCCGGCGCCGGGCACCGACTCAGGCACGGGCCACCTTGTTCCGGTAGACGAACCGCACGAACAGGCACACCACGAACAACCCGAGCCCGACGACGAGCATCTGGCTTTTCGCGACCAGCAATGCGACGAGACCGCAGACCAGCGCGAGCACCGGCGCCGGCACGTCGCGGTTGGCGCGGAAGGCATCGATCGCAAGCACCGCGAACAGTGCCGTGAGGGCGAACTCGAGTCCGGCGAGCCCGTCGGGGAGCACTGCCCCGATCAACGCGCCGATCGTGCCCGACACGACCCACATCAGCTGGCAGAGCACCTGGACCGTGAGGATGCGGGTACCCGAGAGCGGCTCACGTGCCTTGGGGGCGACGATCGCGTACGACTCGTCGGTGAGCGCATAGACGCCGTAGAGACGCCCGAGCCGGCTGCGGATGCGGTGCAGCGGGAACGACAGGCCGTAGAAGACGTGCCGGAAGTTCACCAGCAGCGTCGCCGCGGCGACCGAGGCGAGCGGCGTGACCGCCGCGATCAGACCGATCGCGAGGAACTCCATCGACCCCGCGTATATGACGGTGGAGAAGATCGGCGCCCACCACCATTCGAACCCGCCCTGGGTGAGAACCACACCGAACGCGAGCCCCAGCGGGATCAGTCCCAGCCCGACGGCCCAGGAGTCCTGGATACCCGCGCGGATCTCGAGGGTACGGCGGTCGGGCATGCTCATCAGGCTATCGCCGGGCCGGAAGTCTCGGCGCCCGGCCCGGAGGAAGGTGATCTGTGTCCACCTCGTTCACGGAGGTCGTGTCCTCCGCCTGGCAGGCCGTGTCGACCGTCGACCAGCCCGCTCCGACGATGGTCGTCGTCGGAACGGCGATCGTCGCACTCGTGCTCGTCACCGTTCGGCCGCTGTGGCTGAAGACCCGCCATGTCGTCACGCAGGCGCACGAGGGGTCGCACGCGCTGGTCGCGGCGCTCGTGGGCCGAAAGCTGTCGGGCATCCGTCTGCACAGCGACACCTCGGGGGTGATGGTGTCGTCCGGCAACCCGCGAGGCCCCGGCATGGTCGCGACCACCTTCGCCGGGTACACCGGTCCGGCCGTGCTGGGATTCGCGGCGGCGACGCTGCTGACCCTGGATCGGCCCGCCGCGGTGCTGTGGTCGATCCTCGCCGCGCTCGCCGTCCTGTTGCTGCTGATCCGCAATCTGTACGGATTCGTCTCGGTGGTGATCGCGGGTGCGCTCGTCGGTGCGGCCGCCTATCTCGGGGACCCGATCGTCCGGTACACCGCGGCGTACCTGATCACATGGGTCCTGCTCCTCGGCGCGACCCGCCCGGTCCTCGAACTCGCCCGCACCCATTCGCGCGGTCGTGGCCGGGGTTCGGACGCCGACCAGTTGCGCGGACTCACCCGCGTGCCGGCGGCCGTATGGATCGCGCTGTTCGCGATCGTCACGGCGGGTACCGCCTTCTACGGCGTCACACGGATCGTGGTGACCCAGCTGTCCTGAGTGGCCTCGGGATGCGGGCGGCAGCACGGACGACCGCGTGCAGGCTCGCGGTGAGCACGGAGCGGTGACGCCCCGCTGCCCACCGTGTGTCGTCGCCGCTGCGGAATTCGATCAGGGTGAGTGCGTCGGTGCCGACGCTGCTCTGATGGAGGCCGAGCACCTCGATATCGATGCCGAGACGGGCGAGAGCGTCGGTCGATGCTTCGACGGGACCCACGCCCTCGTGGACACTGCGGTGTTCGGTGCCGCCGACACCCAGCGTGATCGTGGTGCCCGCGTCGGTCACGTCGAAGGCGCGCAGCACCGGTGCACCCGGGACGTCCGGCCGTGCGAGATATGCGGCGTCGAAGATCTCCCACAATTCGGTCGCAGTGACCTCCCCGCCACTGGTGTCGGTGTGGTCTTGCACGTGGCGAGTGAAGTCGATCTGGAGCCGACGCGGCATTTCGATGCCGTATTCGCTCTCGAGCAGGTAGGCGACCCCGCCCTTACCGGATTGCGAATTGACACGGATCACCGCGTCGTAGGTACGTCCTATGTCGGCGGGATCGATCGGCAGATATGGTACTCGCCAATCGATCTCGGACTCGGGACGGCCCTCGGCGACGGCGCGTGCCCGGTGCTCGGCGAACCCTTTCCTGATCGCGTCCTGATGAGTGCCGCTGAAGGCGGTGTGCACCAGGTCGCCGACATACGGGTGCCTCGGGTGGATCTCGATGCGATTGCAGTATTCGACGGTGCGGCGGATCTCGTCGATGTCGGAGAAATCGATCATCGGATCGATGCCCTGTGCGTGGAGGTTCAGTGCGAGTGTCGCAATGTCGACGTTGCCGGTGCGTTCCCCGTTGCCGAACACGCACCCTTCGACCCGCTGCGCCCCGGCGAGGACGGCGAGTTCGGCGCACGCGATACCTGTGCCGCGATCGTTGTGCGGGTGCACGGACAGGATCACCGCGTCGCGTCGCGCCAGGTTGGTGTGCATGTACTCGATCTGGTCGGCATAGACGTTCGGGGTCGCGATCTCGACGGTGGCCGGAAGATTCACGATCACCGGCCGTTCGGGGGTCGCGTCCCACAACTCGGTGATCGCGTCGCACACCTCGAGCGCGTAGTCGGGTTCGGTGAGGTTGAAGACCTCGGGTGAGAACTCGAACCGCACGTTCGGCAGGTCGCCGGCCAGTTCCAGGACGTCGCGGCCACCGGCGACGATCAGTTCCGTCAGCGCGGTACGGTCGCGGTCGAGGACGACCTCGCGCCAGGTGGGAGCGGTCGCGGTGTACATGTGGACGACGACCTCGTTGCGGACACCCCGGACGGATTCCACCGTCCGCTCGATGAGGTCGCGACGTGCCGGGGTGAACACCACGATGGTGACGTCCGGCGGCGCGATGTCGGTCTCGACGATCAGGCACACGAAGTCGAAGTCGGTCTGCGAGGCGGACGGGTAACCGACCTCGATCTCCTTGTATCCCATCGCGACCATCAGCTCGAAGAAGCGGCGTTTGCGGCCGGGATCCATCGGTTCGGCCAGTGCCTGGTTGCCGTCGCGCAGGTCCACCGGCACCCACAGCGGGGCCGCGGTCAGGCGTTGTGTGGGCCAGTTCCGTTGCGTCAGTGGAACCTCCACGCGGGAGTACACGTCGCGGTAGCGATGTGAGGACATGGCGGAGTGCCGCTGCCTGTTCCAGACGGGGGCGTCGGCAGGAACCGGACCGGCAGGAGTGGAGATACGCGGGAACGTGCTGGTGCTCATCGGAGAAGTCCTTCGTCGATCGTCGTTACGAGGGACCGGCGCGTGTTCGACTCCACGACGGGGAGCCGGTCCGGCTAGGCCCCGCCGTGGCGGCGAAGGAGAAGGAACGCGAAGGAGCGCATGCCCCGAAGGCTAACATAACTCCTCAGACAAGTAGAGGAGTAGGCGATTCTGCGATGATGGAACCATGACCGTCGTCCGCCGCGAGCCTCTCGCCGACCAGGCCGCCGAACTGCTCCTCGAGCGCATCCGATCCGGAGAATGGCCGCTCGGCGCCAAGCTGCCCGGCGAGACGACGCTGGCTCCGCAGCTCGGCGTCGGCCGCTCCACCGTCCGCGAAGCGATCCGTCAGCTCGCCGGACGCGGCATCCTGACCACCCGGCAGGGCGCCGGCGTGTTCGTCACCGCTCTCGACGCACCCGAGAACTGGACGCGCACGGTCGCGCGCGCCGACATCCTCGCCGTGATCGAGGCCCGCATCGCCGTCGAGGTCGAGGCCTCGGCCCTTGCCGCCGCGCGCCGCACCCCCGCCGAACTGCGGGCATTGAAGAAGTCACTGCGGGAACGCGAAACCCATCGCACGGCCATCGAGGAACACGTCGACACCGACATCGTCTTCCACCGCACCATCGTGATCGCCGCACACAACCCGATCCTTCTCGACCTGTTCGACGGCTTCACACCCCGTAACCGTCACGCCATGATCGAAATGCTCCGCACGCGCGGCACCCACGGGGACGACGCCGACCACGATACCCACCGACGCATCTACGACGCCATCGCGGACCGTGACGGGGTGACCGCCGCCGCCGTCACCCGCGACCACTTGTCCTCGCTCACGACGGCACTCGGCCGATAGCCGGGCCGGTTTTCTGCGGACGGTTCTCGACCTCCCGGGTGCGGGACGGTCACTTCTCGATCTGCATCGCGACCGCCCGCACCGGGGCCCCGTCGACGCCGGCGAACGGGATCGGCAACAAGGACACGAGCGGATCCGCGAAGTCGATCGCGTCGAGATTGCGCAGGTTCTCGCAGATGATCGCGCCCGCCTCGGCAAGCACGTGATGCGCCGCGAGCGTCTCGTCACCCGTAGGGTCCACGCTCGGCGCGTCGATCCCGAGGGTGCGGACCCCGCGGTCGAGCAACCACCGGCACGCGTCGACGCTCATGGCCGGATGGTCGAAATACCGATCGGTGCCGAAATACCGCGACCAGCCGGTGAGGACCAGCGCGATGTCGCCGGGACCGATCGTGCACCGGCCCCACATGTCGGCGGTGACAAGCGAACCGGCGTCGACACCAGCGCGCACATCGAGCACCACACCGCGTCCGACGAGGACATCCGGCGGTACCGCGTCGATCGCGGCGCCGCCGCTGCGCACGTGCCGGGGCGCGTCGACGTGGGTGCCGGTCTGCGATCCCATGTCGATGCGCATCAGGTCGAATCCGTCGGTCTCGACGGTGGCGTGCGGTGTGAACGTCGGTGCCGGATCCCCGGGATAGACCTGGATGTCCGGGGAGATCACGTGGGTCAGGTCGACGATCCGCCGTACGCGCATGACATCACTCCTGTTCGGATCAGCCGAAATCGACCTGCCGTTGCGCATTCGCGAGCGCCGTGACCACACCGGTGCCGAACGCGCCGAGACGGTCGAACAACACCGCCGTGCCGACCGCGATGCCCTCGCTGCTGATGTGGTTGTCGGCCTCGATACCGACCTCCGGTCCTTCCGGCAGACGGGACAGTGCCAGGGTGACATCGGAATTGATGTAGCCGACACCCTTGTCCGACCAGTTGGTCACGAACGACGTACCCTCACCGACGGTCGCGGTGTTGACGAACGGCGACAGCTCCTCGCCGACGATGATCGACAGCTGCCGCGACCACAGGCGCTTGCGATCGGAGTTCTGGTGTTCCGACCGCACCCGCGTCCATCCCGGGCCGTCGCTGCCGTACCACGACGAGTACTCGAGCGGTCCCGGCTGTGTCTCCGGCGAACCGGGCGGAGGCGTCGGGGACTCACCACGCATCCACACCGATCCGGGCGGCGGTGCCGACTTACGGAGGAAGGTGAGCGTCGCGCGCGCCGACACCTCACCGCCCTGCATCAGGTTCGCGTCGGCGACGCGGATGCGGTTGCCGTCGCGCACCCGGGTGGTGGTGAAGGTGATCGGCTCGTTGCGCACCGGCCTGAAGAGATCGAGCGTGAACCGGGACGGGACGAAACCATCGACGGCATGGTGGATCTCGAGCTCACGCGCCACCAGGCCACTCACACACGGCCCGTTGAGCATCGTGTCCGACCACGGACTGGTCGCGTACTTCGTCGGCAGGTAGACACCGTCGTCCTCGGTGAAATAACCGCGGTTCTTACGCTCGTGCATTCGAAAATTCTCCCAGCACCGGACGCGGCGCGCTCATCGGGATGCCCCAAGATGGGATCGTGCACGTACACGAACCCGATGTTCCGGTCACCCGTACCCGCCTGATCGTCGACGTCGACACCGGCATCGACGACGCCCTCGCCCTGCTCTATCTCGTCGCGAGCCCGGAAGCCGAGATCGTCGCCGCCCTGTGCACGGCGGGGAACGTGCCGGTGGACCAGGTCACCGCCAACACTCTGTCGTGGCTCGAGGTGTGCGGCCGGCCGGACATCGAAGTGGCTGCCGGATCGCAGGTTCCGTTGGTCGCGCCGCTGATGACCACCGAGGACACCCACGGTCCGCAGGGGATCGGGTACGCGGAACTTCCCGCTGCGTCGCGCTCGCGGTCGTCGCGATCGGCCGCGCAGGCATGGGTCGATCTCACCCGCGAGCATCCGGGCGAGCTCACCGGGCTCGTCACCGGTCCGCTCACCAATCTCGCGCTCGCCCTGCGTATCGACCCCGGGCTGCCGACGCGGTTGCGTCGCCTCGTGATCATGGGTGGATGTTTCCACCATCCGGGTAATACGACACCGACCTCGGAATGGAACGTCGCGGTGGATCCGGAGGCCGCCAAGGTCGTGTTCGACGCCTTCTCGATCGCGCCTCCGGACCGGCGGCCGATCGTGTGCCCGCTCGACGTCACCGAGTCGATCGAGATGTACCCCGAGCATGTCGCGCGGATCGGGGACGTCGTCGGGGTGCCCCGCTCCGGGGAACTCTCCCCGGACGCCCCGCGCGGTACGCGATCGACGGCCGATGTCCCTCTCGTCCGCCACATCTCCGACGCATTGCGGTTCTACATGGAGTTCCATCGTGATCAGGGCCTGGGCTTCCTCGCGCACGTGCACGACCCGTTCGCCGCGGCGGTCGCGCTGGGCGCGGTTCCCTACACCTCCCGGCCCGCGACGGTCGACGTCGAACTCGACGGGCGGCTCACCCGGGGTACGACGGTCGCCGATCTGTCCGGTATGTGGCAGAGGACGCCGAACGCGGTTATCGTGGCGGGCACCCGCCCGGCCGAGTTCTTCGATCATTTCGTCGAGCGAGTGGGATCGTACATTCGCGATTTGAGCCTACCCCCGAGTAAGAACTAGCGTCGACAGCGCACAGTTCGGGGACAAGGAGATAAAACGTGGCACAGAAAGTGCGCGTCCAATATTTCGACGATATCGACGGCCAACCGATCATGGACGGCCTGGCGCAGTCGTTCCGCATCACGGTCGACGACGACGAGTACGAAATCGACCTGCGGCCGGCGAACGCAGACAAGTTCCTGGCGGTACTCCGCCCGTGGCTTCACGAGAAGGCACCTGCGAAGCCCGCGTCGACCACCCGCACCATCACGCCGAAGACGACGGCAGCACGAGCCCGCACACGGACGGCGGGAACCCACAAGGCGATTCCGCCCACTCGGTCGCCGGAGCAACTGGCCGCGATCCGACACTGGGCTCGTAACAAGGGTTACGACGTCAGCTCGCGCGGCCGGATCCCGCGGCACATCCTCGAGCGGTTCGAAGCCGCCCACTCCTGAGCATCACCCCGCCGCTTTCCGGCAGCAGGCCATGAGCACCACCGACGACCGGTGCCGTCTCGTCACGCGACGAGATGGTGCCGGTCGTCGCGTCGGATGGTCACCGCAGCGACGATCACGCCCACGACCACGCCGATGACGGTGTCGACGACCCGGTTGACGGCGAGGCCCGGACCCGCGTGCTGCCCGAGACCGGTGAGCAGCAACGCCATCGTCGTGACCCCGACGGAGGCGAGCCCGTAGTTCCGGGTCACCGTGAGTTCGGTGAGCGTCTGGAACAGCACGGCGGCCGCGACCACCGGCCAGTAGCCCGGATCGAGCACGAGCAGCACGGCAGCGATCATCGCACCGCCGACATTTCCGATCAGACGCTGGATGCCGCGCTGAACGGTGTTGCGGTAGTTCAGTCCTTGCAGCGCCGCCAGGGCACCCATCGCAGCCCACAACGGATGGTCGAGCCCGATCAGTGCGGCGAGCGACGCGGCGAGCAACGACGCCACGAAGATCCGGGCCGCTCCGATCAGCACGAGGCGGTCGAGCAGACGACCACATCCTTCACGGACGAAGCCGGGCGGCGTCGGCAGCACCGGCCGACCCTCGACATCGACGCGTGGAATCTCGATGTCGCGCCGTGCTTTCCGAAGTTCCGACTCGAATCGGGTGAAGTCGTCGCGGCGCGCGCGGAAGGTGTCGTGCGGTCCGCTGTCGAGCACCGTCTCGGCCGCGTCGAGCAGGGCGACCAGTTCGTGGACATGGGCGTCCGGACGCCGCGGAGCGTTGAGTGCGACGGTCTCGCGCGCCTTCCGGATGCTCTGCCGCGCTACGGGAACGGCTTCCGCACCGCGAGTTTCGACGGCGGAGACCGCCGCGAGGGCACGCGCGACCGCGAGACGAGCGGGCGTGTGGGGATGGGAGAGCGCGGGCAGCATCGCCACGACGTATCCGAGCAGCGCACCGATCGCCGCAGCGGCGGTGACCAGGCCCGCATCTCCCCATCCGTCGGAGAAACCGGCGGCGCCGGCGGCCGCGAAGATGAGGATCACCGGGCCGGGGCCCATGAGGGAGAAGGCCGTGAACACCCAGTACGCGACGGCCGAACCCACTGAGAGCACGACGATCTGCACCCACAGTGGAGCACCCATCGCGCCGAGCGCAGCACCGAACGCGGTGTACCCGACGATGCCGAGACCGACCCACGGAAGTCGCACCGCGAGACGCCGATACGGCTCGTATCTCAGGAAGGCACTCGTGAGTGCGCCGAGGGCGGCGAAACCGGCCACCTGCGCGTAACCGAGCAGACCACCGCCGACGAGAGCGAGCATCGTCGCGAACCCCACACGGAGCGCGACGGCCACGGTCGGGTCGCCGTGACGCACCTCGAGGGCGTCCTTCCACGCACTCACCGACAGTGGATGCGCGAGCGCTCCCCGGGCGTGACGGAGCTGAGGGCGGTCGTCGAGTCGGCGGTCGAGCATCCGTTCACCCTATTACTTCACCAGTAAAATATCTATGAAATTGTTTGTCCGCTGCCGTTAGACTTGCCACATGCCCTCCGAGACACCCCAGTCCGATTACGTCGATCGCGTACGTCTCGGATGGACCGCTCACTACCCCGACCTCGACCTCCGCCCCATCGACGTGATCGGCCGCATCACCCGCATCGGGTCGCTCGCACTCACCTGTTTCGATCGGGAACTCGAACCGAGCGGCATCAGCCGCAGCGAGTTCGAGGTGCTCAGCGCGCTCGCCCGCAGCGACCATCCGTTACGTGCCAGCGAGGTCACCTCGATCACGGGCATCTCCGGTGCGTCCACCACGAAGCACACCGAGCGACTCGCCACACTCGGTCTCGTCGAACGCACACGACTCGAGCGCGACGGCCGCGTCGTGCTGCTCACCCTCACCGACGAAGGCCGCGCACTGGTCGAGGCAGAGTTCCCCCGGCGACTGGCACGCGAGAAACAGATGCTCGAAGGGCTCGGCGACGACGAACTGCAGACCCTGTCCGACCTGTTGCGCAGAGTCGTCCGCAACGTCGAGAACCACTACCCGAACTGAACCCCGACGACGGTCAGGGCATCTCGTGCGTCTCGGCCCGTTCGATCTCGCTCACGGCGCGGCGCAGGTACGCCTCGGGAGCCACGCGGCGCGCAGCGACGAGGTCGGCCACCACGAGCAACCCGGCCGCCAGATACTGCTCGGGACGGATCCTCGGACGTCCGGCGTCGGGATCGGACACACCGAGCGCACCCGTGAGCACGGCGACGACGGCATCGGGTTCGAGCGACGGCACCCATCGCAGTCCGGAGCGGACGGAGCGTTCGAGCACCGCCTGCACGTCCGCACCGGCCAGTCCGTCGGGATGCAGTTCTTCGAGCAACTCCCGGACCATGCCCGCGTGCACGGCCGTGACCTGCTCGTAGGGCAGGTCCGCCAGCACCGCGACCGCCTCGTCGAAGGGCTCGGCCGACTCGCTGCGGACGGCGGCGAGCGCATCGGCGGTGGCCGCCGCGATCTCCCGCGGCGTTCTCGGCCAGTGGTCGGGCCACACAGCGATCTCCTGTCCTCCTCGTGGACGCCCGGTCACAGGCGTTCCTGCAACGCGAGCGCGTCGTGCGGGGCACAGCCTTTCATGTCGTTGTCGAAGTAGACGTAGACGTCCCTGCCGTCGCCCAGCCACCCGCGGATCCTCTCGGCCCACACGTCGAGAACCTCGGCGGTGTACCCGCTCGCGTACAACTCCTTGTCTCCGTGCATCCGCACATAGACGAAATCGCTCGTGACCTCGGTGAGGAACGGGAACTTTCCGGCCGTGTCGGCGACGACGAGCCCGATGTCGTGCGTACGCAGCAACTCCACGGCCTCCGGGCTCGCGAGGTCGGGGTGCCGCACCTCGACGGCATGACGCAGCGGACGCTCGGCGTCCACCTCCACCCACACCCGGTCGTCGGCGAGCTTGTCGGTGTGGCGACGGGCGAGTTCGGCCGCGGCCGTCGTGGTCCGCGGCAACCGGGCGAAGAACTCCGCGAGCCTGTCCTCCTCGAAACCGAGGGTCGGCGGGAGCTGCCACAGCACCGGTCCGAGTTTCGGGCCGAGCGCGAGCACACCGGAGGCGAAGAAGTTCGCGAGTGCGTCGTCGACACCCGAGAGCCGTTTCATGTGGGTGACGAACCGCCCGCCCTTGACGGCGAAGACGAAGTCGTCCGGTGCGGCGTCCCGCCACGCGAGATAACTGCTCGGGCGCTGCAGCGAGTAGAAGGAGCCGTTGATCTCGATCGATCCGAACCGGTGGGCGGCGTATTCGAGTTCGCGGCGCTGAACGAGCCCTTCCGGGTAGAAGTCTCCTCGCCAGCCCGGATAGCGCCATCCCGATATCCCGATCCTCACCCCGGCCACGTTCCCGAGCGTAACCTCGGGTTCGATTCGGCACGCGCAGCAGAACAACCGCGCTTATCCTCTGGGCTACAAGATCACATCACACGCCAGGAGCCGTCATGTCCACGAGCTCGGTTTCTTCCAACGATCCGTTCCGATCACTGCTGAAGCAGATCTGGTGGGTGGTGCTGCTGCGCGGCATCCTCGCCGTTCTCTTCGGTGTCGTCGCCCTCGTCTGGCCCGGCATCACCGTCTGGGCTCTGGTGGTCGTCTTCGCGGCCTACGCCATCATCGACGGCATCGTGCTGGTCGTCCAGTCGATCCGCGACAAGCCCGAGGGCTGGGGCTGGTGGCTCGCCATGGGCGTCGTCTCCGTCCTCGCCGGTCTCGTCGCGCTGTTCTGGCCCGGCATCACCGCACTCGCACTGCTGTACATCATCGCGTTCTACGCCATCCTGTTCGGCATCACCGGCATCGTCGGTGGCCTCCGCTTCCGGAAGGTCCCCGGCTCCGGGTGGGTGTGGTCGGTGCTCGCGGGCGTCGTCGCCGTCCTGTTCGGCATCGTGCTGCTGATCTTCCCCGGCGAGGGCATCCTGAGTCTGATCGTTCTGCTCGGCATCTACGCGATCATGTTCGGCGTGCTGCTCATCATCCTGGCGTTCCAGGTGCGCAGCGTCGCGAAGAAGGCCGGCGTCCTCTGACCACCGGCCTTCCGCCGTCCCGCCTCAGGCATCACGCAGACGACCCCATGCGTGCCAACGATCGATCTCGATCCACGCGTTCACGCGCTTGCCGTCCCGCGCGTGGTACGGCTTGCCCGTGTAGTGACGAGCGATCCGGTCGATGTCCTCCAGGGACGGATCGTCGGCGAATTCGACGACCCGTCCCTGGATGCTCACATGCGTGACCCAATCCTGCGGATCCATCGCCGACACACTGACCCGCGGATCGTTCCGCAGGTATTCGAGGCGCTTGCGCCCGGAGTCCATGTTGACGAGGATGCGGCCGTCCTCGACGACGTACCAGGTCGGAACGGAGACCGGCTGCCCATCCGGGCGCAGGGAACTGATCGTGGCGTAGTTGGGCTGCGCGAGGAATTCTGCGACGGCCTCGGGCATCGGTCGTTTCGGCACGGCACTCCCTTTCGATGCGGCGGATGCGCTCTTCCGTATCGAGACTATGCCTCGATTACCGGCGAAACCGTCCGCAACGACGCGAGGTGGACCGACCATGGAGGTCGACATCCCCGAGAAGGAGACGATCATGCCGCGATATCTCTGGCAGGTGAACTACACCGCGGACGGCGCCCGCGGTCTGCTCACGGACGGTGGCACGTCCCGGCGCGACGCCATCGTCCGGATGGTCGAAAGCGTGGGTGGGACGGTCGATTCGGTGCACTTCGCACTCGGCGGCCACGACCTGTACGTGCTCGGCGAAGTGCCCGACGAGATCGCGGCCGCGACACTCGAGCTCCGCACCATCGCATCCGGTGCCGCGCGGTCCACGCCGATCGCCCTGCTCACGCCCGAACAGGTCGACGAGGCCGCGCGGCGCGAGGCGAGCTACCGGACACCGGGGAGCTCGGACAGCTGATCGCTCGCCTCCGTCGGCCCGGATCCACCCGGTACCGGCACGGGGGTCGTTCAGACGCTTCGGAAGTCGCGCTCGCTACCGGCCCACTCCCGGGCCCATTCGCGCAGCTCGACGGCACGGATCTTGGAACCGTTACCGCCGACCGTCGTGGGCATCCGCTCGATGATGTGGATCGCCGTGGGCACCTTGAACGCTGCGAGGGTCTCGCGGCACCACGCCTTCAACGCGTCGGCGGTGGTGCCGGCCGGAGCGTCGGGTGTCGGCACGACGAAGCCGACCGCCTCCGTGTAGCCGCCCTCACCGGTCAGACCGACGACCTTGGCGGTGCCCACGCCCGGGTGTTCGGCCAGCCGCACCTCGATTTCGGCGGGGTCGACGAGGAAGCCACGCAGGCGCAGCACGTCGCCCATCCGGCAGACGTAGCGATAACCTCCGTCACCGAGATCGACCGCGAGGTCGCCGCTGCGGAACCATCCGTCCGCGGTGAACGCGCGCGCCGCAGCGTCGGGGTTGCCGAGATAAGCGTCGACGACGTTCGGACCGCGGAACTGCAACTCGCCTTGTTCTCCGGCCGGCAGGACCCGGTCGTCGTACGGATCGGCGACCCGCAGTTCGATCGCGGTGTCGACCGCGCGACCGCCACCGTTCCATCGCACCGACTCCGGATCGTCGGCGTTCCACAGCATCGCGAGGGCGAACACTTCCGACGAGCCGAACACACCGGAGGTGTGGGTGCCGAACTCGTCGCGCAACCAGCGGGCGATCTCGTGGGAGCGGCCGAGGAAGTCGGCGATGCCCACCCAGCGCAGCGACGACAGGTCGACGCCGTCACCCTCGTGCCAGGCGTCGTAGAGGCGGCCGAACAGGTCGTCGGCGCCCACCGCATGGGTGACCTTCACCTCCCGCATGCGGCGCAGCACGGCCGCCGGGTCGAAGACGGTCTCCATGAGCAGTGCTCCACCACCGGCGAGGGCAGCCATCGCGGTGCTGAAACCGAATACCCCCGAGACGGGAAGCACGCACAGCGCGACATCACCGTCGGTGACCTTCATGACCGCGGCGTCGGCGCGACCGTGGCGGACGATCGCGCTGTCGCGGTGCGCGGCCAGCTTGGGCACGCCGGTGGAACCGGACGTCGTGAACGCCACTGCGATCCGGTCCTCGGGATCGTCGTCGGCACCCGCCGGGGTGAGCGTCGCGGTGTCGGGCGTCTCGGGCGCCGTCGCACCACGGGTGTCGCCGCTACCCGCGATCCAGGCCCCTCCACCGAGGTCGAAATCGGCCGGGGACGCCGACGCGTTCGCCGGTCCGGGCACCACCGCGACCACCGGGGTGTCCACCTCGGACACGGACTCCGCGGCCTCCGTGAACCGGCCGAACAGGTCGAGTCCGTGGAAGGCGGCCGGCACCGCGACGACGGCAGGTCGCGCCGCGGTGAGGATGTGGGCGACCTCGCGGGTGTTGTAACGGGTGTTGACGCCGATGACGTGCGCACCGAGCGCGGAGGCCGCGAACTGCCACACGAGGGCATCGGACCAGTTCGGCAGCATCACGGCGACGCATCGACCGGCGCTCAGGCCGATCTGTTCGAGTTCGCCTCGCACGGCTGCGACGCGGTCGCGGAACTCTCCGCGACTGCGGGCCACCGCCGCGTCGTCGACGATGTCGTAGACGATCGGTGCGTCCGGATTCGCGGCGGCGAGCCCGTCGAGCATGGCAGGCAGGGTGTCGAGTCGGGTGGTGGTCACAGCGCTGCCTCCTCGGGGATGCCGGCCCGGCGCAGCTCACCGATCCAGGTGTCGGCGAGTGCGGCGAAGTCGTCGATCTCCTCCATCGGATAGTGCCCGATGCCGGCCAGTGCCGTGAAGCGGGCTTGTCCGGGAAGAACGTCGTTGATCGCGTCCGCGGCCTGTGCCACAGCATCGGGGTCGATCCACGGGTCGTCGACACCGGCGACGAGGTGGATCGGTGCGGCCACCTGGTCGAGCCGGTCGCGCACATCGTGGGTTCCCCACCCGATGAGATCCGACGACGAGATCTCCGGATCCTCCCGCTTGTGCATGAGCGCGATCGTGTGCGCCTTCGATTCCGGGACCGAACGGCCCACGGATGCAAGAGTTCCCAGATAGGTGCGCTCGGAACGCGCCGGACCGGCGACGTCCTCGAGTTCGCGGCGCAATCCGGCGACGTTGACACGCCCCGGGCCGGCCTCGGCTTCCATGGCCACGGCGCCGGACAGCGGACGGTCCGGGCGGGTCGCGAGCTCGAGGGTGAGCTTGCCGCCGATCGAGCAGCCCATGACGAACGGCCGGTCGATGCCGAGCGCGTCGAGCATCGCGCACAGCCAGTCGCCGTAGGCGACGAGACTCGTGACGGGACCACCGGGGGCGGGTTCGGAGCGGCCGTGCCCGGGCAGATCGGGTACCACGACGCGGTAACCGCGTTCGGCGAGCGCGCGAGCGACATGACGCCACTGCACCCCGCTCTGGCCGGCGGTGTGAAGGCACAGGACCGTGGGCAGTTCCGTCGCGTCGACCCCGTTGCCGGAATGCGCGTCGGGCGTGACGATCTCGACGAAGCCGAGCGCTCCGCCGATCTCCAGGTAGCGGGCCTCGATCATGAGCGGGCCTTCCGGGCGAGGGCACGGGCGTGCCCGATGATCGTGTTGAGCGGCTTGGTCAGGCGCAGGTACTCGTATCCGTCTCCGGTGGACGAGAACTCACCGCGGATGGCGCGGCGCATGAAGTCGTTCTCCTCGGACAGGACGAGGCCGGCCCAGGCGTGGTCGGGTGCGACGAAGGTGAACGTCGCGCCGTGCGGGGTGCGCCGGGTGACGTCGACGATGCGGCCCTTGTAGATGCGCAGGTGCAGTTCGGTCTCGCCGCTGCGCAACCCGATGGTGCCGTCCCAGGTGGACAGCGCCGCGGTGAATTCCCGATCCTCGGAGAGACTCTCGGCCAGCAAGCCGCCCCAGGCGGGAGTGCAGAAGTCCAACTCGGGAACCGTCGGCAGTTCGTCGCCGAAGGACCAGGTCTCGGTTCCGGATTCGCGCACCGTACCGGTGGCGTCCACGAGCCGGACGAAGCGGCGTACCGTCCGGCCGGACACGCGGGTGAGCACGGCGTCCGCCGAGACGACGTCCGATGCGGAGACCGGATCATGTGCGTGCCAGTCGAATCCGGACGGAACGCCACCCGGCACGGGTGGGACGAGCGACGCGACGGCGAGGGCACCGAGGACGGGTGAGCCGGTCGGCGCGACGGAACCGGCGGCGGTCAGGACGTCGGCCACGGCACGAGGTTCGGAGGTGACCCGGTCTCCCACGGTGAGCGGTCGGGTGGTGGTGTGTGCGCTCATACCGATTCGGGCCTTCCCAGGAGTTCGTCGGAGATGATCCGCATCTGGATCTCGCTGGTGCCCTCGAAGATCTTCGTCAGACGCGCGTCGCGCCAGTGGCGCTCGACCTGGAAGTCGGTGGTGTAACCGGCACCGCCGTGGATCTGCACGGCTTCGCTGGTGACCTGCTCGGCCATCTCGGTGGCGACGAGCTTGCACATCGACGCCTCGAGCGAACAGCGGCGGCCGGTGTCGATGTCGGTGGCCACCGAATACATCAGCTGGCGCGCGGCCTCGATGTCGGCGGCCATCTTCGCGATCTTGAAGCGCAGGTGCTGGAAGTCGCCGATGGGACGGCCGAACTGCCGCCGGGTGTGCACGTACTCGATGGAATCCTCGAGCGCGGCGCGGGCGAGACCGATGGCGCGGGCGGCGGTGTGGGCACGGCCCACTTCGAGACCGGAGACGGCGAGATAGAAGCCCTTGCCCTCCTCGCCGAGCATCGTGTCGGCCGGGATGCGGAAGTCGTCGAACGACAGCTCCCAGGTGCTCCAGCCGAAGTAGCCGATCTTGCGGACCTTGGTGCCCGAGATGCCCTCGGGGAACACGCCGCGTTCCTTCTCGACGAGGAAGGCGCTGATCCCGCGGTGTGGCTTGGCCGGATCCTTGTTCGGATCGGTGCGGGCGAAGAGCACGAGATAGTCGGCCTCGTCGGCGTAGGTGCACCACATCTTGGTGCCGTTGACGACCCAGTCGTCGCCGTCGCGCACGGCGCGGCACGAGATGTTGGCGACGTCGGATCCGGCCTCGGCCTCCGACAGCGCGTATGCACCGAGATACTCACCGCGCGCGACCTTGGGCAGCAGCGCCGCCTCCTGTTCGGGCGTGAAGCCGCCGCCCATGCCGTTGCCGCGGGCGAGCAGACCCGAGACGCTCATCCAGGACCGCGAGAGTTCCTCGGCGACGAGGCAGTACTCGAACACTCCGAGTCCGAGACCGCCGTGCTCCTCGGGGATCATGATCCCGAAGAAGCCGATCTCGGCCATCTCCTTCTTGAGGGAGTCGGGGATCGTGCCCTGGACGGGGTCGAGCTCGTTGGCGACGGGCAGCACCTTCGTCATCGCGAAGTCGCGGGCGAGGTCGCGGATCGCGAGTCGTTCCTCGGTGAGATAGCGCGGCGAGTCGGTACGCGGTTGCGAGGGGCGGTGGGTCATGGGGGTGCACTCCTTCGATGGACCGGAGTAGGTCATTAACGCTTGTTCACCCCAGTACAGCACGGCACCCCGAGCCCGTCAACGGCTCAGCGCGAATATCCGACCAGATTGAGCGCGTATCCGGCGAAGTCGTCGGCGACCTCCTGGGCCGTGAGCGGACCGTCCTCCCGGAACCACAGGGGGATGCCGGCGCACATCGTCAGCACCGCGGTGACGCCCTGATGCACCCGCTCGAGGGAGAAGATCCCTTGGGACACACCGTCTTCTGCGATGTCGACGAACAACTGTTCCTGCGCGTCGCGGGAACCGACCACGCGCGTGCGGTCGAGCCGGCCGAGATAGCGCAACTCGGAGTTCGCCACCAGGCACGCACGCGGATTCCGCGCGGTGTACAGCGCGTGGGCGGCCACGGCCGCGCGCCACCGCTCGGCGGGATCGTCGCCGACCTTCCGCAGAGCGTTGCGGGTCGCCGTGAACTGCTCGTCGCTCGCGCGACGCAGAATCTCCACGAGCAGTTCCGACTTGTTCTCGAAATGGTTGTAGACGTTGGCAGCGCTGCAACCTGCGGAGTTGGCGATGTTGCGCATCGTCGCGCCGTGAAAGCCACACTCGTAGAACTCGTCGAGTGCGGTCTCGAGAATCCGTTCGCGAATGGACGAGGACGTACCGTTCGACCGGCTGTTCATCCCTGCACAGTAAGCACGAGGGGCGCCGACCAGCAACAACCTTCCCGTTGACGCAGATCTTCGCGCTTGTTATGGTCCAGATCACATGAACGGTCGTTAATAACGGACTTCGGAGGATCTTCTGTGTCCAACCCCCAGCTCGAACCCTCCCTTCTCGAACGCATCACCCGTCTCGAAGACCTCGAGGCGATCCGCCGGCTCGACGCGCAGTACTGCCGCCACCTCGACGACGGCAACTGGGATGCCCTGATGGATCTGTTCACCGACGACGGCGAATTCGACGGTCTGTCCCATCCCCGGGGCAAGGCGGAGATGCGCTCCTTCTTCGCAGGACTGGCCGACGGCGGCCTGACCTCCTTCTGGCACTTCATCACGAACCTCGAGATCGACCTCGACGGTGACCGCGCCACGGTGCGTTCGTTCCTGTGGCAGCCGTGCGTCACCGACGGCGCCCCGGCCATCGCAGCCGGGCGCTACAACGATCAGCTCGTCAAGATCGGCGGTCGCTGGCTCTACAAGGTCAAGCAGGTGCGTTTCCACTTCTTCGGCCCGCTCGAGGCCGGCTGGGACGAGAACCTCTTCGCGCTCGACAGCGCCCGCGGTGCGGCGGTGCGGGCATGACCGACACCGTCGCCGGCGACAACGCGACATCCCCGAAGGACGAGCTCGTCTGGACGAGGATGCTCCACCTTCCCGAAGTCGCGGAACTGCGTCGCCGCCGCAGTCGGGTCACGAACACCCTCGGCGGTATCACCGTCGTGCTGTTCGCGACCTTCCTGATCGCGTTCATCGGATTCCCCGAGCGGCTGGGAACCAATTCCGTCTTCGGCATCCCGCTGTCGCTGTGGGTCGTGTTCTCACAGTTCGCAGGCACCTGGGTGCTGGTCTGGGCGTACTTCCGCCTCTCCCGCACCTATATCGGACCCGCCGTCGACGACGCCGTCGCGGCCGTCGAGCAGAACCGTCCCGCATCCGAGGAGATCGAATCATGAGCGGCGACGCCGACCATCTCGCCATCGCGATCTGCAGCGCCGTCATCTCGCTGACCCTGTGGGTGACCTTCGCTGCGTCCCGACGAGCAAAGAGCGCCGACGGCTTCTTCGCCGCCGGTCGCTCGATCTCGAGCTGGCAGAACGGATTCGCCATCGCCGGCGAGTTCATCTCCGCCGGCAGCTTCCTCGGCACCACCGGCCTGATCTTCTCGAAGGGCGTCGACGGAACGGTCATCCTGTTCACGTCCGTCATCTCGTTCCTGCCGGTCCTGTTCCTCCTCGCGGAGAAGATGCGCAATCTCGGCAAGTACACCCTCGCCGACGTCCTCGTCTTCCGGACCGACTCCCGCAATGTGCGGGTCGCGGTCGCGCTGAGCACCATCGCCACCGGCACCTTCGTGCTGCTCGCCCAGCTCGTCGCCGCGGGCGTGCTCCTCGAATCCGTCTCCGGCATCCCGTTCTGGCTGTCGGTGGTCGTCGCCGGATCGCTCATGGGCGTCTATGTCTTCGTCGGCGGCATGCTTGCCACCACCTGGGTGCAGGTCATCAAGTCGACGATCCTGTCGGTGCTCGCGATCATCGTGTGCTTCGGCATTCTGGCGCAGTTCGGCTTCGCCTTCCCGAAGGTCCTCGATGCAGCCACAGACAACGCCGTGGCAGGTGACGCGATCCTGTCGCCCGGTCTGATCTTCGGGCAGACGAGCGCGATCAACCTCGTCTCCTACGCTCTCGCATTCGCCCTGGGCACCGCAGGCATGGCACACATCCTCATCCGGTTCTTCACCGTTCCCGAGGCCACCACGGCACGTCGTTCGCTCGGCTGGACCGTCGCACTGTGCAGCCTGTTCTACCTGGTCGTCATCGTGATGGGCTTCGGCGCCGCGGCACTGCTCGGCCCGGACGGAACGGACCTCGTCGGCCCGGGCGGAAATCTCGCCGCACCGGTCCTCGTCACCGAACTCGGTGGTGGCGTGGGCACCGTCGGTGGATCGGTGGCCCTGGCGCTGGTCGCGGCCGTGGCATTCGCGTCCATCGTCGCGGTCGTCGCCGGTGTCGTGATCTCCGCGGCGGGCACCTTCGCCCGCGACGTGTGGCCCGCCCTCACCCGGAAGGAACCGATCGAGCACCTCGATGCGGACGACCAGGCCCGAGAAGACGACGCGCAGGCCCGCATCGCCCGCTACGGAGCGGTGACCTTCAGCGTCATCGCGATCGGCCTGGCCATGCTCATCGGTGACGACACCAACATCACCTTCTTCATGGGCATGGCGTTCATGGTGGCCGGCAGCGCGCACCTGCCCGCCCTCGTGCTGAGCCTGAACTGGCGGCGGTTCAATGCCACCGGCGCGGTGTGGGGTGTGCTCACCGGCCTCGTCTCGACGATCGTGAGCCTGATGTTCACCGAAGCGCTGTGGATGGGCAGCGGTCCCGCTCCCCTGACCATCCAGCTTCCGGTGATCGTCACCATGCCGCTCGGCATCGCCGCCTGCGTGATCGGTTCGATCGTCGGCGAGAAGCGTCGGGGACGTGGCCGCCTCGAGGACGAGAAGTTCGCCGAGATGCTCGTACGCGCGGAGACCGGCATCGGCGCGGAGGCCGCCGGCACGCACTGATCCGTCATCGATATTTCGGGTTCGCAACCTTCAGCCGGTTCGCGGCGAACCCCCTGATCACCTCGGCGACCTGCGGGTCGTCGAGGTGATCTCGTCCTGCCCGCACTCCCAGGGCGAGCTCCGTCTCCGAGCGGTAGCCGAGACCGGCGAGCCGCACCCGGTAGGTCTCCCGCACCGCCGGCGCGACGGCGGCCTCCCGCGCGGCGATGCCGAGTACGTGCGCCGCGACCCTGCTGCGGTACCGGGTCTTCGCGTCGGCACCCGACCCGACTTCCAGCACGAATTCCCGGACGGCGTCGAGCAACTCCTCCACAGGCGGCGTCCCGAGGAGATCCGCAACAGGAGCGGTTTCCGCGTCGTCGTAGGGAGGAACGCCGAGCAGATCCAGCAGATCGTGTTCGCACTCGGCGACGCGGCGACCGATGGCCAGCAGTTCGAGGGTGTTGTCGCCTCCCGACGACGCCGCGGCGGCCTGCATCCGGCAGATCACCGCCCACCGCAGCGATCCGTAGACCTCCCACCACCGAACGACGTCGGGATCGGGGTTCTGTCCCGATTCGTCGGCGTAACCGCGGAACAGGTCGTCGCGGGACCCGAACCCACCGACAGGGTGGGGTGACCCGAAACGCCACGCCCTGGTGCACAGCCAGCCGAGGTCCTCCATCGGATCACCGACGTGCGCCAGTTCCCAGTCGAGTACCCCGTGCACCCCGACCGGGTCGACGAGCAGATTGCCGTTGCGGAAGTCGCCGTGGACGAATGTCTTTCCGGTTGCCGCTGGGCGATTACCGGTCAGCCAGGCGAACGCCGCCTCGAGTGCCGGCACGGGCGCTCCGGTGGCGACGTACTCGTCGAGCAGGAAGGTCAGCGGGTCGTACTCGGGGAGGTTCGGTACGGCCCCGATGTCCATGCGGTGGATCTTCGCCAGGATGCGCCCGAGTTCGTAGGGCAGCGTGGCCCGGACGTCGGCCAGATTCTCGTCGCGCAACAATTTCTGCGGGAGCGCCTCACCGGGCACCCGTGACATCACGAGATAGGCGCCGATTCCGGGGCGCGGCTCGTCGCCACTGCGGTCGATGATGTCGGGCACGGGCACCCCGACGCGCGCCGCTTCGTCGAACGACGCCGCTTCCATCGCGATCCGGTGGGTGTCCTCGCGACCCGGCGGATCGCGGCGCAGGATCAACTCCCGGACGGTGCCGGTGTCCGACGCCGCGGTGAACGCCCACGTCTCCCGGCTCGCACCCCCGGTGAGCCGCTCGATGCGCCGCAGCGTCCACGTACCGCCGAGAACCGACGAAAGACGCTTCGCCAGTTCGTCTTTCAATTCACCGCTGACGCCGCCCACCGGGACCTCCCTGTTCGGTTTCCTGCGGTGGATACTCCCACGGTGATCCGCGGTGTGCGAGTACTTCGGCCGTGGAGGGTCAGGCCGCGAACCCCACCGCGCCGATCACCGGGATGATCGTCATGAAGACGATGGCGAGCGCGAACAGCGTGATCGTGATCTTCTTGTCCCAGCGTGATCGCGTCCCCGTCGCGGCGAGCATGAAGAAGACGAACCCCACGCAGATGGATCCGATACCGATGACGACGGGTGTTTCCAGCATGCCTCCATCATCACCCATCGCGGGTCGGCGCTTCGGGGTCGGTCATCTGTCGGCCGCCGGCTGGAACAGTTCGATCGGATTGCCGGCGGGGTCGGCGAGCAGGATCTGACGACCGCCCGGACCGGTCACCACATCGCTTCGGAGTTCTATGCCGGCACCACGCAGGCGAGCGATCTCGGCGTCGAGGTCGTCGACGACGAGGTGGATCCGGTTACGGCCCGGACCGGCGAACTCCTCGGGGGTGGCGCGGGCCCCGGAACTCGCCGGCCCGGACAGCAGCAGCCGCAGCGAACCCCTGATCACATCGGCGAAAGCGGGCGCGGGGTAGGTGAGCACGGTGAAGCCGAGATAACGGGTGTAGAAGGCGACGGCCGCGGGCACGTCGTCGACGAGGTATCGGACGCTGACGTATTCGTCGGTAGTGGTCATCGGTTGCTCCTGGTCATGTTGTGACGGCATGGGTCTCGCACAGATATCGGATGCGGGTGTCGATCTCGGCCGCGATGACACGGAAGGCCGGATAGGTCTCTTCGTCGGCACCGCCGGCCGCCGCCGGGTCGGGGATACTCCAGTGGATCCGGCGAGTCTCGCCGTCGAATTCGGGGCATACCTCGCGGGCCTTGTCGCACAAGGTGATCACCGTGCCGAACCGGCGGCCGGCGAGGCTGTCGAGGTGGCGGGGATGTCGGTCGGCGATGTCGATCCCGAATTCTTCTCGCAGCACCCGCACCGTGTTCGGGTGCATGTTCCGTTTCGGGCAGGTGCCTGCGCTGGTCGTGTCGACGGTCCCGCCGGTGCGCTGCCGGAGCAGAGCTTCTGCGATTGCGGAGCGCGCACTGTTGCCTGTGCACACGAACAGCACCGGTGAGGGCGTCTCGGATGTGAACGTCACAGGCGGGCGGTTGCACCCCAACCCCGGATGCAGTGCGGCACCTACGCCGGCCAGCATCTCGGTGCACCGGTCGAGGTCGAGGTGGTAGTAGCTGTCGCGGCCGTCGAAGCTGCTGCGGGAAGCCCGCACCAGCCCGCCGTCGCGGAGCAGGCGGAGGTGATAGGAGACGAGGTTCTGCGGCTCCCCGACCAGTGACACCATCTCCCGGACCCGATAGTCGCCGCCGGACAGCGCCGCGAGCAGCTGCCACCGCACCGGGTGGGCGGCCAACTGCACGAAGGCCGGGACAGGTTGACGCACCGACTCCATCACCCGATGATAGCACCAGATACATCAAATCATTTTGATTCAATTTGGATGCGCGCGAAGGAGCCGTGATGTCGGAGACGACAGGGACGGGCACGCCCGAGGGGTTGCAACGGCGCCTCGGGGCGGCCGACGCAGTCGTGATCGGCCTCGGATCGATGCTCGGGGCGGGGATCTTCGTGGCCCTGGCGCCCGCAGCCGGAGCTGCGGGGTCGGGCCTGCTGATCGGGCTCGCGGTGGCGGCAATCGTGGCGTACTGCAATGCGTCCTCGTCGGGACGGCTGGCGGCACGGTACCCGGTCTCCGGTGGCACATATGTGTACGGACGCGAACGGCTCGGCGAGTTCTGGGGATATCTGGCAGGCTGGTGTTTCGTGGTCGGCAAGACCGCCTCGTGCGCGGCCATGGCGTTGACCGTCGGCCTCTACATTTGGCCCGAGCAGGCGCACGCGGTTGCGGTCGCCGCGGTCGTGTTGCTCACGGCGGTGAACTATCGCGGTGTCCAGAAGTCGGCACTGGCGACCCGGATCATCGTGGCGATCGTGCTGGCCGTACTCGCCGCGGTGGTTGTCGCAGGGTCTACCTCCGGCTCCACCGAGGTGACCCGACTCGGGTTCGGCACCGACATCACCGTGGGCGGGGTGCTGCAGGCGGGCGGGTTGTTGTTCTTCGCCTTCGCCGGGTACGCGCGGATCGCCACCCTCGGCGAGGAGGTACGCGAACCGGCGCGCACGATACCGCGCGCGATCTCGATGGCACTGGGCGTCACCCTGCTCGTCTATCTGGCGGTCGCTTCGGTCGCGCTGCTGGTACTGGGCCCTCGCACGCTGGCCGAAGCGACTGCACCGTTGTCGAGTGTGGTGACCGCGGCCGGGGTCGAGTGGTTGGAGCCGGTGGTGCGCGCCGGGGCCGTCGTTGCCGCTCTGGGTTCACTGCTCGCCCTGGTGCTGGGAGTGTCGCGCACCACCTTCGCGATGGCACGGGACCGGCATCTGCCGCACGCGCTGGCCGCGGTGCACCCCCGGTTCGCGGTGCCACATCGAGCCGAACTCGCTGTCGGAGTGATCGTCGCGGTCGTCGCCGCAACCGCAGATGTCCGTGCCGCGATCGGATTCTCGTCGTTCGGGGTGCTGGTCTACTACGCCGTCGCCAACGCCTCCGCCTGGACGCTTCCGGGCGGCGGGCGACGCGGACGCATCATCGCTTCACTCGGGCTGGCCGGATGCCTGACCCTGGCGTTCACGCTGCCCGGCTCATCGGTGCTCACCGGTACGGCCGTGATCGCAGTGGGCGCGCTGATCTACGCCACACGTCGGCGCTTCAGGTCCCAGCCGGAACCGGTTGAACCGCAACGGTAGATCCGTCAGAAATGAGATGCCCATCGGCCTACCGCCGGTCGGAGGTAGCGCCACTGTCGGGCCGAAACGCGCCGTGGGAGGTCATCGGCACGTAGTGCTGCAGGATCACCGCCGCGACCGGTCCGTCGCCCGGTCGGTCGGCGCGCAGGACGAGAAGCCTGCTGCCCCTGCGCGCAGGCTGGTGTTCGAGCGTCAGCGATCAGCCGCCGCCCTCGGCGTCGCTGCCGGTGCGAACAGAGGTTCACAGACGGTGGTGCCGGCCTCGGCCGTGTACCGGTTCGTCGTGCCCGTACGGTGATCGATCATGGTGACCGAGTCGGGATCCCCTCCCGGGACCGATGCCGACGCGGTGTAGCTGTAGCGATGCTCGGTGGTGGCGAACCGCGGGTCGAGTCGAGGGAATTCGCATCCGTGATCGTCGAGCGCGGTGGCGGTGATGCGGCGGGCCCTGCGGTCGACGGTCAGCCGAGTGAGCGTGCCGCCGAAGGCCGGTCCGGCATCGCCCCAATAGTTGCGCAGGTGACCGTTCCACCCTTCCCAGCCGCCGGCCGGATCGTGCGCGACGAGTTCGACGACGGTGCGATCGCCGGCCTCGTGGGCGTTGGTGACGTGAAAGTGGAACAGCGCGTCGTGTTCGAAGGTCGCCGGGTCACCACCGTCCCGCGACACCAGGACGATGGTGGTGCCGAGTTCCGGTCGGTACGACAACGCATCGTCGAAGGGCGCAACCCCAGTGCAACCGGGACGGGATTCCGAACCAGCAAGGGTCCCAGCACGAACACCATGTGCCGATCGGTCAGCGCGAAGTCGTGGACGAATCCGAGCTCGGGAATCGGGATCGTCGCGGGCCCGTACAGCCGACCACCACGGTCCAACCATCTATCGCCGGTACGCATCGAAGGGCCATCTGCTGGGCGTCATCGTGAACCACGAGCTCGACACTCTCGAACAACTTGTCCTCGGTCGCCTGCGATTCGCCGACGAACCGTGGCTCATCCGCTCCGAAGGGGCAGCACACTGGTCGACATCGTCACCGAGCGGGCACTGAAGCACATCACCGGCCCACCCCTGGCTGCGCACCTCGGGCCGACCCCGGAGACAGCAGTGGAATTCATGGTGGGCGTGGTCTTCAGCCAGTTGCTCTCCCCCGCCCGGCACATGACCCACGCCGACGTCGCCGCGTATGTCACGAACGCGATCTACCGTCCTGACTCACGCGGATCAGCGGTTGAGCTGCGCGATCCGTCCGGTCAGCAGCGTAGCGAACGCCGTCCACGCCGAGTACGGAGCCAGCGCGGCACCCGCAGCCGGATTCGCCGCGGCCGTCCGGCGGGTCAGATCTGCGGTGCTGGCGGCGAGCAGTGCGGCCACCACAGTGGCAGGCATCAGCCGATGCCACTTGAAGAACACCCACGACCACGACGCGTTGAGGACGAGATTCGTGGCGAGCGCAGCGATGTAATTGCGACGTCCCGTGTCGTCGTCGGCCTCGGTGTACTCGTCGATCGCGGCGGCCGAGGTCACTGCGATATCGGCATACAGCGCGGTCCACACGATCGGAAACGCTACGGCCGGGGGCTGGAAACCCGGCTTGCGCAGCTTGCGGTACCACCGGGAGTTCGTGTCCTGGGAGGCGATCGATCCGACGAGCGCGGTGGTCGTCGTAGCAGCGGCGGTCGCGAGCACGGTGCTGAGTCTCATGTCGTATCGGCTCCTGTCGAGGACGGTTGCCCGTGGGCTACCCGAGCCGAACATCCGGGAAACGGACGTCGGTAGGGTGGCGGGCGGGAAGGACGATATGAGCGGGTTACAGCAGGTCGGTGACGGTGTCTGGGCGTTCGTGCGCACACCGGGCGGTTGGGGCGAGGCCAACACGGGACTGATCGTCTCCCCGGGATCGGCATCGCTGGTCGTCGATACGGTGTGGGATGTCGAGTGGGCGCGACGTATCGCCGAGGTGCAGACACCGCTCGTCGCCGATGCTCCGATCACCGATGTCGTGAACACGCACAGCGACGGCGACCACTGGTGGGGCAACGACACGCTGCCATCCGACACACGGATCATCACCAGCGCCGCCGCACTGGACGCCATGCGCGAAGATCTTCCACCGCGCGCCCTCACGGTGCTTGCGGGCACGGGCTCGCTGATCCGGCGGCTGCCGGGACCGATCGGCGCGGCAGGTGCCTACATGGCGCGCGTCCGCGGCGACGCCCGCTTTCCCCGTCGCACACCCCGGATGCCCGACACCACTTTCACGACCTCGCTGTCTCTGGAGATCGGTGGTCGCGTGGTCGAACTCGAGCAGCTCGGGCCGTGCCACACGGCCGGCGACCTCGTCGCCCGTGTCCCCGACGCCGGCGTGGTCTTCACCGGCGACCTGCTGTTCATCGGTTCGACTCCGATCCTGTGGCACGGCCCGCTCGACAACTGGTTGTCGGCGCTCGACCGTCTGCTCGGCTGGGACGCCGCGGTGTACGTGCCCGGACACGGACCGACCTGCGGTGCGGCGGAGATCCGAGCACTGCGCGACTACTGGCTGTGGCTGCGCGACGCCGCCCACGATCATTACCGGGCCGGACTCACTCCGCTCGAGACAGCGCGGATGCTCGTGCGCACGAGAGACTTCGATGCGTGGCGTCACTGGGAGTCGCCGGAGCGCATCGCGTTGAGCCTGAGCACCCTGTTCGACCAGTGGAACGGCAACCCACCGGCGCCGCCCACCGTGAGGCGACGCGCTGCGGCCTTCGTGACGGCCGAGACCCTGCTGCGCGAAGGCACATTCGAGGCGTCCTGACCGCCGGTCAGGACAGGTGCTTCGGCTCCGGGGTCGTCTTGTGCGACCAGTCCGACCCGACGGGCGCGGTTCCGAGCACGTCCGGGCATTCGTCGTCGCGATTTCCGGCGGGCGTCAGGGAGATCACGATCGACTTGTAGGTGGGGCAGTTGCTCTTCAGCGCAGTCGAATCGAGCGGGACGAGAGGGTTGGTCTCCGGATAGTAGGTGGCCGCACTTCCCCGCGGCAGGTCGTACTCGACGATCCGGAACCTCGTGGCGCACCGTTCGCGGTCGTCGCCGTCCCATCGTGTGAACAGGTCGACGAAGTCTCCGTCGTCGAAACCCAGTGCGGCGATGTCGTCCCGGTGCATGAACACGACGCGACGGCCGCCCTCGATCCCGCGGTAGCGGTCGCTGAGGCCGTAGATGGTGGTGTTGAACTGGTCGTGACTGCGCATCGTCTGCAGCAGCAGATGCCCCGGCGGGACCTGAACCACCTCCACCGGCGAAACGGCGAATTCCGCCTTACCCGAATCGGTCTCGAAGCTTCGGGTATCGCGGGGCGGATGCGGCAGGATGAACCCTCCCGGACGCCGGACATTGACCTCGTAGCCTTCACAACCCGGGACGACGCGGGAGATGCGCGAGCGGATGTTCGCGTAGTCGTCGCGCATCGCCTTCCAGTCGATCCCGTAGCGGTCGCCGAGCGTGGCCTCGGCGATGCCGGTGATGATCGCGACCTCCGAACGCACGTGCCCACCGGGCGGCTTCAGCGGCCCCCGCGAGGCGTGGACGGCACACGTCGTGTCCTCGACCGACACGAACTGCGGTCCCGAGGCCTGGACGTCCTTGTCGGTACGCCCGAGCGTCGGGAGGATCAATGCTGTTCTGCCGCAGACCAGATGGGAGCGGTTGGGTTTCGTCGAGATGTGCACCGTCATGTCGATGCCTGCCATCGCCTCGGCGGTGACGGCGGTGTCCGGCGCCGCCTGCACGAAGTTGCCGCCGAGGCCGAGGAAGAACCGCACCTTGCCGTCGCGCATCGCCTTGATCGAATCGACCGTGTCGTAACCGTTCTCACGAGGAGGATCGAAGCCGAACTCCTTCTCGATCGCGTCGAGGAAACTCTGCGGTGCGCGTTCCCAGATCCCCATCGTGCGGTCGCCCTGAACGTTCGAATGACCACGCACCGGCATCAACCCCGCGCCGCGCTTGCCGATGTTGCCCTGCGCGAACGCGAGGTTGCAGATCTCCTTGATGGTCGCGACCGCGTTGCGGTGCTGAGTGATCCCCATGGACCAGCAGAAGACCGTCGCCTTCGAGCGGCGCACCATCTGCGCGGCCTCGGTGATCTGCTGACGCGACAGGCCGGTCGCGGCGACCACCTCGTCCCAGTCGATGTCCCGGACGTGTTCGACCCATTCGTCGAATCCCCGGGTGTGGCTCTGCACGAAGTCGTGGTCGAGCGCGTCCCATTCGACGAGCAGCGACCCGAACGCCTGCAGCAGCGCGAGGTCGCCATTCACCTTGATCGACAGATGCAGGTCGGACAGATCCGTTCCCCGACCGAGCACGCCGCGCGGTGTCTGCGGGTTCCGGAAGTTGACCAGCCCCGCTTCGCGCAGCGGGTTGATCGTCAGGATCTTCGCGCCGTTCTGCTTGGCCTCTTCGAGTGCGGTGAGCATGCGCGGGTGGTTGGTGCCGGGGTTCTGTCCCTGCAGGATGATCAGCTCGGCGTGGTGCACATCGTCGAGCGTGACGCTGGCCTTGCCGATGCCGATCGACTCCTGCAGCGCGATGCTCGTGGACTCGTGGCACATGTTCGAGCAGTCGGGCAGGTTGTTCGTCCCGAACGCCCGCGCGAACAGCTGGTACACGAAGGCCGCTTCGTTCGATGCCCGTCCGGACGTGTAGAAGGTGGCCTGATCGGGGCTGTCCAGCGACTTCAGCTGTTCACCGATGAGGGTGAAGGCCTCGTCCCACTCGATCGGGGTGTAGTGCGTGGCGCCGGGCCGCTTGACCATCGGATGCGTGATGCGGCCCTGCTTGCCGAGCCACAGCTCGCTGTGCCCGGCCAGTTCCGCGATGCTGTACCGCGCGAAGAACCCGGGGTCGGCGCGTCGCGTGGTGCCCTCCTCAGCGACGGCCTTGGCACCGTTCTCGCAGAACTCGGCGATCTTGCGATGACCGGGGTCGGGATCGGGCCACGCGCAGCTCGGGCAGTCGAACCCTTCGGCCTGGTTCAACTCGAGCAGTGTCTCGGCGGAACGCATCAGTCCCATCTGCTCGAGGGATCGCTTCACCGCCACGGCGACGCCGGTGACACCCGCTGCGGCCTTCTTCCGGTCTCCGACCTCGAGGTCGCCTTCGTCGTAGTCGGACCGCCGGTCACGGTTCAGCATCCGATCACCTCTCCCCACGCACGGTTTGCCGAGGAGTACCCCGGTCCGGTGCCTGCCGAAACGGGCCGGCGATTACGCCCGGACCCGCATCGCGCAACCCCATCCGGACGTACTCTCGGGAAATGGGACGGTCGAAAATGCTCGGAATCCCGGCCGCTGCGGCGGCCGCTGTCGGTGCCTACGATCTTGTGCAGAAGCGACATTCGCTGCTACGCAACTTCCCGATTCTCGGGCATGGCCGCTATCTGCTGGAGTCGCTGGGACCCGAACTGCGGCAGTACATCACGACGAACAACAACGAGGAACGGCCGTTCAACCGCGATCAGCGCCGATGGATATACGCTTCGTCGAAGAACGTCACCAACACCTTCGGATTCGGCAGCGACAACGACATCGAGTACACCGACGGGTACACGATCATCAAGCACCGCACGTTCTCGGACCTGCCGCCGTCGAGTGCACCTCACGGGGGCGAAAAGGTGTCGATCCCGTCCGCGAAGGTGCTCGGCGCTGCCCGGGGACGTGCCCGCGCCTTCCGTCCCGAGTCGTTCGTCAACATCTCGGCGATGAGCTTCGGCTCGCTGTCCGGTGCCGCCGTGGAAGCACTCAACCGGGGTGCCGGGGCGGCCGGATGCCTGCAGAACACCGGTGAAGGCGGCCTGACGACGTACCACCGCAACGGTGGAGAGTTGATCTTCCAGATCGGCACCGGCTATTTCGGTTGCCGCGACGAGGACGGACACTTCGACCTCGCACGATTGAAGCGGGTCGTCGAATCGGCACCCGTGCGTGCCCTGGAGATCAAACTCAGTCAGGGCGCCAAGCCCGGACTGGGCGGATTGCTACCCGGAGCCAAGGTCACCCCGGAGATCGCCGAGGTCCGTGGAATCCCCGTCGGCAAGGACTGCGTGAGCCCGTCGCGCCACACGGAATTCCACGACATCGACGGTCTGCTCGATTGGGTCGAACTGCTCGCAGCCGAAACGGGACTTCCCGTGGGGATCAAGTCCGCCGTGGGCGACACGACCTTCTGGGACGAACTCACACGCCAGATGAGCGAGACCGACCGCGGAGTCGACTTCGTCACCGTCGACGGCGGCGAAGGTGGAACCGGCGCTGCGCCTTTGGTGTTCGCCGACGCCGTATCGCTTCCGTTCCGCAGCGGCTTCGCGCGGGTCTACACGACATTCGCCGAGGCCGGCCTGACCGACGACGTCACCTTCATCGGCGCCGGCAAACTCGGCCTGCCCGACAACGCGGTGGTGGCGATGGCACTCGGATGCGACATGGTCAACGTCGCCCGCGAACCGATGTTCTCGATCGGATGCATCCAGGCGCAGAAATGCCATACCGACCGGTGCCCCACCGGAGTGGCGACGCAGAACCGTTGGCTCACCCGAGGACTCGACGTCCCGACCAAGGCCGACCGCGTCGCCGACTACATCGAAGCCCTCCGCCGCGACGTATTCAAGATCGCGCAGGCGACGGGTGTGGCGCATCCCGGCCTCATCACCGTCGACGACATCGAGATCGCCGACGGCAATCGACGCGCCGTCACCCTGCGGGAGCTGTACGGCTACCGGGACGGGTGGGGGCTGCCCTCGCAGGCCGACCGCGAGGAGATCACCCGGCTGATGACCGTGGAGGCCGTGACGACGCCGGGTGGGACCGAGAGGTCGACGGCTACGTCGTAGTCATGTACGGGTCAGTGGTGTCGAGCGAGAAGACCTACCGATGAGTACTCGTTACGTCGACATGTTCGAACTCGGCGCCATCGCAGCCGCCTTCATCGGCGGTGCCACAGTCTTCGGTCGCCGCTTGTACCGGTAGCAGCCCTGTCGATCGTCGGATCACAGGCGGTCTGTTCGACCTGGTTGCCGGATCCAACCAGCGCGACGGCGCGAACGCGGACCTCGGGAGAACAGGAACGAAGCATGGCCGGAACCTTTCAGAAGGGTCCTCGACTCATCACCGGATTCGGAAACCCGACTATGGGGCATCGCCCCCGAGCGAGCGGGCCGGTCGGCGGACGACGACGTCCGAAGTGGTCTGCTCAACGCCCACCTCACCGCACAGTAGCCGAGAGTCCCTGCCCGATCGGGCTCACGCCGTCGATCGAGTCGAGTCGGTCCTTCACGAACACCTCCGGGAGTGTTCATGGTGCCTGTACATCCCGCCTCCAGTCGCACCGTCCAACGATCGCCGTCGCCATCGCGATGACCCGCTCCCGTCCGGTCCTGCTCGCAGACCTACTCACCTCCGGTCTTCCATCGGTCCGAATGGCCGACCATGTGCTGCGCCGGACATCCACAACGACGGCCGGGCTCGGCAGGTCTACCGCGCCGATGTCGTACTTTCCCTCATCCGGCTTCCTCGAGAAACCGAACTCGCTCTCGAAGCAGATGGACACTGGGAAGCAGAGGGAATTGCGGTCGGCACGGCGACCCTTGTCGACCGGGAAGGTGATTTCGGGGTGTGCACCGTGCCGGGTTCGGCGAACGAGCCACGATCCTGAGCGGAGCGCTTCTTGGATCGTTGTCAGCTGTCCCATTCGACCGTGAGCCTGTTCGGGCCCCGGAGCGCGACACCGACCTGGCTCGTGACCATGGCGTCGCCTTCGGCCCCGTATTGCAGGCGCAGTCCGGGCAGTCGCTCGAACAGCGCTGTCAGCGCCGTTTCGAGCTCTGCGAGCGCGAGCCAATTGCCGGCACAGCTGTGGGGTCCATGTCCGAAGGACAACAGGGCGGGCGCGCGACGGGTGATGTCGAACGTATGTGGGTTCGGATACACGAGCGGATCCCGGTTCGCTGCGTTGATCGAGAAGATCACCGGGGTTCGGGCCGGGATACCGATCCCGTTCCACGTGGTCGCAGTGGGGCACAGCCGAGGAAGCAGACCTACCGGTGGTTCCCACCGAAGCCCTTCCCATACTGCCCAGATCGCATGTTCGCGGATCTCGGACCGTAGGATGGCGAGTTGCTCGGGATGGGTGAGCAACGCGGACAGTATGTTGCCGAGCCCCAGCATGGTCGTATCCGCTCCTGCCGGGAAGAGCAAACGTAAAAAGGAGAGAACTTCCTCGTCGTCGAGCCTCTCACCTTCCAGGTCCGCGCTGACCAGCACCGAGATCAAGTCGTCCCCAGGACTGTGGCGACGTTCGGCGACGAGTGGCCTGACGGCATCGGTGAAATCGTGCGAGGCACGCATGGCGGCCTCGGGATCGAAGGGAAAGTGGAACAGGTCGTGCGCCCACCGGTGCACGGTCGCCTCATCGTCGACCGGAAGTCCCATCAGCCTGCTGATCAGCAGTACCGCGTAGCGGGTGGTGAATTCGGTTACCAGGTCCGCCTCACCGTTCGAGGCGAACCGATCGATGAGTTCATGTGCGAGAGGCTCGAGCAACGGTGCCACATACTCCGCGACCTGCCTGCGACGAAACGGAGGCAGGATGAGCGTTCGGTTCTTCCGGTGCTCCGCGCCCGCCATACACTGCAGCGTCTTTCCGAGCACCGGGCCGGTGGTCATCGGATAGATGGCCGACGCGGGGAACGTCGATTCGTCCTTGAATGCCGCGGAAACGAGCTCGTCGGTCAGCAACAGGATTGCTTTGGCCCCGGCGAACGGAACGACGGCGTATGCCTCAGCGGTGCGGAGGTCCTCGAGAACGGTGTGGAGTCGAGGATGGTCCTCGAAGGCGAAGTCGACCTCGTCGAAGTCGACATCGGGTAAGTCTGCCACTGCTGACACTGTTCACTCCTCACACGACCATCGCAATACGAATATTCATATAGACTTCTACATATTTCCGTATCACTTGATCGTAGGAGCAAGTCCTTTGAGCGACAAGAGTTCATGGCGAAGTCCCTCCCCGCCGACGGACAGGGTGGTCTCGATCATCGAACTCCTCGCCTCCCACGAGGGGCCCGCCAGCGCCGCAGAACTGGCCGACACATTGGGCTTGAACAGGTCCACAGCAGGAGCGATCCTGAGCGTCCTCCACCGTCGAGGCTGGGTCGTTCGCCTGCCAGATTTGCGGTACATCCTCGGCCCAGGAATCGCGGCAGTCGCCGAGCGGGTCCACTTCTCGTACCCGCTCCCCACCGGAGCATCCGAATGCCTCGACTCTCTCGCCGAACGGGTCCGGTGCGGTGCCGCACTCGGCGCAATCACAAACGGACGACTCGTGTTCGTCGCACTGGCCGGCGCACTCGGGCACCTGCCGGCAGGCATCGAGGTGGGAGTGCACCTACCGCTGCACGCGCCCGCCGGCGCATCGGTCATCGCCTTCACCGACCGCACCGACCGAGAACGCTGGCTCGACACCGCCCCACAAGACCGCAGGAAGCCGCTCTCCACAGCACTGGAACAGATCACCCGCACCGGCGTGGCAGTGTGGGGAGCCGATGAAGCCGACATCGGTCGCATCGAAGTCCTCGTCAAGGTGGCAACCCGTTTGTCCCTCACTGCCGTCGACCAGCGACTGCGCGAACAGGTGCAGGAATTGATCGCCGAAACCGGCGCCTACCCCTATCCACAGCACATCCTGGAATCCGACACTTCACTCCCGGTGAGCTATCTGTCGGCACCGGTCACAGATCGGGATGGAAACCCACAATGGGAGTTACAGATCGGCCCTCTACGACCGGCAGTCACCCGGCACGAGCGTGAGACCTACATCCGCGAACTGCTCGCGACGGCCACCGAGCTGTCACGACGCAGTCCGTAGTTCACCCGGCAACGAAGGTCACATCACCACTACCCGTCAATGATGATGGGTTGATCGATCGAGGCGAGAAACACCCAGGGGTCGTCGGCGGCAACTCGGTCACCGAGCGTCCGCGCCGATGTGTATTCGTTGCCGAACTCCTCCCGCCACAACACCCGCCGGCTCCGTGCATGAACGGCGCGCCGGCGAGCAGACGCGGTCCGTGCTGTTGTGCCGAGCAACGAGCGATCCGAACATCGCCTCCGCATACGCCGGACTGTCGTGCAGGTACGACGCCAGGTGATCATGCGGCGAGTCCACCGGTCCGGCCGCATCGGCACGTATCCCGAGTCCGCGGGCGGTCAGGTACGTCGCGAACCGTTCGACGCGATCCGCCGGTTCGGCGAAGGTCCCTCCCATCCGGCCTGGTACTACAACCTCACTACCGCGGGACGGGCAGAGGTCGAGATCGGTACCGAGACCTTCGAGGTCAGGGTAGAAGAGATCACCGGCGCAGAGCGCGACCGCCTCTATGCCGAGCAGACCCGCCGCTATCCCGGTTTCGCCGAGTACGAGAAGAAGACGCGCGGAGTGCGTACTATTCCGGTCCTCGCTCTCCACCGAAGCTGATTCCCTCCGGACCGAGGACTTCCTCGAAGCCCCTCATCCCTGCGGGCAGAGGGAGGCAATGACTGTGCGCGCCAACCAGTCCGCGTACCGGTCCAGTGCCCACCCCCGTTCGAGGACCAACGCTTCGTAGGTGTTGATCATCAGGTAGTTCCACAGCACATCGCGAACCTCGTCGAGTTCGATGTCGTCGCGGAGTTGCCCCGTCGCCATCAGATGCGCGCCGACCATTGTCGCTGCGGCCGAACCTTCTTCGCTCAGTTGCTGCCAGACCGGGTCGAGCGAGTCGTCCACGTGCCGTCCGTCGCGAATGAGGATCTGAACCTTGGCCGAACGGTGCTGCCGATGTGCCAGGGCGTGGGTGAACATGTCGATCTTGCGACGCACATCCGGTTCGGCGAGCATCGCCTGCTGTTCCGGACGCTCGGCAACCGATATCGGCTCGTCGTCACCGGCGATCACGACATCGAAGACCGCCTTGGCCAGAGCCGCCTTACTGCCGAAACTCTTGTACAAGCCCTTCACCGAGACACCCGCGCGGTTGGCGACCGCGGCGAGGGTGGTGGCCCGGAAACCGTCGCGTTCGAACAGTTCCTGGGCGGCCACGACCACGGCGCGACGTCGCACTCGGGCCTGCGCCTGCCTGCCGGACGCATCGTACGGCCTCTTGACTTCGGCCATTCCCGCTCCGATAATTCGAGTACAACCTGATTGAACTGAATGTATCAGGTTCACTCCAGCACAGCGTGCCATCAGATCCCGGAGTCGCCGAGGTCGTGATGCAGCAAGTTCCCCCGTGCCGTGCACGCTTCGGTGCGACCGCGCGGCACACACCGATCATCAGAGAACGTGTCGACCTCCCGGATAGACGTAATCCATTGGTTACCGAACAAATCCGTTCATCACCGCTCGACGCGTACGACGAACAGGAGAGGGCCGTGAACATCGATCGACATGAGCCCGCCGATACACGAAGCATGGGAATCGTCCACAGCGCCCTGCGGCGCGACCTGGAACGAATCCGGATGACGCTGCAGACCGAACCGTATCCGAAGGGGAAACGTCGACTCGCGCTCGCCGATCACGTCGTGTGGCTCATGCACGCCCTACGTCTGCATCACAGCGCGGAGGATGCCGGACTGTGGCCCCTGATCCGTGCGAAGAATCCCTCTGCGGGGGCTCTGCTCGTTCGTATGGAGTCCGACCACCGTCGGATCGCCCCCGCGATGATCGCCCTGGAAGGCGCCGGCCGAGCATACGGTCGGGACGCGTCTACACGGACACGCGTACTCGACACCCTGGCCGAACTGAACGAGGTCCTGTTGCCCCATCTGCAGCGTGAGGAACTGGAGATGATGCCGGTCGTCGCCGCGACCATCACCGCATCCGAATACCGCGACGTCGAGAACGAGTACTTCGTGAAGCCGAAGGGCGTCGTCGAACTGGGGGCCGAAGCACCGTGGATCGTCGATGGCGCGACCACGGAAGATCGCGACGTGATCCTTCACGTCGTCCCTGCTGTGCCCCGCTTCGTCATCATGCAGACATTCGGCCGGATCTACCGGCGCAAGGTCGCGCGGTTGTGGGAGGACGGACCGGCGGCCGCTGTACCGCCGATCAAGGTCACTGCACCTCGCGGTGAAGCAAGAACGATCAGGGAGTTCGAGAGCCGACATCTCGCCCCGTAGGAGCGGCACACGTCGTAACCACCGAGATCCCGCCGGCACGCGCCGACGGGATCTCCTGTGCCCCGCTCCTTCGACCGGGAAATCCGCAGTAGAGCTACTTACGCCCCGCCTGCCACTGCATGCCCCACCCGAAGGCGCGGTCGAGGTCGGACTGGCTGCCGTCGATGTACTGGACGAGGCGTTCGACGGTGATGCCCTGCCCGGTGTTCTGCAGCATCGCGATCGCGCAGATCCGCGCGCCGTTGTTGGGCGAGTCCAGGCGAACCTCGATCTGCGGGCCGGACGGCGGGGTGAGGGTGACGACGCCGTCCACGGCGGCCCAGTTGGGGGCACCCTCGTAGATCATCGCGAAGATCAGCACGCGCTTGAACAGTTCGGGACGTTCGAGGTTGACGGACATGTTCTCGCCGCCGGTGCTCGAACCGGTGCGGTCGTCGCCGTCGAGGTGGATGTAGGGCGCGGTGTTCAGCGCGCCGAAGCTGTTGCCGAGGGCCTGAATGACGCCCTTGGAACCGTCGGCGAGTTCGAAGAGGCAACCGAGGTCGAGGTCCACGCCACCGCTCGCGCCGGTGAGCTTCGCGAGGAAGCCCTTCTTCTGCTCACCGCGCGACCAGTTGAGGTTCACCCGCGTCACACCTCGGCCCGATCCGGCCTTGGAGAGGCTGACGGTGGGTGATTCCTTGGTGAGGTTGATCTTGCTCAGGTTGATGCCGCCGGCGTTCTGCTCGGGCTTCTTGTTGTAGTCGATGGCCATGTCGAGCCTTTCGTGGGAGTGGCTGCGCGAATGCGCGTGTGATACGGAAAAGCGATGGGAGCCCCCGATCCGAGATGTCGGATCGGGGGCTCCCATCGGCATGTGATTCGAACTGTCGAAGATCAGGGGATGGTGGTCTTCACAGCATCTTCGCCTTCCCGCGCCGCGATCTTGCGGTTGCGGTAGATGCTCGAGGCGAACGCCGCACCGATCAGGGCGACACCGACCAGGCCGGTGACGACCTCCGGCACGTGCGTACCGATCGAGTACAGCAGGATCAGTGCCAGCGCACCGATGGCCCAGTGGGCACCGTGCTCGAGGTACACGTAGTCGGACAGCGTGCCCTTGCGCACCAGGAAGATGGTGATCGAGCGGACGAACATCGCGCCGATGAAGCCGAGGCCCAGGGCGATGATGATCGGGTCGGACGTGATGGCGAAGGCGCCGATGACACCGTCGAACGAGAACGACGCGTCGAGCACCTCGAGGTAGAGGAACAGGAAGAAGCCGGCCTTACCGGTGGCCTTGGCGAGGCCGCTCGGGCCGCCGCCGGTCTCTTCGCCTTCCTCGGGGATGTGGAACATCTCGCCGAGTCCGTTGACCGCGATGTAGGTGATCATGCCGAGTGCGCCGGCGATCATGACGGTCGAGACCTTGTCGTCCGGGGCGATGACGGTGGCGGTGATGAGCAGCAGCACCGTCGCGACGACAACCTCGAGTTGCTCGAGCTTGCCGGCCTTCGCGAGGGGACGCTCGAGCCATTCGAGCCACTTGATCTCGCGGTCTTCGAGGATGAAGTGCAGGAACAGCATCAGCAGGAACATGCCGCCGAACGCTGCGATCTGCGGATGCGCGTCGGTGATCAGGGTCTCGTAGCTGGGGCTGCCGTCCGGGAAGTAGGCGGCGCCGTCGGCCGGCGGGTTGAGCGCCAGGTCCAGTGCCGCGATGGGACCGAGCCCGGACGCGATCCACACGATCGCGAGGGGGAAGATCAGACGCATACCGAAGACGGCGATGAGGATGCCGATGGTGAGGAAGATCTTCTGCCAGAACTCGCTCATCCGCCGCAGCACGGTGGCGTTGATGACCGCATTGTCGAACGACAACGAGACCTCGAGGATGCCGAGGATCACGCAGAGGAACAGAGCTTGTGGGCCGCCGTAGAGGAACGCCACCACCAGAGAGACAACGGTGACGACCATCGACGGACCGAATATTCGCAGAACCACGAAGCGTGGCCTTTCTAATCGGAATCAGGGCGTTGCAGGGTGGTTACTGCAGATCGGTTCCGGCTTCGGTGCGGCGACCGAAGCCGGAACCGGAGCGACGAACTAGACGTTGACGCCGTAGTCGCGAGCGATGCCCGCGAGGCCGGACGCGTAGCCCTGGCCGATGGCACGGAACTTCCACTCCGCACCGTTGCGGTACAGCTCGCCGAACACCATGGCGGTCTCGGTCGAGGCGTCCTCGGTCAGGTCGTAGCGAGCGAGTTCGTTGCCGTTCGCGCGGTCGACGACGCGGATGTACGCGTTGCGGACCTGGCCGAACGACTGGCTGCGGGCGTCGGCATCGTAGATCGAGACCGGGAAGAAGATGCTCTCGATGTTCGCCGGGGTGGCGGCGAGGTCGACATTGATGATCTCGTCGTCGCCTTCGCCCTCACCGGTGCGGTTGTCGCCGACGTGCTCGATCGCGCCGTCGGGCGACTTGAGGTTGTTGAAGAAGACGAAGTGCTGGTCGGAGACGACCTTCTTGTCCGCCCCGGTCGCGATGGCGCTGGCGTCGAGGTCGAAGTCGGTGCCGGTGGTGGTGCGAACGTCCCAGCCCAGGCCGACGGACACTGCCGTCAGGTTCGGAGCTTCCTTGGTGAGGGAGACGTTTCCGCCCTTGGTCAAGCTGACGCCCATGCGGGGTCCTTTCGATCGTTCCAACGGTCGACGTACCGGTGTAGGGCACGCGCGGTGTGCGTGTCTCCCCACACTAGTTGTTGTCGTGGGGTACGCCCATATCCACTATGCCCGGTCCCGTGCAGTGATTCCCCGAGACGTACGGACCACGGTTCCGACCGGCGGAAAGGCGACGCGTCGGCCGGGTGGACGTGCGCCCAGTACCATTCGGTTCTGTGGCGAGCCGATGGACGCGCCGCCTGTTCGGCGGGGAATATGCGGAAGATCCCGTGGCTCGTCGTGCACACGATGCGATGGTCGCGGCGTTCCTCGACATGGACAAGCGCCAGTCCGTCATCGAGACCGGTGTCGCCGCGTCCCACGAGTTCGAACCCGAACGGCATCTGCTCCGTGAGTGGGATCCGATCCGGCAGGTGTGTTATCGCGCCGGGGAGACGTATCTTCAGCTGGCAGTGACGGATCCGGACCGACCGCTCGCTCCTGCGCCCGCCTACGAGCAGGCGTTGCACCAGATTTCCGAAGCAATACGAACACTTGATGAATTCTTCGGAAACAATCAGGGTCACCTCGAGCACATGACGGCCGTGGCGAACACCGTGCCCGAGCTCGCGCACCGGATACGCACCGAAGCGCAGGGCGTTCTCGCCGCGACGCAGCAACCCGACTTCGTGGCCTTTGCTCACTATCCATCGGTGCGCGCGGCCACCGACGCACTCGAGAAGGCGCTGAACAGTCTCGATGCGGCGCACGGAGTGGGCGCGACCCGCACGGCCGCCCTTCGGGTCGAAGAAGCGACGGCGGTCCTCCGCACCGCGCTCGCGCAGGCTCCGGGCCGCCGCGACGAGGCCGCACGCACCCTCGCCTCGGTCACCACCCGGCTCGGAGCAGTCCGGACACGAGCCGAGGGCCTCGCGCCCGCTTTCTCCGCGCTGCTCAGGGAGTTCAACGCCGCCAGTTCCGCGGATCTGTCCGGCAACGAGACGCGGGCGCGAGAGCTTCTCGCTCGCGCGGAAGACCAGCTCACGCACGCTCGCGCGGCAGCGAAGGAGGGCAGGCCCGAGGACGCGCTCGCGCTGGTTGCGGCGATCCGCGCCGAACTGTCCCGCGCCGAAGAACTGGTCGACGCCGTGACCTCACGACTCGCGACCCTGCGCTCCGTCCGACAGAATCCGGGGGCCAAGGTCGACGAGGTACGGTTCCGTCTCCGTGACGCACAACACCTGGCAGTGCAACGCGGACTGGCCGCAGAATGGGGTTCCGTCCTCGACTCGCAGTTGAGCCGGATCGACAGGGCCGTCGACGCACTCACCGGTGTGCACCCCGACTACTGGGCCTACGTCAGAGATTTGGATGCGGTGTCGACCTTCATCGCAGGAGTGGTCGATCGAATGAGAGGACGGACCGAGAACGTATGAGGGGGGCCACGCTTACCGAAGTGCGCGCCATGCAGCACTTCCGGCATCTCGACGGCGCGACGTCGGAGGAATTGTTCCTGCACCGTCCCGAGCCGTTCGGGCACGGCGACAACCGCGACCGTCTGGCGACCGCTCTCGGTGCCACGCTGTATGTACCCGCCACGCGCGGTGATCTCGTCGCGACGATCACCAGGCGCGGCGCCGAAGGCGTGACCTCGATGGTGCTCGACCTCGAGGACGCCGTCGCCGACGACGAAGTCGAGCAGGGCCTGCGGAACGCCGTCGCGACCCTCGACGCCCTCGCCGCGAACGGACCGTCGACGATGATGTTGTTCGTTCGTGTGCGCACCGCCGACGGCATCGAGCGGGTGGCGTCCATGCTCGGCGCCGGCAAGACCGTGCTCACCGGATTCGTGGTGCCGAAGTTCACCGCACGCACCGGTCCCGCCTTCCTCGAGGCGGTCGCCGCGGCATCGGCCCTGCTCGGCCGCCATCTCTATGCGATGCCCGTCATCGAATCGGCGGAGGTCGTGCATCGCGAGACCCGGGACGACGAGTTGCGTGCGATCTCCGGGATTCTCGCCGAACACCGCGACCGCATCCTTGCCGTCCGGCTCGGGGCGACCGACATGTGTGCCACCTTCGGGATCCGGCGCGACCGCGACCTGACGATCTACGACGTGCGGGTCGTCGTCGATGTGATCGCCGATGTGGTGAACCATCTCGGACGGACCGACGGAACGGGTTTCGTCATCACCGGACCCGTCTGGGAGTATTTCGCCGACCACGAGCGCATGTTTCGGCCGATGCTGCGTTCGACACCGTTCGAGGAACAGGATGCCGTGCTGTTCCGCCAGCAACTCGTCAGCCGCGATCTCGACGGCCTGCTGCGCGAGATCGCCCTCGACCGGGCCAACGGGATCCAGGGCAAGACGGTCATCCACCCGTCGCATGTCGCTGCGGTGCACGCCTTGTCGGCCGTCACGCACGAGGAGTACCACGATGCGACCGACATCCTCGATCGCGACACCGGGGGTGTGCAGGCATCGGGATACGGCAACAAGATGAACGAACGCCGCCCGCACCGCACCTGGGCCGAGCAGACCCTGGTGCGCGCGTCGGTGTTCGGTGTCACGCGCAAGGGGATCACCTTCGTCGACCTGCTGACGGCGCTGGTGGACCGATGACCTACCTGCTCGATACTCCTTGGGCCACAGCAGAGCTCGGCCTTGCGTTCCAACACGTCGACTCGTCGTGCGGATACACCGTGCCCGAACTCGTCCGGCCGGGACTGCGACGCAATCCGCGTCGAGCACACCTGCTGGTCTCCACGGTGCTCGGTAAGCACATCCCCACGGAGCCCGCGGTGGTCCGCGGTGCCGGCCACCGTCTCGGCGAGCTCGTCGCCGAGCTGCTGGGCGACGCGTCGTCCGATGCGGTCGTTCTCGGGTTCGCCGAGACGGCAACGGGTCTGGGACACTGCGTGGCCGACGCCCTCGCCGCGACGCGGCGGCGTGTCCCCGGAGCGGAGGTGCTCACCGGTTTCGAGGAAGGGCACTCGCACGCCACCTTCCACCTGCTCCAACCGACCTCCGGCGCGCTGTTCGCCAACCCTGCGCCGCTCGTTCTCGTGGACGACGAGATCTCGACGGGAGCAACGGCTCTCGACGCGATCCGCGCACTGCACCGCGACCGTCCTCGCGGTCGGTACGTGCTCGCCTCCCTCGTCGACATGCGTTCGGAGCAGGACCGCCTCCGGACCGAGGAGGTCGCAGCGGAACTCGGCGCGACCATCGAACACGTGAGCCTGGCGAGTGGATACTCCGTCGTGCCCGACGATCTCGTCGCGCGGGTCGCGTCGTTGCCCGAACCTGCCCTCAATCCGGAGGGTGATCGACGCGGCGACGTCCGGTTCGTTCGTGCGCCCTGGCCCTCGCACGTGCCGGACGGTGGCCGGCACGGGATGTTGCGAACCGACGCAGAGGGATTCGACACGGCTCTGGCAACGCTCGCCGACACGATCACCGATGTGCGGGACGCACAGCGACCTGCCGTCGTCATCGGACACGAGGAACTGATGTACCTTCCGCTCCGGCTGGCCGACACACTCACCGAACGCGGCACGCCCACGCGGTTCCAGACCACGACCCGATCCCCCGCCTACGTGATGGACATCGACGGATATCCGCTGCGTCGCGGATTCCGCTTCACCGCACCCGAACACATCGACACCGAGTTCGAGAACGAGGTGCCGCGCTATCTCTACAACGCGCAGTGGCCCACCCCGACCGAGGTCCGGCCCGAGCTGATCCTCGTGATCGATTCGCCCGCCGACACCGACCGCCTCCACGCACCGGGAGGTGTTCTCGACGTGCTCACCGCAGCCGGCGAGGACGTCCTCGTCGCGGTCGTGCCCGCAACCGATCCGACGGTGCTGCGCACCCACAGGGAGATTTCATGACCGTGCCGCTCACCGGACCCGAGTTCGGCTCCTACGCACCCGACGAGGTGACGTGGCTGCTCGAGGACCTCTCCCACGTCGACCTCGAGGGCGACATCGCCGAACGCGAGGCACGGATCCAGGCGGGTCTCGCGCACTACGCCGAGTCCCTGCCGATCGAGTACCAGCCCGACGCCGCCTATCGCGAACTGTTCGACAAGGCACTGGCCACGACAGCCGGCCGGTTGGCGCATGCGGTGGGCACGGTCACCGAACTGCTTCTCGCCGAACGCGGGACGGACCTGACCCTCGTGTCGCTCGCGCGGGCGGGCACCCCCATCGGCATCCTGATCCGCCGGTGGGCGTTGCGTCGGCACGGCCTGTCGCTGCCGCACTACACGGCATCGATCGTTCGCGGGCGCGGAATCGACTGCGCTGCCCTGGATTACGTTACCGAGCGACACGACCCCGAATCCGTCGTCTTCGTCGACGGCTGGACCGGTAAGGGGGCGATCGCACGCGAACTGTCCGCCGCCCTCGCCGAATACGCCGCGCGCGGTGGCCCCGGCCTGTCCGACGATCTCGCCGTGCTCGCGGACCCCGGCCACTGCGTACGCACCTACGGCACGCGCGACGACTTCCTCATCGCCTCGGCCTGCCTGAACTCCACCGTCTCCGGCTTGGTGTCACGGACGGTCCTCAACGACACGCTGATCGGCCCCGGCGAGTTCCACGGGGCGAAGTTCTACTCCGAGCTGGCTTCCGACGACGTGTCGAATCACTTGCTCGACGCTGTGACCGCGGAGTTCGACACGTGCGGGGACGTCGACTCGGCCGCACGGGCGGTGCTCGATTCCGACCGCACGCCCACCTGGGCCGGCTGGGAGTCCGTCGAACGAGTACGGGCACAGTACGGAATCTCGAGCGTCAACTTCGTCAAACCCGGTGTCGGGGAGACGACTCGTGTGCTGTTGCGCCGCGTTCCCTGGAAGGTGCTGGTGCGCGACATCACGTCGGACGAACACGCCCACATCCGCATGCTCGCGGCTGCCCGGAACGTCCCCGTCGAGGAGGTCCCCGACCTCGCCTACTCCTGTATGGGACTGATCAAGGACCTGCCGTGAACACCCCTGTGCCTGCACTGGTCGCCACCGACCTCGACCGCACCCTCATCTATTCGCGCGCCGCGATGACCGGCGACCAGTTCGCCACGCAGGACCTGCTGTGTGTCGAGTACTACGAGGGTGCACCGCTGTCGTACGTCACCGACGGCGCAGCCCGACAACTACGTGCCCTCGCCGACGAGGCGGCGGTGGTACCGACGACCACGCGCACACCCGAACAGTTCCGCCGCATCGACCTCCCCGGCGGCCCGTGGCGGTACGCCATCGCGAGCAACGGTGGGTCGATCCTCGAGGACGGACATCTCGACCCACTCTGGCGCAGAACCGTGGAGTCGGCGGTACGTGAGGGGGGTGCGAGCCTCGACGAGATCACGACCGAACTGCGCAGTCGCATCTCCGAGGACTGGGTGTCGAAGTTCCGCATCGCCGACGAGTTGTTCTGCTATCTCGTCGTCGACGTCGCAGCGCAACCTGCCGGATTCCTCGACGACTGGCACGACTGGTGTTCGGCGCGGGGCTGGAACGCGTCGCAGCAGGGCCGCAAGATCTACACGATGCCGAACAGCGTGTGCAAGAGCCGCGCGGTGGCGGAGGTGCGCCGCAGGCTCCGAGATCGGGGGGTGCTCACGGACGATGCGCCCGTCCTGGCCGCGGGCGACGGCGCGCTCGACGCGGAGATGCTCAAGGCCGCGGATGCCGCGATCCGGCCTCGTCACGGCGAACTCGAACTGATGGACTGGTGCCACCCGACGGTGTCGGTGACCGGCGCTGCGGGCGTCACGGCCGGGGAGGAGATCCTCGCCTGGTTCGCCCGATCCGCTCGTCTTCCGGCCGCTTCGTAGAGTAGAAGGCGCCCGGTCACCGACACAGTGAGGACACATCTCTTGCCGACTCCGCTCTCCAAGGGTCAGAACGGACCGATCACCGCGTCCGACGTCGTCGTCTCGCTCGAGCTGACCACCCCTGCCGATCTGTCCGCACTGCTCGTCAAGGCCGACGGCAAGGTGCGTTCCGACGCCGACTTCGTCTTCTTCAACCAGCCCACGGGACCGGGCGTGCGCCTCGTTTCCGGGGCGCCCGGTCAGGCCGCGTCGCTCGCCGTGTCGCTCGCGCAGGTGCCCGCCGACATCGATCAGGTGCGCGCCGTGATCACTCTCGACGACGCGTCGAGCAACTTCGGCCGGTTCGCGCCGCCCACCGCGCGGGTGTCCGACAGCAGTGGAACCGTGCTGTACGAGTACCGGATCGACGGACTGAGCAGCGAATCCATCGTCATCGCGCTGGAGCTGTACCGGCGTCAGGGTGCGTGGAAGGTCCGCGCCGTGGGGCAGGGATATGCGGGCGGATTCGCGGCGCTGGTGACCGACCACGGCGTCAGCGTCGACGACGCTCCCGCTCAGCCGGCGGCCGCACCGCAGCCCGTCGCTGCCACGCCCCCTCCGCCGGTGCAGCCGACCCCGCCTCCGGCACACACCCCGCCTCCGGCACAGCCTGCACAGCCCGCCGAGGTCAGTCTGACGAAGAACCGTCCGGTGAGCCTGGTGAAGGGTCAGAAAGTCACCCTGCGCAAGGACGGCGGCGTCGCGCTGACCTTCCTGCGCATGGGTCTCGGCTGGGATCCGGTCGAGAAGCGCGGCCTGTTCGGCAATCGCTCCGCCGACATCGACCTCGACGCCTCGGCCGTGATGTTCGCCGACAACCAGATCGCCGACGTCGTGTACTACGGCCAGCTGCAGTCGAAGGACGGATCGGTCCGGCACCAGGGCGACAATCTCACCGGTGCCGGCGAGGGCGACGACGAGGTCATGCTCGTCGACCTCACCCGCGTCCCCGTCCACGTCACCACGGTGATGTTCATCGTGACCTCCTACAAGGGCCACACCTTCGAGCAGGTGCAGAACGCATTCTGCCGCCTCGTCGACGGCACGATCGACACCGAGCTCGCCCGCTACACGCTGCAGGGCGGCATGCCGTTCACGGGGATGGTGATGGCGAAGGTCTACCGCCAGGGCAGCGAGTGGAAGCTGCAGGCCATCGGTGAGGGCATACAGGCGAAGCATCCCGGTGAGGCCGCGCCGCAACTGGGCCGGTTCCTGGTCTCGTAGCCCGTGGGCGAGCGTTTCACAGCGGGACAGAATGCCCCGCTGGCGACCAGCACGGTCCGTGTCACGGCGTCCGCCGCCGTCCCGCTGGACGTGTGCGCGTTCGTCGTGGACGACCACCTGCAGGTCGGTTCCTCCGACGATGTCGTGTTCTGCAACCGATCGAGGACGACAGGCGTCCGGCTCGAGGACGGGGTGATCGTCGTCGACGTCGACGCCGTCCGTCCCGGCGCACGTGTGCTGTGCGCGGTCGGCTGCGAACGACCCGCTGCGGTGTCGACCTCCCTGTCCGATGCGGCCGGCACGGTACTCGCGACGTTTCACGTGGAACCCGGGGCCGCCGGCGAGACGGCTTTGCTGTGCTGGGAGATCTACCGCCGTAACGGCGTGTGGAAGGTGCGCGCCCTCGGCCAGGGTTACACCGGCGGACTCGTCGAGATGTTCACCGCCCACGGGGTCGACGCGGACGACTCCCCGGAGAAGACCTCCGACTCGGAAACGGCGCCCGCCCCGGCCGTCGGACTCGAGCCGCTCGAACTGCTGTGGCGGATCTTCGAGGACGCCGCGCGTTCGGCGGCCGCATGCACGTCGAGCCTCGAGTTCGCCCGGCTGCGACTCGACGACGAACTCTCGGCGGCGGTAACCGACCCCGCCCGCCGTACCGGCCCCGAGGCCGAGCGGTCGAGACAACGTGCGCAACAGCGCTACGACGAACTCGTGGACGCCGCCGAAACACGCTACCGGAACGACAGTGCAGTGCTGGCTGCGGAACTGCTCGCCGTCGATGCGGCCCTGCCGCCGGCTCTCGCCTCCTGGAGCTCTCCCGCCTGGATCCGATCCCTCACGCCGAGCGACGGTGTGCGCGTAGGTGATGTGGCGGCGGATCGCGGGCTGTTGCATATTCCGTTGTGCCTGCCGGCGCCGCTCGTCCGTCCCTTGTGGCTCGAGGGCGAACCCACCGAACTCGCTCCCGTCGTCTCGTCTCTGGTCGTGCGGCTGCTCGCCGCTCGGCCCGGCACACTGTTGCACCTCGTCGATCCCGGGCGGACCCTGCCCGAACTCGAACCTCTCACCGCAGCGAGATTCGCCGGGCCGCCCGTTCACGAGCGGGCACAGGTCCCGGCGAAGCTCCGGGGCCTGGCCGATGCCGCAGAGTTGGACGCGCTCGCGCAACAGGTCGACGGAGGGCTGCCGGTGTCGCCGGTGCTCGTCGTCCTCGCCGGGTTCCCGTACGGCTACGAGCACGACGACCTGCTGCAGATCGTCCGGATCACGAGAGCCGGTGGTGACGGCCGTATCTCGATCGTCCTCGCGGGCGATCCACCGGACGACGACGATCCGGTCGTGCAGATCCTTCGGGGCGAAGCCCAGCACCTGCCCGCGGACGGACAACTGACCGATCCGTGGACGGAAGGCCGTTGGGCGTTCACACCCGACAGCCTGCCCGCAGAGACCGAGCATCTGCGCGGCGCGCTGGGCGGAAACTCTCTGCAGGAGTGATCGGCGGTCCCCGAGTTCGATCGTTCCGGACCATAGGTTTGTCCTAACGTTTCGTGCGGCCGCAGGTCTTTGTGGCAGTAGTCACTCTCGTGATCGACTGGACCGGCGCGGGCGGCATGTCCGCGCGTCGGCCGTGTCGATCAGGAGCGTGATGTGAGCAGGTTGCACCTTCCCAACCGAATTCGGCAGCTGGCAGTAGAGCATCCGGATCGCGCGGCGGTCAGCTCCGGCAGCACGACACTCACCTGTTCCGAGTTCGACGCCCTCACCAACCGGGTCGCCTCGGCGCTCACGACGGTTCCGGTCACCTCCAGGCGCGTGGGCGCACTGCTGCGCATGGGCCTTCCCGGTGCGGCCTCGTTCGTCGGTTGCGCCAAGGCCGGTCTGGTGTTCACTCCGCTCAACTGGCGCCTGAGTCCAGGCGAGATCGCCGACATCGCCGGCGACGCGCAGCTCGACGTGTTGATCGTCGAGGACGAGTTCGCCGTCTCCGCGCGCGCCGCCGGCGAGGGGCTGCCCGGTGTGCAGATCGTCGTGGTCGGTGACGCGTCCTCTGTTCCCGGCGCACGGTCGTGGGACGACTTCGTCGCCTCAGGCGACGGCATCGACCCCGGTTTCGGTGACGACCCGCGGACCGAAGTGCTGCAGCTCTACACTTCGGGCACCACCGGACGCCCCAAAGGCGTTGTGGCGACGCATCACAACCTGTTCAACGAACCACAGAGCTTCGCGCTGTACGAATTCACCGAGGACTCGGTCTCACTCGACGCGCTACCTCTGTTCCACATCGCCGGCGTCGGGTGGATGAGCACGTCGCTCTCCGCCGGACTGCATCTGGTGCTGCTCGGCGAGATGCGCCCGGATGCGGTGGCGGCCGCCATCTCCGAACACGGCATCACCCATGCCTTCCTCGTGCCATCGGTGATCAACATGCTCGTCGAGATGCCCGACCTGTCGGACTACGATCTGTCGAGCCTGCACCTCGTCGCCTACGGCGCCTCCCCCATCACGCCCACGCACCTCGCCCGCGCCATGGACACCCTCGGTTGCCGGTTCGTGCAACGCTACGGAATGACCGAGACGATGGGCGCTCTCACCGCGCTGCGTGCCGACGACCACGACCCGCACGGTCCGCGCTCCTACCTCCTTCGCTCGGCCGGCACCGGACTGCCGGGCATGGAGGTCCAGATCCGCGACCTCGCCACCGGTGAACCGCTCCCCCAGGGCGAAACCGGCGAGATCGTGAGCCGGTCACGCAACAACACGCCGGGTTATTGGCGGCGCGAGGCCGAGAACGCCGAGCTGTTCACCGAGGACGGTTTCCTGCGCACAGGAGATGCCGGGCACATCGACGAGGACGGCTACCTGTTCGTCACCGACCGCGTGAAGGACATGATCATCTCCGGCGGGGAGAACGTCTACCCGATCGAGGTCGAATCGGTCATCTCCGAACACCCTTCCGTCGCCGAGGTCGCGGTGGTGGGAGTCCCGGACGACCGCTGGGGCGAAGCCGTGACCGCCGTCGTGCGGGTCGCGCCCGGAGCCGAGGCACCGACCGAGGCCGAACTCCTCGAGTTCACCCTCGAACGTCTGGCGTCGTACAAGAAGCCCCGGCACATCCACTTCGTCGACGAACTGCCCCGCAACGCGAGCGGCAAGGTCCTCAAGCGCACACTGCGCGACGAGTTCGCTCCCGCACGGGAAGGAACGACGCCATGATCGTCACCGAGGATCTCGGTACCGTCCAGCGTGAAGCGTGGGCGGCCGGCGTACTGCCACCGGTCGAAGAGGTACGGCCCGGACTGTGGTCGATCCCGGTCCCGATGCCGAAGAACCCGCTGCGGTACGTGCTGTCCTACGCGCTCGCCCTCGACGACGGCCTCGCCCTGATCGACCTCGGTATGGACACCGAGGAGTCGTGGGATGCCCTCGTGGCCGGTGTCGCCGGGACCGGCCATCACATCACCGACGTGCGCTACGCCGCGATCACCCACCTGCATCCCGACCATTTCGGCCTGGCACCCCGGTTGAAGGAGACGACCGGCGCCGTCATCGCGATGCACGCCGCCGACGCCGCCGCCCTCGGGCACTTCACACCGGAGGACGTCGCCGCCGACGAGGAAGCGTGGCGCGTGGATCTCACCGGGCTGGGTGCTCCACCCGAGGTCGTCGAGGCGGCCCGCTTCGAACTCGTACGTTTCCCGGAAGGGAAGAGCGCAGATATTGTTCTCGCACAAGGTGATCGGCTGGACGTTCCCGGATGGAACATCGAGGCGGTGTGGACCCCCGGCCACACGCCCGGACACCTCGCGTTCGTCGACCGCGACCGCGACCTGCTGTTCAGCGGCGACCACATGCTTCCGCGCATCAGTCCCAACATCTCCTCGGGCCCCGGCGAACTGGTCGACCCGTTGCACCGCTACCTGTTGTCGTTGCACGCGACGACGGCACTGCCCGACTGCGAGGTACTGCCCGCCCACGAGTACCGGTTCCGCGGAATCACCGAGCGCGCACGCCAACTCATGGATCACCACGAGGTCCGCCTCGACGAGATCCGCGAGACCGTCGCGGCCCGTCCCGAATCGACCGCATGGGAGATCACGACCCGCGTCACATGGTCGCGCCCCATCGACGTGATGACCCCGCGACTGCAGCGACTCGCCGTCCGCGAAACCCAGGCTCACCTCATCGTCCTCGCCGACCGAGGCGACATCCGTTCCGACGGTGGAACTCCCGCCCGCTGGACTCTCTCCGCTCCGACCCGTACGAAGGAAAACTGACATGAGCGTTGTCCTCACCGAATTCGCCGACGGCGTCGCGGTGTTCACCCTCAACCGCCCCGAGGCCAAGAACGCCGTGAACCTCGAGGTGTCGGAGGCACTGGCCGCGGCCATCGACGAGTTCGAGGTACGCCCCGACCTGACCATCGGCATCCTCACCGGTGCCGGCGGAACATTCTGCGCCGGGATGGACCTGAAGGCGTTCGCGCGCGGCGAGAAGCCGTCGATCCCCGGCCGCGGCTTCGGCGGCATCACCGAGGCACCGCCGAGCAAGCCGCTCATCGCCGCCGTCGAAGGCTGGGCCCTGGCCGGTGGATGCGAACTCGCGCTCTCCGCCGACCTGATCGTCGCGTCGCGCGACGCGAAATTCGGCATCCCCGAGGTCAAGCGCGGACTCGCCGCGGCGGCCGGTGGCCTGCTGCGTCTGCCCAAGATCCTGCCCTACCCCCTCGCGATGGAGCTGGCCATCACCGGTGATCCGCTCACCGCCGAGGTCGCCCATCACCACGGTCTGGTCAACCGCGTCACCGAACCCGGTGAAGCACTGACGGTGGCAAAGGAACTCGCCGCTCGCGTCGCAGCGAACGGCCCCCTCGCGGTGAAGGCGACCAAACAGGTCGTCGCGATGGCCGCCGGCTACACCGACCCCGACGCCTTCGTCGCGCAACGCACGTTCATCGATCCGGTCTTCGCCTCGGCCGACGCCAAGGAAGGCGCCCGGGCGTTCGCCGAGAAGCGCGCTCCGGTCTGGAAGGGCGAGTAGACATGTCGGACGTGCTGGTCGCACCGACGTTCGGAGCGACCCGGAACGACGACTCCGTCCGCGCGCGCCGAGGATGCCTACGCCCGGGGCCGGTGACCGAACTCGTCGAACCCGACGCGCTCCAGGTGAACATGTCGGCGCGGATGCTCGAGCAGGGCCACCGGAGGATGGCGGGTGCCGGTGGCACCCCTTCCTGACGGTTCGGTCCGGGGCGATTGAGGCCGTCGCCTACGATAATCGGGTGGACTTGCACCTCGTGACCTATTTCGTGGCCGTCGTCGACCACGGCGGGATCACGAAGGCTGCTCAGGCTCTTTATATTTCGCAGCCGTCGTTGTCACAGGCCATCCGCACCCTCGAACGGCGCCTCGACACCACCCTGTTCGACCGCACCGGTCGGCGGCTCACCCTCACCGAGGACGGTCGCGTCCTCGACGTCGCCGCGCGCCGGATCCTCGCCGACGTCGAACGGGCGAAACAGAAGGTCGCGGCGGTGCGCGATCTCGAAGCGGGCCGCGTCGAGCTCGTCACCTACGCCACGTTCTCGATCCATCCGGTCATCGAATTCGTCCAGCGCTTCCGCGCGCGCTATCCCAACCTGACCGTGCGGGTGAACGACGCGGAAGGACCGCCCGGGGTGCACGCGGCGTTGCGCCGCGGCGAGGCGGAGATCGGCATCACCGATCTGTCGGTCGAGCACGCCGGCATGATCACCATCCCGATTCTCGAGCAGGAGATGGTGCTCGCCCTGCATCCCGACCTCGCCACCGATGTGCCCGACCCGGTCACCCGAGCCCAGGTCCGCGACTTCCCACTCGTCCTCGACCTCGGCTCCCGTGCGAGCGCGGCGCGCACCGGCGAACTGCTGGGGGCACAGAACGTCGTCGTCGACTGCGCCAACCAGGCAGCTCTGTGGCAGTTCGTCGAGCGGGGCACCGCCGGAACGGTCGTTCCGCGTCGCGTCGCCGAGAAGCAGATCCCCGGTGCGGTCGTCCGATCGCTGGACCCGCCCCTCCGGCGGCCCATCGGGTTGGTGGTGCGTCCCGGGGATCTCTCCCCCGCTGCCGCCGCGTTCGTGGAGACCACTACCGCCGCCCCGTGGGAAGCGTGACGACATGGAGTTCCGTCAGGTCGAGTATTTCCTCGCCGTCGTGGAGAACGACGGCATCAACGGCGCGGCCGCCGAGCTCGGGGTCGCCCAGCCCACCGTTTCCCAGGCGCTGCGCAGTCTCGAACGCGAGCTCGGAGTGCGGCTGTTCCATCGCATCGGACGCGGCATGGTGCTCACCGCAGCGGGTAAGGCTCTCATCGGTCCGAGCCGGCAGATCCTGCGCGATGTGAACGCCGTCGAAGAACTGCTCACCGTGTCCACGACGGAAGTGACCGGCCGCCTGGATCTCATGGTGTTCCCCGCCCTCGCGACCGGACCGATCGTCGACCTGGTCTCCGAGTTCCGGCGCCGCCACCCCAAGGTCACCGCGCGACTCGGCGACCTGCGGACCGAGGAATCCACCGCGTCGGTCATCCACGACGGTCACTGCGAATTCGTCGTCACCCACCTGCCCGTCGAGGACGAGGTGGGGCTCGAGATCATCGAACTCGGCCAGACCGAATACTGGCTCGCCTATCCGCCCGGCACCGATCTGCCACCCGGACCGCTGTCGTTGGCCGAACTCCCCGACATTCCGATGGTGTTCGTGCCGCGCGGCGGCGGTTCGGTGAGCGACGCGATCGACTACGCGATGCGACGGGCCGAGGTACGGCGACCCATCTCGGTGCTCACCGACCATCGCGAAGCCCGCCTGCCGATGGTGCTCGCAGGCCTGGGCGGGTCGTTCGTCGAACGTTCTCTCGCCGAGTCGGTGCAGGACATCGCGGTGGTCCGCCCGTGTGAGCCGACCTTCGCGCAGTCGTACGGAATGGTGTTCGACCCGGTGTCACTGTCGAGGGCGGGACGCGCATTCGTCGACTTCGTGGGAGCGTCCGGGGAGACCGTCCCGGACGAGTGAGTCCGCCGGGCGGTGACATCCGGGGATCGGGGCGCGACGATAAGTGGGTACGACGCCCATTTCCGCCCTCGGGAGATGATCCGTATGTCCACTTCGACGAGTTCGCCGCTCCACCTCGACTCCGCCGACGGCTTCGCGCAGCGCGTCCTCGATTCCGTCCTCGGCACCATGGACACCCTGTCGATCCTGATCGGCGACCGTCTCGGCTGGTATCGCAGCCTCGCCGACGACGGACCTGCCACCGCCGACGAACTGGCCGCACGCACCGGAACCCATCCGCGGTACGTCCGTGAGTGGCTCGAACAGCAGGCCGTCACCGGTCTGCTCGACGTCGACGACGGTGATCCACCGCGTTTCGGTCTCTCTCCGGCCGGCCGCGACGTACTCACCGATCCGCACAGCCTCACGTACATGGCGCCGCTCGCCCGGATGATCGTCGGTGCGACGATGCAACTGCCCGGCCTGCTCGAGGCGTACCGGGACGGCGGTGGGGTGAGTTGGAGCCGGTTCGGCCGCGACGTGTGCGAATCGCAGGCCGACGCGAACAGACCGTTGTTCGAGCAGGTGTTGCCCGACGCTCTACGCTCGGTGCCCGAGATCGACCGGGTGCTCGGTGAAACCGGTGCGCGGATCGCCGACATCGGATGCGGCGGAGGATGGTCCACGATCACGATCGCGCGGACCTATCCGGATGCGAAGGTGTTCGGCTTCGACATCGATGCGCCGTCGGTCGAACTCGCCCGATCGAACCTCGCGGAGAACGACGATGTGGCGCAACGGGTCACGTTCACGCAGTGCGATGCGTCCGAACTCCCGGAAGGAAACTTCCGTGCGGCCTTCGCATTCGAGTGCGTCCACGACATGCCGCGGCCGGTCGAGGTGCTGGCTGCCGTACGGCGTTCACTCGCACCCGGCGGCATCATGATCGTCATGGACGAAGCAGTCGCCGACACCTTCACCGCACCCGGCGACGACGTCGAACGGCTCATGTACGGCTACAGCCTCACCATCTGCCTCCCCGACGGCATGAGCCACACACCGAGCGCCGCGACAGGCACGGTCATGCGGCCCGATACCCTGCGCCGCTATGCGCTCGACGCCGGTTTCACGGAGGTCGACGTGCTGCCCATCGAGGACTTCGGGTTCTTCCGCTTCTACCTCCTCCGCACCGGATAGCAGCGCCCGCCGGAACGCCGGCAGCGAATGTCACGCGTCCCGAGAACGGTTCGTCGAAGCCGATCACGCGCCGAGCATGCCGGGCGCGACTCGCCTCCGGACGCCGCGTCGAGGGTCGGTTGTGGACAACTCGACGTCCTCCCCAGGCCGGTCATCTGCGACGAAAGAAGTTCGGGGAGGCTGTGTCCGGGTTCTTCGAGAGAACCGGACGCAACCTCCCCGAACCGGGAACCGACTGCTTACGCGACGCGCTCGAAGATCGCGGCCAGCCCCTGGCCGCCACCGATGCACATGGTTTCGAGGCCGTAGCGGGCCTCGCGACGCTGCAGCTCGCGGGCGAGGGTGGCGAGCATGCGTCCGCCGGTCGCGCCCACCGGGTGGCCGAGCGAGATGCCGGAGCCGTGGACGTTGGTGCGCTCGAAGTCGGCCTTGCCGAATTTCCACTCGCGGGTCACGGCGAGGGCCTGCGCGGCGAATGCCTCGTTGAGCTCGATGAGATCGACATCCGCGAGGGTGATCCCGGCCCTGGCGAGGGCGACCTCGGTGGCCGGTACGGGTCCGATGCCCATGACCTTGGGCTCGACACCGGCGACACCCCAGGAGACGAACCGCACCAGCGGGGTCAGGCCCAGCTCGGCGGCCTTCTCCGGGGTGGTGACGATCGCCATGGAGGCGGCGTCGTTCTGGCCGCTGGCGTTGCCGGCGGTGACGGTGGCCTCGGGGTCCTGCCTACCCATGATCGGCTTCAGCTGGGCCAGGGTCTCCAGGCTGATGTCCGGGCGCGGGTGCTCGTCGGTGTCGATGACCTCGTCGCCCCTACGGCTGCTGACCGTGACGGGGATGATCTCCTCGGCGAGGATCCCGTTCTTCTGGGCGTGGACGGCACGCAGGTGTGAGTTCAGGGCCAGCTCGTCCTGTTCGTCGCGGGAGATCGAGTACTCGCGACGCAAGTTCTCGGCGGTCTCGATCATGCCGCCGGGAACCGGGTAGAAGCGGCCGCCGGCGGTCGAGCGGGCACGGACCAGACCGTCGTGCATCTGCACACCGGTGCGGGCGCCACCCCAGCGGATGTCGGTGGAGTAGAACGCCGCGTTGCTCATCGACTCGGTACCACCGGCGACGACGAGATCGTGGTCGCCGTTACCGACCTGGAAGGCGGCCTGGACGACGGCCTGCAGCCCCGAACCGCAACGACGATCGATGTGCATGCCGGGCACCGTGATCGGCAGACCGGCGTCGAGGGCCACGACGCGGCCGATGGCCGGGGCCTCGCTGTTGCCGTTGCAGTGACCGAGGATGACGTCCTGAACCTGTTCGGGGGCAACACCGGTGCGCTCGAGCAGGCCCTTCAGCGCCGCGACACCGAGGTCGACTGCGGTGAGGGACTTGAACATTCCACCGTAGCGGCCGATCGGGGTACGGACCGGCTCGCAGATGACAACTTCGCGCATGATGACCTTTCGAAAGTGAACGGGTGACGGGGTGGACCGTCACATGAAGCGGCCGCCGGTGACCTCGAGGACGGTGCCGGTCATGTAGGAGGACATATCGGATGCGAGGAACAGTGCGACGGAGGCAATCTCGTCGACCTCGCCGGGACGGCCCATCGGGATCTCGCTCATCTTCTGATCCCATGCCTTCTGCGGCATCGCCTCGGTCATCGCCGATCGGATCAGGCCGGGCTGGATCGCGTTGACCCGCACGCCGTGGTGCGCCATCTCCTTGGCGGCGGCCTTGGTCAGGCCGACGATGCCCGCCTTGGCGGCGGAGTAGTTGGTCTGGCCGACCATGCCGACCTTGCCGGACAGCGAGGAGATGTTGACGATCGCGCCGCGCTTGGCCTCACGCATGATCGCGGAGGCCTTGCGGGTGCCGTGCCAGGTGCCCTTCAGGTGTACCGAGACGACCAGGTCGAAGTCTTCTTCGGTCATCGTGCGCATCGTGGCGTCGCGGGTGATACCGGCGTTGTTGACCACCACGTCGAGCGAACCGAAACCGTCGACGGCCTCGGCGAGGAGGGTGTCCCAGTCGGCGGACTCGACGACGTCGGCGCGCACCGCGCGGGCCACGTCGCGGCCGCCGAGCTTCTCCGCAGCGGCGTTCGCGGCGTCGAGATCGAGGTCGCCGATCACGACACGAGCGCCGGCGTCGACGAACTCCTGCGCGATGGCGAAGCCGATTCCCTGAGCGCCACCGGTGATCACGGCGGTACGGTTCTCCAACAGAGACATCCGAGATTCCTTTCGATGGGGCACGCGACGGCCCCCGAATATGTCGATGTTTCCGAATATAACGGCGAACCGGCCGGTAGAGCGGCCCTCATCCATCGAGAATGCCTATACGGGAATGGCGCCATTCGTATTGGACACCTCCCGGCGACCACACGAAGGTTGTAGACATGACACTCTCCATCCCGTCCCCCGAGGTCGACGAAGACGACTTCCGCGAGATCCTCGCGCAGACCCGCGCGTTCGTGCGCAACGTGGTCGTGCCGCGCGAGCAGGAGATCGCCGAGACCGATGCGGTTCCCGAGGACATCCGCCAGGCCGCGAAGGACATGGGTCTGTTCGGCTACGCCATCCCGCAGCAGTGGGGCGGCCTCGGTCTGAATCTGCAGCAGGACGCGGAACTCGCGATGGAGCTGGGCTACACCACCTTGTCGCTGCGCTCGATGTTCGGCACCAACAACGGCATCGCCGGTCAGGTGCTCGTCAACTTCGGCACCGACGAGCAGAAGGAGCAGTGGCTCGAGGGCATCGCGTCCGGCGACGTCGTGGCCTCCTTCGCCCTGACGGAACCGGGCGCCGGCTCGAACCCGTCGGGTCTGCGCACCAAGGCCGTGCGCGACGGCGACGACTGGGTGATCACCGGTGAGAAGCGGTTCATCACCAACGCTCCGCTTGCGAACCTGTTCGTCGTGTTCGCCCGCACCCGACCGGCCGACGAGAACGGCACCGGCATCGCCGTCTTCCTCGTCCCCGCCGACACCCCCGGCGTTCGGGTGGGCAACAAGGACGCCAAGATGGGCCAGGAAGGTGCCTGGACCGCAGACGTGCACTTCGACGACGTACGCGTGCCGAACTCCGCGCTCGTCGGGGGCAGCGAGGACGTCGGGTACAAGGCCGCGATGGTCTCCCTCGCCCGCGGCCGCGTGCACATCGCCGCGCTGTCTGTCGGGCAGGCCCAGCGCGCCCTCGACGAGTCCGTCACCTACGCCGCGACCGCCACGCAGGGCGGCAACCCCATCGGCAACTTCCAGTTGGTGCAGGCGATGATCGCCGACCAGCAGACCGGCGTCATGGCCGGCCGCGCCCTCGTCCGCGACGCTGCCAAGGCGTGGGTCGAGGAGACCGACCGCCGTATCGCGCCGTCGGTGGCGAAGCTGTACTGCACCGAGATGGTCGGCAAGGTCGCCGATCTCGCGGTGCAGATCCACGGTGGCACCGGTTACATGCGTGAGGTGCCGGTCGAGCGGATCTATCGCGACGTGCGTCTGCTGCGTCTGTACGAGGGCACCAGCGAGATCCAGCGCCTGATCATCGGAGGCGGCCTCGTGAAGCAGGAGCAGAAGAAGAACTCCTGACGCAGATACGAACACGCCCCCGGCATTCGATGCCGGGGGCATGTTCGGGCGGTGTCAGGAAACCGTCAGGCGCGAACGCAGATCCGTCTTGAGGATCTTGCCCGCAGCGGAGGTCGGAAGGGCCTCGACCATCACTACCTCGCGAATCTTCTTGTAGGGCACGACACGTTCGGCGACGAACGCCTTCAGCTCCTCCTCGTCGACATCCTCGCCGGCAATCGGGACGACGAAGGCGACGGGCTCCTGGCCCACGGCACCGACGTCACGACCCACCACCGCGGCGGTGGACACCTTCGGGTGCGTCACCAGAATCTCCTCGAGCTCACGTGGATACACGTTGTAGCCCTTGTAGATCAACATGTCCTTCGCCCGGTCGGCGATGAACACGTAACCGTCGGCGTCCACGTAGGCGATGTCGCCGGTCGCGAGCCAGCCGTCGACGTACTGCTCGGCTGTGATGTCCGGATGCCCGAGGTAACCGCCGGTGACCTGGGGGCCACGCACCCACAGTTCTCCCCGCTCGTCCGGCCCGAGGACGACCGACGGGTCGCCCTGCGCGCGAATCTGCACCTCGGTGTCGAAGATCGGCAGTCCGACGCTGCCGAGGCGGTATTCGGTGCCGACGACGAGCGGCATCGCCGTGACCACACACGTGCCCTCGGTCAGCCCGTACCCCTCGGCGATACGCGCATTGGGGAATGCGCGCTCGAGACTTTCGAGGGTCACGTGGTCGATCGGCGCCGCACCGGACGCGACAACCCGCACGGTCGACAGATCCCGGACAGCGACATCGGGGTGCTCGGCGAGCGCATGCCACATGGCGGGACTGCCCGTGATGTAACTGGCTTCGTACTGCTCGATCAGAGCGAGCATGTGCCCCGGCTCGAACCGTCCGGCAAGTACCTGGGTCAGGCCGCAGGCGAGGAGGAACGACGTGTTGATCAACGCGTGTGCGTGGAACAGCGGGGATACCACGATCGTGGCCCCGTGGGCCGGGACGACGCCGGCAACGTCCAGATCGTCGATCGGTTCGAGCGAGATCCGCCCGTCGACGTCGGCGACCAGCTGATGGCCGGCTCGCCACGCACACATCTGGGTGACGTTTCCGACGACGTTGCGCTGCAGTACCCGCACTCCCTTCGAAACGCCGGTCGTGCCACCGGTATACGCGATGTGCGCAATGTCGTCCGGGCCGGTGACGACCGGCTCGAATGTCGTGGGGCGTTCTTCCAGTGCATCACCGAAATGCACGGCACGGGAGCCGTTCACCGCCTCGTCGGAGACGACTGCGATCAAGCGCACACTCGTCCCCTCCGCGGCTCGGAGCAAGGTGTCGAGTTGCGCGGCACCGGTGACCGCCGCGACCGCGGAGGTCTCCTCGATCTGGCGCCGCAGACCGGGTTCGGGCTGGAGCGGATTGACCAGCGTGACCGCCGCCCCCACCCGGAGCGCGCCGTAGTAGGCGATGTGGAACTCGACGCAGTTGCCCAGGTGCAGGAGAACGACGTCGCGGGCTCGCACCCCGGCCTCGTGGAGCACGCTCGCGAACTGCGCCGACCGTGCGTCGAGGTCGTTGTAGGTGAGGACCCGGTCGCCGTCGATCACTGCCGGCCGGTCGCCGTAGACGGCGGCGAGGCTCGGCGCCCACACCGCCATCGTCGTCGCCGGGTACGACAGCCTTCGCTGTGCGAGATCGGAAGCCGAAGTCACGGTCGACGCCCGGCTCAACGCGGTGCCATACGGATGGCGCCGTCGAGGCGGATGGTCTCACCGTTGAGGTAGCCGTTCTCGAGGATGTCGGTCGCGAGGCGGCCGAACTCGTCGGGCCTGCCCAGACGGGACGGGTTGGGCACCGTCGCCTCGAGCGACTTGCGGACGTCGTCGCGTAGACGGGCGAGCAGCGGGGTGTCCATGATGCCCGGGGCGATGGTGTTGACGCGGATGCCCTTGCTGGCGAGGTCGCGTGCGGCGACGATCGTCATGCCGACGATGCCGGCCTTGGATGCCGAGTAATTGATCTGGCCGATCTGGCCCTCGAAGGCCGCGACGGAGGCGGTCATGACGACGGCGCCGCGCTCGTCCTCGATGAGGTCGAGCTCGGCCATGCGCTCGGCGCCGAGACGCAGCGCGTTGAACGAGCCGATGAGGTTGAGGCGGATCACGAACTCGAAATCCTCGAGCGAACCGGCCTTGCCCTCCTTGTCGAGGACACGCATCTTGCGTCCGGCACCGGCGCAGTGCACGACACCGCGCAGACCGCCGCGCTCGTGCGCGACATCCAGTGCTGCCGCGAACTGCTCCGAATCGGTCACGTCGCCGGGGGCGAAGACGGCGCCGTCGCCGAGTTCCTTCGCGATCTCCTCACCGTTCGAGCCGGGGAGGTCGATGAGAGTGACGTTGCCACCGGTCGCCAGGACGCGACGTGCGGTGGCGAGGCCGAGACCGGATGCTCCGCCGGTGACGGCGACGGACAGACCTTTGAGTTCCATTGTGCTTCCTTCGAGTTCGTAGCAGCTGGGTGACGAAGTGGAATCAGAACGGCTCGGAGAGCTTTCGAATCAGAGCACTTCGAGGATGGTGGCGTTGGCCATGCCGCCGGCTTCGCACATCGACTGCAGCCCGTAACGGATGCCGTTGTCGCGCATGTGGTGCACGAGGCGGGTCATGAGGATGGCACCGGATCCGCCGAGCGGGTGACCGACACCGATCGCGCCGCCGAGTGGGTTGAGGCGGTCGGGCTTCGCGCCGGTCTCGACCTGCCATGCGAGCGGCACCGGTGCGAACGCCTCGTTGATCTCGAAGGCGCCGATGTCGTCGATGGACAGGCCGGAACGCTTCAGTGCCTTCTCGGTGGCGGGGATCGGGCCGGTGAGCATGACGACCGGGTCGTCGGCGGCGACGACGGCGGTGTGGATGCGGGCGAGCGGGGTCCAGCCTTGTGCCGCAGCGTATTCGCTGGTGGTGATGAGCAGGGCGCCGGCGCCGTCGGAGATCTGCGAGGAGTTGCCGGCGTGGATCACCCCGTCCTCCTTGAAGACGGTCCTGAGCTCGGCGAGTGACTCGAGGCTTCCGCCGCGGCGGACGCCCTCGTCGGTGGCGAAGTCGCCGACCGGGGCGATCTGTCCGGTGAACGCGCCCGCGTCGGTGGCGGCCGCGGACAGCTCGTGCGAGCGCAGCGAGAATTCGTCGAGCTGCGTGCGGGAGAAACCCCACTTCTCCGCGATCATCTCCGCCCCGATGCCCTGGCTGAAGCCCGCAACCTCGAAACGGTCGAGCACGTTCTGCGGGAAGGGCCGACCGTCCTTGCCGGCGCTGCCCATCGGCACGCGGCTCATGGACTCGACACCACCGGCGATCACGACGTCGTTCTGACCGGAGATGACGGTCGCGGCGGCGAAGGACACGGCCTGCTGGCTCGATCCGCACGCGCGGTTGATCGTGGTGGCGGGCACGGTGACCGGCCATCCGGCCGCGAACACGGCGCTGCGCGACACGATTCCGGCCTGGTCGCCGACCTGGCTCACGCAACCCCACTGGACGTCGTCGATCGTGGCGGGGTCGAGGCCGGTCCGCTCGGCCAGCACGGTCAGCACGTGTGCGGACAGGTTGACGGGGTGGATCTCGGACAGTGCACCACCGCGACGTCCGATGGGAGAACGGACGGCGTCGACGATCACGGCATCGCGCATGCGAATCGGTCCTTTGCTGTTGCGGGACACGGCTGCCGGGCAACCGTGATGGGAAACGACGACCGGCCGGGTGGTGGTCCTCACAGTCGAGGAGACCATGCACCCGGCCGGTAGGGGAAAGTCTTTCGGCGGAAGCTTCCGTTAGGTGGAAGCTATGCCGAACTGGTCAGGCCGCGGCCCGGATGATCTTGCGATCGCGCTCCGGGTTCGCGAGGAACAGGACCAGGATCGCGGCGAGCGCACCGAGTGCACCGATGACCTGGAAGGCCGTTGCGTAACCCTCCGCCGCAGTGGCGGCGTTGTCGACGAGGACACCCGTGCCGTAGGGGGCGACCAGACCGCCGACGGCCATCAGCGCGAGGAAGACCCCCATCGTGCCCGCGGTCTGCTGCGGCGGGCACAGCTCGGAGATCGCGGCGTTGATGAGCGGGAACGCGATGGCACCGAATCCGTAACCGATGGAGACGACTGCGACGGCGAGACCCGGCGTGCCGATCGAGGGGAGGAAGACCAGGATGGCACCGCAGATGAGCACGCCGACGGCGGGCACGATGATGCGGACGACCCGCGAACGGTAACCCTTGGCGCTGAGACGGTCGGTGACCGTGCCCGAGCTGATCATGAGGAACAGTCCGATGATGGACGGCAGGGCGAACATCGAGCCGGCCTGCAGAGCGCTGTAGCCGAGACCGACCTCGAAGTAGGACGGCAGCCAGGTCAGGACGACGGTGGTCAACGCGTAGACGACCATGATCAGGATCGCACAGCTGAGGAAGGTGCGGGTGAGGAAGATCCTGCGCCACGGCACGGACGGTTCGGTCTGCACGGCGGAGGCGGCGGTCGCGGCGCCCTTGACGGCCTTGCTGGTGTAAGGGCCTTCCTTCCAGCCGAGGAGCCAGCAGCCCATCCAGACCGCACCGAGGATCGACAGCGAGATCAGCGCGGCACGCCATCCCCACTCGACGGTGATGAAGGTCAGGACGGGAGCGAGGGCGATCTTGGCAACCGAGGCGGAACCGGCCAGGAAGGCGCCGGGCAGGCCACGCTTGGCCGGCGGGTGCCACGAGTACGCGGCGGTGTGCATGAGTGCCGAACTCGGTCCTTCGGCGAGACCGAGCAGCATGCGGGTGACCACCAGCATCGCGAAGCTCGCGCTGACGACGAGCGGCAGCATGACCACCGACCAGATCAGGCCGAGGGCCAGCAGGGCCCAGCGGAGGGTCATGTACTTGTTCAGCGGCCCGGCGAAGAATCCGCCGACGGTGAATGTGACGAAGAACAGCGAACCGACCAGGCCGATCTGGGAGGAGCTCATGCCGAGCTCACGCGCCAGAGGCTGGGCGATGATGCCGAGGACGGCCTTGTCGGCGTAGTTGACGACGTAGAGGAAGATGACCAGGCCGGTCATGCTCCACGCGCGACCGGGGGTCACGAGAGGTGTCGAGCCGGTCGCCGGCCGGCCGGGTCCGTCGGCGGTGGCCGACTTGTCGTGCGCGATTTCGCCTGTGGTCACTGAGAGTCCCTTCAGAACTCGAGCGGGATGGCCGACTTGCGAACAATCTGCATGTCGCTGTCGGAAGAACGTCACGCCTGGCGTCTGCATGTATTGAACGTGAGCCAGGTCACCCGACACAAAGAGCGGAAGATGAACGAATCGATCACTGAAACCTATGACCCCTCACCGGGCGGATTCGGTCCGCATCGAGTATTGGTCTGCGCTAACCGAGCGATAGCCGATCGGCGCTGTTCCCGGCGGCAGAACCTGGGCATGCTGACTGTGCCCGAAACAATCTGCGACGACGAGCGAGCCCAGCATGAATTCCACCGCTTCCACCGACGAGCTGCCCTCGTCCACTGCACCCCTCGCGGGAGTGCGCGTGGTCGAGGTGTCCAGCTTCGTGGCCGCACCCCTGTGCGGCATGACCCTGGCCGCGCTCGGCGCCGACGTGATCCGGGTCGACCCGATCGGCGGTGCCGCCGACTACCGTCGCTGGCCGGTCACCGACGACAACGAGTCGATCTACTGGGCCGGCCTGAACAAGGGCAAGCGATCTTTCGCAGCGGATTTCCGTAATCCGGACGCGCAGAAGCTGATCCGCGACCTGATCATCGATGCCGGCGTGCTGGTCACCAACGCTGCCGGTCGCTCGTGGCTCGACTACGACGAGCTCGCCACGATTCGCCCCGACCTGATCCACGTGCAGGTCCTCGGTCGCGCCGACGGCACCGGTGCCGTCGACTACACCGTCAACGCCGCCGCCGGTTTCCCGCAGGTCACCGGCGCCGAGAACGTCTCGACCCCGGTCAACCACGTGCTGCCCGCCTGGGACGTCTCGTGCGGCCTGTACGCTGCCCTGTCGGTCGCCTCGGCCGTCTATCGACGCGAGATCACCGGCGCCGGAACGAAGGTCGTGCTTCCGCTCGAGGACGTCGCGTTCGCGACCGTCGGCAATCTCGGCTACATCGCCGAGGCCCAGCTCGCCCGTCCCGTCCGGGAGAAGGTCGGCAACTCCGTCTACGGCACCTACGGCGCCGACTTCGCCACCAGCGACGGCGCACGCTTCATGATCGTCGCGCTCACGCCACGGCACTTCCGCGATCTCACCGGGCTCACCGGCACCGCCGACGCCGTGGCCGCCCTCGAATCCGCACTGGGCGTGAACTTCCGCGACGAGGGCACCCGGTTCGAACACCGTCACGTGCTGAACAGCCTGTTCGGCGCCTGGTTCGCCCGTCACACCGCCGACGAGGTCGAGAAGACCCTGGCCGGCACCTCTATCCTGCACGAGCGCTACCGCACCTTCGCCGAGCTCGCCGCCGACCCGCGCGTGACCGACAACCCGATGTTCCACAAGCTCGACCAGCCGCGCATCGGCAGCTACCACGCACCGAGCACCCCGATGTCCTTCGACGGCCGGTACCCCGAGGTCCGTCCCGCACCGGCCAACGGCGACGACACCGCCGAGGTGCTCACCGAACATCTCGGGCTGACCGACGACGAGGTCGACGCCCTCGCAGCATCCGGCACCATCCGCATCTCCCCGAAAGAGCACGCATGACCCGCCTCGCCCAGACCCTCGGTCTGACGGAATTGCAGTCCGAGATCCTCGACACGGTCCGCACCTTCGTCGACCGCGAGATCATCCCGAACGCTCAGGAACTCGAGCACTCGGACACCTACCCGCAGGCCATCGTCGACCGGATGCGCGATATGGGTCTGTTCGGGCTGATGATCCCCGAGGAGTACGGCGGACTCGGCGAGTCGCTGCTGACCTACGCGCTGTGCGTCGAAGAACTCGCCCGCGGCTGGATGAGCGTCTCGGGTGTCGTCAACACGCACTTCATCGTCGCGTACATGATCCGCCGGCACGGCACCGAAGCGCAGAAGCAGTACTATCTGCCGCGCATGGCCACCGGCGAGGTCCGCGGCGCGTTCTCGATGTCCGAGCCCGAACTCGGCTCCGACGTCGCCGCGATCCGCACCAAGGCCGAGCGCGACGCCGACGGCGACTACGTCATCAACGGCCAGAAGATGTGGCTGACCAACGGCGGTAGCTCCACCCTCGTCGCAGCGCTGGTCAAGACCGAGGAAGGCTCCGACAAGGCGCACAAGAACCTCACGGCGTTCCTCGTCGAGAAGCCCGCCGGCTTCGGTGAGGTCGTCCCGGGCGTCACCATCCCCGGCAAGATCGACAAGATGGGGTACAAGGGCATCGACACCACCGAACTCGTCTTCGACAACTACAAGGCATCGGCCGATTCGATTCTCGGCGGTGAGCCCGGCAAGGGCTTCTTCCAGATGATGGACGGCGTCGAGATCGGCCGCGTCAACGTCTCGGCCCGTGCCTGCGGTGTCGCGATCCGTGCCTTCGAGCTCGCCGCGCGGTACGCCCAGCAGCGCACCACCTTCGGTAAACCCATCGCCCAGCACCAGGCGATCTCGTTCTCCCTCGCGGAGATGGCCACCAAGGTCGAGGCGGCCCACCTGATGATGGTCAACGCCGCCCGCCTGAAGGACTCGGGTGAGCGCAACGACGTCGCCGCCGGCATGGCGAAGTACCTCACCAGCGAGTACTGCTCCGAGGTCACCCAGGCCAGTTTCCGCATCCACGGCGGCTACGGCTACTCCAAGGAGTACGAGATCGAACGTCTCATGCGCGAGGCTCCCTTCCTGCTGATCGGTGAGGGCACCAGCGAGATCCAGAAGACCATCATCGGCAAGGGCATCCTCCGCAGCTACGCACTGTAATAGATTGCGCCGCAATTGGATCGGTTTCCATACCTATACATCCGGAAGGACAACGCGTGAAGCGTACGGTATTCGACGAGGATCACGAGGCGTTCCGGCAGACGGTGCGCGACTTCATCGCCAAGGAAGTCACTCCCGTCTACCACGAGTGGGAAGACGCCGGCCACCCGCCGCGCACGTTCTACAACCGCCTCGGCGAACTGGGCATCCTCGGAATCCAGGCGCCCGAGGAGTTCGGTGGCGGCGGCGAGTCGTCACTCAAGTTCAACGTTGTCGTCGCCGAGGAAACCTCCGCTGCCGGTGTGACGTTCGGCTCGTACTCGGTGCACTCGAACCTGATCCTGCCGTACCTCATGGAGAACGCCACCGACGAACAGAAGCAACGGTGGATCCCCGGATTCGCTTCGGGCGAGCTGATGTTCGCGATCGCAATGACCGAGCCCGGCACCGGTTCCGACCTCGCCAACATCGCGACCACCGCGAAGCTGTCGGAGGACGGCAGCCACTACGTCGTCAACGGCGCGAAGACGTTCATCACGGGCGGTGCCCTCGCCGATCGCATCCTCGTGGTGTGCCGGACGACTCCGTTCGATCCCGACAACCGTCGCGGTGGCCTGTCGATCCTGGTCGTCGACACCACCTCCGAAGGTTTCTCCGTCGGACGCAAGCTCGACAAGATCGGCCTCAAGGCCTCCGACACCGCCGAACTGTCGTTCGACGACGTGAAGGTGCCCGTCACCGATCTGCTCGGCAAGGAGGGTGAGGCCTTCTCGTACCTGACGCAGAACCTCGCCCAGGAACGCCTGACGATCGCGTTCGGTGCTGCCGCCACCGCCGCGGCCGCCATCCAGCACGCGATTGCATACACCAAGGAGCGCAAGGTTTTCGGAAAGCCCGTCGCCTCGTTCCAGAATTCCAAGTTCGTGCTCGCCGAGTGCTCGACGGAACTGCAGGCGATGCAGATCATGGTCGACAACGCGATCGAGCTCAACGACCGCGGTGAGCTGTCGGTGGCCGACGCGGCCCGCGCGAAGCTGTTCTCGACCGAGGCGGCCGGCCGCATCATCGACAAGTGCCTGCAACTGCACGGTGGGTACGGATACATCACCGAATACCCCATCGCGCGCCTGTACGCGGACACCCGTGTCAGCCGCATCTACGGCGGCACCAGCGAGGTCATGAAGACGATCATCGCCAAGGATCTCGGCCTGTAGGTCTGCTGAATCATTTCGGTGGAGTGGACCCCGCGACCCGGGGTCCACTCCACCGAAGTCTTTTCCGGCTATCGTCTTGCCCCATGCAACTGCTCGTGAAATCGAAACGGGTCATCGAGGCTCGGCTCAGTAGTTCCGCGGTCCGGGCACTCTCCGGGTCGATGGTGGCCTACGAGGGACAGATCACTTTCAAGTCCGCCGGGTTCGGCGGTGGCGAAGGCGTTCTCGCCGGTCTGCGGCAACGCGCGACCGGCGAGGGCCTGTCCCTCATGGAATGCGCCGGCACGGGCGTCGTGTATCTCGCGCACCAGGCGCAGGACGTCACGATCCTGGAGTTGAACAACGAGACCCTGCAGGTCGAATCCGAGCAGCTGCTCGCCCTGAGCGGAAACCTGAACACCAACGTCACCTTCGCGGGCCTGCGTGGCGGCATGAGCGGGCAGGGGCTGTTCACCACCACCGTCACCGGCACCGGACAGGTCGCGTTGCTGTCGGCCGGGGGTCCGCTCATCCATCTCGAGGTGTCGCCACAGTATCCGCTCGTCGTCGATCCCGACGCCTTCGTGTGTGCGAAAGGCCAACTCTCGCAGTCGTTCGTCACCGACGTGTCGTGGCGCTCGGCCATCGGTCAGGGCAGCGGCGAGGCCTTCTCCCTGAAATGGGACGGCGTGGGCGTCGTCTCCATCCAGCCGGCGGAACGGTAGGAACAGATGAGCTTCACGAAGATCAACGGCAAGGTCGTCCGTGTCGACCTGCGGCAGTCCGGTCCCGTCGTGGCGCGGCGCGGCGCGATGCTGTTCTACACCGGCAACGTGCGGTTCTCCCCTCACGGCATTCCCGGCGGGGCCGGGGGTGCGCCCGGCCTCGGCGGACTCGCCGGCATGGCGGGGCGCATGCTGCAGGGCGAGCACGAGGCCACGATGCTCGCGCAGGGCGACGGTGTCGTGCACTACGGCTTCCGCGGACTGGAGACGCACATCGTCGACATGTCCGCCGGCGGGGAACTGCGCGTGGAGGCCTCCCGCCTGCTCGCTCACACACCCGGACTGCAGTCCGCCGTCGTCTCGGTGGCCGCGGCTTCCGGTGGCGGCGGTGGCGGTGGGGGTCTGTTCGGTGCGCTGCGGGGCGCGGCCACCGGCGCGATGACCGGCACGGGCATGTTCACCACCCAGCTGACCGGCCAGGGTGCGGCGGTGCTGCTCGCCCACGGCGGAGTGTTCGAGCTGCAGGTGGGGGGCCCGACTCCGGTGGTCGTCGACCCGCAGGCGTTCGTGGCGTCCTACGGCCCGGTCCGCACCGAGCTGAAGTCCTCGATGAGCTGGCGGAACGTCGGGCGCACCGGCGGGGAGGCCATGCAACTCGAGTGCACCGGTCAGGGAATCGTCTACGTGCAGGCATCGGAGGAGAAACTGTGAGTACCGTCCTGAATCCCTCGAGCTTCACGGGCAGCGACAACGTGCCCGGTAACTCGTACGCCTACTGCATCGACCTGCAGTCGCCGTGGTTCCTGTCGAAGGGCGCGATGATCGCCTACTACGGGCAGATGCAGTTCTCGGCGCTCACCCACGGTTTGCAGGGCGGCCTGCTGCAGATGGTGGCGCAGCAGTTCTCGGCGCCGCTCTACCTCGGCGATTACGTCGTCGCCGAGGGCTTCGGGAAGCTGATCCTCGGCGACCGCGGTTACGACATCAACTCCTACGACCTCGACGACGGCAACCTCACCATCCGTCAGGCGAACCTGCTCGCGTTCGAGCCGGGCCTGTCGTTGAACCAGTCGATCGTGCCGGGCTTCCTCACCCTGATCGGCACGGGCCGGTTCCTCGCGTCGTCGAACGGCCCGGTGATGTTCGCCGAACCGCCACTGCGGGTGGATCCGGAGGCGCTGGTCGGATGGGCCGACTGTCCGTCCCCCAGCCACCACTACGACGAATCGTGGATCACAGGCTTCGTCTCTGCCGGGGCGCGCCGTTTCGGGGTGCAGTCGGGCGAGGAGCGGCAGTTCGATTTCACCGGTGCGGGCACCGTCCTGATCCAGTCCAGCGAGAAGGTCCTCGACGATTCACCGCTGGTGCGCACGATCGAGAACCAGATCCCGGGCCTCACGTCGCCGGGACTACAGCGGATCAACCAGGTGGTGTCGCAACAGATGCAACAACAGCAACAGCTGTGACACACCCTGGCGGGGAACTGGGCACAACACCGATCCGCACCCCTCGTTCTGTGACTACGCTCACAAGCTAGGCTAGCCTAAGCCGGTGTAAGGTTTGGACTACCTAAGTGAGTGTTCCCTCGGTCGCAGAAAGGTGGCTCTGATGATCGTCTGCAGTTGCCACGCTCTTACCCACCACCACATCGAGGCCGAGGTGGCCGCGGGCGCACGATGCACCCGCGAGGTGAGTGCCAAGTGCCGCGCCGGCACCGATTGCGGCAGCTGCGTCCGGAACATCTCGGCGATCATCCGGCAGGCACGCGGGCGGAATGAGACCATCGAACTCGAGACCGCCGTGTAGCCAGCCCCTACCCGGCGGTAAACCTGATGGTTCACCCCGGGAGGTGCCATGAAGGGCGACAAGAAGGTCATCGAGTTGCTCAACGAACAACTCACCGCCGAGCTCACCGCGATCAACCAGTACTTCCTGCATTCGAAGATGCAGGACAACCGCGGATGGGCGAAACTCGCGAAGCACACCCGCGACGAGTCGTTCGACGAGATGCGTCACGCCGAGAGACTCACCGATCGGATCCTGTATCTCGACGGGCTCCCCAACTACCAGCGCCTCGGGGCGTTGCGTCTGGGCCAGACCGTCAAGGAGATGCTCGAGGCCGACCTGCAGGTGGAGATCGAGGCCCGCGACCGGCTCCGGAAGGGATCGGAGTACATGCGCTCGGTCAGCGACATCACCTCGGCCAACATCTTCGAGGAGATCCTCGCCGACGAGGAGGAACACATCGACTACCTCGAAACCCAGCTCGATCTGATCGAGCAGCTCGGTGAGCCGTTGTACCTCGCTCAGCACATCTCTCCGCCGGAATAACCCGGCACGACGGAACGGGCCGCGGCACTGCGCCGCGGCCCGTTTCTCTATGCTGTGGGACACACCAGCCCGTCGTCGGTGGAGAGGAAGACCATGAGCGATTCGTCCGTGACCGTGGTGCACAACGCCGAGAAGCAACGTTACGAAGTCCGGGACGACGACGCCGTCATCGGGTACACGCAGTACCACCCCGACGACGACGGTCGCCTCGTCTTCGACCACACCGAGATCGACAAGGGCTACTCCGGGCAGGGACTCGGGGGCACACTCGTCGGTTTCGCTCTCGACGACGTCCGCGAACGCGGCAAGCGCATCGTCGCGATCTGCTCGTACGTCGACAAGTTCGTCACCGAACACCCCGACTACCAGGATCTGACTACCTAGACATGCACGCGGGCGCGGCACGACCGGGTGGGTCGTGCCGCGCCCGACGCAGCTGTTCCGGTCGGATGCGACCGGATCAGTGTCCTGCGCGATTGCGCAGGTCGAGTGCGACGTCGGTGATCATGTCCTCCTGACCACCGACGAGCCCGCGGCGGCCGATCTCGACGAGGATGTCGCGGGTGTCGAGACCGTAGATGCTCGCGGCAGTCTCGGCGTGACGCAGGAAGCTCGAGTACACGCCGGCGTAGCCGAGGGTGAGGGTCTCGCGGTCGACCTGCACCGGACGGTCCTGCAACGGACGCACGAGATCGTCGGCGGCGTCCTGCAGCCCGAACAGATCACAGGAGTGCTTCCAGCCGAGCAGGTCGGCGACGGCGACGAACGGCTCGATCGGGCAGTTACCGGCGCCGGCACCGTGTCCGGCCAGCGATGCGTCGACGCGGATGACGCCTTCCTCGACGGCACACACGGAGTTGGCGACCGACAGCGACAGGTTCTGGTGCGCGTGGATGCCGATCTGCGTGGTCTCGTTCAGGACCTCACGGTAGGCACGCACACGCTCGCGGACACCGTCCATCGTCAGGCGTCCGCCGGAATCGGTGACGTAGACGCAGTCGGCGCCGTAGGACTCCATGAGCTTCGCCTGGCGGGCGAGCTCCTCGGACGGGGCCATGTGCGACATCATCAGGAAGCCGGACACGTCCATGCCCAGCTCCTTCGCCGCGGCGATGTGCTGCGCGGAGACGTCGGCCTCGGTGCAGTGCGTCGCGATGCGCACCGACCGCACGCCGATCTCGTAGGCACGCTTCAGCTCGTGGACGGTTCCGATACCGGGCAGGAGCAGCGTGGTGAGCGTGGCCGAATTGATCGCTCCGGCAGCGGCTTCGAGCCACTCCCAGTCGGTGTTGCTACCGGGACCGTAGGTCAGCGAGTGACCGGCGAGACCGTCGCCGTGGGAGACCTCGATGGCATCCACACCGGCACGGTCGAGCGCACCGGCGATCTTCGCGACGTCCTGCGGCGTGATGCGGTGACGGATGGCGTGCATGCCGTCGCGCAGGGTCACGTCCTGGATGTACAGAGCCGTTCCGTCGCTTGCGAATTCGCGAGTCGTCGTCGTTGCCGCGGTCATGCCGTCACCTGATCCTTCTTGCGTGCCGCCACGGCGCGTGCGACCTGCAGCGCCGCGGAGGTCATGATGTCGAGATTGCCCGCGTACTCGGGCAGGTAGTGCGCTGCGCCCTTGACCTCGAGGAACACCGCGACCTTCCACAGGGGGCCGGTGTGGTCGGTGAGCGTCTCCATGGGCTCGGTGACCTCGGTGAACTGCACCTCCTGCTTGAGGGTGTAACCGGGCACGTATTCCTGGACCTTCGCGACCATCGCCTCGACGGACGCGACGATCTCGTCCTTGCGGTCCTCACCGACGAGAGCAAGCACGGTGTCGCGCATGATCATCGGCGGCTCGGCCGGGTTGAGGATGATGATCGCCTTGCCGCGCGTGGCGCCACCGATCTTTTCGATGGCCTGCGAGGTGGTCTCGGTGAACTCGTCGATGTTGGCGCGGGTACCGGGGCCGGCCGACTTCGAGGAGATCGAGGCGACGATCTCGGCCCAGTGCACCTTGGTTACCTGCGAGATGGCCGCGACGATCGGGATGGTGGCCTGACCACCGCAGGTGACCATGTTGACGTTCGGGGCGTCGAGGTGCTCGGTGAGGTTCACCGGCGGCACCGTGTACGGGCCGATCGCGGCCGGCGTCAGGTCGATGAGCATCTTCCCGTGCGGGCGCAGGACCTTCTCGTTGTACTCGTGGGCCTTCGCCGAGGTCGCGTCGAAGACGATCTCGATCTCGTCGAAGCGCGGGTGCTCGACGAGCCCTTCGACACCGGTCGAGATGGCATCGATGCCGAGGCGCTTCGCCCGTGCGAGGCCGTCGGATTCGGGATCGATGCCGACGAGGGCGACGGTCTCGAGTTCGGCGTCGGCCAGTCGCTTGATCTTGATGAGCAGGTCGGTGCCGATGTTGCCCGACCCGATGATGGCAACCTTGGTGGTCATGAGTTCTCCTGTGCGGTGGAGCTTTCGGAAGAGAAACGCGCGGTGACGGTGCCGAGCGAAGAGATCTCGGTGCGGACCGTGACGCCGGGCGGCGCCGGAACCATCGGGCCGAGTGCCCCCGACAGCACGACCTGCCCTGCGCGCAGGGGCTGCCCGAACTCGCGTGCCGTGCGTGCGAGCCACAGCAGGGCGTTCAGCGGATCGCCGAGGCAGGCTGCGCCGTTGCCCTCGGAGACGAGCTCGTCGTCGACGTACATCCGCATGGTGGCGTCGATCGGCTCGAACTCGTCGAGAGTGAGCGTCTGCGAGCCGAGCACGTACAGGCCGCTGGATGCGTTGTCCGCGACCGTATCCGTGATCTTGATGTCCCAGCCGGCGACGCGGCTGTCGACGATCTCGAGAGCGGCGACCGCGTGGCCGACGGCGGCGCGGACGGTCGCGAGATCGAGATCGTCCGAATCGAGGTCGGCGGAGAGGACGAACGCAATCTCGGCCTCGGCCTTCGGCTGCAGCAGGCGCTCGCTGGGCACCTCGTCCAGAGCGGTGACGTCCATGTCCTCGAAGAGGACACCGAAGTCGGGGCGGTCGACACCGAGCTGCTGCTGCACCGCCGGGGAGGTCAGGCCGATCTTGCGTCCGACGATGCGGGCACCTTCGGCGAGCCGGCGGTCGGTGAGCTGCTGCTGCACCGCGTATGCCAGGTCGATGTCGGTCTCCCCGAGCAGGTCGCGGACCGGACCGCACGGTGTGGAGCTGCGTGTGGCCTCGATGAGACGGTCGGCCGCCGCACCGGCGATGCGGGTGCGATCCGTCGCTGATGTGGTGTTGGAGCTGGTAGTCATCACGTCCTCGTCGTTCGATGGATTACGACCATCGTGGCGGCGAGGTCCGCCCCCGTACAGGGGGTCGTTCCGGTGAGTGGAACGTGCGCGCTCAGAGGTTGCGGATGGCCTCGCGCCGGGCGTGGGTGGCGGCGATGCCCGCGGCGGCGGCCTTCACCGCGCCCTCGTGCTTCTCCGGACGGAACCGGGTGACGGGACCGGTGACGCTCACGGCCGCGATGGGGCGCTCGTCCGCATCGAGGATCGGAGCGGCCACGCAGGCGAGACCGACCGCGGACTCCTCGAATTCGAACGCCACCCCGCGCTCGAGCACGGTCGCGAGATTCGCCCCGAGCCGTCCGGGGGTCGTGATGGTGCGGGGAGTCTTGCGCGCCAACCCGGCCTCGACCACCTCGGCCAGCAGCTCCGGTGGAGAGAACGCGAGAAGCGCCTTGCCGATCCCGGTGCAGTACATGGGCATTCGACCACCGATCCGGGACGGCGTGGACGCGGGGCGATGTCCGCCGATCTTCGAGACGTAGACGACCTCGACACCTTCGGGGACACCGAGGTGCACGGTCTCGTGGGTGCGTTCGTAGAGGTCCTCCATGAACGGGATGGCGACCTCGACCAGTCCCCGCTCGAGGGAGGCGCGCAGACCCAGTTCGAAGAGCTGACCGCTCAGGCGGTAGCCCGCGGGGTCTTTGTCGAGCAGCCGGACGGCGACGAGATCGGTGACGACGCGGTGCAGCGTCCCCTTCGGCAGACCGGTGCGTCGGCCCAGTTCGGCGAGGGTGAGAACGTGGTCGTCGGCGGTGAACGCCCACAGCACGGTGACGACCTTGCCGAGCACCGTGTTGGTGTCCACCCCGTCGCCCGGCGGGCGGGCATGCACCGGCGACTCGCGCTGTCCTTCCACGTGGCTCAGGTTAGGACACCTCGCACCACACGCGGGACACGCGCCCGCGCTGGCATCCTGGATGTGTGACCGAGCGCAAGCGGTGGGATCTGACGTTCGAGACATGGATCGAACGTCAGATCCGCGTGGCGCAGGACCGGGGTGATTTCGACGATCTGCCCGGTTACGGCAAACCCATCCCCGATCACGGCGACGACGAGCTGTGGTGGGTGAAGAGTTATCTGGCGCGCGAGGGACTGTCGACGGAGGCGCTGCTGCCGCCCGAACTGCAGTTGCGGCGCGAGATCGAGCGGCTGCCCGACACGGTCGGCTCGGCGCCCAGCGAGAAGGTGGTGCGCGAGATCGTCTCCGATCTCAACCGGCGGATCGCCGACTGTCTGCGTTTCCCGAGCGGCCTGCCCGTACCGATCCACAAGGTCGACGCCGAGGAGATGGTGGAGGTGTGGAGGGTCGAGCGGGCACGTCGTCGCGAGGAGGCCCGCACGGCCCTGAACTCGACGCGACCCCGGCTCGAGACGGAGTCCGAGACCGGGGTCGCGCGGAGAAGGTGGATCTTCCGGTGGTTCCGCAGGCGGAACCGGCCGGTCGTCAGGGAAGGGTGAGCGGTGCTCCGGTCGCAGCGCGCACCTGCTCCTCGGTGACGCCCGGGGCGCACTCGGTCAGGACGAGGCCGTCGGCGGTCACATCGATCACCGCGAGGTTGGTGATGATGCGCTGCACCACGCCCTCACCGGTGAGCGGCAGCGAGCACTCCGAGACGATCTTCGGGTTGCCCTGCTTGTCGGTGTGCTCCATGAGCACGATGACCTTGCGGGCACCGTGGACGAGATCCATCGCCCCGCCCATGCCCTTGACCATCTTGCCGGGCACCATCCAGTTGGCCAGATCGCCGGTGGCCGAGACCTCCATGCCACCGAGCACCGCGGTGTCGATGTGGCCGCCGCGGATCATGCCGAAGCTCAGCGCCGAGTCGAAGAAGGCAGCGCCGGGGTTGACCGTCACGGTCTCCTTGCCGGCGTTGATCAGGTCGGGATCGACCGAATCCTCGGTGGGGTACGGCCCGGTGCCCAGGATGCCGTTCTCACTGTGCAGGGTCACGTGCACACCCTCGGGCAGGTAATTGGGGATCAGCGTCGGCAGGCCGATACCGAGGTTGACGTACTCCCCCGGCGAGAGTTCCTGCGCGGCACGCGCGGCCATCTGCGTGCGCGTCCACCCCTGTGTCTCGACAGCTGTGGTCATCTTCTACGCTCCCTTCGCGGCGCTGACGGTGCGCTTTTCGATCTGCTTGTCCTGGACACCGGTGTGCACGACCCGGTTCACGAAGATTCCCGGCAGGTGCACCTCGCCCGGATCGATCTCGCCCGGCTCGACGAGTTCTTCGACCTGGGCGATGCACACGCGACCGGCCATCGCGGCGAGCGGGTTGAAGTTCATCGCGGCCTTGTTGAACACCAGGTTGCCCTCGGTGTCGCCCTTGAGGGCGTGCACGAGCGAGAAGTCGGCGGTGATGGACTCCTCGAGCACGTACCGCTTGCCGCGGAACTCGCGGATCTCCTTCGCCGGTGACGCCACGGCGATCGAACCGTCGGCGTTGTACTTCCACGGCAGTCCGCCCTGCGAGATGGGCGTGCCGACACCGGCGGGGGTGAAGAAGGCGGGGATGCCCGCGCCGCCGGCGCGGAGCTTCTCGGCGAGAGTGCCCTGCGGAGTCAGCTCCACCTCGAGCTCACCCGAGAGGTACTGCCGGGCGAATTCCTTGTTCTCCCCGACGTACGATGCGGTGACCCGGCGGATGCGCTTGCTGCCCAGCAGGATTCCGAGTCCGTGGCCGTCGACGCCGCAGTTGTTGGAGAACACCTCGAGGTCGGTGGCCCCGGTGTCGGCGATGGCCTGGATCAGGATGTCGGGGATACCGCACAGTCCGAATCCGCCCACCGCGAGCGTCGCACCGTCACGGATGTCGGCGACGGCCTCCGCCGCCGTCTCGAACACTTTCGTTGCCAACTCTCACCTCTCGGGTTCCGGGGGAGCCGCCGGGGCCCCGCTGGACGGATCACGTCCACTGGATGAACGCGGTCACATTCTCGGCTTCTACTAAAGATCCTGCAGTTGGCGAACACAAGGTCCTGCCGGAATCTCTCTGAAATTGGTCGTTCATCGAACGGAGACGCTCTATGCGTTCATTGAGTGGACGTAGAATCGAGACATGTCGTCCGATGCACGGGGTCAACTGGTCACGCGGATCGCCGCCCTGCTGCGCACCGTCTCGTCGCACGAACCGGAAGGGGTGACGACCTCGGAGGTCGCCCGCACGACCGACCTCGCCCGGCCTACGGTGCACCGGCTGCTCAGCTCACTCGCCGACGAGGGGCTCGTCGACCGGGATCCGGCGTCGGGACGCTGGGCCCTCGGACCCGAGCTCTACCTGCTGGGATCGCTCGCCTCCGCGCGCTACGACATCACCGATCTCGCGGGTGACGTGCTGCGCGATCTGGCGCGCGCGACCGGCGAGAGCGTCTTCCTCTCCGCGCGGCGGGGCGACGAGACGGTCTGTCTGGCGATGGAGGAGGGCAGCTTCCCGCTGCGTTCGCACGTGCTCCACATCGGGATCCGGTTCCCGCTCGGGGTGGCGTCGGCGGGGCTGGCGATCCTCGCGCACATGCCCGATCAGGAGATCGAGGCGTATCTGTCGCGGGTGGATCTCACGGAGGACTGGGGGCCGGACCATGCGCGACCCGCACTGGAGAAGCGGATCGAGGCGACACGATTGGCCGGCTACGCCGTCAATCCGGCGCTGATCGTCGAGGGCAGTTGGGGAATGGGCGCCGCGGTGTTCGATCACCGCGGCGCCCCGACCTGGGCGTTGAGTCTTACCGGCGTGGAGAGCCGGTTCCGGCCCGATCGTGTGCCCGAACTCGGTGAGGCGCTGCTCGACAGCGCCCACCGTCTCACTCAGTTGTTGCGTCACCGTCCCCGGTGACGCGCGGTCATGCCGAGGCGGCAGCCGACGCGCGCTGCAGCACGCGCTCGGCGTGACGCAGCACCGGAGCGTCGACCATCTTCCCTTCGAAATCGAAGACGCCGCGCTCCGATTCGGCGGCCTCGAGGACGCGCCGCGCCCACGCCTCCTCCTCGGGGGTGGGCGCGTACGCCCGGCGGACGACGTCGACCTGGCTCGGATGGATCGACACCTTGATGTCGAATCCGACCGCCACGGCGTCGAGGGCCTCCTCGTGGAGACCGTCGGTGTCCTTGATATCCAGGTACACCGAGTCGAGCGCCCAGCGGGCGTGACCCTTCGCGGCGAGCAGGGTCACCGACCGGGCGTGCTGCGCCACCGCGCGGTACGTCCCGTCGGCGCGACGGCTCGCGTTGCCTCCGAGTCCGGCTACGAGATCCTCGGCACCCCACATCATTCCGAGGGTGTTCTCGGCGACGGCGATGTCCTCCACCGCGAGCACCCCGAGCGGCGACTCGATGAGCGCGACCACCTCGAGCGGTGCGAGCGAGCGCACCTCGTCGCCGCTCTCGCACTTGGGCAGCATGACCCGCGTGTACGACGTGCGGCGCAGCGCCTCGAGATCGGCCTCGTGGTCGGCCGTGCCCACCGGGTTGACCCGCACCACGGTGCGTTCGGGGTCGAGCGGCGTGGCGATCAGCGCCTCACGGGCCGCCTGCTTGTCGGCCGGTGCGACGGCATCCTCGAGGTCGAGGATCACCACGTCGGAACGCTCGGTGGCCTTGGCGTAGCGCTCCGGACGATCGGCGGGACAGAAAAGCCATGCGGGGCCGGGGAGTTCCCAGGTCATGTCGAGGGCCTCTTCTGGACGAGGGTCTTGCGCACGGCGACGGCGACGACATCGCCGTGCTGGTTGCGACCGGTGTGTTCGAGGGTGACGATGCCCTCCCCCGGCCGGCTCTTCGACTCGCGCTTGTCGACGATCTTCGTCTCGGCGTAGAGCGTGTCGCCGTGGAAGAGCGGCTTGGGGAAGGAGATCTCGGAGAACCCGAGGTTCGCGACGATCGTGCCCTGCGTGAGCTGGGCGACCGACAGTCCCACGATCGTCGAGAGCGTGAACATCGAATTGACCAGACGCTCACCGAAACTGGTCTCGGCAGCGTAGGCGGCGTCGAGGTGCAGCGCCTGCGTGTTCATCGTCTGCGTCGTGAACAGCGTGTTGTCGGCCTCGGTGATCGTCCGGCCGGGGCGGTGCTCGTAGATCGCGCCGAGTTCGAATTCCTCGAACCACAGGCCGCGCTGGACGATCCGCTTCTCCACGGTGGTGTCGGTCTCGCTCACAGTCCCAGCTCCCGTCCGATGAGCATGAGCTGCACCTCGGTGGTGCCCTCACCGATCTCCAGGATCTTGCTGTCGCGGTAGTGGCGCGCCACGGCGTACTCGTTCATGAAGCCGTAGCCGCCGTGGATCTGCGTCGCGTCGCGCGCGTTGTCCATCGCGGCCTCGGACGCGACGAGCTTGGCGACCGCGGCCTGCTTCTTGAACGGCTTGCCGGCGAGCATCGCGGCGGCGGCGTCGTAGTAGGCGGTGCGTGCGGCGTGCGCACGTGCCTCCATGCGGGCGATCTTGAAGGCGATGGCCTGGTTGTTGCCGATCGGGCTGCCGAAGGCCTCGCGCTCCTTGGCGTACTTCACCGATTCGTCGACGCAACCCTGCGCGGCTCCGGTCGACAGCGCGGCGATCGCGATGCGGCCCTCGTCGAGGATGCGCAGGAAGTTGGCGTAGCCGCGGCCCCGCTCGCCGAGGAGGTTCTCCTCGGGCACCCGCACGTCGGCGAAGGTGAGCGGATGCGTGTCGGAGGCATTCCAGCCGACCTTGTTGTAGGCGGGTTCGGCGGTGAAGCCCGGCGTGGAGGTCGGCACGAGGATCGTGGAGATCTCCTTCTTGCCGTTCTCCCGCACACCGGTGACGGCGGTGACGGTCACGAGCGAGGTGATGTCGGTGCCGGAGTTGGTGATGAACTGCTTGTTGCCGTTGATGATCCACTCGCCGTTCTCGAGCTTGGCGGTGGTCTTCGTGCCTCCGGCGTCGCTGCCCGCACCCGGCTCGGTGAGACCGAAGGCAGCGAGGTTGCGACCGCTCGCGAGCTGCGGCAGCCACTCCTCCTTCTGCTTCTCGTTGCCGAATCGGTAGATCGGCATCGCACCGAGCGAGACACCGGCCTCGAGGGTGATGGCGACGGACTGGTCGACCTTGCCGAGTTCCTCGAGCGCGAGGCACAGCGCGAAGTAGTCGCCGCCCATGCCGCCGTACTCCTCGGGGAACGGCAGACCGAACAGGCCCATCTCGGCCATGCCCTGCACGACCTCGTAGGGGAACGAGTGCTCGGCGTCGTGCTTGGCGGCGACCGGCGCGACCACCGTGCGGGCGAAGTCGGCGACCGTCTTGCGCAGCTGCTCGTACTCGTCGGGAAGTTGACCCGTAGCAAGGTATTCCGTCATCACTGTGCCTCTTCCGTGTCGGCGTGCGGGGTGACTCGCACGAGAAGTTGATCGACCTTGACCTGCTCACCGGCGGCCGCGAACAGTTCGACGGTGCCGTCGATGGGGGCGGTGAGCGAATGTTCCATCTTCATGGCCTCGACGACGACGAGCGTCTGCCCGGCCGTGACGGTGTCGCCGGAGGCGACGGACACCGCGATGACGGCGCCGGGCATCGGGCTGGTGATGTCGGCGTCGCCGGCGTGCGCGTCGTCGCCACGCACCGATGCCTCGCGCACCTCGCGGACGGCGACGCTGCCGTGGCCGTCGGAAAGCCAGACCGCACCGTCGGATTCGCCGACGCGGTAGCTGTGACGCCGGCCGTCGAGCACGACCGCCAGATCGGAACCGTGCAGCACGGCGCTGAACCGGTAGGTCTCGCCGTCCTCGACCTCGGCGACACCGGCCGCCGGGCTTCCGGTCAGGCGCACGTGTGCGGTGCGGTCGCCGGAGGTGAGCCGCGACGTGACGGGCCGGTGGGCACCGACGCGCCATCCGTCGGGCACTGCCCACGGATCGGTGGTGTCGCCCGCCCAGCGGTCGAGCCACCGCAGGATCGCCGCGGCGACGAGCGTGGAATCGGCGGTCGTGGGGGCGGTGTAGTCGCCGACCCGGCGGTCGAGGAGTCCGGTGTCGAGCGCACCGGCCACGACGTCGTCGTCGGCGAGCAGGAACCGCACGAAGTCGACGTTGGTGACGACGCCGAGCACGGCGGTCTGTGCGAGCGCCCGGTCGAGGCGTCGCAGCGCGCCGGCGCGGTCGTCGGCGTGGGCGATGACCTTGGCGAGCATCGGGTCGTAGTCGCTGCCGACCACGGTGCCGGCACGGATACCGGAGTCGACGCGCACACCGGGGCCGGTGGGTTCGACGACGTCAGCGATCTCACCACCGGTCGGGAGGAAGCCGCGGGCCGGATCCTCGGCGTAGACGCGGGCCTCGATCGCGTGGCCGGTGAGGGTGATGTCGTCCTGGGTGAAGCCGAGCGGCTCGCCCGCGGCGATGCGCACCTGCCACTCGACGAGATCGAGGCCGGTGACCATCTCGGTGACCGGATGCTCGACCTGCAGTCGGGTGTTCATCTCCATGAAGAAGAACTCGTCCGGCTTGTCGGCGGAGACGATGAACTCGACGGTGCCGGCGCCGGTGTAGTCGACGCTGCGCGCGGTGTTGCACGCGGCCTCACCGATGCGGGCGCGGGTGGCCTCGTCGAGCAGCGGCGAGGGCGCTTCCTCGATGACCTTCTGGTGCCGTCGCTGGAGGCTACACTCGCGCTCGCCGAGGTGGACGACGTTGCCGTGCGCGTCGGCGAGGACCTGGACCTCGATGTGCCGGGGGCGCTGGACGAACCGCTCGAGGAAGAGGGTGTCGTCACCGAATGCCGATGCCGCTTCGCGACGGGCGGATTCGAGCGCGGCGGGCAGATCCTTCGGGTCCTCGACGAGGCGCATGCCCTTGCCGCCACCACCGGCGGACGGCTTGACGAGCACGGGGTAGCCGACTTCCTCGGCGCCCGCGATCAGTTCGTCGTCGCTCAGTCCGGGCCGGGAGATTCCGGGCACGACGGGAACGCCGAACTCCGACACCGCGGCCTTGGCGGTGATCTTGTCGCCCATGGTCTCGATCGCGTGGGCGGACGGACCGAGAAAGGCGATACCGGCGGTGGCGCATGCGGCGGCGAAAGCCGAGTTCTCCGAGAGGAATCCGTAGCCGGGATGGATGCCCTGCGCGCCGGTGGCGAGCGCCGCGTCGATGACCTTGTCGATCACCAGGTAGCTCTCGCGCGCCGCCGCGGGTCCGAGCAGCACCGCGGTGTCGGCCTCCTGCACGTGCCGGGCGTCGCGGTCGGCCTCGCTGAACACGGCGACCGAGCGGATGCCCATCGCCTTCAGGGTGCGGATGACGCGCACCGCGATCTCGCCGCGGTTGGCGACCAACACCGTGTCGATCCGAGTCGTATCAGTCATGGGTGCACTCACATCCGGAAGACGCCGTAGGAGACCGGCTCGAGCGGGGCGTTGGCGCACACCGACAGTGCCAGTCCGAGGACTTTTCTGGTGTCTGCGGGATCGATGATGCCGTCGTCCCACAGGCGCGCGGTCGAGTAGTAGGGATTGCCCTGTTCCTCGTACTGGGCGCGGATCGGAGCCTTGAACTCCTCCTCCTGCTCGGCCGTCCAGGGCTTGCCCGAGGCGTCGAGCTGGTCGGAGCGCACCGTGGCCAGCACCGAGGCGGCCTGCTCGCCGCCCATGACGGAGATGCGGGCGTTCGGCCACATCCACAGGAAGCGAGGCGAATACGCGCGACCGCACATCGAGTAGTTGCCCGCACCGTACGAGCCACCGATGACGACGGTCAGCTTCGGCACCCGCGCGCACGCGACCGCGGTGACCATCTTCGCGCCGTGCTTGGCGATGCCACCGGCCTCGTAGTCGCGGCCGACCATGAAGCCGGAGATGTTCTGCAGGAACACCAGCGGGATCGACCGCTTGTCGCACAGTTCGATGAAATGCGCGCCCTTGACGGCGGATTCGCCGAAGAGCACCCCGTTGTTCGCGACGATGCCGACCGGGTGGCCGTGGATACGCGCGAAGCCGGTGACGAGGGTCTTGCCGTACTCGGCCTTGAACTCGTGGAAGGAGGAGCCGTCGACCACGCGGGTGATGACCTCGTGCACATCGTAGGGGATGCGCGGATCGGTGGGCACCACGTCGTACAGCTCGGCGGGGTCGGCCTCGGGCTCGGTGGTGGGTTCGACGTCCCACGGGCGCGGAGTGCGCGGACCGAAGGTGGAGACGATGTCGCGCACGATGCGCAGCGCGTCGCGGTCGTCCTCGGCCAGGTGGTCGGTGACGCCCGAGACCTTCGAGTGCAGGTCGCCGCCGCCGAGTTCCTCCGCGGTGACGACCTCACCGGTCGCGGCCTTCACCAGCGGCGGGCCGCCGAGGAAGATGGTGCCCTGGTTGCGGACGATGACGGCCTCGTCGCTCATCGCGGGGACGTAGGCACCGCCGGCGGTGCACGAGCCCAGGACCGCGGCGATCTGCGGAATTCCCTTGGCGCTCATGGTGGCCTGGTTGTAGAAGATGCGGCCGAAGTGCTCGCGGTCGGGGAAGACCTCGTCCTGCCGCGGCAGGAAGGCGCCACCCGAGTCGACGAGGTACAGGCACGGCAGGTTGTTCTGCAGTGCGACTTCCTGTGCCCGCAGGTGCTTCTTGACCGTGATCGGGTAGTAGGTGCCGCCCTTGACGGTGGCGTCGTTGGCGACGATCACGCACTCACGGCCGGCGACGCGGCCGATTCCGGCGATCATGCCGGCGCCGGGGCACTCGTCGTCGTACATGCCGCTCGCCGCGAGGGGTGACAGCTCGAGGAACGGACTGCCGGTGTCGAGCAGTTCGTCCACGCGGTCGCGGGGAAGCAGTTTGCCCCGTGCGACGTGCCGCTCCCGTGATTTCTCACTACCACCCCGCGCCGCGGCAGCGAGCTTGTCCCGGAGCTCTCCGACCAGCTGTTCGTGCTGGTCGCGGCTGGTTGTCGAGGCCGTCTCAGCGGTCGTCACGAACACCATCCTCGGTAGATCGAATAATCGTCATTAACTGAAATCCAGGTTAGTTATGATTAACCGAGTTGTCCAGACCACACCGAGCGGAGATTTTCATGACCCAGTCCGCGATCGACGTCTCGACCGCCTCGGGACGCCCGACGCGGCGTAGCCTCGCCAAGGCGGAACGCCGACGCGACCTCCTGCGTGCCGCAGCGCACCTGATCGCCGAACGCGGATTCCCCGGGGTCCGCCTCGAGGATCTCGGTGCCGCCGTGGGTATCAGCGGACCCGCCGTGTACCGGCACTTCCCCAACAAGGACGCCCTGCTCGTCGAGATCCTCGTCGAGATCAGCCGCCGCCTGCTCGCAGGTGGCACGCAGGTCGCCGAGACGAATCCCGAACCGCGCGGCGCCCTCGAGGGCCTGGTCGACTTCCATCTCGACTTCGCCTTGGGCGAGCCCGACCTCATCCGCGTGCAGGACCGCGAGTTCGCGTCCCTCCCCGACGAGGCACAGCGGGAGGTGCGGGTGACCCAGCGTCGTTACGTCGAGATCTGGGTCGGCGTACTGCGCCGCATCGACCCGGTACTGCCCGAATCCGATGCACGCACGATGGCGCACGCGACCTTCGGGCTCATCAACTCCACACCGCACAGCGCCGACCCGCGCTCCCCGGAGAGCACTCGCGCGGTGTTGCGACGCATGGCCCTGTCGGCCCTCACCGCGACCCCCTCGGCATTCCCGGCAGACACAGCATCCCCGGCCGACACGGCCCGAACGGAGACCGCATGAGCTATTTCGAACGACTCGGTCCGACATCCTTCCGCGCCACCGAGCACGTCGGCGGGGCGTGGAACGAAGCCGAACAGCACATCGCTCCCGCCCTCGGTCTGATCGCCCACGTCATCGAATGCGACCGCGACACCCGACGCGACGACGGACTGGTGATCGGGCGCCTGTCGTACGACATCCTCGGCACCGTGCCGGTCGGTTCCGTCGTCACGACCGTCGAGGTCCTGCGTCCCGGTCGCACCATCGAACTCGTCGAGGCCACCCTGGCCCACGACGGGCGCGCGATCGTGCGCGCCCGGGCGTGGCTGATGCAGACCCGGACCACCGCGGAGATCGCCGGCACCGTTCTGCAGTCGATCCCGTCGCCCGAGGACAGCGAACCCTGGGATCCGACGACCCTGTGGCCGGGAGGATTCATCGACTCCGTCGAGGTGCGTCGCACCTCGTCCGGTCCCGGACGGGCCTCCTTCTGGGTGCGCACGCCGCTCGCGCTCGTGGACGGCGAGAAGGTCAGCGGTCTCGCCGCCACGGCCGGTCTGTTCGACATCGCCAACGGCATGGCGGTGCGCGCCGACCCGAGTAAGGTCGCCTTCCCCAATCTCGATCTCACCGCGCACCTGTTCACCGAACCGCGCGGGGAATGGGTCGGTTTCGACACGTCGGTCTCGTTCGGTGCCGACGGCATCGGTCTGACGAGCACGGTGCTGCACGACACCACCGGCCCGATCGGCACGATGTCCCAGATCCTCACGGTGCGACCGATCTGATCGATCGCACCGAGTTCGGCTCCCGAGGGCGCGGCCGAGGACGCGAGCTGCCGGTACCCGAGCGACCCTGGAGCCGTTCCGGCGCCCGGGAGTTTTCCGAGCCCATGGCTGGCTCCGGAGGCGCCGCACCGGTGGGTTACAGTTCGCTCCTGGGTTCAGCAGGCAGCCCGTCCAAACGTGTGTTCGCAGACCGAAAGGTCCGGTCCGCACCGCCGTCGGGATTCCTCGCCTTCGGCGTGAATCGGGCACGGACCGGGAAGCTGGGGTGGATGTGATCGGTATCGTGCGTTCCGCCGAGGTCGGAGCGACGGTGCAGCGATGAGGGATCCTTCGGTTCCCGAACCGCGTATCGAGCGGTTCTCGTCGCGGCTGGTCGTGCAGAGCTGGTTCCAGGTCGCGTTCGCGGTCCTCGCGGTCTTCGCCGTCCTCGGCTCGATCGTGGGCGGAATCTTCATCCAGCGCACCGTGCAGATCACCGACGAGGTGACCGGGCGGATCCAGCCCGCGATGACGGAGGCCTACCGGCTGCAGAGCTCACTGCTCGATCAGCAGACCGCAGTCCGCGGGTATGCGCTCACGACCGACCCGATCTTCCTCGGGCCGTATCGCGCCGGCCGGGCCGATCAGCAGGTCGCCCTCGATCGCCTCCGTGAACTCCTCGCCGACCATCCCGAGCTCCTCGCCGACATCGACTCCATCGACGCCACCGCCCGGCAGTGGCAGACGCAATATGCAGAGCCGATCATCGCCACAGTCGTGCCCGGGCAGCCGCGCCCCGTCGATGCGAACCTGGCCGAGGAGGACCGGCTGACCTTCGGTGAGATCCGGTCGATGTTCGTCCAGGAGAACAGCGCGCTCTCCCGTGTGCTCGAAGAGAACCTCGACGATCTCGTGCAGTCCCGGACGATCCGCAACTCGGTCCTGATCGCCATGGTGATCACGTTCATCCTCACCGGCCTCGCGATGGTGGCCCTCGTCCACAATCTCGTCGCCGTGCCGCTCAGCAAACTCCGCAACGCCAGTCGCCGGGTCGCGCTCGAGGAGAACTTCTACCAGCACATCTATCCGCAGGGACCGAAGGACATCCGGGCACTGGCCCTCGACGTCGAGACGATGCGCGGTCGTATCGCCGATGCGCTGTCGGATTCCCGCAAGCAACAGACCCTGTTGGCCAGACAAGCGGAGGATCTCGACGCCCAGGCCGAGGAACTACGACGTTCCAACGCCGAACTCGAGCAGTTCGCCTATGTCGCATCGCACGACCTGCAGGAGCCACTCCGGAAGGTCGCGTCCTTCTGCCAGCTCCTCGAGAAGCGCTACGGGGACGTCCTCGACGATCGTGGCCGGCAGTACGTCGAATACGCCGTGGACGGTGCGAAGCGCATGCAGGTCCTGATCAGCGATCTGCTCGCTTTCTCGCGGGTCGGGCGCGTGCACGATGCCTACGTCCGGGTGGACCTCGGGCGACCGCTCGACAAGGCGTTGTTCAATCTCTCGGCGTCGATCGAGGAGTCGCAGGCTCGGATCGAACGACCCGACTCACTGCCCGAACTGACGGGCGACCCGACACTGCTGACGATGTTGTGGCAGAACCTGCTCGGCAATGCGATCAAGTTCCGGCATCCCGATCGCACCCCCGTCATCCGGATCGAGTGCGAGAAGGTCGAGGACGAGTCGAGCTCGCAGTGGCAGTTCTGCGTAATCGACAACGGCCTCGGGATCGACAGCGAATACGCGGAGAAGGTGTTCGTGATCTTCCAGCGCCTCCATCCCCGCGAGGACTATCAGGGCACCGGTATCGGATTGGCATTGTGCAAGAAAATCGTCGAGTATCACGCGGGAAGAATCTGGATCGACACCGAGTACAGCGATACTCACCCCGAGGGCACTCGAATCTGCTTCACCCTCGGAACCGCACCACTACCCGGCGAGCAGAAGCACGGGACCACCGCATGAGGAGCATTACGTGACCTATCCCGCTGCCCGTCCGGTGGACGTCCTGCTGGTCGAGGACGATCCGGGCGACGAGCTCATGACCCGCGAAGCATTCGAGGACAACAAGATCGGCAATGCCCTCCACGTCGTCCACGATGGGGAGGAAGCCCTCGACTTCCTGTACCGACGGGGTGCCCACGAGAACGCTCCGCGCCCGGACCTGATCCTGCTCGACCTCAACCTGCCGAAATACGACGGCCGGCAGGTCCTGACGAAGATCAAGTCCGATCCCGAACTGTCCGACATCCCCATCGTGGTACTCACGACCTCCTCGGCCGAGGAGGACATCCTGCGCAGCTACAAGCTGCACGCCAACGCATACGTCACCAAGCCGGTCGATCTCGACCAGTTCATCGGTGCCGTGAAGCAGATCGACGAGTTCTTCGTGCAGGTCGTGCGGTTACCGCGCCGCGGACGTCCCTGAGATCGTCCCGGGCGCTCGCCGAGCGAACCGTCAGGCGAGGATGCCGAAGATCGCGGCCACGAAGATGATCACGATCACCGCGACGGCGAGAAGCGTGAGCCACCCGCTGATGGGGAATCGCTTTCTCGTGTCCGGTTCCGGAGCGGACAGCCCGGACGTCGTCCCCGAGTCCGGGGGCGTCGATCCGGGTGCCACGCCGCCACCGGGCTCGAGATCCGGGGTGCGCGAAGGTTCGGGATCCTGGCTTCCGTGGTGTTCGGGGTCCGAAGTGGTCACCTGACCTCCTCCTGTGCGGCTGCGCTCCCGCAAGAGCGGCCACAGACATGTGTCGCGGTGATTCGGTTCTGTGGCGACATACCTCTCCTCCGGCACGCGCAAACATGTGCGGCGTGGCAGGGACCCACTCGCGGGCAGCGTTTGCCCGCGCCGAGCGCGGGTAGGCATCGGGAGACACATGCCGGGCACGGCCCGACATTCCTTCACCCGAGGAGGCGAGGAGCGACATGAAGGCAGTGACATGGCAGGGCCGCCGCAACGTCAGCGTCGACACGGTGCCCGACCCGACGATCCAGGAGGCCGGTGACGCCGTCATCCGCGTCACCACCACGAACATCTGCGGCTCCGACCTGCACCTGTACGAGGTGTTGGGAGCCTTCATGACTCCCGGCGACATCCTCGGCCATGAGCCGATGGGCATCGTCGAGGAGGTGGGTTCCGGAGTCACGAAGCTGAAGCCCGGCGATCGGGTGGTGATCCCCTTCCAGGTGTGCTGCGGTCAGTGCTTCATGTGTTCCCACGGACTGCACTCGCAGTGCGAGACCACGCAGGTCCGGGAGGAGGGTACGGGTGCCGCCCTGTTCGGCTACTCGAAGCTCTACGGCAGCGTGCCGGGCGGGCAGGCCGAGTACCTGCGGGTACCTCACGCCGATGCCACCCACATCAAGGTCCCCGAAGGTCCGGCGGACGATCGCTTCGTCTACCTCTCCGACGTGCTGCCCACCGCATGGCAGGCCGTCGAATACGCGGAGATCCCCGACGGGGGCAGCGTGACGGTGCTCGGCCTCGGCCCCATCGGGGAGATGGCCGCCCGCATCGCCGCACACAAGGGCGCCCGGGTGATCGGGGTGGATCTCGTTCCCGAACGGCTCGCCCGGGCGGCGTCTCGCGGCATCGAGGTCGTCGATCTCCGTGAGGTCGACGACAACCCGGGCGACATGATCCGCGACATGACGAACGGGCGCGGCACCGATTCGGTGATCGACGCGGTGGGCATGGAAGCGCACGGCTCCCCCGTTGCGAAGCTCGCCCAGAGCGTTGCGGGCCTCCTGCCGTCGGCGATCGCCGAGCCGTTCATGGAGAAGGCCGGCCTCGATCGTCTCCACGCGCTGTACACCGCGATCGACGTCGTGCGACGTGGTGGCGCGATCTCGCTGAGCGGCGTGTACGGCGGGGCGGCGGACCCGATGCCGATGCTCACCCTGTTCGACAAGCAGATCCGTCTCCGTATGGGGCAGGCGAACGTGTTGAACTGGGTTCCGGAGATCCTGCCGCTGCTGACCGACGAGGATCCGCTGGGGGTCGACGACTTCGCCACCCACCGCCTCCCGCTCGACGACGCACCGCGCGCGTACGAGATCTTCCAGAAGAAGCAGGACGGCGCAATCAAGATCGGCCTCAAACCGTAAGCGGAGCAACAGGAACCGGGCCCGGGATGATCCCGGGCCCGGTTCGTCGCAGTGACTCAGTTCTCGATCGCGGTCTGTCCGTTGCCTTCCGCGTCGATCACGGAGATCTTGCGCGGCTTCGCCTTCTCCGCGACCGGAATCGTCACGCGCAGAACACCACCCCGATATTGTGCTTCGATTCGATCGGTGTCCAGGGTGTCGCCGAGGAACAACCGACGGGTGAAGACGCCTCGCGGCCTCTCGGTCGAGATGAACTCCTTGTCCCGGTCGACTTCCGGGCGTTCGGCGCGAACGGTGAGCACGTTGCGCTCGACATCGAGTTCGATCGACCCGGCGTCGACGCCGGGGAGATCGAACTCCGCGACGAAACGGTCGCCCTCCCGCCATGCGTCGAGCGGCATCACCGCGGGACGGGCCATGGTGCCGAGCACCTGCTGCGCGAGACGATCGACGTCGCGGAACGGGTCGGTGCGCATCAACATCGGTCTGTCACCTCCGACTGTCCGGCCGTTCGTGACGGCCACACTCCGTCAATTATCTGTGCCAGTTGACACAGATTTATTATGGCGCTGCTGATACACTTCGGTCAAGGCTTTGGTCAGCTGCGGCCCCACGGCCCACCGGAGGAGACGATGACGCACGATCCTTTTCTGCGCGCCCAGCGCGGGGTCTACGGGATCTCCGTGGCCGCCGAACTCTCGGGACTCGACCCACAGACCCTGCGCCTGTACGAACGCCGGGGCCTGCTCAATCCTGCCCGTACAGCGGGTGGAACGCGTCGCTACAGCGAGAACGATCTCGAGACCGTGCAACGGATCGTCGAGCTCGTGGCATCGGGTGTCAATATCGCCGGCGTCGCCCGGATCCTCGAACTCGAAGCAAGCAATGCGGCGCTGCAGGCGGACAACACACGTCTGCGTTCCGCACTCGACGGCGGCCCACCTCCCCTACCGGGAGGGTCGTAGGTCTTCGGTCTCCGCGCGACGAACAGCGGAGATACCGGAAAACGGACCCGGAACGCGCAAAGGAGGCTAGCATCGAAGAACGCCTCACAGGTGCGTAGGTGTGTGTCCGACGAACGGACGCGCCGATAGCAATAAGGGGTGACCTCAGTGCGTAATGCACATTCCGATTCACCGAGCGCCGAAAACGGACGTGAAGACACCGCGTCCCGGTCGCATTCCATCGCAGACGACACGATTCGCTGGCCTGATCCCAGCCCACTCGACGCATGGTGGGCCCGTGTCATGGGAAAGTCCGTTCCCTGACCGGACCGACACCCCCGCAGGCAGTTCCGACCGATTCGACCACACCGAGGTGGACACATGATGCCGCGCCGCGACCCGCTTGCCGGTGACCGGTGGGTCTTCCGTTGCGATCATTGCGATCACTGCTACCGCACTGCCGCACGGAGTCGACTGCAGGCCGAACTCCACGCCCAGGTGAACGGCTGGGCCACCGGGCCGACCACGCTGTGCCCCGGATGCGCCACCCTGTTCGTCGACGGGGCAACACAGCTCGCGCACACCGACGGCTGAACCGGCCGCCCGATCGTCCCGACGGCTGAGCCGTCCGATCGTCCCGACGGCTGAGCCGTTCGATCGTGGCAGTCGCCGGTCCGGAGGCGGGTGAGCATCTAGGCTCGCCTCATGGCCGGCGACGCGACACGCATCGATTCACCCGAGAAGCTCTCGGCTGCGCTCGACACGACGGGTTATCTCGCCGACGACGGACTGGCGACCGTCGTCTTCCTCGCGATGCGCATGGGCCGCCCGCTCTTCTGCGAAGGCGAACCCGGCACCGGGAAGACCTCGCTCGCAGCGGCACTCGCCCGGGCCCTGGGCCTTCCGATGATCCGTCTGCAGTGCCACGAGGGCATCGACGCCTCGCAGGCCCTCTACGACTGGGATTTTCCCCGGCAGCTGCTCCACCTACGGTCGCTCGAGGCGGCGAGCGACGGTGCGCTCGACGCGGACACCGCCGAACGTTCCCTGTACACGGAGCGCTATCTCCTCGTCCGCCCGTTGCTGCGAGCACTCACCGAATCACCGTGCGTGCTGCTCGTCGACGAGATCGACCGTGCCGACGACGAGTTCGAGGCATTTCTGCTCCAGTTGCTCGACGAGAACGCCGTGACGATCCCCGAACTCGGTGAGGTCCGTGCCGAGGTCCCACCTCTGGTGGTGCTCACCTCCAACCGGACCCGCGAGGTGCACGATGCACTCAAACGCCGCTGTCTGTACCACTGGGTGGAGCATCCCGATCTCGAACGCGAGGTCGCGATCCTGCAGCGGCGGCTACCGGGACTGGGGCGCCCGCTCGCCGAGCAGATCGCCCGCGCGGTGCAGTTGCTCCGCGGACAGGAACTTCTCAAACCGCCCGGTATCGCCGAATCCCTCGACTGGGCACGCGCACTGCTCGCCCTCGATCGCGACGCCCTCGACGCGGCGACGGCCGCGGCGACACTCGGCGCGGTCCTGAAGTACCGCGAGGACATCGACCGTGTCACCCGAACCGGTCTCGACCTGTCGAGGGCGGGGTGACGACCGCCGCCGGCCCGGTCGTCGGCCTCGCAGGTTTCGGCCGCGCCCTCGCCGCCGCCGGTCTGCCCGTCGCTCTCGACGCGACCGCCACCTATCTCGACGCCCTGGGACACGTCGACGTCGGGGATCCCGTCCAGGTCTATTGGGCGGGTCGCGCCACGCTGTGCCGCACACCGGACGATACGGCCCGCTACGACGCGGCCTTCGTCCACTGGTTCGGCGACACCGTCCCGACCGGTTCGCGGACCCACGGGCAGCGCACCCGCACCGCGCGGATCGCCGCGTTGTCCCGAGGCGAGGGCGCCGACGGCGACTCCGGGGACGAGGCACCACGACTGCAGGTCGCGGCGGACGACACCGATGTCCTCCGTCATCGCGACGTGGCCGAACTGACGACCGCCGAACGCGCTCATCTCGCCGAACTGCTCGCGCGGTTGCAGCCCCGTCCGCCGACACGTCGGGCACTGCGTTCGAAGCCTTCCCGGCGCGGACCGGTGGATCCGCGGCACACCCTGCGCGACATGCTGGCGAGCGGAGGCGAACCCGTCCGGCCACGGCACCGTGCGCGGGCGACCCGAACGCGCCGGGTGGTGTTGCTCATCGACGTGTCCGGGTCGATGAGTCCCTACGCCGACGCGCTGCTGCGGTTGGCGCACGTCGTCACACGTGCCGCCCCGTCGTCCACCGAGGTGTTCTCCCTCGGCACGCGGCTGACCCGCCTGTCGCGGGCGCTGAGAGCCCGCGACCCGGACGTCGCGCTCGCCGGGACCGCACGAGCGGTACCCGACTGGGCCGGCGGGACACGCCTCGGCGACACTCTCCACGCCTTCCTGGACCGTTGGGGGCGTAGGGGTTTCGCGCGGGGTGCGGTGGTCGTGATCTTCTCCGACGGCTGGGAACGCGGCGACGCCTCACTGCTCGGGGAGCAGATGGCGCAGCTGCACCGCCTCGCGCACCGCGTGCTGTGGGTGAACCCGCACGCCGGCGGCGAGGGCTACGAACCGATCCAGTCGGGTATCTCCGCGGCGCTGCCGCACATCGATCGTCTGCTCGCGGGACACAGCCTCGCGACACTGGAAGAACTTCTCGAGGAGGTTCGGCGTGCGTGAAATTCTGGACGAACTCGACCGGCGATACCGGGCCGGGGAGACCGTCGCGGTGGGCACCGTGGTCTCCACCTTCCGGTCGGCACCGCGGGGCCCGGGTGCATCGATGCTGGTCGCCCAGGACGGGACCGTCACCGGCAGTGTCTCGGGCGGATGCGTCGAGGGCGATGTCTACGAACTCGGCCGATCGATCATCGCGAGCGGGCAGCCGGTGCTGCAGCGCTACGGGGTCTCCGACGACGACGCGTTCTCCGTCGGCCTCACGTGCGGCGGCATCATCGACGTCTTCGTCGAACGGATCGATGCGGACTCCTTTCCCGCCTTCACCGACCTGCTCGGCTCCGTCCGGGCGGGCGAGCCCGTCGCTCTCGCGACCGTCACCGCCCATCCCGACCCGGCGGTGCGGGGGCGGCGGATGGTCGTGTGGCGCGACCGCGCGGACGGGCAGCTCGCCTCGTCACGCATGCACGACGCCGTCGTCGACGACGCGCGCGGCCTGCTCGAGGCCGGACGTTCGGGCACCCTGCACTACGGCACGGACGGTGAACGTCGTGGTGAGGGAATGTCGGTGTTCGTCAACGTTTTCCAGCCCCCGCCCCGGTTGATCGTGTTCGGGGCGATCGACTTCGCGTCGGCGATGGCCCGGCTCGGTTCGTTCCTGGGTTACACGGTGACCGTGTGCGACGCGCGCGGGGTGTTCGCCACCGAAGCCCGCTTCCCCGGTGCCCACGAGGTGATCGTGGACTGGCCGCACCGTTATCTCGCGGCCGAGGCCGAAGCGGGTCGCGTGGATGCCCGCACCGTCATCACGGTTCTCACCCACGATCCGAAGTTCGACGTGCCGCTCCTCGAGGTCGCGCTGCGGCTCGACGTGGCGTACGTCGGCGCGATGGGTTCGCGCCGCACCCACGACGACCGCATGGAGCGCCTGCGGGAGACGGACCTGACCGAGGAGGAACTGGGACGCCTGTCGTCGCCGATCGGTCTGGACCTCGGTGCCCGCACCCCCGAGGAGACCGCCGTGTCCATCGCCGCCGAGATCATCGCGCTGCGATGGGGCGGGGGCGGCGGCCGGCTCGCGGAGACACGCGGACCGATCCACATCCACGAGGAGCACATCGGCGTTCGGAAGTCCTGAGCGCCCTCGTCGATCGCGAAGCTCTGGGCGGTGACGGAGCCGGACTCCTCCAGGCTTGTCCTCGAGGCGGCGGTCATGCAGTTCCTCGGGGCAGGTTCCGCCTCCGATCGGCGCGAAGGCGATTTCGGCGATTCGGGTCCTTCCTGTGCGCGATATGCAGCAGAGTGTCAGTGATCTGTATCACTGCGTCACGTGAGGTACTTGGAGGACCCATGCGCATCACTGTCACCGTAGACGGAACGCAGTACACGGACGACGTGGAACCGCGACTGCTTCTCGTCCACTACCTCAGAGATCGACTCGGGAAGGTGGGCACGGTGGTCGGTTGCGACACGAGCAACTGCGGTGCCTGCACCGTGTTGTTCGACGACCGCAGCGTCAAGTCGTGCTCGGTGCTCGCGGTGCAGACCGACGGGCACTCCGTCACCACCGTCGAAGGGCTCGCCGAGGACGGCAACCTGCATCCGGTCCAGGAAGCGTTCCGCGAGAAGCACGCACTGCAATGCGGCTTCTGTACGCCCGGGATGATCATGGCGACCATCGACCTGCTCTCCGAGAACTCCGATCCGAACGACGAGGACGTACGGCACGGTCTCGAAGGAAATCTGTGCCGCTGCACCGGATACCAGAACATCGTGGCCGCCGCGCGTGACGCCGCGCAGCGGCTGCGCGAGAACCCGGCAGCTACCGAGGAGGCCGCACGATGACGAGCACCGTGGATCCGACCACCGACGAGGGCGCCGGCGACTCCGAACTCGGCCGGGCGCGCCGCCGCAAGGAGGACGAGCACCTCATCACCGGCCGCACGCGCTGGACCGACAACATCGTGCTCCCCGGGATGCTGCACGCCGCGATCCTGCGCAGCCCGGTCGCGCACGCCCGCATCACCGCCCTCGACGTCTCCGAGGCTCGCGGCAAGCCGGGGGTCGTCGCCGTCTACACGGGCGCCGACCTCGCCGAGGAGCAGGGCAGCCTGCCGTGCGCGTGGCCGATCACCGAGGACATGAAGACCCCGAACGCCCCCGCCCTCGCCGTCGACACCGTGCGCTTCGCGGGTGAGGCCGTCGCAGTCGTGGTGGCCCGCAGCGCATACGAGGCCCACGACGCCCTCGATGCCATCGACGTCGACTACGAGGACCTGCCCGTGGTCCTCGACCTCGAGACCGCGGCACGAGACGACGACCTCGTCCATCCCGATCTCGGCACCAACGTCAGCGCGACGTGGGTGTTCGACTCGGCCGAGGCCGGCAGCGGCGGCGACGTCGAGGACGCGATCCGCGATGCGGAGGTCGTCGTCGAACGAACCTTCCGGCAGCAGCGGCTCATCCCGGCCTTCATGGAACCGCGTTCGGTCGTCGTCGATCCCACCGCCTCACAGATCACCATGTGGTCGGCCACTCAGGTGCCGCACATCCTGAGATTGATGCTCGCGATGACACTCGGCCTCCCCGAGCACAAACTGCGCGTGATCGCCCCCGACGTCGGCGGTGGTTTCGGTGGCAAGCTGCAGGTCACGCCGGAGGAAGTGCTCACCCTCCTCATCGCGCGTCGCCTGCACAAGCCCGTCAAGTACACCGAGACGCGCAGCGAGTCGATGCTCGCCGCGCATCACGGACGCGACCAGGTCCAGAAGCTCACCCTCGCCGCCCGCCGCGACGGCACCGTCACGGGCCTGAAGGTGGAACTGCTCGCCGACATGGGCGCCTATCTGCGGCTGGTGACGCCGGGTGTACCGATCCTCGGCGCGTTCATGTTCACCGGCATCTACAAGTTCGGCTCCTATCGCTTCGCGTGCACCAACGTGTTCACCGACAAGGTGCCCACCGACGCCTACCGCGGCGCCGGCCGTCCCGAGGCCACCTTCGCGATCGAACGCATCATGGACGAGCTCGCCGTCGAATTGTCCATGGACCCCCTCGAGCTCCGTGAGAAGAACTGGATCAAGCACGAGGAGTTCCCGTTCGATACGGTCGCGGGTCTGACCTACGACTCGGGCAACTACGAGGCCGCGACCGCCAAGGCGCGAGAGTTGTTCGACTACGACGCATTACGACGTGAGCAGGCCGAACGGCGCGAACGCGACGACCCGGTCCAGCTCGGTCTCGGTGTCTCCACGTTCACGGAGATGTGCGGCCTGGCCCCGTCGCGGGTGCTCGGTTCGCTCTCCTACGGTGCCGGCGGGTGGGAGCACGCCGCGATCCGTATGCTGCCGACCGGCAAGGTCGAGGTCGTCACCGGTGCGTCCGCGCACGGCCAGGGCCACGAGACGGCGTGGAGTCAGATCGTCGCCGACCGGCTCGGAATCCCGTTCGACGACATCGAGATCCTGCACGGCGACACGCAGAGCTCACCGCGTGGTCTCGACACCTACGGCTCCCGGTCGCTCGCGGTGGGCGGCATCGCGGTCGTCAAGGCCGCCGAGAAGGTGGTGGCCAAGGCCCGGCCGATCGCCGCGCATCTGCTCGAATGCTCCGAGGACGACCTGGATTTCGAGGCCGGGCAGTTCCGCGTCAAGGGAACGTCGAAGTCCGTCGGGCTCACCGACGTCGCGCTCGCGGTGTTCGCCGCGCACGACCTGCCGGACGGCGTCGAACCGAATCTCGACTCCGAGGCGACCTACGACCCCGACAACTTCTCGTTCCCGCACGGCACCCATCTGTGCGCGATCGAGGTCGACACCGAGACGGGACACGCGCGCATTCGCAAGTACGTGTGTGTGGACGATGTCGGCCACGTCGTGAACCCGCTCATCGTCGAAGGTCAGGTGCACGGCGGACTCGCCCAGGGCATCGCCCAGGCCCTCTACGAGGAGGCGGTGCACGACGAGTCCGGTACCTTGCTGAGTTCGTCGTTCGCCGAATATCTGTTGCCCACGGCGGTGGATCTGCCGCCCTTCGTCACCGATCGTACCGATACCCCCGCACCGGGTAATCCGTTGGGTGTCAAGGGAGTCGGCGAGGCGGGCACCATCGCTTCCACGCCGGCGGTCGTCAATGCCGTACTCGACGCGGTACGGCCGTTCGGCGTCACCGACGTCGAGATGCCCTGTACACCGATGCGGATATGGCATGCTCTCCGCGACGCCCGAGGAGGCACGAAATGATTCCGGCCCCGTTCGACTACGTCGCTCCGTCCAACGTCGACGAAGCAGTCGCCGCGCTGGCGGAGGCCGGTGAGGATGCGAAGGTCATCGCCGGTGGGCAGAGCCTGATGCCCGTCCTGCGCCTGCGGATGGCGGCACCGACGGTGCTCGTCGACCTCGGCAGGATCCCCGAACTGCGCGGCATCCGCGACGACGGCGACGCGCTGGTGATCGGCGCGACCACCACTCACCACGACGTGTTGCACGACCAGCTCGTCGCGGAGCACGCACGGCTGCTGGCCGAGGCGACGGCAACCGTCGCCGACCCCCAGATCCGGCATCGCGGCACGTTCGGCGGGTCGCTCGTGCACGCCGATCCGGCCGGGGACCTCGCCGCACCCGCCGTGGCGCTCGAGGCGACCTTCACCGTGGCCGGACCGTCCGGTCGTCGTACCATCGCGACGGACGACTTCTTCCAGGACTACTTCACGACCGCCGTCGAACCCGGGGAGATCCTCGTCGAGGTCCGGATTCCCAAGCACACGGGCTGGTCGGCGCGCTACGAGAAGTTCCATCGCGCAGCTCAGCAGTGGTCCATCGTCGGCGTCGCGGCGACCCTCGAAGCGTCGGGCGGCACCATCGAGCGGGCCAGGATCGCCCTCACGAACATGGCGGCCGTCCCGGTCCGGGCACGCAGCGTCGAGGAATCGCTGGTCGGCAAGCCTGCGACGGCCGAGACGATCCACGCCGCCGCCGAGCGCGCCACCGAGGGCACGGCTCCCATGACCGACGGAAATGCCGACGCCGAGTATCGGAGCCACCTCGCCCGGGTACTCACCCGACGAGCGATCACCACTGCCTCCGGGGTCTAGGCGTTCCGCAGAACGTCCTGCTCCCGGAACCACTTGTTCGGAAAGGACCCCATGCAACTCGAACACACACTGTCCGTTCCCGCACCGGTCGAGGAGGTGTGGACCGCCCTGCTGAATCCGGAGAAGGTCGCGCCGTGCATGCCCGGCGCGACGCTCACCGGCGTCGACGGCGACACCTTCACCGGGACCGTCAAGGTGAAACTCGGACCGGTGGCGCTCACGTTCAAGGGCACCGGCGTGTACGTGGAGAAGGACGAGAACGCCCGCCGGGCGGTCATCGAGGCCAATGCGAAGGACACCCGGGGCAACGGCACGGTGGCCGCGACGATCACGGTCGTCCTCACCGGCGACGGCGACCGCACCGACGGCACCGTGAAGACCGACATGAAGATCACCGGCAAACCTGCCCAGTTCGGGCGGGGAATGATCTCGGATGTCGGCGGCAAGATCCTCGAGCAGTTCGCGGACTGCCTGTCGAAGAAGCTCGGGCCCGAGGCGGCGGCCCCCGCCGGGACGACCGCCGAGGCAGCCGAGTCGCAGCCCAACGAATCCGTGCCGGCGAGCCCGCCACTCACCACCGCGGGCTCGGGAGACGAGGCGCCCGGCGGCGCATTCGTCGGGCCCGGCGCCGGGGACGGCGACTCCGCGCAGGCGCGGCCGAACGAGTCGGTGCCACCCAGCCCGGTGAGCGCCTCCCCGGCACCGGCGATGACGCCGGCACCTCCCACGCCGTCGACGATTCCCTCCCCGGCCGCACCCTCGCAGCCCGAGGCCGAACCGCTCGACCTCATGCAGTACGCGAAGGGATCGGTCGTGACGCGGGTCGCGCCGGTGGGAGTGATCGCGATTCTCGTCGTGGTCATCGCGGTGATACTTCAGCGTCGATCGGGACGCTGACCTCGCCGGATCCACTCGAACGCTGCGGATCGGACCCCGTCGAACGGACCGGTCCGCAGCGTTCGTCGTGGTCAGCCCGCCTGAGCTGCGACGCGCCGGCGCTCGACCACCGGGTCCAGTTGCGCTCGGAGCCAGGTGTGCGCGGGATCCGCATCACGTTCGGCGTGCCATACGGCGAATTCGCGCAGGGGCGGCAACGGGAAGGTCGGTTCGAGAATGCGCAGGGACGCCGCTTCTGCGAGGTGCCGGGCCATGCGCTCGGGGAGGAACGTGATCAGGCGTGTGTTCTCCAGTGCATACGGGAGAACCGCCAGGTTGCCGCTGGTCGCGCCGACCCGCGCCACCACACCGGCACGCAGTAACGCTCGACCGAGGTTGGTGTCCTCGGAGTACGGCGCATAGGACAGCAGTGGGTACCGACCGAGCACTTCGCGCGTGAGCTTCGTGCCGGTGTACGGGTGCCCGGACCACACCGCCCCGACGAATCTGTCGGACAGCACGACCCTCTTCCTGCAGTTCTCGAACTCCGGGGATTCGAGGACGTATTCCGGCAGGACGGCCAGGTCGATCTCGAATCGACGGAAGGCATCGAGTCCGGCGCCGTTGAGCGGCAGCAGATCGAAACGGATATCGGCCGGGGTGCTCCCCCGGACCAGCAGGCGCAGGAGGGTGATCTCTGCGTAGTCGCCGGTCATGATGGTGAAGGTGCGCGAATCCGTCGCGGGGTCGAAACCGGGTGCGGTCAGCACCGAACGTTCGAGGGTTCGCAACACCTCGCGGAGCGGTTCGACGATCGCCTGGGCCCGCGCGGTGAGCCGCAGCGTGCGGCCGCTCTTGACGAGGAGCGGATCGTCGAATTGCTTGCGCAAGCGTGCAAGAGCCGTACTCGTCGCGGGCTGCGACATGTTCAGGCGACGGGCCGCACGGGTCACATTGCGTTCGGAGAGCAGGACATCGAGTACGACGAGCAGGTTGAGATCGACCCGTCGCAGATCCATGTGCCCCCCTGACATCGAAACCCGGCGGAACGGGAAATTCCGGCGGCATCGTAACGCACGACCGTGATGTATACGCAAGGTCGGATACCAGCTATCGGACTTGGACAGTGATCTTGTGAGCGCCACGACGTACTACCTACTCTGACCCCCGTCCTGACGGCAGCGAACCGTGATTCGCCCTGGCCCGAATTGCGAAGGCGACGCTCTTCCTCGCCGAAGTCCGTTTCGGCGGCCGCCGACTCAGGCATGCAGAGAGGTTCGGGGGCAGAACATCGTGGGTCTCATGAGGCAATTCCGGCGCCACACACCGGAGAACTGGCGTCTGTGGCGCAGGATGACCGTGGTCGTCGCCGTCCCCATCGTCGCCGCCACCCTGTACGGCTCGCTCCGCGTGTACGACCTGTACCAGGAGAACGACGCCTACAGCGCCGCTGCCGAGAACGTCTCGATCCTGCCGACCCTCGCCGATTACGCCACCAGCGTCACCGGTGCCGCCGCGGCGACGATCCTGTCCCTCCCCGTCGACAACGGCGCCCAGGTCGCCCGCGAATCCGCTGCGACCCTGCGCGATCACATCGACGGCAAGGATCTCGATCCGCAGATCGCCGCGATGATCAACCGCATGCTCGCCGAAGGCGAGAGCCTGCTCGACAGCGCATCGTCGGGAACACTCGCGCCGACCGTGGCCAGCGAACGCGCCGAAGGATTCGTCAGCCGCGCCCAGGCCGCCTACCGCGCCATCACGACCACCACCGACGATCTCACCGTCCAGCGCGAGAGCGCGACACTCCTCGATCTGTGGGACACCCAGTGGTCCCTGCTCGACCAGGTCCTCGCGTACTCCGCGCTCAGCACGGGAACCGACGGCGCCCTGCTCATGTGGAACAACGCACTCGGCGTCGAGTCCGCGCGACTGGCCGTCCTTCGCGACACCTTCGTCGAGAACGACGCCGCCGACGCCGCCCGGGTCGACGGCCTCATGTCCCAGCTCCAGAACCGCCGCAGCATCACGGCCAACCTCGACAACGACGAAGGCAACGTCGCCGCCCTGCGCGGGTCGATCTTCGAGAGTCTCATGGTCTACCAGGAGGAGGTCTCCGGTTCCGCGACCCGCGCGGTGGCCGTCCTCGACGATCTCGCGGCCGGAGCGCGCACCGAGGCTCTCAAGAACGCCATCGGTGTCGCGATCATCCTCCTGCTCGCCCTCACCCTGGCGATCGTGATCGCGATGTCGCTCGTGCGGCCGCTGCGCCGACTGCGCGACGACACCCTGCGCACCGCCGAACAGGACCTTCCTGCCGCCTTGGCCGCGATCAAGGACGGCGCCGAAATCGAGTCCGTCACACTCGATCCGGTTCGCGTCCGCACCCGCGAGGAGATCGGTGAGGTCGCGCGCGCCGTCGACAACATGAAAGAGGGTGCCCTGCGTCTGGCCGGCGAACAGGCCCAGTTGCGACGGCAGGTGAACGAGATGCTCGAGACTCTCGCCCGCCGCAACAAGACACTCGTGGAACAGCAGCTGGCGCTTATCGATTCGCTCGAACACGAGGAACGCGACCCGATGCGTCTGCAGAACCTGTTCGCACTCGACCACCTCGCCGCCCGCATGCGGCGCACGGGCGACTCGCTGCTCGTCCTCGCCGGCACCCGCCAACGCCTGGGCCGGGTCCCCGACACACGGCTCGTCGATGTCCTGCGCGCCTCCGTCTCGCAGGTCGAGAACTACCAGCGCGTGAACATCGGCAATGCACCGGAAGGCAGTCTGGTCGGCAGCGCAGTCACCGACGTCGTCCACATGATCGCCGAACTCCTCGACAACGCACTGCGTGCCTCACCACCCGAGAGCAACGTGGCGTTCGCGTTCTCGCGCGCCGTCGACGGCGGTCTTCTCCTCGAGATCGCCGACCGCGGAATCGGTATTCCCGCAGACGAACTCCTCGAGATCAACATGCGACTCGGTTCGGCCGGCGAAGCCGGATCCGGTGCCGCACGCCGAATGGGCCTGTTCGTGGTCGCGCGCCTCGCCGATCGGCACAACATCACGGTGCGGCTGCGTCCGACCTTCGACTCGACCTCCGACGCCGGCATCACCGCGAGCATCTACCTGCCGACCAGCCTGCTCAAGGGAACCGGCAGGAACTACGACGATCCGTACCGGATCGATCGGCCGCGCCGCCTGCCCGACCCTACTCCGGAGCGCACCGAGCAGTACCGCACCGAGCAGTATCACGCCGACCCGGTGTCCGTGTCGCAGCCGACGGCCGGGAACCGGCAGCCCGCGCCCGCACACGTTCTCGCGACACCCGGGACGAGCCCGGGCATCCGACGCGGTCGACTGCACGAACGACGGGTTCCCGGCGGCGCGGGACAGTGACAGGCAGTCTGCCGTCCCGGCTCGTGAACGGCATCCTCACCCCCGCCGACTCGGAGCGCGCGAGTGACGACCGGTGACCCACTCGTGCGACAAATCCGGCACGGTGGGTATCCGGCGGGATAGAGTCGGACCTCGACCGTGCCGTATCCGAGGGAGCAACCCGTGAAACGCTTCGCGCGCACCACAGCACTTCTCGCCGTGTCCGCATTCGCCCTGGCGGCCTGCTCCGGTGGCGGGGACGACGATCCCCTCGCCGGGGATTCGGCGGACGGCGGCGCGATCGTCGTCGGTTCGGCGAACTTCCCCGAGAACGTCCTGCTCGCGGAGATCTACTCGCAGGCGCTCGAGAGCGCAGGGTCCGAGGTCACCCGACAGTTCAACATCGGCAGCCGCGAGATCTACTACGACCAGGTCGCATCGGGTGCCATCACGCTCGTTCCGGAGTACAACGGCGCGCTTCTCGCGCGGGTCGATCCCGACAGCACGGCCACCACGACCGAGGATGTCGATGCGGCTCTGTCCGAAGCTCTTCCGGACGGGCTCGAGATCCTGGCCTCCGCTCCCGGTGAGAACAAGGATGCCCTGGTCGTCACCGAGGAGACGGCGCAGCGGTACAACCTGACGAGTATCGCCGATCTCGCACCGGTCGCGGGCGAGCTCGCCCTCGGGGGTCCCCCGGAGTTCGAGACCCGGCAGCAGGGTGTCGTGGGTCTGCGCGAGGTGTACGGAGTCGAGTTCCGCGAGTTCGTGCCCACCGACACGGGTGGCCCCATCACCATCCGGGCGCTCTCGGACGGCACCGTGCAGGCCGCGAACATCTTCACCACCGACCCGTCGTTGAGCACCGAACCTTTTGTGGCACTGGAGGACCCGAAGTCGGTGTTCGGAGCCCAGAACGTCACCCCGCTGGTGCATCGCGCCGATCTCGACGACGACGACGTCGCAAAGATCGATGCCGTGTCCGAGAAGCTCACCACCGACACCCTCGTCGTACTGGTCGGACAGGTGGTCACCGACGGCCGCGACATCGACGTCGTCGCCGAGGAATGGCTGCAGCAGAACGATCTGAACTGACGGAAATCGGTGCCGCGTGATCACATTCGACAACGTCGAGAAGCGTTATCCCGACGGGACCGTCGCGGTCGACGGACTCTCGCTCGAGGTCCCGACGGGTACCCTGACGGTGTTCGTCGGGCCGTCGGGGTGCGGGAAGACCACCTCGCTACGCATGATCAACCGGATGGTCGAACCCACGGGCGGGCGTGTGCTCGTCGAGGGCCGCGACGTCCTCGACGAGGATCCCCGGATCCTGCGCCGCGGCATCGGATACGTCATCCAGCACGCCGGGCTGTTCCCCCACCGCACGGTGGTCGACAACGTCGCCACCGTGCCCCGGTTGCTCGGTGCGAGCCGTAAGGAGGCCCGCGCCACAGCGATGGACGTGCTCATGCGGGTCGGACTCGGAAAGGAACTGGCGCAACGCTATCCGTCGCAGCTCTCCGGTGGGCAGCAGCAGCGTGTCGGCGTGGCACGCGCATTGGCGGCCGATCCCCCGATCCTGTTGATGGACGAGCCGTTCTCCGCGGTCGATCCCGTGGTCCGCAAGGACCTGCAGGACGAACTCCTGCGCCTGCAGTCGGTGCTGGCCAAGACCATCGTGCTCGTCACCCACGACATCGACGAGGCGATCAAGCTCGGCGATCGCGTGGCCGTCCTGCGGCCCGGCGGAGTGCTCGCCCAGTACGCGACGCCGGAGGAGCTTCTCACTGCTCCCGCCGACGACTTCGTCGCCGGCTTCCTCGGCGTCGATCGCGGGGTGCGGCTCATGTCGTTCTTCTCGTCCGCCGACCTGCCCTTGCGCACGGATCCGATCGTCACCCGGGACGACGCCGAACCCGTCGTCGGCGACGGTCGCTGGACCCTCGTCGTCGACGACGAGAGGCATCCGGCAGGGTGGCTCGACGGCAGCGCCCGCGACGGAAATGCCGATACGGAATTCGTCCCGGTAGGAAGAGCATTCGTTCCCGGACGCGATCCACTGCGCGTCGTACTCGACGCGGCGGTGCTCTCACCGTCGGGTCATGCCGTGGCGGTGGACGACGACGGCCGCGTGCTCGGGGTGATCAGCGGCGAAGAGGTGGCGGCGGCGGCCCGCGCGGCCCACGACGGCCGGCAGTCCGGTGCCGCACCTCGGCTCGAGATGCGGAAATCGCCGTGAGCCTGCGCATTCCCGGTTACCTCGGGACGTTCTGGGAACTGCTCGGCGATCATCTCGTCATGGCGCTCGGCGCGTCGCTGCTCGGCCTGGTCATCGCGTTGCCCCTGGGCCTGGCGTGTGTGCGGTGGCCGCGGGTGTATGCGCCGGTGCTCACGGTCTGCAGCGTTCTGTATTCCATTCCGTCGCTTGCCTTCTTCGTTCTGCTCATCGCGTTCACCGGGATCAGCCGGACCACGGTGATCCTTCCGCTCGCCGTCTACGCACTGGCGGGACTCGTCCCCAATGTCGTCGACGGGTTGCGCGCCGTACCGGACAGTGTGCGCCAGTCGGCGGTGGCGATGGGGTTCTCGACACCCCGCCGGCTGCTCACCGTCGACCTGCCGTTGGCGATCCCCGCGGTCATTGCCGGGCTGCGTGTGGCCACGGTAGCGAACATCAGCATGGTGAGCGTCGGGGCGCTGATCGGCATGGGAGCCTTCGGTGCGCTGTTCACCGCGTCGGTCCAACTCGACCGGCTCGATCTGGCGATCATCGGCATCGTCGCGACCGTCGTGATGGCGCTGGTCGTCGACGCGGTGCTCGTACTCGTCCAGCGCCTCACCACTCCGTGGATGCGTGGCCCCTCGAGAGCGCGCCGATGACGACGCTGCTGCACTACCTCGCCGAGTACTTCGGTGACGCCGCGAACTGGTCGGGTGCTTCCGGGATCCCGACGCGACTGGCCCAGCACTTCGGGTACACGCTGCTCGCGTTCGTGATCTCCGTTCTCCTCGCGTTGCCTGTCGGCCTGTGGACAGGGCACACGGGTCGCGGCGGTGTGCTCGTATCCCTCACGGCGAACGCCGCACGCGCTCTCCCCACCTACGGCCTGCTCGTGTTGCTCGTGGTGCTGTACGGGATCGGACTGGTACCGGTGCTGGTGCCGCTCGTGGCACTCGCGATCCCGCCCATCCTGCTGAACTCCTACGAAGGGATCCGCGGGGTCGACCCGGCGCTGACCGATGCCGCCCGAGGGATGGGGATGACCTCGTCCCAGATCCTCCTGCGGGCCCAACTACCGGTCGCACTGCCGCTCGTGCTCGTCGGTATGCGTACCGCCGCCGTCCAGATCGTCGCGACCGCGACCATCGCCGCGGCGGTGAGTTTCGGTGGAGTGGGAAGACCGATCGTGGACGGTCTCGCACGCAGCGACTATGCACTGGTCGTGGGCGGTGCCGCTCTCGCCGGGATCTGCTCGTTGCTGGTGCTCGCGATCTTCGCCGTCCTCGGTCGGCTGCTCGTCTCGCCCGGCGTCCGCGCCTCACGGGACTAGCCTCGGACGGCCTCCGACGCCTTGGGCGGCCCGGAAACCTGTCGGTGGCCCGGAGCACACTACGAGTAGAGACGAAGTCCTATCGAGGAGGCGCAGGTGCGATGTATGCGCAACGCGAAACCTACTTCGGCTGGACGTCTCGGCGCGTACCTCTGTACGCCGCCGCGCAGCTCCCGGCTACATCGGCCGCACCCGGTTCGAGCACCCCTTCCGACGACGAGAGCGTTCCCTCGGGTGTGACGCTCGACCGGCTCCTGCCCGAGTCCCTGCTGCACGGCCGTCTGGTCGCGTATCACGACGCAGGCGAGGACAGGGACTACGTGGCCGTGACGGTCGGTGCGGTCGCGGGTGAGACCGATGTGCCGGTACGGGTTGCCGCGGAGGAGATGCTCGTGCTGTCCGCGGCCCGCAGCGTGGCGAACGGGATCCTCGTCGGCACGGAGGACGACGATCTCGACGAGCTGGAGGTCGACCGTCAGCTCCGCTTCGGCGGGCCGGTTCGCGACCTGCTGGAATACATCGGCGCGAGGTCGGTCGTCGTCGATTGGAGCCGTGCCGTCGCGTGACGCGGCCGCAACTCCGTTATCGCGGATGTGTGACGCGCCGATACAGACATCTGCAACGACTCGGCTTTCAGTGGTACCGTCATGAGCGTCCCCGTGACCAAACCGTAACAATTCGGGGACTATCGCAGCCCTGGATCGGGTACCCGATTGCTCGGGTTCCGCCGGGAGGTGACCGGAGGTGGCGATGCCGGACTGGTAACTACGCCCGTCGGGGGCAGCCCGGCATCGCCACTTCCGCCTCGGTCGACCGTAACTCGGTTCTCCGAGACCGACACAGCAGCGCTCATCGCCGCCAGAGCCGCCGGCGCCTCGACCGCGAGGAGATGACCCGCGTCGGGAATCGCCACGAAATGCGCTCCCATGTCGTCGGCCAGCTTGTTCAGCGCGTCGACCTGTACGAGGGGATCCTTGACGCCCACGACCACCTCGACCGGATGCCCGCGCCAGCGACGCAGTACGGCTCGATCGAGGCGGGGCAGGTTCGTCAGCGACGTGCAGTACGCACCCACGCGGCAGGACCACCGCAGAGTCTGCTCGTCGGGCCGGTAATCGCAGCCCGCGAGTGCCCGGAGGTAGCGCTCGGTGTTCTCGAGATTGGGCTCGTTGCGCCACTGCAAGCCGGGGATGAGGGCGCGGTGCCACCGGACGCGCGGAACGAGTCCCAGCGGCGCGGCGATCACCAGCTTCTCGATCCTGTCGAGATCCTCCACCGCGGCCGCCACCGACGCCGACCAGCCGAGACCGATCACGGGAACCCGCTCGACGCCGAGTGCGTCGAGGACCTCGACGAGCCAGTGGCCGTAGACGGCGTGGATGCGACTGTCGGGCCGGCTGCCCGCACTCGCACCGGGCAGACCCGGGACGTCCACGAGCACGACCCGGTGCTGCTCGCCGAACTGCTCGGCCAGCAGACGCAGCCCAGCCGCCGGAAGGTCGCCGCCCGCGAGCACCACGACCGGGGGTGCCGTCGCAGGACCCGTGGTGAGCACGTACGTCTCCCCCAGCGAGGTACGGGCGACGTGCTCCTTCACGGGACGCTTCCAATAGGTCAGCAGTCCTGCACACGCATGGTGGATCACGCTGTCGTCTCCGGGGCAGCGGTAGGGCGAACGTGTGAGCAACGCCATCATCCTCCTGCCCGGACGTTTCCGGGGACGAGGGATTCACGGGTGAACGGCATGAGTGGATCTTCTTTCGTGGGGTACGACCGTCTTTCGCCGACCAGCCTCCGGCACACCGCAGGACACCGTAGCCCAGTCTTCGGCAGGAACGCCACCCGTGGTTCCCGAGAACTCCACAGGCGCCACTCGGGTCACTCTCGTGCCGAATGCCCCGTCATCCCTATGTCTCCAGGTCCTCCCAGGTGGCGTGGACCTGCGGCCGGAAACCGTGACCGGTGTCGGGCTCGGGCAGATGTCCCTCGGGGTCCACGACGACGACCTCCACCCCGTCGCCATGGAGCCGACCGATCATCTCCAGCAACAGACGTCGGCCCACGGGCAGCACCGTGCGGACGAGCGACAGGTCGAAGACCACGCGCTTCGTCTCCACCGGCTCGTCGACGACCGCCGTCACGAGCCCTTCGGCACTGGTGAACTGGAGGTCGCCCTGCAACTCCAGGAGTGTGAGAGCCTCCTCATCCTCACCGATCACATGCCGTCTGCGCAACACCGAGTGCGAAACCATCGGCGCGTCCATCAGATGCAGATTCATATCGCGGGACAGACGGCCGAAGGCCGCGACGCCCTGCACGCTGGTCCCGTGATCGTCGAGCCGCGGCGAGTAGGCCGCAATACCCAACTGTCCCGGTAGGATTCCTATGATTCCTCCGGACACACCGCTCTTGGCCGGGATGCCGACGGTGGAGAGCCAGTCCCCTGCCGCGTCGTACATCCCACAGGTCGCCATCACCGACAGCACCTGACGCACGACATCGCGGGAGAGAACCTCCTCACACGTCACGGGTTGCACGCCGCCCGCCGCGAGTGTCGCGGCCATCATGGCGAGGTCCTTGGTGGTGACCGTCACGGAGCACTGCCGGATGTATCCCTCGACGATCTCGTCGGGATCGTCCTCGAACACTTCGTATCCGCGAAGAAGGTTGGCGATAGCCACATTTCGGTAGGAGTTGCCGAGTTCCGACGCAGCGACCTTCTCGTCGATCACCAGCTCACGACCCGCCAGGGACGACAGCAGGCAGCGGATGTCCTCCACCGAGTCCTCGGGCCGGCGACCGTCGAGCACCAGAGCGTGAGCGGCGAGCGCGCCCGCGTTGATCATCGGATTCAGCGGGCGTCCCGTGTTGCGTTCGAGCGAGACCTCGTTGAACGCCTCACCGGACGGCTCGACGTCGATCACGTCGAGCACGGCGCCGAATCCCCTTTGCTGCAGTGCGAGACCGTAGACGAAGGGCTTCGAGACGGACTGGATCGTGAACTCGGTGTCGTCGTCACCCACGGAGTACATCGCGCCCTCGGCAGTCACCAGGGTGAGAGCGAACCGGTCCGGATCGGCCCTCGCCAGTTCCGGGATGTAATCGGCGAGTGCCCCGGAACTGTCGGCACATCCTCGGAGCACTTCGGTCAGGTAATCCGGCAACGGTGAACGCATATCCTTCATCGTGACCGAATCGGGCCCCGCACGGGCGCGGAGTGACGAACGCGATTGAACCGCCCGGCGGAAGGGTATGCGACCGTCATGACTGCCCTGTCGTCGGTGCTGTCCGTGCCGTTCAGAGTGGGATCCGCGCTGCGCGGAGCACGCGTGTTCCACCCGCGCGGCGCGACCTTCGAAGGGGTCGCCGATCTCGGGCCCTGGTGGCCCTTGCAGATCCCTCGCCCCACCCCTGTGATCGCGCGGGTGTCGCGGGGCATCGGCACACCCGACGGAATGCCGGATGTGCTCGGCCTCGCGCTGCGTTTTCCTCTGAAGACCGGCCCCTGGGACGTCCTGTTCGCCTCGGCGTACCTGCCCGGCCGGGTGACGCTGCTGCCGGCCCGCTCGTGGTCGAGGGCCCGCTACAGCACTCTCATGGCCTACCGGACCGATGCCGACCCGACGCCGCGGTGGATCACTGCCGTTCCGCGAGGACGGCATCCGTCCTCGACCACCTCCGTCGAGGCACTCGAGATCCCACTCGAGTTCTCCCTGCTGGTGGGTTCGGCCCGGGGATCGCTGGAACCGGCCGGTCGCCTGACACTGAGCCGCCGGCTGCCCGAGAAGGATTCCGAGCAACCCTCCTTCGATCCCACCGTCCACTGCCCCGGATTCGTCGATCCGTGGCCGGGATGGCTCGCCGAGACGCGGCGCGACGCCTACCGGGCGAGCCGGGCCGGACGAGGCGCCTCCCTCGCCCGGCCGCAGCACACCGTCAACTGATCACCGCATCGATCGTCTTCTTCAGCGCGGACGGCTGCGCCGGTGAGCGCGGGGCATCCTCTTTCATCTCGAGCATGCGGGCACCGATGTCCTGCAGCTGTTTACGGCCCAGAGCTTCGCGCACCCTGGGGAACCACTCGTCCTCCTCCTCGTCGATGTGGTGCTCGACGTTCTCGATCAGGACCGTCGTCTTCGCATCGAAACGCTCTGCGTCCGGCTTCATTCCGGCCAATTCGACGATGAGCACATCAGCGACGTGGTGCTCCTCGTAGGATTCCAGGATGTCGTCTTCGAGATCGGGGAGCAGGGAGCGCACCTCGGGGTACATGCATTCGTTCTCGAGATAGGTGTGCACGGTGAGGGCTTCGATGATCCTGTCGACGATCTTGCCCTTCTCCTTCTCCCCCTCCGCCTTCCGGAAGTCGCGGAAGAGCTTCTTGATTTCCTTGTGATCTTCCTTCAGCAACACGATCGCGTCTGTGGACACGGTTCCTCCTGCGGCGTGAGCACTGCTACCCCCAGCGGGCGTGGCACAGGAATACCCATCCGGGACAACATCACACGCGCACGCGATCCGCATTCGCCAGGATCGCCGAGCGCAGTGCCGCCTCCGGACCGGTGAGAACGGACCGGCGCGCGACGAGCACGAACTCGATGTCACCGGCGTCGGGGAGCAACCGCTGAGGATCGCGTACCGGAACGAGGCCGGGCGGAGGGAGCCGCTCGGCGTGCAGCACCACACCCAGCCCGGCGAGCGCGGCAGCGCGCAGACCGTTGAGACTGTCGGTCGTGCACGCCACGCGGACGCCGCGTCCACTGCGCTGAAGGACCTCGAGGGCGATGTCGCGTGTCAGGGCCGGGGGCGGATAGGACACCAGCGGTGTGGGCTCGTCCGGGTCGAGGACGTAATCGGGGGCGGAGAGGAAGACGAGGCGCTCGCGGAGGATCATCTCACCGTGGCGGCTGCCCGGTCGGCGCTTGCCGAAGACCAGATCGAGTTCGTTGTCGTCGAGCCGGCGCTGCAGATCCTCGCTCAGATCCACGGTGAGTTCGAGATCGATGCGGGGATGACTGCGACGGAACTCGGCGAGGATCGAGGGAAGCTCGTAGAGCACCAGATCCTCGGAGACCCCGAAGCGCAGCCGGCCACTGAGCGGCGACTCCGAGAAGTGCCGGCGGGCGGCATCGTGGCGATCGAGGATCTCGCGGGCGAAGGCGACCATGTCGGCCCCGTCGGCCGTGAGTTCGACGTTGTGCGTGTCGCGGACGAAGAGGCGGCGCCCGATCTCCTTCTCGAGTCGTGCGACGTGCTGACTGACCGTCGACTGCCGCAGGCCGAGCCGCTGGGCGGCCGCGGTGAAGCCGCGCTCCCGCTCGACGGCGAGGAAGCTCCGTAGATGCACCGGATCGAACACGACCCCATTTCATCACGAATCGCGATTACAGAAAACGCGGTGACCGTCTTCTGTAATGACCTCCGGCTGCCGTACCGTCGATTCGTGCTCTCCAAGATCCCCGTGCTCGGACGGCTCGACCCGTTCCTGCTCGCCATCCTCGCCACCGTCGCCGTCGCTGCTCTGCTGCCCGCCGACGGGGTCGTACTCGACGGTGTGAACTGGGCCGCCAAGATCGCCATCGGGTTGCTGTTCTTCCTGTACGGCGCGCGCCTGTCCACGCGGGAGGCCATCGAGGGTCTCGGGCACTGGCGTCTGCACCTGACGATCCTCGCCACGACCTTCGTCGTCTTCCCGCTGCTCGGCCTGGCCGCCAAGGTGCTCGTGCCGTCGATCCTGAGCGACCCGCTCTATCTCGGCGTCCTGTACCTGTGCCTGCTGCCGTCCACGGTGCAGTCGGCCATCGCACTCGTCTCGGTGGCGCGCGGCAACATCCCGGGCTCGATCGTCTCGGCCAGCGCCTCGAGCCTGATCGGTATCTTCGCGACGCCGCTGCTGGTCGCGCTGACGATGTCCACGCAGGGCGTTCGCTTCAGCGGCTCGGCCGTGCTCGACATCGTGCTGATGCTGCTCGTGCCGTTCGTCGCAGGTCAGCTCCTGCGGCGCTGGATCGGCGGCTGGGTGAAGACCCACGGCAAGCCGCTCAAGCTCGTCGACCGCGGATCGATCATGCTGGTCGTGTACGTGGCCTTCAGCCGGGGCATGAACGAGGGCATCTGGTCGATGATCTCGGTCGGTCGCCTGTTCGCCCTCGTCGGTGTGTGCGCGGTGCTGCTCGCAATCGTGCTCGCACTCACCTGGTATTCGTCGCGCGGACTGGGTTTCGAGCATCAGGACCGTGTCGCGATCCTCTTCTGCGGTTCCACCAAGTCCCTCGCCACCGGTCTGCCCATGGCGATCGTGCTCTTCCCCGGCCAGCCCATCGGCCTGATCGTGCTGCCACTCATGCTGTTCCACCAGATGCAGCTCCTGGTGTGTGCGGTCCTCGCCGGGCGGTTGGCGAAGAAGACACCGGAAAGCCTCGCAACCGTGTGACAGAGCACCTGTCCGACATGAGGATGCGACGAGACGACGGCCGCCCCCTCGAACGACGCTGTGTCCGAGCCGGTGGAGCCGGAGGTCATCCGGCACGAGGTCGAGCCCCGTTGCGCCGGCCGGCGCAACGGTGTGGCCGGACGGCTTCACCCTCCGGATCCGTATGCAGATTCGACATCTGTCAATATAGACACATGTCGAATCAAGACCTCGCGGGTGACGACGTGTGCGGCTCTCCACTCGTGCGCGAACCCGTGACGGGGGTCCGCGCCGCCGACCTCGCCCGGATGTTCAAGGCCCTCGGCGATCCGGTGCGCCTGCGGTTGCTGTCGCTGGTCGCGAGCCATGCCGGCGGTGAGGCGTGCGTATGCGACATCTCGGGCTCGTTCGATCTGTCCCAACCGACGATCTCGCACCACCTCAGAGTTCTGCGCGAGGCGGGCCTGCTCGAGTGCGAGCGTCGCGGAACGTGGGTGTACTACTGGGTGGTTCCGGCCGCACTACGACAACTCTCCGATGTGCTCGTGACCGAATCGGCCGAGGTACCCGCATGAGGGAGCGCACCGCTGTGGACACCCCCGTCATGGGCAGGATGTCGACACTCGATCGCTTCCTTCCCGTCTGGATCGGCACCGCCATCGTCGTCGGCCTGCTGCTCGGGCGCACGGTTCCCGGACTCGGAGAAACCTTGGGCTTCATCGAGATCGACGGAATCTCGCTGCCGATCGCCCTCGGTCTTCTGATCATGATGTATCCGGTGCTGGCGAAGGTGCGCTACGACCGTCTCGACACGGTCACCGGCGACCGCACCCTGTTGATCTCGTCGCTGATCCTCAACTGGATCGTCGGTCCCGCACTGATGTTCGCGCTCGCGTGGCTGATGTTGCCGGATCTGCCCGAATACCGCACCGGTCTGATCATCGTCGGCCTCGCGCGCTGCATCGCGATGGTGATCATCTGGAACGACCTCGCGTGCGGCGACCGGGAAGCCGCAGCCGTGCTGGTCGCGATCAACTCGGTCTTCCAGGTGATCATGTTCGCCGCCCTCGGCTGGTTCTACCTGGCGGTGCTGCCCGGATGGCTCGGCCTCGAGCAGACCGGTCTCGACGTCTCCCCGTGGCAGATCGCGAAATCCGTGCTGATCTTCCTCGGGATCCCGCTGGTCGCCGGTTTCCTCACTCGTCGATTCGGCGAGAAGGCCAAGGGCCGCAGCTGGTACGAGCAGACCTTCCTGCCGCGCATCGGACCGTGGGCACTGTACGGACTGCTGTTCACCATCGTGATCCTGTTCGCACTGCAGGGCGAGCAGATCACCTCACGACCACTCGACGTCGTACGCATCGCCCTGCCATTGCTGGCGTACTTCGCGATCATGTGGGGGAGCGGTTACCTGTTCGGTGCTGCCGTAGGACTCGGCTACGAACGCACCACCACACTCGCCTTCACCGCCGCGGGAAACAACTTCGAACTCGCCATCGCCGTCGCGATCGGCACGTTCGGAGTTGCGTCCGGGCAGGCCCTGGCGGGAGTCGTCGGCCCTCTCATCGAAGTGCCCGTCCTCGTCGCGCTCGTCTACGTGGCTCTGGCTCTGCGCACACGTTTCGCCACACGCGCCGGAGGTGCGTCGTGACCGCTGTTCCGTCGGTGCTGTTCGTGTGCGTCCACAATGCCGGTCGGTCCCAGATGGCAGCCGGATTCCTGAGCCACCTCGCGGGGGACCGCATCACAGTCCGTTCCGCCGGGTCCGCGCCCGCCGACGAGGTGAACCCTGCTGCGGTCGCAGTGATGGCCGAGGCCGGAATCGACATCTCCGGCGAGAACCCGAAGATCCTCACCGCCGACGCCGTGCAGACCTCCGACGTCGTGATCACGATGGGGTGCGGCGACACCTGCCCGGCGTTCCCCGGCACCTCGTACCGGGATTGGGTGCTCGACGACCCGGCCGGACGAGGAATCGACGCCGTGCGTCCGATCCGTGACGAGATCCGGGCGAAGGTCGAAGCTCTGATCGCCGAGCTGACATCGTCGGCATGATCGAGTTCGGCGACCGCATCCACCGGGTACCCACAGGTCTGTCACACTGGGCGCCCGCGTAGGGCGCTCGGTGTGGACGCACGTCGTCCCCGGCATGCTCCGGACACCGCGTTGCACGTCATCGCAGGTCCGGTAGCGTTCCGAGACGACTCGTAATCGCGTGTCGGTCGATCGGCTCGGTGCAGCCGAACTGTGGGAGGTTCCCGTGGCTGGTGGTCTCGTCGCCCTTCTGGACGACGTCGCGGTACTTGCGAAGGCAGCCGCGGCATCCATAGACGACATCGGCGCTGCGGCCGGCAGGGCGAGCGTCAAGGCAGCGGGCGTGGTCGTCGACGACACGGCCGTCACCCCTCGCTACGTGCACGGGTTCACCCCCGATCGCGAGCTGCCGATCATCCGCAAGATCGCGATCGGGTCGATCCGCAACAAGCTGCTGATCATCCTGCCGGTCGCGATGATCCTGAGTCAGTTCCTCCCGCAGGCCCTGCCGTATCTGCTCATCGCCGGTGGTCTGTTCCTCTGTTACGAGGGCGCCGAGAAGGTCTACGAAGCGCTCACCGGCGGTCACCACGAAGAAGAAGCCACCGCGGCGGAGAAGGGCCCCGAGTTCGAGAAGGCCATGATCGGCGGCGCGATCCGCACCGACCTGATCCTGTCCGCCGAGATCATGGTGATCTCGCTGGCCTCGGTCGAGGACGAACCCTTCCTGACCCGCCTGCTCGTCCTCATCGTCGTCGCCGTCCTCATCACCGTCCTGGTGTACGGCGTGGTCGCCCTGATCGTGAAGATGGACGACGTCGGCCTGGCGCTCGCGAAACGGAAGTCCACCTTCGCTCAGCGCGTCGGTCGCGGTCTCGTGACGGCGATGCCGAAGCTGATGACCGTTCTCACCGTTGTCGGTATCGCCGCCATGCTGTGGGTCGGTGGGCACATCCTGCTCGTCAACGTCGGCGAGGCCGGATTCCACTGGCCCGCCGATCGCCTGCACGACCTCGAGCACTGGTTCGGCGAACTCGTGCACGGCGGATTCGGCGGCGTTCTGTCGTGGACGGCGGGAACGGTAGCGTCGGCCGTCGTCGGTCTCCTCGTGGGCGCGATCGTCGTGCTGATCATGCACCTGATCCCGCGGCGGAAGAAGGCCGACGCCGCGCACTGACGCACGGTTCGCTCGGCCGAACAGGTCACTCCGGGGCTCGTCCCCGGACCGACCACGCGAACGCCCTCATGAGACCGGCATCCTTGACGCCGCGCTCGGCTTCGATACCGCTGGAGACGTCGACACCCCACGCCCCGGACGTGGTGATCGCCTTGTTCACATTCTCGGGATTCAGTCCGCCCGCGAGGATCCATCGACCGGACGGCAGAGCACTGCGATCCTGCCAGTCCCACGTCTTGCCGGCACCGGCGACGGCACCGTCGACGAGCAGCAGGTCGGCACCGAAGTCCTCGGACAGTGCCTCGGCTCCTCCGGTGTTGACCGCGCGGATCACCGTCAGCCCGGCGTCGTGCAATATGCGTACGTCGTCGGCCGACCGCAGGTCGTGCACCTGGACGTGGTCGAGATCGGCAGCGCGGGCGGTCGCGATGATCTCGTCGAGCGGCATCTTCACGTAGACGCCGACCGCGAGTGTTCCGGCGGGCACGCGGGCGCGAAGGGCTGCAGCCCGGTCGGGGGGGATTCGACGGGGACTCTCGGCGAAGACGAAACCGACCGCGTCGACATCCAGTTCGACGGCGAGATCGACCGTCGCCTCGTCCTGCAATCCGCACATCTTGATGAACGTCATCGTCTACCTTCCCACCGGTCCGCCACGTCGAGGATAGGCCCGGCAGTGACGCAGACGATCGCCGCGCCTACCGCGACAACTCGTCGGCCAGGTCGGAGGGAACGGTCATGGGCGTGGTCAGCCCTGCACTCACTCGTCCCGTGTTGCCCTCGGGATATCGTCCCGTCCACGAGCCTGGGGCAGCGACGAGGATTCGCACCACCTGTCCGAGCGCCTCCCGCCGATCACGTTGCCGCAATGCGAGGGCGAGCATGGCGACGTGATTGCATGTGTGCAACCACGGATCGGGCTGGGACGCAATGTGGGCCCGCTCGAGGTGACGCCACCGATCCTCGGCCTCTGCAGCATTTTTCGCTGCGTCCATCTCGTGCCGATACACCTCACGAGCCCTGCCCGTCATTCGTGCCTTCATCGATGTCCGCCCTTCTCGTCGTCACAGCAGTCGCAATGGGTTCCGGTTGCCGACGAAGCAGCACTCGGGGTCGACGTCCAGCACGAGGCCGATCAGGCCGTCGAGTGCATGCCCGAGTCGGGGATCCGCCGACCCGTATCGATTCCGCCGGCTTTCCGGGACCGCGACCATCGATCCGCAACCCCGCAGGCACGCGAGGTGATTCGAGAGGATCTGCCGGGAGACGCCGGTCTGTTCCTCGAGGCCGGACGGATAGCGAGGCGCCCACTCGTTTCGCGGATTCGATCAACGGCAGCAGTTCGGATCCAGAACGACCCTGAGCGCCTCGAGGGACTCGGAGCGGGCGCGGTGATAGACGTTCATTCCGCGTCGCTCGGATTCGACCATGCCGGCCTTGCGCAATTGTCCGAGATGATGACTCACCGTCGATTCCGCAAGATCCACACCGGCTGCAAGATCGCATGTGCACACCGCACCTTCGTCTGCGGTGAGCAGGATCGACACGAGTTTGATGCGCACCGGGTCGGCCAGGGCCTTCAACCTCAACGCGACTTCGAGGGCGGCATCGTCACTCATCGGTGCGGCCGATACCGGTGCGCAGCAGATCGGAGCGCGAACATCGATCACGGGCAGAGCTTTCGGCATGATTCGACTCTAGCGACCTTCTTGACATATGTCGAAATAGGGGAGGATCCTGTAGTAGAAATTCGATATATGTCACACTAGTGGAGGCTGTCATGTCACGCATCCAGCTCGCCCTCGACGTCGACGATCTGCCCGAAGCGGTCGCCTTCTACTCGACACTGTTCGGCACCGAACCGGTCAAACTCGAACCGGGCTACGCCAACTTCGCGATCGCCGATCCACCGTTGAAACTGGTGCTGTTCGAAAATCCCGGCAAGGGCGGGACCATCAACCATCTCGGGGTCGAGGTCGACTCGTCCGAGAAGGTGCACACCGAGATCGCCCGATTGACCGAAGCGGGCCTGTTCGCCGACGAGGAGATGGGCACGACCTGTTGCTACGCCACGCAGGACAAGGCGTGGGTGACGGGACCGGCAGGGGAGAAGTGGGAGGTGTACACCGTCCTGGCAGATTCGGAGACCTTCGGGTCGAGCCCACAGCATCTCGACGGCCCGAGGGAATCCGGCAGCGGAGCCTGCTGCACGGCCGGCACCCCGGACGAGCAGCAGGACGGCAACTTCACGTCGAAGTCCGACGCAACCTCCTGCTGCTGAGCACCTTTCACTACGAAGCTCGCAGAGTCAGGACGAGGGCTGTCGCCTCCCCACAGGCCGAAGCGACGACTCGGATCAGCCTCGCGCCATGTCCACGAACCGCGACAGGTGCAGCTGGTGGGCAACAGTGATGGTCGCGGTCGGGCCGTTACGGTGCTTGCCGACGATGAGGTCGGCCTCGCCACCACGCGGGTCGTCGCGCTCGAATGCATCAGGGCGGTGCAGCAGGATGACCATGTCGGCGTCCTGCTCGAGGCTGTTGTGCACCGCGATGCCGTCGGCGACGAAATTGTGTGTGCCGGGCACCGTTCCGTCGTAGACGTCCTGTTCGCCGAGGCTCGTGATCGAGACGATCTCGTCCCAGAACACGTTGTTGGTGGCAACCATGTCGATGTCGGCCGTGTCGAGGACGTCGGCGACCCGGGCAAGTCGCGAGCGTGCGCCCGTGACGGTGCGCGGGGTGGCGGATGCGACCGGCCCGATCGGGGCGAGCTGCTCGACCGCGAGCAGTTCGCCGAGCTCGGCTTCGATCTCGGGCGTGACGGTGTCGGGGCTGTGCTTGACGAGCTTCGGTCCGAGCTGCGCCAGGACCCACTGCGCCGCGGTTCCGTGCTTACCCACGTCGTGGAGGAAGACCGCCTGGTTCTCCGCCCCGGTGACCGTGAGGTCCCAGCCGTCGCCGGTATCGGTGATCCGCGCGAACACGCCGATGCGCAGGAGCAGGCGCGCGAGGTCGTCGGCGAGGCGGCGATCCGCCGACCGGTAGCGGACGACGGCGCGGGCAGTGCCTGCGTCCCAGGAGACCTCACCGCCGTCTTCCCAGATGTGGCAGACCAGCTCGGCGACCTGCTCCTTGGGGAGCGAGAACGCGCGGGTGGGGACCGGTCGGCCGGCCACGGCGGTATCTGCGAGAGCGGCCACCTCGTCGTCGGACGCGGGCATGACGTCGAGCGGTGCGGGCACCGCGCGCGGCACTGCGACACGCTCACCGGCGATCAACTCGCCCAGCGGCATCCAGCCGTCGATGGTGAGGAAGGGATGGTTCGCCGTGGCGTCGACACGGCGCCCCGAGGCCAGCTCCAATCGGAAGACTTCCTTACGTCCGCTGGGGAAGACCTTCACCATCGGCCGGACGACCATCCGCATGCGTTCGTCGAGCGACCACACGAGGGGCTCCTCGCCCGACTCGAGCAGTTCGCCGAGCGTGACCTCGGCACCGGTGTCGGCGCGCATGATGCGCGTGGACGCCGGCAGGCAACCCGACTCACGAAGGTCGGAGACCTGCGGCCGCTTGTCGGTGCGCTGCTCCGGGCCACGGTTGAGCTGACACACCGCGACGACCGGAACCTCGAGCTCCTTCGCCAGAAGCTTGAGGCTACGCGAGAATTCGGAGACCTCCTGCTGACGCGACTCGACCTTCTTACCGGACGACATGAGCTGCAGGTAGTCGATGACGATGAGACGAATGTCGTGTTTCTGCTTGAGCCGCCGCGCTTTCGCGCGAATCTCCATCATCGTGAGGTTCGGTGAGTCGTCGATGAACAGCGGCGCCTCGCTGATCTCGCTCATGCGGCGGGCGAGGCGCGTCCAGTCGTCGTCGGTCATGCGCCCGGATCGCATGTCGCCGAGCTTGATCTTCGCCTCCGCGGACAGCAGACGCATGACGATCTCGGTCTTGCCCATCTCGAGGGAGAAGATGACCGACGCCATGCCGTGCTTGATGGAGCACGACCGCATGAAGTCCATGCTGAGCGTGGAGTTGTGCGTGGGCACCATCGCGCGACCCGCGAGGTACATGTGGTCGCCGTCGACCTCGACGCACCGCACCGGGACCGACGGAACCGGACGGACGGCGACGACGCGGCGTCCACGCGGCGCCTCGGCACGGCATTCCTTGTGCCGCACGGCCTTACTGGGCAACACGAAGACGTCGTCGTCGGCGGTGAAGGAGATCTCGACGCCGTCGAGAGCGGGTGCGTAACCGAGACCTGCGAGAAGTTCGGCGACGCCCTGCGCCAACTGCTCGGACGAGCCGACGAACCGGATGGTGCCGTCGTCGTCGACTTCTCCACCGGCGTCGAGCAGGCCCGCGAGGAGTTCGCGGCGTTGCTGTTCGGATGCTCGCTGGTACTCGGCGGGGATATGGGCACCGAGGGCGACGAGGGCGCTGGTGAAGCCGCCCTCGCCTTCGACCCGCATGTGCAGTTCGGGATCGGCCGACGGACCGCCGAGCCACGCGCCGAGTGTGAAGGGGGAGACCGGCAGTTCGACGGCGGGAAGCGCCAGGGGAGCGGCATTGGCGATATCGTGCGGTGCCTCGGCGGTGGCGAGGAGTTCACCGGTGGTGCGGATCGCACCGTCGCCGGTGCGCCACTGGTGCTGCTCGTCGGCGACGATCACAGTGCCGTCGGAGAACACGACGTCGAAGCACGGACGGCCGTGCATCACCTCGGTGGCGGCGAGGACGCGCGTAGGTCGGCCGTCGGCGCCGAGGAGTTCGTCGCCCACGCCGACCTCGCCCATGGTGGTCCAGCCGGTGGGGGTGGGCAGGGGGGTGTCGAGCGCGAGGGCCTTGCCCACACCGGGGCGGGCGGCGACGATGATCATCTGGCCGGCGTGCAGCCCGTTGGTGAGCTCGTCGAGTTCGGCGAAGCCGGTGGGCACACCGAGGGAGATGCCACCGCGACTGGCGATGGAGTCGATCTCGTCCATCGTGGGCTGCAGAAGTTCTTCGAGCGGCACGAAGTCTTCGGTGGTGCGTCGTTCGGCGACCTCGAAGACCTCGGCCTGCGCGCGGTCGACGACCTCGGCGACATCCTGGCCTTCGGCACCGGCGTAGCCGTACTGGACGATGCGGGTGCCGGCCTCCACGAGCCGTCGCAGGACGGCCTTCTCGGCGACGATCTCGGCGTAGTAGCCGGCGTTGGCCGCGGTGGGCACGGTCTGGGTGAGCGTGACGAGGTAGGCGGCTCCGCCGAGACGCTTGAGCTCGCCGCGCCGGTCGAGTTCGGCCGACACGGTGACCGGGTCGGCGGGTTCGCCACGGCTGTAGAGATCGAGGATCGCGTCGTACACGGCCTGGTGAGCGGGCCGGTAGAAGTCGCCGGGCCTCAGTACCTCGAGAACGTCGGCGATGGCGTCCTTGCTCAGCAGCATGCCGCCGAGCACGGACTGCTCGGCCACGAGATCCTGAGGGGGCTGGCGGCCGAAGTCTCCACTCGGTTCCTCGGGAGGTCCCGAATATTCGGGATTACCACGATCGTCAACGACGGCCACTGCAGTGCCTGCCTTCCTCCACATGTCCCCACTCGGTGCGCTGCGCACCGGCGGATACCTGCACGCACTCCCGGTGTCGGTACCCGGGGTTCGTGTCCGGTTCTACTCGCCCCTACCGACATCCTGTGTGTGGAGTCGTGCGCCCGACGTTAGGGATCTGGATGATCGTCCACAACTCGGGTTGTGCACACACTTGGGGATGAATTGTGGAAAGGGGAGGACAGGGTTGTGCACCGGATGTGCACAACCTGGGGACAACACATCTCACATCTCACATCTCCGCAGGTAGAAAGCAAAAAATGGCTTCTCACACCTGTGGAGGAAAAGAATTTCGGCGTGTCGCAGGGCCGGGCGTGTTCACCCTTTCGTTCCCCGAACGACATTCCGAGGAGTCACAACGGTGTGGTTTACCCCCCGGTTTATCCACAGGCTGTGCACAGACGACGAGGAGCCCCACGCCAAGCAGGCGCGGGGCTCCTCGGGAGGCCGGAATCAGGCAGCCACGACGTTCAGTGTGAACTTCGCGGTGACGTCCGGGTGCAGCTTCACGACGATCTGGTGCTTACCGGTCGCCTTGATGTGAGCCTTGGGCAGCTCGACGATGCGCTTGTCGACAACCGGGCCACCGGCAGCCTTGAGAGCACCGGCGACATCGGCAGCGGTGACCGAGCCGAACAGCTTGCCCGAGTCGCTCGAGGTCTTGACGCTCAGCGAGACGTCCTCGAGGCCCTCGATGGCGGTCTTGAGCTCCTGGGCGTGCTCGAGGCCACGCACGGCGCGAGCCTCCTGAGCACGGCGGATGCCCTCGACCTGCTTCTGGGCACCACGGGTGGCAACGATCGCCAGGCCGCGGGGCAGCAGGTAGTTGCGGCCGTAGCCGTCCTTGACCTCAACGGTGTCGCCAGGCGCACCGAGGTTGTCCACGTCAGCAGTAAGGATGAGCTTCATCGTGTCCCTCCCTTTCCTCAGCGAGTCGTCGAGACGTAAGGGAGCAGAGCCACCTCACGAGAGTTCTTCACAGCAACAGCGACGTCGCGCTGGTGCTGCACGCAGTTGCCGGTGACGCGGCGAGCGCGGATCTTGCCGCGATCGCTGACGTACTTGCGCAGCAGCGTCGTGTCCTTGTAATCGATCTGCACGTTCTTTTCCTTGCAGAAGGTGCAGACCTTCTTCTTCAAAACCTTCTCGCGCGCGGGCGACTTAGGCATGGTCGTTCTCCGTAATTTTGGATGTTCCGATCGAGGTCGGATCAGAACGGAGGCTCGTCGTCCCCGGAACCGCCGAAGGAGCCCGACTGCGGGGCATCGCCCCACGGGTCGTCTCCGCCGACGTTCGCGTTCTGAGCGGGACGGCCACCGCCCGATCCACCGGAGGAACCACCGAAGCCTCCGCCACCGCCGCCGCGACCGGCCTTGGTGACCTTGGCCGTGGCGTAACGGAGCGAGGGGCCGATCTCGTCGACCTCGAGCTCCACGACAGTGCGCTTCTCGCCTTCACGCGTCTCGTAGCTGCGCTGCTTGAGCCGGCCCTGCACGATCACACGCGAGCCGCGAGTCAAGCTCTCGGCCACGTTCTCCGCTGCCTCACGCCAGATGTTGCAGCGCAGGAACAGAGCCTCGCCGTCCTTCCATTCGTTGGACTGACGGTCGAACACGCGGGGCGTGGATGCGACGGTGAAATTCGCAACCGCAGCACCCGCGGGGGTGAAACGCAGTTCGGGGTCGGCGGTCAGATTGCCGACCACGGTGATGACGGTATCGCCTGCCATGTGGTTCCTCCTGCAGTGTGGGGAGTCCTGATGCGCCAGAGCCTACGGCCCGGCGCCGACAGGCTCACTTGCCGTGGCGCAGAACCTTGGTGCGGAGCACCGACTCGTTCAGGCCGAGCTGGCGATCCAGCTCTGCAACGGCAGCAGGCGTCGCGCTGATGTCGACCACCGCGTAGATGCCTTCGCTGTTCTTGGCGATCTCGTAGGCGAGACGGCGCTTACCCCACACGTCGACCTTGTCGACCTTGCCGCCTTCCTGGCGAATGACGTTGAGGAACGTCTCCAGCGAGGGAGCGACGGTGCGCTCGTCCAGGCTGGGGTCCAGGATGATCATCAATTCGTAATGACGCATAAGACCTCATCACCTCCTATGGACTGTGAACGGTCACGGACGTTCCGTGACAGGAGGGTCGTTGCGTCAGCAACCCATGAAGGGTACACGACAGCCCGGCGACCAGCGAAATCGCCGGCCTTCGCAGGCAGAGGATTTGTCCTAGGGTGAGGACATGCGCACGAGTTCCGGGACCGTCTCACTCGTCGCCGTCCTGACGTGCGCGGTGATGACGTGGTTCGGCTACCTGAACAAGGCCCGGTGCGCCGGCCCCACCTTCGACGCCGAGGGCCGCACGCTGCGGTTCGAGGACATCAAGGACGCGAACGTCTGCTATTCCGACATCCAGCAGTTGTGGATCGGCCGCGGTATCAACACGCACGTGTTCCCCTTCGTCGACGGAGGGATCACCTCCTCGGGAGCACTGACCGGAGGCACCGTCGAATACCCCGTGCTCAGCGGGGTGCTCATGTGGGTAGGGGCGATCGGTGCCCACACCGACGCGGAGTTCCTCCTCCAGTCGGCTCTCCTGCTCGCGCCCTTCGGTCTGCTCACCGCATGGTTGCTCGCCCGGATGGCCGGGTGGGCCGCACTGTTGTGGTCGCTCACGCCGCCGCTCGTGCTCTACGCCTTCCTCAACTGGGACCTGCCGGTCGTGGCGGTCACCGTCGCCGCCGTCGCGGTGCTGACGCTCGAACGCTGGTCGCTGCGGACTCGCGGGGTGGTCGCGGCGGTGCTGCTGGGAGTCGGATTCTGTCTCAAGCTCTATCCGGGCATCTTCGTGCTGCCGCTCGTCGCCTACGTCTTCACCGGCGGGCCGGATTCCGATCGGAAGCGGGACGTCCCCGGCGCCCTCGCCGTCGCGGGCACGGCGGCGGCCACGGTCGCCGCGATCAACCTGCCCTTCGCACTCCTCGGCTACGAGGGCTGGCGCGCGTCGTTCGCCTTCCAGCAGAACCGGGAAGCCGACGGGACCAGCAACTCCATCTGGTACTGGGGGCTGCGGCCGTTGATGGGCGGCTACCAGGGATACGAGAACACCCCCGCATACAACGACCTGGTGGCCCAGCTGTCGCCGACGCTGATCGCGCTGTCGTTCGCGCTCGCGCTGTGGCTCGGATGGCGCCGGTACCTGCGCGACGGCATCTATCCCTGGCTCGGCACCGGTGCCGCGATGCTGTGCGGTTTCGTGCTCTTCCACAAGGTGCACTCACCGCAGTACACCCTGTGGCTGCTGCCGCTGCTGATCCTGTTGCGTGTGCCGTGGGGTCTCGTCGCCGCGTATCTTCTCGCCGACCTCGCCATCGGCATCGGCATCTTCCGGTGGTTCGCCGCCACCGCCGGCGAAACGGACATGGCCCTGCCGCTCACGCTCGTCCACATCGGGGTGTGGGGACGTGCGGTCCTACTGGTCGTGCTGTTCTTCGTCTTCCTGCGCGTCTCGCCCAGAACTCCGTGGCAGCAGACGGAACGAACCGGTTACGCTCGCCCTCCGACGACGACCGGGGGAGGGCGATGAACGACAACTGGACGGAACATCCCGTCCTCGAGGGTCCTCGTATCCGACTCGAGCCCGTCACCGACTCGCACGCCGAGGGGCTGCTGAAGGCCGCCGACGATCCGGACACGATCTTCCGGTGGTCGTCCACCGAGATCCGCGACCTCGACAGCGCACACGCCTTCGCCCGCGACGCCGTGGCCGATCCCGGGCGCCTCCCCTACGCGATCGTCGACCGGACGACCGGCGAGGTGCTGGGGTCGACGTCGTACTACCTGCTCGAGCCCACCTACCGCACGCTGGTGATCGGTTACACCTGGCTGTCGACGCGCGTGCAACGGACCCACGTCAACAGCGAATCGAAACTGCTTCTGCTGCACCGCGCGTTCGACGAGCTGGGATCCGTGCGTGTGACCTGGCACGCCGACGAGCACAACACCCGTTCGCGCGACGCCCTGCGCCGACTCGGCGCCACCGAGGAAGGCCTGCTCCGCAAGCACCGCAGACGCCGCGACGGCAGTTGGCGGAGCACCGCGTTGTTCTCCCTCACCGACGACGAGTGGCCGGAGGTACGCGCCCGGCTCGAGGAACGCCTGAGGCGATGAGGACGAGGCGCGCGCTCGCAGCCCCCATGGCGGTCGCCGCGGGTGCGATCGCGGTGTGCGCAGCGGTGGCGTGGGCCGACCCGACCACGCCCGGCGGGATCATTCCGCCCTGCCCCACCTATTCGCTGTTCGGAATCCTGTGTCCCGGTTGCGGTTCCTCCCGGATGATGTATTCGCTCGTCCATCTCGACGTGCCGGCCGCGCTGCACTACAACGCCCTCGCCCTGGTCGCGCTGGGCGTGCTGGTCGTGGTCTTCGGAGCATGGACGTGGAGCAGGAGGCGGGGCACACCGATGCCGCGGTGGACGCGGTACCGGTGGGCCCCGCACATCGTGCTGGTCCTCACCGCGGTGTGGTTCGTCGTGCGCAACATTCCGGTCGCGCCGTTCACCGCCCTACGGATCTGACCGTCGGAGGACCGGGCAGTCGACCGTGTGCTCCCGATCCGTCCCGGGTCACCGGTCACGCGGACGAGAACCGAGTTCGCGCTCCCTGCCGGCACGTTCACCACCGCCGATCCGGTGCCTTCGTCGATGCTGTCACCGATACGGCCCGTGTCGTAGATCGGGGAGCCGCCGTAGAACACCTGGATTCGGTCGGGAACGTCGTAGGTCTTCCGTTCCGGCAGGAACGAGGTCGGATATCAGCGACGAACTTCACGAAGATGCGCTGTTCGTCCACCCGGCTTCAGGCTGCGCGCAGTGAGCTCAGGGCCGCGTGTTGCTCGAGACCGACCCGTCCCGGCGCGACGGCGAGAGCCACCGCGGTCTGCCGCGCATCGAGACCGACGATGGTGCGCAGGATGAGGATCTCCTGCTGGAGACGAGTCAGGGGGATCGCCTCCGAGCTCACGAACTCGGAATCGGCAGTGTCGGAGACCACCGTGTACGCCAGCCGCAGGAAAGGCCGGTCGGCCCCGGACGGCGCGGCGAGTTCGGCGAGGATCGCGCGGCAGGCGGCCGGAGCGAGCCGGTCGGCCTCGGCAAAGGTGCCTCCGGCGGCTTTCGCGCGTGCCCGGAAGTAGGCGGTCACGAGCGGATGCAGGTCGCGCAGAAGTCGCGGGATCGCGGTGGCGTCGCCGGCCGCGACCGTCCACGCCAGCTCGCACGTCGTGAACTGCGATGCGGTGACATCCGTCCCCGCGCCGAATCTCCATCTGCCGCTCGTCATTCGCCCCCCTCGTGGCTCGATTCCGAGCCTAGGGCGAGGACGTCGCCTCCGGCAGCCATCGTTCGGATGATTCTTCTCTTGTGACCCGATGGTGAGCGGGCCGCAATCTGTGGGGCAGCCACCGGGGCGGACGATCGGGTGCCTGATCGAGTACCCCACCGACGGGATCGTCGACGAAGCCGTATCGCACAGGATCCCTCACCGGACGCCGGATCTGCCACAGCACCACCGCACACAACGCCACCACGGCGACATCGCGCAGGAAGACCGTGCCGGTGAACCACTGCTCCGGCAGCCCCTTCCGATCAGGGCCCAGGTAGTAGTACATGCGCGGAACCCACACCAGCGCATCGATCGTCATCCAGGCGAGCAGCGCGCGGCGGTGGGGTACCGCCAGCACGGCGAGCGGCACGAGCCACAACGAGTACTGCGGACTCCACACCTTGTTGGTGAGCAGGAAGGCCGCGACGAGAAGGAAACACAACTGCGCCAGGCGGGGACGCCGCGGCGCGGTGAGCCCGATCCAGCCGATCACAATGCAGGCCGCCGCGAACAGCACGAGCGACACCCCGTTGAAGGTCGACGCCGACCAGCTCGGCCACCCCAGGAAAGAACGCAGCACGTTGTAGATCGAATCGGGATCCGCTCCGCGATCGGAGTTGAGGCGGAAGAACTCCGCCCATCCGCGCGGGTACAACACCATGATCGGCAGATTCACGGCCAGCCATGCGGCGGCAGCAGCTCCTGCGGTGCGGGCGAACGACCGCAGGTGGCCGGTACGCAGACACAGCACCAGCAGTGGACCGAGCAACAGCACCGGATACAACTTCGTCGCCGCACCGAGACCGAGCAGGACACCGGCGAGAACCGGTCGGCGTCTGGCCCACGCCAGCAGGCCACCGGCAGCGAACGCCGTGGCCAGGGCATCGAAATTCGTGAACGCGTGCACCACGACCAGCGGGGACGCCGCGACGAGGGCAGCGTCCCAGATCCTCCGGCCCGCCGACATCGCAGTGGCCCACACCGTGACGAGCCAGGCGAGCGCGAGCCCGACCGCGACGACCGAGAAGTAGATCGCGACCTGCAGAGCGTGGGGAAGCCACGGTGTGGCATCCCACGCCTTCGCGATGCGCATCGAACCGTACTGGTACAGACCCGCGAGCACCGGATACTCCATGTACCGGGTCTGCATCTGCCCGTCGGGACCGGGTTCCTCCCACGACGTCCGGTACGGGAAGGCGCCCTCCGCAAGGCGTTCGGCGCCGTAGAGCGGAACGATGTCGGAATAACACATCGCCACGTACTGCCGGTCGCCGCTCCAGTCCAGACCGAGCGCGCCGTCGGATCCGACGGGTCCCTGCTGTACACAGGCCGCCTTCGTGAACCATCCGAAGGCGAGGAAGACGACCGCGAGCAACAACATCGCCCGCAGGGGAGTGAAGAAGCGGGTGCGACCCAGCACGGCATGCCGCCCGACCGGACCACCGATGACCGCGGTCAGCCGCGTCACCGTCGGATCGGTGCGCCCGGGGGTGTCGCGCCAGTCCAGGGAACGACGATCCTCGGCCGGTGGTGCAGCGGACACCACCGGCCGGACGTCGGATCGCCGGTCGTCGCTCACGCGGCGAGGCTACCCGGCCGGAGCGTATTCGAACGCGCCCTGGGGACTACCGCCCTGCGCGCCCGGAATCGCGGGGCTCTCGAGTCCCGGGATGCGGTTCTGCGGAGGCGATCCACCGCCGTCCGACTCGTCTCCCGTGCCACCACCGGTTCCGCCGCCGGTGTCCTCGCTCTCCTCCTGCTGACCGCCGGTACCGGGACGGGTGGGCACACTCTGGGTGGTCGTCTGCGGAGCGACACCCGGAACCGGGATCGTGACACCGGGGAAGATCTCCACGTTCTGAGTGGTGATCTCGGGAACCTCCGGCAGGCTCGGCACCACACGCGAGGTGGTGGTCTCCTGACGGGTGGCCGGGGCGGTGGTCGTCGCGGTCCAGGCCGGTACCCCGGAGACACCGGCGATCGCTGCCGGCTTCGGGAACGACTCGACCTCGGTGCCCTCGAGAGCGCCGTCCATCGTGTCCTTCCAGATGTCCGACGGGATGCCCGAGCCGTAGATCATGCCGCCCCAGCTGTTCTCCAGCGGCAGTCCCTCCTCCGTGCCGACCCACACCGCGGTCGACAGGGACGGCGTGTAGCCGACCATCCACGCGTCCTTGTTGGAGCCGGTGTCACCGAGCTGGGCGGTGCCGGTCTTCGCCGCGGACGGACGGCCTCCGGCCAGGGCGTGACCGTTCGAATACGCGGCGATCGGGGTCATCGCGGAGGTGGTGTTGTCGGCCACCGCCGCGTCGACGACCTGCTCGCCGGTGGGAGTGCCGCGGTCGAGGAGGACCTCACCGTCGGACGTCACGACCTTCTGCACGAAATAGGGCTCGTGATGACGGCCGGACGCCGCGAGCGTGGCATAGGCCGACGCCATGTCGAGCACGCGTGACTGGTACTGACCCAGGACGATGCCGTAGTTGGGGCCGGCACCGTCCGGCTCGGTGAGGGTCTCGCCGATGCCCGGCAGCTCCTTCGCGACGCCCAGCTTGTGCGCCATGTCGGCGATGGCCTGCGGGCCGTTGTCCATCGCGAGCATCATCCGGTAGAAACTCGTGTTCAACGACCGCTTCAGGGCTTCGGCGATGGTGCACTGCCCGCACGACTCGCCCTCCACGTTGCCGATCTCGATGCCGTTGACCGTCAGCGGACCGCTGTCGTAGGTCTGCGACAGCGGCACACCCTGATCGAGGTTGGCCGCCAGACCGAATACCTTGAACGACGAACCCGTCTGCAGACCCGACTGCGCGAAGTCGTAACCGACACCGCTCTCACCGCCGTAATAGGCGCGGATCGCCCCGGAGCGGGGATCGACGGACACCACCGCGGTGCGCAATTCCTCGGGCTCCCCCTCGAGATTGGTCTGCGCCGCCTCGACCGCCGACTGCTGTGCCTGCGCGTCGATCGTCGTGGTGATCTGCAGTCCGGCCGTGTTGAGGAGATTCTCGTCGATACCCTCACGCGCCAGCTCGGCGAGCACCTGGTTCTTGATCAGCCCCTCGGGACCGGACGACTGGTCGCCGTTGTCGAGTTCCGCGATCGGCATGTATGCCGGGTACCGCATTCCCGACCGCTCGGCCGCATCGAGCGTGCCGGCGGAGACCATACCGTCGAGCACGTAGTTCCACCGTGCTTCCGCACCCTCGGGGTTCTGCTCGGGATCGAGCAGCGACGGCAGCTGGATCGACGAGGCGAGCACGGCACCTTCCTCGACGGTGAGTTCACCGACGGGCTTGCCGAAGTACGCGTTCGACGCCGCTGCGATGCCGTAGGCACCGCGGCCGAAGTAGATGGTGTTGAGATAGGCCGCGAGGATGTCGTCCTTGGCCCACTGGTTCGCCATCTTCGTCGACAGCACCAGCTCCTTGAGCTTGCGGGTCAACGTCCGCTCGGAACCGACGACCGCGACCTTCACGTACTGCTGGGTGATGGTCGAGCCACCACCGGCGCTGTCGCGACCGAGCACGTTGTCGCGGGCAGCGCGCGCGAAACCGGTGATCGAGAAGCCGGGATTGCTGTAGAAATCGCGGTCCTCGGCGGCCAGTACGGCATTGCGGACGTGCACGGGAATCGCATCGAGTTCGACCTCGGTGCGGTTGCCCTCCGGCGGGATCACCTTCGTGATGACGCCCTCACCGTCGGAATTGAAGATGGTCGCGGCCTGGTTCGTCTGAAGCTCACCCGGACGCGGCACGTCCTGGACGACGTACGCCAGCATGAACATGAGGATCGGGACGAGGATGCCCGCGGCGACCACGCCGTAACCGACCCGGCGGATCGTGCGCCAGTGGTTGCTCCTGCCGTCGCCCTTTCCGCCACCGGCCCCGCCGCCGGAACCGCCACCGGGCGGAACGGTGGGAGGACCACCCGCAGGCGGGCCCCCGGCGACGCGGGTCGTGGGCGCCTCACCCGCACGATCGGCACCGCCGACGGGTGTCGACGCGGCAACCCGCTGGGTCGGGGCGTCCGCTCCGGGACGCTGTGCCTGGGCGTCCGCTCCGGGACGCTGTGCCGGGGCGTCCGCTCCGGAACGCTGTGCCGGGGCGTCCGCTCCGGGACGCATCGCAACGGTCGGATCGGCCTGCGGCGAGCGCTGGACGGGGGGCAACGTGCCGGGACGCGGCATCGGCTGGTCGGGATTACGCGGCGGGTTCGCACCCGGGGCGGGCATCGGTCCGCGCGGCGGGTAAGGCTGCCCCGGCCGGCCCTGCTGGGGACCCGGTCCCTGCGGTCCCTGACCTTGTCCGGGACCTTGGGGACGCGGCCCCTGACCGGGAGCTTGCGGCGGGTACGGCGGGCGTGCGCCGGGACGCGGCGGCGGGCCGGCGGGACCGCTCGGCTGTCCTTGACCCCCCGGGCGACCCGGCTGCCCCGGTGCTCCCGGTTGCCCCGGTGCTCCCGGTTGACCCTGCGGTCGGGGCTGCGGAGGCAACGGGCGACCCTGCACCGGGCCCGGAGCAGGGCGCTGCTGTCCCTGACCGGCAGGAGGACCGGGGCGTTGCGGCCCGGGCTGCGGTCCGGCAGGACCACCGCGCCGGGGCGGAACGACCTTGTTGTCCTCGGGTTCGTTGTCGGGGGAACTCACGTACTCATCTCCAACTGTTCTCGCGACGCATCACGCCGCGGCCTCGACACTGCTCCACGGACAGCCGATCGACGACGCCGGTGGACGGCAGCCGTTCGACGATGTGCGCAGCGGACGACGCGACGATCAGGTCGTGCGGGTCGGACCCAGGAGCGAACTCCAGAGGAAAGCGTACGGGCACGTCGCCGGCGCCCCTTCACTCGCTGGCGGTACGACGGCTCGATCCCGTCGACCGGCGACGCGGGCTCTTGGGGGCAGGTTGCGAACCCAGGACGTACGACTGCACCAGGTGGTTCCAGCTACAGGTACGGCACACCTCGACCAGATGGACCGAGAATTCCTCCTGGCTGGCGGCCAGACGCACCAGCTCCTCGGGAGTGCGCGCCGACCCGGACACCGGACCGAGCTTGTCGCCGAAGACCCACGAGACGAGGGTCAACTGCTCCTTACGGCAGATGGGGCACACCACATCGCTGCCCCGTCCGTGGAATTTCGCCGCCCGCAGCAGATAGGGGCTCGCGTCGCAGACCTCGCTGACTCCGCGCCGCCCCGAGTAGACCTCCGCGAGCAGCGAGCGCCGCTGCAACGCGTAGTCCACCACCTGCCGCTGAATTCGCACGGCTTCCAGAGTACGTGCGGGCGATGGGGCGATGGGCGTGGAGTCGCCCACTCGATACGAACCCGTGTGGTCCCGGTCGACTCCGGAGAGGGATGTCCGTCCGGAACGTCGTGTGACATCCGGCCCGTGCGGCGTATCGTCGTATATATCGGCACGATATAGTTCTGCGTCGTATCAATCGGTTGGTTCGAACGGAAACAGGAGGTGACCCGTGCTGGAATTGGCGATACTCGGGCTCCTCCTCGAGTCGCCCATGCACGGCTACGAGCTGCGCAAGCGTCTGACCGGGCTCCTCGGGGCCTTCCGTGCCTTCTCCTACGGGTCGCTCTATCCGACCCTGCGGAGGATGCAGGCGGACGGCCTCATCGAAGAGGATTCGGGAACTCCCGGTCCCGTGAAGCGACGTGCCCGCCGCGTCTACCAGCTCACCCCGAAGGGGCGAGAACGCTTCACCGAGCTGGTCGCCGACACGGGACCGCAGAACTACACCGATGACGGATTCGGCGTGCACCTCGCCTTCTTCGGTCGCACCCCCGCCGAAGCGCGGATGCGAATTCTCGAAGGCAGGCGCCGCCAGGTCGAGGAGCGCAGAGAAGCGCTCCGCGATGCGATCGGACGGGCCAGCGGCACTCTCGATCGTTACACCCGTCAGCTCCATCAGCTCGGCCTCGAGTCGAGCGAGCGCGAAGTGCGCTGGCTCAACGAACTCATCGCCGCCGAGCAGTCGTCAGCAGCACGCAACAAAGAAGGAGAACCCGACCATGGGTGAGAACAGCACCGCGGTGCGCGTGGCCATTGTGGGCGTGGGGAACTGTGCCTCCTCCCTGGTCCAGGGCGTCGAGTACTACAAGGATGCGGACGCCGAGACCACCGTCCCCGGTCTGATGCACGTCGAATTCGGTCGCTACCACGTGCGCGACGTCAAGTTCGTCGCCGCGTTCGATGTGGACGCCAAGAAGGTCGGCTTCGACCTGTCCGAGGCGATCCTCGCGAGCGAGAACAACACCATCAAGATCGCCGACGTGCCGCCGCTCGGCGTGCCCGTCCAGCGCGGCCACACGCTCGACGGTATCGGCAAGTACTACTCCGAGACCATCGAGCTCTCCGACGCCGAGCCCGTCGACGTGGTCAAGGCACTGAAGGACGCCGAGGTCGACGTTCTCGTCTCCTACCTCCCCGTGGGTTCCGAAGAGGCCGACAAGTTCTACGCGCAGTGCGCCATCGATGCCGGTGTCGCCTTCGTCAACGCCCTCCCCGTGTTCATCGCCTCCGATCCCAAGTGGGCGCAGAAGTTCACCGACGCCGGTGTCCCGATCGTCGGCGACGACATCAAGTCGCAGGTCGGCGCCACCATCACCCACCGCGTGATGGCGAAGCTCTTCGAGGACCGCGGTGTCGTGCTCGACCGCACGTACCAGCTCAACGTCGGCGGCAACATGGACTTCAAGAACATGCTCGAGCGTGAGCGTCTCGAGTCCAAGAAGGTCTCCAAGACCCAGGCCGTCACCTCGAACCTCAACGGCCCGCTGGCCGGCAAGGTCCACGACCGCGACGTGCACATCGGTCCCTCCGACTACGTGCAGTGGCTCGACGACCGCAAGTGGGCGTACGTCCGCCTCGAGGGTCGCGCCTTCGGCGATGCCCCGCTCAACCTCGAGTACAAGCTCGAGGTGTGGGACTCCCCGAACTCCGCCGGCATCATCATCGACGCCATCCGCGCGGCGAAGATCGCCAAGGACCGCGGCATCGGTGGCCCGATCCTCCCGGCTTCGGCCTACCTGATGAAGTCCCCGCCGGTCCAGATGGCCGACGACACGGCACGCGCCGAGCTCGAGGCGTTCATCATCGGAGCCGACGCGTAGAGCCGCTCTCCGGAGCGATTTCCGACGAAGGCCGCATCCTTTCGGGATGCGGCCTTCGTCGTTGTCGCTCTGCGGGTTCCGACCCCGTCTACGCCATCTTCCGGATCACCGACAGCGGCAGCACCTTCATGGCGTAACCGAGCGGAATCCACGGCCATCCCGGCACATACGCCTTGGCGGGCTCCTTTTCGATCGCAGCAGCCAGTGCGCGACAACCTGTTTCGGTGTCGACGATGAACGGGACCTTCTTCACCTTCTCGTTGATCTCCGACCGGATGTATCCGGGGAAGATCGTGCTCACCGAGATATCGGTGTCGGCGAGGTCGGCACGCATCCCCTCACCGAGAGAGGCGACGGCGGCCTTGGACGCGGCATAGGTCGTCAGGTTGCGCGGCATGCCGCGGAGCGCACTCATCGACGAGATCAGCACGACGTGGCCGCGCCCGCGGGGGCGCATGAGTTCGAGCGCCGCTTCACTCTGCGCGAGCGCACCGAGGAAGTTGGTGTTCGCAGTCTGGGCATTGGCACGGAAGTAACCGGTGCCCAGGGGCTGCCCCTTGCCGAGACCGGCATTGACGATCACCCGGTCGAGACCGCCGAGCTCGTCGTCGAACTCGCGGAAGACGGTGAACACGTCGTCGTGCCGGTTCACGTCGAGGGCGCGCACGCTCACGGTGATGCCCGGGTGCGCGGCGAGCAGTTCGTCCCGCAACTCCTCGAGTCGTTCGACGCGACGGGCGGCGAGCGCGAGATTCCTTCCACGCGCCGCGAACTCACGCGCCATACCGGCACCGAGCCCGGAACTCGCACCGGTGATGAGGATGTTCCGTCGCTGCGGGCGGCTCATCGGTTCTCCTTCTCGTATCGATCGATCAATGCACTGCAACGGGATTCGAGGTAGCCGACCACGATCCAGAAGTCCTCGAAGGCCGAATTGGTGGTGTGGCCGTGGTGGTAGCGGTAGTAGATCTGCTGGGCGATCACGGCGAGGCGGAACAGTCCGAACACCTCGTAGAATCCCCAGCCGTCCACCGGTAATCCGGTTCGCTCGGAATAATATTCGACGATCTCCTGCCGGGTGAGCATGCCGGGCAGGTCGGACGGTTGCCGCTTCGTGAGCAGCAGCATGTCGTCGTCGTCCGCCTGCACCCAGTAGGCGAGCGACGATCCGAGATCCATCAGGGGGTCGCCGATGGTGGCCAGTTCCCAGTCGAGCACCGCGACCGGCTTCAGCGGGTCGTTCTCGTCGAGAACGATGTTGTCGAGGCGGAAGTCGCCGTGGATCACGGTCTGTGCGACGTCCTCGGGTTGCCGCGCCGCCAACCACGTGGTGACACGGGCGAAGTCGGGAACGTTGTCGGTGCGGGCCTTGGTGTAGCGCGACGTCCAGCCCGCGACCTGCCGTGCGACGTAGCCGGAACCGCGACCCAGTTCGGACAGTCCTGCGGACTCCGGATCGATGCCGTGCAGTTCGACGAGCAGGTCGACGATGCGCAGGCACAATGTGCGGGTGTCCGCCTCGGTGAGGTCGAGGTCGGTGGGCGGATTCGTCCGCAGGATGGTGCCGGGAACCCGGTCCATGACGTAGAAGTCGCTGCCGAGCACACCGCGATCGGTGCACAGGCCGACCATGGTGGGAACGTACGGGTAGACCGGTGCGAGCATCGACTGGATGCGGTACTCGCGTGCCATGTCGTGCCCCGACGACGGCTTCGCCCCCGCCGGCGGGCGACGCAGCACGAGATCGCGGTCCGGATACCGCAGCAGATAGGTGAGATTGGATGCGCCGCCGGAGAACTGGCGAACCTCCGGGACCCCTCGGATACCGGCGTTCTCGTCGAGCCAGGCGGCGACCGCGTCGACGTCGAAGGCGTCCTCGTCGCGAACGGTGCGGGCGTTGTCGGGAAGTGCGGTCATCGTCGGAATCTCCCGTCTCACGCGTACTTGCCGAGTTCGAACCGGGCGACGAGCCCCTGGTGCACCTCGTCGGGCCCGTCCGCCAGCCGCAGTGCGCGTGCCGCCGTCCATGCACCGGCGAGGGGGAAGTCGTCGGAGAGCCCACCGCCGCCGTGGATCTGGATGGCGAAGTCGGCGATCTGCTGGGTCACGCGCGGTGCGACCACCTTGATCTCGGAGACCGCCGAGCGTGCCCCGGCGAGTCCCTGTGTGTCGAGCAGCCATGCCGCGTGCAGGACGAGCAGACGCAGCTGGTTGATCGCGATGCGCGCGTCGGCGATCCGTTCCCGGTTGCCGCCGAGATCGATGATCGGCTTGCCGAAGGCGGTGCGTTCGAGACCGCGACGGCACGCGAGCTCGAGAGTGCGTTCGGCGAGCCCGACGAGGCGCATGCAGTGGTGGATGCGTCCCGGTCCGAGGCGTCCCTGCGCGATCTCGAATCCCCTTCCGGGGCCCGCGATGACGGCGTCGAGCGGCAGGCGCACGTCGGTGAAGGACACCTCGCCGTGGCCGCTGGGCTCGTCGAAGAAGCCCATCGTCGGGAGCATGCGCTCGACCTCGACGCCCGGCGTGTCGATGGGCACGAGCACCATCGAATGTCTTTGGTACTTGTGGGCTTCCGGATCGGTCAGGCCCATGAAGATGAGCACCTTGCAGTCGGGGTGGCCGATGCCGGTGCTCCACCATTTGCGGCCGTCGAGGACGATCTCGTCGCCGTCGACCACGGCGGTCGCGGCCATGTTGGTGGCGTCCGACGAGGCGACCTCGGGTTCGGTCATGCAGAAAGCCGAGCGGATCTCGCCGTCGAGCAGGGGCCGCAGCCACTGCTCCTTCTGCGCGGCGCTGCCGTAGTGATAGAGCACCTCCATGTTGCCGGTGTCGGGCGCGTCGCAGTTGAACACCGCGGAGACGAACGGCGAGCGGCCCATCTCCTCGGCGAGCGGGGCGTAGTCGACGTTCGACAATCCGGCACCGAGTTCGGCGTCGGGAAGGAAGAGGTTCCACAGGCCCTCGGCGCGGGCCTTGCGCTGCAGCTCGCGGAATTCGGGGGAGACGGCCCACCTCTCGGCGGCGTCGATGTCGCGTCGTCCTTCACCCGCCGTGCGTCGCGCGGCCCGCAGTTGCTGCTCGACAGGCGTGACCTCGCCTGCGATGAACGCCCGCAGACGTTCGAGATAGTCGCGACTGCGCTCGGACTGTGCGAAATCCATCGGGTGCCTTCCGTCGAGTCGACCGGGAACTGCCCGGCCGGGCGGCCTTAACTGAGCGATGCTCAGTTAGGCTATCGGTGTGAGCACCCCGCGACAAGAGGCATCCACAGGTCGGCGTCGTCTGCCGCCGGCGGAACGTCGCCGGCAACTCGTCGCCATCGGACTGCAGGAACTGTCGACCCGGCCCATCCACGCCCTGTCCATCGACCGCGTCGCCGAGATCGCCGGTATCTCCCGCGGCCTGCTGTTCCGTTATTTCCCCACCAAGCAGGACTTCTACGTCGCGGTCGTCGGCGCCGCGTCACGCCGGTTGCTCCGCGCCGCGGATCCCGACCCGGACGAGCAGGATCCGCTCCGGGCCGTAGTGCACCCGTTCGTCTCGTTCATCGACCGCCACGGCGACAACTATCAGGCCTTCTTCCACAGCGGCGTCGGATCCGACCCCCAGATCCGCGACATCCACGACTCTATGCGCGACACCATGGTCGGGCGAGTCGTCGCGGCGCTGGGCTGCGACGACACCCGCGTGACCCGAATGCGGCTGCGGGCCTGGTGGGCACTCGTGGAGTCGCTGGCGATCGACCGGTTCCGCGACGGGACGCCGAGCATCGACGAGGTCGTCGACTATTCGGCCGCCCTGCTGCCGACGGTGCTGACGGGGCCGTAGTCCCCGGCCGGCTCGTCGACGACGAAGGGGTGGAGTACATGTCTACAAGCCGGGGATCTGGATCGTGACGCCGGGGAACACCTCGATCTGCGAGGGCACCGGAACGGGGAGATCGACCGGCGGTGCGGGAATCGTGATCGGCGGCAGGTTCGACAGGTCGGGCAGCCTGAAGGTCGGCGGCGGGGGGGTGCTGGTCTCGATACCGGCGTCCTTGGGGACACCCGCCTGTCCACCGATGGGCGCCGGCCACGGGAAGCTCTCGACCGGCGTGCCCTCGAGGGCGCCGTCCATCGTTCCCTTCCAGATGTCCGAGGGCAGACCGGAGCCGTAGATCGACCCACCCCAGCTGTTGGTGATCGGCCCGGCGTCGGGTGTGCCCATCCACACGGCCGTCGACAGCGACGGGGTGTACCCGACCATCCAGGCATCCTTGTTCAGGCCGGTGTCGCCGAGCTGCGTGGTACCGGTCTTCGCCGCCGACGGCCGGCCACCGGCGAGCGCGTGCCCGCGCGAATACGCGGCGATCGGCATCATGGCCTGGGTCGTGTTGTCGGCGACCGCGGCGTCGAGGCGCTGCTCGCCGGGTGACGCCGGTCGATCGAGGAGCACGACCCCGTCGGCCGTCACGACCTTCTGCACGAAGTACGGCTCGTGGAAGACACCGGACGCGGCGATCGTCGCGTAGGCCGACGCCATGTCGATCACCCGCGCCTGGTACTGACCGAGAACGATGCCGCCCTCCGGGGAACCGCCGTTCTCGCTCAGCGTCTGCCCCTCGACGCCGGGGATCGTCAGGGGGATTCCCGCGGCGTGCGCGGCGTCGGCGATCTTCTGGGGACCGTTCGACATGGACATCATGAGCCGGTAGAAGCTCGTGTTCAGCGACCGCTTGAGCGCCTCGGCGATCGTGCACCGCCCGCACGACTCGCCTTCGACGTTGCCGATGCGGACAGTGCCGACCGTCAGCGGCGAGCTGTCGAAGCGCGCGTTCAGGCCGATCCCGTCGTCGAGCGCGGCGAGCAGGCCGAACACCTTGAACGCCGACCCGGTCTGGACGGGCGCCTGCGCGAAGTCGAAGCCGGCGCCGTCCTCACCGCCGTAGTAGGCGCGCACGGCCCCCGAGCGGGGGTCCACCGAGACCACCGCGGTACGCAATTCCCCGGGTTCCCCCGACAGCGTGGACCGGGCGGAGTCGATCGCCGCCTGCTGTGCCCTCGGGTCGATCGTGGTGGTGATCCGCAGACCCTCGGTGTTGAGGGTCTGTTCACTGATCCCCGCCGCGGACAGCTCGCGCAACACCTGCGTGCGGATGTGGCCTTCCGGCCCCGTCGCCTCCGTGGCCAACACGAGGGTGTTCGACGGCACCGTCGGGGGGAACACCTGGGCCGACCTCTCCGACGGGTCGAGGACGTCCATGTCGACCATGCCGTCGAGCACGTAGTTCCAGCGCTCTTCGATCGCCGGCAGGTTGTACTCGGGATCGAGCGAGGACGGTGTCCGGATCACCCCGGCCAGGACGGCACCCTCGGAGACCGACAGCTCCTCGACGGGCTTGCCGAAGTACGCCTGGGACGCCGCGCCGATGCCGTAGGCACCCCGGCCGAAGTAGATGGTGTTGAGGTACGCCTCGAGGATCTCGTCCTTCGACCACTGCCGCGCCATCTTGGTGGAGATGACGAGTTCGCGCATCTTGCGTTCGAGCGTGCGGTCGGCGCCGACGAGCACGTTCTTGACGTACTGCTGGGTGATCGTGGAACCACCACCGGCGGTGTCCTTGCCCATGACGTTGTCGCGGGCCGCACGAGCGAAACCGGTGATCGAGAAGCCGGGGTTGCTGTAGAAGTTGCGGTCCTCCGCCGACAGCACGGCGTTGCGGACGTGCTCGGGGATCTGCGCGATCCCGACCTCGAGACGGTTGCCCTCCGGCGGGACCACCCGGGTGATCTCGGTGGCGTCGTCGGCCGCGTAGACCCGCGCGAGCTGGTTCGTCTTCATGTCCGACGGGGTCGGCACGTCCGCCGAGTAGTACGCGGTGGCGAAGACGCCGAGCGGTACGAGCACGGCGAGAACGAACGCGACGAGTACGGCGTAGCGGACGATGTGTCCCCTGCTCTTCTTCGCTGCGGCCGCAGCGGCACGCGAGGAGGTAGACCTCTTGGGGCTCGTCACTCGTTCCACCTTCTCCGTACCGGACATCCGAGCGGGAGGGACTCCCGCCCACCGTATGGTACGGAAACGACCGAGGGACACCTCCGGACCACCGTTCCGGTGCTTCTCACGCCACGTGCGTGGTCATCCCGATCGGCGCCACGCGCGGAACGCGAGCCCCCACATCACGACGAATGCGAGCAGCACGAGAGACGGCACGACACCGGGTTGCGGCGACGTCAGCTCGGCGACTGCGGCGATCACGGCCATCGCCGTGAACACCGTGAGGAGGCCGAGCAGCATCTCGAGTCGGTTCCGGCGCGGAACCTTCCTCACGACTTGACGCCACCCGCGGTCAGGCCCGAGATGATGCGCCGCTGGAAGATCAGCACCATCACCACGAGCGGCACCATGACGAGGGTGCCACCGGCCATGATCGATGCATACGGGGTGACGTACGGATCGGTGCCGGTGAATCGTGCCATCGCGACCGTCACCGGGGCCGTGCTCTCGTTCGACAGCTGCGACATCAGCAGATACTCGTTGACGGTCGCGATGAAGGCGAGGATCGCTGTGGTGAACAGGGCGGGGGCGGCGAGCGGCAGCATGACCAGACGGAACGCCTGCCCCCGCGTCGCACCGTCCATGCGGGCGGCCTCCTCGAGTTCCCACGGCAGTTCCGAGAAGAACGAGGTGAGCGTGTAGATGGTCAGCGGCAGCACGAACGAGATGTTCGGGATGATCAGCGCCTGGTACTTGCCGATCCAGCCGATGTCGGTGAACAACTGGAACAGCGGCGTCACGAGCGCGACGACGGGGAACATCGACGCGCCGAGGATGATGCCGGTGACGAAGTACTTGCCGCGGAAGTCGAAGCGCGACAGTGCGTAGGCGGTGAACACGCCCAGCAGCAGCGCGACCGCCGTGGTGGCACCGGCGATGATGACGCTGTTGAGCAGCGCCCGCGAGAAGTTGACCTTGGCGTCGGGGTCGAGTGCGTCGGCGAAGTTCTGCAGCGTCGGGTTCGACGGCCACAGGGTCGTGCTGAACGTCTCCGACGGGTCGCGCAGAGCCGTGACGACCATCCAGTAGCAGGGGGCCAGACCCCACACGACGATCAGCGCGACGCCCGCATAGGTGCCGACCGTGCTCAATCGGCGCTTCATCGGCACCTTGCGGACCTGCACCGGATCCGGCTCGGTGCGGGGTGCCTCGGTGGTGGTGACGGTCATACGACTTCCCCCTTACGCTGCTTCTCCTGCGTGCTCACCGCGTTGGCGCCGAGGAACCGCACCAGCACGAAGGCGACGGCGAAGATGAGCAGGAAGGTGATCGTGGACAGGGCGGACGCGGAGTTCGCACCCTGACGCATCTGGTCGACGACGAGCACCGAGATCGTCGACGTCGCGGGATTCGAACCCATCATGATCGCGGGCAGGTCGTACATGCGCAGCGCATCCATGGTGCGGAACAGGATCGCCACCATGAGGGCGGGCTTCACCAGCGGCAGGGTGATCATCTTGAACCGCTGCCAGGCGTTCGCGCCGTCGACCTTCGCCGCCTCGTAGACGTCCTGCGGGATCATCTGCAGTCCGGCGAGGATGAGCAGCGCCATGAACGGCGCCGTCTTCCACACGTCGGCGACGATGATCGCGACCCGGGCGGGCCACGGATCGGCGGTCCACAGGTAGTCGGTGCCGAGCAGCTTGTTGGCGGCACCGTCGTTGGCGAAGATGAAGAACCACAGCTTGGCGGTGACGGCGGTGGGGATCGCCCACGGCACGAGCACCGAGGCACGCAGCAGACCGCGACCCCGGAACGACTTGGCCATCACGACCGCCATGGCGAAACCGATCACCGTCTCGAGCGAGACCGTGACGACGGTGAAGAAGAAAGTGTTGAAGATCGACTGCCAGAACTGCGAGCCGAGGGTGCCCGGAGGGCAGGGGATCGAACCGGTGGCGGTACCGCAGGTCTGGGTGATCCAGCGCGTGTAGTTCTCGATCCCGACGAAGCCTCCGGTGACGAACCGCCCGGTCTCGGGATCGAGCCGCTTCGCGTCACCCTGCAGCGACATCCACATCGCTCGACCGAGCGGATACAGGATGATCACGGCCAGGACGAGCATCGACGGTGCGACGAACATCCATACCGGGACCTTGCGCCGCGTCTTCACCTCCGCGGCGGGAGGCGCGGGCACGCGGTGACGTCCGCCGACACGTCCGCGGTCGGGACCGGACACGGTCCCGACCGCGGAGGCGTGTGACGGATCCGCGGGATTATCGACCTGCGGGTCAGCCATGTACTTGCTCCTGGAGCATCAGTTGCCGGCGGTCTCGATGCCGGCCTCGGTGTCGTCCAGCGCCTGCTGGACGGTCTTCTCGCCACGGATCGCAGCGTAGGCGTTGTCGGCGATCGCCTTCGACACGGCCGAGTAGTACGGCGACGCCGGACGCGGCTTCGCGGCCTCGAGGGCTTCCTTCAACGTCGAGAAGTAGGGGTACTGCTCGAGGATCGACGCGTCGTCGTAGACCTCGGCGAGAACCGGGGCGCCGCCCGCCTCCGCGTAGTGCATCTGCGACTGGCGGGTCTGCATGAACTCGAGGAAGTCGCGCGCGGTGGCGGGAGCATCCGAGAATGCGCTGATGCCGACGTTGTACCCGCCGAGCGTCGAGACGCCGGGACCGTCGACGCCGGGCAGGACGGCGATGCCGTACTTGCCGGCGACCGACGACGTCTCACCGTCGGTGTAGAAGCCCGGCCACGTGCGCAGGAACAGCGCCTCACCGTTGCCGAAGGCGGTCTGCGACTCACCCTCGGTGTAGGTCTGGGCGGCGGCCGGGATGATGCCGTCCTCGAAATTGTCCACGAGGAACTGCAGGCCTTCGGCCGTCTTGTCGTCGACGGCCGGGGTCAGGCCGTCCTCGGAGACGAAGGAGCCGCCGAAGGCATTGACGATCTCGGTGACGTTGACCGTCAGGCCCTCGTAGTTCTTGAACTGACCGATGTAGCAGGCGATGCCCGCCTCCTCCGCCTTCGGGCACTCGGCCTTCAGGTCGTCCCAGGTCGCGGGCGCCTTGTCGACGAGATCGGTGCGGTAGTACAGGAACGCGCCGTTGGTGTTCTTCGGGGCGGCGTAGAGGGTGCCGTTGTAGGTACCCGACTCGACGGTCGCGGGCAGCACGCCCTCGGTGTCGATCGCCAGGTCGCCCTCGAGGGGAAGCAGCCAGCCGTTCGCGGCGAACTCCGCCGTGTTGGTGACATCGACGGCGATGAGGTCGTACTCGTCGCTCTTGGCCTGCATCCGCTGGGCGATATCGGCGTACTGGTCGTTGGCCTCCTTGGCGAGCGGCTTGAACGTCACCTGCTCGTCGGGATGCTCGGCGTTCCAGTCGGCGATGATGCTCTCGAGCGCCGTGTTCAGGGGATCCTGCCCCTCGACGATCGTGATGGGGCCGCGGCCCTCACCGGAAGCAGCGGTGCCCTCACCGCCGGTCGAGGTGTCGTCGCCCCCGCTGTCCGACGAGCAACCCGCGAGAACGAGCGCGGTCGCGGCCGTTGCGGCGATCGCAGCCCTCCGCATCGCCTTCGTATTCAGAACCATCAACAACTCCCCATTTCGAGGTCGAAGAACACACGTCGGTGACCAGGTGCACCGACACCGGCCACTACTGTGGCACGCACCACCGGTAAAAGTCGGCATTCCGCCCATCCTGAATCGGTCGAGTGTCGACTCCGCGGCCCGATTCCGGAGCGGGGGTCAGCCGATTCGCTTCCCGTCCGACGTTCCGAAGACGTGCACGTGCTCGGGGTCGAAGCGCAGGTACAGCCGGTCGCCCTTCTGCGGAGGGTTGCGCCAGTCGCTGCGCGCGACGATCTGCTGCACGATGCCGCCGACGTCGGCCCGGCCGTAGACGTACGCCTCGGATCCGAGTTCCTCGACCACATCGACGTCCATGGCCAGGCCGTCGTTCGAGATCTCGAGGTGTTCGGGGCGGATGCCGAGCACGACCTCCTTCTCGGTGACCTGGCCGACCACGTCGCGTGGGATCGGGACGTGCGTGTCGCCGAGCAACGCGCCGCGGTCGAACACGGGGAGGCGGAAGAGGTTCATGGCGGGCGAGCCCATGAAGCCGGCGACGAAGACGTTCGCGGGCCTGTTGTAGAGCACGCGCGGCGACGCGCACTGCTGCAGGATGCCCTTCTCGAGCACCGCGACGCGGTCGCCCATCGTCATGGCCTCGACCTGGTCGTGGGTGACGTAGACGGTGGTGGTGGCGAGCCGTCGCTGCAGCTGCGCGATCTGCGTGCGGGTCTGGACGCGGAGCTTGGCGTCGAGGTTCGACAACGGCTCGTCCATGAGGAAGACCTGTGGCTGACGGACGATGGCACGTCCCATCGCCACACGCTGACGCTGACCACCGGACAGCGCCTTGGGCTTGCGGTCGAGGAACTGTTCGAGGTCGAGCATCTTCGCGACCTCGACGACCCGCTCGCGGATCTCGTTCTTGGGTGTCTTGGCGAGCTTGAGCGCGAAGCCCATGTTCTCGGCGACCGACATGTGCGGGTACAGCGCGTAGTTCTGGAACACCATCGCGATGTCGCGTTCCTTCGGATCCTGCCCGGTGACGTCGTCGTCGCCGATGAGGATGCGCCCGCTGTGCACCTCCTCGAGGCCGGCGAGCATGCGCAGCGAGGTCGACTTGCCGCAGCCCGACGGCCCGACCAGGACGAGGAACTCACCGTCCTCGATCTCGAGGTCGAGCGCGTCGACCGCGGGCGTACTCGAGCCGGGGAACAGGCATGTGGCCTTGTCGAAGGTCACCGACGCCATTTCGCAGATCCTTTCCGAAGCGGAACACGCTCGTGCGGTAGGGGAATCTACCGTGTCCTGTCCGCATCACGGTCGACCGGCGCGAGGTCCTCGTCCGTCCACACCTGGATTCCACGCACCCCCGGTACGTCGCCCGCGTGGAAGACCGGGTCGCGTCCCTGCTTGCGCTGCGCGGAGTAATGGTGGAACAACGCGTAGGCGATACCCGACAGCGGGATCAGCGCGATGAGGTTCACCGTGGCCATGATTCCCATGGCGAGGTCGGCCAGCGCCCACACGAGGGGGAGGGAGCCGACGGCTCCGAGGAACACGCACACCACGACCGCCGCCCGCAGGTAGGGGAGGATTCGGCGCGAACCGGTGAGGAACTCCATGTTCGATTCGCTGTAGTAGTAGTTGCCGATCACGGAGGTGAACGCGAGGAAGAAGATCAGCACCGCCAGGAAGTGGACCGTCCAGTCGCCGAGTTGCAGGGCGAGCGCATTCTGCGTCAGGGCCGCGCCTTCGAGGCCGCTGCCGAACTCGGGCTCGGACAACAGGATGATGAAGGCCGTGATCGAACACACCAGCAGGGTGTCGAAGTAGACACCGAGGCTCTGGACCAGACCCTGCTTCACCGGATGCGAAACTGCCGCGGTGGCACCGGCGTTCGGCGCCGACCCCATGCCCGCCTCGTTGGAGAACAACCCGCGGCGGATGCCGTTCATGAAGGCTGCGGCGAAGCCTCCACCGACGATCTCCTCGAGGCCGAACGCGTTCTCGACGATCAACCGGAACATCGCGGGAACCTCACCGATGTTGAGGATCACGACGATGACGCCGATCACGAGATAGGCGATCGCCAGGATCGGCACCAGCACCTGCGACACTCCGGAGATGCGGCGGATTCCGCCGAAGATCACCACGGCCACGAGGACGGCGACGACGAGGCCCACACCCACCTGCAACCCCGTGGACTTCTCGCCCACGGAACTCGAGACCGCGTCGACGATGGAATTGGTCTGCACCGCGTTGAACACGAAGCCGTAGGTGATCGTGATGATCACCGCGAAGATCATGCCCATCCACCGTTTTCCGAGTCCGTACTGCATGTAGTAGGCGGGTCCGCCGCGGAAGGAATCCTTGTCGCGCACCTTGTACAACTGGGCGAGGGTGGACTCGAGGAATGCGGTGGCCGCGCCGATCGATGCCATCACCCACATCCAGAACACCGCGCCCGGTCCGCCGAGGCTGATCGCGATCGCGACACCTGCCACGTTGCCGGTGCCCACACGCGAGGCCGCGGATACCGAGAACGCCCGGAAGGGCGAGATCCCCTTCGTGCCGTCGGGCATCGTCGTCGGTTTCTCGACCACGGAACGCAGCATGTCCGGCACGAGCCGGATCTGGATGAATCGCGAGCGCACGGTGTAGTACAGGCCGGAGCCGACGAGCAACGCGATCACCGCGTACCAGAAGGTGTCGTTGATATCGGTGACGAAATCGACCGCAGTGTCCATCTGCACGATCTTGCTGGGTAGTAGGCGGTTCTGCAGGAATTTCGGGACGTGTTCTCGCTCTCGTGGGTGGAGTCGGTGCCGGGCTCTACGCTCGCGGGGTGAGTTCGGACAAGATGTTGAGTCGTATCGGCGGGTTGCTCCGCCAGGCGGAGTCCACCGACAACCCTCACGAGGCCGACGCCTTCCTCGCCGCAGCGCAGCGACTCGCGACGTCCGCCTCGATCGATCTGGCGGTCGCGCGCAGCCACACCGCGGCGAAGGAACGCCGTGCCGCCCCCGTCCAGCGACTGATCACCATCGGTGAGACGGGCAAGAAGGGACTGCGTACCTACGCACAGTTGTTCATCGCGATCGCCGCGGCCAACGACGTGCAGTGCGACATCACCGCGAACTCCACCGTCATCTACGCCTACGGCTTCGCCGACGACATCGACGTCTGCGAGGCCCTGTACTCCTCCCTGCTGGTGCAGATGGTCCGGGCGTCCGATGCGTATCTGCGTGAGGGCACATACCGGGCCGAGACCACGGTGCGTACCGTCGTGGAGGAACGCGGCGACCGGCGTGTGCGCACACGCGTACGCAAACCCGTTGCCCCGGTCACGGCCCGACTGAACTTCCAGTCGGCGTTCGCCGCCCGGATCGGCGCCAGGCTGGCCGAGGCGAAGCAGCAGATCGAACGCGAGGCGGAAACATCCGCGCCGGGCACGGCGTTGGTGTTGCGTGGGAAGAATCTGGAACTCCAGGACTTCTACAGCAGTACGTCGCAGGCGCGGGGCAGTTGGCGGGGCAACCGGGCGCCGTCGGCGCGCTCGGCCGACGCCCAGCGCGCGGGCGATCGCGCCGGCCGGGCGGCACGACTGGGAACGGCACCCGAACTGCCGTCGGCTCCGAGGAGGCTGGAACGGTGACCAAGGTGCGCGACACCCGCAGAACCGCTGTGTACGAAGCGGAGTCGATCGTACGGAAGATGCTCGACCGCGCCGACGAACGAGGTCTGAGAACGGTCGAGGTCGCCGGTTCCCACGTCACGCTTCCGGTCGAGAGACGATTCGCCTCCATCGCCTCCGTCCAGGACTACATCGATGCCGTGCTCGGCCTCGACTGGGTGATCATGCGGTGGGAACGCGCCGCCGTGCCCGTGCGCGTGCGGGCCCGGGCCGGCAACGCGGCCGCGCACTACGAACGCGACTGCGCGACGATCGCCCTTCCCGAGCACCGCGCGAACACCGCATGGGCGTTCCGGGAGATGGTGGTGCTCCACGAACTCGCGCACCATCTCGATCCACAGAATCCGGACGACGCCACCGAGGGTGCCCATGGTCCCGCTTTCGTCGACCGGTTCCTCGTCCTCGTCGGCGAGATCATCGGCCCGGAAGCGGCATTCGCGTTGCAGGCCACGGGGATCACCGCTCCGGCCGGGCCGGGGCGATAGATCCGTTTTCCGAATGCATTGCCGGTACGAGAACTGTTCTTTGGGAACAGCGCGCTGCGCGGACCGAATATGTAGCAACACTCGTATCCTGCTGTAGAACATACTGATTGGTACTTTACCGACCCTCGTCGTCTGCCCGGATCCGCATGGCGGCGAAGCATGCGAATCACGGTCCCGAGTGACGTACTGTGGTTTGCATCACATAAATACACGCGTCGGCTGCGTACCGTACCGAGACCTTCCGGCCACCTTCCGAGCACGCCTACACGACGCGCGGCAGATGAAGGAGAACGGTGATGAAACCCGGAGCACGAGTCGCCCTCGGTGTGGGCATCGGATATTTCCTGGGCCGAACCAAGAAGATGCGGTTGGCCATGATGCTCGCCGGTGCCGGAGTCACCGGCAAACTGCCCAGCAACCCGCAGGAACTCCTGCAGCGAAGCGCCTCGATGCTCGGTTCGTCTCCCGAGGTCAGCAAGATCACCGAATCCGTTCGCGGAGAACTCATGCACGCGGCGCGTGCCGCAGCCGTGACCGCGGCCAGCCACCGCATCGATGCCCTCAACGAGCGTCTGCAGGCGCGGGCCGGGGGCGGAGCGGACGAGGAGCCCGAGGACGCGGAATACGAAGACGAATACGACGAATCACGCGAGGGGGAAGAAAGTCGCGGCGGCAGGAGTCGCGGCAGCAGGACCCGCGACGAGGAACCGGATTACGACGAGACGGACGAAGAGGGTGCCGACGAGGAGGATTCGGGCGAGGAGGATTCGGGCGACGACGAGGAACCGGAACCCGAGCGCCCCGCACCCCGGCGCCGCGCCGCGCGCGCCACGTCCCGTCCGCGGGCTTCCCGCAGCAAGAAGACATCCGACAGCGACGACTCGGACGATTCGGAAGAGGCATCTCCCAAGCCGCGCAAGCGCGCAGCGCGTAGCAGTGCGTCGTCCTCCGGTCGTGCGCCCGTACGTCGAACGAAGCGGTGAGAGCGATGGCCGGATTGAGTGATGTATCGAGTGGAGTCACCGACGCGGTGGGCAAGGCCGGGAAGACCGCGACCGATACCGCCGGTAAGGCCGGCCGAACCGCCACGGATACGGCGGGGAAGGCCACGGGCGGACTGACCGGTGGTCTGCAGCAATCGTTGCAGGGCCTCGCGGGAACCGTCGCGCAGAATGCGTTGTCGAGCCTGTCGGACAGGGTCACCGGCACGGCGGGACGATTACAGGATTACTCCGAGGGCAAGGGCGGAAATCTGGCCAGCGCGCTGACCGGTGTCGACAAGCTCGCTCAGGGCGAGTCGCCGTTGAAGGCGGCGGCGAGCTCGGGGTTCGAGAACCTGAAGAACACCGCGAAGGACAAGTTCCAGGACGTCAAGGAGGCCGTCACCGGCGGGGGCAAGGGCGGCGGTGGTGGCAACAAGAAGATCAAGCTCACCAACATCGTCGAGAGCATCGACGTAGGAGTGCCGATCGACCTTGCCTACGATCTGTGGACCCAGTTCGCCGACTGGCCGAAGTTCATGAAGAAGGTCGAACAGGTCGAACAGGTCGAGGACGAGAAACTTCACTGGACCGGCAAGGTCTTCTGGTCGCGCCGGAACTGGGAGTCCACGATCCTCGAACAGGTGCCGTTCGAACGGATCGTGTGGCGCTCCAAGGGCGGAAAGGGTTACATCGACGGCGCGGTGACCTTCCACGAACTCACACCGGATCTCACCCGGATCCTCCTGGTCCTCGAATATCACCCCCGGGGCCTGTTCGAGCGCACCGCGAACCTGTGGCGGGCAGTGGGTCGCCGGTCCCGCCTGGAACTGAAGCACTTCCGGCGCCACGTCATGACCGAAGCCGTACTGCATCCCGACGACATCATGGGCTGGCACGGAGAGATCCGCGACAGCGAAGTCGTCAAGGACGACGAGACGGCGCGCAGAGAGGAAGAGGAACGGGAACAGGAGGAGGACACCGGCGAGGAGACCGAGGAGGACTCCGCCGGAACAGGTGACGAAGAAGACGTCGACACGTCCGGCGACGAGGACGAGATCCGCGACGAGGACGAAGATTTCGACGAAGGCGAAGGTGAAGGCGAGGAAGAGGGCGAGGAGTCGCCGGACGACGAGGACCTCCGGGACGAGGAGGAGGAGGACCTCGAGGACGAGTATCCGGATGAGGAGGACGAGGAACCCGACGAAGAGTCCGGCGAAGAGGAAGACGAAGAAGAGGACGAACCCGAACCGCCTCGGAAACGCGCCCCCGCGAAACGAACCCGGGCGGCGAAGTCCACCGGCACGCGTTCGGCACGCTCGAGAGGATCCCGCTCATGACCATCCAACCTGCAGGGGGCGGTGGCGGCGGTGGCGGTGGGGGCGGCATGGCCCGCCCCAACTCGTCCGGCCTCGCCGACGTCATCGATACGATCCTGGACAAGGGACTCGTCATCGACGCATTCGTGCGAGTCTCACTCGTCGGTATCGAACTGCTCACCATCGACGCCCGCGTCGTCGTCGCCAGCGTCGACACCTATCTGCGGTTCGCGGAAGCGGTCAACCGACTGGAGATCTCCGACAACGAACCGAAAGGACTTCCGGATCTGGTCGGCGACATCACCTCCGGTGGATCCAAGCACAAGACGAAAGGAGCTCTCGAGGCCGCTGGGGAGAAGGTCAGCGAGTTTCTCGGGGACGTGCAGGAACAACGGCAGCCTGCTCGACGATCACGCAGGGGTGATGATTGATGTCCACCGAACAGACCGAACGATCCGGTCAGGGTGAGAATGACGAAACCGCCACGACCACTGCAGTATACGTGTACGGAATCGTGCCGTCCGATGTGGAACCGGAAGATCATGCGGAGGGCGTGGGTAACCCACCCGCGCAGATCTCCGTCGTCCGCTCCGGAGGTATCGCCGCTCTGGTGAGCGAGATCCCGACCGACCGGGCACTGGGCACGCCGGACGATCTCAAGGCACATGCCGCACTGCTCGACGGGACCGTGGTCGTCGCACCGGTCCTGCCTCTCCGGTTCGGTGCTGTTCTCACCGACCGCGACGCGGTGGCCGAGGAGTTGCTCGAGGGGCACGAGGACGAACTCGCCTCGGCGCTGGAGCAACTCGAGGGTCTCGCCCAGTTCGTCGTGAAGGGGCGATACGACGAGAGGGCCATCCTGCAGGAGATTCTCGAAGAGAACTCCGACGCAGCACAATTGCGGGAACAGATCAGAGGACAGTCCGAGGACGCGACCCGTGAGGCCCGGATGGCGCTCGGAGAGATCATCAACGCGACGATCGAAGCCAAACGGAACGAGGACACGCGTCGCACGGTCGAGGCTCTGTCCTCCCTCGACCCGATGGTCAACGAACGGCAACCCACCCACGAGCAGGATGCCGTGCACATCGCCATCCTCGTCGAGCTCGAGCGGCAGGACGAACTCGAGCAGATTCTCCGCGAGCTGGGCCAGGAATGGGAGGACCGGGTCGACATCTCGTTGCTCGGCCCGATGGCGGCCTACGACTTCGTGGCGAAATCCGATCCGGGGGAGGAGGGTTGACGCATGGGACTGCTGTCCTCCCTGTTCACGTTGCCTCTCGCTCCGGTGAAGGGCGTGATGTGGCTCGGAGAGATCATCCAGGAACAGGTCGAGCAGCAACTGCACGATCCGGCCAACGTACGACGCGAGCTCGAGCAGATCGAGGAGGCGGCGGAGGCCGGTGAACTGACTCCCGAGGAGAAGGACGAGGCGCAACAGGCCGTGCTCAACCGGATGATCTCCCGCGGTGGTTCCGCTCCCGGCGAGGGAGGGGGGTGATCCCGTGGCAAGAGATACCGGCCCGCCCGCGATCTCGGCGGCCGAGGCCGCATCGGCGGCCCTCACCCACCTGAAGGAGCTGACCTCGAAGGAAGCTCAGGGCGTCACCTCGATCGAACCCACCGAGGACGGATGGGTCGTCGAGGTGGAAGTCGTCGAGGACAGGCGGATACCGTCGTCGGCCGACATGCTCGCGCTCTACGAGGTGGAGATCGATCTGGACGGGGGTCTGCTCGCGTATCGGCGGACCCGGCGCTACGGACGCGGAAGCAGCGATATCGGAGCGAGGGCCGGGACATGACGGTCGTGGGTGGAGGCGGCACGTCGTCGCCGCAACCCTACGGGGGCGGCGGACGATCGACCAATCTCGGCGACATCCTCGAACGGGTCCTCGACAAGGGACTGGTGATCGCCGGCGACATCCAGGTGAATCTGCTCGACATCGAACTTCTCACCATCAAACTCCGCCTCGTCATCGCCTCGCTCGAGACGGCCAAGGCCGTCGGAATCGACTGGTGGGAGAGCGATCCGTGGTTGACGAGCAAGCCGCGTACACCCGAGGTCGATTCGGGCCGGGCGGAACTCGAGTTGGAGAACAGGCAACTGCGCGAGCGGTTGGCCGCACTCGAGGCGGCCACGGAAGCGGAACCGGCGGAGATCGTGGACGAGGAGGACCGTGACTGAGACGACGGGTGTGTGGATGTACGCCGTGACCGACGGGGCGCTCGCCGGTGACGAGACCGAGGCCGCCTCCGGTGTGGCCGGAGAACATGTCCGTGCGGTGCACGAGGGGGGATTGACCGCCGTGGTCGGAACGGTACCTCTGGACGATTTCGGCGAGGCCGCGCTGGCACGCAATCTCGAGGACCTGGACTGGCTGGAAAGGGTGGCGCGTGCCCATGATTCGGTTGTCGCCGGCCTCGCGCGGCACGTATCGGTCGTACCGCTCCGGCTTGCGACCGTCTGCCTCGACGACGCTCGGGTCCGTGCGCTCCTGACCGAACACGAGGAGCAGTTCTCGTCGGCGCTGACCCTCGTCGCGGGACGCACCGAGTGGGGTGTCAAAGCGTTCGCGGACCGGAAGACGCTGACCGCAGCCGTCGCCGAATCCGACTCGGGCGAAGCAGATTCCGGAAGCGGCACGGCCTATCTGCTCCGTCGTCGCGCGCAACTCGCAGCACAGGAGAACGTCGAACGCGACGCGGCGGCACGCGCGAACGAGATCCACGACCGATTGTTGCGCACGTCGGCGGCGGGTCGCCGGGGCGCGCCGACCGATCCGGCACTGAGCGGAAGCCACGAATGGATGGTGCTCAACGGCACGTATCTCGTCGACGACGACCGGACGGACGAATTCCGTTCCGAAGTGGAAGAACTCGGATCGCAATTCTCGGGGATCCGCCTCGAGACGAGTGGGCCGTGGCCGCCCTATTCGTTCGCGGGAGCAGAACGGATATCACCATGAGGTACGCCGACGGGTCGGTGGACGAGGAGCGGCGGATCGCCCTGATCGATCTGCTGGATCGGGTGCTGTCCGGAGGTGTGGTCATCACCGGCGACATCACCCTCTCGATCGCGGAGATCGATCTGGTGCGGATCTCGCTGCGTGCGCTCATCTCGTCGATCAGCACGCTGTCCGTACCGGGGATCGATGCCCCCGTTCCGCGTGGAGCGCGGGAGGGCACGTGAGCGAGTCCGCACACATCCCCTCCCGCATCGACGCCGACCCCGAATCCGTGGAGCGGGGCCTGGTGACGCTGGTGCTCACACTCGTCGAATTGCTCCGGCAACTCATGGAACGTCAGGCACTGCACCGCGTGGACGCAGGCGACCTCAGCGACGAACAGATCGAACGTCTCGGAACGACTCTGATGTTGCTCGAACAGCGCATGGCGGAACTGCGCGACCATTTCGGGCTCACCCCCGAGGATCTCAACATCGATCTCGGTCCGCTGGGGACACTGCTGCCCCGGGAGTGAGCCCGAGCGGTCACATTCCGGCGATCTCCACGAGCTCGTAGTCCTTCAGGCCGCCGGCGAGCACCCGCAGGTGATCGTCCATGGTGCCGAGGGTGTGCTCGATCGCGGTCAGGCGGCTGAGGTAGTGACCGATGGAGTGCTCGGCCGTGACACCGATGCCACCGTGCATCTGTACCGCCTCCTGACCGATCTTGCGTGCGGACCGGCCGACCTGCAGCTTGGCACGCGACGCGATCGCCGGATCGACGATGCCGTCGGCGAGTGCCATCGTCGCGTACAGGCTCATGCTCGACGCCAGCTCGTACAGCACGTACATGTCGGCGGCGCGGTGGGTGAGCGCTTGGAACATCGACAGCGGCACACCGAACTGCTTGCGCTGCTTCAGGTAACCCGTCGTCAGCTGCACCGAGGAGTCGAGAGCTCCGACCACCTCGGCGCACAGCGCCGCCTGCGCGTGCACCTGAGCTGCGGTGATCGCTGCCGACGCGTCGACCGCCTCACCGAGCGGGGTGGCCGCGACGTTCTCGAGCACGACCTGCGCGCCGCGACGCCCGTCGTGGGTGCGGTAGGGCGTACGGGTGAGACCGTCGGCTCCGGCGTCGACGACGAACAGGCCGATGCCGCCTTCGGGGAGCTTCGCGGAGACGATCAGCGTGTCGGCGCAATCACCGTGCAGCACAGGGTTCTTACGTCCGGACAACGTCCAGGAGTCGCCGTCGCGCGCTGCGGTGGTGGCCACCTCGGTGTGCGGCCAGCGGCTGCCCGGTTCGTCGTGTGCGAACGCCAGCAGCGCGGTGCCCTCGGACAGTCGCGGAACGATATCCGAGCGCTGCGCGTCGCTGCCGATCTCGGCGACGAGGCGGCCGGGCAGGTAGACGCAGTCGAGCACGGGCTCCGGCGCGAGGGCACGACCGATCTCGGTCATGACGGCCATGACCTCCACCGGTCCGGCCCCCATACCGCCGTGTTCCTCGGCGAAGGGCAGACCGAGCACGCCGAGTTCGGCGAGCTGCTTCCACACGTCGCGGTTCCATCCCAGGTCGCTCTCGGCCACCCGGTTGCGCGACTCGATGTCGTACGCGCCCGAGAGCAGGTCGCGGACGGTCGCGCGAAGCATGTCCTGTTCGGTGTCGAGTTCGAAATTCATGTCCGGGGCCTCACAGTCCGAGAATCGAGGAAGCGATGATCGAACGCTGGACCTCGTTCGATCCACCGTAGATGGTGACCTTGCGGTTGTTGAGGTAGGTCGGCGTCGTGAGCCGGGCCCAGTCGGGCGAGTCGATATCGGCTTCACCGGCGGGTAGCGAATCGGGGCCGGCGATGTCGACGAGCAGCTCGGTCGCGGCCTGCTGCAGCTCGGAACCGCGCATCTTGAGCAGCGACGACGCCGGGTTGGGCTTGCCGTCGGCCGACCCGGCGACGACGCGCAGCTGGGTGAGCTCGAGAGCCAGCAGTTCGTTCTCGAGTTCGGCCAGACGTGCCGCGAAGATCGGATCGTCGAGCAGTGATCCGCCCCCGAGGCGGGTCTCGGCCGCGAGGGACTTCGCACGGGCGAGCTTCACCTTGGTGGCGCCGACGCGGGCGATGCCGGTGCGCTCGTTGCCGAGCAGGAACTTCGCCTGTGTCCAGCCGGTGTTCTCCTCGCCGACGAGGTTCTCTGCGGGAACCCGCACGTCTTCGAAGAAGACCTCGTTGACCTCGTAGCTTCCGTCGATCAACTTGATCGGGCGACGGGTGACACCGGGGGTGTCCATCGGGAAGAGCAGCATCGAGATACCGGCCTGCTTCTTCGCATTCGGATCGGTGCGCACGAGGCAGAAGATCCAGTCGGCGTGCTGGGCGAGCGTCGTCCACGTCTTCTGCCCGTTGACGATGTAGTCGTCACCGTCGCGGACGGCGCGGGTCTTGAGGGAGGCGAGATCGGAGCCGGCCTCGGGCTCGGAGAAGCCTTGGCACCACCAGATGTCGAGGTTCGCGGTGGCGGGAAGGAAGCGTTCCTTCATCTCCTGCGAACCGAACTGGGCGATGACCGGGCCGATCATCGACGCGTTGAACGGCAGCGGATCGGGCACCGAGGCGAGTTGCAGCTCGCTGAGCCAGATATTGCGCTGCATCGGCGTCCAGTCCTGGCCACCCCATTCGACGGGCCAGTTGGGAACGGCGAGGCCCCGCGAATGCAGGATGCGCTGGACGGCAACGAAGTCGTCCTTGCCCAGCGGGGTGCCGGACGCGGTCTTCGCGCGCACGTCGGCGGGGATCTCGGTGGTGAAGAAGGTGCGCAGCTCGTCGCGGAACGCGCGCTCCTCCTCGGTGAGCTTCAGGTTCATGGAGAGACCTTCCAGGGATGCCGGCGCCGTAGCGCTTCTCGCGATTCCAAACTAACCTTACATCGTTAGTTCGTCCAGGCCTGCCCGTAAGGAGGACCACGGATGGCGCGCCCCCGCACGCCTCTGCTCAGCCGTGAACTCATCCGCGACGTCACGCTGCGACTCGTGGACGAACACGGCCTCGACGCCGTGTCGATGCGCCGGATCGCCACCGAACTCGGTGTGCGCGCCCCGTCGCTCTACAGCCACTACTCCACCAAGGAACAGCTGCTCGACGACATCGCCGATGCCATCGGCGAATCGGTCGACGTCAGCGCGTTCGCCGGGGACGACTGGCAGGAAGCGCTACGCCGGTGGGCCCGTACCTACCGGGACGCGCTCGCCGCGCACCCGAACATGGTTCCCTTCCTCGCCGCGAGCCCCGGCACCCGGCCCGTCTCCCTCCAGGCGTCCGACGCCATCCACGGCGGTCTCACGCGCGCCGGCTGGCCACCACGGTTCGCGACGATGATCGGCGCCTCGATCAAGTACATCGTCATCGGCTCCGCGATCACGTCGTTCGCGGGGGGGTTCGACGATCACATCGACACCTACAACGAGCGGTATCCGCATCTGTCACAGGCGCATCGGCTCCGCGAGTACGCAGCCGAGATCGACGCCGAGAGCTTCGACCTCGTTCTCGAGTCCTTCCTGCGAGAACTCGGGCGACGATACGAGATGTTGCCCTAACGTGGACTCCATGACGCGCCCCATTCGCATCGGACTCCAACTTCAGCCCCAGCAGCAACCCGACTACGGCGTCATCCGCGACACCGTGCTCCGCGCCGAGGACGCCGGCGTCGACATCGTGTTCAACTGGGACCACTTCTACCCGCTCTACGGCGACCCCGACGGCGCCCACTTCGAATGTTGGACGATGCTCGGCGCCTGGGCCGAGCAGACCGAACGCGTGGAGATCGGCGCCCTGGTCACCGGAGGCGGCTACCGCAACCCCGACCTGCTCGCCGACATGGCCCGCACCGTCGACCACATCAGCGGCGGCCGTCTCATCCTCGGCATCGGCTCGGGCTGGTTCGAGAAGGACTACGACGAGTACGGCTACGAATTCGGCACCAAGGGTTCCCGCCTCGACCTGCTCGCCGAGTACATGCCCCGCATCGTGAACCGCCTCGGCAAGCTGAACCCACAGCCCACCCGGCACATTCCCATCCTGATCGGTGGCGGCGGCCCGAAGAAGACACTGCCGATGGTCGCGAAGTACGCCGACATCTGGCACAGCTTCGGCGAGATGGAGACGCACGCCGAGAAGTCCGAGATCCTCGCGCAGCGCTGCGCCGACGCCGGTCGTCGTCCCGAGGAGATCGAACGGTCCACCTCGTGGCCCGGCGCCGAGGCCGCACCGTCCTATGTCGATCTCGGTATCACCCAGTTCACCGTGGGTGTCGGCGGTCCCGACTACGATCTCGACGAATTGCGGGAAGCGATCGCATGGCGCGACGAGAACTCCGCACCGCCGCTGACAGGGCTCAGCTGATCTTCGTCGTCAGTACCATCGGTGGTGCATGTCGAACGCACCATGGCTTCCGCCCTGCACCGCCGACGACTGGGACGACAGTCGCCGGCGGCGCCGTCTCCGCGACACTCGCACCGGACATCACTGGGTCCGGTTCGGTCGGCTCCGGCGAGCTCTCGCACGCACGGCCGTCGCGGCGCTCCCACTCGTCGCCCTGTTCACCCAGTACTGGGCGTGGGACGTCACGCCGGTCCGTGAGCGGCTCGCCCTCACCCGACCTCAGCTGCATCCGATATACGACGCGGCGGCACGGGAGGATCGCGACACGGCCGTGGTCGATCTCGTGGGTCTCGGCAACCTCGACGCGACCGACACCGCCACGGCGCTGCCCGCACTGAGCGAACTCGGACAGGTGTGGGCGGTCGAGTACGACAACAGTGGTCTCGACACCGCCGTCGTCAGCCGCCTGATCCAGGAGCGTGCGGCGTGGACCGGCATAGAGAACATCGTGCTCACGGGGCACAGCATGGGCGGGATCATCGCGCTCGAGGTCGCCCAGCATCTGTACCAGGACACCTCGCTGGAGGTGACCGGTGTGATCCTGGACTGCACGCCGCTGGACCTGCACGCCGTCCGGGCCGGCGCACGCGATGCCGGTGAGGATCTGCTGCGCTGGATCGGCTGGTTGCCGGGTGCGCGGGAGAGCCGCAGCATGCGGATGCTCGTCGAGATCGTCGCCCGGAAGGATCGCTTCGTCGTTCCTTCCGAGCGGCGGTACCGCCGGATCGACACCGAGGAATTGAGGAAGGCCGCGACCGAGGTGCTGCACGACAAGATCTTCTCGACGGACGCGGCGAGCAACGGGTTGATCGAGTCGCAGTTCCGGGCGATCGTCGCGTCCGGCGCGGTGGACAACCTGAAGGCACTGGCCGACGAGCGCGGCGACAAGATCCGGCCCGCCGTGGTGTTCCTCCGACCACGGAATGCATCGGCCGACACTGTCGTGGACGTCGAGTACAGTCACCGGATTCTCGTCGACCAATCGGGTGGTATCGACGGCACCCTTCTGGTGTCGAAACTCGACCGCACCGGGCACGCCGATCCCATCCGCGCACCCGACTCGTACAACGACGCGATCGCCGACCGGGTGGTGCCGTTCGTCGACGCGAGACCCGGCGAGATGCAGGACGAGGACGAGCAACCACCGGACGAGTTCTTCGACGGCGAACGTCCCGGCGTACGGCCGATCATGGACCTGGACCGCATCGCCCCGGGCTGAGTTCGCTCCCCTCCTGTGATTGCCGTCTCACGGCAGCCGAATGCTCATCGGGTGTTCACCTTCTCGTTCCGTCCGACTCGCCTGATGCTCCTACGGTTCCCGCGTCGAACCGATTCCGAGGAGATAGTCGTGGCCCGTAGGATCCTGCCCCTGTTCGTCACGCACGACGGCATATCGTCGCGCTCGAACATCACCTGCAAGTACAAGTGCGGGGACGCCTGTTCGCACGCAGTTCCCAACACCTCGCGCGGTGAGTACTTCGGCGACATCGTTCGAGCCGCCGTCTCGCGTCGCGGGGTGCTGCGGGGTGGTGCCATGGCGGTGCTCGCCGTCGGTGCCGGTGGTGTACTGACGGCCTGCGCGGACGATTCCGCCGCGGCTGCCAGCAGCGACGCAGCGGGCGCGGATGATCTCGGTCCGGTGCCGGACGGCACGAACTTCACCGCCGTGGCCCCGAACACCGATGACGCGGTGACGGTTCCGGACGGCTACGAGCAGGAGGTCGTCATCCGCTGGGGCGACCCGGTGTTGCCCGACGCTCCGGCCTTCGACATCGGCAGTCAGACGGCCGCCGCTCAGGAGAAGCAGTTCGGGTTCAACAACGACTTCGCCGGTCTGCTGCCGGTGGACGGCAGGCCCGACACCCATCTGCTCGTCGTCAATCACGAATACACCACCGAGCCTTTCATGTTCGCCGACTACGACGCGGATTCCCCCACCGAGGAACAGGTACGCATCGGCATCGCGGGTCACGGACTGTCGGTGGTCCAAGTGAAGGGTGAACCAGGGACCGGTCGTCTGACACCGGAATTCGGTGAGTACAACCGTCGAATCACCGGAACCACACCATTTCTCCTCACGGGACCGGCCGCGGGCAGCGACCTGCTGAAGACCTCCGCCGACCCGACCGGCACGCGGGTCGCCGGGACGTTCAACAACTGCGCCGGTGGTCTCACGCCCTGGGGCACCGTGCTGTCCGGCGAGGAGAATTTCGATCAGTACTTCGCCAACGCCGAGAGCGTGACGGACCCGGTCGCCGCCGAACGTCTCGCCCGGTACGGACTCGAGGGCACGGAGACCGAACGGAAGTGGGAACGTTTCGACCCCCGCTTCGACATCGCAGCAGAACCCAACGAGGTCAACCGGTTCGGATGGATCGTCGAGATCGACCCGTGGGATGCGAACTCGGTACCCGTCAAGCACACCGCCCTCGGACGGTTCAAGCACGAAGCGGCCACCGTTCACGTCACCGGTGACGGCACCGTCGTCTCCTACAGCGGCGACGACGAACGCTTCGACTACATGTACAAGTTCGTGTCGTCGCGGAGGATCCAACCCGGAAGATCCCGGGCTGCCATGCGGCACAACATGACCCTGCTCGACGCGGGAACACTGTACGTCGCGAAGCTCAGCGGCGACCATCCGGACGCGATCGACGGATCCGGAACTCTGCCGAGCGGCGGCGAGTTCCGCGGTAAGGGCGAGTGGATCGCGTTGCTGCGCACGAACGAGGACGGCAGCGCCGAGTCACTGGTCGACGGCATGAGCGCCGAGGAGGTCGCGGTGTTCACGCGACTCGCGGGCGACAAGGTGGGCGCGACGAAGATGGATCGTCCCGAGGACTTCGAACCGAACCCGGTCACCGGCAAGGTCTACGTCGCGCTCACCAACAACACCAAGCGCGGTGTCGACGGAGCGGCGCCGGCGGACGAGGCGAATCCGCGCGAGAACAACAAGAACGGTCAGGTTCTCGAGATCGACGACGACCACGCGGGTACGTCCTTCACCTGGACCCTGCTGCTCGTGTGCGGCGATCCGAACGAGGCCGACACCTACTTCGGCGGTTTCGACAAGTCGCAGGTCAGCCCGATCTCGTGCCCGGACAACCTGGCCTTCGATTCGTACGGCAACCTGTGGATCTCCACGGACGGCAACGCACTCGGCTCCAACGACGGGTTGTTCAGCGTCGTCCTCGACGGACCGCGCCGCGGGGAGACGAAGCAGTTCCTCACCGTGCCGATCGGCGCGGAGACGTGCGGTCCGATCGTGCAGGACGGCCGTGTCGTGGTGTGCGTCCAGCATCCCGGGGAGACCGACGACGCGTCGTGGGCGTCGCCGGCTTCGCACTGGCCCGACGGAGGCGACTCCCAGCCGCGTCCTTCCGTGGTCGCGGCGTGGAAGTCGGACGGCGGCCGGATCGGAGTCTGATGCCCCTCGTGCGTGGTTTCGGTGGTCGCGGTTGCCGAAACCACGCACGGGCCGCGGAGCGGCCTAACCCAGCCAGTCCAATACCGCTGCGGCGGTCCACGACTGCTGCATACTGCCGAGCGGGTCGCCGGTGAACGGTTCGTAGTACTCGGCGAAGGTGCCGTCGCTCGCCTGCCGGAGTCCTTCCGCGCGAAGCACGTTCGCGCGCTCGGCCCAACCTCGACGAGCAAAGGCCCACGAGAACAGCCAGGTCATCACGGGCCACACCGGTCCGCGCCAGTACTCGCGCGGTCGGAAGTCGCCCGAGACGGGGGAGGTGGACGGCGGTACCGCGTAGCGCAGATCCGGATGCCCGCAGAACTTCGGTCCTTCGAAGGTGCGCAACAGTGCCCGTTCGGCCTGCCGGTCGAGCCCACCGCACAGCAGCGGGGCGAACATCGCGAGAGTGTCGGTAGCGACCCACTTCCCGCTGCGCAGATCGAAGTCCTTCGCCGCTCCCGTCCGGGAGTCGGTCGTGGCGATCACCCCCTTCCGGAATCGGTCCGACCATGAATACAACTCGCGCACATCGGCGTTGGGACGGGCGTGCTCTTCGCCGATGGTCGCGAGCACCTCACACGACAACGAGAACACCGCACTGACGAAGACGTCCTCCACCGCGAAGCTCATGGCCTTCGCGAGCACGCCGTCTTCGTAGCGCGCCGTCTTCATCTCCTCGAGCAACCACAGATAACGCGTGTATTCACGATCGCTGGGTCGCTGGGTGGCGTCGGCGACGTGCTCGAGATCCTCACGGTGGAAGGGTGGTACCGGACCTGCGACGACGTTGGCGTACGCCGCATCCCAGCGCGGCGAGTTGTCCATGCCCGACTCCCATCCGTGGTACAGCGCGATCCGGCCGTTGCCGTCGAGATCGCGCGCGTGGGCGAGCCAGCGGTGCCAGCGCACCAGATCCGCCCACCGGCGGTCCAGGAACTCCTCGGCGACAGCACGCGTCGAGCGACCGTGCCGCCTCGAATGTTCGAGGATGCGCTGCACGGCGACGGCGTGCACGGGAGGCTGGGTGATGCCCGAGGTCTGCACCTGACCCGGTGCGTGCGCGGCCAGCTCGGAGACCGCCCAGCGCGACGGGCCGGGGAAGTAGCCGTCGACGCCGTTGGCGAAGACGATGTGCGGGATCATCCCGTTCTTCCACTGCGCCGACAGCAAGGTGTCGAGTTCGACCACTGCTCGTTCGACACTCAGCGGCGCGAGGCCCACGGCGACGAACGCCGCATCCCAGCTCCACATGTGTGGATAGAGCTTGGGAGCGGCACTCGTCATGGTGCCCAGGTCGTTGCCACGCAGCAAGTACGCCGCGCGGGCGGCGAGCTGCGTGGAAGTGAATCCTCGGTCCGGCATGGCCCCATTCTCGGTCGTGCGGACGGATTCGCACGACGAGGGCCGTAGCTGTAACAGCGTCGACACATTCGGCGCGACCCACGGTCGGTGGCTCGCCTGCGGTGATCTCGTCCTCACGCCCGTCATCAGCGTCGTTGCGACCTCGATGATGCACAAGGAGGAGCTCCACCTCTGCTCGGACACCCGGCGGGTGGTACTAGGCTCGTCCTATGAGCAGGCAACGAGGTGGCCGCGCCGCATCGTCGCCGCGCAAGGAGAAGACGGGTGCCCCGGGCGGCCCGGTCGAGGGGTTGTACGACATCGACACGGGCACGTGCGAGCTCGTCAAGGACCGCTATCTCGCCGACGGATGGGTGCTCGAGATCAACGGGGTGCCCAGCTCGCACATCGACCTGAGCGACCCCGCCCTGCTCGAGTTCGAGTACATGCGGTGGATCGCGATGCTCGTCGAGAGCAGGTTCGACCGCGACTCGAGACTGCGCGTGCTGCATCTGGGCGGAGGCGCGTGCACGATGGCGCGCTACTTCGCCGCGGTCCACCCCGACGCGCGGCAGGTCGTCGTCGAGATGCCGCGCGCACCGCTGCTGCGCATCCGGGTGGGCGAGGCCCGCCAGGTACTCACCTCGCTCTCCGATGCGAGCCGTGATGTGATCGTGCGCGATGTCTTCGCCTACAACCGCACTCCCGTCGCGCTCACGACCGTCCAGTTCACGCAGCACGCCCGGCGGGTGCTCGCACCCGGCGGTGTCTACGTCGTCAACTGCGGCGACTTCCGCGATCTGGCCGTCGCGAAACGTGAGGCCGCGACGATCGGCGAGGTCTTCGAGCACACGGTGATCATCGCCGACCCCGCGATGCTCAAGGGACGTCGCTACGGCAACGTCGTCATCGCCGGCAGCGACCTGCCGCTCGGCGAGTCCCCGGCCCTTGCCCGCGACCTGCTCGGCGGGGCCGTACCCGCACAGATACGCCTGGGTGACCAGGTGGTGAAGTTCGCCGCCGGGTCGCGGGTACTCGACGACAGTGAGGCCACCACACCACCCGGAACAAAGAGCACGGGTACAGAGTTGCACCGGTCATGACCTCAGCAGCCTCCACTCCGGTACTCCAGGTGTTCCGGCTGGGTTCGCCCTGGCAGACGCTCGATCCGTTCCTGTTCGCCGTGCACCACCTCGACGCCTATCCGGCGGGCAACGACGATCTCGGACCCGACGCATCGCTCGACGGCCGCCCGCTCGGCCAGGACTTCGGCAATCCGGCGGGCTGGAGCATGTACCACGGCACCACCGTCCCCGGCTTCCCCGGACATCCGCACCGCGGCTTCGAGACGGTGACCTTCGTCCGCTCGGGTTTCGTCGACCACTCCGATTCGGTGGGTGCGGCGGCGCGTTTCGGTGAGGGCGACACGCAGTGGCTCACCGCCGGCAACGGCATCGTGCACAGCGAGATGTTCCCTCTGCTGAACAAGGATTCGGGAAACCCGCTCGAGTTGTTCCAGATCTGGTTGAACCTGCCGGCCGAATCGAAGTCCGCCGACCCGCACTTCTCGATGCTGTGGAACGAGGACACTCCCACGGTGACGGTCGCAGACGAGGACGGACGCACGGTCTCCGTCCGGGTCCTGGCCGGTGAACTCGACGGCTCCACTCCGCCTCCGCCCCCGCCGAATTCGTGGGCGTCCCGACCCGACACCGACGTAGCGATCTGGAACATCGACCTGTCGTCCGGCGCGTGCCGGGAGCTGCCGGCCGCACGCGGCGACCGGACGCAGCGGGTCCTGTACGTGTACAGCGGCTCCCCGGTGCGGATCGGCGACCGGACGATCGAGTCCGGACACGGGGTCGTCGTCGACGCGTCGGTGCCGGTACACCTCACCGGCGGCGACGAGGGCACGCAGATCCTGATGCTGCAGGGCCGACCGATCGGCGAACCCGTCGTCTCGTACGGCCCGTTCGTGCTCGACGACGAGGCCGGCATCCGCCAGGCGTTCGAGGACTACCGTCGCACCGGATTCGGTGGATGGCCCTGGGACAGCGACGGTCCCGTGCACGACCGCGACGCCGGGCGGTTCGCCCGGTATCCCGACGAGAAGCTCGAGCAACGCTGACCGCGTGCGCAGATCCTGTCGATCTCCGGCAGGATCTGCGACGAGAACTACTCGTTCGACGGTTGCACATCCGGGACGAGGTATTCGGCCACCGCCATCGACCGGATCCAGCGGGCCTGATCGTCGCCGGGCCCGCTGCCGCGGAAGGTGTCGAGGTGTGCCTGCGACTCCCACCGTTCGTAGATGCAGACGCGGTCGGGTTCGAGCAGGTCCGCGGTGACGGCGAAGTCGAGGCAGCCCGGTGCTCTGCGCGCGGCCTCGACGACGGCCTCACAGGTCGCCAGGTAGGACTCGCGCCGCTCGGCGTCGACGGTGAGATGTCCTGCGACGATGATCATGGATCCCTCCCGCGGTAACCGATTCGTCGTCGGTAGGACCTGTGGACGGAGTCGAACTCATCGCGGCCCGCCGTACCATGCCGGAGTGACCCAGCCCGGATACGACGCTCTCGCGGATCTGTACGTCGAACTGTTCCCCGATCCTTACCTGACGCCGCTCGAACGCCACACGGTCGCCGCCTTCGCCGAGATGGTGCGGCACAGCCCGGTGCAGGGCGTCGTGCTGGACGTGGGGTGCGGACCCGGATACGTGGCCGCGGACCTCGCCGAACGCGGACTCGACGTGGTCGGCCTCGATCCCAGCACGGAGATGCTGCGCATCGCGCGGGGTGCTCATCCCGCCCTGCGATTCGTCCGGGACGATGCACGACTCGGATCCGGCGAGCTGCGCGGAGTGGTTCCGAGCGCGATCATCGCGCGGTACAGCCTCATCCACGTTGCGCCGTCCGAGATCCTCGGGATCCTCGACGGGTGGGCGGAAAGGATCCCGTCCGGGGGCGTGGTGCTCATCGCGGGCCAGACCACCGACACCCCCGGCGAGGTGGTCGAGTTCGATCACGCGGTGGCGCCGGCATGGCGGTGGCACCCGGATCGTCTCGCCGCGGCATTGTCCGATGCCGGTTTCGACGAGGTGTGGCGGACGGTCGGTCGTCCCGACGCCGGCCATCGCTTCCCCGACGTCCATCTGGCGGCGCGCCGGCGCTGACGGTCAGGGTGTGAACACCATCGACTCGTCGATGCGCCCGAACCGCATGGTGGGCAGGTCGAGCAGATAGTTCTGGCGCATGAGCCACGGACTGCGCGAACCTTGCTTGGGGAGAGCACCTTCCGCCCGGTGGATGTAGCCCGAGTCGAGACCGAGAAGCGGACGGGTGCGTCCGTCGCCCGAATACCTCGGAACCGCCGAGCGGTAGCCGTTGCGGCGCATGTGCCGCAGCACCCGACACACGTAGAGGGACGCGAGATCGGCACGCAATGTCCACGACGCATTGGTGTAACCCAGGCACATCGCGGCATTGGGAACGCCGTCGAGCATCATGCCCCGGTAGATGAACCGGGTGGAGAGGTCGATCTTCTCGCCGTCGACGACGAATTCGATTCCCCCGGCCGGCACCAACCGCAGACCGGTTGCGGGAATCAGGATCTCGGCCTCGAGTTCTCGTCCGGACTCCAGCCGCACACTCTTCTCGGTGACGGTGTCGATCCGGTCGGTGACGATCTCGGCCTTCCCGGCGCGCAGGGTGCGGAACAGGTCGGAATCGGGGACCACGCACAGCCGCTGATCCCACGGGTCGTAGCGCGGCGAGAAGTGCGGATCGACCGGGACGCGGCCACGCAGACGACGCGCGACGAGCGTGCGCAGCACGCGCTTCGCCGCCGAGGGAAATCTCTGGCAGAACTGGTAGAAGCCGAGATTGAGCACCACGTTCTTCGCCCGCACCGCACGGTGGGCCACCGGATCCGGCAGGGCACGCCGTATCCGCGCGGCGATCGGGTCGCGCGCAGGCAGCGACATCACGTAGGTGGGGGAGCGCTGCAGCATCGTCACGTGCTCGGCCTTCTCCGCGAGAGCGGGCACGAGCGTCACAGCCGTGGCGCCGCTGCCGATCACCACGACCTTCCTGCCCTCGTAGTCGAGATCGTCGGGCCAGAACTGCGGGTGCACGATGGTTCCGGCGAAATCCTGCAGACCGGGGATGTCGGGGAGATAACCGGACTCGTAGCTGTAGTAGCCGCTGCAGATGTAGAGGAAGGTACAGGAGATCTCGACGGTACCGCCCCCGGTCGTGGCGCGGACCGTCCAGCGGGCGTCCTCCGAGGACCAGGATGCATCGATCACCTTGTGGCCGAACCGGATCCGTTTGTCGATGCCGAACTCGGCGGCGGTGTCGCGGATGTACTGCAGGATGTCGGGACCGTCGGCGATGGACTTCTCGCCCCGCCACGGGCGGAACGGGAAACCGAGCGTGTACATGTCGCTGTCCGACCGGATTCCGGGGTACCGGAACAGATCCCACGTACCGCCGATCGCCTCTCGACTCTCGAGGATCGCGTACTCGAGATCCGGGCAGCGTGTCTGCAGCCGGTAACCGGCACCGATGCCGGACAGTCCGGCTCCGACGATCAGTACGTCGATGTGTTCCACGTGCATCCCCTACCTGTCGGTCCACGCCAGCAGGTCGTCGACCCCCCAGGTGTTGATCACCTGTTCGGGTTCGACACCCCGCTCGGCGGCACGTTCGCAACCGTACCCGAGCCAGTCGAGCTGCCCGGGTGCGTGCGCGTCGGTGTCGATGGAGAACAGGCACCCGATCTCGAGTGCCAGATCGACGAGACGCGAGGGCGGGTCGCGTCGTTCGGGCCGGCAGTTGATCTCGACGGCGGTGTCGTGGTCGCGACATGCGGCGAAGACCTTCTCGGCGTCGAACTTCGATTCGGGCCGGCTCCCACGGCCACCGGCGACGAGCCTCCCCGTACAGTGCCCGAGGACGTCGACGTGGGGGTTCGCTGCCGCACGCAGCATGCGTTTCGTCATCACCGACCGGTCGGCCCGCAGGTTCGAGTGCACGCTCGCGACGACGACATCGAGTTCGGCGAGCAACGCCTCATCCTGATCGAGCGAACCGTCGTCGAGGATGTCGACCTCGATCCCGGTGAGAATCCTTGCACCGCCGTTCTTCTCATTGATCTGCGCGACGATGCCGAGCTGCTGACGCAATCGCTCCGCGGTCAGGCCGTTCGCCACCTTCAGCCGAGGAGAGTGGTCGGTGAGGGCGAAGTACTCGTGCCCGATCATCGTCGACGCGACACGGTGCATCTCGTCGATCGGGCTGCCACCGTCGGACCAGTTCGAATGGGTGTGCAGATCGCCGCGCAGCGACCCGAGCAGGTCGCGGGCGCCGCACCCGATCGGCTCGGCCTCCTCACGCAACTGCGCGAGATAGGCGGGCACTCCGTCGAACGACTCGCGAACGATCGTCGCGGTCTTCTTCCCTACGCCCGGCAGGTCGGTCCACGAGTCGGTCTTCCGTAAGACCTCGCGCTTGTGTTCGCTCACGTCGGCGAGCACCTCGGCCGCACGGCGGTAGGCCTGCACGCGATAGGTGTCGGCACGGTCGCGTTCGAGCCGGAAAGCGACTTCACGGAGGGCGTCGACGGGGTCCACCCCTCCATTGTGGCCGTGGGGCGTCCGTAATCTGGGATGCATGCTCGAATCCGTCAGGTCGTCGTCTCCTCTCGGTGCGGTCTCCGCACTGGCCGTCGGTGCGGTGTCCGCGCTGACACTCGTCTCCGCGCGTGTGGCGGCCGAGGCGAAGGACCTCGTATACGAGGTGGACGATGCGCCGGCGGCGCCGGTGGTGATCGTGCCGGGTGCGCGGGTGCACCGGGGACGTCCCATGCGGGTGCTCCGCAGCCGCCTCGACGTCGCGGTCTCGCTGATGGAGCAGGGACGGGTGCAGGCCGTGCTCGTCTCGGGTGATGCGGCGGGAAACTCGGGCGACGAGATCGAGGCGATGATCTCGTATCTCGTCGAGCAGGGCGTGAACCGCGAGCGGATCGTCGCCGATCCGTACGGTCTCGACACCTACGACACCGCCCGGCGTGCCGTCGCCACCTACGGAGTGCGACAGGCACTGATCACGACCCAGTCGTTCCACCTGCCGCGCGCGGTGGCGTTGTGCAGGCGGGTGGGGATCGACATCGCCGGGGTTCGCGCTGCGAACGACGTGCGGCCGCGCACGCGGATCAGGAATCTGGCGCGCGAGTACATGCTGTCGCGGCCCAAGGCATTTCTCGAGCTCCGGTTTCCCCGCGACCCGGCGGTGTCGACGCCGCCGGACGACCGGCTGGCCGAGATCCTGTCCGGTCTCGAGCACGGTGTGGTGGCCACCCCGCCGTCGGATTCCTAGGCTCGTGTCCATGCGCCCCACAGCTCTCGTCACCGGAGGGGGTCGCGGTCTCGGCGCCGCGATCGCCCACGAACTCGCACCCACCCACGATCTGCTCCTCGGCGGCCGACGTCGCGAGTCGCTCGATGCGATCCTCGAGGAACTCCCCGACGCCACGCCGTGGCCGGTGGATCTGCTCGATCACGACGCCGTCGCCGCGGCCGTGGCGGACATCGACCGGCTCGACGTACTCGTCCACAACGCCGGTGTCGCCGAGCTCGGCACCGTCGCCGACACCGAACCACGGCAGTGGCGCGAGACGTTCGAGGCGAACGTGGTCGCCGTCGTCGCACTGACCCAGCTGCTGCTGCCGGCCCTGCGGGCCGCGAGCGGGCACGTGGTGCTCATCAATTCGGGGGCCGGTCTGCGCGCCCGTCCCGGCTGGGGTGCCTATGCCGCGAGCAAGTTCGCGCTGCGCGCGTTCGGCGATGTGCTCCGTGAGGAGGAGCCCGCTCTGCGGGTCACCTCGATCCACCCGGGCCGGATCGACACCGACATGCAGCGCGCGATCGTCGCGTCGGAGGGTCGCGAGTACGACCCGTCGCAGTTCCTCACCCCCGGATCGGTCGCCCGCGCGGTGCGGCAGGTGGTCGAAGCGCCCGTGGATGCGCATCCCACCGAGATCGTTCTGCGCCCCCGCTGATCCGGTCAGAACGGTAGCGGGATCACCACCGGAGGGCCTCCCGGAATCTGGATCTGGATCTGTGGTGGGGGCGGTGGTGCAGGTGCGGGGGGTGCCGGCGCCGGAGGAGGTGCCGGCGCCCCCCGCACCTGCACC
>NZ_LPZN01000110.1 GCF_001646655.1 Rhodococcus gordoniae | reverse complement strand
CAACTCGGTGGCCCAGCGGCGCACCGTCGCCAGCGCCGCACGGTCGGGGAAGGTCGCGGTGACGAGATGGTGGGTGAGCACCAGCCGGGCAGCACGCTGATACGAATCCAACTCGACCGACGGGATCGAACGCGCCCTCACCGCACCTCCACCGACAGACCGTCCAGATACAGGCGCCCCCGCGCGGTGTGCACCACGGTGGACTCGCCGCTCGGGCGGAGTGTGAGCTCGACCCCGTTCTGGGTGCCGGAGGCGACATCGTCGCTGCGCACCCGGCCCCTCACGGGGACTCGCGCCGACAACGCCGCGTCGAGCAGGCTCAACAGCACCTCCGCTTCCGGTTCGCTCAGCTTCCGTTCGCGCACCCCACCGGCGGCGAGGGAACGAGCCGCCTCGGCCCGGCGACGCTGCTTCTCGAGCTGGGTCTCGCGCAACCGGCGCACCCCGGCATCGTTGCGCTGGATCCGCCCCGGCGCCCCCGCCGCGGGCCGGCGACCGGTCTCGGCCAGAGTGCGGGAGATCTCGACCGGTGGCGCCTCCCACCACGACCGGGTGACCGGAACGACGTCGGCATCGGGATGTGCGACGGAGAAATGCCGGGGGCAGCCCAGGTCGAAGACCGCCCCGAACAGCGCGTGCGCGGCGTCCTCGGATGGTGCCGCGGCGAACCAGCCGGCGAGATGCCGCAGCTGCGACTCGCGGCTGACGCCTCCGCGCCGCTGCTCGGTGAGCCGGCGCAACAGTCCCAGCACCGCCGAGATCGCGTTGATCGTCGCGCCGCGCAGACGTTCGGACTCGCTCGGCTCGGCACCTACACCGACGAACCAGTGCTCGATGCCCCACCAGCGTTGCGCCCAGTCCGCTTCGCGTTCCTCGAACGACAGCAACACCCGCTCGTCGTGCCGGGCCGCCTCCGCGGTGAGCTTCTGCACGCCGGTGGCCTGCACCCGGTCCAGGGCCGCGGAGAGCTTCGGAGCATAGCGGGCCAGGTCGGTGCTGAACTCGCGCATGTGGGTGAGTAACGCATCCTTGTGCGCGAGGAAGGTCTCCGGGGTGACCTCGGTGGTGCGCACCAGGTCGCCGAGGACGAGATAGAAGCGGGCGGCGCGCTCGGCCATGTCCGACAAGGTCGCGTCGAGCCGACTCAGCTTCCGGTAGACCAGTTCGCCGTCGCCGGCCGCGTTCGCGTCGGCGAGATCGTTCAGGTCGGCGAGCAGGTCGGGGAGAGCGAGGCGCGACAGCGACACATCCTCACCGCGGGACGACAGGACATCCTCGACGGCACGGAACACCCGGTAACCGGCCTGCCCGAACTGGTAGACGTAGTGCCGGTTGCGATATTCGGCAAGTGTCGCCGCACGGGTGCCGTCGTAGCTGCGTTCGAGTACACCCCATGCGTGCAACTGCTCGAGCAGCGCCGGGATCTCGGAGGAATCGGGGACGTCG
>NZ_LPZN01000018.1 GCF_001646655.1 Rhodococcus gordoniae | reverse complement strand
GTGTACGGGCGCGCCCGCGAACGCGGACCGCTCGCGGGGGTCCCGATCGCAGGCATCCTCGGCGACCAGCAGGCCGCGACCTTCGGCCAGGGCTGCCTGTCCCCCGGCGAAGCGAAGAACACTTACGGCACCGGCAACTTCCTGCTGCTCAACACCGGCACGACCCCGGTCCGCAGCGAACACGGCCTGCTCACCACCGTGTGCTATCGCATCGGTGACGCCCCCGCGGTCTACGCCCTCGAAGGTTCGGTGGCCGTGACCGGTTCGCTGGTGCAGTGGCTGCGCGACAATCTCGGGCTCATCCGCTCCGCCGGCGAGATCGAAACCCTCGCCGCGAGCGTCCCCGACAACGGCGGAGCGTATTTCGTGCCGGCCTTCTCGGGATTGTTCGCGCCACGTTGGCGTCCCGACGCGCGGGGTGTCATCGCGGGCCTGACACGCTTCGTCGAGAAGGGCCACCTCGCACGCGCGGCCCTCGAGGCGACGGCCTACCAGACCCGGGAGGTCATCGAGGCCATGAACGCCGACTCCGGTGTCGATCTGCGCACCCTCAAGGTCGACGGCGGCATGGTGGCCAACGACCTGCTCATGCAGTTCCAGTCCGACATCCTCGGCGTCCCGGTCGTGCGGCCCACGGTCGCGGAGACCACCGCGCTCGGAGCCGCCTACGCGGCCGGGCTCGCCGTGGGTTTCTGGGAGAACGAGGAGGAGATCCGCCGCAACTGGGCCGCGGACCGCACGTGGGAACCCGCGATGCCCGTCGACGAACGCGAACGCCTGTTCGGCGAATGGAACAAGGCGGTCGAACGCACCTACGACTGGGCCTGACCGGGGCGGGATCCGCACGGATCCCGCCCCGTCCGGCATCTAGTCCAGGTCGTCGTGGCGCATCAACTGACGGGCGGCCTCGGTCACCGATCCACTCAGCGAGGGGTAGACCGAGAAGGTCTGCGCGAGGTCGTTGACCGACAGGTTGTTCTGCACCGCCAGCGCGATGGGCAGGATCAGCTCCGAGGCGGTCGGTGCGACCACCACGCCGCCGATGACCACGCCGGTCGCGGGGCGGCAGAAGATCTTCACGAAACCGCGCCGCAGACCGGACATCTTGGCGCGCGGGTTGGTGTTGAGCGGGAGCATCACGGTGCGTGCGGGTACCTCGCCCTTGTCGATCGTCGCCTGACCGACACCGACAGCGGCGATCTCGGGACGCGTGAACACTGCTGCTGCAACAGTTTTCAGTTTGATCGGGCTCACACCCTCACCGAGCGCGTGATAGATCGCAATGCGGCCCTGCATGGCCGCGACCGACGCGAGCGGCAACAGTCCGGTGCAGTCGCCCGCGGCGTAGATGCCGGGGACGGCGGTGCGGGAGACCCGGTCGACGGGAAGGTAGCCGCCCCGGTCGAGTTCGAGCCCGACCTTGTCGAGACCGAGATCCCGGGTGTTCGGCACCGAGCCGACGGTCATCAGCACGTGACTGCCCTCGACGATCCGGCCGTCGGCGAGAAGCACGCGGACGCCGTCCTCCGTGCGTTCGACCCGGTCGGCGCGGGCGTGCTTGACGAGGGTCACACCGCGCTCGGTGAGGACGTCCTCGAGCACGAGGGCCGCGTCCTCGTCCTCGTGCGGCAGGATCCGGTCGCGGCTCGAGACGACGGTGACCCGCACTCCGACCTCGGTGTAGGCGGAGACGAACTCGGCGCCGGTGACACCCGACCCGACCACGACGAGGTGCTCGGGCAGCTTCTCGAGGTCGTAGAGCTGACGCCAGGTGAGAATCCGCTCACCGTCCGGTTCCGCGCCCGGCAGGATGCGCGGGCGCGCACCGGTCGCGATCAGGACGACGTCGGCGTCGAGCACCTTCTCCTCTCCGGTGAGCAGCTTGGCGCGCACCTGGTGAGCGGCCATGCCGGGCTGCGCGTCGACGAGCTCGCCGTAACCGGAGAACAGGGTGACCCCGGCGGCCTCGAGCTTGGTGCGGATGTCGGCGGACTGCGCGCGGGCCAGGCTCTTCACACGGCCGTGGACCTGCGGCAGCGACACTTCGGCGCGTTCGAGTTCGATGCCCAGGTCGGCGGCGCGGCGCATGTCGGTGCGCACGCCGGTCGAGGCGATGAAGGTCTTGGAGGGAACACAGTCGAAGAGCACGCAGGCGCCGCCGATCCCGTCCGAATCGATCAGTGACACCGTCGCGCCGTACTGGGATGCCACCAGCGCCGCCTCGTATCCTGCGGGGCCGCCGCCGATGATCACGATCCGGGTCATTGTTCTCCTCTGTATCGATTCCGAAGGGTGCCGGGTCGGGCTGCACGTGAGCGCCTGGTGGGCACACACGTCGGCCTCAACGCTATGCCAATGCCCCCGCCTCGCGCACAGGGACCGGTCGACCCGGCACACAACGGCGCTCCACTGCCCCTCCGACGACTCCGGCGGACGACGGGTTAGCCTTATCCTCGTGCCGATCTACGCCGCCTACGGGTCCAACATGCATCCCGAGCAGATGCTGACGCGCTGCCCGCATTCGCCGATGGCGGGAACCGGCTGGTTGCACGGTTGGCGGCTGACCTTCGCCGGCGCCGACATCGGCTGGGAGGGCGCCCTCGCGACCGTCGTCGAGGATTCGGACTCGAAGGTGTTCGTCGTGCTCTACGACGTGCCGGAGGACGACGAGCGCAGTCTCGATCGGTGGGAGGGAGCCGAACTCGGGTTCCACCGCAAGATCCGCGTGCGCGTCGACACCGCCGACGGCCCGGTCCTCGCCTGGCTGTACGTCGTGGACGGATACGAGGGCGGGCTGCCGTCGGCACGCTATCTGGGCGTGATGGCCGATGCGGCCGAGATCGCCGGAGCTCCCTCCGACTACGTACGGGATCTGCGGACCCGCAACAGCCGCAACGTCGGACCGGGACGACCCGACAGCTTCTAGAGGGGACGGGAGATCCCGGCGGTACGCGCCGGGATCATCCGCGACGCGCTCTCACCCTGCGCCCAGCACCAGATTCGTCATCACCCGCACGCCCACGGCGAGTGCCCGCTCGTCGAGATCGAAGGTGGGCTGGTGGATGTCGAGTTCGGGCCCGACCCCCGGCCACACCCCGAGCCGGCCCATCGCGCCGGGGACGTGTTCGAGATACCACGAGAAGTCTTCTCCCCCACCGGATTGCGGGGTATCCGCCAGAGCGTCGGGACCGGTCGCGCGGATCGCGTCCTCGAACATGCGCGCCGACCCCTCGTCGTTGACCACTGGCGGGACACCACGGCGGTAGTTCAGTTCGTAGCTGACACCGGTCGGCGCGAGCAGGCCGTGCACGATTTCGCGGACCATCGGTTCGAGCAGCTGCCAGGTGTCGTGGTCGCCGGTGCGGACGGTGCCCGCCAGCATGCCGGTGCGCGGGATCGCATTGGGGGCCTTTCCGGCGCTGACCGTGCCCCACACCATGACGGTGCCGGTGCGCGGATCGATGCGGCGGCTGAGCATGCCGGGAAGACCGGTGATGACGGCGCCGAGACCGTAGACGAGATCGCCGGTCAGGTGCGGCCGCGAGGTGTGCCCCCCGGGCGAGTCGAGGACGAGTTCGACGGTGTCGGCCGCGGAGGTGATCGCCCCGACCCGCATCCCCACCTTGCCCGCCTCGAGGCGCGGGTCGCAGTGCAGCGCGAAGATGCGTGAGACCCCGTCGAGACCGCCGGCCGCGACGACGTCGATCGCCCCGCCGGGCATGACCTCCTCCGCGGGCTGGAAGATCAGCCGGACACCGACCGGCAGTTCGGGCATCGAGGCGAGAGCCAGCCCCGCACCGAGCACCACCGTCGTGTGGGCGTCGTGCCCGCACGCGTGCGAGACGCCGGGGACGGTCGACTCGAACGGCAGCCCGGTGGTCTCCTGCAGCGGCAGCGCGTCCAGATCGGCGCGCAGAGCGATCCGCGGTCCGTCCGACGGGCCCAGATCACAGATCAGGCCGGTGCCGCGAGGGAGAACCTTCGGTTCCAGTCCTGCCGCGCGCAGGTGCTTCGCGACGAACTCGGTGGTGGCGTACTCCTGCCGGGCGAGCTCGGGATTCGCATGGATGTGACGGCGCCAGAGCGAGAGATCCTCGGTATGACGGGCCAACCACTTCTCCACGTACGGGTTCATCGGCGCCCGACCCGTTCGAGGAGGCGTGCCCGGTGGACCTGATCGGTCGCCGCGCGCACGGCGGTCGCTGCGAGCGCGCGCGCTCCGTCGAGTACTGCCCGATCGGCGGACTCGGTGACACAGGCGGCCGCGAACGCCGCCTGATGTGTCACCGCGCCACCGGAGTCGAGTCCGATGACCGGATGGATTCCCGGCACCACGTTCGTCACGTTTCCCATGTCGGTACTGCCCAGGGGGCGCGCTCCTTCCTCCTCGACGGGCAGCGGCCGGCGCCCGAGACCGATGATCTCCTCACGATATGCCTGCACCAGCCACGGGTCGGGAGTGAGTTCGGCATAGGTCGGCGACACGGTCCGGATCCGGTGGTTGCATCCGGTGGCCAGCGCACCGGCGGCGAAGCAGTTTCGCGAGCGTTCGACGAGGTCGTCGAGGAGTTCGCTCGTGCCCGCTCGCAGGTAATACAGCAGTTCGGTGTGGCTCGGCACGATGTTCGGCGCGGTTCCGCCCTGCGCGACGATCCCGTGGATCTGCTGCCCGGGATGCAGGTGCTGTCGGAGCAGACCGACCGCGACCTGAGCGACGGTCGCCGCGTCGGCGGCGTTGAGCCCGTACTCGGGCGCGGCGGAGGCGTGCGCCTCCCGGCCGTCGTATTCGACGGCGATGTCGGCGAGGGCGAGCGACGTCGCGCCCGTGATGTCGAACGGGCCGGGGTGCACCATCATCGCCGCACCGACGCCGTCGAAGACGCCGCGCTCGAGCATGAGGACCTTGCCGCCACCGGTCTCCTCCGCGGGTGTTCCGATGACGCGCACGGTCACGCCGAGTTCGTCGGCGAGCGCGGCGAGCCCGATCCCGGCACCCACGGCCGACGCCGCGATGATGTTGTGGCCGCACGCGTGCCCGATTCCCGGCAGCGCGTCGTACTCGGCGCAGAATGCGAGGACGAGTTCGCCGCTCCCGAACCGCGCGTCGAAGGCGGTGGGCAGGTCGGCGATGCCGGTCGTCACATCGAAATCGTGGGCGCGCAGCACCTCGACGATCTTCGCGGCGCTCCGGTGTTCCTCGAAGGCGAGTTCCGGTTCGGCGTGGATCGAATGCGACAGGCCGACGAGGGTGTCGGAGGCAGCCTCGATGGCTGTGGCGTATTCGGTCGTCACGGGGACCAGTCTGTCATGCTCACCGCGCCCCGATCGATCGGCGCGTGCGACCGGTTCGGCAGCTTCCCGGCCGTGTCGGTTCGGCAGCGTGCCCGGCCGCGATCAGCCCAGCCGGAAGTTCGACGGGTCGGTCCGGATCTCCAGTGCCGAGATCAGCGGTGCGTGCAGTCCGCGCTTGATACCCGCCAGATTCGGCCCGCGGGTGGCGGTGAGCGCTGCGGCCCGCTCGACTGCGGCGGCGAGCACGCCGTCGCCGCCCACGGCCTGCTCGGCGATGCCCGCGGTCACGGCGTCGTCCCCGCCGTAGCGGCGACCGGTGGTGATGGCCTCCACGGCCGTCTGGATCGGCAGGCGCGAGCGGATCAGGGCGGACATCCCGACGGTGAACGGCATGTTCAGTTGCACTTCCGGCAGGCACCAGTACCCGCGGTCGGCGCGCATCACCCGGAAGTCGTGCACGAGCGCGAGCATCGCACCGGCACCGAAGGCGTGCCCCTGGACGGCCGCGACCGTCGCTGCGGGGAAGGTGAGGAGCCGCACGTAGAGATCGTGGACCGAGTCCAGATAGGTCGGCAGGTCCGGCAGGTTCGCGCCGACCCAGTCGACGTCGAGTCCGTTGCTCCAGAACTTGCCGGTCGCCGCGGTCACGAGGGCCGTGGGACCGTCGTGCGCCTCCACCTCGTCGAGGAGGGGATGGATCGCGGCGAGGCGATCCGGGTGGAACCGGTTCTCGGAGCCGTCCACGTCACGGTCACCGAGATGCAGGACGAAGACGTCGCCGTCACGTTCGAGGTAAGGCATGCACGTCAGCATACCGCGCCTCCTTACCCGCGAGTAACATGCTGTGAGCGATTAGGGTCCGATGCCATGGGAGCACCCGATCACGTCTTCGACCCCGCCGCGGCCGCCGATGCCGCAGCCGCCGCACTCGCCGAACGGACGGGAGTGGCCGAACACCCCGTCGCCGTCGTCCTCGGCTCCGGCTGGCGGGCCGCGGTCGAGAGTTTCGGCATCCCCGTCGCCACGATCCCGATGAGCGAGCTGCCCGGATTCGCGCCGCCGACGGCGGAAGGACATGCCGGGAACATCCACTCGGTGCGCGCCGGCGACAACGCGGTCCTCGTCCTCGCGGGCCGGATCCACGCCTACGAGGGACACGACCTCGCCCGTGTCGTCCATCCCGTGCGCACGGCGGTCGCGGCGGGTGCCCGCACCGTCGTCCTCACCAATGCGGCGGGCGGGATCGACCCCGAGTTCTCCGTCGGTCAGCCCGTTCTCATCTCCGACCATCTCAACCTCACCGGCCGCTCCCCTCTGGTCGGCGCCCAGTTCGTCGATCTCGTCGACGCCTACTCGACGGAGCTGCGCGCCCTCGCCCGGGAGATCGATCCGTCGCTGGCCGAAGGGATCTACGCCGGTCTTCCCGGCCCCCACTACGAGACACCGGCGGAGATCCGGATGTTGCGCACGCTCGGCGCCGACCTCGTCGGCATGTCCACGGTCCACGAGACCATCGCGGCCCGCGCGGCCGGAGCACGGGTGCTCGCGGTCTCGCTGGTGACCAACGCCGCGGCCGGCATCACCGGCGCTCCCCTCGACCACCTCGAGGTGCTCGCCGCGGGCCGTGCGGCCGCGACCCGGATGGGCGATCTCCTGCGCGATCTGGCGGCCCGGCTGTGACGTTGCGCTTCGGCACCGCCGGTCTGCGCGGCCCGGTGGGTGACGGGCCGGACTGTATGAACGTGCCCGTCGTCGTCCGCACCACCGCCGGGCTCGCGGCGTGGCTCGAGGCGAACGGACAGGGCGGCGGCACCGTCGTCGTCGGTCGCGACGCCCGCACGGGCTCCGCGGAATTCCACACCGCCGCCGCAGAAGTCCTCACCGCAGCCGGTTTCGACGTCGTCGCACTCGGGCGGCCGCTCCCCACCCCGGTGACCGCCTTCGCAGTGCGGGCACTGGGCGCCGTTGCAGGAGTGCAGATCACGGCGTCGCACAATCCCGCCGCCGACAACGGCTACAAGGTCTACCTCGCGGACGGGGCGCAGCTGGCCGCACCGGCCGACCGCGAGATCGAAGCGGCGATCGACGCCATCGGTGATGCCGCGACCGTGCCCCGGGTGCCGGTCGCGCCGTCGGGCGACGAACTCGTCGATCGTTATCTCGCCCGGGTCGCGTCGCTCCCCCGCTCTCCGCACCGAGCGGTGCGTATCGCCCTGACGGCCCTGCACGGTGTCGGCGGTGAGACGGCGGTCGCGGCGCTGCGCGCCGCGGGATTCGACGACATCCACGTGGTGCCGTCCCAGTTCGCGCCGGATCCGGCGTTTCCCACCGTCGCCTTTCCCAACCCCGAGGAAGCCGGTGCGACCGACGCTCTCCTCGCGCTGGCAGCGGAGGTCGACGCCGACCTCGCCCTCGCCCTCGATCCCGACGCCGACCGGTGCGCCGTCGGGGTCCCGACCCCGCAGGGGTGGACGATGTTTCGCGGCGACGAGACCGGAGTTCTGCTCGGCGACCGCATCCTCGCGTCGTCACCGCCCGGATCGCTGGTCGCGACCACCGTAGTCTCGTCGACCATGCTGGGCCGGCTCGCGGCCGCGCGCGGCGCGCGGTACGCGCAGACACTCACGGGATTCAAATGGCTGGCCCGCGCCGGCGACGGTCTCGTCTACGCCTACGAGGAAGCGATCGGGCACTGCGTGGACCCGGAGGCGGTGCGCGACAAGGACGGCATCGCGACGGCCGTGGTGACCGCCGACTACGCCGCGGAGCTGAAGCAGGCCGGCCGGACCCTCACCGACGCACTCGACGACCTGCATCGCGAACTCGGAGTCCACGTCGGCGGTCAGGTGTCGATCCGCGTGGACGACCTACGGCACATCGGCACCGTGATGACGCGGTTGAGATCAGCGCCGCCGGCGACTCTTGCGGGTCTACCGGTGACCGCGATCGACCTCGCCGAGAGCCCCGGACCGATGCACACCGACGCTCTCGTCTTCGAGAGTCGCGAGGACGTCGCGGACGGGCCGAGGGTGCGCGTGGTGGTGCGCCCCTCGGGCACCGAACCGAAGCTCAAGGTCTACCTGGAGGTGGTCGCGGAGCGGGACCGCCCGGCCGCGGAGACGATACTCGACGCCCTGCGCGGATGGGCGGCCTCGCTCGGTGACGAGATCCTCTGATCCCCGTCCGGTCCGGCCCGGTCAGACCTGCTGTGGCACACCGTAGGTCACGACGGTGTTCCGGTCTGCGGTGACGGCCTTCAGGTACGGCCGGATCATCACCGGACCGATGGCTCCCGAGACCGAACCGTGCACGCCGGCGATCCGGATGGTCGTCGAGCTGCCGTCGAACCGGAAGTCCTCCACGATCGGGACGGAGGTGATGCCGCCGGGCTCGAGCGGGATCTCGATCTCCTGGGACGGGATGATGTCGCCGCTGAGCGAACCCCCCGACTCCAAGCCGAGATCGAGCGAGGCCCCACCTTCACTGTCGAGCGTGAGGCCGATGGCCGCACCGTTCTCCACGCCCCACGACAGGCTCGGGGTGACGACGGTGACGGTCGCCCCCGGCAGCGCGACCGGGTAGCCGACCTGGAAACCGACCTCCACCGCCGTCCCGGCGAAGTTCGCCGCGTTCGGACCGGTGATCCGAACGGTCGCAACCTCGTCGTGGAAGAACTCGACACTCAGCGGTGAGCTGTCGAGCGGCGGCACCGACTGTGTCGAGGTGTCGGCCTGGATCACTTCGATCGCGTGCCCTCCGTCCAGCGGGAGGATGCGCGAGTTGTCGACGGCGGCCGCAGCCGTACCGTGACTCGTCACCGCGGCGAGGACGGCCACCGCGCCCACCGAAGCGACCCTGGCACTTTCACGAATCAGTGTGCGAGAGAAAAACTTTGCCATTCCGCCGACCCCATCTCTGGCTCTACCTACACAGTGGACTTCACACGGAGCCCACCGAGCGTATGGAACAACCGAGACCGTCGGGTTCTTTTTCGATAACGAGATGACAGCGGTCCGATGTCACATCCGTACCACCAGTCACACCGGCAACGGACGATCCGGCGTCATCGCGGTCCGAACTGCCTGTCCCCCGCATCACCGAGACCCGGCACGATGTATCTGTCCTCGTCGAGACCTTCGTCGACCGACGCCGTGACCAACCGGACCGGATGACCCGACGAGGCGAGAGCCTCCACCCCCTGCGGCGCCGCGACCACACAGATCGCGGTGATATCGGTGGCTCCGCGCTGGGCGAGGATGTCGAGGGTGTGCACCATCGACCCGCCGGTCGCGAGCATCGGATCGAGAACGAAGACCGGAAGACCCGACAGGTCCTCCGGCAGCGACTCCAGATAGGGCACCGGCTCGAAGGTCTTCTCGTCGCGAGCGAGTCCGACGAAACCGACCTGGGCCTGAGGAATGAGGGCGTGGGCCTGCTCGACCATGCCGAGGCCGGCGCGCAGGACCGGGACGAGCAACGGCGGCTGCTGCAGCCGCACTCCGGTCGTCACGGCGACCGGCGTCCTGACCTCGAACGTCGCGATGGGCGCATCGCGCACCGCCTCGTAGACGAGCATCTGGGTGAGTCGGCTCAACGCGTGCCGGAAGGCAGCGTTGTCGCTGCGTTCGTCGCGGAGAACGGTCAGGAGCGAAGCAGCGAGCGGGTGGTCGACGACGAGCGAATCCATGTCCGAAGAATAGAACGACGGAACCGACCGGCCTGCGGGTGCGTCGAACCCGACAGGGACGGAACCCTCCCGGAGGTGCCGAATCCCACAGGAGCGACGCGAGAGGCGACGATATGACCGAGTACTGCGACAGGGACGCGATACGGATCGACACGACCGCTGTCAGGAGGTTCGGTGACGAGGCTGCGGCTCTGGCCGCGCGCCTCCACGACGCCGCCGACAGGACGCGTCACGGCGATCCCTCGACGCTGAGCGCCGTACTGGGACCGATCGGCGCGCCGGTCCTCGCCGCGCTCACCGCGACCCACACGGCCCACGCACGCGATCTCGACCGGCTCGGCGGCCTGCTCGGCGGTATGGGGGACGCCGCGACGGCCTCCGCGGACGCCTACGAACGGACCACCACCGAGACCGCCACCCGGCTGGGCGCCCTCTCGGAGGAGCTGTGATCGCAGGCGACCTGCTCCTCGCGCCGCTGACCGACCTGCTCGGGGCGTTCGGCACCGCGGTGCCGCCCGGGATCGACCCGGGCGAGATGATCCGTATCGGCGCGCAGTGGGCCGAGGAGGTGCACGCGGTCGGTCGCAACGCCGTCGCGGAGCTCGCCTGGAGCTGGTGCGGTCCGGCCGCCTCGCAGGCGATCGCGAGTGCCGAGCAGGTGCTCACCGACGTGCTCGCGGCGGCCGATCGTGGTGTGGCGCTCGCCGGGATCGCGCTCGAGGCCACGGTCACGGCGCTCACCGGTGCGGCCGAACTGGCTCGTCTCGTCGACTCGTTCGTCACCTATGCCGAGCAGGCAGCACCCGCGACCGCTCTCCCGCAGGGACAGCTCGCGCTCCTCGCCGTGGCGATCGATCATCTCGTCGCCGGGCTGGACGTGCTGACGCGGGTGACCGGCACGCTCGCGGAGCTGACCGATCGGGCGACCGCGCTCCTCCCGCCGGCCCCCTCGTCCCCCGGCACCGCACCCGGCGACCCTCGCAGTGCCGATCCATCGGCCGCCGGCGATCCACGGGCGTTGCATACCTTCGGTGGAGGATCCTCCGGCGGCGTCGAGGTCCGGCTTCCGGACGGCAGCATCAGCCGGGCGCCGAACGAGACCGCCGCGGCAGCCGTGCGCCATGCCCTCGCAGAACAGGGCACGCCGTACGTCTGGGGTGGCACGACCCCCGGATCCGGACTCGACTGCAGCGGCCTGACGCAGTACGCCTACGCACAGGCGGGCCTGGAGTTGCCCCGGTTGGCCCAGGAACAGGACGTCGGCACGCGGGTGGATCCTGCAACCGCCCTGCCCGGAGACCTCGTCGTATGGGACGGGCACGTGGCGATGGTGGTGGGCAACGGCATGATGGTCGAGGCCGGCGACCCCGTCGCGGTGACGCCGATACGCACCACGAACGGCGCGATGGCGTTCCAGGGTGTCTACCGGCCCACCTCCGGCTGATGCCGGCAGAGAATCCGCACAACACGGGAACCGGCCGTGCCCGTGCTGCGTCCAACCCGATATGGACAACACGACGACGGAACCGATCACGGCCACCGCCCACAACCGGGCCGGGACGATCTCGGTGCGGACGACGGACAGCGGCCTGCCCGTGGATCTCCGCATCGACCCCCACGAGTTGCGTTACGGAGCACAGCAACTGGCCGATCGGATTCTCGACCTGAACAGGCAGGCCGCCCTCGAGGCAGCGGTGATCCGCGGCGAACGCCTCGCCGCCGAGGGTGTCCCCCGCGAGATCCTCGACCGGATGCGGCTCCCCTCCCGCGCCGACCTGGCAGCCGGGCCGGCCGAGCTGCCGCGAGGGCTCGTCCGATGAGCGAACCGATGGTGGAGGCGATCGTCGACCGGGCCCACCTCCGGCTCGATGCGCTCGAACGCACGGTCGAGCGGCTCGACGCCGTCCGGGGCATCGCCCGCAGTCCCGACGGGCGCGTGACCGCCCGCGTGGACGGGTCGGGAGCGCTCGAAGGGCTCCGGCTGTCCGAACCGATCGGCGGTGCCGATGCCCGGGAACTGGCGGCTGCGATCCTCGCGACCGTGCACGAGGCCGCCAGGGACGCCGCGGCCGCGCGCGTCACCGCGATGGAGGAGCTGCGCGCGTCCCTCACTGTGGGCGACGACACTCCGCTCGCCGCCGGCGACCACCCGCTACAGCGGTGAACCACCGGCGGAGCTGCCCCCGGCTATATTCTCGGCGCCGACATGGCTAGGCTTCGCGCCATGGCTGGAGACATCGTCCCGATCGAGCTCGGTCTCACCGACGGCAACCTCGTGACGCTCTGGGCGCCGCGCTGGCGCGAAGGCGACGACGAGTGGGAGGCATTCCTCGGCCACGGTGATGATCTGTACGCTTTCCCGTCGGTCCCGGAGCTCGTCGCATTCGTGCGGTCGGGAGCCGACAACGATCTCGTCGAGCACGAGGCGTGGCCGATCGTCTCGAAGCTCGCGGCCTCCGAGTTCGAACCCGCCGAGCCGCACACCTACGACCTCGTCGGCGTGCCCGAACTCGTGGCCGACGACCCCGATCCGGTCTCCGTGTCCGAACTGCAGGACACCTTCGACATCGTGAGCATCCTCGGCGACGTCTGCGATATCGACGTCGTGACCAAATTCTTCGAACGCGAAGAGATCGACACCCTGCTGCAGCACGGCGTCTCGGCCTTCCGCACCCGTGAGGGTCTCGACCTGTGGAACCGCATCGGGACGGCGGTCGCGCAGGACTGGGACGCCGTGATCGACGCCCTCGACGCGGTGATGACCACGCCCGACGTCGACGCCGCGGTGGTCGCCGAGATCGAATCCGAATTCGTCGCGGTCGACGAGAACGAGGTCGAGGCCGACGACACAGTCGAAGATGTCGACGCCGACGACGAATACGAGTTCATCGACGGAGACGACGAGGACGACGGGTACGAGTTCTGGGGCAGGGTCGGCATCGACCCCATCCGGATCATCACCACCGACGGCACCTGGTACTCGCTGCGGTGCTACGTGAACGACGACGCCGTCTTCCTGGGTCACGACGGCACGATCGACGTCTTCCCGTCCGAACGCGCGCTGGCCCGCCATCTCGCCGACAACCACGACCACGACCTCGCGACACTCGAGCCGTACACGGAGATCCAGCTCGCGGCCGTCGACGGCTCACTCGACGTGACGGTCACCGACGACAACGTCTACGTGCTCACCGGAATCGCCGACGACATCTCCGAGGGTGTCGAGGCCGTCGACCCCGACCAGCTCGAACTGGCGGTCGAACTGTTCGTCGACGCAGCGAACTTCGCGGACGACGAGTCGACCGACGCCGCTCTCGCCGCGTCCACGGACCTCGGATCGTTCGTCAACCACGCGATCGAGCCCGATTCGGGGCACCCGGTACCGAAGCCGCCGTTCGACGCCGAGGCGCTCGCCTGGCGCGAACTCGAGCGCGAGTTCGAAGCGCGACTGCGCCGGCACTGACGCGGGTTCTGGGCGGGTTCTAGCCGACGAGGACGGCGTATCCCGGCTTGATGACGTCGTCGATCAGCTCGAGCCGCTGATCGAACGGGAGGAATGCCGACTTCATGGCATTGATCGTGAACCGTTCGAGGTCGACCCACCCGTAGCCGAAGGTGTCGACGAGCCGCACCATCTCCTGCGTCATCGTGGTGTCGCTCATCAGCCGGTTGTCGGTGTTGACGGTGACGCGGAAGCGCAGGCGGGCCAGCAGGTCGAAGGGATGCTCCGACAGGGCACGCACCGCGCCGGTCTGCACGTTCGAGGACGGGCACAGTTCGAGCGGGATGCGCTTGTCGCGGATGTAGTTCGCGAGCCGTCCGAGAGTGGCGGTTCCGTCGGCGTGCACTTCGATGTCGTCGACGATCCGCACGCCGTGGCCGAGCCGGTCGGTACCGCAGAAGGCGACGGCCTCGTGAATGGACGGGAGCCCGAACGCCTCCCCGGCATGGATCGTGAAGTGGGCGTTGGCCGCGCGTGTGTACTCGAAGGCATCGAGATGACGGCTGGGCGGGTTGCCCGCCTCGGCGCCGGCGATGTCGAAGCCCGCCACTCCGCGGTCGCGGAAGCGCACGGCGAGCTCGGCGATCTCCAACGACCGCGCCGCGTGCCGCATCGCGGTGAGCAGGCAGCGCACGCGGATGCGCCGGCCGCTCGCCGCCACCTCCGATTCTCCCGCCCGGAACCCTTCGAGGACGTGCTCGACGACCTCGTCGAGCGACAGCCCCTTCTCGAGGTGCTGTTCGGGCGCGAACCGCACCTCGGCGTACACCACGCCGTCGTCGGCGAGGTCGAGGACGCATTCCCGGGCGACACGTTCGAGCCCCGGCGCCGTCTGCATCACGGCGACGGTGTGCTCGAACGTCTCGAGATAGCGCTCGAGCGACCCGCTGTCGGCGGACTCGCGGAACCAGCGCGCGAGGTCCGCCTCGGTGTGCGCCGGCAGCGACCAGCCGCACGCGTCCGCGAGTTCGAGGACCGTCCGCGGACGGAGACCGCCGTCGAGGTGATCGTGGAGGACCACTTTGGGTGCGGTGCGGACGAGTTCGGGAGTCAGCCGGCCGTTCATGATCGGGACGGTAGTCGGCGGCGGGCCGTTCCGCTCGGTCTCCGGCCACCGTGCTTCTACGCCCGGATGCGTTCGATCACGAGCGGCTGCCGGGCGGGTGCCGTATCGGAGATGCGGACACCCTCGCGGAGGGCGGCGAGCGCGTCGGGGATGCGTCCCGGAGTGTCGGTGTGCAGCGTCGCGACGGGTTGTCCCGCACGGATGCGGTCTCCCAGGACCGCGTGCAGTTCGACACCCGCCCCGGGCTGCACGTCCTGCCCCTGCCGTTCGCGGCCGGCCCCGAGGCGCCAGGCCGCGATACCGACCGCGTACGCGTCGAGTTCGGAGAGCACCCCGTCCGCGTCCGCGTGGACGGTCTCGGTGTGCGTCGCGACCGGCAAGGGCGCCGAGGGGTCGCCTCCCTGAGCGGCGATCATCGCGTTCCACCGGTCCATCGCGGTGCCGTCACGGAGCCGGTCGGCGGGATCGACGTCGTCGACACCGGCGGCCTCGAGCATCTCGCGCGCGAGGGCCACGGTCAGCTCGACGACGTCGTCGGGCCCGCCTCCGGCGAGTACCTCGACGGCCTCCCGCACTTCGAGTGCGTTACCCGCGGTCCGCCCGAGCGGGCTGTCCATGCGGGTGAGCAGGGCGGTGGTGTGCAACCCCTCGTCGGCACCGAGCTCGACCATGGTGCGTGCCAGCTCGCGGGCCTCGCCGAGTTCCTTCATGAAGGCACCGCTGCCGACCTTCACGTCGAGGACCAGCGCTCCGGTGCCCTCGGCGATCTTCTTGCTCATGATCGAACTGGCGATGAGCGGGATCGATTCGACGGTTCCGGTGACGTCGCGAAGCGCGTACAACTTGCGGTCGGCGGGAGCGAGGTCGGCACTCGCCGCGCACACGACCGCTCCGACGGCCGGATCGGTGAGGATCTCGGCCATCTCCGCGGTGCTCAGGTCGGCATTCCACCCGGGGATCGCCTCGAGCTTGTCGAGGGTTCCGCCGGTGTGGCCGAGGCCGCGGCCGGACAGTTGCGGGACAGCGACGCCGCATGCCGCGACGAGCGGCGCGAGCGGCAAGGTGATCTTGTCCCCCACTCCCCCGGTCGAATGCTTGTCGACGGTGCGCAGACCGAGTGCGGAGAAATCGAGACGGCGACCGGAGTCGATCATCGCGGTGGTCCACCGCGCCGTCTCCGCCCGGCTCATACCGCGGAACCAGACGGCCATCGCCAGGGCGGACATCTGGGCGTCGGAGACCACGCCGTGGGTGAACGCTTCGATGACCCAATCGATCTCGGTGCCGGAGAGCTCGTGCCCGTCGCGCTTGCGGCGGATGACGGTGACGATGTCAGGCACGGCGGTCCTCGTTCTCCCGCACGGCCGCGAGATCGTCGGGGCCGAACGCGTCGGGGAGCAGATCGGACAGGCGACGGGGGCCGCCGTGGGCGTCCACCTGGAGGTCGGGGCCGCCGTGTTCGAGGAGCACCTGCCGGCATCGCCCGCACGGGGTCAGGACGTGGCCCCGGGAGTCGCAGACGGCGACGGCCCGGAGACGGCCTCCACCCTGCGCGAACAAGTTACCGACAAGTACGCATTCGGCACAGAGACCCAGTCCGTGTGAGACATTTTCCACATTGCACCCGAGGACCGTCCGACCGTCGACGGTGAGGGCGGCAGCCCCCACCGGGAATCCGGAGTAGGGCGCGTAGGCTCGCTCCATCACCTCATGTGCTTTGGCGCGCAACATTTTCCAGTCGATGTCCGGCATGGTTGATCATCCTGTCACGGTGGCGTGGACGACGGTGGACGGCCCCTGCCGCGCCAGATCACAATTGGAAAGGCAAACCTAACTTCGCTTTTGGGGGCTGTACGAATGGGGCGGGAGATTAGTTCCCGAGTTTGGGATGGGTCTAGAGTCGATCCAAGTCGGTTCAGGTTCACGTCGGGCCCGTACTGCGGAATCCCCCACAGGTAGGAGCAGCTCGACGCGTCCACCATTGACGTTGGAGGCACAGCACTCGATGAGCAGCACGACTGAAGCCGCCCCCGCAAAGGCGGGGCGCACACGGTCGCTTTACCGGGGAGACCCCGGCATGTGGTCCTGGGTATTGCACCGGATCACCGGCGTGGCGACATTCTTCTTCCTTTTCGTCCACGTCCTCGACACCGCACTCGTCCGGGTCAACCCCGAGACCTACGACGCGGTGATCGACACCTACAAGAATCCGATCGTCGGCCTCATGGAGCTCGGCCTGGTCGCGATGGTCCTGTACCACGCGCTCAACGGCCTGCGGGTCATGCTCGTCGACTTCTGGTCGAAGGGCCCGAAGTACCAGCGCGTGATGCTCTGGACGATCCTTGCGATCTGGTTCGTGGTGATGATTCCCGCGACCGTTCGCATCCTCTTCAACACTTTTGCGGGGCACTGACATGACCGAAGCGAAGACCCTCGGTAAGGAATACGACCGGCCCGCCGGTCTGGACAACCCACGTTCGCCGCGACGTGCCGCGAAGAACAACTTCGAGCTCTACGCCTGGTTGTTCATGCGCCTGTCCGGCCTCGCCCTGATCATCCTGGTCCTCGGTCACCTGTTCATCATGCTGATGCTCGACGAGGGCGTGCACCGCATCAACTTCGCGTTCGTCGCGGGCCGCTGGTCCAGCCCCTTCTGGCAGATCTGGGACCTGTCGATGCTGTGGCTCGCACAGCTCCACGGCGGTAACGGTCTGCGCACCGTCATCGCCGACTACGCACGTAAGGACTCCACCCGGTTCTGGCTCAACACGATCCTCGTCGTGTCGATGATCCTGATCATGGGCCTGGGCACCTACGTGATCTTCACCTTCGACCCGAACATCACGGCGAGCTAGGGGAGCCGAACCTTCATGCAGGAACATCGTTACGACGTAGTCATCGTCGGCGCCGGCGGCGCCGGCATGCGTGCGGCCATCGAAGCCGGCCCGCGTGCGCGCACCGCAGTGCTCACGAAGCTCTACCCCACCCGCAGCCACACCGGCGCCGCTCAGGGTGGCATGTGCGCCGCCCTCGCGAACGTCGAAGAGGACAACTGGGAGTGGCACACCTTCGACACCGTCAAGGGTGGCGACTACCTGGTCGACCAGGACGCCGCGGAGATCATGGCCAAGGAGGCCATCGACGCCGTTCTCGATCTCGAGAAGATGGGCCTTCCGTTCAACCGGACGCCCGAGGGCAAGATCGACCAGCGCCGCTTCGGTGGTCACACCCGCGACCACGGTAAGGCTCCGGTCCGTCGCGCGTGCTACGCCGCCGACCGCACCGGCCACATGATTCTGCAGACGCTGTACCAGAACTGCGTCAAGCACGACGTGGAGTTCTTCAACGAGTTCTACGCGCTCGACATCACCTTGACCGAGACCGAGAACGGTCCCGTCGCGACGGGTGTCATCGCGTACGAGCTCGCGACCGGCGAGATCCACGTCTTCCACGCCAAGGCGATCGTCTTCGCGACGGGCGGCTCGGGCCGTATGTACAAGACGACGTCGAACGCCCACACCCTCACCGGTGACGGCCTCGGCATCATCTTCCGCAAGGGCCTGCCGCTCGAGGACATGGAGTTCCACCAGTTCCATCCCACGGGTCTGGCCGGTCTCGGCATCCTCATCTCGGAGGCCGTGCGTGGTGAGGGCGGTATCCTCCGCAACGCCGACGGCGAACGGTTCATGGAACGCTACGCCCCCACCATCAAGGACCTCGCACCGCGCGACATCGTCGCCCGGTCGATGGTGCTCGAGGTGCTCGAGGGCCGCGGCGCCGGACCGAACAAGGACTACGTCTACATCGACGTGACCCACCTCGGCGAGGACGTCCTCGAGGAGAAGCTGCCCGACATCACCGAGTTCTCCCGCACCTACCTCGGCGTCGATCCCGTCACCGAGCTCGTGCCCGTGTACCCGACCTGCCACTACGTCATGGGCGGTATCCCGACCAACGTCGACGGCGAGGTCCTGCGCGACAACGAGAACGTCGTGCCCGGCCTGTACGCGGCCGGCGAGTGCGCGTGTGTGTCCGTCCACGGCGCCAACCGTCTCGGCACCAACTCGCTGCTCGACATCAACGTCTTCGGTCGCCGCGCGGGTATCGCCGCTGCGGAGTACGCCAACAGCACGAAGCACGTCGAGATGCCGGAGCAGCCGACGAAGTACGTCGACGACTGGCTCGACCTGATCCTGCATCAGGGTGGTAAGGAGCGGGTCGCCGACATCCGCACCGAGCTGCAGCAGACGATGGACAACAACGCGTCGGTGTTCCGCACCGAGGAGACGTTGACGCAGGCGCTCAACGACATCCACGAGCTGAAGAAGCGCTACAAGGAGATCACCGTCCACGACAAGGGCAAGCGCTACAACAGCGACCTGCTCGAGGCCGTGGAGCTCGGCTTCCTCCTCGAGATGGCCGAGGTGACGGTCGTCGGCGCTCTGAACCGCAAGGAATCGCGTGGCGGCCATGCCCGCGAGGACTACCCGAAGCGCGACGACGAGAACTTCCTCCAGCACACCATGGCGTACAAGGTGGGCGAGGACCTGATCTCCGACATTCGCCTGGACTACAAGCCGGTGGTCCAGACCCGGTACGAGCCCATGGAGCGTAAGTACTGATGACTACCATCGAGAAGACCGACGCGGGCGCTTCGACCCTGCCACCCGTGCCCGAGGGCGCGACGATGGTCACCCTCAAGATCGCTCGGTTCAACCCGGAGGACGACAAGGGTCAGCACTGGGATTCGTTCCAGGTGCCGGCGCTGCCGTCCGACCGTCTGCTCAACCTGCTGGGCTACGTCAAGGGCTACCTCGACGGCACGCTCACCTTCCGCCGCAGCTGCGCCCACGGCGTCTGCGGTTCGGACGCGATGCGTGTCAACGGCGTCAACCGTCTGGCCTGCAAGATCCTCATGAAGGATCTGCTCGACAAGAACGGCAAGGACGTCACGATCACGATCGAGCCGATCCGTGGCCTGCCGGTCGAGAAGGACCTCGTCGTCGACATGGAACCCTTCTTCGACGCCTACCGCGCCGTGAAGCCGTTCCTCATGACCACCGGCAACGAGCCGACCCGTGAGCGTATCCAGTCGCAGGCCGACCGTGCCCGGTTCGACGACACCACCAAGTGCATCCTGTGTGCGTGCTGCACCACGTCGTGCCCGGTGTACTGGAGCGACGGCAGCTACTTCGGTCCCGCCGCGATCGTCAACGCGCACCGGTTCATCTTCGATTCGCGTGACGAGGGTGCTTCGGAGCGTCTGGACATCCTCAACGACAAGGAAGGTGTGTGGCGCTGCCGCACCACCTTCAACTGCACCGACGCGTGCCCCCGTGGCATCCAGGTGACGAAGGCGATCCAGGAGGTCAAGCGCGCGCTCATGTTCGCTCGCTGATCACCTCGCACGTGAGCAGGCCCGTCCCTTCGGGGATGGGCCTGCTCTCGTCTGTGCTCACCGCTCGGATCCGGCGGAGCTGCGCCGTTCGACGGAACGGGTTCAGCGGCCGCGCTCGAACAGGAAGCCGGCCAGCCACCCGACCGCAAAGATGACGACGAGCACCAGCCACAGTGGCGCCTGGAGCGAGATCCAGAAGAGATCGATGCTCGTACTGTTCCGGTTCTGGAGGACGAACAGCGCGGCGAGCAAGACCAGGACGGCCGCGAGCACTCTGCGCGGAGTCACACGGAACGAGCGTCGGGGCGCGGCGGATCGCGTCTGTTTTCCCACGCTTCCATCGTCGTCCGTCCGCAGCAGGATCGGCACCCCGAATCAGGGGTTTTCACCCCGGAAGTTCGCTCATTTCCTCCGGAGTCGCCGTCCGGCCAGGAGACCACCGAGCAAACCGGCACCCAGGAGAGCGGCGCCGCGTCGCGCGTCGAGGCCCTCGTGCACTTCGAGGCGGGGCGTGATGACCGCTCCTGTGGGGGCGGGATGGTGAGCGAGTGCCAGGCTCGCCCGTGACGTCGCAGCGAACGCGGTACAGATGAGCACCAGACGCGCTGTCAGGTTCCCGAACACGAGGATGCCGAGGATAGGGCCGAAGGCGACGCCCGCCGGACCGTTGAGCACGCGTTCGAGGTAGAGCGAACCGGTCTGCTTGAGCAGTTCGAAACCGATCGCGGCGATCACCCCCGCGACGAGCGCACTGCGGAACGGGACCGGCTCGCGCGGCAGGCGCGCGATCACCCAGGTGAACACCAGGCTCGAGGCGGTGATCGCCATGACCAACGCCAGCACCCGTAGCCCCACGCCGATGCCGACGAGGTTCTCCATGTTGAACAGCTCCACGAGCCGGTGCGCCACCGAACCGCTGCTGAGCGCCGACAGGGCCAACGACACCGCCATAGCGAGCCCGAGACTCACCAGAGCCCCGCCGTCCCTCAGCTTGACCACGAAGAAGTTGCCCTTGTCGCGCGGATGTTCCCACATGGCCGTGAGGGCCTCGCGCAGATTCGTGATCCAGCCCAGGCCCGCATACGACGCGGTGAGCAGACCGATGAGACCGACCGCGCCGCGGGATTCGATCGCCGAGTCGATCAGGCTCTGCACGGTGCCGCCGAGCTGGCCCGGGATGTTCTCGGCGATGATCTGCTGGATCTGATCGAGCAGTTCGGGCCGCCCGGCGAGCACGAAGCCCGCCACCGAGAACACCAGCATGATGATCGGGACGACGGCCAGCACCGTGAAGTAGGTCAGACCGGCGGCGTAGTAGTCGCCCTTGTTGTCCTGGTACCGCACACCGGCCCGGAAGATGCGGTCGAGCACCGGATGTGCCGCCCGCTGACGATCGAGAAATCCCGGCTTCTCGTCGGGTTCGCCGGCCATCCGGGTGCTCCTTCGTCTATGTCCGCGGCAGGAAACCCACCTTGTCATAGACCTGCGCCAATGTGCGGGACGCGACCTCACGGGCACGGTCCGCGCCGCCCGCGAGGATGCGGTTCAGCTCGGCGGGATCGGTGAGGTACTCGTCGACCTTCGCGCGGATCGGGGTGACGAATTCGGTGAGCACCTCGGCGGTGTCGGCCTTGAGATCGCCGTAGCCCTTCCCCTCGTAGCCGGCGACGAGTTCGTCGACGCTGCGACCGGACAGCGCCGACTGGATGGTGAGCAGGTTCGACACGCCGGGCTTGTTCTCACGGTCGAAGCGGATCTCGCGCTCGTTGTCGGTGACGGCCGAACGGATCTTCTTCGCCGAGACCTTCGGATCGTCGAGCAGGTTGATCAGACCCGCGTCGGTCGCCGCGGACTTGCTCATCTTCGACGTCGGATCCTGCAGGTCGTAGATCTTCGCGGTCTCCTTCACGATCATCGGTTCGGGGACGACGAAGGTCTTGCCGAAGCGGGAGTTGAAGCGCTGCGCGAGATCTCGCGTGAGTTCGAGGTGCTGACGCTGGTCCTCCCCCACCGGCACGTGGCTGGCACGGTAGAGCAGGATGTCGGCCGCCATGAGGATCGGATAGGTGAACAGGCCGACACCGGCGTGCTCGGTGCCCTGCTTGGCCGCCTTGTCCTTGAACTGCGTCATCCGGCTGGCCTCACCGAAGCCGGTGATGCAGCTCAGGACCCAGGACAGTTCGGCGTGCTCGGGCACCTGGCTCTGCACGAACAGGACGGACCTCTCGGGATCGATACCGATGGCGAGCAACTGCGCCACGGAGACGAGCACGCGCTTGCGCAGCAGTTTCGGCTCGTGTGGAACGGTGATCGCGTGCAGATCGGGGATGAAGTAGAAGGCGTCGTTCTCGTCCTGCGCCGGAACCCACTGCGCCAGCGCCCCGAGGAAGTTCCCGAGATGGAACGAATCCGAGGTGGGCTGGATGCCGGACAGCACACGGGGGCGGGCCTTCGGCTTCGTGGCGTTCTGTTCTGCAGTGCTCGACATGCCGTCGATGATTCCACGCAGCCCGCACCGCCCTGCGAGCGAGGTGGGCACTTCTGCGGCATGCCGCAGAAGTGATCAGCGATCGAAGGTCACCGTCACCGGCGCGTGGTCGGACCAACGCCGGTCGTAGCTCGGCGCGCGTTCGACACCGGCCTCGGTCGCGTGGGCCGCCAGAGCCGGGGTCGCGAGGTGGTAGTCGATACGCCAGCCCGCGTCGGTGTCGAATGCCTTGCCGCGGTAGGACCACCACGAATAGGGGCCTGCGACGTCGCCGTGGAGATCGCGGACCACGTCGCGCCAGCCCGCCTCGAGCAGGTCGCCGACCCAGGCACGTTCCTCCGGCAGAAAGCCGGACTTCTTGACGTTGCCCTTCCAATTCTTGATGTCCCGCTCGGTGGGGGCGATGTTCCAGTCGCCGCACACCACCATGTCGCGACCGGCGGCCGTCACCGCGGCGTACCGCTCGGCGAGGTAGGCCGCAAAGCTCTTCATGAAGTGTTCCTTCTCGTCCTGCTTCGGGGTCCGGGCTTCCCCGGTCGGCAGGTAGAGGCTTCCCACCGTCACGTCGCCGAAGTCGGCCTCCATGTAGCGACCGGCCGACGCGAACTCGTCGACGTCGAACCCGACCCGCACGGCATCCGCGGGTGCGCGCGAGAGGATCGCCACCCCGGCGCGGCCCTTGGCCGAGGACTCCGCGCCGACGCAGTGCCAGCCGGTCTCGATCGCCGGAGCGATGGCGGCGTGGAACTGCTTCTCGGTGGCGCGCACCTCCTGCAGGCACACGATGTCGGCGGCCGACGAGGCGAGCCAGTCGACGAGACCCTTGGCTGCGGCGGCGCGCACGCCGTTGACGTTCACGGTGGTGATGACGAGAGGCACCGGGTCACCGTAACCGACATCGGCGACGTGGCCGGGTTCGCCGTCACCGGATGCGGCGAGGGCGACGTCCGGAACGAACAGTCCCGAATCGGGTGTCCGGCTCGCGCCGGGACGGCTGTCGCGCAGCCGCACGGGCGACGGTGCGCGCCCGCCCGATCAGATGACGAAGCGTCGGGGCGGAACCGCCCGCGCGACCGTTCCTCCGGCCACCGTCGCCGTCGGCGCGCCGTAGCCGGTACCGCTCGCGCAGCAGCGCGGCACGCAGCGTGGCGGTGACACCCGGGAACCGACCCCGCCTGCCGATCCCGATCGTGCCGACGAGGAGAACGGCCGCCGGCAGGAGGATCCAGGCGTACAGGACGGCGGCGGACGCGACCGCTTCGGCGACGGCGTCCTCGTCGAGCGCCGCCCAGACGATTCCCGCTCCGACCACGACGTAGAGGATGCCGCCCAGGGCCGCGGCCAGGACCGCGCCGACGTACCGGCGGAGCAGCCAGCAGCGGACCGTCCACAGCACGAGCAGGACCGCCGTGAACATCGTGAGCGCCGAGGTCACGACCACGAAGACGACGTCGGAGGAGTCCAGCGCCGGCCCAGCGCCCCGTTCCTCGTCGAACACCATGATCATGAGCAGTCCTGTCGCCACCGTGACGACGGCCAGCAGGACGAGTTCGACGGCGAGTGCCGCGAAGGGGTGGACGGATGCCCGTGGGTCGCGCGGTCGGAGTCTCGCCGCCGTGGCGAGCAGCTCGCGTCGGCGCAGCAGCGAGGCCTCTCTCCGCAGCAGACGACGGGCACCGACACCGCGCTGGGTCGCGAGGAACAGGTCCTGGCTGAGCACCACGATCACGAACACGGCGGGGAACAGCAGCAGCGCCGCCAGATCCACGGAGTATGGGAGGCCGTCGAGCAGCGCTGCGACGAAGGTCATCGTCGCTCCCACTCCGAAGACCGACCCGCACAGTTCCAGGTGTTCGAGACGCAGGGCCTCGGTCGCGCGGGGCGCACCGTCGGAGGTGACGGCCGGCCCGAGCGACCAGGCGATGAGATTGAGCGCGATGACGAGGGCGGCGAGGACCCCGAGAACGGCGGCGGCCTCGCCCATCGTGAGGGTGGTGAGCACGCCGCTGCGCACCGGCGTGGACCGGTCGTAGGCCAGTTCGTCGGTTCGGCGGGCGATCGCGTGGATCATGTTCGGGGCGAGGGCGACCGGCAGGTAGGCCAGCGCCGAGCCGAACATCAGCGTCCACACCCGGGTCCAGAAGCGCCGGCGGGCATGCGCCCCGCCGCGACCTTCGGAGTCGGCACCAGTGGTGGTCACGGCCGTCCTCCTCCCGGGCACTACGGCGGTGATGCGACTGACAGTGGTACACGGAACGGTAGCCCGTGCCCGGAGTGCTCGGGAAACACGACACGGGACGCCCGGTGCGGGCGTCCCGTGTTCGTGCTGCCGAGAAACGAGCCGAAGGTCAGGCGCGAGCCTTCTGCAGGTTCTCGTCGAGTGCGCCGAGGAACTCCTCGGTGGTCAGCCAGCCCTGCTCCGGGCCGACGAGCAGTGCGAGGTCCTTGGTCATCTGACCGGCTTCGACGGTCTTGATGACGACGTCCTCGAGCTGCTGCGCGAACTCGATGACCTCGGGGGTGTTGTCCAGCTTGCCGCGGTGCTCGAGGCCGCGGGTCCAGGCGAAGATCGACGCGATCGGGTTGGTCGACGTCGGCTTGCCCTGCTGATGCTGGCGGTAGTGCCGCGTGACGGTGCCGTGTGCGGCCTCCGCCTCGACGGTCTTGCCGTCCGGGGTCATCAGGACGGAGGTCATCAGGCCCAGCGAGCCGTAGCCCTGGGCAACGGTGTCGGACTGGACGTCGCCGTCGTAGTTCTTGCAGGCCCAGACGTAGCCGCCCTCCCACTTGAGGGACGACGCGACCATGTCGTCGATGAGGCGGTGCTCGTAGGTGAGGCCCGCGGCGTCGAACTCCGCCTTGAACTCTTCCTCGTAGATCCGCTGGAACTCGTCCTTGAACATGCCGTCGTAGGCCTTCAGGATCGTGTTCTTGGTCGACAGGTAGACCGGGTAGTTGCGCTGCAGGCCGTACGAGAGCGAGGCGCGCGCGAAGTCCTGGATGGACTTCTTGTAGTTGTACATACCCATGACGACGCCGCCGTCCTCGGGGATCCGGCAGACCTCGTGCTGGATCGGCTCGCTGCCGTCCTCCGGCGTGAAGGTGATGGTGACGGTGCCCGGGCGGTCGACCTTGAAGTCGGTGGCGCGGTACTGGTCGCCGAACGCGTGGCGGCCGACGATGACGGGCTTGGTCCAGCCCGGAACCAGACGCGGCACGTTCGAGATGATGATGGGCGCACGGAAGATGGTGCCGCCGAGGATGTTACGGATGGTGCCGTTGGGCGACCGCCACATCTTCTTCAGACCGAACTCTTCGACACGCGCTTCGTCGGGAGTGATGGTGGCGCACTTGACACCGACGTTGTGCTTCTTGATGGCGTTCGCCGCGTCGATCGTCACCTGATCGTCGGTGGCGTCGCGGTGTTCCACGCCGAGGTCGTAGTACTCGAGATCCACGTCCAGATACGGGTGGATCAGCTTGTCTTTGATGAACTGCCAGATGATGCGGGTCATCTCGTCGCCGTCGAGCTCGACGACCTTACCCTCAACCTTGATCTTGGACATATGCGCTTCGTGTCCTCCTAGGACGTTTCTGTGGTCCCCAATCGACCGCACTTTGTGGGTGCGATCGCCGTCGGCTCGCTGTACGCGAGCATGGCCGTGTCCACGTCCTGAACCCCGGCCAAACATGACAAGCGTACTGCTATTCGTGGCGTCCGCAAAGCGCCCCGCCCCACCCCTGCGCCTTACCGGTCGGTAACTTTCATGCTGGTCAGGCCTGTTCAGAGGGTGCATAAGACCCTGCGGCGGAGAGTCGCTAGACTGCCCGGATAGTCATGAGCGCCAGCGTCAAGCCCCGGCTTGCTGGCCGGCAACCCTCCGACCGGGGTGGGGTGCTCCGGGTGAGGACACGGTCGGCGGGCCCCCGCCGACAAGCCTGCTGTCGGGAGGATGGACATGATGATGTGCTGTCGCACGCAAACCACGATCGACCCTCCCACCACCGCCGGAAGGACACGATGACCGACATCCGCAGCCGGCGCTGCCACCACTGCCCGAGCGTCGAGGCGGTCACCTCTTGACGGCGGGCACCGAGCGTCGTCGTGTCGAACTGCCCCCGGCGGACGGACGCCTCGAGAACATCGACATCGGAGATCTCGTCCTCGAGAGCGGTGAGACACTGCCGAACGTCACGGTCGCCGTGCAGAGATGGGGTGAGCTGTCCCCCGCTCGCGACAACGTCGTGCTCGTCGAACACGCCCTCACCGGCGACTCGCACGTCACCGGCCCCGCCGGGCCGAATCATCCGTCCCCCGGCTGGTGGTCGGGCATGGTCGGCCCCGGTGCGCCCATCGACACCGATCGCTGGTGCGTCGTCTCCACCAACATCCTCGGCGGTTGCCGCGGAACCACCGGCCCCGGCAGCACCGCACCCGACGGCAAGGCGTGGGGTTCCCGCTTTCCCCTGATCACCGTGCGCGATCAGGTAGCCGCCGAAGCGTCCCTGCTCGACAAGCTCGGCATCGACGTTCTCGCGGCCGTGACCGGGGGTTCGATGGGCGGCATGCGCACCCTCGAGTGGATCATCACCCATCCCGAGCGCGTACGGGCGTCGCTCGTCCTCGCCACCGGCGCCCGCGCCACCGCCGACCAGATCGGCACCCAGAGTGCGCAGATCACGGCCATCACGGCCGACCCCGACTGGCAGGGTGGCGACTACTACGACACGGGACGGCGCCCCGAAGCCGGGCTCGCCATTGCCCGGACCATCGCGCACCTCACCTACCGAACCGAGTTCGAACTCGACACCCGCTTCGGGAATCTCCCCCAGGACGGTGAGGATCCGTGGCGAGGCGGCCGGTACGCCGTGCAGAGCTATCTCGAACACCAGGCGCGCAAACTCGTCGCGCGCTTCGATCCCGGTACCTACGTGCTGTTGTCCGACGTGATGAACCGGCACGACGTCGGGCGCGGACGCGGCGGTGTCGAAGCCGCCCTCGGGTCCACCCCGGTTCCGACGATCGTCGCCGGCGTCGATTCCGACCGGCTGTACCCGCTGCGCCTGCAGCAGGAGATCGCCGATCTCCTTCCGGGATCGGGTGAACTGCGAGTACTCGTCTCGCGCGACGGACACGACGGCTTCCTCACCGAGGCCGACGAGGTCGCCAAGCTCCTCGCCGAACTCATGAAGCTCGCCGAAGGTTAGTCGGTTCCCAGCGGGTCGATCGACGCGGCGAGCGCCACCACGATGCCGCCGACGATCATCATCGACGCAACATCGAATCCCTTGCTGCGTACCGCGAGGACACCGACCTTGTCCTCGTCGAGAACCCAGCGGAACAGACCGGCGAGGATCGTCGCGCCGCCGAAGACGAACGCTCCGCGTCGCCATCGGTCGGCGAGCACCAGGATCACCGCTGCCGCGATCACCAGGGTGACCGCGAGCAGCGGCAGGTTCAGACGCGTGAATCGCAGAGCCTGAGCCATCTCGTCTCCCGGGGTTGTCGACCCGTTACCGGGCGGCGAGCTGCTCGGCCCGCTCCACGACGTTGCTCAGCAGGAACGCGCGGGTGAGCGGGCCGACACCGCCGGGGTTCGGGGACAGGAAGCCCGCGACGTCACGCACATCCGCGGCGACGTCGCCGCGCAGTCCGTCCTCGGTGCGGGAGACGCCCACGTCCAGCACCGCAGCGCCGGGCTTGACCATGTCGGCCGTCACGAGGCCGGGAACACCCGCGGCCGCGACGACGATGTCGGCGCGACGCACCTCGGCGGCGAGGTCGCGGGTGCCGGTGTGGCAGAGGGTGACCGTCGCATTCTCCGAACGACGGGTCAGGAGCAGCCCGATCGGGCGACCGACGGTGACGCCACGGCCGACCACCACCACGTGCGCACCGGCGATCTCCACGTCGTAGCGGCGCAGCAGGTGGAGGATGCCGCGCGGCGTGCACGGCAGCGGGGCCTCCTTGCCGAGGACGAGACGGCCGAGGTTGACCGGGTGCAGACCGTCGGCGTCCTTGCCCGGATCCATGCGCTCGAGCGCCGCGTTCTCGTCGAGATGCTTCGGCAGCGGGAGCTGGACGATGTAGCCGGTGCAGGCGGGATCGGCGTTGAGCTCGTCGATCGCCTCGAACAGCTGCTCCTGGGTGATGTCGGCAGGCAGATCCTTGCGGATCGACGTGATGCCGACCTTCGCGCAGTCGTTGTGCTTGCCGCGCACGTAGGCCGCGGATCCCGGATCGTCTCCGACGAGGATCGTCCCGAGGCCGGGCGTGACGCCCTTGTCCTTCAGTGCTTCCACGCGGACCTTCAGGTCCTCGAAGATTTCGTCGCGGGTTTCTTTGCCGTCCAGGATCGTCGCAGTCACATCGCTCATTCTTCCAGGCGCCCGTCCGACGTCGAAGCGCGGCCGGTAGCGGCGGCTGCCCGCCCGTGTGGAGGCAGGCAGTCCCGGGACAGTTCCGCGAAGGCGGCGACGAGATACCGCTCGTACTCCTCCGGGTCGGGCATGCAGGATTCCGATGCCAGAAAGGACAAGGTGAGGACCTCGCCGAGCGACGTCGCGGAATGGACGAGGCCGTAGTTCCGGTTGAGCATCGGAGTACCGATCGCCTCGACGGCCGGACTGTCACCGAATCGGAGTCCCTCGACCGGGCCGCGGGGGACATTCGTCACCGTGGTGTTGGCCAGTGGTACCGCTTCTCCCCTCGGCTTTACCGGTCCGCGGTGTGCACGTCGGATCGACATCACCAGATCGAACGCGGGCGCTGCATCCACTGCAGCAACGGATGCGGCCGACTCCGGACGCCGGATCCGGTGCTTCTCGAGCGCTGCCGACTCGTGGATACGGCGGAGTCGTTCGCGCGGGTCGGTCCGATCGATATGCAGGTCGACATACAGGAGTGTCACCTTGTTCTCCGACTCCGTCCCCACACGGTCGCGGAGCGATCCCGGAACGACCGCCGCCGGCGAGACCGCCGGAATCTCGTCGCAGCAACCGAGGTAGGAGCGCAATCCGCCCGAGACGACGGTCAGGATCACATCGTTCACCGAGGTCTGCGTGGCGCGCGCGACGGCACGCACCTCCGGCAGGGGCATACGGACGACGCCGAGCTGCCGGGGTCCGTTCGTGTCGGTGTCGAAACGCGTGCGGGGGCGGTGTGGTCGGGGCGCGGTGATCGCCCCCGAGGCGGCGAGGTCACCCAGCGTTCGTCGTGCGCGGCGCGCTGCGACCAGAGCCGGGAGCATCCTCGCGTACCGGAAGGGCAGCGAGACCGCCGCGCGGACCGGTCCGGGCACGGCGACGACGCGTCCTCCGGGCGAAGGGGCGGCCGCAGGATCGTCGAACAACGCACGAGCGATATCGACGGCTCCGAGTCCGTCGGTCACCGAATGGTGGAGGAGCAGCGCGACGACGGTGGCGCCGTCGGGGAGGTCGTCGACACCACGGATGTCGGCCAGGACGTGCACTTCCCACGGGGGTGCGGACAGATCGAGACGGCGTTCCTTCATCGAGGCGAGCAGCCGATGCACCTCGCTGCGTGAGGTCGGACCGATCGTCTCGTACCGGACGTGACGGTCCGGATCGACGTCCGTCTCCACCCAGAAGGGAAAGTCGAGGTTCGCCGGCACCCGGTGCAGACGGCGGGTGAGCGCCGGTATGCGGTGCAGGCGCTGTCCGATCCAGGTGACGGCGTCCTCACGGGTGCGGATGGGAGCGTCGCCCGCTCGGGCGTCGAACACGTAGACACTCACCATGGTCGACGGCGGAGCCTCGGGGTCCGTGTCCTCCACGAAGACGTGGAGTGCGTCCCGCGCGGCCAGTCGGATTCCGCGTCGGCGTGTCATCGTGATGGTTCTCTCCCGGGTCGCCCGCTGCTGATGCCCTGTCGATTGAACCAGGTACCGCTCGGGGCCACACCCGATCGGCGATTCGCGAACACGAGCCTCGCGCGGTGTAATTCGGCCATGGCACACCGAGTCGGATCGACGACCGGCAGCACACGAGGCCGGGCCGCGCGTCGCGTCCTGTTCGCGTTCGCAGGCGGCCTCGGCCATCTCGCACCGATGCTCCCGATCGCCGACGTCCTGCGCGGAGCCGGCCATCGTATCGGCGTGTGTGGGGACGCGGACGTCCTCGCAGGCACTCGAGGCTTCGACGCGTACTTCCCCGAGGGAGACACGACATCCGCTTCCGGCCGGTCCATAGGCACGCTCGCTCCTCCGGATCTCGACCACGAGTACTCGGTGATAGGCACCCACTTCGCCGATGTGCTCGCATCGCGACGATTCGACCTGGTCCGCGAGGTCGTCGACCGCTGGCATCCGGATCTGCTGATCTGCGACGAGATGGACTTCGGTGCGATGACGGCGGCCGAGCACGCCGCCGTTCCCCGCGTGGTGGTCGACGTGATCGCCTCCGGAGCGCTCGTCCGGATCGACCGCATCCGTGAGCCACTGCGACGACTACGGGCCGCCCACGACCTCCCTTCCGATCACGAGTGCTCTTTCCTGACACAGAATTTGGTCATCTCACCGTTCCCACCGTCGTTCCGCGATCCTGACGTCCCGTTGCCTGCCACAGCCGTCTCGACAGGGCCGGGCCCATCGCCCGCGTCCCACGGACATCTCGCAGTCGACTGGCTTCGTGGCGGCAAGGAGCCTCACCGCGTGTACGTCACGCTGGGCACCGTCTTCAACACCGAGTCCGGCGATCTCTTCGTCCGTCTCCTCCGGGGGCTGCACCGACTACCTGCGCGCGTGCTCGTCACCGTCGGCCGCGATGTCGACCCGGCCACCCTGCCGTCACCGGGCGGCAACGTCCGCATCGAGCGGTTCGTGCCCCAGTCGGCCGTGCTCCCGCACGTCGATGTCGTCGTCAACCACGGCGGATCGGGCAGCGTCGTCGGTGCGCTCGCCCACGGCGTTCCGGTCGTCGCGCTTCCGATGGGCGCGGACCAGGAACTCAACGCCCGACGGCTGGTCGCGCTGGGCGCAGGGACCACGGTCGATCCCGTCACCGTAACCTCGGCGGAGCTCGGAAGGATCACTCTCGACGCGCTGTCCTCGGGCTCTCTCCGCCGCGGTGCCGAGCGATTGCGCGACGAGATCGCGCGATTGCCTCCCCCGGCATCCGTGCTTGCGCTGCTGGAGGACCGAATGTTCCGGTCCCGGCTGCGCTGAACGTCGCCGCTCACACGACGGAATAGCCGCTCGGCAACTCCATCCGACCGGTCAATGCCCGCAGCACGGTCGTGCCGTCGCCGAGTGCCAGCGCGATTCTCGCCGCCAGCAGGGTGGCCTGCTCGAGAACCTCGGCGGGAGGTTCGTAGGGAACATCCGCGGCGGCGGCGATGTCGAGACCGTGGACGGCGAGTTCGAAGGTGCGTGTCGGGAGGTAGGAATGCAGCCGGATCCCCGATCCTCCGATCACCCGGATCAGACGATCCTCCCCGGTACCGAGCCGCTCGATCACCGCAGCCGACAGGGCACCGACGGTCGCCACCGGATCGTCACCGAGGTCGGCACCGGCACGCCGTCCGCGTTCGACGATGTCGTCCGCGCCGAGGACCGAGGTCGGTTCCTTGACGTGGACGTAGTACTGCTCCGCGCTCGCGAGGTCCTCGGTGTCGGCAGGACTGTCGAGATACGTCGCGACGGTCGTCAACGAGCGTGAGGTGTGTCCGATCAACGATCGGAGGTCCCACTCGCCCAGGCCCGGACCGTCCCACCGGTCCTCCGGCACGGCACGGACAAGCTCCGAGAAGCTGCGTACCGCCGAGACGTACGTCGCTACCGGTGACTCCATGCATCCCCCAGCGGTCGATATGTCGAACCACGACACGAGAATGAAAACACGCGTGCCCTCACTACGCCGAGATCGGCGCTACGCGCGTGCGGGACGCCGACGCGCCTCTGGCAAGCTGGATCGAGTGTTCAGAGTGATGTTCCACGAGCCGCGCATTCCCCCCAACACCGGCAATGCCATACGCATGGTCGCCGCGACCGGCGCGGAACTGCACCTGGTGGAACCCCTCGGTTTCGACCTGTCCGAGCCGAAACTGCGCCGCGCGGGCCTGGACTACCACGACCTCGCGTCGGTCACCGTGCACAGCAGTCTCGCGGCCGCGTGGGCGGCGCTTGCCCCCGAGCGGGTGTTCGCGTTCACCGCGCACGGCACGTCGAGCTACGCGGAGATCGAGTACCGGGCGGGCGACGTGCTGCTGTTCGGACCCGAACCGACCGGGCTGTCGCCCGAGGTGCTCGCCGACCCGCACGTCACCGAGCAGGTCCGCATCCCCATGCTGCCCGGGCGGCGTTCACTGAATCTGTCGAACGCCGCCGCTGTCGCCTGCTACGAGGCGTGGCGGCAGCACGGTTTCCCCGGCGCGGTCTAGGCGTCGCTCTCCACCGGACGACCCGAGCCGGCCCATGCGTCGGTGCCGCCCGCGACGGACACGGCGTCGACACCGCGAGCGGCGAGATACTGCGCGGCCTGCAGGCTGCGGCCACCCACGGCGCAGACGACGTAGACGGTGCCGTCGGTGGGGATCTCGTCGACCCGCGCGACGAACTCGCTGAGCGGGATGTTCGTGACGCCGGGTACACGTACCTGGGCGTATTCGTCGCGTTCCCGCACGTCGATGACGGTGGCTCCGTCGGTGAGTGCGGATTCGAGTGCGGCCAGGTCGACCTCACGCATCGCTGTCGGTCCTCTCGGTGTCGGGCGTCCCGGTGGTTCCGGACGAACGTCCCCGTCGGGTGATGAGCCGGATGACCAGGTAGAGGACACCGGCGCACACGCACAGGAACGCCACCCACGGTAGCGCGGCGCCGATACCGACCACCGCGGCCCCCAATGCGGCCCACAGGCTGTTCCATCCCGCGACCAGCCCGTCCCAGAAGCTGTCCTGCTCCGAGGGAAGGCGATCGGTGGTGATGTCGACGGTGAGCGTGGACAGTTCGATGCTGTCGCCCAGCTGCCGTCGCTGCGCTTCGAGGCTGTCGAGTTCGGCCTGGCGTTCGGCCAGGGCGGTCTCGGCGGCGATCAGCGCTTCGACGTCCGCCGACGATTCGAGCAATGCCCGCAGGCGGTCGACCGAGGCCCGCAGCGCACCCACCCGCGCTTCGAGGTCGGTGTACTGCATCGTCACGTCGTCGCGGGTGGTACTCAGGCTCGTGATGCGACCGAGCGTGCGGATCTCGTCGACGACCTCGTCGAGCCGGCCGGCGGGCACCCGCACGGTCAGCACGCTGCTCGCCTCGGGTTGCTCGGTGAGGGAGTCGACGCGTCCACCGGCCTCCTCGACCACCGCCGCGACCCGGCGGCCCGTCGCCACGGGATCGCCGGCATCCATGTGGAGGTAGCCGGTGACGACCTCCTTGCGGTCGGGCTCCTCGACGGGTTGCGACTCCCGGAGGCCGCCGTCGGTGATCGCGGGTGCCGAGATCGCGGGCGCGGAGGCCGACGAGCCCTCACCTCCCCCGCCCTCGTCGCATCCTGTGACGACCAACGCGAACAGAGCCAACGACATCACCGACAGGCGTTTCACACTCGGGGATGCTAACGAAAATCGCGTGATCTGCTCGGCATCCGCAGATCCATGGGCTCGAGGTGGTCGGCGAGGAGCGTGACCACTCCTTCGGCGTTCTGGAGCCGACCACGGACGAGCAGGGCAGGTGCGGTGTGGGCCACGGTGCGGTAGCGCGCCCACAACCCCACCGAGCACACCACGTTCACCATCCCGGTCTCGTCCTCGAGGTTGAGGAAGGTGACACCGGCGGCGGTTGCAGGTCGCTGCCGGTGGGTCACGGCCCCGCCGACGAGTATGCGCGTCCCGTCGGGGACCTGCGGCAGTTCCGCGGCCGGGATCACCCCGAGTTCGTCGAGCCTCTTCCGCAGGAACTGCGTCGGATAGCTGTCGGGCGAGATTCCCGTGGCCCAGACGTCGGCGGCGGCGAGTTCGAGAGCGCTCATCCCCGGCAGGGCCGGAGCAGGCACCGTCCCGACCCCGGGAAGCCGCCCGGGGCGTTGCGCCGCCGCCGGAGCCGCACCCCAGAGGGCTTCGCGGCGGGTGATGCCGAACGAGGAGAACGCTCCCGCGGTGGCCAGCGCCTCGATCTGCGCCGTGGTGGGACCGACGCGGGCGGCGAGATCGGCGGGTGAGGTGTACGGGCCGTGGTCGCGACGTTCGGCCACGATGCGTTCGGCGAGGTCGTCGCCGATGTTCCGCACCGTGGCCAGGCCGATCCGGACCTCCCGGCCTTCGTTCTCGAGGGTGGCGTGCGCGAGGCTCGCCGCGATGTCGGGGCCGTGGACGACCACACCGTGACGTCGGGCATCGGCGACCAGCGATTGCGGCGAGTAGAAACCCATCGGCTGAGCACGCAGCAGACCCGCGCAGAACGCTGCGGGATGGTACAGCTTGAACCACGCCGAATAGAACACAAGCGAGGCGAAGCTCTGCGAATGACTCTCGGGGAAACCGAAATTCGCGAAGGCGTAGAGTTTCTCGTAGATGCGGTCGGCAACGTCGCCCGTGATGCCGTGCAGGTCCCGCATGCCCTGATAGAGGCGTCCCCGCAGACGCTCCATCTTCTCCGTCGACCGTTTCGATCCCATGGCGCGACGCAACCGGTCGGCCTCCGCCGCGGTGAATCCCGCGGCGTCGACGGCCATCTGCATGAGCTGTTCCTGGAAGAGCGGAACGCCGAGGGTGCGTTCGAGGGCCTTCTCGAGGCACGGATGGTCGTAGGTGACGGGTTCGAGACCGTTGCGCCGCCGGATGTAGGGGTGCACCGAACCGCCCTGGATCGGGCCGGGCCGGATGATGGCCACCTCGATGACCAGATCGTAGAAGCAGCGCGGCTTCAACCGCGGCAGAGTGGCCATCTGCGCCCGCGACTCCACCTGGAAGACACCCACCGAGTCGGCGCGGCACAACATCTCGTAGACCCCCGGCTCGGAGAGGTCGAGGTGCGCGAGATCGACTCGGATGCCTTCGTGTTCGTCGACGAGGTCGATCATGTAGTGCAGCGCGGAGAGCATGCCGAGGCCGAGCAGATCGAACTTCACGAGACCCGCTGCAGCACAGTCGTCCTTGTCCCACTGCAGAACGGTGCGTCCTTCCATTCGCGCCCATTCGACGGGGCACACGTCGGCGACGGGCCGGTCGCAGATCACCATGCCGCCCGAGTGGATGCCGAGATGCCGTGGGAGACCTTCGATCTGTTCGGCGAGATCGAGAACCGTCTCCGGGATCCGTTCGTCGGTCTCTACCCGCACCCCACCCCACCGGCCGATCAGCTTGCTCCACGCGTCCTGCTGTCCCTGCGAGTATCCGAGAGCACGGGCCATGTCGCGGACGGCGGAACGACCGCGGTAGGTGATGACGTTCGCGACCTGCGCCGCATTGATGCGGCCGTACTTGCGGTAGACGTACTGGATCGCCTCCTCGCGCCGGTCGGATTCGATGTCGAGGTCGATGTCGGGTGGGCCGTCGCGTTCGGGCGACAGGAAGCGTTCGAACAGCAGCTTGTTGCCGACGGGGTCGACGTTGGTGATGCCGATCGCGTAGCAGACCGCCGAGTTGGCGGCCGATCCTCGTCCCTGGCAGAGGATGTCGCTCCGCTTGCAGAAGTCGACGATGTCGTGGACGACGAGGAAGTATCCCGGGAATCCCAGCCGGCCGACGACGTCGAGTTCGTGTTCGATCTGCCGATAGGCGTCGGGGCGGCGCTCGACCGGACCGTAGCGGCGACGCGCCCCGTCGTAGGTGAGTTCGCGCAGCCAGGTGAACTCGGTGTGCCCGTCGGGAACATCGAAGGGCGGCAGTTTCGGGGCGACGAGACGCAGATCGAAGGCGCATTCACGACCGAGTTCGGCGGCATGGTGCACGACACCCGGAAAGGCCTCGAACAGCCGCGTCATCTCCTCCCCCGACCGCAGGTGCCCGCCTCCGGTCGGGGGGATCCGGCCGACGGCGTCGTCGAGGCTCTGCCGGTCGGAGATCGCCGCCACGGCCATCGCCAGACGTCGCCGATGGGGATGCGCGAAGTGCGCCGCCGTGCTCGCGATGCACGGAATGCCATGTCGCGCGGCAAGTTCGAAGAGGGCTGCGTTGCGTTCGTGGTCGTCGGGATATCCGTGACGGGTGAGTTCGACGGTCACGCGGTCGGCACCGAACCGGTCGACGAGATCGAGCAATGCTGCTTCGGCGGCGGGGATCCCGCCCGTGGTGAGCGCCTGTCGCAGGTGCCCCCGACGACAACCGGTGAGGATCTGCCAGTGCCCACCGGCGGCGTCGGTGAGCGCGTCGTAGTCGTACCTCGGGTTGTTCTTCTCCCCTCCTGCGAGGTGGGCGTCGGCGATCTGCCGCGACAGGCGTCGATAGCCCTCCTGACCGCGGGCGAGGACGAGCAGGTGCGCATCGTCGAGGCCCAGCTCGGCTCCGAAGACGGTGCGGATGCCGAGTTCGCGTGCGGCTTCGGCGAATCGCACCGCTCCGTACAGTCCGTCGTGGTCGGTCACCGCGAGGGCCTCGAGTCCGAGTCGTGCCGCCTCCTCGGCGAGTTCCTCCGGCGTGGAGGCACCGTCGAGGAAGCTGAACGCGGAGTGGGCGTGCAGTTCGGCGTAGGGCACGACCGGTCCTTCCGGACGTCGGACCCGCGCCTCGTACTCGGTGCGGGTGCGCGACCACGCCGGGCTGTCGCCCCCGTCGCCGGGATGTTCGGCATCGCGGCGGGAAGTGCCGGGTCGTCCCGAGAGCACACGCTCCATCTCCGACCAGGTCGGCGGCCCGTTTCCCCATCCCACTCCGACACCTCCTCGACCGGTTCAGTATCGCACATGCGTTCGAACACGATGCTCGAACACATGCAGTTCTCGTCGCGTCACACCGGGAGTCGGCGACGAGAACTGCACGATCGACTGCAACCAGGGGGTTGCATCATGGGCCAGCAAGTGCAACCCTGGAGTTGCATTCCCATCGAAGGAGGCAATCATGACCGACGAACTCGACCGCATCGAACGCGACATCACCATCGACGCCCCCGTGGACCGGGTGTGGACACTCGTGGCCGAACCCGGCTGGTACATCAACGACAACGAGTGGACCGAGCACCGCCTCGAACACGACGGAGATCTCACCACCGTGCACGATCCGGTCCACGGCGCCTTCGTCTTCCGCACCGTGACCCTCGACGAACCGCACTACGCGGCCTTCCGCTGGCTCGCCGACCACACCGATCCCGACAGCCCGTCGACCCTCGTCGAGTTCCGGCTCACCGCCCTCGACACCGACACGACCGAATTACGCGTCACGGAAACCGGATTCGACTCCCTGCCCGGCGACGCGAACGAACGCCGCACCCGCTTCGAGGAGAACTCCCGGGGCTGGACCACCGAACTGGAGATCGCCAAGCACCATCTCGAGAAGGACGGAAGCGTTGCCCGACGCTGAGTTCTCCGCCGACCTGCATCCCGTCTTCGCGGCCCTGGCCGACGACACCCGGTGGCGCATCCTGCAGCGACTGGGCCGATCCCCGGCGTCGGCGTCCGGGCTCGCGGCCGAGTTCACGGTCTCCCGTCAGGCCATCGCCAAGCATCTGGCGGTGCTCGAACGGTGCGGTCTCGTGACCTCCGAGCGCGCCGGACGGGAGATCCGCTTCTCCGCCGTCGGATCGCGGCTGAGCGCGGTCGGGCGTGCGATCGACGCCGTGGGGGCAGGCTGGGACCGCCGCCTGTCCGCGATCAAGAAGGCGGCCGAACGGCCTCAGTAACCCGCGTTCGGATCGACCCGGGCGATCAACTCCTCACCCGCGGCGAACCGGCGCACGTTCTCCTCGAGGGTCGGCGCGAACGTCTGCGTCAGCCGGCTGCGCGTATTGGCGATGTGCGGTGTGATCACGGCGTTGTCGAGATCCCACAGCGGATGACCGTCGGGCAACGGTTCGGGATCGGTCACGTCGAGGACCGCCCCGGCGATCGCACCGTCCCCGAGCGCCTTCACCAGCGCGTCGGTGTCGACGAGGTTGCCCCGCGCGACGTTCACGAGCCACGCCGACCCGGGCATCGCCGCGAGCGCGGCGGCGTCGACGAGATGATCGGTCTCGGCGGTCGCGGGTGCGGCGACGACGAAGTGATCGGCCATCGACCACACCTCCGACGTGCGGTCGGCCGGCAGCGTGACCTTCGCGCCGTCGACGGGACGGCCCGAACGATTGACCGCGACGACGGACGCGCCGAGGGCATGCAGGCGCGGGATCATCGCCCGGCCGATACCGCCGCATCCGACGATGGCCACGGTCGAGCCGTGGAGGGTCCGCACCCGCGGGTCGAGAACGTCCTTGGTCCACCGCTTCGCGGCAACCGAGGCGTGGAACTGCCGCAACCCCACGAGCAGCGCTCCCACCGCGTACTCGGCCACGTTGTCGGCGTACACACCGGACGCATTCGCCCACAGCCGCCGGTCGTCGATCACGCCCGCCCGGAAGAACGGTTCGATACCCGCGTAGGTGAGCTGCACCCAGCGCACCCGGTCGGGCAGATCCGGGAACTCCTCGGCGCTGCCGTCCCACACCAGGGCATCGGCCTCGTCCAGTTCGGAGAGGGTTCCACCGCCGGAGACGATCGCGGCGGCGAGGTGTTCGTCGTGGCCCGGTCCGAGATGAATACGCATGCCGCGACCCTAACCTCGAATCGTTCGCGGAGGGATGTCGAGAATCCGGAAGCGGCTCCGTCTCCTCCATGAACGCGGCCACAATGGGCCGTACCGCACGGAGGAGAACATCATGGCCAAGTACCTGCTGCTCAAGCATTACCGCGGCGCCCCGGCAGCGGTGAACGACGTCCCCATGGATCAGTGGGAGCCGGACGAGGTGTCGGCCCACATCCGGTACATGCAGGATTTCGCCGCCCGTCTCGAGAGCACCGGCGAGTTCGTCGACGCGCAGGCGCTCTCCCCGGAGGGCACCTTCGTCCGCTACGACGGCGAGGGGCGTCCCCCGGCCACCGACGGGCCGTTCCCGGAGACGAAGGATCTCATCGCCGGGTGGATGGTGATCGACGTCGACAGCTACGACCGGGCACTGGAACTGGCCGGCGAACTGTCGGCCGCGCCGGGAGCCGGCGGGAAGCCGATCCACGAATGGCTCGAGGTGCGACCGTTCATGTCCGAACCGCCGACCGTCACGGAGTGAGATATGGACGAGGCGTTGCTGCGCACGCTCGTCCCCACGGTGATCGGCATCCTCGTCCGCCGCGGAGCGGATTTCGCGTCGGCCGAGGATGCCGTGCAGGACGCGCTCGTCGAAGCCCTGCGGGTGTGGCCGGAGGATCCGCCGCGCGACCCGAAGGGCTGGCTGGTCGCGGTGGCGTGGCGCAGATTCCTCGACACCGTGCGCGCCGACGCGTCCCGTCGACGCCGCGAGATCCTCGTCGACGCCGAGCCCAGGCCCGGTCCGGGCACACCGGTGGACGACACGCTCGCGTTGTACTTCCTGTGTGCCCACCCGTCGCTCACGCCCGGGTCGGCGGTCGCGCTGACCCTGCGTGCCGTCGGCGGGTTGACGACCCGGCAGATCGCACAGGCCTATCTCGTTCCGGAAGCGACGATGGCCCAACGCATCAGCCGGGCCAAGCGCACGATCGCGGACGTCCGGCTGGATCGGCCGGGCGATGTCGCGACGGTGCTGCGGGTGCTCTATCTCGTGTTCAACGAGGGCTATTCGGGTGACGTCGACCTGGCCACCGAGGCCGTCCGGCTCACGCGCCGGCTGGCAGCGGTGATCGACCACCCCGAGGTGTCGGGTCTGCTCGCGCTGATGCTGCTCCATCACGCCCGGCGAGCAGCGCGCATCCGGCCGGAGGGCAGTCTCGTTCCCCTCGCCGAACAGGACCGCAGCCTGTGGGACACGCGCATGATCTCGGAGGGCGTGGACATCCTGCAGGCCGCGCTCGCCCGCGACCGGCTCGGCGAGTTCCAGGCGCAGGCCGCCGTCGCCGCCCTGCATGCCGACGCGCGTACCGCGGAGGAGACCGACTGGGTGCAGATCGTCGAGTGGTACGACGAGCTCCTGCGGTTCACCGACAACCCGGTGGCCCGCCTCAACCGTGCCGTCGCGGTCGGTGAGGCCGACGGACCCCACGCCGGTCTCGCAGCAATGGCCGAGCTCGACCCCACCCTGCCCCGGTACACGGCGGCCGCGGCGTATCTCCACGAACGCGCCGGCGACACCGCGACGGCGGCCCGGCTCTACGCGGAGGCCGCACACCTGGCGACCAGCGTGCCCGAACGCGACCATCTCGTGCGGCAGGCGGCACGTCTGCACAGCGTTTCCTGAGGTTTCGTCAGGGTTCTCCCCCACCACGAAATCCGGTGCCACGCCGGATGTGCCGGCAGTGTGGGAGAACGAGCATGGGTGGCGTGAAAATCCTGGTGCGTCTGCTCGCCATACCCTTCGTGCTCTTCATCGCGTTCGTGGCGATCATCGGCGGCCTGGCCGTCCACGCGTGGACCACGCGTGCGCTCGACACCACCGGAGGCGTCGAGTTCGACACCGCCCTGCGCATCCCTCCCGTCGAGTCGGGCACCGTCGACGCCGACGGCACGCGCGTGTTCGACCTGACCATGCAGCGCGGCACGACCGACCTCGGGCACGGTCCCGACACCCGGACGTGGGGAGTGAACGGCAGCTATCTCGGGCCCACCCTCCGCGCCGTGCGCGGTGAGAACGTGCGCGTGAACGTCACGAACGAACTCGGCGAGACGAGCACGATGCACTGGCACGGCATGCACCTGCCCGCGGCGATGGACGGCGGACCGCACCAGCCGATCGAGCCGGGAACGACATGGTCGCCGTACTGGACCGTCGATCAACCGGCCGCGACACTCTGGTACCACCCGCACCTGCACGGTTCCACCGCCGCGCACGTGTACCGGGGTGTCGCGGGCATGTTCCTGATCGACGAGCCCGGCACGTCGCCGCTCCCCCACGACTACGGGGTCGACGACATCCCCCTCGTCGTCCAGGACCGGAAGTTCGAGGGCGACCAGCTCGACGACAGCAACGCGATCTTCGCCGACGTCGGGACGCTCGGCGACGAGATCCTCGTCAACGGCACACCGCGCCCCTTCCTGGACGTCGGCACCGAGACGGTCCGGCTCCGGGTACTCAACGCGTCGAACGCACGTGTCTACAACTTCTCGTTCGACACCGGGATGCCGTTCCTCGTCGTCGGCAGCGACGGTGGTCTGCTCGAGGAGCCGCAGGCCGTCCGCAGCCTTCAGCTGTCGCCGGGTGAGCGCGCCGAGATCGTCGTCCGGCCGGAGCCAGGTTCGAGGCACGTGCTGCGCAGCACCCCGCCCGAGCTGAAGGCCGGCTTCTTCCAGGACCGCTTCTCCGGTGGTGACGACCGCATGGATGTCCTCGAACTGCGGGCAGCACCCGTCCTCGGGTCGTCGGCCGCGATTCCGGAGAGGTTGACGACCCTCCCGGAGCTCGGGGAGCCGAGCAACACCCGCCGCATCGATCTGACGTCGTCGACGACCATCAACGATCGCGAGATGGACATGGGCCGGATCGACGAGGTGGTCGTCGCCGGCACCACCGAACTGTGGGAGGTGACCAACGCCAGCGGCACGATCCACAACTTCCACATCCACGACGTGCAGTTCGAGATCCTCGGTATGACCGGGGTGAGTCCCGACCATCCGTCCCTGGCGGGGCGCAAGGACACCGTCTTCATCCCGCCTGCGGCGACGGTGCGACTGCTCGTTCCGTTCGGTAGCCACACCGATCCGGCGATGCCGTACATGTACCACTGTCACCTGCTCGAACACGAGGACAGCGGCATGATGGGACAGTTCGTGGTGGTCGGCGCCGACGAGGTGCACGAAGTGACGCAGGCGGGCGGCGCGGCCCACCATGCCCACGACGGCGGGTGAACCCGGTCACGTCCGGCAGGGCGGGGAATGGATCCCCGTCCACCCCTGTTGAGGAGTGTGGATCGGCGCGTCGCGTACGCCCCGGAGCCGATGAGAAACCGCCTTCGTGGAATACCGTCCGGCTGGAGCCACGTTGCGCACCGTGCCGTGAGGCATCCGGCGCGTCGGTCCACCTACTTCTTTCCCTGCACTCCGGCCCCGGTCCGGCCGAGCAGGGTGAAGCCCGCCCGTTCCACGCCAGTACAGTTGCCGATCGTCACAATCGTCAGCGGAACCGGGAGTGGGCATGAGTCGCTGGGCCGAGATCGTCGTCACCAGGAGCCGATGGGTACTGGCGATCGTGCTGCTCGTCGTGCTCTTCGCCGGCGCGTGGGGCGTCGGGATCTTCGGCAAGCTGACCGGCACGGGCTACTACGACCCGAACAGCGAGGCCGTCGAGGTCGAGCAGATCATCTACGAGAACTTCGGGTCGCAGGCCGCGGACATCATCGCGCTGTACACCGCGCCCGAGGGACGCACGATCGACGACATCCGTCCCGACATCGAGAGAACCCTCGCCGGGTTCCAGGACGCGGTCCCCGCCGAGTCGATCCGGACCTACTGGACCGCTCCCCCTCCGATGAACCAGCTGCTGCTGTCGACCGACCAGCGCAGCGTGGGCGCCTCGATCACGCTCGGCGCGAACTCCGGACTGACCGCCGCGACCTTCCCCGACGCACTCGACCTGCTCGAGGTCCCCGGTGTGGAGTCGCAGTTCGCCGGCAACACGGTGGTCGCGATCGAGTTCACCGACACCCTCGAGAGCGACCTCGTCCGATCCGAACTCATCGCGGTACCCATCACGCTGGTGCTGCTGGTGTTCATCTTCGGCGGTGTCATCGCCGCTGCGGTCCCGGTCTTCGTGGGCGTGCTCGCGATCTTCTCGTCCCTCGCCACTCTGCGCCTGCTGTCGAACTTCACCGAGGTGTCGTCGTACGCGCTGAACATCACGTCGCTGATCGGCCTGGGTCTGGCCATCGACTACGGCCTGTTCATCGTCAGCCGCTACCGCGAGGAACTCGCGGCCGGTTCGGACGTCGCGTCGGCGGTCAAACGCACGATGGCCACCGCCGGTCACACCGTGATGTTCTCCGCCGCCCTGCTGGTCTGCGCGTTCGCGGGCATGCTCGTCTTCCCCCAGACGGTGCTGCGGTCGCTCGGTCTCGGCGCCATGGCCGCCGTCCTCGGTGCCGCCGTCCTGTCGCTGACCGCCGTCCCCGCACTGCTGACGATGCTCGGCCACCGCATCAACGCGTGGACCTGGGACCGTGAGACCTCCACACGCGCCGAAGCGCGGGCGCGCCGGTTCTGGGGTGGGGTCGTCCGCAAGGTCGTGCGCCGTCCCGCCCTGATCGCCGTGGTGATCACCGGTGGTCTGCTCGTGCTCGCGTCGCCCGTGGTGGAGGCCCGGTTCGGGGAGATCGAGTACACCGCACTGCCCGAGGACAGCCCGGCCCGGGCGGCCACCCAGACCCTGCTCGACGAGTTCCCGAGCACCGGCAACGGCGCGACACTCGTCCTGCGCGGCGAGAACGGGCAGGCCCCGGACAGCACCGCTGTCCGCACGGTGTCCACCGAGATCGCCAAGATGGACGGCATCTCGCAGACCGTCATCGTCGGACAGGAATCCGACGTGGTGGTTCTCCAGGCGCTCTACGCGCAGGGCGTGGACGGCACCGCGCGGGCGAGCGAGATCACCGGCGAACTGCGTGCCCTGGACGTGCCGGACGGCACCGATCTGCTCGTCGGCGGCGGCCGGGCCCTCGTCGACGACGCCAACCAGGCGGTCTCGGATTCGCTTCCCTGGATGATCACGATCATGGTGCTCTCGACCCTGGTGTTGCTGTTCCTGGCCTTCGGGTCGGTGGCGCTGCCGATCAAGGCGGTGCTCATGGCGGCATTGAGCCTCGCCGCGACCTTCGGTGTCCTGACCTGGGTGTTCCAGCTGGGACACGGCGCCTCGTGGCTGCACGTCGTTCCCTCGGCGATGGAGCCGACCTTCGTCGTCCTCATCCTCGCGGTGGTGTTCGGCCTGTCGACCGACTACGAGGTGTTCCTCATGTCGCGCATGATGGAGGCCCGCGCGGCCGGGGCGACGACGGTCGAGGCCGTCGAGTACGGCATTTCCCGCACCGGACGTGTCGTCACCGCGGCCGCACTGCTGCTGATCGTGGTCACCGGGGCCTTCACCATCTCGGGTCTGTCGATCATGCGCTTCCTCGGCGTCGGCATGATCGTCGCGCTGATCATCGATGCGACGATCGTGCGCATGCTGCTCGTGCCGTCGTTGGTCAAGCTCATGGGCGAGGCCAACTGGTGGGCACCGGCGTGGATGAAGCGCGTGCACGCGAAGGTCGGCCTGGGACACTAGACCGAGGTCGGGTTGTCGTCCGGAGCGTCGCTACAGCGGCGTGATCGTCGTCGCGACGACGGGGCGCGCCGGCTTGGCGGCGGCACCGCAGCTCGCCGGCCGAGCCGGTAGTTCCGAGGTCTCCACCCCGACCCGCCACGCCCGGCCGTCGCGATGACGCACGACCTGCTCGTCCCCGTCCTCGACCGTCACGGCGTCGATCGCGAAGTCGGCGATCGCCTCGCGAACTGCGATCTCGGCGGCCTGCCCGGCCGCACTCCAGGTGCTGCGACCCCGCAGCCCGCCCGCGTACACGTGTCCCTTCCGTGCCTCGCGGACCGCGGCGAGGCTGCCGTCCGCGTCGAGCCGTCCGTAGGTGTAGCCGGTGGGAAGCATGATCATCGACGGCGCGAACCGGTGCCCGCCGGTGTGCGAACACTCCCACACGTCCGGCCCGAACTCGGAGGTGAGAGCGGCCGCGATCGGACGCCCCAGCACAGCGCAGCACCGGTCCCGTTTGCCGTGAGCGCACACCAGGGCGATCGGATCCTGCACCGCGGCGCCGATACCGGGAGCCGGACCCGCGACCACGCGAGGAACGATGTCGAGCAACTCCGCCGGATCGGTGATCTCGAGCCGCTCGCACCAGGTGTTGTCCGGCTCGGAGCGGGCCAGCAGGACCGTCCGGGTCTCGCGCACCACATCGCGGCCCGGCCTCCGGATGAACAGGATCCGCACGTCCGCAGCCTTCGCCCGGGCGGACAGCTCGTCCGACAACTCGGTGCCGAGCGCGGTGCCGTCGAGCACGTCGCGGCCCCAGCCCGACGGCACCTCGAGGCACACGTAGCCCGGCGCGGTGGCGGCCGTGCCGGGCAGCGGCTCGTCGAGGGCGGACAGTGCGGAGCAGGTGGGAGCGGCAATCATGGTCACGCGGACATTGTGGCCCGGATACTCCCCCGACGGCTCGGCAGCCCGCGTCGTACGTCAGCCGCGGCGCAGGCGCCGCCTCGCCGCGCCACCCCACATCCGCAGGAATCCCTGCGACAGATACGCGAAGCTGCCCAGCGCCAGCACCCACTTGGTGACGCTGACGGTGGAGGTGACCCGGACCGTCCGATCGTCGATGCGGGTGCGGTGATCCAGCAGGTACAGGCCGACGACGTTCTCCACGTAGTCCCCCGCCGCGGCGACGACCGGTGCCGTCATCAGGATCCGGCGCGTGCGCGGCGACAGCGGACGATGCTTGTCGAGTGAGCGCGCACCGGCCCGCAGCGCGATCGCGAAGGTCGCCGGGTGCACCATGTCCCAGTAGTAGTGCCGCCGGTAGCGCTCGATCTCGTCGGGACCGAGGTCGTCGAGGATCTTCCGGTACTTCGAGGCCGAGAAGGTGGTCTGCACGGCGCCCACCGTCGGGGCCGTGGAGCCGAGAACCCGACCGATGTTCGCCTGGGACACGAGGAAGACTGCGGCGGCACCGATGAGGAAGCGGTCCGCCCGGGTGAGTGTCATGCTCGTGATGCTAGGGGTAGAGAATCCGCGACCCGACGGAAGGGAGACCCGTGCAGATCACCGGAGCAGTCCTGGAGGAGATCGGACGTCGACGGCGGTACGCGGAGTCCACTCCGCTCAGCGTCGACCTGCTCGAACTCGACCCACCGGGACCGGGTGAGGCGCTGGTAGAGATCGAATGCGCCGGTGTGTGTCACTCCGATCTGTCCGTGGTGGACGGCAACCGGCCTCGTCCGGTGCCGATGCTCCTCGGGCACGAAGCGGCCGGGCGCATCGTCGAACTCGGTGACGACACCACCGGATTCTCCGTCGGGGAGCGGGTGGTCATGACCTTCATGCCCCGCTGCGGCGACTGCGAGGGCTGCGCGAGCAACGGCATCCGTCCCTGTGTTCCCGGATCGGCCGCGAATGCAGCGGGAACCCTGTTGTCCGGTGCGCGGCGACTGCACCGCGACGGGACCGACGTCCACCACCACCTGGGTGCGTCGGCCTTCGCGACCCACGCCGTCGTCGACACACGGTCTCTCGTCGGTGTCGGCGACGACGTCCCCGCCGAGGTCGCCGCGCTCATGGGCTGCGCCGTGCTGACCGGTGGCGGCGCGGTCGTCAATGCCGCCCGGCCCCAGGCCGGGGACACGCTGGTCGTCGTCGGCCTCGGCGGCGTGGGCATGGCCGCGCTGCTCGTGGCGCTGGCCCACGACGACGTCACCGTCATCGCCGTCGATACCTCCCCCGACAAGCGCGACACGGCCCGCTCGCTGGGCGCCGAACACGTCCTCTCGCCGGACGAGGCCGTCGAGCAGGGTGTGAAGGCACGGCTGGTCGTCGAGGCCGCGGGAAGCGTGCCCGCGCTCGCCACGTCGGTCGCGCTCACCGGACCGGGAGGCACCACGATCACCGTCGGACTGCCCGCACCCGACGCCCGGCTCGAGGTGTCGCCCGCCGCCCTCGTGGGCGAGGGCCGCTCACTGGTCGGCAGTTATCTCGGCTCCGCGGTCCCGGCCCGCGACATCCCGCGGTTCGTGGGGATGTGGCGTGAGGGACGGCTGCCGGTCGAGCGCCTCGTCACCGACCGTCTGCCGCTGGGCCGGATCAACGAGGCGATGGACGCCCTGGCCGACGGAGCCGCCCTCCGTCAGATCCTCACCATGGATTGATCACGCATCCGATCACGCGTCTCAGATGTCGTAGTCCACGACCACCGGTGCGTGATCGCTGATCCTCCGGTCGGGCGCCGGATCGCGGTCGGTTCCGGCGGAGATCGCGGTCCGGGCCAGTCGCGGCGTAGCGAGGTGGTAGTCGATCCGCCACCCCGAGTCGGACGCGAACGAGTCGCCCAGCCACGACCACCACGAGTAGGGTCCGTCGACCTCGGGATGCTGCCGGCGGACGACGTCGACGAGCGTGCGCGGCGACAGCAGCGAATCGAGCCAGGCGCGTTCCTCCGGCAGGAAGCCCTCCGCCTGCCCGCGACGACGCCAGTTGCGCACGTCGTAGCGGGTGTGGGCGACGTTGAAATCACCCATGACGAGGAACTCCCGGCCCTGGGCGCGTGCCGCGAGGCGGGTGCGGGTCAGCTGCCGGGCGAAGGCGGACAGGAAGCGCATCTTGCGCTGGTAGCGCACCCCGCCGTCCGGTTCGTCGCGCATGCGCCCGGGCTTCTGGAGGTGTGCCGGGAGCCCACCCTTCGGCAGGTACAGCGATGCCACCGTGACGGGTGCGTCGGCGAGGTCCACCTCGACGTACCGTCCCTCGTGGGCGAATTCGGCCAGTCCGCGTGCCAGCGGTCCCCGATCGAAGTCGATCCGGTCGACGTGTTCCTCACCGGGAAGCCGCAGCAGAGCGGTGCCGCTCCAGGTGCGCACAGCGGCCGGCTCGTGGAGGGTCAGGATCCCGACGCCGTTGCGGCCGGGAAGGGTGCCCTCGTCGTAGGCGAGGTGGTACTTGCCGAAGACACCCTGTGGGATCGCGGCCGCCGGAGCGCGGACCTCCTGCAGGGCCACCACGTCGGGGTTGCGCTCACGCAGCCAGTCCTCGAACCCGCGTCGCTGTGCGGCACGGATTCCGTTGATGTTGAAGGTCGCGATGCGCACGATCGTCCAGTCTAGGCAACCGATCGATCCGTGAGGAACGGGACGACCGCCGCTGCGAAATCGCGGGCACGGTCGCGGTGGATGCTGTGCCCGCACCCGATCTCCCGCACGGATGCCGCGGGCAGCGCGTCGACCGCCGCTGTCAGGAGGCGCGGGTCGACCATGCTGCCGCGCCGCACACCACGCAACAGCAGAGTGGGGGTGGTGAGCGACGGAAGATGCTGCCACCATGTCGGATTCGGCGTGTGGAACTGGGCGACGACCGAAGGAGTCATGGAACGGTCGAAGGCGGTGACCGCCCGGGGATTGAGCGCCATGCTGGTCGCGGCGTGCCACAACTCCACGGGGGTCGGACGGTGCGCGGGCACCTCCGGCACCGGATCCCCCTCCCGCAACGGCAAGGGCGTCTCCTCCAGGACCAGCCGCCGGACGAGACCGGGATGCTGTTGCGCGACCAGCGATCCCACGTGACCGCCGAGCGAGTGCCCGACGAGGTCGACCGCATCGACGCCGAGGTGGGCGCACAGTCCGGCGACGTCGGCGGCGAACTCCCCGAAGCGGTACGAGGCGGCCCGGCCACTGCGTCCGTGTCCGCGCAGGTCGACGGTGATCACCCGTCGGCCCGTCTTCACCAGGGACGCGGCGAAGCGGGTCCACGTGCGCCCGTCACCACCCAACCCGTGTACCAGCAGCACGGGTACAGGACGGGCGGCGACGGGCGTCACGAATTCGCGATCTGCCGTGAATTCGCGATATGCGATGGCGACCCCGTTCGGCGCGGCGGTGAGGACCGGAGATCTCATGATGTTCGAGCCTACTCAGTCGTAGACGCCCTCCACCCGCCAACCGTCGGCACCGAAGAACACCAGCAATGCCCGTGATTCCTCGAGCAGCACCTGCAGGCGGGCGGCGCACCGAGCGGCGGCCGGATCCCACCAGTACTCGTCCACCGGCCACGGACCGGCCCATCCGATCACCGTCCAGCTGCGACTTCCCCATCGCAGCCGAGCAGGTGACCCGCTGAGCAGACCGCGCTCGGTCACCGAGACCGGATTCCCCACGTCGTCGTCCAGACGGATCACGGGAGGTGTAGGCAACACCAGCGCGGGAGCCGGAGGCGGCAGCCGGCCCGGCCAGGGTGCGTCCGGGTCGGAGTGCGGTATCGCCTCATCGCCGACGGGCACGAGGACGATCCGTTCGGTGGGTCCTCGGCCGCCGCCGAGCACTCCGATCCGGACGGCGTCCGCACCGAGCAGGCCCTGCGCCCGGACGAGCGCCCGACGTGCCCGTTCGTCCTCGTCGCCGACACCACCCCACAACCCGAGTTGCAGCGCACCGGCAGCCACGACCTCGACCGGTTCGAGCCGCAGCAACACGATTCCCGCCGTGGGCCGGTTCGTGTTGCGGCCGGTGAGCCACCCGTCGAGCTGCCACCGCACACGGTCGGCCGTGCCCTCGGGAGTGAGCGGCTCGGCACAACGCCAGGTGCGCGAGAGTTCCTCCCCGGCCCCGGTGCGCGCCGTCACGAGCAACCGCGTGCACGCGACTCCCGCTGCCGCGAGCCGGGTGTGGAGCAGTTCGGCGAGTGCGCGACCGGCGAAGGCCGCTGCGTCGACCCGCTCCACCGGCGGGTCGCAGGGATGTTCCACCGTCAGATCCGGAGGGATCGGCCGACCCGAAGGGGGACGTTCCGGCAGCCCCCGCGCGCTCCGGTGCGCAGCGACGACGTCGGCGTCGAATCGTGACGCCACGTCGACCGGGGACAACGCAGCGAACGCTCCGATGGTGCGAATACCGAGACGGCGCAACAGGTCCACCGTGTCGGTCCGTCGAGGAGCCGCCAGCGCCGGTTCCACCGCGAGATACGAGACGGGCAACGGTGCGAGGAACTCGGCGCACTGTCCCGTCGGGACCAGCGCGTTGCGTCTCGCAGCGAGCACGGCGGTGGACAACTCGTCGGCGACACCGACCTGGCATTCCATCCCGGTCGCCGCGACCGCGTCGATCAGGGCCTCCGCGGCGGCCTCCTCCGAGCCGAACCACCGGACCACACCGCGCGCGGCGAGCACCACCAGGCCCGGGCGCAGCACCTCCACGCCCGGGGCCACCGCATCGATCGCGGCCACCACCGTCTCGAACGTCCTCGCCTCCAGATCCGGATCCGAGCGGGCCACGTGCAGTTCCGGGCAGCGGGCCTGGGCCTCACGCCGCCTCAGGCCGCGCCGGACCCCCGCGGCCCGCGCCGAGGCCGAACAGGCGACGACGCGATTCGCCGAGACCACCGCGATCGGGACGGTCGCGGGCAATTCCGATGCGGTGGCGACGGCCACCGCGGGCCAGTCGGGACACCAGAGCGCCACGACCCGCGCGGGCGCCCACCGAGGGGACGAATCGTTCACCGGATCGTTTTACGGAAACGCCCGTCCTCCAGCCGATTCCGCTCCTCGCTGGTCCACTCGACGGCACTGCGGTCGGCGCACACCTCGACCCGGGTGGCGCGCGGGGGGAACGCTCGCCCGTGGGCCCGGACCGACAGCCGGGTCGCGCACAGCCGGTCCCTGCCGGGACCGTCCACCCCCCGATATCCGTCGACCCGCGCCTCCAGGCGCACATGGGCCCCCTCCCAGCGACCGTCCGTGACCACGAGGACGGACTGCTTGCTCCGCGCCCGGGCGGCGACCGCGCGGGCACGGGACGGGGACACCGACGCCCCACCGAGCCCCAGCACCACCAGGTCGATCCCGTCGAGCAGCACCGCGGCGATCTCCACGGGATCCGGTCCCGGATCGGGGATCACCGCCAACCGGTGCAATCGGGCGCCCATCTCCGCGGCGGCGAGCAGGCCCAACCGGCGCTGACCGATCACGGCGGCGTATCCGCCGGAGGCCGTCACGGACGCGAGCATCCCGAGGAGAATCGAGGTGGCACCGGAGACGGAGACGACGCTCCCCCGCGCCAGGCCGCCCTGCGGTAACAGTTCCGCGAGAGGATCCGGGACGGGCAGGATGCGGTCGGACGTGGTTCCGACCCCGCCTCGCGCGACGGACTGCCCCTCGCCACGTGCCGGCACCGCCGCGATACGACGCCGCAACGCCTCGATTCGTTCCGCGCGACCCGCTTCCTCGTCGCCCACCGGAAATTCGGCCACCTCGCCCACTGTCACCCCTGTCATCCGCCTGCCGCCTGACACACACGACCGGCCGACCACGGGGAAGTCGTGGCCCGGCTCGAACTCTATTCGAACATACTTTCGATCTTCATCAAGTAGACCCGACCTCCCTCCCTTCCGTCAAGTCGACACGCCACCCTTCCGAGCGAGGACTACAGTGCAGCTCACACGCCTTTCGGCCGGGCCGATCACCTCCGATCGACTACTCTCGATCGAGTGGCGGAGCAGGCGTGGGCAGGACGGGCCGTAGGGCCGGATCACTTGGTGGCCGGTCGATATCGGCTCGATTCCAAGCTCGGAGGTGGCGGCATGGGTGCCGTCTGGCTTGCGCGCGACAACCGCCTGGGCCGGGACGTCGCCGTCAAACAGGTGATCTCCACCGCCGACCTCGATCCCGACGAGGCCGAGGATCTCCGTCGCCGCGCACTCCGGGAAGGCCGGGCGGCCGCCCAGCTCGCCCACGAGCACGCCATCTCGATGTACGACATGGCACTGCACTACGGCGAACCGTGGCTCGTCATGGAACACCTGCCGTCCCGCAGCCTGGCCCAGGTGATGAACGTCGTCGACACCCTCCCGCCGTACGTGGTGGCGCAGATCGGCGCGAACGTCGCCGACGCCCTCACCGCCGCGCACGCCGCCGGAATCGTCCACCGCGACGTCAAACCCGGCAACATCCTCATCGCCGAGCGTGGCCGCGACGCCGGCATCGTGAAGATCAGCGACTTCGGTATCGCCCGCGCGAAGGGCGACAACGACCCCGAGGGCGTGATCATCGGAACCCCGGCCTATTTCGCTCCCGAGGTCGCGCGCGGCAACGACCCCACCGAGGCCAGCGACGTGTTCTCGCTCGGCGCAACCCTCTACACCGCGGTCGAGGGGCAGCCGCCCTTCGGTTTCGAGGCCGACTCGATCGCGTTGCTGCACCGGGTCGCCCGGGCGGAGATCATCATGCCCACGCACACGGGTCCGCTCACCGAACCCCTGCTCGAGATGCTCCGGCCCGACCCGTCGCGGCGCCCGACGATGGCGCAGGCCCGCGATCTGCTCGCCCGTGTGGCCCTCGGACCGAACGGGTCCGCGGCAGCCCTGCGCGGCCGTCCCATCCAGAACGAGGACGGCACGATCCCGTCGTGGGCGCAACGTTCCACCCCCTTCGTCGAGCCCTCGCGCCCCCGCAGTTCCTTCGTCGACCGGTCCCTCGGCGCCGCGACGCAGGCCTCCGGCGGCGCGAAGAGACCGGCGAAGGGTTTCGCCCCGGCGGACCTGCTCGATCGTCTGCTCCCGAAGGGGCCGGTGCCCGACAACCCGCAGGACCGCATCGTCGCCTATGCACCCCTGGCGATGGCGGCGATGGTCGCGGTGATCCTGGTGGCGCTGCTCGTCGCCGTCGTCATCGCACTGCTCGTCTGATCCGACGCCACGCTCAGTCGATGCGCCGCCGGTGCGCCCAGCGTGTCAGCGCATTGCGGTTGGACTGTTGCGTCTTGCGCAGGACGTTCGACGCGTGCGTTTCGACGGTCTTCACCGAGATCACGAGTTCCTCGGCGATCTCGCGGTAGGTGTACCCGCGAGCCAGCAGACGTAGCACCTCGAGTTCTCGCGGGGTCAGCGAGTCGAGTTCGGGATCGAGGGGCGGTTCCGGGGCGGAGGACCGGCCGGTGAACGAGTCGAGCACGAAACCGGCCAGGCGCGGGCTGAACACGGCGTCTCCCCCGGCGACCCGTCGCACGGCGTCGGCCAGATCCGGACCGGAGATCGTCTTCGTCACGTACCCGCGCGCCCCGGCCCGGATGACGGCGATGACGTCCTCGGCCGCGTCGGACACGCTGAGCGCCAGGCACACCGGGCCGTCGGGGATCCGCTGGAGGACGGCGACACCGCCGCCGTCCGGCATGTGGACGTCGAGGAGCACGACATCCGGCTTGGTCGCCTCGATCCCGGCGACGGCCTCGGCAACTCCCCCGGCCTCGCCGACGATCTCCATGTCGGTCTCGCGTCCCAGTTCGGTGCGCACCCCGGAGCGGAAGACGGCGTGGTCGTCCACCAGGAAGACACGATAGGGACGGTTGTTCTCGGTGGCATCGGACGATGTCGCCGGAATCGAAGTCACTGTGTCTGCTCCTCGGGGTGGGGGTCGGTCACCCCCCACTCTAAGGTCGACTCGGTGTCCTGTTCGCGTTCGGCATCCGTCCGGCCCGCGCGCGGCACGTGGATGCGCACCTCGGTTCCCTTTCCGGGACTCGACTTCACGACGGTGCGGCCACCGCGACGTTCGATCCGCGCCCGGATCGACCTGGCCAGCCCCTGCCGGTCGGCGGGAACCTCGTCGGGATCGAATCCGACGCCGCGATCGCGCACGAACACGCTCACCTGATGCGGTTCCACCTCCGCGAACAGGTCCACACTCTCCACCCCGGCGTGTTTGGCCGCGTTCACGAGCGCCTCGCGGGTCGCGCCGAGGACGGCGGTCGCGACCTCGGGGGTCAGATCACTGTCGTCCGGCGCGATGTCGCCGACGATGACGGGTTCGACCGACAGGCCGTACTGGTCCTCCACCTCACCTGCGATGGTGCGCAGCGTCTCGGCGAGCGAGGTGCTCGGCGTCTCGTCCCCACCGAACAGCCAGCGGCGCAGTTCGCGTTCCTGGCTGCGTGCCAGACGCACGACCTCCTGCTGGTCGCCTGCCTGTTTCTGGATGAGTGCGAGTGTCTGGAGCACCGAGTCGTGCAGGTGCGACGCGATCTCCTCGCGCTCCTCGTTGCGCACCCGGGCGGCGCGCTCGGTCTCGAGCGCACGCCACATCCGGATCCACAACGGCACCGACAGCAGTGCGGCACCGACCAGCGTGACCACCACCGCCACCAGCGACGAGCGCAGCGCCGCGACGTCGACCTGTGCGATGACCATCACCCCGAGTCCGGTGACGACGAGGGTCAGTCCACCGAGCACGCGAGCCCAGGTGAGGACCGTCGGGTGGGCGGGCAGACCGAGTACCGATCTGGGCCCTTCGATGTCGAACTCGCGCCATACGAGCGCCGCACCCACGACGACCACGACGATCGGGAACACCACGCCGGCGGCACCACCGCTGAACAGCCACGAAAGACCCACTGCCAGACCGACACCCATGAAGGCGAGGCCGATGGCGCGACGGCGTTCGGGGCCGGTGGGACGGTCGGTGTCGGAGCCCGGGGGCACGAACATCCACAGCAGGCCGTAGGACGCGATCCCGAATCCGCCGAGAGCGGCGAGCACCGTGAAGGCGACCCGCACCTTGGTGGCGTCGATGCCGAGGTGGTCGGCGACACCGCCGGCCACGCCACCCACGATGCGACCGCCCACCCGCCGTTCGAGGCGGGGAACGGTCACGGGTAATCCAGGTACCGGTTGCACACCTCGATACTGGCACGGAGATCGCCGGCCCGGCATCGGGGACGGACCCTGATGTCCGGGTTCCGATCGGGTCCCCGGAAATCAGGGTTGGTCCCTGATGTGCCGCGCGCGGAAGCCCAGCAGGATGGGTGCCATGGACACGAGGAGCTTTCAGGACCAGGTGGCGGACATGTGGCGGACCCGTCCCGTGCGCCTGCCGAAGGAAGGGCACATCGCGGGTGTGTGCTCGGGTATCGGAGTGCGATACGGCATCGATCCCGTGCTGATCCGTGTCGTGTTCGTCGCCTCGGCGCTGTTCGGCGGTGGCGGTCTCGTCCTCTACCTGGCGGCCTGGTTGCTGTTCCCCCGTCACGGCGACCAGGTCTCCTCGCTCGAATCACTCGTCGGGCGAGGCGCGAGCTCGGACTCGACCACCAAGGTCGTCGTGATCCTCGTGGCCCTGGCCATCGCGGCAGGGGCCATCGGACCGGTGGGCGCGGGCTCGGGTGGTTCCGGGTTCATCGGAACACTGCTCATGCTCGGCGGATGGTGGCTGCTCTACCAGCGGCGTCCCGAGCCGCCCCTGTTGCCTGCAACGGACGGATCGTCCTTCTCGAACCAACCGGCCTTTCCTCAGCCTCCGGTGACGAACCCGTACCACTCCCCGTGGAGCGCACACACCGGTGTATGGAACATGCACGCGGGCCCGGCGGCCACGGAGACACCGGCCGGTGAAACAACCCGCTCGGAGACGAGCGGCACAGAGACGGCCACGCCTTCGCAGACCACCGACGCGACGGAGGCCGTGAACACCACCGGCGCAACCGACACCGCGGACACCACGGAGAGGAAGACGTCCCCGATGCCCGACCTACGCAAGGACACCGACGCTCCGCTTCCGGGTGCCGACGCGCTCTCGCCCCGACGGCCGTCACCGCCGGCATGGGATCCCCTCGGGGTCGCCCCGTTCGCGTGGGACCTGCCCGAACCCACACCGACACACCAACCTGCGGTCGTCACGAACCGCCGTTCGCGCCTGACCACCACGGTCCTCGGTCTGGCCGTCATCGCCGCTGCCGTGACCGGCGCCCTCGGTGCCGCCGCCGACCTGGCCTGGGTGACCCCGGCCCGCGTAGGTGCCGTGGCCCTCGCAGTCATCGGTCTGGGCCTGCTGATCGGCGCGTTCCTGCACCGCGGTCACGGACTTCTCGTGGTGACCGGGCCCCTGCTCGGATTCGTCGTCCTCGCCTCGATCGCCGGACCGGTCGATACCTCGAACTGGGGCAGCCGGACCTGGGCGCCGGCGAACGGGGACCAGCTGCAGGCCGAGTACAGCTCCCAGTTCGGCGCGATGACCCTCGACCTCCGGCGACTCGAACTCACCGAGGACCGCACGGTGCAGGTCGACGGCCGGTTCGGCAGCGTCGAGGTGCTGCTGCCGGAGAACCTCGACGTCCGCGCCGATTGCACGATCGGCCCGGGTGAGATCAAAGGATGCCCCGGCCCCGGCATCGACGGCGGTGCGGACGGAGTGGACGACGGGCCGGTCCTGAACCTGAAGGCGAACATGGAATTCGGATCTCTGGAGGTGCGTCGTGGCTGATCACGAAACCGGAACACACACCGAGGGTCGGGCCGAACGCATGCGCACGGGACCGTCACTCCTGCTCCTGCTGGCCGCACTGGCAGCGCTGGTCGTGAGCGGATGGGCCATGATCGGACCGTTCTCGGTCGAATTCCTCGCGGCCGTCGACCTCGGGTGGGTCCTGGTGGGCGCGGCACTGCTGATCGGAGCCGTGCTGGTCTTCCTCCCCAACCGCCGGAGATAGCGACCCCATCCACGCGACGTCCCCCGGACCGAATCGGTCCGGGGGACGTCGCCGTCTCACCGCTTCCGGCGAGCGCAGATCACTTCCACTCGGTCACACGAGCGAGGATCACTCCCACTCGGTCACACGAGCGAGGATCACTCCCACTCGGTCACACGAGCGAGGATCACTCCCACTCGGTCACACGAGCGGGGATCACTCCCACTCGATGGTTCCCGGGGGCTTGCTCGTCACGTCGAGCACCACGCGGTTGACCTCCGCCACCTCGTTGGTGATGCGAGTGGAGATCCGCTCGAGGGTCTCGTAGGGCAGGCGCGTCCAGTCAGCGGTCATCGCGTCCTCACTCGACACCGGACGCAGCACGATCGGGTGACCGTAGGTGCGGCCGTCGCCCTGCACGCCCACGCTGCGGACGTCGGCGAGCAGCACGACCGGGCACTGCCAGATCTGCCCGTCGAGACCGGCGGAGGTGAGCTCCTCCCGGGCGATCGAGTCGGCGCGGCGCAGGATCTCGAGACGCTCGCGGGTGACCTCGCCGATGATGCGGATGCCGAGACCGGGGCCGGGGAACGGCTGGCGTCCGACGATCTCCTCGGGCAGACCGAGCTGACGTCCGACCGCACGCACCTCGTCCTTGAACAGCAGGCGCAGCGGCTCGACGAGCTCGAACTCGAGGTCTTCGGGAAGCCCACCGACGTTGTGGTGGCTCTTGATGTTCGCGGTGCCGGAACCGCCGCCGGACTCCACGACGTCCGGATACAGGGTGCCCTGCACGAGGAACTTCACGGTCTCGCCCTTGTCGGCACCCTCACCGAGCACCTCGGCGACAGCGCCCTCGAAGGAGCGGATGAACTCGCGGCCGATGATCTTGCGCTTGGTCTCGGGGTCGGTGACGCCGGCGAGCTCGCGCAGGAACGTCTCGGACGCGTCGACGGTGATCAGACGGGCACCGGTCGCGGCGACGAAGTCCTTCTCGACCTGCTGCCGTTCGCCTTCACGCATCAGGCCGTGGTCGACGAACACACAGGTCAGGCGATCACCGATGGCACGCTGCACCAGCGCGGCGGCCACGGCGGAGTCGACACCACCGGACAGACCGCAGATGGCACGACCGTCGCCGATCTGCTCGCGGACCTGCTCGACGAGCGCGTCGGCGATGTTCGCGGCGGTCCAGTCGCCCGGGATGCCGGCGATGTCGTGCAGGAACCGGCTGAGCACCTGCTGGCCGTGGGGCGAATGCAGCACCTCGGGGTGGTACTGGACGCCGGCGAGGCGGCGGGCCCGGTCCTCGAATGCCGCGACCGGAGCACCGGCGCTGGTCGCCGTGACCTCGAAGCCCTCGGGCGCCTCGGTGACACCGTCGCCGTGGCTCATCCAGACGGGCTGCGTCTCGGGGAGGCCGTCGTGCAGCACGCCACCGGCCACCGACAGTTCGGTGCGGCCGTACTCGCGCGAACCGGTGTGCGCGACCGTGCCGCCGAGCGCCTGCGCCATGGCCTGAAAGCCGTAGCAGATGCCGAAGACGGGGACGCCGAGGTCGAACAGTGTGGGATCGAGGCGCGGTGCGCCCTCCTCGTACACGCTCGCAGGGCCGCCGGACAGCACCACTGCGCGCGGGTTCTTCGCTGCGATCTCCTCGACACCCGCCGTGTGCGGCACGACCTCCGAGTAGACATTGGCCTCACGTACGCGGCGAGCGATCAGCTGCGCGTACTGGGCTCCGAAATCGACGACGACGACCGGTCTGGACTGCTGGCTTTGCGACGACACTCGAACAGTCTAAGCGGCCGCGCCGGGTGATCCCGACGCGGCCGCTCATCCGGTCTCTCTGCTGGTCGCTACGCGACGCCGCTGTGCGTGATCCCGACGACCGGCAGACGCAACGCACCGGGCGCGTCGACGGGCACCACGGGGTTCTTCGGTTCGACCGGCGCGACGCGACGGTACGGCTGCCCCTGCGCGGGACGCTGGTCGTCCTCACCCTTGTTGGGCCACAACGCCGCAACGCGTTCGGCTTGCGCCGCGATGGTGAGCGACGGGTTCACACCGAGGTTCGCGGAGACCGCCGCGCCGTCGACGACGCTCAGCGTCGGATAGCCGTACACGCGCTGGTAGGGATCGATGACCCCGTGTTCGGGATCGGACCCGATCACCGCGCCGCCGAGGAAGTGCGCGGTGAGCGGGATGTTGAAGATCTCACCCCACGTTCCGCCTGCGACACCGTCGATCTTCTCGGCCATGCGGCGCGTCGCCTCGTTGCCGGCCGGGATCCACGTGGGGTTCGGCTGTCCGTGCCCCTGCTTGCTGGTCACCTTGCGCCGACCGAACAGACCCCTGGTCGTGTAGGTCGTGATGGAGTTGTCGAGGTTCTGCATCACCAGAGCGATGATGGTGCGCTCGCTCCACCGGTGCACCGAGAGCATCCGGAGCATCTTCACCGGGTTCCTCACGACCTCCCCGAGGAACTTCACCCAGCGCGGGGTGCGCCCGTCGCCGTCGGTCATGAGCGTCTGCAGCAACCCCATCGCGTTGGAGCCCTTGCCGTAACGCACCGGTTCGATGTGGGTGTCGGGCGTCGGGTGGAACGAGGAGGTGATGGCCACCCCGTCGGTGAGGTTCATATCGGGATCGACACTCATCTTGCCTGCGCCGACGATGGATTCGGAGTTGGTGCGGGTCAGTTCGCCGACCTTGTCGGAGAGCTCGGGCAACGCCCCGGTGTCCTTGAGATGGTGCAGCAGATGCTGCGTTCCCCACGTTCCGGCCGCGAGGACGACGTGCGCGGCCGTGTAGGTGCGCCGCCCCTTGCGGACCCAGGCGCCGGTACGTTCGGTGATCACGTCCCACGTGCCGTCGGCTGCCTGGCGGAGGTCGGTGACGGTGGTCGACGGGAGGATCTCGGCTCCCGCCCGCTCGGCAAGACCCAGGTAGTTCTTCACGAGGGTGTTCTTCGCCCCGTGACGGCATCCCGTCATGCACTCGCCGCACTCGATGCAGCCGGTGCGGTCGGGGCCCGCGCCACCGAAGTAGGGGTCGGCCACCGTGCGGCCGGGTTCGCCGAAGAACACGCCCACGGGCGTCTGAATGAAGGTGTCGCCGACACCCATGTCGTCGGCCACCGACTTGATCACCTTGTCGGCGTCGGTCATCCGGCCGTACTGCACCACACCGAGCATCCGCTTCGCCTGGTCGTAGTAGGGGCTCAGCTCGTCGTGCCAGTCGGTGATGTGGGCCCACTGACGGTCCTCGAAGAACTGCATCGGGGGCTTGTAGAGGGTGTTGGCATAGTTCAGCGACCCACCGCCCACGCCTGCGCCGGCGAGGATCAGGCAGTCGCGCAGCAGGTGGACGCGCTGGATGCCGAAGCAACCCAGCTTCGGAGCCCACAAGAAGCGTCGCAGGTCCCAGCTCGTCTTCGCGAAGTCGGCGTCGGCGTAGCGGCGACCGGCCTCGAGAACGCCGACCTTGTAGCCCTTTTCGACGAGGCGCAACGCCGTGACGCTCCCACCGAAACCCGAACCGACGATCAGGACGTCGTAGTCCGTGACCCGTTGCCTACCCATGGAACCTCCAGCGACGAGAGTTGTTACCGGCCAGTATGCACCTCGGCGGTGTGACTACAGGCACAGACCCGACTCTACCCGTTACGGGAAGTTGCACGAAAAGAACTGCACGAACGCCGGTGGCCGGTCACCGCGTCGTCCGACGCTGTGACCGGCCACCAGGAAGTGCCGAGAAGAGAGTCCGCTCTATCCGCGGACCGACAGACCGACCTTCTGGAATTCCTTCAGGTCCGAGTATCCGGCCTTCGCCATCGAGCGACGCAGACCACCGACGAGATTGAGCGAGCCCGACGGATCGTCGGACGGACCGAACAGCACCCGGCCGAGGCCCGGGCGTCCGTCCTGGGCGATCCGGACGGCAGCACCGCGCGGCATCGACGGATGTCCGGCCACGGACGGCCAGTACCAGCCCCGGCCGGCCGCCTCCTCGGCGAGGGCCAGCGGTGCCCCGAGCACGACGGCGTCGGCGCCGCACGCGATCGCCTTCGCGAGGTCGCCCGCGGTTTCGATGTCGCCGTCGGCGAGCACGTGGACGTAGCGCCCCCCGGTCTCGTCGAGGTAGTCGCGCCGGGCCGCAGCGGCGTCGGCGATGGCGGTGGCCATCGGGATGCCGATGCCGAGCGAGGAGGACGTGGTGGTCGCCTGCTTCGTGGAGCCGAAGCCGACGATGACACCGGCCGCACCCGTGCGCATCAGGTGCAGCGCGGTGCGGTGGTCGCTGACACCACCGGCGATGACCGGCACGTCGAGTTCCGAGATGAACGTCTTGAGGTTCAGCGGCTCGTCCTCACCGTGGGCCACGTGCTCGGCCGAGATGATGGTGCCCTGGACGACGAGGAGATCGATACCCGCCTTCACGAGTTCGGGCGTGAGCGAACGCGCGTTCTGCGGGCTTACGCGGACCGCGGTGGTGACACCCGCATCCCGCACCTGTGCGACGGCGGCGGCCAGCAGATCGCCCTGCAGCGGAGCCGCGTGCAGTTCCTGCAGGTAGCGGACGGCCGCGCGCGGATCCGTGCTCGCGACCTCCGCGAGACGGGAGACGACGGCGTCGACATCGGCATGACGACCCCACAGGCCCTCACCGTTGATGACGCCGAGACCGCCGGCCTTGCCCAGCTCGATCGCGAAGGTGGGCGACACCAGCGCATCGGTGGGGTGAGCCAGCACCGGGATGTCGAAACGGTAGGCGTCGATCTGCCAGGCCGTCGACACCTCCTTCGACGAACGCGTCCGGCGCGACGGGACGATGTCCACGTCACCCAGTTCGTACGTACGTCGGGCCGTGCGACCCATGCCGATTTCAACGAGGTCGCGCACGCGCGCCCCTTTCTCCTCTTGGACGATGCTCCCGTCCTACTCGGAACGGGACCCTGCTGCGGACGCGAAAACTACCGGACCACGTAGTTCGGTGCCTCGGCGGTGATCGTGATGTCGTGCGGGTGGCTCTCCTTGAGGCCGGCGGCGGTGATCTGCACGAACTGCGCTTCCTGCAGCCGCTCGATCGTCGTCGCGCCGGTGTAGCCCATCGCTGCGCGCAGACCGCCGATGAGCTGGTGCGTGACCTGCTGCAGCGGACCGCGGAACGGCACGCGTCCCTCGATGCCCTCGGGCACGAGCTTGTCCTCGGAGAGCACGTCGTCCTGGAAGTAGCGGTCCTTCGAGTAGGACTTGGCCTCGCCGCGGCTCTGCATCGCGCCGAGCGAACCCATGCCGCGATAGCTCTTGAACTGCTTGCCGTTCACCAGGATCAGCTCACCCGGGGACTCGGTGGTGCCGGCGAGCAGCGAACCGAGCATCGCGGTGGACGCACCGGCCGCCAGGGCCTTGGCGACGTCGCCGGAGAACTGCATACCGCCGTCGGCGATGACCGGCACACCGTGGGCGCGCGCCACCGTGGACGCTTCGAGGATCGCCGTGATCTGCGGCGCGCCGACACCCGCGACGACACGCGTGGTGCAGATCGAGCCGGGGCCGATACCGACCTTGACCGCGTCGACACCGGCGCCGATGAGCGCCTCGGTGCCCGCGCGGGTCGCGACGTTGCCGCCGATGATCTGCACGCGGTCGCCGACCTCGCTCTTGAGCTTGGAGATCATCGACAGCACGTTTGCCGAGTGGCCGTGGGCGCTGTCGACGACGAGGACGTCGGCTCCGGCATCGACCAGCGTCATGGCGCGGGTCCAGGAGTCGTCGCCGACACCCACGGCGGCGCCGACGAGCAGGCGGCCGTCGCGGTCCTTCGTGGCGTTGGGGTGCTGCTCGGTCTTGACGAAATCCTTGACGGTGATCAGACCGGTGAGCTTGCCCTGACCGTCCACGATCGGCAGCTTCTCGATCTTGTGGCGACGCAGGAGACCGAGCGCGGCCTCCGCGGTGACACCCTCGCGGGCGGTGACGAGCGGGGCCTTCGTCATGACCTCGGCGACCGGGCGGTTCTGGTCGACCTCGAACCGCATGTCGCGGTTGGTGATGATGCCGACGAGCTGGCCCGCGTCGTCGGTCACCGGCAGACCCGAGATGCGGAATCGCGCGCACTTCGCGTCGACCTCGGCCAGCGTGTCGCTCGGCTTGCAGGTGACCGGGTCGGTGACCATGCCGGCCTCCGACCTCTTGACGGTCTCGACCTGCGCGGCCTGCACCTCGGCCGGCATGTTGCGGTGCAGCACGCCCATGCCGCCGGCCCGCGCCATCGCGATGGCCATGCGGGACTCGGTGACGGTGTCCATTGCCGAGCTGACCAGCGGGATCCGCAGACGGATCTCACGGGTGAGCTGACTCGACGTGTCGACCTGACTCGGGACGACGTCGGAAGCCGCGGGAAGCAGCAGCACGTCGTCGAAGGTCAGACCCAGCATCGCGACCTTGTTCGGGTCGTCACCGCCGGTGTGCACGCGCCCTCCGGTACTACTCATGCGGTTCGGACCCTCCGTGACAGTCGATGGGAGCGGACGGGAGAACCGTCCGGCAGCAGGAATGAATGAAGGCTGTGCGCGCTCGTCGCACCGACGGGCGGATGGAGAGCGGCACGCACCTGTCCATGTTATCTGTTCCTGGGAACAAGCTCGGCTCCCACCCTGTTCCCCGATGTTCGTCACATCACGTCCTGTGATTTCACGGCGTGTCCCCTGGCGACCGCTGGCGCAGACCCCCTCGGTCTGCGTACCGTGGAGTCGTGCGTGATCAGTTGCCTCCCGGACTCCCACCGGACCCGTTCGCAGGAGACCCCGACGATCCGTCCGCAGCACTGGACGCGATCGAGCCGGGCCAGCCCCTGGATCCTGCGGAGCGACTCGCGGTGGAAGAGGACCTCGCAGACCTGGCCGTCTACGAGGCGCTGCTGGCTCCCCGCGGCGTCCGTGGACTCGTGGTGTGCTGCGAGGACTGCCACCAGGACCACTACCACGACTGGGACATGCTGCGAGCCAACCTGCTCCAGTTGCTCGTCGACGGCACCGTCAGACCGCACGAGCCGGCCTTCGATCCCTCTCCCGACGCCTACGTCACCTGGGACTACTGCCGCGGGTACGCGGACGCGTCCATGAACGAGGCCCTGCCCGTCGATCCCTACGGTATGGACTCCTGACCTACCCCGTCCCACGCGGACCACGCATCACGGCACTTCCACGAACGAACCCGGGCTCGGCAGCACATGCTGCCGGGCCCGGGTTCGTTCGTACTTCTAGCCGCCTTCCGAGAAGGTCACGGACGCCGGAGCGAGATCTGTTCCCGGTCCGTTCTGCGTCGGACGCGGCGACGATGCCGTCGTCGTCGGAACGGAAGTCGGAGAAGCGGAGGTGGGCGGAGGAGGCTCGCTGGGCACCGACGGAGCCGGCGTGCTCGACGGTGGCGGCGGCGCGGTCGGCGACGGCGTCGTGGTGTTCGACACCGGCGGCGGCGCTTGCAGGATGGTCGGAGGCACCGTCGTGGTAGTGGGCGGCACGGTCGTGCCGCTTTCCGCACCGGTCGACGGGGCAGGCAGCTGCCCTTCCGTGCCGGGAGCCGTGGCCGGCGGAGGAACGACAACACCGGGCGCGGGCACCGCGGGCACCGCGGGGACCGGCGGTGGAGGCAGCTGCGGCATCATCTTGCCGAGTTCATCGGCGAGACGGTGCAGCCAGTCTCCGAGCGCGTCGCGCTCCTGGGCGTCCCGGACGTCGCCCGAGCGGGACTCCGCTGAGGTCAGCAACTCGCGAGCTTCTTCCGCATTGCCCTCGGCGATCAGCTGTTCGGCACGCTCCAGGGTCGAGGTGGTGTCGATCCGGGCCTCGGTGGATTGCGCCTGCTCGCTGAAGACGACCTGCTTGACGCCCCACAAGGGGTCGCCGGGTTCGGCTCCGTAGGACACCGCGGTCGCGGCGCCGACGGCGACGGCGACGAGCGCTGCTGCACCTGCGAGGGGACGGAGCAACCGCAGTTGCCCCCTCGATCTCGGGCGCAGCGGAGGTACCTCCGGCGCTGCGGTGAGCGTTTCCCGCGTCCCCAGTTCGCGATGGACGGCGGCCACCACTTCGTCGAGGTCGGGGCCGGCAGGCATCGGATCGGCCAGGATCTCCGCACGCCAGTCGGCGAGCAGAGTGGCGAGTTCGTACTCCTCGGTGTCCTTCGTCTCGACCAGCCCGTTGCCCGCGATCGCATCGATCAGCGTGTCGTCACGACGCACGGCGGCGAGGTCCACGGAGGTTTCGTCGTCGGGAAACTCGTCGTCGAAGCCGTCGCCCGAAAAACGCCCCCTACCCATTCCGCTCACCTGCTCTCGTGACTTCCTTCTTGAGTCTCGCGATGGCCCGGTGCTGGGCCACCCTGATCGCTCCTGCAGTACTGCCCACCGCTGCGGCCGTCTCCTCGGCCGACAACCCCATGACGAGACGGAGGATGAGAATCTCGCGTTGCTTCTCGGGCAGGATGGCCAGCAACTGCTTCATCTGCCGGCCCGCCTCGGAGTTGATCGCGTATTCCTCCGGGCTGTCGTCGAGCGACATCACCTCCGGCACATCCGCCACCGGTTCCGCACGGTTGCGGGCTGCACTACGGTGCGCATCGGCGACCTTGTGAGCAGCAATTCCGTATACGAAGGCCATGAAAGGGCGGCCTTGGTCCTGATATCTCGGCAGAGCGGTCATCACAGCCAGGCACACCTCCTGTGCAACGTCGTCTGCAGAGAGCTGGCCGCGCTCTGCAGATCCGACCCGAGCGCGGCAATACCGCACGACGAGGGGCCGGACACTTGCAAGAACCTGAGCGAGAGCCGCCCGGTCGCCCTGTGCAGCCGCAGCAACCGCGGAGTCCAGCTCCTCACCCATAACAGTCATCGATTGCGCAAGTCCTGGCGTTACAGTCGGCACCACCCCCCCGGGCGGGATTCCACCTGACCGTGGAACACCCCCAGAGTAACTACAGTGACCGACCGATCGGGTCACCCCCCGCGCGCGAACGGAACTCAGCGAGCGGACGGGGTCACGAACCGGCCACCACGCCGCCCGATGACGGTCGCGCAGACGTCACGGACGCGACCCGCATCGACGTCACGGACGCGACCCGCATCGACGTCACGGACGCGACCCGCATCGACGTCACGGACGCGACCCGCATCGTCTCCGGCGCCCAGTCCGACGAGGAGCATCGCCGCCGCCCATTGCAACGGGATCAGCCCGTGTTCCTCCGCGCGCGCGAGAACATCGGCGGCCAGCGTCGTCGCCGGGCCACGGTCGGGCAGTCCGGTCAGCGAGGCCGCCCTGACGAGATCGGATTTCACCCCGTGCCGGATCGACCCGAATCCGTCCGCCAGTTCCACGGCGCGGTCCGCGTGACTGCGGGCACGGGTGAAGTCCCCTGCGGCGAGAGCGGATTCGGCCCCGACCCATGCGAGCCGGATCCGTTGCCGCACGAAGGCCCGCTCACCGGCCTCCGCTTCGGCGGCGTCCAGGGCGGATGCGCATCGGTCGAGGAGGTATCCGCACACGGGGAGGCGACCTCGCCCGAGTGCATCGGCGGCAAGCCCGGTCGCGGCATCGCACCACACGCCGAGGACCCGCTCGGACCCGCGCCGCAGCGCACTCGCCTCGGCGAGTGCGCGCCCGTCCGATGCGGAGGCGAGGCGATGGCCGCCCAGCTGCCGGAGCAGGGAGGCCTCGGTGCTTGCTGCCGACGACGACCACACTCCACCGCTTCCCCGTACCCGGGCGAGCTCGGCGCGTGCAGCGGCATAGCGTCCCTGCCCACCCAGTGCGACAGCGCGCAACCAGCCCTGTTCCGGCCCGTGGGCCGCCGGCAACGGATGCAGTCCCGGCGTGGGGCCGAAGGCCGCAGAAACCAGGACCGCGTGGCGGTCGGACGTGCTCGCGGTCGTATACGACCGGCGGTCGGAAGATGGCATCGCGGAATCATCGCACTTCCGGATCCCGGTGGAAGGCAGAGGCTGCCGAGGCAGAGCCGGGCATTTGCCGGAGAAATTCTCACCGGGAGCGCAAATAGTCTCGACTATTGGAACGCAGCGCTCCCCCGAAGCGATTTCCGAACATTTTGTTAAACATCGGGTTAAACATACGTGCTGCATGTAGCGTGCCGTCGCGGCGCTCCGAGCGCAAGAAAGGGCCTCACCCACCCTCGGCAGCCCTGTTACCAGCGAGTAAGAGCCGTTGGACCCGCATCCGGCACGGAGGGCGCCTCCGATTGCTCCCGTTTCACGGGGCACACGCATGACTTCTGGCGAAAGTAAATATTCTCGCAGTTAAATCTTGGCCTTCCGGTTATGGACTATCCCACTCATCGAAAATATTGACGACGAATCGATACAGATCCTACGGTGAGTTTGTTTGATTCGGATCACAGCGGGAATACCGATGTGTCCACGGTCCGCTCGCCCACACACGCGAGCTTGCTGCAAAGGAGTGCTCCATGCCTGCACCACACACACTGCCCGGCCCCAACGCGGACCTCTGGGATTGGCAGATGCACGGCAAGTGTCGTGGTGTCGACTCCTCCGTGTTCTTCCACCCCGACGGTGAGCGCGGTCGTGCACGTGCCCAGCGGGAGAACCGCGCGAAGGAGCTGTGCCGCACCTGCCCCGTGCTGGCCCGCTGCCGCGACCACGCCTTGGCCGTCGCCGAACCGTACGGGATCTGGGGTGGCATGTCGGAGACCGAGCGCGAGATGTACACGAGGCAACGGCGGCGGAAGGTTGCGGTGTGAGACCGTCACCGGTCCCGTGACAACGCCCGCACGGTCGTGACCGTGCGGTGACAGGACCGTGACGATGCGACCGCGACGATGCGACTGCGAGCATGCGCCGACACGACGGAGGCCCCGCAGGGAATGCGAACATTCCCTGCGGGGCCTCGCTGTGTTCGTACCACCCGGAACGGCTTCCACGTCCGGTGCGGCCTACGGGCCCGGACGACGGGCCCGTAGGCGTGCCCGGTCGCTCAGTGGGCGTGTCCGTGGCCGTGTCCGGCCTCGGCTGCTTCTTCCGGCTTGTCGACGACGGCGCTCTCGGTGGTGAGCACCATGCGCGCCACCGACGCGGCGTTCACGACGGCCGAGCGCGTCACCTTCACCGGGTCGACGACGCCCTCGGCTACGAGGTCGCCGTACGAGAGGGTCGCGGCGTTGAAGCCCTGTCCGCTCTCCCCCACCTTGCTCACGACCACCGCACCGTCGACGCCCGCGTTGGCGGCGATCCAGTACAGCGGTGCGGTGAGCGCGGTACGCAGGGCGGCGACGCCCGTCGCGGCGTCACCGGAGAGAGAGGCCTGGAGCTCTTCGAGCGAACGCGCGGCCTGCACGAGAGCCGAACCGCCACCGGGGACGATGCCCTCCTCGATGGCCGCCTTCGCAGCGTTGACGGCGTCCTCGACGCGGAACTTGCGTTCCTTCAGATCCGTCTCGGTCGCCGCACCCACGCGGATGACGGCGACGCCACCGGCGAGCTTCGCCAGGCGCTCTTCGAGCTTCTCGCGGTCCCAGTCGGAATCGGTGGCCTCGATCTCGCGACGCAGCTGGGCCGCACGCGCCTCGATGTCCTCGGCCGTGCCGGCACCGTCGACGATCGTGGTGCTGTCCTTGGTCACGACGACGCGGCGGGCCGAACCGAGCAGATCGAGTCCGGCCTCCTTGAGGGACAGACCCAGATCGGAATTGATGACCGTGCCCGCGGTGACGACGGCGAGGTCCTCGAGGAACGCCTTCCGGCGATCACCGAAGTACGGAGCCTTGACGGCAACGGCCTTGAGGGTCTTGCGGATCGCGTTGACCACGAGAGTCGACAGCGGCTCACCCTCGATGTCCTCGGCGATGATCACAACCGGCTTACCGGACTCTGCGATCTTCTCGAGGAGCGGAAGGAAATCGGGAAGCGAGGTGATCTTCTCGCGGTAGAGCAGGACGAGTGCGTCCTCGAGGACGGCCTCCTGCGCCTCGATGTCCGTGATGAAGTAGGGCGAGAGGAAGCCCTTGTCGAACTGCACGCCCTCCGTGACGACCAGTTCGGTGTGCAGCGTGGAGGATTCCTCGACGGTGACGACACCGTTCTTCCCGACTCGGGTCAGCGCCTCGCCGACCATCTCGCCGATCTCCTCGTCGCGCGAGGACACGGTGGCGACCTGCGCGATGGCGGTCTTGCCCTCGACGGGGGTGGCGGCCGCGAGCAGGGCCTCGCTCACCTTGTCCGCCCCCTGGGCGATACCGGCTCCGAGCGAGATCGGATTGGCGCCTGCGGCAACGTTCTTCAGGCCGGCCTTGACCAGTGCCTGCGCCAGAACGGTGGCGGTGGTGGTGCCGTCACCCGCAACGTCGTTGGTCTTGGTCGCGACACTCTTGACGAGCTGGGCGCCGAGGTTCTCGAAAGGATCCTCCAGCTCGATCTCCCGGGCGATGCTCACACCGTCGTTCGTGACGGTCGGACCACCGAAGGCCTTGGCGAGCACGACGTGCCGGCCACGCGGGCCGAGCGTCACCTTGACGGCGTCGGCCAGCTGGTCGACGCCGCGCTCGAGAGCCCGCCGCGCGGTCTCGTTGAACTCGATTTGCTTGGACATGTTCTGCGACTACTCCTGGACTCGGATGTTCCCCAACGTATTCCGCCCCGGGTCCGAAACGGGACACCGGGGCGGAATGCAAGCGGCCTACTTGGCGACGACAGCCAGGACGTCGCGCGCAGACAGGATCAGGTACTCCTCGCCGGCGTACTTGATCTCGGTTCCGCCGTACTTGCTGTAGATGACGACGTCGCCTTCCTTGACGTCCAGCGGGATGCGCTTGTCGCCATCTTCGTCCCAGCGGCCGGGGCCGACGGCGACGACGGTGCCCTCCTGGGGCTTCTCCTTCGCCGTGTCCGGGATGACCAGGCCGGAGGCAGTCGTCGTCTCGGCCTCGTTGGCCTGGACGAGGATCTTGTCCTCGAGCGGCTTGATGTTCACGCTCGCCACGATGAGCCCTCCACTTTCAGGGGTATTGGGGTCCGAGAATCGTTGTTCTCGAACACGGGTGTGTTCAGTCATCACGGTGACTCCGCACGCGTCCCGTCGTCGCGGGTGCCGGGCCGGCGCTCGGTGTCACTAGCACTCTATACACGCGAGTGCCAGCGCTCAAGGGCAACGGGTGCAAACACGCCGACCTGCACAAAACCCGGCGCTATGTTACGGTTGAATAACGGAAACCGATGAGCGTGATCGTTCGGTGACCTCAGCTGAGGTAGGGCGCCGACCGCCTGGTCGTCGATCACGCACGGAAGGTGAACAATGCCCACGTCGCTCGGCATCTCTGTCGGCGCCTCCGGCGTCGGCTCGGCCCTGCGCGTCGACGCTGCAACCGCGCCCACAACGGAATTCCGCAGACTCGCCGCCGAATCCCAGCCCGGCCGCGATCTCGGCGATCTCGTCTTCGACGCCGTCTCGCTCACGTCCTCCCGGGGGTCGGGTACCCCCGACACCGTCACCGTCGCATACCGCACCGAGGAACAGGCGACCGAGATCCGCATGGCTGCGGAGCGGACGGGCCACATGGTCCGCCTCGTTCCGGAGACCACTGCCGCACTCGAATACCTCTACACCGTGGGGGTCCGTCGCGAACCCGGCGCGATCGCGCTCGTCGACATGGGAGCCACCGGCACGACCGTCTCCGTTCTCGATCGGGAGACCGGCACCCTGCTGCGGTCCGCACGCACCGAGACCGTCGGCGGCAACGCCCTGGCCGCCCGTGTTCTCGATCACGTCCGCACCGCCACCGAACGGATGCGCACCCGTCGGCAGATCGACCCCGAACTGCTCGCCGCCCGGTGCCAGGGCGCCCAGGAGGCTCTCGCCACCGCGTCGTCGACCCGCATCGACATCGCCGAGGCCGGCCCCGACGCGTCCGTCACCCTCACCCGCGCGGAACTGGACGAACTGACCGCCCAACTCGCGGCCGAGGCCGCAGTCTTCACTCGGCGCATCTGCTCGAGCACCGATCCGGTGCCCGACACGATGGCACTCGTCGGCGGCGCAGCCGCCTCCCCCGCGCTCGCCACAGCCGTCTCGGCGGATTTCGACGGCGAGATCATCACCGTCCCCGAGCCGGCAGCGGCCGCCGCGATCGGCGCGGCGCTGTCGGGCGACTCCCCCTCCTCCACCGGATACGCCGTGGTCGGCGCACTGCCGAACACCGGGAACAGATCCTCGGGCCGCGTCTCCGGCGCGGTCGCCGGGCTGCTGGTACTCAGCGCGATCATGGCCGGTTTCGCCACCCAGCACTTCACCGGCCGCGAGAGCACCGACGCCCGGGTGTCGCCGCGCTTCACCAGCGGAGCCGTCCCTACACAGGAGGCCGGCCCGAGTGAGACGGGCATCCCGTCCCACGACCCGCCGCCCGAACCCGTGACGTCCCGCGACTCCGAGGACATCCTCGCGCCGACAACGGTCCCGTGGCCGCTGCCGACCGTCGAGCACACCGCTCCGGCCACCCGCGAGACGTGGCCCACCGTGCCCGAGTCGCCGAGCACCACCGTGACGCCCACGCCGATCGATCAGGTGCCGACACCCGGATTGTCCGCGGGGGAGGAATTCGACACCACGCGGCCGTCGACGACGCCGGGTTCCGAGACCACGCCGAGCCCGGACACGACGGCACCCGACACCTCGGCCCCCGACACGACAGCTCCGGTCACCCCGGCCCCGGTCACTACCGAACCGAGCACTCCGCCGGCAACCCCCAGCCCGGCTCCCACCGATCCGGAGACCACCGAACCGGGGACCGGGGTGAGCCCGACGCCACCGTCGAGCACGTCACCGGTCGAGTCACCGGTCGAGTCGCCGGCCGCGTCCCTCACCGGTGCGTCGCCGTCCTCGACGATCGCGCCGGTCACGGAGGAGAGCACGTCAGCGGAGACCACGACAGGAGCAGGCACCTCGGCGATCGCCCCCACCTGAGCCCGGACGACCCGATCGGAAGGCTCAGGCCACCACCTGCGAGACCGACACCGACAGACCCGGATCCGTCGCGGCTCCCAGCGAGGAGGGCTGCGCGCCCGCAGCGATGAGGTGCGCACCCAGCGACGCGATCATGACGCCGTTGTCGGTGCACAGCTTCGGTCGGGGCACCCTCAGGGTGATCCCGGCGGCGGCACAACGCTCCTCGGCGAGCTCGCGCAGCCGACTGTTGGCTGTCGCTCCACCACCGAGGACGAGCGTGTCGACACCGAGATCCTGCGCGGCCCGTACCGCCTTCATGGTGAGCACGTCCGCCACCGCCTCCTGGAAACCCGCGGCGACATCGGCGACCGGCACCGGCTCGCCCGCGCGTTCCCTGGCTTCGACGAACCGGGCGACCGCGGTCTTGAGACCGGAGAACGAGAAGTCGTGGCGTGCGTCGCGCGGACCGGTCATACCCCGGGGGAAGACGACCGCGGTGGGATCGCCCTCGCGGGCCAGCCGGTCGACCTCGGGACCCCCCGGGTAGCCGAGCCCCAGCAGACGGGCGACCTTGTCGAAGGCCTCACCGGCGGCGTCGTCGACGGTCGTGCCGAGTTCGACGATGGGCTTGCCGAGATGTTCGACGTGCAGCAGATGGGTGTGGCCACCGGAGACGAGCAGCGCCACGCAGGGCGGCATCGGCCCGTGTTCGAGGGTGTCGACCGCGACATGACCCGCGAGGTGGTTGATCGCGAAGAACGGCACGTTCCATGCCGCTGCGTAGGCCTTGGCCGCCGCGACACCGACGAGCAGTGCCCCGGCGAGACCGGGGCCGATCGTCACGCACACCGCGTCCGGCTTCTCGAGCCCCGCTTCGTCCAGCGCACGCCGCATGGTCGGCACCATCGCCTCGAGGTGGGCGCGCGACGCGATCTCCGGCACCACACCACCGAATCGGGCATGCTCGTCGACACTCGACGCCACCGCGTCGGCCATCAGCTCGAGGGTGCCGTCGCCCACCCAGCGGACGATGCCGACACCGGTCTCGTCGCACGAACTCTCGATGCCCATCACGACGGGACACTCGGGCAGCTCGAATCGGGAACTGGTGGTGCTCACGCCGGTGACTCCTCTCGCGGATCCGGACGACGCATCGTGTACGCGTCCGCGCCGCTCGGCTGGTAGTAACGCTTCCTGGTTCCGACGATCTCGAAGCCCTCGCGCCGGTACAGGGCGATCGCCGGGTCGTTGTCGGTGCGCACCTCGAGGAAGACCGGCCCTCCCCAGCGGTCGGCCACGGCCAGCAACTCGTCCAGCAGGGCCCCGCCGATCCCCCGGCGGCGCGCCGCGGGATCCACGCCGATGGTGTGCACCTCGGACTCGGGTCCGATCGCTGTACCGAGGCGCGCGAGCCCCGCGTAACCGATCAGGCGCCCCTGCGGGTCGCGCGCGGCGAAGTAGCGGTTGTGGGGCGACGCCAGCTCCGAACGGAAGGCATCCGCACTCCACGGGTCGTCGCCGGGGAACAGGATCTGCTCGAGTTCGGCGCAGCGCGGCGCATCCTCCGGACGCAGCGCATCGATGACGACCGCGTCGCCGGCGGCCGTGTTCTCCTCGGGGGTCGCGTTCATGCTCGACGGTTCGCGGTCTCCACCGCGTCGGGCCGGCGCAGGTACAGGGGAACGAGCGGAGCCGGTTCGGTACCCGCGCGCAGGGCGTCGGCGGCGACGGCCACCAGTCCTGCCGGGGACGGGCTCTGCACGTCCACCTCCGGAAGGTCGAACAGCGCGACATGCGACGGCGATCCGGCGACACGCACCGACGGCTCCGCGGGCACGTCGGCGGGCTTGCGCACCTCGGGTCCATCGATCCGGCGACCGCCGGAATAGCGCGACCAGTAGATCTCGCGACGACGGGCATCGGTGACCACGAGCAGATCGTCGTCCGCACCGTGTTCGCGGTGGACGTCGGCGGCGATCGCATCGAGGCTGCACACACCGTGCACGGGGATTCCGAGAGCATCGCCGAAGGCGGCGGCGGTGGCCATGCCGACGCGGAGACCGGTGAACGGGCCGGGACCGATGCCGACGACGATCGCGTCGAGATCCGAGGGTGCGGCACCGGCTTCGGCGAGGCACTCGAGGATCTGCGGCGTGAGGACTTCGGCGTGCGCTCGCGGATTGTCGGTGACCCGTGCGGCGACCACCTCGGGCCGGGCGTCGCTTCGACCGCGGTCGAGACGGACGACTCCCGAGGTCACGGCGGGGGTGGCGGTATCGACGGCGAGCACGAGCACGATGTATCAGCCTACCCCGCGCGAACTGCCCGGTCGGTGCGCAGTGACCGAAGCCACCGGCAGGCAGTGCGCTCCGGAGGCTTCCGGAGGGTCAGCCCACCCACTCCCAGGCGGCACGCCGGACGTCGGTGCCCGGATCGCGCCGGAGCCGGACCCGCAGATGCCGTTCGGCGAGCTGTTCGACCAGGCCACCACCCCATTCGACCACCACGACCGTGTCGGTCAGATCGGTGTCGAGGTCGAGCGCGTCGAGTTCGTCGAGGGCGTCCGGCCCGTCGCCGAGACGGTAGGCGTCGACGTGGACGAGCCCCACCGGTTCGCGGCCCTCCGGACTGCCCGGCCGGTGTTCGCGTGCAATGACGAAGGTCGGCGACGTCACGCGTCCCTCGACTCCGAGACCGGCGGCGATTCCCCGGGTCAGTGCCGTCTTGCCCGCGCCGAGAGGGCCGTCGAGCACCACGAGGTCGCCGGCACGCAACTCCGCTGCGAGCCGGCGGCCGAAGGCCTCGGTGTCCTCCACGGTCGGCAGTTCGATGCTCTGCTCACCCACCCACGACCCATTCGATTGCGACTCACCCACTTGCGATCTGCCTTCCGGTCGCTCCCCGCGTGAAACTGCGCTGGATCAGACGGTCGAGTGCACGGTCGACCACCTCGGGGAACTCGAGCTGGACCAGGTGCCCGGCACCGCGCACCCGCTCGAGTTCGACGTCGGGCAGCTCGTCCGCCAGCGCCTCGGAACTCGCGTACGGGATGACCATGTCGGCGTCCCCCGAGAGCACCAGGACGGGAACGGTGCCCAGGACGGGCAGTGCCGCGGACTCGTCGTGAAGTTCGAGGGTGCGGAGGAAGTTGACGATGGTCGGCACCGACGTCTCGTCGAGCATCCGGTCGGACAACTGCGCCAGGCGCGGGCTCACCACCGTGCCGTAGGACGCCGCCCGCAGGATCGGCGTCACGACGGCACGCGCGGCGCCGCGCGCGAACTGCACGAAACCGGGGGCGGTGCGCGCCGCATAACGGAACGCGTCGATCACCGGATTCTCGAGATTGCGTCCGATACCGGTCTTGCTGAGGCCTGCCGCGGTGGTCGCCAGGAGTCCGACCCCCACGATGCGGTCGCCGAACAGTTCGGGTCGCTGGGACGCGAGGGCGATCGCGGTCATGCCCCCCATCGAGTGGCCCACGACGACCACCGGACCGGTAGGCGCGACCTCGTCGATCACCCGGCCCAGGTCGCGGCCCAGCTGCGCGATGGTGCACTTCGACGAACCGGAGAAGCCGGATTCACCGTGGCCACGCTGGTCGTAGAAGACGGCGCGCACGTCGCGTCCCCATTGTTCGCGCATATGCCGGTACTGCAGGTGCCAGGACTGCATCCGCAGGCAGTAGCCGTGGACGAACACGACGGTGAGCGGAGCCAGGGCCGAGCCGCTCTCGCGGACCACGAGCCTGACACCGTCCTCGGTGGTGACGATCCGGCGCGGGAGCCGGAGGATCTCGTCGAAGTCCTCGTTCCGGTAGATCTCGTGGGCAGGCGCTCCCGCAGTCCTGACCGCGTACAGACCCGCCGACGATGCGAGCGTCACGAGGCTCGCACCGAGGAGTCCCATCCTGCTCACGAGGGACATGCCGTCACGCTCCCTTCGCTCCCGACGTAGGTCCGGACCGTCCGTCCGCCGATCCCGGTCACGATCTCGTAGTTGATCGTGTCCAGTTTGTCGGCCCAGTCCTGGGCGTTCGGCTCTCCGTGACGCCCGTCACCGAAGAACAACGCTTCGTCGCCCTCGCTTACTCCGGCGCCGTCGGGACCGAGGTCGACGACGACCTGGTCCATGCACACGCGCCCGATCTGCGGGCACCGGCGTCCGCCGAGCTGCACCTCGATGCGCCCGCTGAGACTGCGGCGGACGCCGTCCGCGTATCCCAGAGGCAACAGCGCCACCGTCGTATCCGCGGGAGCGGTCCAGGTGTGCCCGTAGGACACGCCGTCCCCCGCCTTCACCTTCTTCACCAGCACCACCCTCGCCCGTACGGTCATCACCGGCCGGAAGCCCATGTCGCCGAGTTCCGGGATCGGTGTCAATCCGTACATCGCAATTCCGGGCCGAACCATGTCGAATCGCAGGTCGGAGCGGGTGACGGTGGCCGCGGAATTCGACAGATGCACCACCTCCGGTGCCAGGGAATGCCGCCGCAGATCCGCGACGGCCTCGCTCAGCCGGTCGCGCTGCTCGGCGTTACCCGGATGCTCGGGCTCGTCGCCGTGAGCGAGGTGGGAGAAGGCACCGCGCAGGCGCACCACACCCTCGGCCTGTGCCCGGCCGAGATCGCGGAGCATGTCGCCCCACTCGTCGACCGCCACACCGTTGCGGTTCAGGCCGGTGTCGACCTTGACGGTGACGGTCGCAGTGATGCCGACCCGCCGGGCCGCCTCGACGACGGCCGCGAGGTGCCGTGGTGAGGACAGACCCAGTTCGATCCCGGCCTCCACCGCGGGAGCGAAGTCGGAGTCCGCGGTATGCAGCCACGACAGGATCGGTGCCTCGATGCCCGCGGCGCGAAGTTCGAGGGCCTCGCCGAGCGTCGTCACACCCAGCTCGCGGGCGCCCGCGGTGAGCGCGGCCCGCGCCACCGGAACGGCTCCGTGGTTGTAGGCGTCGGCCTTGACAACGGCCATGACCGCGGCCGGACCCGCGTACTCCCGCAGCGCTCGCACATTCTCCGCCACGGCATCGAGATCGATGACCGCTTCCGCTTGGGGAAGGACGGTACGTGCAGGTCGCGGGGTGCGTTGGGTCGTGGTCACGTCTGTCGATCCTGCCACTGCGCCGCCGGACGCCGACGTCGCGTCCCCGTGTGCCACGTCACGATTCGGCAATATGGGTGCGCAGCAGGCGAATCGAGTCGCCGATGCGCGAGAGGATCGCGCTCGCCGAGATCGGTGCCGCTCCGGAGCCGCTCGGGTCCTGCGCGGCGAGGTTCGCGGCGAGTGCGTGGGCCCGTGCACCGGCGGCCGCGGCCAGGTCGACCGGCATGCCCGACGAGAGCAGAGACCCGATGATGCCGGCCAGCACGTCGCCGGCGCCCGCGGTCGACGCCCACGAGCCGCCCGCGTCGTTGACGAAGACATGCCCGTCGGGTCGTGCCACGAGCGTCGCGCGGCCCTTGAGCAGCACGTGCACACCCCAGTCGGCGGCGAGGGAACGGACCGCCCCGACTCGGTCCGGTTCGGGACGATTCCCGGTCAGACGTGCGAATTCGCCGGCGTGCGGGGTGAGCAGGGTGGGCGCGGACCGTCCCTGCACCAGATCGGGGACGCGGGCGAGCAGAGTCAGCCCGTCGGCGTCGACGAGCACCGGCAGGTCGGTGGCGAGGATGTCGCGCAGGGTCGCGCAGGCCTCGTCGTCTGTACCGGCACCGGGGCCGACCACCCAGGCCTGCACTCGTCCGGTCTCGGCCACCGAGGGTGACACGACGACTTCGGGGAACCGCGCGAGCACCTCGGAGGCACCCGACCCGGCGTAGCGCACCATGCCGGAGGTCGCGGCGACGGCCGCGCCCGTGCACAGCACGCCGGCGCCGGGATATCTCGCGCTGCCCGCGCGGATACCCACCACGCCCTGGCTGTACTTGTCGTCGTCGGCGCCGGGAACCGGCCAGATCGCGCCGACCTCCGACGGTTCGGCCGCGACCAGCCGCGCTTCGGGAAGGGTGAGTCCGATATCGACGAGGTCGACCCGTCCGCACTGTGTCGGAGCGAGGGCATGCACCGGTTTGCAGGCGCCGAAGGTGACGGTGACCGCGGCCGTCACCGCAGGTCCGTCCGTCGCACCCGTGTCGGGGTCGACGCCGCTGGGTGTGTCGACCGCGACGATCGGCGCGGAGATCGCGTCGACGAGGGCGGCAGCGACCGGTCGCAGCGACCCGCGGCCCGAGATGCCGACGATCCCGTCGAGCACGATGTCGGGATCGCCGAGGTGGTCGCTCGTCGCCGGCACGACCCGGCCGCCGGCCCGCCGCAGCGCCCGCAGGCCCGCGGGATGGGCGCGGGCGGGGTCGAGCAGCAGCGCCGTGACGGACACGCCGCGGCGGCGCAGGAAGGTGCCCGCCCACAGCGCGTCGCCGCCGTTGTCGCCCGATCCGACGAGCAGACTCACCCGCCGACCGGCGATCCCACCGGTACGTTCGCGCAGTTCGGAGGCCACGACCCGTGCGAGCCCGTGGGCCGCCCGCCGCATGAGCGTCCCTTCCGGAAGGGACGCCAGCAGCGGGGCCTCCGCCCCACGGACCACCTCGGACGGGTGATAACTGCGCATCGTTCCTCCTGCACCGCCCTCCTGCACCGGCAGCAGGTGGGCCGCTATTCGACGGTGACCGATTTGGCGAGGTTGCGGGGCTTGTCGACGTCGTATCCGCGGGCCTGTGCGACTTCCGCAGCGAAAACCTGCAGCGGCACCGTCGACAGCAGCGGCTGCAGCAGCGACGGCGCCGACGGGATCTCGACGAGATGGTCGGCGAACGGCCGGACCGTCTCGTCGCCCTCCTCGGCGATGACGACGGTGACCGCCCCGCGGGCCTGGATCTCCCGGATGTTGCTGAGCAACTTGCTGTGCAGTACGGCGCGGCCCTTCGGCGACGGCATCACCACGATGACCGGCAAGCCGTCCTCGATCAGCGCGATCGGGCCGTGCTTGAGTTCACCGGCGGCGAAACCCTCGGCGTGCATGTACGCCAGTTCCTTGAGCTTGAGGGCGCCCTCGAGCGCCACCGGATAACCCACATGCCGGCCGAGGAACAGCACGGCCGGCGAGGCCGACAGCTCCCGCGCCAGCGCCCGCACGGGCTCCATCCCGGTCAGCAGCTCGGCGATCTTCTCCGGCATCGCCGCCAGGTCCTGGTACTCGCGAGCCACCTCGTCGGGATACTTCGTGCCGCGCGCCTGCGCCAGTGCCAGACCCACCAGGTAGTTCGCGGCCATCTGCGCCAGGAACGCCTTCGTCGACGCCACACCGATCTCCGGGCCGGTGCGGGTGTAGAGCACCGCGTCGGCCTCGCGGGGAATCTGCGCGCCGTTGGTGTTGCACACCGCCAGCACACGCGCCTTCTGGTCCTTGGCGTGGCGGACCGCCTCGAGCGTGTCGGCGGTCTCCCCGGACTGCGAGATCGCCACGACCAGCGTGGACCGGTCGAGCACCGGGTCGCGGTAGCGGAACTCCGAGGCCAGCTCGACCTCGACGGGCAGCCGGGTCCAGTGCTCGATCGCGTACTTGGCGACCAGGCCCGAGTGGTACGAGCTGCCGCACGCGACGACGAACACCTTGTCGATGTCGCGCAGTTCCTGATCGGACAGGCGCTGCTCGTCGAGCACGATGCAGCCGTCGACGAAGTGACCGCGCAGGGTGTCGGCGACCGCCGCCGGCTGCTCCTCGATCTCCTTGAGCATGAAGTAGTCGTGGCCGCCCTTCTCGGCGGCGGCGAGATCCCAGTCGATGGTGAACGGACGTGTCGCCACGTCGGTGTCGCCCTCGAAGTCGGTGACCTCGTAGGAGTCGTTGGTGATCACCACCACCTGGTCCTGACCGAGCTCGACGGCCTCACGGGTGAACTCGATGAACGCCGCGACGTCCGAAGCGATGAACATCTCGCCGTCGCCGACCCCGACGACCAGCGGCGTCGACCGGCGGGCCGCCACGATCGTGCCCGGATGATCTGAGTGGGCGAAGACCAGCGTGAACGCACCCTGCAGACGGCGCAGCACACTGCGGGCGCTGTCGACGAAGTTGCCCGCCGTCGGGCCCTCCGCGTAGGCGCGGGCCACCAGGTGCACCGCGACCTCGGTGTCGGTGTCGCTGGCCAGTTCCACACCCGACTTCTCGAGCTCCTCGCGCAGCGGCGCGAAGTTCTCGATGATGCCGTTGTGCACCACCGCGACCTTGCCGGTCGCGTCGCGATGCGGGTGCGCGTTGCGGTCGGTGGGACGCCCGTGGGTGGCCCACCGGGTGTGCCCCATCCCCGCGGTCCCGGCGAAATGCTCTTCGCCGATCTCGGCGAGCTCGGCCTCCAGGTTGACCAGCCGCCCCGCCTTCCGCTCGACGGCCAGACCACCCTTGCCGTCCAGGATGGCGACGCCCGCCGAGTCGTAACCCCGGTACTCCATCCGCCGCAGCGCCTCCACCACGACGTCGAGAGCACGACGGTGCCCGACATAGCCCACGATTCCGCACATGCCTAGCAGGGTACTGGTCGACCCCCGCCCGGGAACAACACACCGGTGGGGCCGCGCACCTGCATCGAGGCACGCCGTCCGGTACGCACCGACCCCGGCGGGCGGCACCATCCGCTAACGTTCAGGCCGTGGCGGCGAACCCCAAGAAACTGGCTCAGGAACTCTCCCGGCGCGGCCCGCACACGGTGCTGCGCGGCGACCTGGCGCTCGCCGGTCAGCCGGGTGTCGTGTACACCCCCGCGGAAGGTTTCGACCTGCCCGCGATCGCATTCGGTCACGGCTGGCTCACCGGGGTGACCAAGTACACGAAACTCTTCGAGCACCTCGCGTCCTGGGGAATCGTGGTGGGGGCTCCCAACACCGAGCGCGGACCGGTGCCGTCGGCGATCGGGTTGTCGACCGACCTGCTCACCACCCTCGACATCTGTGCCGGCGTGCGTCTCGGCACCGGGCGGATCAGTGTCCACCCGTCGAAGCTCGCGCTGGTGGGCCACGGCTCCGGCGCGGGTGCGGCGGTGCTCGCCGCCGCGAGACGCGAGGTCGCGACCGTCGCTGCGCTCTACCCCTCGCCCGTCTCCCCCGCCGCGTCCGAGGCGGCCGCCCGAGTCCGGGCACCGGGCCTCGTCCTCGTCGGAGAGAAGAGCATCGGGTCGATGACCAGCGACGCCGTCGCGGTCGCCCGGGGCTGGGGCAGCGACGACGTGCAGCTGCGCGTGGTCGACAAGGCCGACGACGAAGGGCTCGTCGAGGGCCGCCGCCTGCTCGGCGCCCTCGGTGTGGGCGGTGCGGAGCGGCGCACGCAGGAACGCACCCGTGCCGTGCTCACCGGCTTCCTGCTCCATCGCCTGACCGGCGACAAGACGTACGCGATCTTCTCCGATCCCACCACCGAACTGCCCGGGTCCACGGTGATCGCCGATCCCGACGCCGTCGACCGCGATCTCGGCACGCAGGTCAATCTGCTCCTCGGACGCTGACAGCGCGGCGCCTCGTCGTTCGCGTCACAACGGTCCGGCTTCGGCGAGCACGACGACGTCGTCGCTCTCGTCGCTCTCGTCCTGTGGGCGGACCTCCTGGACGGATCCGGGTGGGTGCTCGCGTTTGCGTTCGCCCGGCCGGACACCCGGGACGGGCACGGCCGCACCGTGATCGGCGCGGTCCTGCGCCATCGGTACGTCCTGCACGGACCCGCCCTCGGCGCCTGCGGCCGTCTCGGCACCGGACGCATCTGCGGCCGTCTCGGCACCGGACGCATCTGCGGCCGCCTCGGCACCGTCCGCGGCGCGTTCCGTGGCGGTCGACAGCTCGGTGAGACTGTCCGCGATCCGGCGGCCGGCGTCGTCGCACGCCTGCACCAGTGCGTCGACGGCGTCGCGGACGGCCGGCACCAGTCGTTCCTCGACCCATCTCCGGCACTCGACGGCAGGGTCTGCCGCTGCTCCCCCACCGGGCGGGTCGCCGAACCAGCGTGATCGCTCCTCCGGGGTCGGTCCGTGCGGGCCGCCGCTCGCCCCGGCGACGATCGTGTCGATCTCGTCCCTCGTCCGGCCGCCCACGGGCCGCTCCGCGAGACCCCCGACGACGCGGGCCTTCTCACGCAGCGCGTCGGCGATCGCGGAAGCAGCCGTCTCGAGTGCTCCCGCGAGATCGGTCAGCGACGCACACAATCCGACTCCCCCGGCGATGGTGGACGTCAGGGCCGTGCGGGCGTGCTCCGCGGTGGAGCCGTCCCATGCCTCGTCGAGTCGCAGCAGGAGGCGCCGCTGTTCGTCGGTCCGACGGCCGAGGGATGCCGCGAGCGAGCGCACCCCGGCCGCGTCGTCGGTGAGTGCCGGCAGGGAGAGGGCACGGTGCTCGTCGTAGCGGGCGCGGACATCCGCGACGGTACTGCCGGTCGCGCAGCCGAGAGCGTGTAGGCATCGCAGGTCGTCGGACAGACGGGCCAGGCCGGGCGCTCCGGCGTCCAGGAGGTCGCCTACGTCCACAGGAGGATTCCTCACGACCGGCGGTCTCCCGAGTGGTCGAGTGCGGCACGGGCCGCCACATCGGCGAGTGCGACCTCGATGGTGAGGTCCTGGTCCAGGTAGCCGTCTGCCACGGCGCGCAGCGCATCGGCATGCGCCTGTACGGTGGCCACCCAGGTCTCGCACGAGGCGCGCACCCTGCGATATCCGGTCTCGGCGCAGACGCCGGCCGAGCGGTGCGCCGATCCGGTGCCGGACCCGTCGAATCGGAGACCGCCGAATCCGCGACGGATCTCGCGGTCGGCGTCCTCGGCCACCTCCGCCAGACGTGCCGCGACCGCGCGCACCGCGTCGCCGTCGAACCCGATCGTGCCCTGCCGTATGTCCATGTCCGCTCTCCGTCCCGACGAACCCTCTCGAAGGGGTTGGACGCAGCGCGCGGCGATCCGGTTCCGCTCGCGATCAGACGGCGGCGACGACTTCCGCGAGACGGTCGGCGACGGCGCGAGCGTGATCGTCGTCGGCGGCTTCGACCATGACCCTCACGAGCTGTTCGGTGCCCGAGGGACGCAACAGCACCCGGCCGGTCTCACCGAGTTCGCTCTCGGCGGCCGCGACCGCAGCCGCCACCGTCGGATCGTTCGCCACGGCGACCTTGTCGTGGACCCGCACGTTCACGAGAACCTGCGGGAGCGAGGTCATCACCGAGGCGAGCTTCGCGAGGGGCAGGCCCGTCGTCGCGACCCGTTCCATCAGGCGGAGACCGGTGAGCACGCCGTCGCCGGTCGTGCCGTGCGCGGGAATGACGATGTGACCCGACTGTTCACCACCGAGGCCGTAGCCACCGCGCCGGAGCTCTTCGAGCACGTAGCGGTCGCCCACACCGACGGTGCGCACCTCGATCCCCGCCGCGCGCATCGCGAGGTGCAGACCGAGATTGCTCATCACTGTGGCGACGAGGGTGTCGTCGGGAAGTTCACCGGCTTCGTGCATGCCGAGGGCGAGGATCGCCATGATGGCGTCGCCGTCGATCACCGTGCCGGTCGCGTCGACCGCGAGGCAGCGATCGGCGTCGCCGTCGTGCGCGAGGCCCAGGTCGGCGCCGTGCTCGAGCACAGCTTGCTGCAGCACGGACAGGTGCGTGGAGCCGCACCCGTCGTTGATGTTCAGTCCGTCGGGTTCGGCATTGATCGCGATCACCGTCGCGCCTGCGGCAGCGTAGGCGGCCGGGCCGGCCGTCGAGGCGGCACCGTGCGCACAGTCGACCACGACGGTCGTACCGGTGAGGGGCCGGTGCACGGCGGCCGCGAGATGCGCGAGGTAACGGTCGAGTGCGTCGGACACGGCGCGTACGCGGCCTATGCCGGCGCCGGTCGGGCGTGCGGCCGTCGCGGCGTCGCCGTGCAGCACCGCTTCGATCCGGTCCTCGACCTCGTCGTCGAGCTTGCGCCCGCCGGCCGCGAAGATCTTGATGCCGTTGTCGGGCATGGGATTGTGCGACGCGGAGATCATCACACCGAGGTCGGCTTCGTAGTCACCGGTGAGGAATGCGACAGCCGGGGTGGGCAGCACGCCCACCGACAGCACGTCGACTCCGGCGGCGGTGAGTCCGGCCGTGACGGCCGCCTCGAGCATCTCGCCGCTCGCGCGGGGATCGCGACCCACGACCGCAACCGGCCGCCGGTCGGCACCCTGCGGGGCCAGAACCGCTGCGGCAGCGCCTGCGAGCCGCACTGCCAGCTCCACTGTGAGCTCGGCATTGGCCAAGCCCCGGACTCCGTCGGTGCCGAACAACCGACCCATGTACACAGCCTCCCAGTCGTGTGCGGCCCCCGCCGCGGGTGCCGATAGAGGACAGAATGCACGAAAGCAGGCGCCGGTAGGAAATGTCTACCGACGCCTGCTCTCGTGGTGGAACAGGTGCCGACTCTGACGAAATCAGCGTCGGCGGCACATCAGCGCTTGGAGTACTGCGATGCCTTACGGGCCTTCTTCAGGCCGTACTTCTTGCGCTCGACGGCACGCGGGTCACGCGTGAGGAAGCCGGCACGCTTGAGTGCGGGCCGATCCTCGGGGGTGACCTCGGTGAGTGCACGCGCGATGGCGAGACGCAGCGCGCCGGCCTGGCCGGACGGGCCGCCGCCGTGCAGACGTGCGTGGATGTCGAACGACTCGGTGCGCTCGACCGTCACCAGGGGCGACTTCACGAGCTGCTGGTGCACCTTGTTCGGGAAGTAGTCCTCGATGGTGCGGCCGTTGAGCACGAAGTTGCCGGTGCCGGGCACGAGGCGGACGCGGACGACGGCCTCCTTACGGCGACCGACGGTCTGGACCGGACGGTCGAAGACGATCGGGGCAGCAGGTGCCTCGACGACGTCCTCGACGTACTCCTCGGCAGCGACCTCGACGTTCTCGACGTACTCTTCGGGGTTCACGTTCTGTTCCTCGGGCGTCGTCACTGTGCCACCTGCTTGATCTCGAACGGCACCGGCTGCTGCGCGGCGTGGGGGTGGTTCGGGCCCGCGTAGACCTTCAGCTTCTTCGCGATGGCGCGACCGAGCTTGTTCTTCGGGAGCATGCCGGTGACGGCCTTCTCCACGAGGCGGTCGGGGTTCTTCTCGAGAACCTCGCCGACGGAACGAGCCCGCAGACCGCCCGGGTGACCGGAGTGGCTGTAGAGGAACTTGTCGGTCCGCTTGTTGCCGGAGACGGCAACCTTGTCGGCGTTGATGATGACGACGAAGTCACCACCGTCGACGTGCGGCGCGAATGTGGGCTTGTGCTTGCCGCGGAGCAGGTTTGCCGCCTGCACCGCGAGGCGGCCGAGCACCACGTCGGTGGCGTCGATGACGTGCCACTGATGGGTCACGTCGCCGGCCTTCGGTGTGTACGTAGACACAGATCTTCCTCGTCTATCGTTTCGCTGCTGGCCTGCATGTCGACGATGGTCACGCCCGGCGGCCAGTTGAGACCCGGGAGAGATGTTCCTCGCGCCACAGGGCACGACGACGTGCGACACGCCGAGGGGACACTCTACCGGGCCCAGACCGGACGGGTCAAAGCGCCTCGGCAGGCTCCTGTGCTCGGCCTCCGTGCAGGGAGCCCGCGCCGCCGAGACAAGTCACGTCCCGGTGGCCTCTCCACCACCGGGACGTGACAGCGCCGGACCGGTCGGATCCGACGAACCCGGATCAGCCCGGGAAACGCTGCTGGTTCAGTCGCTCGACCTCCTGCATGTTGTCGTTACCGGTCGAGACCACCCGGCCGATGTCGTGCAGCACCTGGATGAGACCGGCCTCGGCCTCGTTCCAGCGGGCCTGCGTGGCGGCGTAACGCTCCTTCGCGTCGCTGTCCCAGCTGGCGACGAGAGGCGCGACCTGCCCCTCGATGCGGTCGAGCGTCGCCTCGATCGCCTTCTGACCGGACACGAGCTGGGCGTGCAGGTCGGCGACGCCGGCGAAGTTCTGATAGATCTCGGACACGGATCGTTCTCCTTGTTCTCGAATGTGTGCCGGAAGGACCGGGGATCAGGTGAACGAGCCGTTGAGAACCGAACCGCCGTCGGGGTCGATCGCCGACAGGGACCGGGCCTGGTGATCCTCGGCGGCGGCGTACGACCGTCCGCTGGTGCGGACGGCCTCGGCCAGTTCGTCCAGCGCGTTCGACAGCTTGGTGTGGTTGACGTTCCAGCGCTCCATGATTCCGGCGAACTGTTCCGCCGAGCGGCTCCGCCAGACGGCCGGCGCGGACTGCACCACGCCCGTCAGCCGTCCGAGGATCGTGTCGAGTTCGGCGCGGGAGTCCTGGAGTTGTCCCGCGACGACCTCCATGGTCGCCACATCGGTGGTGAGTTGATTCGAATTGCCGGTCGGTTGACTCAACGGCGTACTCCTTCGCTGGTGCGTGGATCACCCGGCTCGGCGTCGAGCCGGTCTTCGCTCTTACATGTGGTTGGACGCGCCCGGTGCGGTATCGGTTCCGCCGTGTCCGGAAAATTCGCGAATCCTCGTCGTCAGCCGAGCCGGAGGGTGTGGACGGCCTGCTCGCATTCACTGCGGATACGAGTCCAATCCTCCTCGAGGTACTGGCATCCCACCGAGACCTGGAGTCCGGGGAATACGAGCACCGACCACCGCACCACCGAGTAGTCGTCGGGAACCTCCGTGTACGCCACGACCTTGCGGTCGGCGAAGGTCGTGTCGGCGTCGAGATCACGGATGACGGGTGCACGTTCGGCGGCCCGCGCAACCAACGCGGATGCGACGGAACCCGCGTCCGTCCCGTCGGGAAGATCCCGGTACACGACCAGGATCCGACGATCGGCCCCGCCGAGTGGTATCAGTTCCGCACGACCCGCAGATACGGTCTCGGGGTCCCGGATGCGCCAGCCGTCGGGCAGTTCGAGATTCAGCGGACCGACGTCGACCCGAGTCGACGCCCGAGGTCCGGGGTCGCCGGTGGGCACCACCGAGGGCGATTCGACGGTGTTCGGCGTCTCCTCCGCGGCAACGACTTCGGGCAGATTCCGAACGTCCGCGTCGTCTCCTCCTGCGAGGAGCGGCCACAGAAATATCGCGGCGGCGAGCAGGGCCGGGACCATCGCGCCGGCCACGAACATTGTGCGCACCCTGCCGTCCCGCCCGGGACGGCCGGAATCCGGGCGTGCGCGTACCTCGTTCAGCCACGGCAACGTCCGGTCGGGTCCGTCCATCGTCGACCTGGTAGGTGCGCCCCGCGCACCCGATCCCGGGGTGGTCGGCGCCGAGGGGGAACCGGTCACCGCGACGAGCATCTCCGAGGCCGCGACGGGCACGACCCGTCGGCCCGGACCCACGAGATCGACCGCGAGGGCCAGCGGCTCGACACCGGACGGTTCGCCCGGCCCGCCGGTCACCACCACCACCTCCGGTCCGGACCCGCCGCACACCGAGATCAGCAGGCTCTCGAGACGCGCCGCGGCGTCCGGGGAATACAGCGACAGATCCGGATCCCGCGCGACGCGCTCGACGGTCGGCCCGTCGGGGGCGAACCCGGCGACACTCACCGCGGTGACTCCGCCGGCGGCGAATTCGAGCACCGCGCACCTCTCGTGCGGAGCGGTGTCGGCGGCGCGTGCGGCGGCCACCGCGACCGGGAGCAGGATCGTGTCGCCCGCGACCTGCCGCACGGCGGTCCGGAGAAGGTCGCGTCGCCGCTCGTTCCACCAGGTGGGGTGTATCGCACATGCCGGCCCGGCCGTGTCGGGCGCACCGGCGGTGGCCGCGCCGTACGCGACGAGTCCGGTCAGCAACTCCCCGAGTTCGCGTTCGGTTCCGACCGCGGCGATATCCGCGAACTCTGTGACGTCGAGCGGATCCGCCACCTCACCGGCGGGAGCTCCGAATACCCGGCGCTCGCCCACATCTGCCGCAAGAGCCGGCACACTGCGCGTCGTTCCGGACCATCCGATGTGCATCGACCCGGATGTCATCGTGAACGCGACCGCAGCAACCACCGCCTCGTCCCGGCTCGTCATCACGCCTCCGGCGCCCATGCCGTCTGGACGAGCGACGTGCCGTCGCGTCGCACGAGCGTGCCGCGGCCCGGTGGCATCGGTGACGGACGGACCGCGCCGACGAGCGCTCCCTCGTCGCGGCTTCCGCTCATGATCAGACCCGGACTCGACAGCTCCCGCAGACGCCCCAGGATCGGTTCGTACATCGCACGTCCCGCTCCGCCCGAACGGCGCGCGACCACCAGGTGCAACCCGATGTCCCGCCCTTGTGGGAGGTAGTCGAGCAGTGGCAGCACCGGGTTCTGACCCGACGTCGCGACCATGTCGTAATCGTCGATCACCACGAACACCTTGGGCCCGGTCCACCACGACCGGTCGCGCAGCTGCTGTTGCGTCGTGTCGGGGCCCGGCAGCCGACGCTCGCAGATGACGGCGAGTTCCCGGACCATGGCCGCGAGGACCGTGGCCGACGGCGCATATCCGCCGAGATGGCCGCCGCCGACGACGCCGAGCATGGTCCGGCGGTAGTCGCCGATGACGATCCTGATCTCGGCGCCGCTGCCGGACTCGGTCAACCCGCGGCACAGTCCCCGGAGCAGGGTCGTCTTGCCGCATTCCGAGTCGCCGAAGATCAACAGGTGGGGACTGTCGGCGAAATCCACCGACACGGGCGCGAGTTCGGATTCGTCGATGCCGATCGGGATACGGAGCCGGGCGGACCGGGAGGCATCGACCGGCGGCGGCCATCCGGCGGGCATTGCCGCGAGCAGGTCGGACCTGTCGATGCGCTCGGGCAGCATGCGGACCGGCGGCGCCGACCGTCCGGACGCGGTAGCGCGGACGGCCTCGACCGCCGCGGCGACACCGGCTGCGAGATCGGCCGGATCGGAGCTTCCGTCCACCCGGGGCAACGCGCCCAGGATGTGCAGTCCGTCGCGGTCGATGCCGCGTCCGGGTCGCCCTTCGGGCACCGTGGCCGCTCTCTTGCGGCCGTACTCGGAGTCGGACGGATCGCCGAGTCGGAGTTCGAGCCGCGTACCCAGCAGGTCGCGCATGGCAGGCCGGACGTCGCCCCAGCGCGGTGCGCTGAGCACCACGTGGATGCCGTAGGACAGGCCTTGGGCCGCCAGGATCCCGATCGTCTGTTCCAGCGACTCGAAATCCTGCCGGATGCTGGGCCATCCGTCGACGACGAGGAAGACGTCGCCGAACGGATCGTCGCTGGCGAGCGCGTTTCCGTCGGCGCGCATCCGTCGCACCTGGGCCATGGACTCGATGCCGTTCTCGGCGAAGGATCGTTCGCGGCGGCGCAGCAACGACATCATCTCCGCAACGGTCCGGCGCACCCGATCGGTGTCGTGCCGTCCGGCGACGGAACCGACATGCGGCAGGCCGGCCAGACCCGACAACGTGCCGCCACCGAAATCGAGAGCGTAGAACTGCACCTGTTCGGCGGTGTGCGTCAGCGCCATCGACAGGACGAGGCTGCGCACCAGGGTGGACTTGCCGGACTGCGGGCCACCGACGACCACGACGTTGCCGGCGGACCCCGACAGGTCGACCACCAGCGGGTCGCGGCGTTGCTCGAACGGCCGGTCCACGACACCGACGACGGTGCGCAGCGCAGCATGACGTGGAACGTCGCCGGTGAGCACCGACCGGGGCAGGAGTATGTCCAGCGACGGGGATTCGTCGAGCGGGGGCAGCCATACCTCGTGGGCCGGTGTGCCGTGCCCCCGGATCCGGTCGACGACCACCTCGAGAACGCTCCGTCCGTCGCCTGCGGCGGGGACCGGGAGCGGCTCGGCGACCGGAGCGGGCGGACCGGACTCCACCGGCACCGTCCGGGCCGTGAAGATGCGGGGCCGGGACGCGCCGGTCGGCGCCGCCGACCGGATGCGCCGGGTGGGAGGGCCGGGTTCGTACGGTCCCGAGACGTACGCCGCGGAGAACCGCTGGATGTCTGCGGAATCGGTCCGGAGGTATCCCGCGCCGGGCGTCGACGGCAGGTGGTAGGCGTCGGGAACGCCGAGGACGCTCCGCGACTCGTTGGCGGAGAACGTCTTCAGGCCGACGCGGTACGACAGGTGACTGTCGAGGCCGCGGAGCCGGCCCTCGTCGAGTCGCTGGCTCGCCAGCAACAGGTGCATGTGCAGCGACCGTCCCAGCCGCCCGATCGCCGCGAAGAGATCGGCGAATTCCGGTTGCTGCGAGAGCAGTTCGGAGAACTCGTCGACCACGATGAACAGCGCGGGCAACGGGTCGAGCGGGGCGCCCGCTGCCCTGGCCTTCTCGTAGTCGCCGACATTGGCGAAGTTCCCTGCGGTCCGGAGCAACTCCTGCCGGCGGTTCATCTCACCCTCGAGTGCGTCCTTCATGCGGTCGACCATCGCGAGCTCGTCCGCGAGATTGGTGATCACCGCCGCGACGTGTGCGATCCGCTCGAGTCCGAGGAAGGTCGCGCCGCCCTTGAAGTCCACCAGGACCAGGTTGAGCGCCTCGGGTGGGTGCGTCGCCACGAGGCCCAGGACCAGTGTCCGCAGAAACTCACTCTTTCCCGATCCAGTTGCGCCGATGCACAATCCGTGCGGGCCCATCCCGTTCTCGGCGGCCTCCTTGAGGTCGAGCTCGACGGGCGCACCGTCGATGCCCACGCCGATGGGAACCCGCAGACGGTCGCGTCCACGGCGCGGGACCCACGCCTGGCCGGGGTCGAATCGAGCCACGTCCCCGAGCCCGAGCAACTCCTGCCAGCTCGACGGCCGGTCGTCGCCGGCGCTGTCGTCCACCGCGCCGCTCGTCACCCGATACGGGGCGAGCCGCCTCGCCAGGGTCTGTGCCTGTGCAGCGTCGATGGAGTCGGTATCGGCGAAGACGTCGACGTCGGTGCCGGTCGCGACCCCGACCCGCCCCTCCTCGACCATCAGACGCAGACCGCGTGTCGCGCTCAGCCGTTCGGCGTATCCGGAGAGGTCGAGCACGGTCACCGCGTCGAGACCGTCGTCGAGCACACCCGAACCCGATCCCGTGACCCCGCCGTCGACGACCACGACGAGGTGCACGGCGCCCTCGGCAGCCGGGGCGTTCCGGACGAACCTGCTGCGACCGGCCAGCACCGTCGCGAGATCCGTCTCGAGTTCGAGCACCGAGCCGAACACCGTGCGTGCGCTACCCGCACCGTCGCGCAGGACCGGGTTCTGCGCGTGCGGCAGCCACTTGATCCACTCCCACTCCGCAGCGGTGTCGGGCCCGCACACGACGGCGACCTGCAGCATGTCGGGTCCGTGGAAGGTACACGCCTGCACGAGCATCGCCCGCGCGAGCGAACGTGCCGTCTCACGGTCTCCGTCGATGCCGATGGCGGCGAAACCTCGCAGCGACACGGCCGTGGGCAGTGCCGGCACCACCGAATGCGCGCGCACGAACCGGCGCAGAGAAACGGCGGCGACCGGTTCGAGATCCTCGACCGGTCCCGTGTCGGGTGGCACGAGCCGGGTCGCGAGTCGCTGACCTCCGCGCCCCACCCTGAGATGACCGAAGTCCGGATCGGTGCTGCGCCGCTCCCACATCCGGACGGTGCCGGCGAGGGTCCACAGCAGAGCGGGATCGGGATGCGTCCATTCGAGCGCCCGACGTTGTTCGTGCGCCGTCTCGGTGACCTCGCGCCGGAGTCGGTCGAGATATCTCAGATAGTCCTTGCGGTCCTCGTTCGCCTCGGCGGTCTTCGTCCCACCGCTGCGACCACCGTTGGCGAGCATGCCCACCAGGGACACGACCATCATGAGCGGGAATATCATCGCCATGGGGCTGCGCGCCGCTCCCGTGCCGAACATCAGCGCGACCATCCCGATCATCGCCGCGACCATCACGAGCGGGAGCAGTTTGGTCACCAGGTTGCCGGGTGTGGCGCGGGGAATGTCGGGCGGCGGTTGGACACTCACCTCGCCACTGGGCACGCGCGGCGCCTCCCGCCGCGCTCTCCGCACGAAACGTACGGTACTCACGTTCGCCACCCCCCGGAACGCCGTCGGCCGCCCCCTACGGCCCCACGGTCGTGGAAGACTAACCTACCGCTGCGACCTTCCGTACCCCTCCTCGTCCGCCGGTACCGCGACGGGGAACTCGAACGGGACATCGCCCGGGACGATGTCGTATGGTCTGCGTCGTTCGGACTGCAGTGACGGGGGGGAACCGAGGCCGATGACATCTGTGCATGCGCGATCCGAGACCCCGGGGCAGGTGGGAGCCCCGGATCTGTGCCGGATCACCGTACTCGCCCGCCACACCGAGGTCGATCTCGCTCTGCCCCTCGACGTTCCGGTGGCGCTGCTGCTGCCGGGGATCGTGGATCTCGTCGCCGGGCACCGGCCGGACAACGACTTCGACGCGACGCCCGAGCGCACGGAACCCGACGGGTGGGCGCTCGCACGCATCGGCCGGGCTCCTCTGCCCGGTGCGCTGAGCCTCGACGAGCACGGCGTCCGCGACGGCGAGATCCTCGTCCTGGAGGACGCCGGATCACCCGCTCCTCCACCGTTGTTCGACGACGTCATGTACAGCGTCGCATCCTCGGACCGGACGGCGACGCCGTGGGGTGCGGGTCCGTCGGGTCTCATAGCAGCGGTCCTGGGCCCGGTCGCCCTCGCTGCGGGATGCCTGCCGTTGCTGTCCCTGCCCGACGGCGTGAGCCGTCTCGTCCTGGGTGGGCTGTGCGCGGTGCTGCCGCTTCTGTTGCTGCTCGCCGCGGGCATCCTCGCGCGACTGCACGACGCTCGACGCACCGCCACCGCGCTGTTGTGGTGCGCCTTCCCACTCGCGTCGACCGCCGGCGCGCTGCTCGTCCCGGGGAGTTCGCCGGCACCGCGCCTCGTTCTCGCGGCGGCACTCACCGGCACGATCGCGGTGATCGCCGTGCGCGTCGCCCGCATCGGCCTCGCGTCGTGCACGGCGGTCGCCGCGATCGCTGCGGGTGCCGGCGTGAACGCCGTCCTCGCCTCGACCACCGATCTCGAGGCGCGTGCCCTCGGAGCCGGAACGGTGGTCGCCGCACTGCTGCTCGCCGGGATGGCGCCTCGTCTCGCGGGGATGCTCGCGAAACTTCCCATCCCCCCGGTCCCCGCACCCGGCGCACCGTCCGAATCGGAGACGTCCGAGGACGGGAACCTATCGGGACTGCCGTCACCGGCGGAGCTCGAACACCGCGCCGACCGCGCGCGGAGCGCACTCACCGGGATGGTCCACGCCGTGGTCGTACTCACGGCGGCCGGGGCGTGGTGGGCCGCATTTCCTTGGGGCGGAGAGGTCTTCGTTCCCGCGGTGGCACTGGCCGTTGCGGCAGCCGTCGTACTGGTCTTCCGGGGGCGTACGTACACCGCGACCGCACAGGCCGCTCCGCTCGTAGCGGGTGGCGCGGTGCTTCTGCTCGGGTTGCTCGCGAGTGCATCGGCGACCGGGGTGATGCCGCCGTGGGCGGCGTTCACGGCGGCAGCCGGACTCGCGTCTGCCGGCTTCCTCTTCGGTGCGGTCGCACCGCGACGGACGTTCACTCCGGTACAACGCCGGATCGCCGAGCTCGCCGAGTACGCGACCATCGCAACCGTCGTGCCACTGGCGTGCTGGGTCGCCGGCGTGTACGCGGCGATCCGCGGACTGTGACGGTGCAGCCGCTACGGGCGTTCACGGTCCTTCTCGTGGCCCTCCTGCTGGCATCCGCGCCGTCGGGTGTCGCGGCCGCCGCGCCGCCGGTACCCGACCCCGCGCAACTGCCTCCCGGGGCGACGCCCGCACCTCCCGAGGCCACCGAACTGCGGGTGCTGTGCGCGGAGCTTCCCCGCGCCCCCGACGGGCCGCAGATCCCTCGGGCACAACGGATCCTCGACTTCGCGTCGGTCTGGCCGATCACACGCGGGGCCGGACAGGTCGTCGCCGTCATCGACACCGGAGTCCATCCGCACCCGCGCCTGCCGGCTCCGATGCCGGGCGGCGACTACGTGTCCACGGGCGACGGCACCGAGGATTGCGACGCGCACGGCACCCTCGTCGCCGGACTGATCGCGGCACGCCCGGCACCCGGCTCGGGCTTCGCCGGCGGCGCGCCCGAGGTGGAGGTGATCGCCATCCGTCAGTCCAGCGGTCATTTCGCCGATCGCTCCCGGCCGGACGACGATGCCGCGCGCAACGCATCCGGGTACGGCGACGTGCGGACCCTCGCCGCGGCCGTCCGTCGCGCCGTGGATCTCGGCGCCACCGTCGTCAACATCTCGGAGGTCGCGTGCCGGACCGTCGCCGAGGGTCTCGCCGACGGTCCGCTGGGAGCGGCGGTGCAGTACGCGACCGATGTGCACGACGCGGTCGTCGTCGCGGCGGCCGGCAACACCGACACCTGCCGCGAGGGCAATCCGTCTTCGGTGGATCCGGCCGATCCCGGTGCCGATCCGTGGGATTCGGTCGTCACCCTGGCGTCTCCCGCCTGGTACGACGAGTACGTCCTCACCGTCGGCGCGGTCGAGGACGACGGTACCCCCGCCGAATACAGTCTTCCCGGACCGTGGGTCGATGTCGCTGCTCCCGGGAGCGGGCTCGTGTCGCTCGATCCCGGCACCGACGGACTGGCCGATCTGATTCCCGGGCCGCAGGGCGGCAGGCCGGTGTCCGGAACGAGTTTCGCGGCACCGCTCGTCGCGGCGACGGTCGCGCTCGTGCGGTCCCGGCACCCCCAGTTGTCGGCGCGGGAGGTGATGGCGCGCATCGAGAGGACCGCCCACTCCCCCGCGGAAGGGTGGAATCCACGGGTGGGGCACGGTGTCGTCGATCCGCTCGCGGCCGTCACCGCCCCATTGCCGGCCGATCGCGCGGCGCCGGTGCCGGCGGTGTCCGTGGACGAACCGAGCTCTCCCCCGGTACCGGATCACCGGCCGCGCAGCATCGCGCTGGGCTCGGCTGCGGCCGTGCTCACCGTGACCGTCCTCGTTCTCGTCCTCACCGCACCGGCACGACGCCTCACCCGGTCACGGACCTGACGGCCGGTTGTCCGCCCGCACGGGGACCGCTCCCGGATCGGCAGCGACACCGTCGTGTGCGAGCAGCGCCTGCTCCCGGCCGAGCGTGGGTCCCGGAGCAAGTAACTGCAGGACGGGCCACGGGACCCGCACGGGTGGATCCGTGAAGCCGAGCGCCGCAGCGGCGGCCGCATCGGTGATGCCGTATCGCACACCGGTGTCGGCAACGTAGAACAACGACCCGAGTCGGTCGGTGTCGGAGGTCAGCGAGGTGGCCTGCACGTATCGGCCACGGCCCGGCGGAATGTGGATCGCGTCGACCTGGGGTCCCGCACCGTCGGCCTGAGCCGGGGTCACGGGCACGGCGTCCTTCCCCACGGGCAGCGCGGTCCCCGCCGATAGTCGCAGCGACGACCGGTGCCGGTCGTCCTCACCCGCGTCGGGTTGCCAGGTCGAGCAGGCCACCGGGCTCTCCCCCGGGTCGACGATCCGCGGGACGGACTCGGGAAAGGTGTCGACCGGGAGTTCGTGCACCGTCGGCGCGGCCGCGAGGACGTCGGGCGGTACCACCGGAATCTCCGGTGCCCCCTGCGAATCCGAGAAGTGGATGAGGTGCGCGGTAGCCCGCGACACCTCCTGCACACCGTTCCCGAGCACCACGTGGAAACTCTGGCCGTCGGGTTCGGACACCGCGACGACCGACCCGATGCGCGCACCCGGGATCGGCGCGACCGGCGGACCCCCGGCTCCGGCGATGGGAGGTGCGGTCAGCCTCGGCACCTCCGGGACGGCGGCGAGCAGTCCGGCGCTCGCGGGTCGTGCGCGGGAGATGTCGACGCCCAGCAGTCGCACGAGCGACCGGTCGTTCGGATCGATCTCGGCGCGTCTGCCCTCGTAGAGCAGGTGGTACCTGCCGTCCGCCGTCACGAGGAGCGCCTCGTCGTCGGCGAGCACCGATCCCGTCCGATGATCGGGGGTGCCCGCGAGCACGGCGGTGGTCGAGGACTGCAGGCCGTCGGGATCGGCGACGTCGCAGACCGTCCAGGGCGTGTCCTCCGCGTCGTGGACCAGGGAGGACGGCGCACCCGGTATCCCTACGAGCGGGCCGCGCGGACGCTTCGTCAGTTCCTCGTCGGCCACGACCGCCGGCTCTGCCGGAGCTCCGAGGATCAACCGCGCCGACGCCAGGTTCAGGACGGGGTGGAAGGTCGTGTCGATCGCGACGTAGAGCGCACCGGAGTCTCGTCCGACGACGACGGCGGCATCACCGATCCGATCCTGGGGACGGAACAGGGCGAGTGCGGCACAGCCTCCCAGCACGACACACGCGACGACCGTTCCGACGACCGATGCCCGGAACTGGGAACGCATGGGGTCGTGGATCATCCGTACGTCGCCCCGCACCAACGCATGATCCATGCGTCGTGCCAGGAACCGGTATCCACTGACCTGCCACCGTGTGGTCGGTTGCGCTGCCATCGATCTCCCCCCCGTACGGCACGCTCTCTGGCGCAACACAGTACAGTCCTGTCGGGCGCTCATCGCACGCGCGCCGCGCGGCACAGGGGAAGGCCGGTACCGCGTCGACATCATTGCCGGCCGTCGTTCGGGGGGATCGATGCAACGGACCGTGACCGCGTCGGAGCACGCGCAATTCGTGACCGCGTCGGAGCACGCGCAATTCGTGACGGCGTCGGGGGACGCGCGAATCGTCACCGCGGCAGGTGAAGCGAGAAGTCGTGTCGCAGTCCGGTTGACGGGGGCGCAGTGCGTGGCCGTCGGCATGGGGGTGCTCGCGGTGGCGCTGGGGTCGTCCGCGTGGGTGGCCTGTGCGATCGCCGTGCCGGTCGCCGCGGCGTGCCTCCTCCGGATCGGCGGACGCGGTACAGCCGACTGGATCGCAACCGTCTTGCGCCGCCCCGGCGGCGTCCCCGTGTCGGGTGTCCTCCGCGACTTCCACGCCGGGCCGGCAGGCCCGGTGGGGGTGCGATGGGACGGCCCGTACGCGACCGTCGTCCTCGAGCTCGCGCCACCGGCCGGCAGAATCACCAGGCTCGGCCGTGACAGCGAGGAATCGGGACGAACACTCCCCCTGAGTGCGATCGCCGCATGCCTGTACCGGCACGACGTCGTCCTCGACGGGATCGACGTCGTGGTGCAAGGGCGTCGGGTTCTCGACTCGACGCCCGCCGGACAGGCCTACGCGCAGTTGCTCGGACCGCTTCCTGCCGCTGCCGAACGCACGGTCCGGGTGGTGCTCCGCCTCGATGTCACCTCCTGTGCGGCCGCCGCGGCCCGCCGGGGCGGCGGCTCCGAGGGCGCCGCGCGCACGGTCGTCGCCGCGGGGCGGCGTGTGATCCGCGCACTCGGCGACGACGGATACGCCGCGCGGCTGCTGAACGCGAACGAGATCGAACAGGCGGCACTGCGCATCTCCCACGGTGTGCCGGCAGCGGAATGGGTACCGACGCACCGGCACGTCGCGTTGTCCTCCGCCTTCGATTCCGGAGGGATGTTCGAACCCCGACGGATCGACCGGCACCACACCGCCGCGGTGTGGGCACATCCGACGTCGGCGTCGACGCTGGTACTCCGGCTGCGGCCGGGCGACCGCGGTTCGGTCCGGCTCGGGGCACTGGCACGGTTCACCACGCGCGAGCCGGACGTCCCGTCCGCTGCGGGCCTGCTTCCGGCATACGGGCGTCACGCCGAACTTCTCACAGCAGCACTGCCACTCGGTATCCCGCATCTGGAGGAGCTCGTTCCCCTGCGCGAGTCGGACGCCGAGGAGCTCGATGCCCTCGCCCTGCCGGCCGGCGGGTGCGGGCAACTCGTCGGATCGGACGACGCCGGTCGGGCCGTCACCGCCCGCCTCACCGGTCCCGGCATCCGCTCGGTCCATATCGCGGGCGAGTTGTACCTCGCCCGGCAGGTGGTCTTCCGGGCCGTCGCGGTGGGGGCGCGGGTCGTCGTCCACACCGACCGCCCCGGCGCGTGGCGCGGCCTGGCCGGATCCGCCGCCGGACCCGACCGGCTGCGGCTGGCGGGCGAGTACGCGGGCGACCGCGATTTCGACACGGTCGTCTACGACGGCGTCCCGCCCACCTCGTCCATGCCGCACGCGACCGCGATCCACGTGCACATCCACCCGGACGGATGGCCGCGCGAGCGTCCCACGGTGTCGCTGCTGCAGCCCGGGGCGGCCGGGGACCGCGTCGTGCTCACGGCGGGCGACGAACGCACACCCCTCACCCTCGTGACGATCGCGGCGGAGAGCGCCCATCTCGGCCGGTCGCGCATGGCGGATCCGGCGCCTCAGCCGGGATAACGGTCGAGGGCACTTCCCGCACGGACGGTGCGCGCCCACCATACGATCTGGTCGAGCATGCGTTCCGCGCCGTCGATCGCGGCCTCGTCCGTGGTGGTGCCGTCGGCAGCGAAGGCGTGCTTGACGCGGTGGAAACTCACCGACTGCCGCACCGGCACCATGTGGACCTCGACGACGACCTGCCGCAACTGTTCGACCGCGCGCAGGCCGCCGGACAGGCCGCCGTAGGAGACGAATCCGACCGGTTTGGTGCGCCATTCGTGCTTGACGGTGTCGATGGCCGTTTTCAGTGCGGCGGGATAGCCGTGGTTGTACTCGGAGGTCACCACCACGAAGGCGTCCGCGGCACCGATACGACGGGTGAAGGCGTCGGCGCCGGGCCCACCCGAGAGGTCCTGTGGGAGCGGGGTCTCGGCGAGGTCGAGAACGCCGACGTCGAACTCGGAGCGGCTCCGCGCGGTGGCCGCGAACCAGTCGGCGACGATCGGGGCGATGCGACCGGCACGGACACTCGCGACGACGACCTCGAGACGGATCGGTTCGTTCGGTACTGCCGTGGTCATGGGGTCGATCGTAGGTGGGGCGCGGCGGACAGTCCGTGTGCGAGCAGTGCGGCGAGTTCGCGGTAGGCGCGTGCGTCTTCGAGTCCCGTCGCCTCGGCCACCTGTCGTTGCTGGATGCGGACCATGACCGACGCGACGACATCGGCGACGAAGGCGGCGTGGACGTCGCGCAGTTCGCCGGACGTGACGCCGTCGGCGATGAGCTGGCGGACCCGGTCGGCCGCGAAGCGGGTGTTGCGTTCGTACACCTCGCGCGCGACCGGCGTGTGGGCGATGTCCTCCATGAATCGGGAGGACGCCGGTTCGAGTTCGCGTCCCACGGCCTCGAGATAAGTGCCGATGCGTGCCTGCGCGTCCGCGGCCTGTGCGACGTCGGCCTCGACCCGCTCGGCGGCGCCCTTGAAGAAGTGCACGGTCGCCGCGTGGACGAGCCGGTTCTTGTTCTCCGCGAGTGCGTAGAGCGTGGATTTCGAGCAGCGCAGGCGCGCGGCGACGTCGTCGAGGGTCAGGTGTGCGAAGCCTTCTGCCAGGAACAACGCGACCAGAGCGTCGAACAGTTGGGCCTGCCGGGCGGTGGGTCGCCGGCTACCGACTCTTGCCATACGGAAAACAGTACTGCAGTATCATGGTCAGTACTACTTTCGGTCCCAGCCTTCCAGGAGGAACCACCGTGCCCGTCGAGCGTCTGCTTCCCACCCGCGAGGCCTACGACCTGATCGACCTCACCCGCGACGTCACCGACAAGGTGCTCGCGCCGCGCGTCGACGAGCACGAACGCGCGGAGACCTTCCCCGAAGGCGTGTTCCCCGCACTCGGCGCCGCCGGACTGCTGAGCCTGCCGTATCCCGAGGAGTTCGGCGGCGGCGACCAGCCGTACGAGGTGTACCTGCAGGTCCTCGAAGAACTCGGTGCCCGTTGGGCCGCAGTGGCGGTCGCGGTGAGTGTGCACGGCCTGTCGTGTTTCGCGCTCGCCACCCATGGCACCGACGAGCAGAAGAACACGTGGCTTCCGGAGATGCTGGGCGGCAACACCATCGGCGCATACAGCCTGTCCGAGCCGCAGGCAGGTTCCGACGCCGCTGCGCTCGCCTGCCGCGCGAAGCCCGTCGAGGGTGGCTACCGCATCACGGGCTCGAAAGCGTGGATCACCAACGGCGGCAAGGCCGACTTCTACACCCTGTTCGCCCGCACGGCCGACACCGGCAGCAAGGGCATCTCGTGCTTCCTCGTGCCCGCCGGCACCGAGGGTCTGTCCTTCGGCAAGCCCGAGGAGAAGATGGGCCTGCACGCGATCCCCACCACCTCCGCCCACTACGACGACGTCTTCGTCCCGGCCGAACGCCGGATCGGCGCCGAGGGGCAGGGGCTGCCGATCGCGTTCAGCGCGCTGGACTCCGGACGCCTGGGGATCGCCGCGGTCGCGACGGGTCTGGCCCAGGCCGCTCTCGACGAGGCGACGGCCTACGCCAAGGAACGGCAGGCCTTCGGCAAGCGCATCATCGACCACCAGGGCCTCGGGTTCGTCCTCGCCGACATGGCCGCCGCGGTCGACTCCGCCCGCGCCACCTATCTCGACGCCGCCCGGCGCAAGGATGCCGGCCGGCCCTACTCGCGGCAGGCGTCGGTGGCCAAGCTCGTCGCGACGGATGCCGCGATGAAGGTCACGACGGATGCCGTCCAGGTCCTCGGTGGATACGGCTACACCCGCGACTTCCCGGTCGAGCGTTTCATGCGCGATGCGAAGATCACCCAGATCTTCGAGGGCACCAATCAGATTCAGCGGCTGGTGATCGCGCGGTCGCTGGCGGGATAACCGATCGGACGACAGCCGCACGGCACGAAGGTCGTTGGAGTGCCTTCATGCCGGACGCCCTGGAGCGGCTCACCCCACAGCAACGTGACCTGCTGACGCAGCGATTCGGCCGCACGGTCGTGGTCGCCGACATGAGCTGGGGACTGGTGTCGACCACCGTCCTCGCGATCGACACCGACGAGGGTCGGCTCGTCGTGAAGGCCGGTGGGGCGCCCGATCGCCACATCGGACGCGAGATCAGCGCCCACGAGCGCTGGACCGGTCCGTGGGTGGGGTGCGGGCGGGCCGCCCGGATGGTGTTCGCCGACCGGGCGACGAAACTCGTGGTGACGGAGTATCTTCCGGGCCGGCTGATCCAGGGTACGGCAGCCTCGTCGTCCCTCGATGTCTACGAGCAGGCCGGGGCGCTGCTCGCGCAGTTCCACCGCCAGGAGCGGATCGTGGACGAGGGGTACGAGCGATCGGCGAACGCGAAGACCCTGCGGTGGCTGGCGGCGGCGCACCGCATCGGTCCCGAGGCCGCCGGCCGGCTGCGGGCGATGGTCGAAGGATGGCCGACACCGACGGCCACCCTGGTGCCCACCCACGGCGATTGGCAGAGCCGGAACTGGCTCGCCGACGACGCGGGAGTGGTGAAGGTGATCGATTTCGGCCGCGCCGCCCTGCGTCCCGCGGGTGAGGACTTCGAACGGCTCGCGGTGCGCGAGTTCCTCCGGGTTCCGGGCGCCGAGCAGGCCTTCGTGTGCGGCTACGGGGAGGATCCGCGCGAGGCGGAGGCCTGGTTCCGTCAGCGCGTGCGCGCGGCGGTCGCGGTCGCGGTATGGGCTTTCCATGTGGGCGACGACTCCTACGAGGCCGAGGGCCATCGCATGATCGCGAGGCTCCTGCTCGCCCCTCGGTTCTAGCGCGTCGACGCATACACGGAGACGATCACCTGCTTCTCGGTTCGCTCGATGCGCTCATCAGCAACGTCCCCGAGTTCCCGGGCCGCGCAGTGTTGTCGCGTCAGGCGCCGATGGCCTCGCCGAGCACCGACCACGACTCGTGCAAGGCCTCCTGCCAGTAACCCCAGGTGTGGGTGCCCTCGGACCGGATGGAATAGGTCGCCTCGACGCCGGCTGCGTCCAGCGCACCGCGCAGTCGCGTCGTACAGTCGCTCACACCGGCCTCGATGAGACCCAGCAGAGCCACGTCGGGAAGGACGGCAACACCGGACTGCTCCCACGCCTTCAGTTCGTACGGACCGGGGACACCGCTACTCGTGGAGACGTAGACGGCCTTGCCGCGCAACTTCTCCGCGTTGCGCACGACGTCCTGTTCGTTCCAGTATTCGCCTGCGACCGGTCCCCACATGTTCTCGGCCTCACCGCCCCCGAACCCGACGACGATCTCCGCGTAACGCGAACCGGTCTCCGTGGCGGTCTCGGCGCATCCGCTGTACGAACCCACACCCTGGTAGAGATCCGGCGCGTGCTGGGCGAGGGCCAGCGCCGACGTCGCCGACATCGACACACCCGCGATCGCGTTCCGGCCGCTCGCCCCGAGCGTCGCGTCGACCACCGACGGGACCTCCTCGGTGAGGAAGGTCGTCCACTTGTTGCGTCCGAGAACGGGATCGTCCTCGAGCCAGTCGGTGTAGTAGCTGAACGCGCCACCGATCGGGGTGACGACGTTGACGTTCTTGTCGCCGAAGAACTCCACGACGTCGGTCTGCTCGCGCCAGGTCGCCCGGTCCTGTCCCCCGCCGGCACCGTTGAGCAGGTAGAAGACCGGTCGCGGAGCGCTCGTGTCGGCCGGACGCAGCACCTGCAACTCGATCGTGCGATCCATCGACGGCGAGTACACGAACAACGACCAGTCGCGGTCCGTGTGCTTCTCGATGCGTTCGACAGTCGCGCTCTGCGACCGGGTCTCGCCGGTCGCGGCAGCCGGGGACTCGTCGGCGTGGGCAACCGCGGCACCGGGCAGGACCAGCGACGAGACGGCGAGCGCCCCGATCGTCCCCATCAACGCAAACCGTCGTGTGCGCACATTCGTTCCCTTCATCCGCAACAGCCGGGCGTGATGGGCCCGCGCATCTCCCGCGTCGCAGCGTTGCGCGCGGCCAGTTCCTCGTCAGCAGGGTAGTCGACGCGGACCAGTGACAGGCCGTGAGCCGGTGCCACCGCTACGGACGCCGCGCGTTCGCGCGCCTCGAGCAGGGCCGTCATCCAGTCGACGCTGCGGCGCCCCTCCCCCACGGCCAGGGCCGCGCCGACGAGACTGCGCACCATCGACCAGCAGAAGGCGTCGGCGCTGACGTAGGCGGTGAGGATGTCGTCCTCACGGGTCCAGTCGTATCGCTGCAGTTCGCGTACGGTCGTCGCACCCTCGCGACGCTTGCAGAAGGCGGCGAAGTCGTGGAGACCGAGCAGTGAGTGCGAGGCGCGTCGCATCGCATCGAGATCGACGGCCTTCGGCCACGAAACGGTGTCGCGCGCCCGCAGCGGCTCGGCGCCGTACACCGCTGTGGTGAGGCGGTATTCGTAGTGACGCCGGATCGCCGAGAAGCGCGCGTCGAAATGCTCGGGGGCGACGGAGATCCCGGTGACACGCACGTCGCGGGGCAGGAACCGTGCGAGACGCCGGACCCAGCGCGACGGATCGTCGGGCAGCGCCGCGGTGGGTACGTCCACGTGGGCGACCTGCCCGGAAGCGTGCACGCCGGCGTCGGTGCGACCGGCGACGGTGAGCAGCACGGGGGTCCGGACGATCGCGGAGATCTTCTCCTCGATCTCCCCGCACACCGTGCGGCGACCGGGTTGCCGTGCCCAGCCGGAGAAGTCGGTGCCGTCGTAGGCGATGTCGAGTCGCAGACGTGTCGTCTCGTGAGCTTCAGCAGATGCCGAAACCAAGTGGACTAGTCCTTCTTGGCCTCGTCGGCCTCGGGTGCGTCGGCAGCCGTGGCGTTGGTGTCCTCGACACCCTCGACGACGGCGTCGGCGTTCGCGACCTCGGCGTCGGTGGCCTCGGCCTCGACGGCCTGGACCGCGTTGTCCTCGGCGGGTGCCTGCGAGGCGGCGACGCGACGTGCGCGGTCGGCCTCGGAGGTGACGGTCTTCTCGCGCACCAGTTCGATGATGGCCATGGGGGCGTTGTCGCCCTTGCGCGGCATCGTCTTGATGATGCGGGTGTAACCGCCGTTGCGGTCCTCGAAGGAGGGACCGATCTCCGCGAACAGCGAGTGGACGACGTCCTTGTTGCGGATGACCTTCAGCACCTCACGACGCGAGGCCAGCGTGCCGGCCTTGGCGTGCGTGACGAGCTTCTCGGCGTACGGGCGCAGGGCCTTGGCCTTGGCCTCGGTGGTGGTGATGCGGCCGTGCTCGAAGAGCGCGGTGGCCAGGTTGGCCATGAGCGCCTTCTGATGCGAGGCCGATCCGCCGAAGCGGGCGCCCTTCTTGGGCTTGGGCATGATTTTCTCCTAGTAACGGACCGTGAGCTGCTACAGCTGCTCGGTCTCGGCGTAGTCCTCGTTGCCGTCGTTGTCACCGAAGGAGCCGGCGTCGGTGTCGCTCCAGGTACCGGTCGCGGCGTCGTAACCGGCGACGGTGCTGGGGTCGAACGATGCCGGGCTGTCCTTGAGGGACAGGCCGAGCGAGTGCAGCTTGACCTTGACCTCGTCGATGGACTTCTGGCCGAAGTTGCGGATGTCGAGCAGGTCGGACTCCGTGCGTGCCACGAGCTCGCCGACGGTGTGAACACCCTCGCGCTTGAGGCAGTTGTAGGACCGGACCGTGAGGTCGAGGTCCTCGATCGGAAGTCCGAAGGAGGCGATGTGGTCGGCCTCGGCGGGCGAGGGACCGATCTCGATGCCTTCTGCTTCGACGTTCAGCTCACGAGCCAGACCGAAGAGCTCCACGAGGGTCTTGCCCGCCGAGGCGAGCGCGTCCCGCGCGCTGATCGAGTTCTTGGTCTCCACGTCGAGAATGAGCCGATCGAAGTCGGTGCGCTGCTCGACGCGGGTCGCTTCCACCTTGTACGTCACCTTGAGGACCGGCGAGTAGATCGAGTCGACCGGGATGCGGCCGATCTCGGCGCCGGACGCCTTGTTCTGCACGGCAGGAACGTAGCCGCGACCGCGCTCGACGACGAGCTCGATCTCCAGCTTGCCCTTGTCGTTCAGGGTGGCGATGTGCAGGTCCGGGTTGTGGATGGTGACACCGGCCGGGGGCACGATGTCGCCGGCCGTGACGGTGCCCGGTCCCTGCTTGCGGACGTACATGGTGACCGGCTCGTCCTCTTCCGAGCCGACCACGAGACCCTTGAGGTTCAGGATGATGTCGGTGACATCCTCCTTCACGCCGGGAACGGTGGTGAACTCGTGGAGCACGCCGTCGATGCGGATGCTGGTGACGGCTGCGCCCGGGATCGAGGAGAGCAGGGTGCGACGAAGCGAGTTGCCGAGGGTGTACCCGAAGCCAGGCTCGAGCGGCTCGATGACGAACTTCGAGCGGTTGTCAGCGATGACCTCTTCGGTCAGTGTGGGTCGCTGAGAGATGAGCATCTGTTGCCTCCTTGTGGGCGTCCGCCATATGACGCCCTAGTGGAATGGAGTGGTGTCCTCCCGTCCGGGTGGACCGGAGGACACCACGACACCGAGGTGTCTTACTTCGAGTAGTACTCGACGATCAGCTGTTCCTGCAGCGGGATGTCGATCTGTGCACGCTCGGGGAGCTGGTGGACCAGCACCCGCAGACGCGGACCGACGACCTGCAGCCAACCCGGGATCGGGCGCTCGCCCTGGGTCTCGCGCGCGACCTGGAAGGGCAGCGTGCTCAGCGACTTCTCGCGGACATCGATGATGTCGTACTGCGAGACGCGGTAGCTGGGGATGTCGACCTTCTTGCCGTTGACCAGGAAGTGGCCGTGGCTGACCAGCTGGCGGGCCTGACGACGCGTGCGGGCGAGGCCGGCACGGTAGACGACGTTGTCCAGACGCGACTCGAGGATGGCCAGCAGAACCTCACCGGTCTTGCCGGGGCGGCTTGCGGCCTCTTCGTAGTAGCGGCGGAACTGCTTCTCCATGACACCGTAGGAGAAGCGGGCCTTCTGCTTCTCCTGCAGCTGGAGCAGGTACTCGCTCTCCTTGATCCGCGCGCGGCCGTGCTGGCCGGGCGGGTAGGGGCGACGCTCGAAGGCCTGATCGCCTCCGACCAGGTCGACACGGAGACGACGCGACTTACGGGTGACGGGACCGGTATAACGAGCCATTATTCTTTACCTTCCTTTCCCGTTAGACGCGACGCCGCTTGGGCGGACGGCAACCGTTGTGCGGCTGCGGGGTGACATCGGAGATGGTGCCGACCTCGAGGCCTGCGGCCTGGAGCGAACGGATCGCCGTCTCGCGACCCGAACCCGGGCCCTTGACGAAGACGTCGACCTTCTTGACACCGTGTTCCTGCGCCTTGCGGGCGGCGTTCTCGGCGGCGAGCTGCGCGGCGAACGGGGTCGACTTGCGCGAGCCCTTGAAGCCGACGTGGCCGGAGGACGCCCAGGAGATCACGTTGCCCTGCGGGTCCGTGATGGACACGATGGTGTTGTTGAACGTGCTCTTGATGTGAGCGGCGCCGTGCGGAACGTTCTTCTTGTCCCTGCGCCGTGCCTTCTGGGTCTTCTTCGGACCGGTGCTGCGTGACTTGGGAGGCATTACTTCTTCTTTCCTGCGACGGTGCGCTTCGGACCCTTACGGGTGCGGGCGTTGGTCTTGGTGCGCTGTCCACGCACGGGCAGACCACGACGGTGTCGCAGGCCCTGGTAGCAGCCGATCTCGATCTTGCGGCGGATGTCCGCCTGAACCTCGCGACGGAGGTCGCCCTCGACCTTGTAGCTCTCCTCGATGTACTCGCGGAGCTTGGCGAGGTCCTCGTCCGTCAGATCCTTGCTGCGCAGGTCCGGGCTGACGCCGGTGGCCTCGAGGATCTCCTTGGAGCGGGTACGGCCGATGCCGTAGATGTACGTGAGTGCGATCTCCATCCGCTTTTCGCGGGGAAGATCGACACCTGCGAGACGTGCCATGTGGCATTCCTATTCGGTGTGCGGAGGTCTGCTCCCAGCCCGTCCCCTGCGTCGAAGAACTGTGTGATTCAAAAACACAGTGGGGCCCCGGCCTCCGTACCGGGGGTTGATCGCGCAGCTCCTCGACGGATCGAGGATCGTAACCACGCGACTGGTGCTGGAAGGTCTTCGTGCTTGTTGCCAAGCAGATCTTCGAGACGAAGGTGGATCTAGCCCTGACGCTGCTTGTGACGCAGGTTCTCGCAGATCACCATGACCCGACCGTTACGGCGGATCACCTTGCACTTCTCGCAGATCTTCTTGACGCTAGGCTGAACCTTCACGTAAGTCCGATCTCCTGTATGTGCGCCGCCGGACACGGCGGAGCCGGTCCGGCGACATGATTCTCCCCGACCGTGTGGCCGGGGAAGCTTCGTTACTTGTAGCGGTAGACGATGCGTCCACGCGTGAGGTCGTAGGGAGAAAGCTCCACGACAACGCGGTCCTCGGGAAGGATACGAATGTAGTGCTGACGCATCTTTCCGCTGATGTGGGCGAGAACCTTGTGCCCGTTCTCCAGCTCGATGCGGAACATCGCATTGGGCAGCGGTTCGATTACCCGGCCCTCGACCTCGATTGCCCCGTCTTTCTTAGCCATATCCTCCGCGATCCGTTGTTCGGCGTTGTGGTTGCATCGGCATCCGTTACCGTGACGCTCGGCAACTCCGGGACCGGACACGAACCGAGATTCGAAGGAATTCGACACGGGACCGATCGGAGCGCAGCGCGCACCACCGATCAATGGTACGGGAAGTTGACCGTCCAGGACAAATGAGCTCGGGCACACTCGTGCCCACGACCAGGAGGAGGACCGCACGTGCGGGCGTTGATCCAGCGGGTGACCACGGCGGCAGTGGCGGTCGACGGAGCCGAGGTGGCCCGCATCACGCCGGCCGAAGACGGTCACGGTCTGCTCGTGCTGGTCGGCGTCACGCACGACGACGACGAGGCGAAGGCCGCGACGCTCGCCCGGAAGGTGTGGACGATGCGCATCCTCGAGGACGAGCGATCCGCCTCCGACGTCGACGCCCCGATCCTGGTGGTCAGCCAGTTCACTCTCATGGCCGACACGAGGAAGAGCCGGCGTCCGTCGTGGTCGGCCGCCGCTCCCCGCCCGATCGCCGAACCTCTCGTCGATGCGTTCGCGAACGCTCTACGAGATCTCGGCGCGACAGTGGAGACCGGGAAGTTCGGGGCACACATGGAGGTGAGCCTCGTCAACGACGGACCAGTCACGCTCCTCGTCGACGTGTGACGCCGCGGAGTACGACCGCTCGCGTCACTCCGGCCGGACGGTGAGGATGCGGGGGCCGTCCTCGGTGACCGCGACCGTGTGCTCCCAGTGCGCGGCCCGGCTGCCGTCGACGGTCACCACCGTCCACTCGTCGTCGAGGACCTCGGTCTCGTAGGTACCGAGGGTGAGCATCGGCTCGACGGCGAGCACCGACCCGACGACGAGCTTCGGGCCCTTGCCCGGCTTGCCCTCGTTGGGGAGGAACGGATCCATGTGCATCTCGCGGCCGATGCCGTGACCGCCGTAGCCGTCGACGATGCCGTACGAGCGGCTGTGCAACTTCTCGGCGGCGTGCGTGCCCTGCTCGATCGCGTGCGAGACGTCGGTCAGGCGGTTGCCCGGGAGCATCGCCGCGATACCGGCCTCGAGCGACAGGCGGGTGGCCTCGCTCAGATCGATGTCGGCCTGCGACAACTCGCCGATCCCGAAGGTCCACGCCGAGTCGCCGTGCCAGCCGTCGAGGATCGCACCGCAGTCGATCGACACGAGGTCGCCCTCGGCGAGCACCACCGACGCCGATGGGATGCCGTGGACGACGACCTCGTTGACCGACGAACAGATCGAACCGGTGAAGCCGTGGTAGCCCAGGAAGGACGGAACGGCCCCCGCATCGCGGATGACCGATTCCGCCACCTGGTCGAGTTCCAGGGTGCTCACGCCCGGTTTGGCGGCCTCGCGCACTGCGACGAGTGCGGCACCGACCACGGCTCCCGCCGCCGCCATCGCGTCGAGTTCACCCGAGGTGCGGAACGGAACCACTGAGCGCTTGCGCCCGAAACCCATGTCGAACTACCCGTCTACTTTCCGAGTGCGGACAGAGCCCGCGAATTGATCTCCTCGACCTCACCGATCGCGTCGACCGTGATGATCGAGTCGGCGTAGTAGTCGAGCAGCGGGGCCGTCTCCTCACGGTAGACCCGGAGACGGTTGCGGATCACGTCTTCGGTGTCGTCGGCGCGACCGCGGGCGAGCATGCGCTCGACCACGACGTCCTCGTCGATGACGAAGGACAGCACGCCGTCGAGCTCGACACCGAGATCCTTCAGGATGTTCTCGAGTTCCTTGGCCTGCTCCACGCTGCGCGGGAAGCCGTCGAGGAGGAAGCCGTTGGCGGCGTCGGGCTCGGCCAGACGCTCACGCACCATGTTGTTGGTGATCTCGGCAGGGACGAGCTCTCCCGCGTCGATGTACTTCTTGGCCTCGACGCCGAGCGGGGTGCCCTGCCCGATGTTCGCGCGGAAAAGATCGCCCGTCGAGATGGCGGGGACGCCGAGCTTCTCGGACAGAATCGCGGCCTGCGTGCCCTTGCCGGCACCGGGAGGACCGAGCAGTACAAGTCTCACTTGAGGAACCCTTCGTAGTTGCGCTGCATCAGTTGACTTTCGATCTGCTTGACAGTGTCCAGCGCGACACTGACGAGAATGAGAACCGCGGCGCCACCGAAGATGCTCGAGGCCGTCTGGCTGCCGGACAGGAAGAAGTTCGGCAGCGTCGCGATGAGACCGAGGTAGATCGAGCCCGGAACCGTGATGCGGTTGAGCACGAAACTGAGATATTCGGCGGTCGGTCGACCGGGGCGAATGCCCGGGATGAAGCCGCCGTACTTCTTCATCTCGTCGGCCCGCTCCTCCGGATTGAAGGTGATGGCGACGTAGAAGAAGACGAAGAACACGATCAGGGCGAAGTAGATCGCGATGTAGACCGGGTTGTTCGGATTGACCAGGTACTCGTTGATGATCCGCTGCCACCAACTCGGATCCGGGTTCGTCGTGGCACCGGTGAGCTGCGCAACGAGGTTGGGCAGGTACAGCAGCGACGACGCGAAGATGACGGGGATGATGCCCGCCTGGTTGACCTTCAGCGGCAGGTAGGTCGACGACCCGCCGTACATACGACGGCCGACCATGCGCTTGGCGTACTGCACCGGGATCCGGCGCTGACCCTGCTCGATGAACACGACGCCCGTGATGAGGGCCAGGGCCACGACGCAGACGATCGCGAAGACGAGGCCGCCGCGGGATTCGAGGATCATGCGACCCTCGCTCGGCAGCGCGGCCGCGATACCGGAGAAGATCAGCAGCGACATGCCGTTGCCGACACCACGTTCGGTGATCAGCTCACCGAACCACATGACGACGGCGGCACCGGCGGTCATCACCAGTACGATGACGACCATCCCGAAGATGCTGTCGTCGGCGAGGATCGGCTCCGAACAGCCCTGCAGCAGCTGCCCTCGGGCGGCGAGGGCGACGATGCCGGTGGCCTGCAGGACGGCGAGCGCGACGGCGAGATAACGCGTGTACTGCGTCATCTTGGCCTGGCCGGACTGGCCTTCCTTGCGCAGTTCCTCGAATCGTGGAATGACCACGGTGAGCAGCTGGACGATGATGCTCGCGGTGATGAACGGCATGATGCCGATCGCGAAGACCGACAACTGCAGTAGCGCGCCGCCGGAGAACAGATTGATCAGCGAGTAGATGCCGGCCTGCTCGCTGCCGGCGAGCTGATCGACACAGGCCTGGACGTTGCCGTAGTCGACGCCCGGGGACGGCACGGTAGCACCGAGGCGGTACAGCGCCACGAGCCCGAGGGCGATGAGAATCTTCCGCCTCAGGTCCGGTGTCCTGAGGGCCGAGACGAAGGCGGAAAGCAAAGATCCTCCTGGCGGGCCGATCGGGGACGACGGATCGAGAGGGATCCGTCGGACGGTAGACAACTCTGAAACTCTAACAGTGGGCCCCGATGAGAGGGGTAGCCCGGTAGCCTATGTCACCGCTGCGAACGCAGCCTACGACACCGCTGTGAACACGCGAACGGCCGCGGTGCAGCTATCTGCACCGCGGCCGTTCGACAGCCGTGACTCACACGCGAAAGTACAGGTCAGGCCTGGACGGTCGCGCTGCCACCGGCTGCAGTGATCTTCTCCTGAGCGGAGGCCGAGAACTTGTCGGCGGTGATCTGCACGGCCACCGTCAGCTCGCCCTCGCCGAGGACCTTGACGAGCTGGTTCTTGCGAACCAGACCCTTCGCCACGAGGTCCGCGACACCGATCTGTCCACCCTCGGGGAACACGCGAGCGATGTCCCCGACGTTGACGATCTGGTACTCGGTACGGAATGCGTTCTTGAAGCCCTTGAGCTTCGGCAGACGCATGTGGATGGGCATCTGGCCACCCTCGAAGGCCGGCGACACGTTCTTGCGTGCCTTCGTGCCCTTCGTACCGCGGCCGGCGGTCTTGCCCTTCGAACCTTCACCGCGTCCGACGCGGGTCTTGTCCGTCTTCGCACCCGGAGCCGGGCGCAGGTGATGCAGCTTGATGGTCATTCTCAGACCTCCTCAACAGTGACGAGGTGACGCACCACGTTGATGAGGCCACGGTTCTGCGCGTTGTCCTCGCGGACGACGGACTGGCGGATCTTCCGCAGACCGAGGGTCCGGAGGCTGTCGCGCTGATTCGACTTGGCCCCGATGGTGCTCTTGATCTGGGTGATCTTCAGCTCTGCCATTACTTCACGCTCCCAGCAGCCTGTGCACGTGCGCGCAGCATGCCGGCGGGGGCAACTTCCTCGAGGGTGAGGCCACGGCGAGCCGCGACTTCCTCGGGACGCTGCAGACCCTTGAGGGCCGCAACCGTCGCGTGCACCACATTGATGGCGTTGTCGGAGCCGAGCGACTTCGACAGGATGTCGTGGACACCCGCGCACTCCAGCACCGCGCGCACAGCGCCACCGGCGATGACACCGGTACCGGGGGAAGCCGGACGCAGCAGGACGACACCGGCTGCAGCCTCTCCCTGGACGGGGTGGGTGATGGTTCCGCCGATGAGCGGGACGCGGAAGAAGTTCTTGCGAGCTTCCTCGACACCCTTCTGGATGGCCGCGGGAACTTCCTTGGCCTTGCCGTAGCCGACACCGACCAGGCCGTTGCCGTCGCCCACGATCACCAGAGCGGTGAAGCTGAAGCGACGACCGCCCTTGACGACCTTCGACACACGGTTGATCGAGACGACACGCTCGATGTAGTTCGACTTCTCGGCAGCGTTGCCGCCGCGCGAGTCGCGGTCGCGGCGGTCGCGACCGCCACGGTTGTCACCGCTGTTGGGGTTCTGTCCGGCGGGGCCGTTGCCGCCGTCACGCCGCTGACGTCCCGGCATCAGGCGTTCCTTCCGTTCGAGAAAATGGTCATCAGAACTTCAACCCGCTTTCGCGAGCCGCGTCCGCGAGGGCCGCGATGCGTCCGCTGTAGGTGTGGCCACCGCGGTCGAAGACCACGGCTTCCACGCCGGCAGCCTTCGCGCGCTCGGCGATCAGCTGACCGACCTTCGCGCCGCGAGCCTTCTTGTCGCCCTCGAGAGCGCGCACATCGGGTTCGATGGACGACGCTGCGGCGAGGGTGGTGCCCGTCAGATCGTCGACCAGCTGCACATGCAGGTGGCGCGACGACCGGTTGACGACGAGGCGGGGACGCTCGGCGGTGCCGGAGATCTTCTTGCGGAGGCGGAAGTGACGACGCGTCTTCGAAAGGCGACGCGTGGTGGAGGCGTCCTTGCCGCGCGGGATGCGCTTGGCCTTCTGGTTCTCGGTCTGGCTCATGATCACTTACCCGTCTTTCCGACCTTGCGACGGACCTGTTCACCCTCGTAGCGGATGCCCTTGCCCTTGTACGGGTCGGACTTGCGCAGCCGGCGGATGTTGGCCGCGATCTGGCCGACCTTCTGCTTGTCGATGCCCGAGATCGAGAAGCGCGTGGGGTTCTCGACGGCGAACGTGATGCCCTCGGGAGCCTCGATCAGCACGGGGTGGCTGTAGCCGAGCGAGAACTCGAGGTCCTTGCCCTTGAGAGCCACGCGGTAGCCGACGCCGTGGATCTCCATCTTCGTGGTGTAACCCTCGGTCACGCCGACGATGAGGTTCTGCACGAGCGTCCGCGACAGGCCGTGCAGCGCACGGCTGCGACGCTCGTCGTTCGGGCGCGTGACGTTGATTGCCCCGTCCTCGCCCTTGGCGATGGCGATCGGCTCGGCGATCGTCAGGGACAGGTTGCCCTTGGGGCCCTTGACTGCAACATCCTGGCCGTCGATGGTGACCTCGACGCCCGAAGGAACTGCAACGGGGAGTTTTCCGATTCGCGACATTGTGGTGGCCTCCCTTTACCAGACGTAGGCGAGGACTTCCCCGCCCACTCCCTGCTTGGCCGCCTGGCGATCGGTGAGCAGACCGGAGGACGTGGAGATGATCGCCACGCCGAGGCCGCCCAGGACCTTGGGCAGGTTGGTGGATTTCGCGTACACGCGCAGGCCGGGCTTCGACACGCGACGCACGCCGGCGAGGCTGCGCTCACGGGAAGGTCCGTACTTGAGGTCGACGATGAGGGTCTTGCCCACCTCGGCGTCCTCGGTGCGGTAGTCGGAGATGTAGCCCTCGCGCTTGAGGATCTCGGCGATGTTCACCTTGATCTTCGAGGACGGGAGCTTGACCTCGTCGTGGTACGCCGTGTTGGCGTTACGCAGACGCGTCAAGAAGTCTGCGATGGGGTCGGTCATGGTCATGGCTGACCTGTTCACCTTTCTCGATGCGGTTCCCATGCAACGCCGGAACGTGCCGGCCGTGGGCCTACATCGAAACTCGGTTCGATAGCGGGTTCGTCGGCCGGATCGGCGACGAACCCATGACAGCGTGACAGTGGGCGGAGAACTTCTCGGTCCTCCGCCCACCGCTCACGTCACCAGGAGCTCTTGTGAACTCCCGGAAGTTCTCCGCGGTGTGCCATCTCGCGAAGGCAGATGCGGCAGAGTCCGAACTTGCGGAACACGGAGTGCGGGCGCCCGCAGCGCTGGCAGCGGGTGTAGGCGCGCACCGCGAACTTCGGCTTCTTGTTGGCCTTGTTGACCAGTGCCTTCTTAGCCATGGGCTCAGTTCTCCTTGAACGGGAAGCCGAGGTGCTTGAGCAGGGCACGGCCTTCTTCGTTGTTGGTAGCGGTGGTCACGACAGTGATGTCCATGCCGCGCGGGCGATCGATCTTGTCCACGTCGATCTCGTGGAACATCGACTGCTCGTTCAGGCCGAACGTGTAGTTGCCGTTGCCGTCGAACTGGTTGCCGTTGAGGCCACGGAAGTCCCGGATACGGGGAAGCGCGATGGACACGAGACGGTCCAGGAACTCCCACATGCGGTCGCCGCGCAGCGTGACGCGCGCACCGATCGGCATGCCCTCGCGCAGCTTGAACTGTGCGATGGACTTGCGGGCCTTACGGATCTCCGGCTTCTGACCGGTGATGAGCGCGAGGTCGTTGACGGCTCCGTTGATGAGCTTCGCGTCGCGGGCGGCGTCGCCGACACCCATGTTGACGACGACCTTCACGACGCCGGGGATCTGCATGACGTTCGCGTAGTCGAACTCCGCGTTCAGCGCGTCCTTGATCTCGGCGCGGTAGCGGGCCTTCAGGCGCGGCTGGGTCTTGTTCTCGGTGGAAGTCATGTCAGAGGTCCTTCCCGTTCTTCCGGGAAATCCGAACGCGCTTGCCGGTTTCCTCATCGGTGCGGTAGCCCACGCGGGTGGGGTTTCCGTCCGAGTCGACGACCGCAACGTTGGAAACGTGGATCGGGGCCTCCTGCGTCACGATGCCCCCGGAGGAGGCGCCACGCTCGTTCGCAGAGACGGCGGTGTGCTTCTTGATACGGTTCACGCCCTCGACGAGGACCTTGTCGGTCGCCGGGTAGGCCGCGATGACCTTGCCCTTGGCGCCCTTGTCCTTGCCCGAGATGACGAGCACGGTGTCACCCTTGTGCACCTTCATCACAGCACCTCCGGAGCGAGCGAGACGATCTTCATGAACCGCTTGTCGCGGAGCTCGCGACCGACGGGTCCGAAGATGCGGGTGCCGCGAGGATCGTTGTCGCCCTTGATGATGACGGCAGCGTTCTCGTCGAACTTGATGTACGAGCCGTCCGGCCGGCGGCGCTCCTTGGCGGTGCGCACGATCACGGCCTTGACGACGTCGCCGCGCTTGACGTTGCCGCCGGGGATCGCGTCCTTGACGGTGGCGACGATGACGTCACCGATTCCGGCGTAGCGACGGGACGAGCCACCGAGAACGCGGATGCAGAGGATCTCCTTGGCACCCGTGTTGTCGGCGACACGCAGTCGCGACTCCTGCTGGATCACTTACTTCTCCTTGACCTGGATTGGTGTGTACGTCAGATTTCCGACCTGGACGTACGCGGTCGTCGGCTGCACACGACGCACGTGCGAATCACACACGGGTCCTGTAAGCAACCCGTCCAGGGTAGGCCATATACCGTACGCAGGGCAAATTCGCGAATTGTGATGCCCCTCCCCACCCCGGAACCGGGCGTGTCGCGAGCGGCGGTGCCTACCGGACGCACAGCACCCCACCACCCGTGATGCGGGCGGTGGGGTGCTGCATGATCTCGTTCCGTCGAGGACGAGGAGGCCTACTTGGCCTTCTCGAGCACCTCGACCAGACGCCAGCGCTTCGACGCGGACAGCGGACGGGTCTCCATCAGCTGAACGCGGTCGCCGATGCCGGCCAGACCGTTCTCGTCGTGCGCCTTCACCTTGGTGGTACGGCGGATGATCTTGCCGTACAGCGGGTGCTTCACGCGGTCCTCGAGCTCGACGACGATGGTCTTCTCCATCTTGTCGGAGACGACGTAGCCGATGCGGACCTTACGGCTCGCGCGCTGTTCCTGGTTGCTCACTGCCTTTTCCTCACTCATGCCACGTCACCCGCATTCGGGCCGGTGGCCAGTCCGAGCTCGCGCTCGCGCAGCACCGTGTAGATACGGGCGATCTCGTTGCGCACGACGCGAAGCCGACGGTTGTTGTCCAGCTGGCCGGTGGCCATCTGGAAGCGGAGGTTGAACAGCTCTTCCTTGGCCTCGCGGAGCTTGTCGGTCAGCTCCTCGTCGCTCAGCTCGCGGAGTTCTGCGGCGGGGGTACCGGTAGCCATCAGAACTGCTCCTCCCTCGTCACGATGCGGCACTTGCAGGGGAGCTTGTGCATCGCACGACGCAGGGCCTCGCGCGCAATCTCCTCGTTGGGGTAGCTCATCTCGAACAGCACGCGACCGGGCTTGACGTTCGCGACCCACCACTCCGGCGAACCCTTACCGGAACCCATGCGGGTCTCGGCGGGCTTCTTCGTGAGCGGACGATCCGGGAAGATGTTGATCCAGATCTTGCCGCCACGCTTGATGTGCCGGGTCATGGCGATACGAGCGGACTCGATCTGCCGGTTGGTGATGTAGGCCGGCTCGAGAGCCTGGATGCCGTAGTCACCGAAGGCCACCTGGGTTCCGCCCTTGGCGGCACCCGTACGGCTCGGATGGTGCTGCTTGCGGTGTTTGACCCGCCGGGGGATCAACATTGCGTCAGCCCTCCTTGTTCTCGGTCGAGGCAGGAGCGTCGCTCGATGCGGCGCGGCCGGCCTCGGTGCTCGTCGCGGTGGTGCCCGACGCGCCGGAACGACGCGGGCGGCTCGGACGCTCACGACGCGGCCGGTCGGCGGGAGCGGCTGCAGCAGCAGCGAGCTCACGACGGCCACCGACGATGTCGCCCTTGTAGATCCAGACCTTCACGCCGATACGGCCGAAGGTGGTCCGTGCCTCGTAGAGGCCGTAGTCGATATCCGCGCGCAGCGTGTGCAGCGGGACGCGACCTTCGCGGTAGAACTCCGAACGCGACATCTCGGCGCCACCGAGGCGGCCCGAGCACTGCACGCGGATGCCCTTGACGTTCGGCTGACGCATGGCCGACTGGATGGCCTTGCGCATCGCACGACGGAAGGCGACACGGTTCGAGAGCTGCTCGGCGACGCCCTGCGCCACGAGCTGAGCCTCGGACTCCGAGTTCTTGACCTCGAGGATGTTCAGCTGGACCTGCTTACCGGTCAGCTTCTCCAGCTCGGCGCGGATGCGATCGGCCTCGGCGCCGCGGCGTCCGATGACGATGCCCGGACGAGCGGTGTGGATGTCCACACGCACACGGTCGCGGGTGCGCTCGATCTCGACCTTCGCGATGCCGGCGCGCTCGAGGCCGGAGGCCAGGAACTTGCGGATCGCGACATCTTCCTTGACGTAGTCCGCGTACTGCTTGTCGGCGTACCAACGAGACTTCCAGTCGGTGGTGATGCCCAGACGGAAGCCGTGCGGGTTGATCTTCTGGCCCACTACTGAGCTCCCTTCCGGCGGTTACGAGTCGAAGCCGACCCGACGCTTTCCACGATCACGGTGATGTGGCTCGACCGCTTGCGGATGCGGAACGCACGGCCCTGGGCGCGCGGCTGGAACCGCTTCAGGGTCGCGCCCTCGTCCACGTACGCCGTCGCGACGACGAGCGTGCTGGGGTCGAGGTTGTAGTTGTTCTGCGCGTTCGCAGCGGCCGACGCGATCACCTTGGCGACCGGCTCGGCCGCGGCCTGCGGCGCGAACTTGAGGATGGCCAGGGCCTCCTCGACGGACTTACCGCGAACGATGTCGACGACGCGGCGCGCCTTCATCGGGGTCACGCGCACGTGGCGCGCAACAGCCCGAGCGCTGTTGGTGGTGGTTTCAGTGCTCATCGACGCTTGCTCTTCCGGTCGTCCTTGATGTGGCCCTTGAACGTACGGGTCGGCGCGAACTCACCGAGCTTGTGACCGACCATGGACTCCGAGACGAACACCGGCACGTGCTTGCGTCCATCGTGGACAGCGAACGTATGACCGATGAAGTCGGGCAGAATCGTGGAACGGCGCGACCAGGTCTTGATGACCTGCTTGGTGCCCTTCTCGTTCTGCGTGTCCACCTTCGCCAGGAGGTGGTCGTCGACGAACGGGCCCTTCTTGAGGCTGCGTGGCATTCTCTAACTCCCTCCTTGACTAGCGCTTCTTGCCGGTACGGCGACGACGGACGATGAGCTTGTCGGACGCCTTGTTCTTGCGGGTGCGGCCCTCGGGCTTGCCCCACGGGCTGACCGGGTGGCGACCACCCGAGGTCTTGCCCTCGCCACCACCGTGCGGGTGGTCGACCGGGTTCATCACGACACCACGGACCGTCGGGCGCTTGCCCTTCCAGCGCATACGGCCGGCCTTGCCCCAGTTGATGTTCGACTGCTCGGCGTTGCCGACCTCGCCGACGGTGGCGCGGCAGCGCACGTCGACGCGACGGATCTCACCGGAGGGCATACGCAGCGTGGCGTAGGTGCCTTCCTTACCGAGGAGCTGGATGCTCGCACCGGCGGAACGGGCCATCTTGGCGCCGCCACCCGGACGCAGCTCGACCGCGTGGATGGTCGTACCCGTCGGGATGTTGCGCAGCGGCAGGTTGTTGCCCGGCTTGATGTCGGCGTTGGGGCCCGACTCGATCGGGGCGCCCTGCACGAGTCCCTTGGGAGCGATGATGTAGCGCTTCTCGCCGTCCACGTAGTGGAGCAGCGCGATGCGCGCGGTGCGGTTGGGGTCGTACTCGATGTGAGCGACCTTGGCCGGCACGCCGTCCTTGTCGTTGCGACGGAAATCGATCAGGCGGTAGGCGCGCTTGTGTCCGCCACCCTTGTGACGGGTGGTGATGCGGCCGTGCGCGTTACGTCCACCGCGACCGTGCAGCGGGCGGATCAGCGACTTCTCGGGCGTCGACCGAGTGATCTCGGCGAAGTCCGACACGCTGGCGCCACGGCGGCCCGGCGTAGTCGGCTTGTACTTACGGATTGCCATGAGTCTTCTCGTCCTCTATCTCTCGAGAGTTCCGATCGCTAGGCGACCGGGCCTCCGAAGATCTCGATGGGCTTGCTGTCGGCCGCGAGGGTCACGAGCGCGCGCTTGGTGTCCTTGCGCTTGCCGTAACCGAAACGGGTCCGCTTGCGCTTGCCCTGACGGTTGGCGGTGTTGACGCTGCTCACCTTGACGCCGAAGACCTTCTCGACGGCAATCTTGATCTGCGTCTTGTTCGAGTCCGGGTGCACCAGGAAGGTGTAGGTGCCCTCTTCCATCAGCCCGTAGGACTTCTCGGAGACGACGGGAGCCAGCAGGATGTCGCGAGGATCGGCGATCGTGCTCACTTGCTCTCCTCCTTCACTTCCTGGCCGGACTCGGCCGGCCCGTGGATGAACGTGTTGAGCGCCTCGACGCTGAACACGACGTCATCGCTGTAGAGCACGTCGTAGGTGTTCAGCTGATCCGGCGCGAGCACGTGGACGTTCGGCAGGTTCTGCGCGGACTTCCACGCCGCGATGTCCTGGCGACCGACGACGAGCAGCAGGTTCTTGCGATCCGACAGCTCAGCGAGGAAGGTGCGGGCACCCTTGGTCGACGGGGTCTGGCCCGCGACGAGCTCGGTGATCACGTGGATGCGCTCGTTGCGCGCCCGGTCGGAGAGGGCACCGCGCAGAGCGGCGGCCTTCATCTTCTTGGGGGTGCGCTGGCTGTAGTCGCGCGGCTGCGGGCCGTGGACGACGCCACCGCCGGCGAACTGCGGCGCACGGGTCGAGCCCTGACGTGCGCGGCCGGTGCCCTTCTGGCGGTACGGCTTCTTGCCACCACCGCGGACGTCGCCGCGGGTCTTGGTGGAGTGCGTTCCCTGACGAGCCGCGGCGAGCTGCGCGGTGACGACCTGGTGCAGCAGCGCGATGTTCGCGGGAGCGTCGAAGATCTCGGCGGGGAGATCGACGGAGCCGGAGGTCTGGCCACCGGGGGCCTTGACGTCCAAGGTCAGCTTGGTTGCGGTCTCGGTGCTGGTCATGCCCGTGCACCACCCTTCACTGCGGTCTTGACGATCACGAGGCCGCCCTTGCGACCCGGGATCGCGCCCTTGATCAGCAGCAGCCCGTTCTCGGCGTCCACCTTGTGGACCGAGAGGTTCTGCGTCGTGATGCGGTCGGAGCCCATACGGCCGGACATGCGCGTGCCCTTGAACACGCGGCCCGGGGTGGCGCAGCCACCGATGGAACCCGGACGGCGGTGCACGGCCTGCGTACCGTGCGACGCGCCCTGGCCGGCGAAGCCGTGACGCTTCATGGTGCCGGCGAAGCCCTTGCCCTTGGAAGTTCCGGTGACGTCGACGTAGGCGCCGTCCTCGAAGACCTCCGCGGTGAGTTCCTGGCCGACCTCGTACTCGGAGGCGTCCTCGACCCGGAGCTCGACCAGGTGACGGCGCGGCGTGACGCCGGCCTTGTCGAACTGGCCGCGAACCGGCTTGTTGACCTTGCGCGGCGCGATGGCACCGTAGGCGAGCTGCACGGCGTTGTAGCCGTCGCGCTCCTCGGTACGGATCTGCGTGACCACGTTCGGTCCGGCCTTGACGACGGTCACCGGGACGACCCGGTTGTTCTCGTCGAAGACCTGGGTCATGCCGAGCTTGGTGCCCAGGATTCCCTTGATCTGGTTAGTCATGTGTTGTCTCCGCTGCGTCTTTCACAAGCTCGCTGTAATCGAATGTCACTGAATGTTGACGTCGACGCTTGCCGGGAGATCGATGCGCATGAGCGCGTCGACGGTCTTCGGCGTCGGGTCGAGGATGTCGATGAGCCGCTTGTGCGTCCGCATCTCGAAGTGCTCGCGCGAGTCCTTGTACTTGTGCGGCGAGCGGATGACGCAGTACACGTTCTTTTCAGTGGGCAACGGCACCGGGCCGACCACGCGGGCACCCGTACGGGTCACCGTCTCGACGATCTTGCGCGCAGATGCGTCGATCGCCTCGTGGTCATAGGCCTTGAGCCTGATGCGGATCTTCTGTCCCGCCACGCTTAGTGTCCTTTTCTTGCCGCGTTTCGTGATCCCCGGCGGAGCCGGGAAATCACCTCGTCTGCACAGTTCCCCGAGGAACGGCGACCGAGAACAGCACTCGAAACACAGTGCGAGCCGGACGTATCCGATCCGCTTGCCGCTGTTCATCTGTCATTGTTCTCCGGCCCACGCGGTCGGGCGTGTCGGCCCGCCGCTCATTCCCCGGCGTCGAGACTCGTAGGCTTCGACACCGCAAGGAACGGAACCGGCTGTGCTCGCAGGAGCACACAGGGGTACTGCTTCCGTCTTGCATGTGGCCGCGACCAGGCCGTGAGGCTCGATCCGCGACTGTCACGTCTTTCCCGATCCGAGCCGCGAAACATCCATGGCCCGGTCAAGGCAACCCGACCAGTATGCAGGAGCACGGCCGAGAGTTCAACTCACGACGGTGCGTGATGTGCGCCTCCACAGGGCACGCCACGCGGTCGGGTCTGCGCGATCGAGCCTGGCCGATGGGGTTCCTCGGCAGTGTCCGGACCGGCGCAGCCGCTCCATCGTATCCGCCGGGACGGGACCGGGGCCGGGAGGGGCCTGCGCGATCGCGGCCGGGGAACGGAGGCGGTCGCGTCCCACGAACGGCTGCTGCAGGCACTGCGCCGCGACGACGTCGAGGCCGCCGGGCGCGAGACACGTGCGCACTCCACCACCGGGCCCGCCGCCTCGTCGATCATCGCGACGATCTCGGCGTCCGGTCCTGACCTGCGGACGCGGACGAGCGTGTCCGTCCGCACCTCCCGGAACCGTGCGTCCCGGTACGATTCCGACGGTGACGGACCGACCCGTCCCCGACAGGGACCGAGATCTACGGCGGGGTGTGATGTGAGCGATCACGACCAGGCAGTTCTCGTAGAGGACGTCCACAAGTCCTTCGGCGAGGTCCACGCGCTCGACGGGATCAGTTTTTCCGCACCGCCGGGCCGCGTCCTCGGCATTCTCGGCCCCAACGGTGCCGGCAAGACCACGATGGTCAAAGTGCTGTCGACCCTCCTGCGGCCCACCTCGGGTCGCGCCGTGGTCGCCGGGCACGACGTGGTGACCGAGGCCGCTGCGGTCCGGCGTTCGATCATGATGACCGGTCAGTTCGCCGCGCTCGACGACACCCTCACCGGTCGCGAGAATCTGATCCTGTTCGGTCGCCTGATGGGGCTCGACAAGAAGTCCGCCACGCGACGGGCCGACGAACTGCTCGAGGAGTTCGATCTCGTCGACGCCGGTCGCCGCCCAGTGAAGGGCTATTCCGGCGGCATGCGCCGACGGGTCGACATCGCGTGCGGCCTCGTGGTCCGCCCCAAGGTGGTCTTCCTCGACGAGCCCACCACCGGACTCGACCCGCGTAGCCGGCAGGGTGTGTGGTCGCTGGTGGCGGCACTCAAGGAGCAGGGCATCACGGTGTTGCTGACGACGCAGTACCTCGAAGAAGCGGATGTGCTGAGCGACAACATCATCGTCATCGACAAGGGGACGGTGATCGCGGAGGGCACCGCGAACCAGTTGAAGTCGTCCGCAGGCGGCACCCATTGCGAGATCGTCCCGGTCGACCCGCGCGCGATACCCGAGCTCCTCCGGGCACTCGACGGTCTCCTCCCGCGGGATCCGAGGAAGGGCACGGTCCCCGAGACGGATCGGGTGTCCGTTCCGGCGCCCGGCGGCGCCGCGACCCTCACCGAGGTGCTGCGGCGTATCGAACCCCTGGGTGTCGAGCTCGCCGACATCGGCCTGCGGCGGCCCTCCCTCGACGACGTCTTCCTCCGGCTCACCGGGCACTCGGCGTCCACTCCGGACGGTCACGCTCCGGGAGCGTCCACCCCGGACGGCTGTGATCCGGAAGCGTCCGACACCGACCCGACCGCGCTCGCCCAGGGAACCGCTGCGCCTCCGTCCGAGCGAGCGGGACCTGCCCCGGCAGGGGAACGACCGTGACCGCCCGCACCGACGAGGTGACGGTGGCAAGCTCACCGGAGTCCTCCTCGTTCGCTCCTCCGTCACGCCGGGGCGGCGCGCACCGCCGGATCACCCCGTCCTCCCTCGACCAGTGGTGGGTGCTGACGGTCCGTTCGCTGCGCACGATGGCCAGATACGGCGAGCTGGTCCTCGCGGTCCTGGCACCGTTCGTCTTCGGCCTGGGTTTCTACCTGCCGCTCAAGTTCGTCATGCAGCTGCAGGGCATCGACTACGCGCAGTTCCTCATGCCCATCATCGTGTTGCAGTCGATGGCGTTCACCGCCATCTCCGCGGCGCAGCTGGCGGCGCAGGAGGGCACGACCGGTGTGACCTCCCGCCTGCAGACGATGCCCGTCGCCGCCGCGGCGCCGTTGGCGTCGCGGATGACGGCGAGCACGGTGCGATCGGTCATCTCCCTGGCGGCCGCGATCGGATTCGGTTATCTGATCGGTTTCCGTTTCTCCGCAGGGCTCGGGCAGGCGGTGTTGTTCTGCGCGACCGCACTGATCATCAGCGTGCTGTTGTGCCTGGGCGCCGATGCGATCGGCTGTCTGTCCCGGAGCCCCGAAGCGACCGCGCAGGCGCTGACCCTGCCGCAGTTGATCCTCGGGATGCTGTCGTGCGGTTTCGTGCCCGAGGAAGGGTTCCCCGAGTGGATCAGGCCGTTCGTCCGCAACCAGCCGATCTCCCAGTTCTCCTTCGCGATGCGCGACATGGCCCAGGACGGGGTGACCTGGGAGGTCTTCCGCCCGAGTCTGTTCTGGATGATCGGGCTGGCCGTGATCTGCATTCCGGGGGCCGTATGGGCCGCGACGAGACGGGCGTGAGGCGATGAGCGGAACCGTCGAGACGTCGCGGGGGCCGGGCCACGGCTTCGCCTACCCGGAGCCGGATCGCATCCGCGGCGAGCGTTCGCTCGGTGCCCTGTGGGAGCACAGCCGTCTCCAGTGCGGACGGCTGCTGCTGAGGTGGGCCCGCGATCCCGCCACGATGATCCAGGCGCTCGTCTATCCGGCGCTGACGCTCGTGATGTTCCGTATCGTGCTCGGTGACAGCATCACTGCCGCGACCGGATATTCGTCGATCTTCGGCACCGTCCCCATGGTCGTGCTCGTCGGCGCGATGTTCGGTTCGGTGGTCAGCGCGGTGGGATTGCGCACCGAACGTGATTCCGGCCTGCTGAGCCGATTCCACACGCTGCCCGTTCATCGTTCGGCGGGGCTCGTGGGCCGGTTGACGGCCGAGATGGTGCGCGTGTTCGTCACCTCTCTCGTGATCTTCGCCGCCGGCATGGCGCTGGGCTTCCGGTTCACCCAGGGCCTCGGTCCCACCCTGCTCATCCTCGTGGTCCCACTGATCTTCGGTCTGGGCTTCGCGATGATGGTGACCGCTCTGGCGACCCTGCCGGGGCGCACACCCCTGGTCGAGACCGTCTCGATCCTGTGCACCCTGCTCATGTTCTTCAACTCGGGGTTCGTGCCGGTCATGGCGTATCCGAGCTGGTTGCAACCCGTCGTGGCGAACCAGCCGATGTCCTGCGCGATCGACACGATGCGCGCGCTGGCGATGGGAGGGCCTGTCGCCGAGCCCTTCCTGAAGACGGTCGCGTGGTCGGTGGGGATGGTGGCGGTCTTCGTGGTCCCCGCCGTCGTCGGTTACCGGCGCTCGGTCGAACAGAATTGATCTTCCGCTGCCCGGAACGTCCCCCGACGGGCTGCTAACCTACTCGGCGATCCCCCAACCAGCACGAACATACGATCCCCATGTTCGTCGAGGAGTACCGATGATCCGTGCGCGTCGCAGCGTCGTAGCCACAGCCACTGCTGCCCTCGCCCTTGCGTCGTCGATGTTCGCCACCCCGGCGATATCGGCGGCCGATCCTGCCCCTGCCGCGCCGGCCGAGCCGGCGCCTACCATCACCGTGCCCGATCCGGTTCCCCTGCCCACCTCGGCAGACGCTCCGGGGAGCCCCCTCGCGACCCTGTTGAGCACGATGGGCGAGGGGGTCGAGGGAGCCAACGACCTCGGTTGCGTCCCGTCGCCGGACCATCCCCGGCCGGTCGTCCTCGTGCACGGCACCGGGACGGGCATGTACCCCACATGGGTCTACGTCGCTCCCGAACTCGCACGGCTCGGCTACTGCGTATACGCGTTGAACTACGGCGCTGCGCAGGGATACTTCGATCCCGAGCGCACGGTCTGGGGTGTCTCGGACATCGAACGGTCCGCCGTGGAACTCGGAACGTTCGTCGATGCCGTTCGCGAGCACACCGGCTCCGAACAGGTGGATCTGGTCGGCCACTCGCAGGGCGGCGTCGTCTCCCGTCAGTACCTCAAGTTCGAGGGTGGGACGGACGCGACGGATCCCTCCCGCAACCCGGTCCGGAACCTCGTCATGCTGGGCGCGACGAATCACGGCACCACCTTCAACGGCCTGCAGCAGCTGTACACGGTGCTCGCGGTGCTCGGCGTGACGAACGGCAACGATGCCGTGGCCGAGTTGCTGTTCCGCGGGAGCAATCTCGGCGCGGCCGGGCAGCAGCAGCTGATCGGGTCGCGCATGCTCAGCAATCTCAACGAGGGTGGCGACACGCTTCCCGGCGTGACCTACACCTCGATCGCGACGCGCCACGATCAGATCGTCACACCGCCCGAGAGCTCGTTCCTGCGCCCGGGACCGGACGCCGAGGTCCACAACGTGTGGGTTCAGGACGGCTGCCCGGATTCGCCCGCCGACCACTCCACGATCCTCGTACGACCCGAATCACTCCACCTCGTGAAGTCGGCGCTCGACCCCGGATACGCTGCGGCCCACGCGGTGCCGTGCGACCTACCCGAGAACGGATAGCGTCGGCGACCTCGGTCGCCACGGCCACCCGGCGATTCGCTCGTCGACACGGAAAGGCCCCTACCGCCCGGAAGCGGTAGGGGCCTTTCCGGTCGGTCACACGAACCGACCGACGAGGACGGTCAGAGGCCGAGGGCCTTCTGCAGCACCGGCCACGAGTCCTTCAGATCGTCCTGCCAGTAACCCCACGAATGGGTGCCGGAGTCGCGGAAGTTGTAGGTGGCGGGGATGTCCAGCTCGTCGAGGCGGGTACGGAGGTTGTGCGTGCAGTAGTTGGTCGCCGCTTCGATGACGCCGCCGACCACGATCTGGTTGGCGAGCACGTCGACCTGGCCGTCGATCTCCGGACCGTTCAGGGTGTCGTAGCGCCCCGGCAGGCCCGTGCCGTTGGAGATGTAGAGATCGAGACCGCGCAGCTCCTCGGCGTGCACGTAGGGATCGTTCTCTGCCCAGGCCGGATCGTTCAACTCACCCCACATGTTGCGGGTGTCGCCGCCACCCCAGGTCTCGACGACGAGCTTGACGAACTGCTGCCCGATCGGGTCGGAAGTCTGGGCGCAGCCGCTGTACGCCGCGACGCCCTGGTACAGGCCGGGTGCAGCGATGGGCAGCTGCAGGACCGACGTACCCGAGGACGACAGACCCGCGATCGCGTTGATCCCGTTCGTACCGAGCGCCGCGTCGATCAGCGGCGGGATCTCCTTCGTCAGGAAGGTCTCCCACTTGTTGACACCGAGAACCGGGTCCTCTTCCTTCCAGTCGGTGTAATAACTCCATTTGCCACCGACCGGGGAGACGACGTTGACGTTCTTGTCCTTCATGAACTCGATCGCGTCGGTGCGGAAGCGCCAGGTCGCGCTGTCCTCGCCACCACCGGCTCCGTTGAGGAGATACAGCGTCGGGCGCGGCTCGCTGGTGTCGGCGGGACGCCAGACGTCGAGCAGGATCTCCTTGTCCATCGAGGCGGAGTAGACGTAGACGAGCAGCTGCTGCTCGCCGTAGTTTTCGATACGGGTGATCTTCGAGCCGTTTTCGCTGGTCACCGACTGGAGCGGCTGTTGGTTCTCGGCCACAGGGTCTGCCGGCTGGGCAATTGCCGGAGCCACAGACAACGCAGCCGAGAAAACTGCGCATGCCGCGCCGACGGTCAGTACGCGAAGTCGTCCGGATCCTCGCATCGGATGCCTCATACGGTTCTCTCACCTTTTCGAATAGGCAGTGGTGGTCGGCGTCGGGCGCGGTGCGGTCCGATGCTCGAACGGAACCTACCCGATGGCGGCCTACGTACAGTTACATGCGTCGTCGTCCGGGAGCAACTCGTTACATCCACTCCCTGTGGAGGTGTTCCTCGAGCACCGGCCCGATCGCTGCCAGCGACTCGGGTGTGGTCATCGCGCCGTGCACACAGTCGATCGGAACGTCCGAGATGGTTCCGGTCACCAGGTGCGACCAGCGTCCCGCGGCACCGTCCTGGGCGGGCGGATGATCGGCCGCGCTGAAGTACATCAGGTCTCCTTCGAACACCCCGGGGGTGTGCGACGCGATGAGTTCCGCCGATCGCAGCGCACTCTCGTAGAGATTGCGGAAACGCTCCGCGGTGAGCGTGACCATCTCCTGCGGAACGGTCTCCATCACGCGCTGGAGATGCTCGTCCGACAGGCTCGTCACGTCGGCCGAGTCGTCGAGGACGACGCCGATCTGTTCGAGCTCGTCGCGGATCGCTCCCCGGAAGTCGCCGACATCGAGATTCAGATGGCTGTCGAGCATGGCGAGGCAGTCGACGCTCTCCCCCGCCGCCTGCAGTTGCACGGCCATCTCGTGCGCGAGCACACCACCGAGCGACCAGCCCATGAGGTTGTACGGACCGTGTGGCTGCACCGTCCGGATCTCCTCGACATATCGCGCCGCCATCCCGGCCAGGGACTCCGGCAGGTATCCGTCCTCCGACAGCGCCTTCGACTGGATGCCGTAGATCGGCCGATCGTGCACGAAGCGGGTCAGGCCCGAGTACGTCCACGCGAGTCCGTACATCGGATGGACACAGAACAGTGGTGCCCGGGAACCGCGTGCCCGGAGCGGGAGCAGCACCTGCATCGCGCTGTCGGCGAAGGGATCGAACTCCTCGCCGGCGTCGCGTTCGGCCGAGATGCGTCCTGCCAGTGCAGCGACGGTGGGGTCGGTGAACAACCACTGGACGCGGACGTCGGCGCCCACGCTGTCGCGGAGCCGGCTCGCGACCTGCGTCGCATTCAACGAGTTGCCGCCGAGCGCGAAGAAGTCGTCGTCCACACCGACCTTCTCGACGCCGAGGACCTCCTCGACGACGCCTGCGACGAGCTCCTCGAGCGGAGTACGCGGCGCCGTGTACGCGACGGTGTCGATCACCGGGGTGGGAAGCGCCTTCCGGTCGAGCTTGCCGTTGGCGTTGAGCGGCAGTTCGTGCAAGGGCACGAGGACCGCAGGCACCATGTACGACGGCAGCGAATGCCGCGCATGCACGGCGAGTTCGCCGACATCCAGCGACACTCCTTCGGCAGCGACGACATAGGCCGCGAGACGGTCGCCTCCGTCCGGTCCCGCGACGACGGTGACCACGGCGCGCGCCACCTCGGGTCGCGATACGAGCACTGCTTCGATCTCACCGAGCTCGATGCGCTGCCCGCGCAGTTTGACCTGGAAATCGGACCGGCCGAGGTAGTCGAGTCTGCCGTCCTCTCTCCACCGGACGAGGTCTCCGGTGCGGTACAACCGCGCTCCGGTGTTGCGGGGATCGGCGACGAAACGCTCCGCCGTGAGAACCGCTGCGTGGGCGTATCCGCGGGAGAGTTGCACTCCCCCGACGTACAGTTCGCCGACGCTTCCGACCGGCACCGGCCGGAGCCGACTGTCGAGTACGTGCACCGTCGTGTTGGCGACCGGTGCACCGATCGGCACCGGCCGGCCGTGCACTCGGGCCGTGTCCACACTGGTGACCACGGTTGCTTCCGCAGGGCCGTACCAGTTGACGAGTGCCGCCGTGCCGATCGCCCGGTAGGCGTCGACGGTGTCGGCGGTCAGTTCCTCCCCGGCCGCGAAGACGTACTTCAGCGATACGAGGTCGCCGGAATCCGCGGACTCGCAGAAGACATCGAGCATGGACGGCACGAAATGCACCGAGCTCACCGACCGGCGACGGATCGTCTCGGCGAGATACTGCGGGTCACGGTGTCCGTCGGGCCGGGCCACCACGACCGTCGCCCCGGTCTGCAACGGCCAGAACAATTCCCATGTGGAGATGTCGAAGGTGACGGGAGTCTTGTGCAGGACCACATCCCCCACAGAATGCGGGAATGTGCGCTGCGCCCAGCGGAACTGGTTGGCGACCTGCCGGTGGGTGATCTGGACGCCCTTGGGACGGCCCGTCGACCCCGACGTGTAGATCACGTAGGCCGTGTTGTCAGGCCTCAGGGATCCGAGCCGTTCGCAGTCGTCGAGAGGGTGAGAGGGCAGGTGACCGAGGTCGAGGCGGTCCACGTCGATCACCGGAACGGTCGTCGCGACGTCGACACCGTCACGGCTCGTGGTGAGGACGCATGCGGGACGCGCCCCGTCGAGTACGAGCGCGGTGCGATCGGCGGGATGATCCGGGTCGATGGGTACGTACCCACCACCGGCCTTGACGATCGCGTAGATCGCGAGCGGCAGTTCGAGCGAGCGCCGCATCGCCACCGCGACGAGCGTCTCCGGCCCCACGCCCAGTGCGACGAGGTGCCGGGCGAGCCGGTTGGCTTCCGCGTCGAAGGTCGCGTAGTCCCACTCGGTGTCCTCGAACACGAACGCCGGCACCTGTGGGGTGCGGGCCGCCTGCTCCTCGAACAACGACACCAGCGTCGCCTCGTCGAGCAGTTCGGGGACGTCCGTCGCATTCCATCGGTCGAGACGCGCCCGATCGTGTCCGGTCGACACGTCGAGCTGCCCGATCCGCCGGTCGACCGACTCGGCGAACGCGTCGAGCACGACCTCCAGCCGGCCGGCCACGTCGCGCGCGAAGGTCCCGCCGATCACGTCCTCCAGATACTTCACCGTCACCCGAACCCGGTCGTCGGCGACCACCATGAGTGTCAGCGGATAGTGTGTGCCGCTGGCCGCGTCCACGGCGGCGACGTCGAGACCGATGCCGGAGCGCGCCTCCGACAGGGCGGCCGCGTCCACCGGGAACGATTCGAAGACCACGAGCGAGTCGAACAGTGCGTCCGCACCGGCCGACTCCTGGATCTCGGCCAACCCGAGATAGTGGTGATCGAGGAGCGCGCCCTGTTCGCGTTGCACCGTCGACGCCAGGTTCGCGACGGTCTCGTCCGGGTCGATGCGCACCCGGACGGGGACGGCGTTGAGGAACAGGCCGACCATCGACTCGATACCGGGTAGCTGTGGCGGACGTCCGGATACGGTGGCGCCGAAGACGACGTCGTCGCGGTCGGTCATCCGGGAGAGCAACAGCCCCCATGCCGTCTGCACCATGGTGTTGAGGGTGACGCCGAGTCGGCGCGCCGTCGCGGACAGCTTCGCCGTGGTGTCCGGCGTGAGTTCGAAACCGGCTTCGCCGATGCCCGCCTCGATCCCGCGAGCGGTGTCGAGCGTGGTGATCGTCGTGGGACCGTCCAGGCCGTCGAGCGAGCGCTTCCATGCCTCCCTCGATTCGGCGTGATCCCGTGCGTGCAGCCACTCGAGATAGTCCCGATAGGGAGCGACGGGCGGCAGCACGGCCGGATCCGCGTCGGCTGCGTACAGCACGAGCATGTCGCGCATCAGCAGCGGCATCGACCAGCCGTCGATGAGGATGTGATGGCTCGTGACGAGCAGATCGACACGGTCCGAGGCGGCACGGAACAGGGTGAACCGCAGCAGCGGGGCGCGGTCCATCACGAAATGCGTTGCGAGATCCTCTGCTTTCGCCTGCTCGATGCGCGCGTCGATCGCGTCCGGGTCGCCGGCCTCGGTGACGTCCACCTCACGCCACGGAACCTCGATCCCGCGCTGCACGACCTGCACCGGCACACCGCTGCGCGTCGTGGTGAACGCCGCGCACAGGTTGGGGTAACGGTCGAGCAGGGTCTGTGCGGCCCGGTGCAAGCGGGCGGTGTCGAGATCACCGCGGAGACGGAGCACGAACTGGGTCGTGTACACGTCGACGCCGTCGCTCGCGAGCAGGGCGTGGAACAACATGCCCTGCTGCAGCGGGGTGAGCGGCCACACGTCCTCGAGGCCCGGGTACCGCTGCTCCCATATCTCGATGTCGTCGGCATCCGCGTCGACGAGGGGCAGGTCGGAGGGGGTGAGTCCGCCGATACCGGGTTGTGCCGCGTACCGGGCGAGTGCGTCCACCGTCGCGGTCCATGTCCGGACCACGTCGGCGAGTTCGTCTTCGTGGACGCGCGCGGGATCGGCGGTGAGGGTCACGGTGAGTTCCCCCGCAACCGACGAGGCGTGGATTTCGAGCCGATGTTCCGGTGCGGTACGGAAGACGGGCCGGATCCCGTACTCGGCGGACAACCGCCAGGCCTCGCGCATGTCCCCGGCGCGTGGTTCGCCGTGCAGGGTCACCATCGTGTCGGGACCAGCCGTCACCGCGTCGTCGGGCGACCGGCGCAGCGCCGCACGGAGTTGTTCCTTGACGGCCTTGACGAGTGGGGCCGCCCCTTCGGGCCCGGTGAGTTCCCCGACCCCGTCCAGGTCGATGCGCGCCGGATACTGCACCTGCAGGCCGCCGACCGTCCGGGACGTACCGGCCGCAGATGCGAGTCGTCGCCCGTCGGCGCCCACCACGAGATCGACCTGTGTCGACCCGCCGGTGCCGGTGACCGCGACCGCAGCGACCGCGACGAGCACGTCGATCGGTTCGGCGCGGAAGGCCGCAGCGAGATCGGCGAAGACGGATGCGGTGTCCGAGGCCGAATGACGGACGGTGGCCCCGAGGGGAGCCCGCTCGTCCGAATCCGCAGTCGTGACTCTCGTCACCGGCGCGGCCGGAGGCGTCGCGAACGTGTTCGACCATGCCCGCGCCGAGACCTTCTCGGCCGCCACGGTGGGGGTGCGACCGGCGGCACGGGCGGTCCAGGCGGCGGCCAGATCGTCGGCGAGCACCTGCCACGACACTCCGTCGACGGCGACCGCGTCGCCGACGGCCACGAGCAGATCGGAGTCACCGGCGGACACCCGGACGAATTGCACGACGATGCCGGCAGCCGGGTCCAGCCGGTCTGCGGCCTCCCGCACGACGCGGTCGACGATCTCCTCGAGCGCAAGGGGGCCTTCGATCACCTGGTGCCGCAACACCTTCGAGATATCGAGGGCCGACGCGGCAACGACCCGCGGGGACTCGTCGACCTCGCGCGGCACGACCAGACGCAGCAGCGGATGCGCCGCGAGTACAGCGGTCAGGCACTCGGCCGGCCCGTCGTCGTCGACTCCGCCCGGCATCTCGATGACGACACTCGTGACACCGTGGTGCCCGCCTGCGCGAACACGCGCGATCTCGGGTGTCCGAGGAGCGGTGTCCTCGGCTGCAGGATCCGCCTCCGCCTCCCCTGCCTCCGTGGCAGCCCCGGCATCGACGAGTTCGGCGAGCGCCGCGACCGTCTTCCGTTCGAAGACGTCGCGCGGGCTCAGTTCGAATCCGAGCGTCCGGGCTCGGGCGACGAACTGGATGGACACGATACTGTCGCCACCGAGGGCGAAGAACGAGTCGTCGGCGCCGATCTCGTCGACACCGAGGATCTCGGCGAAGATCCCGGCGATCGCGGTCTCCGCCGGAGTCGACGGTGCGCGACGCTCCGTGGAAGCGAACACCGGTTCCGGCAGGGCCTTCTTGTCGAGCTTGCCCACCGGGGTCAACGGCACCCGGTCGATGACGACGACGGCCGTGGGCACCATGTAGTCGGGCAGTGACCCGGCCACGAACCCGAGCAGTTCGTCGGTGTCGACGGTCCGCGCTTCGCACGGCTTGACGTAGGTCACGAGAACTACGGCGCCGGCTGCGGTCTCGTGCCCGAGAGTAGCCGCGAAGTCGACGTCCGGATGTGCGACGAAGGCCGCGTCGACCTCCCCCAGCTCGATCCGGAACCCGCGGATCTTGACCTGCTGGTCGGCACGTCCGACGTACTCGAGTTCTCCGCCTGCGGCCCAGCGGACGAGATCGCCCGTGCGGTACAGGCGTTGCCCGTCGCCGAACGGGGATGCGACGAACCGTTCCGAGGTGAGCCCGGCCCGGCGGTGATATCCGCGGGTCAGCGCCGGTCCCGAGAGGTAGAGCTCGCCGGTGACGCCGAGCGGGACGGGATGCAGCCGGGCATCGAGCACGTGCGCACCCACACCGCGCAACGGATGACCGATAGGCATCGCGCCTCCCGGCACGAGCGGTTCGGAGCTGGTGGTGATACACGTGGTCTCGGTCGGGCCGTACACGTTGTAGAACCGACGGTCGCTTCCCCACCGGGTCACCAGATCGGAGGAGTACGCCTCGCCGCCGACCATCACCGCCTCGAGTTCACCGAGGCCGGACGGATCGACGGTGGCCAGCGCGGCCGGAGTGACGAAGGCGTGCGTGACGGCCTCGCGCCGCAGGACGGCCGCAAGTTCCTCGCCGCCGTAGATCGCGGGCGGCACGATCACCATCGTCGCTCCCGCTCCGACCGCGAGAAGCATCTCGAGCACGGACGCGTCGAAGCTCGGTGAAGCGAACTGCAGGGTGCGTGCGTCGGCCGTGATTCGGAAGGTCTCGCATTGCGCGCGTGCGAGATTCGCCAGGCCCGCATGGGTCGAGACGACACCTTTCGGCCGGCCGGTGGAGCCGGAAGTGTAGATGACGTAGGCCGCGTTGCCGACGCGGATCGCGCCGTGCAGTTCCGTCGCCTCGATCGGTTCGGACGACATCCGGTCGCATCTGTCCCGGAACTCGTCGTCGTCGAGCACGAGCCACTCGGCGTCGGGGAGCCTGCCGACGTGAGCCGAGGAGGTGACGCCGAGACGGGTGCCGGAGTCCTCCAGCATGTAGGTGATGCGGTCGGCCGGATAGTCGGGGTCGATGGGCACATAGGCCGCCCCCGTCTTGGCGACCGCCCATACCGCCCGGATCATGTCGATCGAGCGTGGGAAGGCGAGGCCGACGAACGTCTCCGGACCGGCACCGTGGTCGAGGAGCACCCGGGCGAGACGATTCGTCTGCTCGTCCAGCTCGCGATAGGTCAGTGCCTCGTCGCCGCAACGCACGGCGGTGCGGTCCGGCCCCCCCGCCACGGCGAGCGACAGGAGCCGTGACAGGGTCTGCGGCTCGACCGATTCGGCGCCGCGCACTCCCGCGAGACGTGCACGTTCGTCGGCGTCGAGGATGTCCACGTCGCCGATCGCCCGGTCGGTGTCGGTGAGGACACCGTCGAGGAAACGCACGAAGCGACGCGCGAAGCCGTCGATCGTGTTCTCGTCGAACAGGTCTCGCGCATACGAGAACTCGGCTGCCATACCGGCCGGTTCGCCGGCCTGATCGAATTGTTCGGCGAGGGTGAGCGACAGGTCGAATTTGGCGACGTCGATATCGGAATCCACGATGCCGAAACTCAGGCCCGGCAGATCGAAACCGGTCCGGCCCAGGTTCTCGAAGGAGAGTGCGACCTGGAACAGTGGCTGCCGCGCGGTGGACCGTTCCGGCGCCAGGATCTCGACCAGTCTCTCGAACGGGATATCGGCGTGTGCGAACGCATCGAGATCCGTCTCACGTGCCTCGGCGAGCAGGTCGGCGAACGACCGGTCGCCACGCGGCGCGGTCCGCAGCACGAGAGTGTTGACGAACATACCGATCAGGTCGTCGAGTTCCTCGTGTCCGCGGCCGGCGACGGGCGTACCGATCGCGATGTCGACGTCACCGGTGATGCGGTGCAGGAAGCCGGCGAGTGCGGCGTGCAGCACCATGAACAGGGTCGCGTTGTGCGTGCGGGCGACCTCGGTGAGCCCGTGATGGGTCGACGGGTCGACGACGAAGCGCACCTTGCCACCTCGCATCGACTGCACGGGCGGGCGCGGACGATCGGTGGGCAGGGCGATCTCGTCGGCGATCCCGGCGAGGGCGTTCTTCCAGTAGGCCGCCTGTCCGGCGAGGACCGAGGCGGGATCGTCCTCCGAACCGAGCATCCGTCGCTGCCACAGAGCGAAGTCGGCGTACTGGATCGGGAGTGCCGCCCAGGCGGGCACCGCGCCCGTCGAGCGTGCGCTGTAGGCGACCACGAGGTCTCGCGTGAGCGGCCCGACCGACCAGCCGTCGGCGCTGATGTGGTGCACCACCGTCACGAGGACGTGCTCGGTCGCGGCGAGACGGAACAGCGCGAGCCGGACCGGGATCTCGGTGGTGACATCGAAGCCGCGCGCGACGATGTCGTGTACCCGGGCCGGCAGGTCGGTCTCGGTCACGTCGACGGGTTCGAGGCGAACGGTGGCCTCCACTGCCGGGAGGATCTGCTGGATCGGACCTTCCGTCCCGCGCGGATATCGCGTACGGAGGGTCTCGTGTCGCGCCACGACGTCGTTGACGGCGTGCTGCAGGGCCTCGGCGTCGAGCGATCCGGACAGCCGCACCGCCGCGGCGACGTTGTAGGCGGGCGAGGACGTGTCGAACTGGTTGACGAACCACATCCGCTGCTGCGCGAGCGAGAGGGGAATCTCCACCGGGCGAATCACCGGGACGAGAGGTTCGTGGTGTTCGACCGCGGAGAACTGCTCGAGGCGGGCAGCGAGCGCACCCACGCCGGGGGCCTCGAACAGTGCGCGGACGGGAACGCGCAGTCCCGACGTCTTACCGAGACGCGCGACGACCTGGGTGGCGAGCAACGAGTTGCCGCCGAGATCGAAGAAGTCGTCGTCCAGACCGATGCGGTCGACACCGAGCACATCCGCGAACACACCGGCCACGGTCTGCTCGATCGTCGTGGTCGGGGCGCGGAACTCCGTGGACTCGAAGACGGGCGCGGGAAGTGCTGCGCGGTGGAGCTTTCCGTTGGCGGTCAGCGGAAGCTCGGTCAGAACGACGAACGCCCCGGGGATCATGTATCCGGGCAGTTCCCGGGCGAGAGCCTCGGCAACCCGGCCGGTGTCGACGACCGCACCGGCAGCGGGAACCAGGTACGCGACGAGCCGATCACCGAGACGCGCATCGTGGTGCGCGGTCACGACGGCCGCAGCGATGTCGTCGAGGCGACGGAGTGCCGATTCGATCTCCTCGAGTTCGATGCGGAAACCGCGGATCTTCACCTGGAAGTCGGAGCGGCCCCGGTATTCGATCTCGCCGTCGGTGCGGAGCACCGCGAGATCACCGGTGCGGTACATGCGCGTCCCGGCCGGTCCGAACGGGTCGGCGACGAAGCGGTCCGCCGTCAGGGCCGGTCGATCCTGGTAGCCGCGTGCGAGCTGGATACCGGCGAGGTAGAGCTCCCCGATCACCCCGGCGGGCACCGGATGGAGGCGCCGATCGAGGATGTGGACGCGGGTGTTCCATTCGGGTGTGCCGATGGGCACGACGTGCTCGTCCGCGTCGTCGACCTCGTGCGAGGTGACCGACACGGCGGCTTCGGTCGGGCCGTAGAGGTTGAACAGTGCTGCACGGTGGGTGCGGCGGAACGCGCGAGCGGTCGTGGCCGGCAGCGCTTCACCGATCGCGAGGACGGCGCGCACGGATTCGGGGAGCGACCCCTCCGAGGCGGTCATGAGCATCTCGAGCATCGAGGGCACCAGGTGCACGACGGTGACACCCTGCTCCTGCATCGTGGCAAGCAGATAGTCCGGGTCCTGATGACCGTCCGGTCGTGCCACGACCAACCGGCCGCCTGTGGTGGGCGCCGACCAGAACTCCCACACCGACAGGTCGAACGTCGAGGCAGTCTTGAGAAGCACGACGTCGTCGGGGCCGAGATCGAATTCCTCGGCCTTCCAGAGCAACTGGTTGGTGACGGCGCGGTGGCCGACCGCGACGCCCTTCGGCCGGCCGGTCGACCCGGACGTGAAGATCACGTATGCGAGATCGTCGGGCCGCAGCGGTGAGCTCCGATGCGCGTCGAGTACCGGACCGGACGGATACCTGGCCGTGTCGATCTCGTCGAGGTCGACGATCTTCGGCAGATCGAGGGCGCAGGTCCGGCGAGCGTCGCCGTTCGTGAGGACGACCGTGGGGGCGCTCGTCTCCAGGATGTACTCGACGCGGGCCACGGGCATCGCGGGATCGATCGGTACGTATGCCGCACCCGTCTTCGCGACCGCGTACATCGCGATGGGGAGCTCCGCACAACGCGGCAGGAGGAGCGCGACACGATCCTCCGTACCGACACCCCGCTCGAGCAGCATGTGCGCGAGCCGGTTGACCTCGGTGTCGAGCTCCGCATAGGTCCAGTGCCTGTCACCCGATACGAGAGCCACCGCGTCCGGTCGGCGTGCGACCTGCTCGTCGAACAGGGTCACCAATGTGGCGGAACCGTCCGTGGTCCGGTCGGTGTCGTCGAGCTCGGCGAGCCGTCGCCGATCGGCCTCCCCGAGCAGATCGATGTCGCCCACCACCACGTGCGGGTCGGCGGTCACCGCGCGCAGGACCGTCTCGAGCAGTTCGGTGAACCGCACGACCGTGGACTCGTCGAACAGGTCGGTGGCGTAGGTGACGAAACCGCCGACACCGAGGGGCGATCCGTCCTCGGCGTAATGGTCCGCGACGATGAAGTGCAGGTCGAATTGGGAGATCTCGGTCTCGATGTCGAGACCCGTGACCGTCAGGCCCGGCAGTTCGAGGCTCGACCGCTCGACGTTCTGGAACGACAGGCCGACCTGGAACAGGGGGTGCCGCGCCTGCGATCTGGTGGGGTTGAGGATCTCGACGATCCTCTCGAACGGCAGGTCCGCATTGGCGTAGGCGTCGAGATCGATCTCCCGCACGCGGTCGAGGAGCTCGCCGAATCGCGCGTCGTCGTCCACTCGGGTGCGGAACACGAGCGTGTTGACGAACATGCCGATGACGTCGTCGAGCCGGGCCTCGCCGCGACCCGCGATCGGCGTGCCGACCGCGACGTCGGAACTCGCGCTCAATCGTGACAGGAGGACCGCGAGCGCTGCATGGAACGTCATGAACAGCGACGCCCCGCGCTCGCGCGAGAGAGACGACAGCGCGGAGTGCACGTCCGCCGGGATCCGCAACGGAACGCGGCGGCCCCGCAGGGACTGAACCGGTGGGCGGGGACGGTCGATCGGCAGTTCCAGCTGGTCGGGAAGACCGTCGAGGGTCTCGACCCAGTACCGGATCTGCGCTGCCGCGACGGAATCCGCATCGGATTCGGAACCGAGCACCTCGCGTTGCCACAGGCTGTAGTCGGCGTACTGCACCGGCAGCGGCGTCCACGACGGACGTTCACCTGCGAGTCGCGACATGTACGCGGTCATCAGGTCGCGGGTGAGCGGCGCCATCGACGACGCGTCGGCACTGATGTGGTGGACGACGAACGCGAGCACGTGGTCGTCGGCATCCAAGCGGAACAGCCTGGCACGAAGCGGGGCATCGGCTGTGACGTCGAATCCGGCGACGGCCAGCGCGGTGACGGCGGCCTCGAGATCGCCGGGGACGACCTCGACCGGTGTCAGGTCGGGAACGGCCCCGGCCGCCGGCAGCACGACCTGCACCGGACCGTCCTCGGACTCCGGGTAGACGGTGCGCAGGATTTCGTGCCGATCGATCACGTCGGCGACCGCGGCTTCGAGAGCCCGGGCGTCGAGAGATCCCGTGATCCGGAGCGCCACCGGCAGGTTGTAGGCCGGCGAGTCCGGATCGAATCGGTTGAGGAACCACATGCGCTGCTGTGCGAGCGACAGTGGCACGCGCTCGGGACGGGGCCGGGCCTCGAGACGGGGCCGGTCCTCACCCGTCCCGCGCGATTCGAGGCGCACGGCCAGCGCCGCGACCGTGGGCGATTCGAACAGTTCCCGAACCGGGACCCGCGTGCCGAGTGCATCGGAGATCCGTGATGCGACGCGCGTCGCGACGAGCGAGTTGCCGCCGAGTTCGAAGAAGTCGTCGTCGGCACCCACCCGGGCCACGCCGAGCACGTCGGCGTAGACACCTGCCACGATCTCCTCGATCGGGGTACGGGCCGCGCGGAACTCGCGTGCTTCGAAGACCGGTGCGGGCAGGGCCTTGCGGTCGAGCTTTCCGCTGGTGTTCAAGGGGAACTCGTCGAGCGCGACGACGGCCGAGGGCACCATGTAGGAAGGCAACGTCTTCTTCACCGCATCGAGCAGCGCCGCCCGGTCGACGGTGTGTCCCGGTGCCGGCACGACGTACGCGACCAGTTGCTCACCGGTGGAGGTGGGCACGACGAGCGCGACTGCCTGCGATACCTCGGCGCAGCCGAGCAGAGCCGTCTCGATCTCGCCGAGTTCGATGCGCTGGCCGCGGAACTTGACCTGGAAGTCGGTGCGACCCAGATAGTCCAGGACGAGCTCTCCCGCAGCGGTACGACGCCACCGCACGAGGTCGCCGGTGCGGTACATCCGGCTCCCCGGTCGTCCGAGCGGACTCGCGACGAACCTGTCGGAGGACAGGTCGGGGCGCTTCTCGTAACCCCGAGCGAGTTGAACCCCGCCGAGATACAGCTCGCCCGGCGTCCCGACCGGTGTGGGAGCCAGACCCGAGTCGAGGACGTAGACCTGCACGTTCCACTCGGGCACACCGATCGGCACGGCGTGACCGTCGCCGTCGGCCGGCCAGTAGGTCGCCGAGACCGCCGCCTCGGTCGGGCCGTAGAGATTGTGGAGCGCCGCATCGCCGAGCCGGCGGAAGGCCGACACCGTTTCCGGCGGCAGTGCCTCTCCGATGACGAACACGTGCCGCAGGCTCGCGCAGCTGCCGGCGGGTGCCTGTGCGGCGAAGACGGTGAGCATCGACGGGACGAAATCGGTGAGGGTGACGCGGTGGCGTGTGACGGCATCCGCCACCCAGGCGGGGTCGCGATGGGCGTCGTGCGGCGCCACGACGAGGGTGCCCCCGGTGCGCAGTGGCAGGAAGTAGCCCCAGAGCGAGACGTCGAAGGTCGTGGCGGTCTTCTGCAGGTACACATCGCTCCCGGCGATGTCGTACTCGGCAGCCATCCACTCGAGCTGGTTGACGATCGCTTCGTGGGGGACGGACACACCCTTCGGCCGTCCCGTCGAACCCGACGTGAAGATCACGTAGGCCGGTGATGCGGGCTGTACGGTGCCGCGCAGTTCGTCCTCCCGGACAGGATGCGCGTCGTACCCATCCGTCTCCAGGGTGTCGAGGAGGATCGGGGCGATTCCCTCGGGGAGGTCGCCGGTGTCCGCGCTCGTGCTGAGCACACACACCGGTCGGGCGGTGTCGAGGATGTGACCGATCCGGTCGGCCGGATGGTCGGGATCGAGCGGCACGTAGGCACCGCCGGCGGTGACGACCGCGTACATGGCGACCACGAGATCGATCGACCTCCGGATCCCCAGGGCCACGAGCGATTCCGGTCCGACCCCGGACGAGATCAGGTGCCGCGCGAGTCGGTTGACGCGTGCGTCGAACTCGGCATAGGTGAGCGATTCGTCGCCGAAGAGGACCGCGGTGGCTCCCGGGACGCGGTCGACCTGGGCCCGATAACGTGACAGCAGTGTCCCCGTGTCCGTCGGATGGTCGGTCGCGTTGACCCCGACGGTGAGTGCATGACGCTCGTGCGGGGTCAGCAGGTCGATCTCCCCGACCGGGATGTCGGCGTCGCTCGCGAAGGCTCCGAGCACCGACACCAGGCGCTCCGCCAGGGCGCGAACGGTCGAGTCGTCGAAAAGATCGGTGGCGTAGGTGAACTGGGCTCCGATTCCGGCGGGGCGCCCGTCCACCTCCCGGGGGGTCACCGTGAGCTGGAGATCGAACTTGGCGATGCTTCCGCCGAGATCCACCGGTACGAGCTCGAGATCGCGCAGCGCGAGTTCGGGCTGCGCCATGTTCTGGAAGAACAGGGCGACCTGGAAGAGCGGGTGGTGCCCCGCGGAGCGGACCGGATCGAGGATCTCCACGAGCCGCTCGAACGGCAGATCGGCGTGCGCGAATGCGTCGATGTCGGTATCGCGGACCCGGTGCAGGAGCTCGGCGCAGCTCAGGTCGGGCGTGATGTCGGTGCGCAGCACAAGGGTGTTGACGAACATGCCGATGAGGTCGTCGAGGGCCTGTTCGCCACGCCCGGCGACGGGTGTGCCGATCGCGATGTCGCGTGCGCCCGAGATCCTCGACAACAACACCGCGAAGGCTGCGTGGACGACCATGAACGGCGAACATCCCGCTGCCCGGCCGAGTTCGGCGACGGCCGCGTGCAGTGCCGGATCGATCTCGAAATCGACGGTGGCGCCGCGACCCGACGCCTCGACCGGCCGGGGCCGGTCCGTAGGGAGTTCGAGCCGGTCCGGTAGGTCGGCGAGAACGGACGTCCAGTACGCGATCTCCTTCGCCACCGGAGAATCGGGATCGTCCTCGGAGCCGAGCACCGCACGCTGCCACAGGGTGTAGTCGGCGTACTGCACGGCGAGCGGTTGCCACCCGGGGACCGCTCCGGCGGTGCGGGCGAGGTAGGCGGTGACGAGGTCGCGTACGAACGGTTCGGTGGATGCCCCGTCTGCGGCGATGTGGTGGACGACGATGACCAGGACGTGCTCGTCGGGCGCGACCCGCAGGAGTTCGAGCCGCAGCGGCACCTCCGTCGTCACGTCGAAACCGGCCGACACGGTGCGCAGGACGCGGTTCTCCACTTCGGAGACCGGGACGTCCTCGACACGCACCGTCGGGGTGGCCGCCGACGGGGGAAGGATCACCTGACTGCCCACCCCGTCGCGATCGGGGTAGACGGTGCGGAGCGTTTCGTGCCGATCCACGAGGTCGGCGATCGCCGCGCGGAGCGCGTCGACGTCGAGCGCCCCGCGCAACCGGAGCGCGACGGGGATGTTGTTCGCTGCCGAGCCGGTGTCGAACCGGCTGAGGAACCACATCCGCTGCTGGGCGAGCGACAGCGGAATCGTCTCGGGCCGCGTACCGGCGGTGAGCGGGATACGGCCGCCGGTGCCGAGGGGTTCGATCAGCGCGGCGAGCGCAGCCACGGTCGAGCCCTCGAACAACAGTCGGGCCGGCACACGGGTGTCGAGGCGTTCACCGAGCCGGGCCGCCACCCGGGTCGCCACGAGCGAGTTGCCGCCGAGATCGAAGAAGTCGTCGTCGAGACCCACCCGTTCCAGGCCGAGCAGCGTCGCGAACTCCTCGGCGACAGCGATCTCGGTATCCGTGACAGGCGGGCGGAACTCGACGGTCACCGGATCGGGGTCCGGCAGCGCCGCGCGATCGACCTTGCCGGACGGCGTCAGCGGGATCTCGTCCAGTACGACGATCACCGACGGAACCATATGCGACGGAAGAGCGTTCGATATCTCTTCGGTAACCACGCGGGTGTCGATCCCCGCCCCCTCCGAGGAGTGCAGGTAGGACACCAACTGTGCTTGACCCGCCGGCGTCTCGCGACCCACCGTCATCGCGAAATCGACTCCGTCACAGGCGGCGAGCGCTGCGTCTATCTCACCGAGTTCGACTCGGAAACCGCGGATCTTGACCTGGAAGTCGTTGCGTCCCAGGTAGATCAATTCGCCGTTCGTGCCGCGGGAGGTACGGACGAGATCGCCGGTACGGTAGAGCCTGGTACCGCCCGGCCCTGCGACGAATCGTTCTGCGGTCAGACCGGGGCGTCCCCGATAGCCTCTGGCCAGAGCCGTCCCGGACACGTACAGTTCACCGGCCACGCCGGGAGCGACCGGATTCAGGCGGGCGTCGAGGACGGACGCGCTCAGATTGCGAACCGGCGTACCGATCGTCACAGGCCGTCCCGGTTCGAGCGGCCCGCTGCAGTGCGTCATGATCGTCGACTCGGTCGGTCCGTAACCGTTGAAGAATCGGCGCCCGGGTGCCCAGCGCTCCACGACATCCGGCGGACATGCCTCACCAGCGGAGAGCACCATCTCCAGATCGGTCAGAGTGCTCGGGTCGATCGAGGTCAGCACGGCCGGGGTGATCACGGCGTGCGTCACGCGCTCGCGGCGTAGCAGTTCGGCGAGCTCGTCCCCGCCGAACACGGTGGGCGGTGCGACGACCATGGTCGCGCCGACGGAGATCGTCATCAGCCATTCGAAGACCGACGCGTCGAAGCTCGGCGACGCCACGTGCAGCACGCGCGACTGCGGTGTCAGATCGAAGCGTGCCGCGACTTCCTGCGCGAGGTCGTCGAGGCCCGTGTGGGTGACGGGGACGCCCTTCGGCCGGCCCGTCGAACCCGAGGTGTAGATGACATAGGCCGGGTTCTCGGCCCGCAGCGGCAGCACCCGCTCGTCGAAGCTCACGGGAGCGGACGGCAGAGCGTCGGCATCGGTGATCGTCTGCGGATCGTCGAGCGCGATCCACTCGACGGTCTCGGGCAGCGCGGCCACCGCGGCCGCCCGGGTCAGACCCAGGCGTGCGCCGGAGTCGGCGATCATGAACTCGATGCGGTCTGCCGGATAGTTCGGGTCGACGGGAACGAATGCCGCGCCCGACTTGGCGACCGACCACACCGCGAGCACGGACTCGATCGAACGGGCGAGCGATACCGCGACCACGTCCTCGGGGCCGATCCCCCGGTCGATCAGGAGACGAGCCGTTCGCGACGACGCGGCGTCGAGTTCGGCGTAGGTCAGGGAACGGTCGCCGAAGACCACGGCCGTGGCCGCCGGGTCTCGTTCCACGGCAGCCGCCAGCAACTGCGGAAGGAGCACGGCACGCGGTCCGCGCCGCCGGGCGGGGCGCCGACGGGGCCGGCTGCCGCGGTCCGTCCGTGCCGGATCGGCGTTCCGGACGTCGTCGAGGTTCGTCCGAGCCTCGTCCCCCTGCTGCCCGCCGACCTCGCGCGAGAACTCACTCACCACTGGTACCGATTCCCTCGAACGTCCCGTTTCGGCCGCGACCACCCGTTGTTACCGGGTGGTCAGTTGCCCCATTAGAGCATCGCGGGGCAAGGCGTCATGTTACGGCGAGCCTCGGGCACGCCCGCATGGGGCGACCCTCGGCGGTTCGCCCCATGCGGCAGAGATATCGAGTTCTTGCCGGTCAGCGCCCCGAATCGAGCCGTCGGCCGAGGGCGGGACCGATCACGGCCCAGGCCTTCCGGGTGGCGAGGTCCCAGTGGGAGACGGGGACCTCGCGCGTGGTCACCAGTCCGTTCACGAACGGATACCACGTCTCCGCGGATGACGCGGAGCGGTCGGCCTCGGCGACGAAGACCGTCAGGTCCCCGTCGTAGACCTCGGGTCGATGTGACGCGAGGAGGGTGTAGGAGTGACGCACACCCTCGACGATCCGTTCGATCCGCTCCGGGGTGAGTACGTCGAACGGGGCCGGTAGACCCTCGACGATCTTCTGCGCGTTCTCGGGGGTGAGCTCGGTGAAGGGCACCGAGGCCTCCGGGACGTCCCCGCCGAAACCGAGGACCTCGGCGACGGTGGGTGCGGTCGCCCGCTCCGGAGCCGCAGCGCCTCGTGTCTCCGGGTAGGCGTCGAGCAGCGCGAGGGTCGGAACCTCCTGTCCGGCGCGGCGCAGTCGTATCGCGACGGCCTGGGCGAGGATGCCTCCCATCGACCAGCCGACGAGATGGTAGGGACCGTGCGGGTGGATCTCCCGGATACGCCGGGCGTACTCGTCCGCCCACGCATCGATGCTCGAGGGGAGAGCGCCACTCGCCCCGAGGGCGGGCGACTGCAGACCGTAGACGGGACGGTCGCCCAGATACGGGACGAGACCGGCGAAACCCCATGCGAGTCCCGTCACGGGATGGATGCAGAACACCGGCGCACCCTCCCCACCGGCACGCAGGGGTAGAACGAGATCCAGGCCTGCGTCGCCGAGTGCGTCTCGCGCCGAGTCGCCGTGCGCATCGATCCGGGCGGCGAGTTCCTCGACGCCCGGATGAAGGAAGAGCCACGGCAACTCGACGTGGGCGTCGAGGACGTCCCGCAGGCGTGCGGCGACCTTCACGGCGCTGAGCGAGTTGCCCCCGATTCCGAAGAAGTCGTCGTCGAGACCCACGCGGTCCCGGGTACCGAGCACTTCCGCGTAGATCGAGGCGACGACCGTCTCCGTGCGGCTGCGCGGGGCGCGATACGGCGCCGAGGCGACCTCCGCTTCCGGAAGAGCCTTGCGGTCGACCTTGCCGTTGACGTTGAGCGGCAGCACGTCGAGCGTGACGAAGCCCTGGGGGACCATGTAGGACGGCAGGGTCCGGGTCAGTGCGGCGCGGATCGACGCGATGTCCGGGGATTCGGCGACGGGAACCACGAATGCCACGATCCGATCGCCGTTCTGCACGGTGACGACGGCGTCACGAACCTGCGGGAGCGCACGCAACGCCGATTCGATCTCCCCCAGTTCGATGCGGAAACCCCGCACCTTCACCTGGAAGTCGGCGCGATCGAGGTATTCGAGCGTGCCCGACAGCCCGTCCTCGTCGAACCGCCAGCGCACGACGTCGCCGGTGCGGTACAGACGCGTACCGGGTGCACCGAACGGGTTCGCCACGAACCGTTCGGAGGTGAGCTCGGGACGTCCGAGGTAACCGCGAGCGAGCTGGGCACCGGCGAGATACAGCTCTCCCGCGACACCCGGCGGCACCGGATGCAGGCGGTCGTCGAGGACGAACACCTGCGTGTTGGGGATCGGCGCCCCGATGGGCACGGATGTGTCCGCCGTCTCGGTGACTCGGTGGGCCGTCACCGAGACCGCCGCCTCGGTCGGACCGTAGAGGTTGACGAGGTCCGTGTCGGAGTGCTCGAGGGTGCGCTCCGCGGTGTCGACCGGAAGTACCTCGCCGATCGCCAGGACGCGTCGCAGCGAACCCGGCAGTTCTCCTTCTGCGTCGTCGAGCAGCGCATCGAGCATCGAGGGGACGACGTGCAGGGTCGTCACGTTCTCGCGGCGGATCAAGTCGTTGAGGTAGGCGGGGTCACGGTGTCCGTCGGGCGACGCGACGACGAGCTTCGCACCCGAGGTCGGCGCCGACCAGAACTCCCACACCGACAGGTCGAAGGTCGCGGCGGTCTTGAGGAGGACCGCGTCCCCCTCGCCGAGCCGGTACTCGTTCTTCTTCCAGACCAGCTGATTGACGATCGCCTCGTGCGAGACGACGACTCCCTTCGGACGGCCGGTCGAGCCCGAGGTGTAGATCACATACGCCGCGTTCCCGGCGCGCAGGGGTGCGAGACGGTCGGAGTTCCGCAGGGCGCGACCGTCGTACGCGGCGAGATCGACCGTGTCGACCTCGATCGTCGGGCGGTCACCGGGGAGGTCGATCCGGTCGCGGCCGGTGGTGAGCACACACGCCGGGTCGGCCGACTCCACGATGTACTCGATCCGCTCGCGGGGATGGTCGGGGTCGAGCGGCAGGTACGCTCCACCGGCCTCGACGACGGCATACATCGCGACGACGAGATCGATCGAACGACGGATGGGGAGGGCGACGACCGTCTCGGGGCCGACTCCGTGTTCGATCAGCACCCGTGCGAGACGGCGTACCCGCGTGGCGAATTCACCGTAGGTGAGTTCGCCCTTCGCATCGACGAGCGCGCAGGCCGACGGTGTTGCGCGGACCTGGTCGGCGAACAGGTCGGCGAGGGTCCGGCCGGGGCCCACCGCGACCTGCTCGGCCTCCCATGCTTCGAGCATGGCGGCGAGCTGGTCGGGATCGTGCAGGTCGATATCGCCGACCACGACGTCCGCGTCGTCGGCGACGACCGACAGGATCCGCAGGTAACGGTCGACCATGCGGCGGACGGACGACTCGTCGAACAGGTCGGTGGCGTAACCGAATTCGATGTCGCACCCACCGGGTCCGCCGTTCACGCCGCGGTCGACGATCGTGACGTGGAGGTCGAACCGGACCGACGAGGACGAGGCGTCGAGCGGTTCGACCCGCAGGCCCGGCAACTCGAGCGCGTCGAGAGTGAAATTGTGGTACGACAGGCCCACTTGGAAGAGGGGATGGCGCGCCGGCGACCGAACCGGGTCGAGCACCTCCACGAGCCGCTCGAACGGGACGTCGGCGTGGTCGAAGGCCGCGATGTCCACCCGGCGCGCCTGGTCGAGCAGTTCGGTGAAGGACGCGCCGAGGTCGACGTCGGTGCGCAGGGCGAGCATGTTGACGAACATGCCCACGAGGTCGTCGAGTTCGGGTGCCGATCGGCCCGCGACGGGCGTCCCGATCACCACGTCGTGGGTGTTCGACAGTCGCGCCAGCAGCGCCGCGAGCGCGGCGTGGACGACCATGAACGGCGTCGTCCCGGTGCGGCGTGCCAGCGCGGTGATCGACTCGTAGGTGTCGCCGTCGAGTTCGGTGCGCACGGTGCCGCCGCCCGAGCCGAGGATGGCGGGGCGGACGTGGTCGGTGGCGAGGTCGAGGTGGTCGGGGATACCGGCGAGCGCTTCGGTCCAGTACGCCAGTTGCCGGCCGGCGACGGAGCCGGGATCGTCGTCGCTGCCGAGGACCTCGCGCTGCCACAGCGTGTAGTCGGCGTACTGCACCGGCAGCGGCGTCCACGCCGGCGGACGGCCTCCGGCGCGGGCGGTGTACGCGGTCACGAGATCGCGCACGAGCGGCGCGAGCGACGTGCCGTCACCGGCGATGTGGTGCATCACGAGCATGAGCACGTGGTCGTCGGTTCCGGTCTCGAACAGGGCCGCGCGGACCGGCACCTCCGCGGTCACGTCGAATCCACGTCCGGCGACGGCCGCGAGCCGCTCGACCAGTGCCTCTGCCGGAATCTGCTCCACCGGCACGTCGACCGCGACCCTCCCGGGTTCGAGGATGCGCTGTTCCCCGGTGCCGTCGACCTCCGGGTAGACCGTGCGCAGGGTCTCGTGACGTTCGACGATGTCGGCGAACGCCGTACGCATCGCGTCGATGTCGAGCGTGCCCGCGAGCCGGACCGCCAGCGGAATGTTGTAGACGGCGGACTCGGGATCGAGGCGGTTGAGGAACCACATGCGCTGCTGGGCGTAGGACAGCGGCAGGCGTGCGGGTCTGGGCCGTGCGACGAGCGGCACCGTTCCGCCGGACGAGGTGGCGTCGAGACGGCCCGCGAGCCCCGCGACGGTCGGTTCCTCGAACAGCGCCGCGGCACCGACCGTGACTCCGAGACGTGTCCGGAGACGACCGGTGACGGAGGTCGCGAGCAGCGAGTTGCCGCCGAGATCGAAGAAGTTGTCGTCGAGCCCGACCCGGTCCACACCGAGCACGTCGGCGAACACCTCGGCGATCGCCCGTTCCGATACCGTGGCGGGGGAACGGAACTCGGTGGCCGTGATCTCGGGTTCCGGCAGGGCGGCGCGGTCGACCTTGCCGGACGGGGTGAGGGGAATCCGGTCGAGGACGACGACGGCTGCGGGAACCATGTACGCCGGAAGCAGGTCTGCGACGTGGCGGGTGAGGACATCCGCATCGAGCGCCGCGCCGGCCCCGTGCACGTACGCCACGAGACGTGTCTCCCCGGCAGGTGTCGGGCGGCCGAGGGTGACGGCGAAATCCACTCCGGGGAAGGACGACAGCGCCGCGTCGATCTCCCCGAGTTCGATGCGGAATCCGCGCACCTTCACCTGGAAGTCGTTGCGGCCCACGTAGACGATGCCCGCATCGGCGCTTTCGGGTCCGCGTACGACGTCACCGGTGCGGTACATCCGTGCGCCTCCGGCAGCCGCGACGAATCGTGTCGCCGTCAATCCGGGACGTCCGTGATAGCCGCGGGCCACGCCCGGACCCGAGACGTACAGTTCCCCCACGACACCTGCGGGAACCGGATGCAGACGCGAGTCCAGCACGGACTCCGACACGTTGCGGATCGGGGGCCCGATCGTCACCCGGTCGCCGGGAGCGAGTTCGTCCGAGATGTTCGACATGATCGTCGTCTCGGTGGGGCCGTAGCCGTTGAAGAATCGGCGTCCGGGAGCCCATCGCGTCACCAGTTCGGGCGGGCACGCCTCACCACCGACGACGACCGTGTTCAGCACGCCGAGCCCGGACGGGTCCACCGAGGACAACGCGGCCGGAGTGACGAAGGCGTGGGTGACCCCGTGTCGCAGAACGAATTCTGCGAATTCGCCACCGCCGAAGACCGAGCGCGGCGTCACGACCATGGTCGACGACGCCCCGACCGCCAGGAGCAGTTCGAGTACGGAAGCGTCGAAACTCGGCGATGCGAAGTGCAGGGTGCGCGAATCGGCCGTCAGGCCGTAGCGTTCGACCTGCTCCGCACAGAAGTTCGCGAGACCGGTGTGGGTGACGACCACACCCTTGGGCCGTCCGGTCGAACCGGACGTGTAGATGACGTAGGCGGCGTTGTCCGGTCGCAGCGGACCGCGTCGCTCGTCGAAGCCCACCGGGGTCGAGGCCAGCGCCTCCGCTTCGGACGACACGTCCGGTGCATCGATCCGCAGCCACTCGACGGTCTCCGGCAACGAGGAAGCGGTGTCCGAAAGGGTCAGTCCGGTAACAGCGCCGGAGTCGACCACCATGTGCTCGACCCGATCGGGCGGGTATGTGGGGTCGACGGGTACGAAGGCCGCGCCCGTCTTGGCGACGGCCCAGGTGGCGACCACCGATTCCGGCGACCGGACGAAAGCCAGCGCTACGACGTCCTCGGGGCCGATACCACGGCCGATCAGCAGTCGCGCCAGACGTGACGAAGCGGCGTCGAGTTCCGCGTAGGTCGTCGATCCCGATTCGGAGAGCATCGCGATACCGGAAGGATCGCGCTCGACCGCCGCGGCCAGCAGATGCGGGAGAAGCGCGGTCGCGGGACGGCGGCGTAGACGGTGCTTCCACCGGCGAGAACCGCGCTGTCGGTGAGCGTCTGCGGACACCGCCGGACTCGATTCCGGCCCGATTGCACTGGTGGTCATGCCCTCCCCGATCTCGCCGGGGGTACGCAGAACCAGACGTCGCGAGAGTTCGCGGCGCCCATCGATCGAGCATCCGTGTGGACTGGTCCCCGACTACCGGTCCACACCTGCCGATCGTGATCGAGTCTGGCACAGGCCGGGCTAGGGCTCCACTCGAACGGACGGACCGACTCCGTCTCCCTGGTTGCCCGACTGGGCAATTCGGACATTCTCACCGCAGGTGAACTTCGCCAGGATCGGCCCGATCTCACGGCATCCTTCATCGGAGGTGATGCCCCAGTGATCGACGTCCACGATGTGCCGCACCACGCGACCGGTGACGAACGGATCCCACTCCCGAAGCGAAGGCTGTTCCCGGCGGGAGGATTTCCCGGCCTCGACGAACAACATGTTCCCGTCGAACAGGCCCGGTGTGTGACCTTCGAGCACCTCGAAGGAGTGGGTTATGCCGCGCAGAATCCCGTCGAGGGGAAGCGACCCGAGCGCCGGCCCGTTGTCGTCGGCCGGGTTGTTTGTGAAACGAAACACACCTGCGGGTGGTGTGTCGCCACCCTGCCCGGCCCCCATCAGGCCTGCCATCGCGACCTCCGCCGGATCGACCCGATCGGTCAGGACGATCCGTACGTGCGCGTCGAGGAGGGTCAGCGACGAGACGATCGATCCCGCACGCTGCAACCGGACCGCCATCTCGTGGGCGATGACGCCACCCATCGACCAACCGACGAGGTGATACGGACCGGCGGGCCGGACTTCACGAACGGCCTCGACGTAGACGGCCGCCCATTCCTCGATGGACCCGGGTAGCGGCGCGTCACCCGACAGTGCCGGTGACTGCAGTCCGTAGACCGGGCGTCCGTCCTCCACATACTCGGCCAGCCCGGCGAAACTCCACGCCAGGCCGACGACGGGATGCACGAAGAACACCGGTGGACCATCGGCATCCGGTGTGCGCAGCGGTAGCACGATGTCGAAAGCCGCGCTGCGTCCGTCCTCGCCGGTCGGGTCGGTGCGATCGATCCGTTCCGCGAGATCGGCGACCACAGGACTGTCGAAGATCCACTCGACCGGCACGGTGTGCCCCACCGCAGCCGCCAACTCGCCGTTGACGGCGATCGCGAGCAACGACGTACCGCCGAGTGCGAAGAAGTCGTCGTCCCGTCCCACTCGCTCGATCCGGAGCGTGCGAGCGAATGCCGACGCGACAGCTGCTTCGGTGTCCGTCCGTGGCGGACGGTACCGAGAGGCTTCGGCCCGCAGAACGGGAAGAGCATTGCGGTCGAGTTTTCCGGTGGTCCCCCGGGGCAGTCGGTCGAGCAGGCCGATCGCGGTCGGAATCATGTATCCCGGCAGCCGCTCGGTGAGGGCGGGTCGTAGCGCTTCCACGTCGAGGTCGGTGTCGTCGTCCGCCACGACGAAGGCCACCAGCCGGTCTCCCCGGTCCGCATCCTTCTGCACCGCCGCGGCGGCGGTGATCACCCCCGGGCACGAACGCAGCGCATCCTCGATCTCGGCGAGTTCGACCCGGAAACCGCGGATCTTCACCTGCTGGTCCCGACGTCCCACATACTCGAGTTCGGTGCCGGCCGAGGTCTCCACCCACCGCACGAGATCACCGGTGCGGTACAACCGTCCGTCGCCGAACGGGTCCGCGACGAACCGAGCGGCGGTCTCCGCCGTACGGCCGAGGTATCCGCGCGCAAGCTGTACCCCACCCAGATACAGCTCGCCCACGACCCCCACCGGAACCGGGTTCAGGCGCCCATCGAGCACGCGCACGGTCGTGTTCCATGCGGGCACACCGATCGGAACGACATGCCGGTCGTCCTCCCGCACCTCGTGGGCAGTGACCGAGACGGTCGCCTCGGTGGGACCGTAGAGATTCGTCAGCACGGCATCCGAGCACTTCCGGAATCCCTCGGCCGAGGCGGGCGACAGCGCTTCCCCGATGGACAGCACCCGGCGCAACGAGGCGGGGTATCCGCCGGTCGCTGCCGCGGTGAGCATATCGAGCATGGTCGGTACGGAGTGGAAGGTGGTGACCTCCTCCCGATCCATCAAGGCCAGCATCGCCGCAGGGTCGAGATACCGTCCGGGCGGCGGAACGACCAGGCATCCACCGGAAGTGAGCGCACCCCAGAACTCCCACACCGACAGATCGAAGGTCGGCGGTGTGTGCAGCACTGCCACTTCACGGTCGTCCGCTCCGAACCGGGAACGGATCCATTCCAGCTGGTTCACCACCGCCCGGTGCGGGACGACCACCCCCTTCGGTGTTCCCGTGGAGCCCGAGGTGAACAGCACGTAGGCCGCATTGTCGGGTGACAGCGGCGAAATCCGGTCCGCATCGGTGAAATCGTCCGCCGGCAGCTCTTCCCACGCCGGGTCGTCGATGTCGAACAGAACCGCGTCACGGGTATCGACCGTGCGGGTTGCGCCGGTGGTCTTCGACGAACGGAGAACGAGCGCGGGACGGGCGGTGTCCACGATCTGTTCGATCCGGCCGGGCGGCAGAGAAGGATCGAGGGGAACGTAGGCGCCGCCTGCCGTCGAGACGGCGAACATCGCGACGACGAGCTCGAGAGAGTTCGGCATCAGAAGTCCCACCCGGGTCTCGGGTCCGACACCTGCTGCGACGAGTGCGCGTGCCGTACGGTTCACCCGCGCAGCGAATTCCCGGTACGACGCTCGTCCGCCGGGGTGGACCACCGCGGTGGCCTCCCGGACACGGGATACGTTTCTGCGGAAGAGCTCCGGTAGCGTCTGCGCGTCGGCCGGGTGTCGCCGGCCGCCCGAGATGTGCAGGAGGCGGGTGCGTTGCGCGGGGTCGAGCATCTGTGCGTCGCCCACCGGCCGCGTGGGGTCGGTCACGAGGTCGCGAACCAGGCGCACGAACATGCCCGCGAGTGCCTGCGCGGTGGACTCCTCGAAGAGATCTGTCGCGTAGGTGAGCACACCGGCCAACCCGTCCACCACGCCCTCGCCGTCGTAGCGTTCGGCGAGGATCAGGTGCAGATCGAATTGGGAGACGTTCCTTTCCGCTGCGAGACTTTCGGCCTCGAGACCCGGTAGGTCGAGATACGCGCGCGACAGGTTCTGGAAGGACAATCCGACCTGGAACAACGGGTGGTGCGCGAGAGACCGCACCGGATCGAGCACCTCGACGAGACGCTCGAACGGCACATCGGCGTGCGCGAACGCGGCGAGGTCCGCCTTCCGGACCCGGGAGAGCAGAGTGGAGAACGACTCCACGAGATCTACCTCGGCCCGGAAGACGATGGTGTTGACGAACATTCCGACGAGGTCGTCCAGTGCCGGGTCGTTCCGTCCCGCGACGGGAGTACCGACCACGATGTCGCGCATGCCGGACAGCCGGGAGAGCAGCACCGCGAACGCCGCGTGAACCACCATGAACGGCGTGGCGCCGTGATCCTGCGCAAGTGCCCGGAGCGCCGTGTGGACCTCCGTACCGATCGAGACATCCACGCTTGCACCACGATACGACTGCGCCTTCGGCCGCGGGTGATCGGCGGGAAGGTCGATCCGGTCGGGGATCCCGTCGAGGGCGCGACGCCAGAAATCCACCTGTCGGGAGGACATCGAGCCGGGGTCGGACTCGTCGCCGAGGATCTCGCGCTGCCACAGCGTGTAATCCGCGTACTGCACGGACAATTCGGGGAGCCGCGGTTCCGAACCGGAGAGTCGGGCGACGTAGCAAGCCGCAAGATCCCGGGTCAGCGGTCCCATCGAGTAGCCGTCGGCGGAGATGTGGTGCACCACGACGACGAGCACGTGCTCCTCCGGCGCCGTCCGGAGGAGTTCGACGAGGAACGGGACCTCACGGGTGACATCGAACCGAGTGGAGACGACCCGTTCGATCCTGCCGGCCAGCGCATCCGGCGAGATGTCGACCGGGACGAGCCCGGACCGCACCGAGTCCGCACCGAGAATGTGCTGTACGGGACGGCCGTCGACCTCCGGGTAGACCGTCCGCAACGACTCGTGCCTGGCCACGACGTCATCGATCGCACGGCCGAGCGCGTCTGCGTCGAGCGCTCCGGTGAACCGGACGACGACCGGAATGTTATAGGCCGCAGACGAATCGACACGGTTGAGGAACCACATGC